>NZ_JAKNUS010000017.1 GCF_023155745.1 Microbacterium kunmingense
GCCATCGTGCGGTGTCGTCTTTCTGTGTGAGTTCTTGGTCGTTCTCACTGACCATCGCACGATGGCTCACCCCGTCGCGGTCACGACGCCGCGGGCCCGAAAGACCACCACCCCGCGGGACTCCAGGCCCGGTAGCCGGGGAACGACTGGGCCCGGCCGGTGAAACCATGCGCCCACTCGGTGAGATCGTCCAGCCGCCCCCTGTGCGTCAGGATGGGGTGAGACACCAGCACTGCTGACCTTCGCACTGCACGGGGCGAGAACGGACCAATACTGAGATGACGATGACGGTTGCTGACGTCGGCACCGATGATGGGGCTATGGCTCCTCGTGCTGACCGGCCCAAGAGGCGGACGTTCACCGCCGAGTTCAAAGCGGCGATCCTGGCCGAGTACGACGCCGCGGACCGCTCTGGGCGTGGGGAGATCCTGCGCCGGGAGGGCCTGTACACCTCCCACATCATCGAGTGGCGCAAGGCCGCGGCCGCCGGCTCGCTGTCCGGGCTGGGCAGCAAGCCGCGGGACCGGCGCGAGCGGGAGCTGCAGGCGCTACGGGCCCGGGCGGAGAAGGCCGAGGCCGAGCTGGCCAAGACCAGGGCGGCGCTGGACCTGATGGGAAAAGCACACGCGCTCTTGGAGACGCTCTCCGAGAGCGCGGACAAGCCGCCGCGGTCGCCGCGGTGATCAACCCGGCCGTCGACGGGCTGGCCGAGCACGTCGGCACCGCGGCTGCGTGCGCGCTGCTGGGTCGCTCCCGCGCCAGTCACTACCGGGCCAAGAACCCGCCACCGCCACGTCCACGGACACCGCGGCCGGCACCGGCGAACAAGCTGTCCGCCGCCGAGCGGGCCCACGTGCTGGCCGTGTTGACCAGCCAGCGGTTCGCGGACAAGTCGGTCGCCCAGGTCTGGGCCACGCTGCTGGACGAGGGCACCTACCTGTGCTCGATGTCCACGATGCACCGGATCCTGCGCGAGCACGACATGGCCGGGGAACGGCGCCGGCAGGCGAGCCACCCGCCCCGGACCCGGCCCGAGCTCGTCGCGACGGCGCCGGGGCAGGTGTGGAGTTGGGACATCACAAAGCTCAAGGGGCCGGAGCGGGGCGTGTACTACGACCTGTACGTCGTGCTCGACATCTTCTCCAGGTTCGTCGTGGGCTGGACCATCGCGGCCCGCGAGGACGCCGAGATCGCCAAGAACCTGCTCGAGCACGCCATGGGCATCCATGGCGTGCCGGAGGCGATCCACGCCGACCGCGGGACCTCGATGACCTCCAAACCGGTCGCTCAGCTGCTCGTCGACCTCGGGGTGGCCAGGTCGCACTCCCGCCCGCACGTGTCGAACGACAACCCTTACAGCGAGGCGGCGTTCAAGACGCTGAAGTACGCCCCGGTCTTCCCCGAGCGCTTCGGGTCCCTGGCCGACGCCGGCGCGTTCGCCGAGCAGTTCTTCGCCTACTACAACCACGAGCACCGCCACTGCGGGATCGGGCTGCACACCCCCGCCAGCGTCCACTTCGGCACCGCCGGGCAGGTCCGCGCCCAGCGCCAGGCCACCCTGGACGCGGCCTACGCCGCCCGTCCCGAGCGCTTCGGCCACCGCCGACCCCAGGCGCCCAAGCTGCCCGAGGCCGCCTGGATCAACCAGCCCTCACAGGAGGCCCTCATACAGACCGCCTGACGGAATCTGTCTCACCCGCCTTGACACTTTCCGGAAGACCACGGCCTGCTCACTCGCACCGTCTACCCCGAGGTTCCCGCTCGCGTGGAGTACGAACTTACTGACCTCGGACACAGCGCAGCCGCCCCGTTGAAGCATCTGCGCGACTGGGTTGAACACAACGTCGGAACCGACCAGTAGCGACCCCCTCGGCGCTACATCGAGCCAGGAGTCCCGGCCTCCGCGTAATACCGCGTCAACACAGACGAGGCGTCGCGGTCGCCGTCACCGGACACGACAGAGTTCAGCAGGTACCGGTACCCGTCACCGGTCGTCATCACCCTAATTGATAACGTCACACCTAGAAGGTGCGAAGTAACCGACGCGCGAGCACAGGAGCGCTTCTGTCATTTCGAAGGCGAGACTTCGCGCGATTGGGATTCGCCGGGCCATCCTTCTTCTCTTTCGTCGAACGTCACCGCAACACCGTGTCGCTGGGGTTCGTGAAATCTTCTTCCGGAAGCGAAACCCAGGTACTGCGCCATGAGGAACTCGCCGCAGCGATGCACAGGCGTTCGACAGTTCGGTCGCACGAACCGATCGTTTGTTAACGGACGGCACTGTACGTCGATCGAAAGTCGCGCCGACACCCCCTGCGAATTCGCGTCGCGGGATAGTTTGCCAGGATCCGGCGATCAGCGTGGTGCGCATCAAGGAGGTGCGCAGCGGCCTCAGCACGAGGAGCCTGCCCGCGAGGCCGACCACCCCGCCCCTAGGAACGGTAGGAGTGCGACGTCGGGGCGAGCTGGGGGCCACCCCCCGAGACCGAAAGTAGCACCGCAGCGACGATAAGCGCCACGCCAACCAGGGTGGTCGTCAGCTCCCCGACCAACGAACCGATCCATCCGCGTTCCTGGAGGTCTCGGAACATCCTTATGCTCAGCCCGAACGTTCCGTTCGAGCTGCGAACCGATCGTCTCGATGCGTCGTGGCAGACGCCTCAGCTGTCCACCGATGACCTGGAGTTGCACGCGGCCGTCGGCGAACATCTCCCTTGAGTCCATCGCCAGACGTATGAAATGAGGAGTTCGAGCAAGGGCCCGATCGACCAAGTCGTAGTCGGCAACGAGCTGGCACAGCGTTCCCTCGAGTGACACGAAGGAAACGACTGGCGTTCTCCTCCGCTGTTGGGGACGTCGGGTCGGCTGAAATAATGGCCGGGACGATACGGTGGCGAGTCAGAGCGCCGTGATCCACCGCGCGATCTCGTCAGCGATCTCGTCGCTATTGTCTTCGACCATCAGCGAGTGGCCGTTCCCAGCGAGAAGAGGCAGTTCGGACGACCAGAAGGTGACGGCGGCGCCCTGATCGGTGAGCCAGGCCACGATGTCCTGATCCAGCTGCGAGGGGTGGTCGGTATCGGCTCCACCCGTGAAGACGAGAATCGGCTTGTTCGTGAACGCGTCGGTCGGCCCGATCCTCATTTGGCTCCCACCGATGTTCTGACGCTGATAAAGCATCCGGGCCGGGATCGGCCGAAGGGTGCGGCGGAACACCTCGATGCACTCGCGGGGGAACCGCCGGCTGGGTCCGATGGCCTTGTCGTTCACGAAGGCGCTTGTGGGTTCCCAGAAACCCATCTTCGGGATGGTCCAGTCGATGGCCGCTCCACGGATGGAGACCTCCTGGTCGGACTCCCTCACGATCTCGGGCACCGCCTGTATATTTCCAGGCGGGCCCGGAGCGACGGCTACGAGCCCGTCGATGAGATCGCCATGCGTCTCTAGGAGGCGGAAGCCAATCGGACCTGCCATCGAGTGCACGACCAGCACGACGTTCCGGCCGAGACCAGAGAGGAACACGCCCATCCCTCGGCACACGCTCTCATAGTCCAGCCGCGCAGACGCCGCACGATCATCGACGTGTTGGGCCGCCTCATAGGACAACCCCAGCCAGTCCACCACCAGCACACCGTAGCCATGCGATACGAATCGTGCCGCCCAGCCCTGTCGGCCGTCGGGCGTCTCGAGATAGTACTCGTTCGAGGCACCACCCCCGTGCACGAGGACGATCCACCGAGCAGGCGCACCCGACGGCGCCAGTTCGGTGTACGAGATCGGCGCGACGTCGTCTGGGCGTGAAATCGAATCCATAGCTTCCCCAGGCCTGTTAGGCAATGACGGCGTCGAGGGCCCGTGCGAGCCTCTCCGGATGCGTGAGCATCACCAAATGGCTTCCGTCGATCTCGATCGTGCGCGGACTATCAAGCCGCCCGGCCGCGGCCTGGTAGATCTCAGCGGGAACGGCCTGGTCCTGAGCGAGGAACACATAACTTGACGGGATGCTGCTCGCCCAGAACCGGTCGAGGCGGATCGGCTCATCGGACCAGCCTGCCGGCGCTGGGACGAGCCTCGGCTCGAGCGCGGCGAGCTGCTGCTGCTCGAACGGGGACATGTCCTGCATAGACGCGGCCCAGAGCTCAGGCGGCATGACGATGGTGTTGTCGTCGGACTGACTCGCAAGCGCCTTCGTCGCTGCGACCAACGGATCGGGGAGCACGTCGTTAATGGTCTCGCCGTCGCGCAGCACCCAGGCGTCGACGAAGACGACCCGGCCGATGCGCTCGGGCATCGCCTCAGCGACGAGTTGGATGAGCGGACCTCCGCCGCTATGACCGACGAGCACGATGTCGAGCTGGGTGAGCTCTCTTACCTGATCGATCAGATCGCGCGCCATCATGCTCATCGTGACGCCGGAGCGGTCCACGTCACCGTCTTCGAGACCGCGCAGCGTCGGCGCGATCACCTCGTGCCCCATTCTGCGCAATTCGTCGGCGACGCCGTCCCACACCCAGCCGCCTACCCATCCGCCGTGCACCAGTACGATCTGCATTGATCATCCTCTTCGCATATTTATCTGCTGAGCAGAACTTGTTCCTAACTAGAAGACACAATAGCTTGCGCGGCGCCAACAGTCCAGCATGGCTCGAGCTCTCTTCAGAACGCGCCGAACGACCCCTGCACCAGGTCGCAGGGGAAAGAGACGACGAGCCTTCAGGAGGTCAGGTCGGCCAGACGTACGGCTGCCTCATCGAGGAGTGCGACGAGGGTCTTCACCTTGCGGGGAGGCAAGCGGAACACCGGGGCAGATGCGTTGATCGCCAACCGCAGCCCGCTCGCCGAGGGAACGGCCACGGCCACCGAGGCCACGCCCTCCTCGCTCTCCTCCCGGTTCGTTGCATAGCCCTGCTTCGCGACAAGATCCAGTTGTGCGAGGAGCTCGGTCTTGGTACGGATCGACTGCGGAGTCACCTGTGAGAGTTGCTCGTCGGGGTAGAGACGGTCCAATTGTTCTCGCGGGAGCTGCGCCAGGAGAACCTTTCCCGTGGAGGTGCAATGGGCCGGCATCTCCTTGCCCAACCGTGAAGCGACTCGCACCGCCGTCGTCGGTTCCGAGACTGCGAGAAAGCGAGTGGAGTTGCCGTCGAGCGTGCCGAGGTGAACCGTCTCGCCGGCTTGGTGGCTGAGTTCCTCGAGGATCGGTTGCACGATCTGCGGGATGTCCATCTTTCTCAGCACCGAGAAGGCGATCGTGGTCAACGACGGCCCTGGCCCGTATGTCTTCGTTCGCGGGTCTTGCCGCACGAATCCTCGCCATTGAAGCATCGCGAGGATGCGATGCGCCGTTGAGGTCGCGACACCCAGGTGCTTGCTGGCGTCCGTCAGTCGAAGTTCGTTCTTCTCACCGAGCAGGAGCAGGAGTTTCAGGGCATTGTCGACCGACTCGATCGGTATTGCGGAGCCGCATCGACTCCGTCGGCTGCTCTATTTCTCTGCACAACAGAAACTGTATCGTTCCTGCCGGCCCTCAGGGCCGCCATCAAGGGCAAGGCGATCCCGTCCAGGTCTATCCGGACGCCGATTCGAGCAGCCGGCCCAGTCGTACACGAACGTCGGAAAGCGACGATCCCGCTGCGATGGACCGGCGGACTTCGACGAGAGCGCGGGGCCAATTCAGTACCACTGCCCCGTCGAATGACAGACCATTCTGAGAGTACAGAGACGCGATCCGGTCGGGTGTTCGAGGGTCCGTCACCATCTCGGGGTTGACTGCCGTCGTGCGACCGACGATGTGCAGCTTCCAGTTGAACTGGTCACTCCAGACATACTCGACAGGCAGATATGAGCGTCGGTCGTCGGGATGAGCGATGTTGTGCGCGACACAGCGCGCCTGGTCGACCGCATTCGTCCAGTGCTCAAGACGGGTGAGATCGCCGCGAACCGGATGCCGCCACCGCGCAACATCGCCGATCGCATGGATTTCCGGGGCGCCGAGTGCCGTGAGGAATTCGTCGCAGACGAGACCGTCGTCGATCTCGAGCCCTGAGTCCTCGAGCCATTCGACGTTCGGCACTGCCCCGATGCCGATGACGACGACATCACCGTGGAGCTCGGAACCGTCATCCAGGAGCACGCGGAAGTCTCCCTTCGCACCGTCGATCTGCGCGACCGTCCGTCCGAGAACCGCATGTACGCCATGCCGGGAGTGCTTCTGCGAGAAGAGGGCGCCAATCTCGTCACCGAGCCGGCGTGACATCAGGTCGCGTGTCGCCGAGACCAGGGTGACATCGACTCCGAGCCCAAGAGCGGTCGCGGCGACCTCGGCGCCGATGAAGCCCGCTCCGATGACGATGATCCTGCGATCGGGAACTAGCTCGGCGCGCAGCCGGTCTGCGTCGTCGAGTGTCCGCAGCACATGGATTCCCTCGCCTTCACCCCACGGCGACGGCCGCGCGCGGACGCCGGTCGCCACCACGAGGTCATCGAAGCCGACCCGCCGTCCATTCGCCAGCCGGAGCTCCGACAACGCACGGTCCAGACCTACCGCCGGCACACCGAGACGAAGGTCGATGTTAAGCTCGAGCGCCTCCGCCGCCGTGAGGAGCGTGACCTCGGCTGCACCTGCACCGACGAGGTATCCCTTCGACAGCGGCGGCTTGTCGTAGGGCAGCACGGGCTCGGAGCCGATGAGCACAACGTCTCCGCGATACCCCTCTGCCCGAAGCGCCTGCGCGGCCCGTACCCCCGCGATCGACGCACCGACAATCGCTGTCGTCATTCGTCTTCCACCCGGAGCGCGGAAACCGGGCAGCTGTTCGCCGCCTCGGTGACCCGTTTCCGGTCGGCCTCGTCGACCTCTGTTCTGAGCAGGATCACGACGCCGTCGTCATCGAGATCGAAATAGTCTCCCGCGGCCATGATGCAGTTGGCGTAGCCCTGACAGAGCCCGAGATCCGCTTTCACGACAGGCATGTGTCACTCCTCTCCTGCTTCTTCAGGCGTTATCTCAGGGAACATCGGTGCGAACGGTTGGGCGATCATGGCGGAGAACGTCGCCGTAGTCTGCCAGGTCAGCGCCTCGAGCTCGAGCGGATCGAGAGCGACCCACTGCCCGGATCGCGGCGACTCGATCAGGAGCCGGGAGCCGTTGCGTGTCTCCACGCGAGATACCCGGATCTCCGAGAACTCATTGGCGATCGAGATCGGAGCCCCTACCCGCTGGTCTTCGAGCCGCTGACGTTCGTCTGCTGCTGCGATGGCCGCGATGCGGTCGTCCTCTTCGCCTTCCCATTCGAGTTTCATAGGAAGATCGCCAGATTCTGTGTGCGCAAGACCGACTCGTCGACCGTGATGGTTCGGCGTGCGAGCTGCAACCCGCCGCCGACACGTCGCAGAACGTCTTCGCGGCCGGCCGAGATCACCGCGGGCTCGTGCACGTCGCCGCGACTGCGGAAAAGAAGCACCGCAGAATCGACGACGACCTCGCCCGGGACGTCGCTCTCGAAGGTGCGCACGTTCGTGACGAAGTGACGGAGCCGGGAGGGCGGATCCTCTGTCCAGGCGTGTTCCGTGAGGAAGCGGGCGACCCGCCGGCTCAGGGAGTACTTGTTCTCGTCCCAATGCGCCATGCCCGGAGACGTCGAGTACCCGGCGCCGAGCGCGGTAGTGACCTGCACGGGCATGATGTAGTGCACATCGTCGGCGATGAGGTCGAGCCAGTCCTCGTACCGCTGCTCGTCGAGGATGTATGCCTCTTCGACGAGCCACCTGTGCGTCTCCAGATGCAGGCCGTCCGAGAACGACAACGAACTCCCCACCCGCGTGGCTTTGGTCGTATGTGCTCCGAGCGGCGACTCTTTCAGTCGAACCCAGCGCGCCTCGGTCATGACAGCCCCTCCGGCATCCCCACCGACGAGATGATCAGCGCGGTCGGCTCCGTCTCGAGGTAGTCCGCCCAGCGCTCGAGCAGATGCCGCTGGTTGTACTCTCCGTAACCGACGTGGGCCACGCCCGGGCCAGAGAACGCGTCCGGTCCGAGCGGCTCCACGACGAATCTGCCGTCTTTCAGCACGCCCATCCGGCTGTTCAGCAGCAAGCGCCGCGCCATATTCCCTTTCGCGGTGTTCGTAAGGGACACCCAGTTCTCCACATCGTCCTGCTCGAACATCCCCGTGCTGCCGAAGCACATCAGGTACGCCTTGTACGACAGAGCCTTGAACTCCTCCGGTGCCGCTGCGTCGACGGCGAACCAGGAAAGCACCTCGGTCTCGTTCTCGCTGATCGGCTGCCAGGTACGGATCGAGATGAACGGGAGCACGTCGTCGCCGTCTTCCACCTTCGGCCAGTTGTGCACGAAGCTCATGTTCGGGAAGATCGAGGCCGCCGAGATCATGAAGCCGTTCTCGCCGATCACATTGAGCTGGTCCTGGGACCAGACCTCCTTCATCCGGTCGATCATCTCGTCGGGGTAGCCCACGTAGCGCAGCCGCTCCTCGAGCGTTCCCTCCGGAAGCTTGTAGGTCGTGCCTCCGCCGTTGCCCGCCCAGTACGTGTTGCCGTCTTTACGCTTCTCCGCCTTCGGTTCGCGGAAGAGGCCGATCTCGACCACCGAGGTGTGGGTCTGTGGCGTGTGGTACATGTCGCCGGCGAAGTTCTCTGCGCCGATCTTCCAGTTCGCCTTCACCCGCCAGCGCTGCGGGCCGCGGAGCTCGATGCCCGAGGAGCTCTGCTTCGTGTAGTAGTCGAGATAGAAAGCGAAATCGCCGAGGTAGTCGATCAGCGGTGGCGCATCCGGATCCATGCTGATGAAGATCAACCCGTTGTAGCTGTCGAGGCTCGGCGCCGGAAGCAGGCGGGCTCCCTTGCGATTGAAGCCAGCCTCGCCACCGTACGCCTCTTCGTGGAACGGCAGCCCCACGATTCGTCCGTCGTTGCGGTACGACCAGCCGTGATACGGGCAGCGGAAGTGCGAGGCGTTGCCCATTTCCGCCCGGCACACCTGCATTCCTCGGTGCAGGCACATGTTGAACATCGCCTTGACGGAGCCACTCTCGTCGCGCACCACGATGAACGAGTCGTCGAGCACTCGCCGCACCACGTAGTCGCCGGGCTGAGGGATCTCTGATTCGTGACCCACGAAGATCCACGCGCGACTGAACAAGCGCTCCCGCTCGAGCCCTGTGCGTCAGGATGGGGTGAGACACCAGCACTGCTGACCTTCGCACTGCACGGGGCGAGAACGGACCAATACTGAGATGACGATGACGGTTGCTGACGTCGGCACCGATGATGGGGCTATGGCTCCTCGTGCTGACCGGCCCAAGAGGCGGACGTTCACCGCCGAGTTCAAAGCGGCGATCCTGGCCGAGTACGACGCCGCGGACCGCTCTGGGCGTGGGGAGATCCTGCGCCGGGAGGGCCTGTACACCTCCCACATCATCGAGTGGCGCAAGGCCGCGGCCGCCGGCTCGCTGTCCGGGCTGGGCAGCAAGCCGCGGGACCGGCGCGAGCGGGAGCTGCAGGCGCTACGGGCCCGGGCGGAGAAGGCCGAGGCCGAGCTGGCCAAGACCAGGGCGGCGCTGGACCTGATGGGAAAAGCACACGCGCTCTTGGAGACGCTCTCCGAGAGCGCGGACAAGCCGCCGCGGTCGCCGCGGTGATCAACCCGGCCGTCGACGGGCTGGCCGAGCACGTCGGCACCGCGGCTGCGTGCGCGCTGCTGGGTCGCTCCCGCGCCAGTCACTACCGGGCCAAGAACCCGCCACCGCCACGTCCACGGACACCGCGGCCGGCACCGGCGAACAAGCTGTCCGCCGCCGAGCGGGCCCACGTGCTGGCCGTGTTGACCAGCCAGCGGTTCGCGGACAAGTCGGTCGCCCAGGTCTGGGCCACGCTGCTGGACGAGGGCACCTACCTGTGCTCGATGTCCACGATGCACCGGATCCTGCGCGAGCACGACATGGCCGGGGAACGGCGCCGGCAGGCGAGCCACCCGCCCCGGACCCGGCCCGAGCTCGTCGCGACGGCGCCGGGGCAGGTGTGGAGTTGGGACATCACAAAGCTCAAGGGGCCGGAGCGGGGCGTGTACTACGACCTGTACGTCGTGCTCGACATCTTCTCCAGGTTCGTCGTGGGCTGGACCATCGCGGCCCGCGAGGACGCCGAGATCGCCAAGAACCTGCTCGAGCACGCCATGGGCATCCATGGCGTGCCGGAGGCGATCCACGCCGACCGCGGGACCTCGATGACCTCCAAACCGGTCGCTCAGCTGCTCGTCGACCTCGGGGTGGCCAGGTCGCACTCCCGCCCGCACGTGTCGAACGACAACCCTTACAGCGAGGCGGCGTTCAAGACGCTGAAGTACGCCCCGGTCTTCCCCGAGCGCTTCGGGTCCCTGGCCGACGCCGGCGCGTTCGCCGAGCAGTTCTTCGCCTACTACAACCACGAGCACCGCCACTGCGGGATCGGGCTGCACACCCCCGCCAGCGTCCACTTCGGCACCGCCGGGCAGGTCCGCGCCCAGCGCCAGGCCACCCTGGACGCGGCCTACGCCGCCCGTCCCGAGCGCTTCGGCCACCGCCGACCCCAGGCGCCCAAGCTGCCCGAGGCCGCCTGGATCAACCAGCCCTCACAGGAGGCCCTCATACAGACCGCCTGACGGAATCTGTCTCACCCGCCTTGACACTTTCCGCTTCGATTACAGCCCGATCACGGAGCGACCGACGATTTCGTGGCCGAATGGGGCCCGAGTGGCGTTCTATGTCGGGCTGAACATCGAGCACTATCAGATCGACAAGCCCTCCACGAGCATCTTCGGCGGTACCGCGATGCTGCAGCCGGATCCTTCGGGAGCTGGGGTATGACTACGTCCTGGACTGGACGAACGACGATCAGCCGTATCCGCTGAACGTCGACGGGATGTTCAGCGTTCCCTACACGATAGAACTCAACGATGTGACGATGTTCGTGAGTAAGAGCTATACCGGCCCGCAGTTCCTGGAAGCGGTGATCGACCAGTTCGATCAGCTCTATTCAGACTCCGAGCACTCGGGTCGCGTCATGTCGCTGCCGTTGCACCCGTTCATCGTCGGCCAGCCGTTCCGCCACCGCTACCTTGATCGGGCCCTCGAGCACATCACGTCTCACGATGGTGTCTGGGTGACGACGAGCGATGCCATCGCGGCGCACTATCAGTCGACGGGGAACAGGAGAGCCGATTCGTGACGAATACGGAGCTGATCGATGAGTACGCACGGCTGCGCGACGAGTTCAAGGCCAAGGGATTGGGCGGCCGGATCGGCTACGGCGAGAAGCCGGCGCTGCTGATCGTCGACTTGATCACCGGATTCACGGACAGCCGTTCGCCCCTGTCAGGCGAACTGGAGTCACAGCTGGCCGCCACCAATGCCTTACTCGTCCCCGCCCGTGAACTCGAGATCCCCATCTTCTTCTCGACGGTCGCGTACGACACCGAATTGCAGGAGGCGGGGCTCTGGATCAAGAAGATCCCGTCCAACCACCTGTTGGTGGAGGGCAGCGAATGGGTGGAGGTCGACAGCAGGCTGGGCCAGCTGCCCCACGAGATGACCCTGGTGAAGAAGTACGCATCCTGCTTCTTCGGAACTGATCTCGCCGCACGCTTGATCTCACGGGGTGTCGACACCATCATCATCGTCGGCTGCACCACCAGTGGGTGCGTGCGCGCCTCGGCGGTTGACGCCTGCTCCTACGGCTTCCACACCATCGTCGTCGAAGAGGCAGTCGGCGACCGGGCAGCCCTTCCGCACCTGGCCAGCCTCTTTGACATCGACGCGAAGTACGGCGATGTCGTCAGCCTCGACGACGCACGTGCTTACCTGCGGGGGCTTGCGCAACAGAACGATTGACTGCAGTAACGCCGTGGGGCCAACTTCCTCTGTGCGGAATATTGAACCGGCGTGCAGGCCGAGATCCCGCAGATGCTGGCGCAGGGCGGCGGATCCATCATCAACACCGCCTCGTCCCTCGGGCAGGTCGCCATCGCCCACCAGTCCGCCTACGTCACGTCGAAGCACGGCGTCATCGGCCTCACCCGAGCCGCCGCGGTGGAGTACTCCGACAAAGGCATCCGCGTGAACGCAGTGCTGCCCGGGGTGATCCAGACGCCAATGATAGACGCGCTGGAGGAGACCTACCCCGGCTTCAAGGACGCGCTGCTGACGAAGCACCCGATCGGCCGACTCGGCACGCCGCACGACATCGCCGAGATGGTCGCGTGGCTCGGTTCCGACGCGGCCGCCTTCGCGACCGGCGCGCAGTTCGCCGTCGACGGCGGGTACCTCGCGATTTAGACGAGGTGGCCACGACGGACGGGAGGCACGGTGTCAGCTGACACCGTGCCTCACGTCCGTCACCGGTCGCGCCGCGACCCGCGTGTCAGCCGTTCTTCGCGGCCAGTCGGTCCGTCTCGCTGTCGTTCCGCCACCCGGCGGTCGCGCCGCCGTCGACGCTGTAGTTCTGTCCGGTCACCCAAGAGGACTCGTCGGAGGCCAGGTAGAGCGGCATGTACGCGATGTCCTCGCCCGTGCCGGGGCGTTGAATGAGCGCGTTGCCGACCTGCCAGGCCTTGCCCTCCGCATCCACCGCCTTGTCCGTCGCCGGGGTGCTGACGAAGCCAGGCGAGATCGAGTTCGCGCGGACGCCGTAGCGGGCGCCCTCCGCAGCGAGCGACTTCGTCATCGCGATGACGCCGCCCTTCGCGGTGGTGTGCGCGACCTGGCGAGCGGCTCGATCCCGCGACCTTCGCGATCGACGGAAAGCAACTCGAGATCGATCTCGAGTTCGAGGCCTGGGCCAAGAGCGCGCGCCGCATCGGCGCAGCCACCCGGCGTCCGGCGAGGACGTCGCGGGGCGGACGGGCCGATCTCAACACGGTGCGTGAATGGGCCAGTCAGAACGGACACCAGGTCAGCGATCGCGGCAGGGTTCCCGCGTCCATCCTCGAGGCGTACGACGCGGCGCACTGACGCGGTCACTCCTGGGCTGAGCCGCGCGCTGCGCGCCAGTGCTCCGTGACGGGATAACCGGAGCGCACGTGCGCGCGCACGTGGACCTCCCCCGAAGGGGATCCGCTGCCGCCCGGCTCCGGCGGCGGAGGGTTCTGTGTCCAGCCTGAGCCAGGGACCCAGACCGTCCCCGGTTGCACGGGCGCGTCGGCGAGCGCGGGATCGATCAGCTGACGCGCGAGAGCCACGGCCTCACCCAGATCGGTGATCCCGCCGGCTGAGGGCGTGCCGGCCGCGAGCACCCGGTAGGGACCGTCCCAACCGTCCGGGACCGTGAACGTAGTGAACGAGTCGAGCTTTGACAGTGCACGCTTCGCGTCGATGGCCATCTGCAGCTCGCGCAGGTCGACGCGCTGCGTGCGTGCAATGGTGACGATGTCCACCAGGTCTTTCGCGCGGCTGCTGGGGCGGCCGTTGTAGGTGCTCATCGTCGCAGTGACCTTCTCCGCGACCTGATCGGAGATCGGGAACAGCCGGTAGGGGTGCGACGGGACCGGCCGCCCCAGCTGCAGCCGCGTCGACGGCTCGATCGTCTCGACGCGGCCGACCGGGGGAGGGCCGACGACCACGTCGATGGGGATGTCGGAGATCCTCCGGCCGGTGTTCGCGTCCAGACATGTGAACACCAGGCGCCGGGTCGCGACACCCGGCTGGTTCTCTCCTCGCCCGGTCGCACGGGCACGGGTGAGCTGGAACCGCACATGGTCGCCGAGATCACGCGCGGCTGCCTGCTCGAGCGCCTGCTGCGCGGCATCCAGATCGGCGGCGCCGGTCGAGGCCAGATCCAGGTCTTTCGTCGACCGTGACTTCGGCACCCGGGCGAGCATCGCCGTGCCGCCCTTGAGCAGCCACTCGGACTCTTCCCCCTCCGCAAAGACCCGGCTGAGGAAACGATCGTGCTGTGCCTGCACGATCTGCGCATTCACATCCAGCGCGCTCGCGCCGTCACCGGCTGCCTTCGTCGCGGCCGCCTTGATCGCCTGCGCAAGCCCCGTCCAGTCTTTGTAGCCGTCGGGCTCAGGCATCGGCCGGCACCACCGCGTCGACGCCCGCAAGAGCGAGCAGATCAGCCGCGAGCGCGGCACCCGAGGGGTACTTGTTGGGCTTGGCCAGCGGCTCCAGATACTCGGTCAGGCGGGCGGGGGAGAGCAGCTTTCCCGCGTCCGCGGCGTCGGCGAGCGCATCGGCGACGAGGGAGCGGTCGACCCACTGCTCGATCAGGTCGGCGATCGTGCGCTCGACGCTCATGGTCGGCATCCCGTCGACGGAGACCACCTCGGTGGGCGCGAGCTCGCGGGTGCGGAGCCGCACCCCGTCCAGGCGGGTACCGCGGCGGGTGGGAACGACGAACTCGAGTGGCCCGGGGAACCAGTCGCCGATGCCATGCAGCTGCGCGGCCGTCTGGCCTGCGGCGACGACGGGCGGGACGCCGGTGTCTGTGCGGGGACGGTCGGCGCCGCCGAGGGCGAGCCAGGTCGCGAGGATCGCCTCCTGCTCGTGCTCTGGCGCGCCGGCGAGGCGGTAGACGCCGCGCGCGACGCGGATGAGCGCGCCGCTGTTGGCGAGGCGCGTCAGGGTCGGGCGCGCCACGCCAGCCTCGAGCGCCTGGGCGGTGGTCACCAGGCCCCAACGCTGTGACGCGAGCTCGCCCAGACGAGCGAAAGTTGATCCTGCCATGCGCACAGTGTAGCGAGAAACCGCAACAAACGTTGTAGCTCGTTCAGATTGTCGACTTCGAGCCTCTGGGGCCACCCCTTAGCAGTGAGGGGGTTCCAAACCCTCGGGAACGGGTTATATTCGGGAATATAACCATCTGTGAGGAGGAGAAGATGCGGACCCACACCTGCCCGCCGGACCACAAGCACGGGCTGACCTCCACCTGCTACGTCGTCCACCTCTGCGGGTGCCGCGCCTGCATGGACGGCAACGCGCGCCGCCGCCGCGACCGCTACCGTCTCCTGGCCTACGGGCGATACCAGGACGCGCACCAACCCATCGAGCCGATCCGGCAGCACCTGCAGGCACTGGTCGACACCGGGATGATCCCCGAACGGATCGCCATCAGCGCCGGCGTCGGCGGCGCCACGGTCCGTCGCCTGCTCAACAGCGAGACGGCACGGTTCGTCACCGGCGCCACCGCCCGCAAACTCCTCGCAGTCACCCCCGACAGCAGCACTCTCGCCGCGCAGGGCCGAGTCAACGGCCGCGGCACCCGCCGGCGCCTCCAGGCTCTGGCCGCGATCGGATGGAACCACCACGAGATCGCACGCCGACTCGGCTACCCGCGCTGGAAGGTCAACAAGGCACTCGAAGGCGCCTACGTGGACATCCGTGTCCACGACGACATCGCCGCGCTCTACGACGAGCTCTGGGACCAGCAGCCCCCCACCCACACCCGAGCGCAGCGGGTCGGCCGCTCCTACGCACTCACGGTCGCACGCCGGCACGGCTGGCTGCCGCCGCTGGCCTGGGACGACATCGACACCGACCCGGCACCGCCCACAGCCGGGCAGGAACCCCTGCTCGACGAGATCGCGATCGAGCTCGCTCTCGCCGGCCAGAACGTCCGCCTCACCCGAGACGAGCGCCTCGAAGCCACCCGACGCGGGACCGAACGCGGACTCAGCCTCACCCAGCTCAGCGACCTGCTCGGCGTCGACGTCCGCACCATCGACCGCGACCGTGACGACCTCGGACTCCGGCAGGCCGCCTGATGAGCAAGACGCTCGACATCCTCGAAGCCGCCCTGCACGGCACCACCGCCGGCTACCTGGCCGGATGCCGCAGCAAGGGAGGATGCCCGAACCACGGCAACCGCCAGCTGCTCACCTGCACCGAAGCGGCCCGCGCCCGCCGCCACTACTTCTCGCTCGCCTCGCTCGAGGAGACCGAGCCGATCACCCGGCAGATGCTCCGCGACGCCAAGAACAGCCCCTTCGCACCGAAAGAAGCCGCAGATGTCTGACCAGCCGAACACCTTCACCATCGACTCCACCAAAGAGGGAGAGTGGCTGCGGGTCGTCCGCGCGCTCGGCGGCCATCGCTGGGCCCTGTCGCTGCGCTTCAACCCCCTCCCGCTGACTCAGCGAGGCGCCCGGCACACCCGGCCAACGCGGCAGCCCACACCCCACGCGGCAGCAGGCCACGGGCCGAACGCGAGACTGCACCTGCCCAGCTGCGCGATCTCCCCCCAGCTCGGCAACGGCCGCGGCGCCCACCTCAAGCAGATCCCCCACCTGGGCCGAACCGAGGAGCACTGATGACCGACATCGCCGTGCGCCTCCAGGAAGCCATGACCATCCAGACCGGCACACCCGTCACCGTCCGATGGAGCTTCCGCGAGTTCGCGCTCAACTGCACCCGCCGCGACGGCCGCCCCCTCACCCAACGGATGCACAGGCTCTTCCAGACGCTGCTCAACCGTGAAGCGCTCCGCGAGCTCACTCCAGGAGAAGACCCAACGATGGGATCCCGCGCAACCCTCATCGAGATCATCGACGACCTCGCCGTCAGCGCCGACCACCAAGGCGCCCGCGCGGCCGCGCTCGCCGAGGTCCTCCTCAGTGCCGGCATGTTCCACCTCGGCGACCAGCTCCGCCGCCAGAGCCACGCACTCTCAGAGCTCGACGCCGACGACGAAACCCTCGAGGTCATCGACGAGGCACGCACCCAGATCGCCCGAACCATACTGCTGCTCGACCAAGCCGACACCGCACAGGCAAAGGAGCGCAGATGAACCGACGCACCCGCCGCGCCAGCACAGCCCTCGCCGCGGTCGCAGCTCTCGCGCTCGGCTTCGGCGCCCACCAGCTGGGCATCACCTCCTGGATCGACACATGGACGCGCCCGCAGGCACCCGCCCCGGACCCGACCTACGACTACACCGCGCTCGCCGCAGTCGCGCAGGAGCTGCCGCTGATCGATCCCACCGAGGAGATTCCCGAGTATCGCCGCGCCACGTTCGGCGAGCGCTGGATCGACATCGAGGGAAACGGCTGCGATCAGCGAGACGATCTCCTCGCCGTCCAGCTGCAGGACGTCGTCCGTGACGGTTGCACGGTGCTCTCCGGCGTGCTCGACCCCGATCCGTACACGGGCACACGCATTGAGTTCGAGCACGACCGGATCGCCGCCCCTGGAGCCCCGGGAAGCTCCGGCGTCCAGATCGACCACATCGTCAGCCTTTCGGCGGCGCACGCCGGGGGCGCGTGGGCGTGGACCGAGCAGCAGCGCATTCAGTTCGCCAACTCGTTCGACAACATCGTCGCCGTCGATGGCAACACGAATGCGGCCAAGAACGACCACGGGCCAGCCCTGTGGCTGCCATCGAACGCCGACTACGTGTGCACCTACGTCGCCCGCTACACGGAGATCGTCGACACCTGGCACCTCGCGGTCGACGAAGCCGACCGCGGTGCGCTCGTGGACACGCTCTCAACCTGCGCTGCCCAGCAAGCCAGCGACGAGAGCGGGAGCATGTCGTGAAGCCGCTACGAACCCGCGTGGGATCTCGCCGCGCGCGCCTGACGCTTGGCCGCGCGAGCGCGGTCTACGACCTCGTTCGCATCCGTCGTGTCGACACCGAGGGTGCGCCTGATCACCTCGAGCTCGGCGTCGGTCCAGCGGGTGCGCCCTCGCATCCGCTCACCGAACGTGACGACGTTCAAGCCGAGCAGGTCGATCAGAGCCGCCTGCGTGGGAACCTCGGGCGCCCCCGCCCCGTCCGCGATCGCCGCCCGCAACCGCTCCGCGAAAGCCGCATCGCGCGCCAGTCCCGGCATCAGTCGCGGCCGGCGGCCGCGCTGCGAGGGCGCCCTGCGCGCGCGCTCCTGCGCGAATGCGTCGATCGCGGCCTCGTCGTAGAGCGGGGAGTTGCCTTCTATGGCAACCGGCTCGGGGAGCAGAGGACCCTCCTGGCCGGCTCTGCGCAGCTTGTTGCTGATGGAGCGCATCTTGTAGACCGCGACGACGGACACGCCGAGCTTCTCGGCGACGTCCGCCGTGGTGAGGTGCCGTCCGGTCATCAGCGCTCCTCTCAGCTGGATGAATATAACCACTTTCGCGGTTACGGCGCGCCGCGGCAACCAGACCCAACTTGGTTGGGGATGCTGGGGCGCATGGCTAACAAGGACGCGGACGCCATCCGTGAGGAGCTCCGTCGCATCGGCCAGCAGCTCGCGCAAGCGGACGAGCTGCGCGAACGCCGCGGCAAAGTCGTCGACGAGGCGCGCGCGGCCGAGCTGACCCAGCGAGAGATCGCCCTCCTGCTGGGGATGACCGAGGAAGGGCTGCGGAAGGCGCAGAAGTCCTACCACGGACGCGGGCGCTCTTACGGCGGCCGCCTCGCGTCCTAGCGACCCCGCCAGACCTTCATGGAGCGCCCGTCGACTGCGAAATCTGATTGCAATTTTCAAGCACTCTTGACTAATATAACCTGACGAATGAGGGGGTGAGATGGACGAGCTGAACTACCGACCCAAGCCGTGGACGCCGAAGGACGTGCCCACGATCTGGGTCGACCAGACCACCGGGCAAGGCGTCACCGACGCCGGCACGCCCGTTCGCCCCGTCATCGGCGAGCGCCGCAAGAACCCCAACCTGACGGACCTGCTCGACACGGCTGCCTCGTACGGCGCTAACCGCATCATGCTGACCGGGAAGCGCCCCGAGCCTGCGCCTGGCGTGCGGCACTGGCTGTACGTCCAGACCCCGAACTGGAAGCCCGGAGCCCACTGGGTCAACAACGGCCCGCCCACCGGTCGGTTCGAGCACGCGGTCACCGGCTTCAAGATCGAAGTCCGCACCGCGGAGGAGTGGTTCGGCGACGGGCCGCTGACCCCTGCCCAGGCTCGTCTGGCCTGGAACGTCACCGCGTCGATCATTCGCCACGCCGACGAGAACGCGCGCCTGTTCAACAGCCCTGCCGCCACCGGAACGAACCTGTGGGCGCTGTCGCTGCCGAAGAACATCAACCCCGTGCCGGTCGAAGACGACATCGCCCAGGAGATCCACTTCACCTCGGGCCTGCACCACTACGACCACCTGGTCGCGGGGGAGTCGTTCGCCAAGCACGAGGACTGCGTCCCGCTGATCGACCCGGCCAAGACGAAGAAGATCAGCGAGTTCGCCTACGTCGACGGCCGGTTCATGTTCGCCGGCGTCGGGCGCGAGCTCGGTATCGGCCCCGCGATCCGGCTGAACCAGGCCGCCGCGTACGAGCTGCTCGAGCAAGACCCCTACGCGCGCGCCCGCTTCCACGTGCGGTTCCGCGTCCCTCAGGGCTGGAACCACGTTGGCCTGCTCGGTGTGAAGCACCTGGACGTTCGCGAAGGCTGGTTCTATCCGAACCGGCCCGGAGCGGTGCACGACACCTGGGCCGACGGCAGCGAGATCCACGTCGCCCTCAAGCACGGGTGGGAGATCCGCCCTCACGAGGCCGTGGTGTTCCGCAAGGCCAAGCCTCTAGACACCTTCACCGAGCGCATGACGCGCGCCCGCGAGCGAGTCCAGCTGCAGGACGAGATGCACCCGGACCTGCGCCGCGCTGTGCTCGCCGCGCTGCGGAACATCATGCTGCACTCGATCGGTGCATTCGCCGCCGCGGGCCGCGACGAGACCCGCGTCGCCGCGTCGCCCGATGACGTCCCGCCCGAGTACAGGGCCAAGATGCTGCGACAGGGCAACCTCTGGATCTATCGCATCCCGTCGCGCCCGAACGACCGCACCCGAAGCTTCTACCACCCGGAGCTCGCCGCCCAGGTCTGGGGTCGCGCACGCGCTCGCGTCCTCCACGGCCCCAGCTCCCTCGGCGGCTACACCTCCGGTGCTCTCACGGTCGACCCCTCGACGCTCATCGGCATCCAGGGTGATGCGATCTACACGACCAAGCTGCCGGCGTGGTCCCTGCCGGACCGGTTCATCGGCGGCGGCGACGACGGCAAGACCGGGCGCCTGCGCCTGCAGGGCTACCTCAACGGATCCTTCATCACGCCGGAGACGCTGCGGCAGCGTGACGCGCTGAAAGCACGTGCCGAGCGGGCCGGCATCGCCAAGGCGCTCGAGCAGGCAGAGGAGAAGGGCTGATGGCTGACCAGCAGCGCACCGCCCAAGACCTCATCCGCGATCTGCGGCGCAAGGGCATCAGCACGGCCGAGATCGCCGAGGAGCTGCACCGCTCGCCTCGAATGGTCCGCAAGATCCTCAACGGCGAAACCAGCGGCGCCCTCTACCGCCAGGCGCTCCAGGAGCTCGCTGACACCGGACGCCTCACCCACGTCCCGCCGCGGCGCCGGCGCAAGGACGGCTCGATCGCCCCCGTGCGAGGCAAGGCCGGCGCCAAGCCCGTCATCCCCGAAGACCTCAGCGGCACCTACGTTGAGGGTCGCCAGGGTGGTCGGCTGCGCGTCGACGTGGCATACGCCACCGGGGGCGACCGGTACATCGAGATGCGCATCCCCAAGGGCCGCACCGCGAAGGGCCGCGAGCAGGCGAACGCCGAACTGATCAAGCAGGTCCGCAACGCCGCCAAGGGCCAGTCCCACGACAAGCAGAAGCAGATCACCGCCCACCTGACCTTCTCCAACGGCCGCGTGATGGAGGTCAACTCGTACAACGCCTCGACGATGCTCAAGCGCATCCACGAGAACGGCGGCGACGCCCTCGGCTGGTTCCGCGAAGAGTCGAAGAACCGATACGTGAACCTCGACACCAGCCGCGACACCATCACCGGCGTCACCCTCAACGTCGTCAGCACGGCCAAGACGACCGAGTACCAGAGGCAGGCCGAGCGCGGCCGCACTCGCCGCCCCCGCTCGCTGTCGCCGGCGGAGCTCATCAGCATGGAAGAGAAGCGGCGCATCGAGGAGCGCCGCGCTCGCCGCCGTGGAAACCGAGGAGGTGGTCAGTGACCATGGCCGCCCCGAAGAAGCCCACAGCTGCAGCGAAGCCCCGCGCACGCAAGGCCGCGCCCCCCGCTGAGGAAGTCACCAGCGACGTCGACCAGGCAGCGACGTCCGAAGCACCCGCACGCGCACCTCGCGCAAGCCAGAAGCCGGCAGCGGCGAGCGCGACGCCTCCTGAGTCGGCCGAGGCGGAGACGCCACCGCCGGCGAAGAAGAAGCGGGGGCCCTACAACGTCGTCTACGTCCAGAAGAAGCCCGTCTCGATCCGTCTCCCCGACGACGCGCTTGAACTGATGGACTGGGCCAAGCAGGATGCAGCCAGCCGCGGCGACCGCCTCACCAAGGACGAGATCGTCACCGTTGCGCTTCGCGCCTACTGGGGCCGCAAACGGCGCCGCGGGTAATGACCGTCTCCTGAGCTGCTGGCAGGGAAGTCGAGATGAGTGAAACTAACGGGCCGGCCGAGTTGCCGGTCTACTCGATCGCCGAGGCATTCGTGAAGCGATCCGGAATGTATATCGGGCAGCCCGTCACGTTCGAGCGAGTGCACACGTTCCTGCTCGGTTTCGAAACGGCGATGTTGTACGTTCGCGACGAGCTCGCGCGCGATCGCAATGCGTTTCAGCCCGTGGGCGTGCTCGGTCAGTTCCGGGAGCAGCTGCGATCCGAGGGGCGGCTCAGGTGGGACTCCTGGTCCCTGACGATCGTGGCGGAAGCGATCGGCTGGACTGGCGACGAGCCTCCGGCGATCGACGATCTGACCGAAGAGCAGCACCTCGAGGCAGTCCGGGACCTTCTCCCGTTGCTCGAGAAGGTCTTTGCCCTCCCCGCGGAGCTTGTCACCTCGCTCCGTGACTCCGCCTGAGAAGGGTAGGCACCCCACCGCTGTCGGTGTGTCGTCCCGCCCATCGAGTTCGAGAACGCGTTCTATGCTGTGCGGCGATGATCAACCTGACCGCCACCGTCCCGCTTGGACCGCTGACAGAACTTGTCGGACGATCCCTCTCGGCGACTGGGAGATGGGTCAACTCATCCGGTAGCGCCTACCTGTCATATCCATCACTCAGAGGATCCTGACCCGGACGAACGATCGCAGTCGCTCGAGGGCAAAGGACCCGTGCGGATGTCGCGCGTCACACCTCGACCTCGAACGGCAACTTTCGCAGTGTCGTCGCGGAAATCCCGGTGCTCTTGTACATCCGGGCGTGGGCGTACTGGATCTCCGGCAGCAGATCGATGCGGCCGATCGCCTCCAGCATGATCTCGTCGGCCTGACCGGTGAGATGACGCAGTTCGGGGATCGCGTACCCGCCCACGTACTTCCCGGAGTTGAGATCCCAGGAGCGCACGGCCGGCAGCGCCTCCTCGATCCTCTCGCCGAGCTCCACCAGAGCATCGAACGTGTCCTGCCCGTAAGCGTGCGGGGAGAATGGGATCTGCGACATCGTGCCCTTGGTGACGTTGAAGCAGTCGCCCGTGAACGTCCACCACAGGAACGCCAGCCGCGACGCCGCGATCGCGCTGGCCGCGAGCTGGTCCTTCCGGTTCTGAACGAACAGCTTCCCCTCGTTGAGGGGCACCGTGGCGTGCGTGGTCTTGTCGTAGGTGACCGGCGGCACCGTGTACGTGCTCAGGAAGTACGTGGCGGTCTTCTTGAAACCGACGGAGTAGTCGCTCACACGGACAAGCGGCGTCGAGGAGATCGTGCCCTTCGCAAGCAGCGTGTCGATCAGCTCGAACATCGCGTCGCTGCTGGCGCGCATCCAGTTCGGGGTCCGCGAGCCGGCGGGCCGAAGCGAATACCGCAGTGTCGCCATCAGATGCGGACGGAACGCCTCGATCCAGCTGTGGGTGAGCGTCGTGTGCAGCTCGGAGACGCTGCCATACCCGGCGGCGGTGATGATCGTGCTGCGCACCTTCACCTGGAACAGGGCAGCCGGGCGTTCCTGGAAGGTGCTCACCCAGATCGCATCGAACCGCCGCTCGTAGAACTTCCGCAGTGACTCGTCGCGATCGGCGAACTGGCTGCGGATGGGAACGATCAGGCTGAGCCGGCCATCCGGGCGCGTGATCTGCGCCGAGCGCTCGCAGCAGGAGGCGTAGATGTCGTCGACGTTGTCTGTCTCGAAGCCGGTGATGCGGTAGCTGAGCTCGCGCCGGTTGACGTAGGGTGGGTTGCCGATGACGACGTCGAAGCCGCCCTGATTGGGGTGTGACACGTCGCCCCGCACCGGCAAGAAGCGCGGCCCGTACAATGTCCAGCGCATCGAAAAACACCCCGCGACCTTCCGACTACCTCCGGACGTCTTCGAGTACATCAACCAGGCACGCGACGAAGCCGCGGCCCGTGGTGATCGCCTCACCAAAGACGAAGCGATCACCATGGCAGTCCGCGCGTTCTGGGGCGGCAAGCGCCAGCGCCGCCGCTGATCACCACACCGACATAACCGACGAAAAGAACTCTGGAGGCATCTGATGAGCCGTCGATCTATGCTCGAGCAGGAAACCGATCCGCTACACCCCGCGCGGATGCTACCGCGCACCTGAGACGAACGCGCGGTCCTTCACCGAGGATGGCTACATCTCGACATGATCAACCGAGGCAGCGAGAAGATTTCGTGCGAAGAGGTGGAGGACCTCGTCTACCGCTATGACAGCTTCGATCTAGCGGCCGCCGTCGCGATGCTCGACCCCGTGTTCAGCGAGCGGGTATGCGTCTACGTGAGTCTCAAGGAGGGCGGCCCGCTCGGGCTCGAACGGATCCGCGCCGCCATGGAGTCCGCCGGGGTGGCTAAGCATAAGCACCCCGAGCGGCTGATCGCCGTCGACGACATGCCCCTCACCAAGGTAGGCAAGATTGACAAGAGGGAGCGGAGAGGGCTTTGCCCGCCGCGACAGCGCCTAATGGGGCAGACGCTCAGCGCCCGCGCCGCCACGCGAGCCAGTGGCGGATGCTCTCCTCGAGCGCGTGCAATAGAGGCAACATCACCCAGATGACGCACGCGACGGTCAGTGGCGTCGTACATAGGATCTGGAGGTACGGCGGCAGGCCGGTCAGGAGCGGAGCGATGAAGTAGGCGTTGAACATGGCAGGCGGTACCAGCGCGATCCACACTAAAATCGCCGTCCACCACCGCGGGCGCGCGGGACCGGCCGTCGGGATTGCACCGGTGAGGGCGTCCGGAGTCAGTGGACGGGCCTGCCCGATCGTGAGCGGCACGGCCTGTTGCAGGTGCGCCTGCCGCTCCTTACTGTCCTCCCACCGGATGAGGTCATGGGGGGAAGCGAACGTGATCTCGACGACAACCTGGCGCCGGTGCCGTTCCGAGACTCGGACCTTCGACTCCCGGTAGCCGGGGAACGACTGGGCCCGGCCGGTGAAACCATGCGCCCACTCGGTGAGATCGTCCAGCCGCCCGGGGACGGCTGTGCGCGCCACCCGAGCCGTGACCGTGAGGTTATCTGGTTGCATGGTGTCCTCCCGGGGCAGAGGAAGCCCCGTCTCCCAGCGTATTGCGCCGATGACGCGGCACTGAACAGCTTCCGACCATCGGGGTCCGGATCAATAGCGCGAAATAGTGCTCTTCCGAGCAGTGGAGTGTCACCGCCACTGCCGCCTCACGCAGGATGGAAAGTTGAAAGACCTGGATCGACGGGGAGGTCATTTGCACGAGGCGTTTCGCTTGCTGCGGGAAGAAAGGCTCAAACGAGGCCGATACCATCGCCGAGCGACGGTGTATCACCCGGACGTAGAAGAGGTCGACCAGCTCTACGGTGTCCGGCTTCAGCTGGAGTCCTTAGGCGCGCGCCGGACGGTGGACGGATGCTGCGCTCCGAGATCGGCGCTTCGCGCGAGTACGGGACGCTAATGGATGCGGCGCTGGCAGTCGGTGACATGGGCGCCTGGCTGGTGGCGCACCACGCGTTCCTCCGCTGCTGCGTCGCGCGTGCAGACATCCCGTTGGGGCGGGTAGTGGACTCCTACCCGGAACGCTGCTTACACATCTATCAGTTGTGGCACCCGCAGTCGTTCGCCATCGCTCATCGCGAGTACGAGGCCGTCCTCGAGTCGATCGTCAGGCGTCCGACGCCCAGGGGATCGATCTGTCGCCGCTGGCGACCCACGAGTTCGCCTTCGACGATGCCGCCGCCGCCTTCGAGCAGTCCCGCGACGCGTCCAGCAGCCTGAAGGTCCTGCTCCGACCGTAGAGCGCCTGGGCCGTCGGGGCCGTCACAGGGAGCCACGCGGGCGGCGTGGGGTGGCACGGGCTGCAGTGGCACCGCGGAGACGATCCTCCCGCCTGTCGGGTCGGCATCGGAGCGCGCGGTGCAGGAGGAGCGCGCCCACGTTGCAAGTAAGCTTTCTGCCGTGCAGAATCGACAGCTCGGGTCGCCGGGCGATCCACCCCAGTATCCGATCGAGTCGGTCGACAACGCGCTGAAGCTGATCCTGCTGCTGGGTGAGGAGCACGAGCTGCGGCTCACGGACGCCGGTGCCCTCCTCGGGGTGGCGACCTCGACCGCGCACCGACTTCTCGCGATGCTGGCATGGCGCGGCTTCGTGCGGCAGAACCCGGTGACCAAGGCTTACGGCCCTGGCCCGGCGCTGACGACGGTGGCCTTCTCGGTGCTGCGCAGGATGGATGTCCCGAGACTGGCGCAGCCGATCCTCGAGGACCTCAGCGCCGCCCTCGGTGAGACCTGCCACCTGGGCACGCTCGAGGGCAACCATGTCCGATTCCTCGCCGTTGCCGAGCCCGATGTGGCCGTGCGCGTGGTTTCGAGACTGGGCAAGACCCTGCCGGCGCATTGCACCTCGACCGGCAAGGCGCTGCTTGCCGAGCTGAGCGACGAGCAGCTCTTCCGGCTGTACCCGGACGAGCAGCTCGAGATCGTCACACCGAACTCCATACGTTCCCGAGACGAACTCGTCGCCGAACTGGTTCGGACACGACTGGACGGTTATGCCGTGAATCGGCAGGAAAGCGAGGACGGCGTGGCGAGCGTCGCGGTCCCGGTCCACGTCTCGTCGGGACTGCGACTGGCGATCAACGCCTCCGCGCCCGTGCAGCGGTTACCGCCGGGCAAGGTCAAGTCCCTAGCGCGGTCACTGCAGGACGCCGCGATCCGCCTCGCCGAACTGTTGGGGTGAACCGGCCCGGGTCGTCGTAGCGCCCATGGATGCGCTGCGCACGCGAACACGCCGCTGATGAGCGTGGCTGCGGGAGCGACCGACCCGCCGCCGTGGGCCTCAGTGCCCGTTGGCCGGATCGTCCGGGTCGCGGGCGGCTTCTTCGCCTTGATCCAGCCCACTCAGCGTCGCCATATCCTCCGAGCTGAGCGTGAAATCGAAGACGTCGATGTTCTGCGCGAGATGCTTCTCATCGCCGGCGCGCGGGACGGGAACGATCCCTTCCTCGATGTGCCAGCGCAGTAGGACCTGTGCGGGCGACTTGTCATACTTCGACGCGATCGCGGTCACCGCGGGATCGGACAGCAGGGCTCCTCCGCGTCCGAGCGGGCTCCACGCCTCGGTCAGGATGCCGTGAGCGCGCTGGAAGCTGCGCTGTTCGACACGGGCGATGTCGACGCTGAGCTGGATCTGATCGACGTCGGGGACGACACCGGTCGCGTCGACGACGCGCTGAAGGTGGTGAGACTTGAAGTTGGAGACGCCGATCGCCTTCACTCGTCCCTCTTCGAGCAGTCTCACCAGACCCTTCCACGCTTCGACGTATCGGTCGAGGGCCGGAACCGGCCAATGGATCAGGAACAGATCGAGGTAGTCGACGCGAAGGGTCTTCAGCGATCGGTCGTACGCGCGCTGCACTCCCTCGACGCTGTGGTCCTCCTTGTTGAACTTGCTCGTGATGAAGACCTCGTCACGAGGGATGCCCGATGCACGCAGACCGGCACCGACGGCCTCCTCATTCGCGTACTTGTACGCCGTATCGAACAGGCGGTAACCGTAGCCGACCGCCTTCTCGACCATCGTTGCGCACTCGTCTCCCGTGAGTGGCCACGTGCCCACCCCGATTCGCGGGATGCGGTGACCGTGCAGGAGGGGGAGGGTGGTGTCGTCAGCTCTCATCGGGCGGCCGCCTTCGCCGGAGCCGTGCTCGAGGGCTCGAGGAGGGCGCGCAGCCGATGTATCAGCTCGTCCGCCTTCGCTCGCGAGGCGACCGAGCGGCGGGCGTCGACGAGGGCACGCGGCCAGTTCACGATGACGGCACCTTCGGCCTGCCCTTGGCTCTCGCCGTACACGACGGCGAAGCGGTCCTGCGCAGGGTCGCCCACCATCGTCCAGTGATCAGATCCGGTATGCCCGACGATCTGGATCTTCCAGTCGTACTGGTCGCTCCACACATACTCCGTCGGGTCGTAGCTGCGCAGGTCATCCGGGTGAGCGATGTTATGCGCGACAATCAGCGCCTGATCCGTCGCGCTCGTCCAGTGCTCCAACCGGATCGGGTCGGGATGCCGTCGGTTCATGAATCGTGCCACGTCGCCGATCGCATACACGTGGGAGACGCCGACGGCGGCAAGCGTGCCTTCGCAGACGACACCGTTATCCAGCGCGAGGCCCGACGACTCGAGCCACTCCGTGTTGACGACCGCTCCGATACCGAGCAGGACAGCGTCGACATCCAGCGTCGCGCCATCGGTGAGCGTGACCTGGACGCGGTCACCCGTGCGCTCGACGTTCTCGACGGAGACGCCGAAGCGTAGCTCAGCACCCTCCCTGCGGTACTTCTCCGCGAAGATACCGCCCACTTCCATATTCATCGCCCGGCCCATCGGAGCACCGATCGGTTCGATGATGGTGACCTTGACACCGGCCGCAAGCGCTGTGGCGGCCGCCTCGGCGCCGATGAATCCGGCGCCGACCACCGCGAGGTGGCGGCCCGGAACGAGCTCCTTGCGCAGCTCGTCGGCATCGGCGCGGGTACGCAGCACGTGGACGCCGGGAGTGGAAGCCCACGGGGTTCGGCGAGCTCGGGCACCCGTCGCGATGACGAGGATGTCGTAGGTCAGCTCGCTGCCGTCGGCGAGCGTCAGCGTCTTGCCGGCAGGATCCAGCTCGGTCGCGGCGACGCCGAAACGGGTCTCGACCCGCAGGCCTTCGAGCGCTTCCGCCGTCGTCAGCGCGATCTCCGGGTCGGATGCGGCGCCGCTGAGGTACTTCTTCGACAGCGGGGGACGGTCGTAGAGGGGATGGCTCTCCTGGTCCACCAGCGTGATCGCGCCGGTGAACCCCTCCGAACGAAGATTCTGTACGAGCTTGACTCCGGCGACGGAAGCACCGACGACGACGACGTGAGACATGCGAATCGGCTCAACCCTCGACAGACAGCGCCGAGACCGGGCAGCTTCGGGCGGCTTCCTCGACGCGAGTGCGCTCCGCGTCCGGCACCTCGAGCTGCAAGAGCACGACCTTGCCGTCGTCGTCGATGTCGAAGTAGTCTCCCGCGGCCACGACGCAGTTCGCGTAGCCCTGGCAGAGGGAGAGGTCAGCCTTCACCGTGGCCATGGTCATTCCTCGTTGATGATGGGTCGGGGTCGGGGAACACGGGCGCGTACGGCGACCCGATCATCGCTGAGAACGTCTGGACGGTCTGCCAGGTGAGCGCCTCCAGCTCGAGCGGGTCGAGTGCGATCCATTGTCCGGATTTCGGAGAGTCGATGAGCAGACGCGTCCCGTTGCGGGTCTCGACCCGGCTCACCGTGATCTCAGAGAACTCGTTGGCGATCGTGAGCGGCTCGCCGACGGTGCGCGCGACCAAACGTGCGCGCTCCTCGGCGGCGGCGATCGCGGCGGCCCGATCGACGTCGGCGCCTTCCCACTCCAGGGTCACAGGAAGATCGCCAGGTTCTGGGTGCGCAGCACCGACTCGTCGACGAGGATGACGCGGCGCGCGAGCTTGTACTCGCCTCCGACGTCACGGAACACATCCTCCCGGTGGGCGGAGATGATCGACGGCTCGTTCACGTCTCCTCGGCTGCGGAACAGCAGCATCGCGGAGTCGGCGAGCACCTCGCCGGGCACGTCGGTCTCGAACACCCGCACGTTGGTCACGAAGTGACGCAGCCGGGACGGAGGGTCCTCGGTCCAGGCATGCTCGGTAAGGAACCGTGCGACGCGCCGGCTGAGCGAGTACTTGTTCTCGTCCCAGTGCGCCATCCCGGGGGACGTGCTGAAGGGCGTGCCGAGTGCGGTGGTCACGCGGACGGGCATGACGTAGTGGATGTCTTCCGTCAGCATGTCCAGCCAGCTCTCATACCGCTGCTGGTCGAGAGTGTAGGCCTCTTCGACGAGCCAGCGATGGATCGTGGCGTGCAGCTCGCTCGTGAAGGGCAGGGACGAGCCCACCCGGTCGGCGAGGGTTGACGACTTGCGAAGCCGGGAGACTTCGGAAACTGCCTTGCCGGTCTCCTCGATCATCGGACCACCTTCTGACCATTGTTCGTGATGCCCGCAGGTCGGGGCTCGACATCCAGTGGCGGCTCGCCGCCGATCGACAGGGCACGGAAGTCGACGCCCTCGTACTCCGACTCCAGGTAGTCCGCCCAGCGGTGGAGCAGATGGCGCTGGTTGTACTCGCCGTAGCCCACGTGCGCGACGCCGGGGCCGGCGAACTGGTCGGGGCCGAGCGGCTCGACGACCGGCGATCCATCCTTGAGGATGCCCATGCGGCTGTTCAGGAGCAGGCGCCGCGCCATTGATCCCTTCGCCGTGTTCGTGAGCGAGACCCAGTTCTCCACGTCGTCCTGCTCGAACATGCCCGTCGACCCGAAGCACATCAGGTAGGCCTTGTACGACAGTGCCTTGAACTCCTCCGGAGCCTCAGCGTCGACCGCGAACCAGGAGTACACCTCGGTCTCGTCCTCGCTGATCGGAAGCCACGTCCGGATGGAGATGAACGGGAGCACGTCCTCGTCCGAACCCTCCTCGACCTTGGGCCAGTTGTGGACGAAGGACATGTTCGGGAAGAGCGAGGCCGCGGAGATCATGAACCCGTCGCGGCCGATGACATCGAGCTGCTCCTGAGACCAGGTCGCCTTCATCCGCTCGACCATCTCGTCCGGGTAGCCGACGTACCGCAGCCGCTCCTCGAGCGTGCCCGGCGGGAGCTTGTAGGTCGTGCCGCCTCCGTTGCCGGCCCAGTATGTGTTGCCGTCCTTGCGCTTCTCGGCCTTCGGCTCGCGGAACAGCCCGATCTCGACGACCGAGGTGTGCGTCTGGGGCGTGTGGTACATGTCGCCGGCGAAGTTCTCGGCGCCGATCTTCCAGTTCGCCTTGACGCGCCACCGCTGCGGGCCCCGGAGCTCGATGCCGCTGGGGCTCTGCCGGGTGTAGTAGTCGAGATAGAACTTGAAGTCGCCGATGTAGTCCTCGAGGCTCGGCGCATCCGGGTCCATGCTGATGAAGATCAGGCCGTTGTACATACCGAGGTTCGGCGCCGGCAGGAGCCGTGCGCCCTTTCGGCTGAACCCGGCCTCGCCGCCGTAGGCCTCCTCGTGGAAGGGGAGTCCGACGATGCGTCCGTCGTTGCGGTAGGACCACCCGTGGTACGGGCAGCGGAAGTGCGAGGCGTTCCCCATCTCGGCCCGGCAGACCTGCATGCCGCGATGCAGGCACATGTTGAAGTGGGCGCGGATCTCACCCTTCTCGTCGCGGACGATGATGAACGAGTCGTCGAGTATTCGCCGGACGACGTAGTCGCCGGCCTGAGGAATCTCGGACTCGTGGCCCACGAACAGCCAGGCGCGGCTGAAAAGGTTCTTTCGTTCGCGCGCGAAGATCTCCGCGTCGTTGTAGATGTACGCCGGTATCATTCCGCGACGGATCTCGTCGTAGATCGTCATGCTGGAAGTGCTCATCGTCGCGCCTATCCGTAGTGTAATGCTTCGACACCGCTCCGACGTCGCACGTCGAAGCGGGCCGAGGCATAGTTTCTGATGTGCAGAAATTGATTCTGCCACACACGCGCGCCTTACGTCAAGTGGGCCCGAGGAAGGCCTTCGCGGCCGCGCTCGGAGGAGGAGGCGATGCGTCGCGGCTGCGAGGACCATCCTCCCGTCCCAGAGGGTGGGCATGCTCCTCTGGAACACAGAAACCGCTTCTGCTGGAAACGAGGAGTCAATGATGAGCCCGTCGACCGATGTCGCAGACCGGGAATGGACCGTCACTCTCGATGGCAAGCCGTGGGCCAGTGCCGCGCGCTACGAGGTCGAGAACCCCACGACCGGGCGTCCCCTGACCTCCGCCCCCGACCTCTCCGAGGAGGAGGTCGGGCGCGCGGTGGCGGCGGCGCAGGCTGCGCAGCCGGCCTGGGGCGCGATGCCGCCCCGAGCCCGGGCCGCCGTGATCCGGCAACTCGCTGCGACGATCCGAGAGCACCGTGAGGAGCTCGCCACTCTCGACGCACTGGACGGCGGGTTCACCCTCTCGATGATGAGGGGCGATGTGGACGCGGCGGCGGAACTCATGGAGATCTTCGCCGACATGGCGCTCGACCTCGGTGGCCGGACGATTCCGGTGAGCACGAACCTCCACTACACCATGCAGGTGCCCTACGGAGTGGTCGCGCGTATCGGTGCGTTCAACCATCCCTTCTTCTTCGCGGCGGCGAAGGTCGCCGCGCCCCTCGTCGCCGGCAACGCCGTGGTCCTCAAGGCCCCGGACCAGACGCCGCTGTCTTCGTTGCGCCTGGCCGAGCTCGCGGTCGGGATCCTCCCGGACAATCTGTTGATCACCGTCAGCGGTCGCGGCGCGGTGACCGGACGCGCGCTGGTGCGTCATCCCGAGGTCCGCCGGATCGGTTTCATCGGGTCCACCGCGACGGGGCAATCGATCCAGCGGGATGCAGCCGAGACCGGAGTCAAGCACGTGTCGCTCGAACTGGGCGGAAAGAACGCTCAGATCGTCTTCGCCGACGCCGATTTGGAGGCGGCTGCGGCCGGTGCCGTCGCGGGTATGAACTTCACGTGGGTCGCCGGACAGAGCTGCGGCTCGACGAGCCGCCTGCTCGTGCACTCCTCGGTGGCCGACGAAGTGATCGGCCGGGTCGCCGAGCGCATGGCCGCGATCCGGGTGGGAGACCCGCTGGACCCGTCCGTGGACATGGGCCCGCTCGTGTCGGAGGCACAGTTCCAGAAGTCCATCAGCGCCATCGCCGAAGGCAGGAAGGCGGGTGCCACCGTGGCGACGGGCGGCGGCCGTCCCGCCGGCCTCGATGAGGGGTGGTTCGTCGAGCCGACGCTGCTCACCGGTGTCAGCCCCGGGTCGTTCGTCGAGCAGAACGAGATCTTCGGCCCCGTCCTCTCCGTCACCACCTTCGACGCCGACGAGGAGGCCGTACGGATCGCCAACGGCGTCCAGTACGGGCTCACCTCGAGCATCTGGACGCGCGACGTCACGCGCGCCCACGTCGTCGCCCGGCAGATCGAGGCCGGCTACATCCTCGTCAACAGTGGCAGCCGGCACTTCTGGGGACTGCCGTTCGGAGGGGTGAAGGCTTCGGGGATCGGCCGCGAGGAGTCCCTCGACGAACTGATCTCGTACACCGAGACGAAGACCGTGACCGTTCTGCTCTCGTAGGGGGGCAGCGCTGCGCGCTGTACGTCGTCGCAGCAAGCGCGGCGCGATCCATGCCGGCGGTGCTGGGAGGCGCTGTTCCCGTCAGCCTCGGGCAAACCCCGTCGAGGCGAAGGCCGCCTGCAGGGATGCCTGGGCGCCGAAAACGTTCCCCGGGCCATCACAGAGGCGACACAGCAGTACACGAAGTGGTCGGCTGAGATCCCCCGGGCGGAGCGGCTTCCGGAGTTCCTCGAGCGAGCGTTCCAGATCGCTTCCACCCCTCCCTACGGTCCGGTGCACCTCGGCATTCCGATGGACTTTCTGGAAGAGGAGATCGAGTTCACCCCGGGACCGGTGACCGAGTATCTGCATGAGGCGCTCGATCCGGATGCGGTAGAGCGTCTCGCCCAGATTCTCAGGACGGCGGCCAGTCCGGTCATCGTGGTGGGGACAGAGGTCGCGCGGTACGGTGCGATTGCCGCGCTGGAAAGGCTCTCCGACCTGGTGGACGCGTCCGTGCTCGGGGAGATCAAGGGCGCCGACCTCGCCTTCCCGAACACCAATCCGAGGTACGTCGGCAAGCTGACCGCATCGAGCCCTGCACTGGAGGGCGCAGACGTCGTCGTCCTCCTCGGCGCCGAGCTCACCGAGGGGCTGGCGATGCCCCTGCCGGATTTCGGTGACAGCCTCGTGGTGCAGGTCACCGTGGACCCGCTCGCTCTGCGCCGGCAGTACGCAGGTCAGGTCGGCATCCTCAGCCACCCCGGGCGCCTGCTCGATGCGGTCGCCGATCGCCTCGCTGAAGGCGGAGCGGTACCCGTGAGCTCGGGCGGGCGGGTGCGAGGGCTCAGAGAGCGCTGGGAAGCGGGCCGCGAAGCCTTGCGGTCGCGCCTGCTCGGCGAGGCTGATGGCGCGGTATCGGCGGCCCACATCGCGGACCTCATCCATCGCCTCGGCGGCTCCGAGACGATCGTCGTCAACCAGTGCGGATCCGCGGAGGGCTTCATCGACACACTCGTCGACTATGGCGCACCGTGGACGTATTTCGGCCTCTCGGGGAAGGCGAGTGCTCAGGGTTGGGGCGCGCCGGCGGCGGTCGGCATCCAGATGGCTCGTCCCGATCGTCGAGTGATCGCCGTCCTCGGCGATGGCGGGTTCATGTTCAACTCCACAGCGATCCACACCGCTGCCGCGTACGACGTTCCGGTCGTCTACCTCGTCCTCGACAACGGGGGCTGGCGGGACGTCGCGACCGTGACGGGAGCGATGGGCAGCTCGCTCGGAGAGCCCGGCGCAGAGGATGCGATGCGCTGGACCTTCCGGCCCCCGATCGACCACGCATCGTACGCCCGAAGCCTGGGACTGAAGTCTTGGCGGGCGTCCAACCCGGAGGAGCTCGAGAGCGCGTTCGCCGCCGCGTTCGCCGAGGATGGGCCGACGCTGATCCAGGTCGCGTCTGCGATGGGCGATGTCCGGGTCTTCGGGCAGGCGTTCGCGTGAGATGTCGAGCAGGAGTGACAGCGCCGTATACGGTGAGTGAGCCGCGTGTTCGGGCTGACAGCGACACGTACGTCTGCAGTAGGGAGCGATGAAGGATGTCAACTGGTGATCGACTAGGGGTTCGAGAGGATCTCGTCGATGCGAATCGCATTCTCGTCCGCCACGGCATCCTCGATGCTTTCGGCCACGTGAGCGTCCGTGACCCCGACGACCCGAGCAGGTTCCTCATCTCCAGAAACCTGGCCCCCGGCCTCGTCACGCCCGACGACATTCAGGTGATCGGATTGGACGGGACGACCGCGGACGACAGACCGAGCTATCTCGAACGATTCATCCACGGCGAGATCTACCGGGCACGCGCCGATGTCCAGGCCGTTGTCCACAGCCACTCCGCGTCGATGGTGCCCTTCAGCATCTCCAGGACGCCTCTGCAGGCGGTGTGGCACATGGCGGGCTTCCTCGGCGAAGCGGTCCCGGTCTTCGAGATCCGTGACAGCGTCGGGTCCTCCAGCGACCTGCTGATCCGCAGCGGTTCGCTCGGCGCGGACCTTGCTGCGACCCTCGGGGGCGCGGCGGTCGCACTCATGCGAGGACACGGATTCGTCGCCGTGGGCGACTCGATCCCGCAGGCGGTCGCCCGCGCGGTCTACGCGGACCTCAACGCCCGAGCACAGGTGACGGCCGGTCAGCTCGGCGGCTACACCGCCCTCACCGCAGAAGAGGGCGCCGCGGCCGCGGAATCCAACAACGGGCAGCTCACGAGGGCCTGGGAGATCTGGAGAGCCAACGCCAGGCGCGGGGAGAGCGTCTGAAAGCGCGCCTCCTCCAGGCGCGCTGAGCAAATCCGCCCGCTCGCGGCCGGCGCGTCATCGCGTCGGCGAAGCCGGCCGTTCGCCCCTGGTGGGGCGGTCCGGCATGCCGGCACACGCCGCCCGCGCCTAACGGCTCGCGCCATGTTGTGTATCTGACACACACAACAGTAGTAGGGGGGGTCGGACATTTGACGGGCCGGGGTGTAGGTTCCGGTTGGAGTTGTCCATTTCGCAGATGAAATGTCCACGGTGTGTCCATCTGGACATTTCTGGTGGATCTCGGATCGATGGGGCTCCGCTACCTCGGCCAGTCAGCGACGTAGCCGCGACTTGAGGGCAGCCGCTTCGCGATAGCGTGAACGCAGCCCCCGGCCGAACATCTCAGGGCGCCGCGAACACTAGGAGGCTCTTCGATGACACTCGCCCCGGCGGACCCTGACCACCTCACACAGCGTGAGCTTGAGCAGGCCCTGTGGGCAGCAGCGAATGCTCTCCGCGGACCGGTGGATCCGGGTGACTTCAAGGCGTACGTGTTCCCGGTGCTCTTCTACAAGTGGATCAGCGACGTCTACGACTACCGGCACGAGCAGGCGATCACCGACCTCGGCGACGAATGGACGCAGGAGATCGAGGACGAGGACTACCAGACGTTCCTCGTCCCCGATGGTGCTCACTGGGACGACACCTACGAGGTGACGAAGAAGTCCGGCGCAGTGCTCAACAGAGCCCTCGTCGCGATCCAGGAAGCGAACCCCGGCAAGCTCGCCGGCGTCTTCGGCGATGTGAACTGGGCGAACACGGAGCGCATCCCCGAATCAGCCCTGAAGGCGCTTATGGCTGTCTTCGATCGCCTCACGCTCGACCCGGCGCACATGGCCGGCGACATGCTCGGGTCCGCGTACGAATACCTGCTGCGTGAGTTCGCCGAGGCCTCCGGCAAGAAAGCCGGCGAGTTCTTCACGCCCCGGCATGTCGTGCATCTCCTGGTGAAGATCCTCGCCCCGCAGCCCGGGGACTCAGTCTGCGACCCCGCTTGCGGGTCCGCCGGGATGCTCGTCGAGACGGTCGAAGCAGTGAAGCTCGCGGGCGACAACCCGGAGTCGCTCTTGCTGTACGGGCAGGAGCAGAACCTCACCACGGCGGGGATCGCCCGCATGAACCTGTACCTCCACGGGCTCGAAGACTTCGAGATCAAGCGCGGGGACACCTTCCGGGAGCCGAAACTGCTGGACGAGCACGGCAGGCTCCGGAAGTTCGACGTGGTCATCGCCAACCCGCCGTTCTCGCTGGACAACTGGCCGTCGAGCACCTGGGCGAAAGACAAGTACAAGCGCGCCCTGGGCGGGGTCGTTCCGCCGGCGAAGAACGGCGACTGGGCGTGGATTCAGCACATGCTGTCGACCATGCGGGACGAGACCGGGCGCGTGGGCGTGGTCATGCCGCACGGTGTGCTCTTCCGCGGCGGCCGCGAAGCGGACATGCGCCGTTGGGTGGTGGACAACGACCTCCTCGAGGCCGTCATCGGGCTGCCGAACAACCTCTTCTACTCGACGTCGATTCCGGTGTGTCTGCTGATCTTCCGGGCCAGCAAGCCGGTCGAGCGCCAGGGCCATGTCCTGTTCATCGACGCACGCGCGAGGTTCAAGCCGGGCAAGAACCAGAACACCCTCAGCGACGACGATGTCGATGCGATCACCTCGAGCTATGTCACCGCTGAGGACGCAGATGGTGAGGGCGGTGTCGCGGTCAGCCTCGTCCCGCGAGCCGACATCGAAGGCAAGAGCTACGACCTCAACATCGGCCGGTACATCCAGACCGAGACGAGAGCAGAGGCTGACGTCGACGCAGCGCTGGCTGCGCTCCGCGAAGCACAGGAACGCATGGACATTGCGCGCACGGCCCTGGACCTGCGCCTGAGGGAGGCCAGCTTCGATGCGTGACGGTTGGCGGGAGACGACGCTAGGTGTGTTCCTGACGGAGATCGCACGGCCCGTGGAGGTCGCTGACCTCGAAGAGGTTCGATACGCCGGTGTCCGCTGGTACACCGAAGGCGTTTACGCCCGCGAGCCCGTCCCCGCCAGCGAAGTTAAGACGAGGGCGCTCACTCTGCTGCGCGAGGGCGACGTGACGTACAACCGGATGTGGGCGACCAAGGCCAGCTTCGGGGTTGCCGGTGCAGACGTCGACGGATGCCATGTCACCAACGACTTTCCGATCTTCGAGATTGACACCTCCCAGACGAGCGGCGCGTTCGTCGAGCTGCTCTTCGAATCGCCCGGGTTTCAGCCCGAGGCGGCGGCACGGGCGACTGGCACTACCGAGCGTCGTCGGCTGAAGCAGCGCGACTTTCTCGACATCCCCGTCACCCTGCCGCCGGTCTGGGAGCAACGACGGATCGTGGATCTGATCGCGGCCGTCGATGACGCTGTGGAGGCTGCGGAGGGAGAGGGCTCTTCGGCAACGGCTGCGAAGATGAGTATCGCCGACGGCGTGGTTGGCGATGCAACTCCGCTTGGCGACGTACTCAGCGACATCGTCGCGGGTGCAAGCCCCGCCGCTTTGCCTCGACCGCCGCGTCACGACGAAGTAGGTGTGTTGAAAGTCAGTGCGATTGGCGACGACCGCTTCCATGAGGAGGAGTCGAAAGCGCTCGCGGGGTCCGTTCAGATGCCAGACCGAGCACACGTTCAGGCCGGAGACCTGCTCATGACGCGAGCCAGTGGTGCAATCGACCGAGTCGGAGTTACATGCGTCGTGGAGTCCACCGTCGGCAATCTCTTTCTCAGCGACAAGACGTTCAGGTTGGTGCCAGACAGGCGTAAGACGACCGGCGATTGGTTGAACACCATGCTGAGAACCAGGGGCGCTCGTGCGCAGATCGCCGCGCTCGCAACGGGTTCCGACATGCGAAATCTGGCTCAAGCGAGGGCTCGAATGATCTCGCTTCCGATGCCAGATGTGACTACACAGGAACGTCAGGCCGCCGCATTCGCGGGGTTGTCCCGAGTAGCCGACGCCGCCCGCGAAACAGCCCACGCTCTTCGCACGCTGCGGAGCAACCTGCTGACGGTACTGCTCTCAGGGGAGCACGAGATTCCGGCGTCGTACGACGCTCTCCTGGAGGAGGCCCTGTGAGCGAGAGCTACACCGAGAAGAACACAGTGCAGGCTGCCCTCGTGCAGCTGCTGGTCGACGCCGGTTGGACGTACATCCCCGGCAAGGACCTGCCCAGGTCGACCTCCCAGGTGTTCATCGAGTCAGACCTTCGCGCTGCGATCGAACAGCTGAACCCGACTCTCGTCGGCCGCACGGATGCTGTGCTCAGCGATCTGCGCCGCGCGGCGCTCACGGCCGCCGATGAGGGCCTCATGGCGGCGAACCAGACCTTCACGCGGCTTCTGCGCGGGGGCGGGACTGTGATGATGCCGGACACGAACCATGACGAGCCCTACGAGGTGTTCGACTTCGCCCACCCTGAGCAGAACTCGTTCATCGTCTCCGACGAGGTCACCTATCAGGGAGCCCGGTTCGACGTTGTGCTGTTCATCAACGGCATCCCCGTCGTGGTCGGTGAGACCAAGACACCCGTTTCCAGCACAGTGACATGGAAGGCCGGAGCGAAGGACATCCACACCTCGTACGAAGTGCACCAGCCCGTGTTCTTCACATCGAACCTGCTCTCGTTCGCCACCGACGGCAAGGACTTCCGCTACGCCGGCGTCAGGACGCCTCTGGAGCACTGGCACCGGTGGGGTTCCTCGGACGCGCCGGCGACCATCGAGGGCTGGGAGCGGGTGAAGAGGAGCATCACGGGCCTGCTCAGCCCGCGGGTGATTCTCAACCTCATTGAGCACTACGCGATGTTCGATGCGCAGGACGCGGACGGCGCTGTGCGGACGATCAAGCTCCTCCCGCGGTACTTCCAGTACGAGGCCGTGGAGAAGATCGTCGCCCGGGCCACAAGCGAGAAGAACTCACGGGGCCTGATCTACCACACGCAGGGTTCCGGGAAGACGCTCACGATGTCGTGGGTGGCCACGCGGCTGTACTTCGACCCGCGGATGCACAACCCGACGATCGTCGCGGTCGCGGACCGCACTCAGCTGGTGACGCAGACCTTCGCGCAGTTCGCTTCGGCAGGCGTTCCCACGCCCGTGAAAGCCGCGACGCTCGCGTCGCTCCAGACAGCGCTGAAGCAGGAACATCGCGGCATCATCGCCACGACCGTGCACAAGTTCGCCGGCGCCGGGGTGCTGTCCGAGCGGGAGAACATTGTCCTGCTCGTCGACGAGGCCCATCGCACCCAGGAGGGCTCCCTCGGGGAGGCGATGCGCACTGCGCTTCCGAACGCGCACCGGTACGGATTCACCGGCACGCCTGTGGCGGACTTCGACCGGAACACCTACCAGCTGTTCGGCGACGAGCGTGACCCTGGGTGGGCCCTCGGCACCTACGACTCCGATCGGTCGATCGCCGATGGCACCACGGTGCCCATGCGCGTCGTCCCACGCCCGGTGAAGTTCGACATCGCCAAGGACGAGCTCGACGCGGCGTTCGACCTGCTTGCCGACGAGGAAGAGCTGACCGAGACGCAGAAGGAGTCCTACGCCCGCCGCGTCGCGAACGCCCGCGCGATCTTCCACAACCCCGAACGCATCGCCGCGGTCAGCGCAGACATCGTCGATCACTTCTACAAGTCGATCGACCCGCTCGGCATGAAAGCTCAGATCGTCGTGGCCGACCAAGAGCTGTGTCTTCTCTACGACGCTGCGCTGCGGGGCGCTCTCGCGGGCGACGGCCGCGCAGACGAGGTCGCGGTGGTGATCTCCGCGACGGGGAAGAGCGAATACGAGCCGTACAAGCTCAGCGATGCGGAAGAGGAAGCACTGCTGGACCGCTTCCGGGACGTGAATGACCCCCTGAAGTTCCTCATCGTCACCGCGAAGCTCGGCACCGGGTTCAACGCCCCCATCGAGGGCGTGCTCTACCTCGACAAGCCGATGAAGCTCCACACGCTGTTCCAGACGATCACCCGCACGAACAGGCCGTGGCGGAACCCGGACACCGGCTTTGTGAAGAGCTACGGCACCATCGTCGACTACGTTGGTCTCGGCGATGGATTCGCGAGGGCGATAGCGCCGTCCAATCCCGAGCACGCCGGCCGCCAGATCGACACCGAAGAGCTGCTCGTCACCCTCGCGGGGGCGCTGAAGGAGATACGCAGAAGGTTCGTGGGCATCACGCGCGACGGATCCATGGACTCGCTGCAGGCAGCGCTCGAGCGTGTGCCGGCGGACACCGACGACCGGGCAGAGTTCCGTGCTGAATTCTCGCTGGCCCAGGGACTGTGGGAAACCATTGCCCCGGACGCCGTGCTGGACGACTGGGAGGACGACTACCGCTGGTACGCGCAGGTATACGCCGCGATCCCCGCGGAGACAGACGACGACGATCTGCTGTGGGAGCGCCTCGGCCCGAAGACCCGTGAGCTCGTCCATCAGCACATGCGGAACGTCCGCGTCACCGACCGCAACATCGCCGTCGTCATCGCCGACGCCGAGACGATCCGGACGATGTCGGAGAAGGGCCACCTGCCGCCGGTCCCGACCGAGTACGAGGGGAAGTCCGCACAGGAGATCCTCGACTCGCTCACCGCCCGCATCCAGAGGAAGCTCGACGGAGGCGGGGACGGAGCGCTTCGCTACTCCTCGATCGCCGAGCGGCTTGACCAGCTCCGCCAGCGGGTGATCGCGACGGCGGAGGACTCCATCGACTTCCTCACGACCCTCTTCGGCGTCGCCACGGACCTGAAGACCACCGAGACCGAGGACGACGGCGGGCTCCTTACGGATCTGCCTGACCCGAACATCGGCATGCTCACGCGCATCTTCGAAGAGCACCACCCGGAAGGCATGACGGTCCTCGTCTCGCAGGTGGTCGCCGAGGTCGATGCCCTCGTGAAGCAGGCAGTGCACCCGAACTGGGCGACGAAGGACGCTTCGAAGAAGGCGATCCGCCGGCAGCTGCGGCAGCTGTTCCAGAAGTACAAGCTGCCCCTCACCGGTGAGCCCCTCGAGTCTGCATGGGCCTACATCCTCAAGCACTACTGACGAGACCGCTCGGCGAATGGGAGTTTCGCCCCCCAGGCGCGCTGCCTGAGTGAGCGATCGAGGACCGCGCTCCGCGCCCTGTCCGGACATTTCGAGCTGCGCTCAATGGCGGTGGCCGTGGACATGTCATCGGCGAGTTCCGCGGGTTCACTGCTGCAGCGTGGACAACTCTGAGCGTTCCCTACACGGGGGGTGGACACGGGAGCGCCCCGCCGGATCGTCTCGGCGGGGCGCTCGGGTGCAGCGTTATCGCGCCGTCCACCACCGCGGGCGCGCGGGACCGGCCGTCGGGATTGCACCGGTGAGGGCGTCCGGAGTCAGTGGACGGGCCTGCCCGATCGTGAGCGGCACGGCCTGTTGCAGGTGCGCCTGCCGCTCCTTACTGTCCTCCCACCGGATGAGGTCATGGGGGGAAGCGAACGTGATCTCGACGACAACCTGGCGCCGGTGCCGTTCCGAGACTCGGACCTTCGACTCCCGGTAGGGCCGCGTCCGTTTGAGTGGTGGTCTTTCGCTTCGTTGCGATGATCAGCTGTCGTTAGTTTAGGCGGCGGTGATCTCGGGGAGTATCACCGCCTCGTCGATGGTGGGGGTGGTCGCGGTGAGCTCGG
>NZ_JAKNUS010000018.1 GCF_023155745.1 Microbacterium kunmingense
CCGAGCTCACCGCGACCACCCCCACCATCGACGAGGCGGTGATACTCCCCGAGATCACCGCCGCCTAAACTAACGACAGCTGATCATCGCAACGAAGCGAAAGACCACCACTCAAACGGACGCGGCCGATTCCAACGCGATGTGCAGCACCGTGTCCGTACTGACTTTGAGTCGGTAGACCGCTCGCTCAAGCCGCAACCGGCGCAGGTGCGCTTTCGGGTTCTCACCCACGACCGCACGGAAGACGCGGTGAAAGTGATGCGGCGAAAGACCAGCGACCGCCGCGATCTCGGCGAGGGTCACCGGCTCCTCGAGACGCTCCTCCATCCAGTGAAGTGCCCGGCTCACACGTTCCGCATGCCGCTGAGCGGTGAGTGGAAGGACGACTGAGGACACGCTTCGAATCTACGAGCGCCGGTCAGTCGGCGTCTCGACGTTTTTTGCGAATCCCACCGAAGCGACTCGCCCCAATGCCCCGAAAGGTCCATATGGACATCGCGTAGACATCTCCCCTGCGAAATGGACAACTCGGAGCGTGACATCTGTAGGAACCGGCTGACGATGAACTGCTGTCGGTCGTCAGAACTGGTCTGCGAGCGCCCTCCGCTGCGCATCCCAATCGAAGTCCTCCAACGTTTTGCGAGCCGGTAACCCGGCGGCCTTGATCCGCAGCTCTGCGCCCGAAGCGTTGCGCGCCGTGGTCTTCCGCGTGAAGGAGCCTGAGTGGGACACTTCTTCTGAGGGCCACCTGTAGGGATCGCTTTGGGGTCGTCGACCGCGCATGAAGGGAGAACCGTGATGACTGGGGATGAAGTGTTCGACACGATCGCTCACGAGATGACTGCGCTTGACGGTGTGTCACGGAACCACCGCGGCAGTCTCATCGTCTCGGGAAGCAGCAGTGGCGCCGTGCGCGCCATGACCAGCGGCGGGCAGGTGGTGGTGAAGCTTGACCCAATGCGCACGGCGGCTCTCGTTGACGCCGGCGTCGGGACACACTACAAGGGTCAGAAGAACGCGTGGCTCCAGCTTCCGGCCGACCTCGACTTTGATCACGTGCGCGGTCTCATCCTCGAGGCGCTGACTGCATGAGAAACCCTTCTTGATTGATGGTCCTGTCCCCTGGTGTGGTGGAGGATCCGGCCGGGTTGTCTTCGTCGTAGACGTTGGTGAGCCATCGTGGTGATAGTCAGTGAGGGCTCGTCGGATCTGATCGACGCGGGAAGCGACCGTGTGGATCGTTGCCGCTCCGCACGATCTCACCACGGAGCGCACCGCCCGCCGCAACTGGACCCGCCCGACGACGCTCGCCACCTGGCCGGGGAGGTCGACCTGAAGGTTCCCAAATACCCGGGGGCGTGACTCACGCCTCGAGGTTCTCGGTCCCGACGAACGCGTTGTGACGCCAATAGATGTTGTCCCGGAAGTGCGCAAACCCGACGCTTTCGTACGACGCAGCGACCTTCTTTCGGGAGCGCCGAAACTCGATCTCGGACAGGTGCTCCCACGGCACCGGTTGCGCGCGGAGAACGATGAGAGTCTCCCTCCCCGTGCCGGTCACCGTCTCCACCAGCGTCGTGAGCAGACGTGGACCAAGGCGCTGACCCCGGTACGGTGGCTCCACAAAGACGCCCTCGACGATCACGAGCTGCGACACCTGCTCGCCAACCAGCGGATCGCGGGAGTCGAGCCACTCGAAGACGTTCTCATCACCGAGAATCGACTCGGTGATCTCGAATGCTTCGCCGCCTACTTGATCGAACACGTCAACGACGTCACCCACCCGGTCGAGGTCGACGGTGTACGCAGTAGCGCGCGCGATGACACGACGCTCCGGCTCCCCCTCGTCGTCGTCATCGAAGATGTACAACGTCGCGTCAGCGGAGATCTTCGCGACGCCCGACGGCAACTCCGTCCAGTTCACGGAGTCCGGTACTCCGACCAGTGGCCGCGTGACCTTCACAATGCACTCAATATCCGTGAGGTCCACGTCAAGTCGCGCAACAACAGCAGACATACTCACCCCTTCAACAACGGATACGCGGCAACGGCATCGTGCCGACAATACCCGGGCGCTAGGGCGTGTCTCTTAAAGCCTTGAGCCAGATGGTGATGGCGCGTAGGACGACGCCGCCGCGATAGGTCAGGGCGAGTTTGTCGTAGCGGGTGGCCAAGGCGCGCCATTGCTTGAAGATGTTGAAT
>NZ_JAKNUS010000019.1 GCF_023155745.1 Microbacterium kunmingense
CCTGGAGTCCCGCGGGGTGGTGGTCTTTCGGGCCCGCGGCGTCGTGACCGCGACGGGGTGAGCCATCGTGCGATGGTCAGTGAGAACGACCAAGAACTCACACAGAAAGACGACACCGCACGATGGCTCTTGACCAGTCTGCCCTCCTCGAGCTGCTCGGGGAACTGAAGCTCACCGGCACCACCGACCGCATCCGAGCCGCGACCGAGCGGCTCTACCAGGAGCTGATCGACGCGGAGACAGCCGCATTCATCGGCGCCGCCCCCTACGAGCGCACGAGCGAGCGCACGACTACCCGCAACGGTTCCCGGCCGCGGGTGCTGTCGACCACGGCTGGGGATCTGGAGTTGCGGATCCCGAAGTTGCGGCAGGGGTCGTTCTTCCCGTCGCTGCTGGAGCGGCGCCGCCGGGTCGACCAAGCCTTGTTCGCGGTCGTGATGGAGGCCTACCTCCACGGCGTCTCAACCCGGAAGGTCGATGACCTCGTCAAAGCGCTCGGCGCTGACACTGGCATCTCGAAGTCCGAGGTGTCCCGCATCTGCCAAGGGCTCGACGCCGAGGTCGCATCGTTCCGCGACCGCTCGCTGTCTGACATCGCCTACCCCTACGTGTTCCTCGACGCGACCTACTGCAAGGTCCGCATCGACCACCGTGTCGTGTCCCAGGCGGTCGTCGTCGCGATCGGCGTCGCCGCTGACGGGCGGCGGGTCGTGCTGGGCTTCGATGTCGGAGACAGCGAGACCGAGGAGTTCTGGAAGCAGTTCCTGCGCTCGTTGAAGACACGAGGTCTGGGCGGGGTGAAGCTGGTGATCTCCGACGCCCACGCCGGACTGAAGAAGGCCGCAGCGACCGTGTTGCAGGGCGCCGCCTGGCAGCGCTGCCGCGTCCACTTCATGCGCAACGTCCTGACCGCCCTCCCGAAGGGCCGGCAGGAGATGGTCGCCAGCGTGATCCGCACGATCTTCGCCCAACCCGACGCCGAGCACATCGATGCCCAGTTCGACGAAGTCGTGCGCATGATCGAGCGCGTCCACCCCAAGACCGCCGTGATGCTCACCGACGCCCGTGACGACATCCTCGCGTTCAAAGCGTTCCCCGCCCGGCATTGGCGACAGATCTGGTCCACGAACCCGCTGGAACGCCTCAATCGGGAGATCAAGCGCCGCACCGACGTCGTTGGCGTGTTCCCGAACAACGCCGCCCTGCTCCGCCTGGCCGGCTCCGTCCTCGTCGAGCAACACGACGAATGGGAAGCCGCCGACCGCCGCTACTTCTCCGAAGCCTCCATGACCGAGCTCACCGCGACCACCCCCACCATCGACGAGGCGGTGATACTCCCCGAGATCACCGCCGCCTAAACTAACGACAGCTGATCATCGCAACGAAGCGAAAGACCACCACTCAAACGGACGCGGCC
>NZ_JAKNUS010000002.1 GCF_023155745.1 Microbacterium kunmingense
TGACCACGCGTCGAAAGACACGCCGCACCCCCGGCCCCCGCCACCCGGACGAAGAAGCGCCGCCGAGCAGCCAGCCCGGCGGCGCTTCACCCTGCCCACTTGACAGAAAGCCCTACATATCAGTCGACGAGCGCGGCGGCGAAGACGTGCGGGGTGAAACCGGTCAGATCACCGATTCCCTCGCCCTGCCCGAGGAGCTTGACCGGGATGCCGGTGCGTTCCTGCACCGCGAGGACGAAACCGCCCTTGGCCGACCCGTCGAGCTTGGTCAGCACGAGACCGGTCACCCCGGCGTGCTGCAGGAACGCCTCGGCCTGCATGAGCCCGTTCTGCCCGGTCGTCGCATCCAGGACGAGGAGGACCTCGCTGATGGGCGCCTGCTTCTCGATGACGCGGCGGATCTTGCCCAGCTCATCCATCAGTCCGCCCTTGGTGTGCAGTCGCCCTGCGGTGTCCACCAGGACGATCTCGGTTCCCGTGCGCTTGGCGTAGTCGATGGTCTGGAAGGCCACGGATGCTGGGTCCTGTCCCTCCTGCTGCGGCCGCACGATCGCCGCGCCGCCGCGCTCGGCCCAGGTGGCGAGCTGGTCGACGGCCGCGGCACGGAAGGTGTCTGCGGCACCGACGACCACCGAACGGCCGTAGCGCTGGAGGAATTTGGCGAACTTGCCGATTGTGGTGGTCTTCCCGACGCCGTTCACGCCGACGACGAGGACGACGGCGGGCCGCTCGGTCAACCGCAGTGTCGTGTCGAAGCGCGCGAAGTGTTCCTCCAGCGTCTCCTTCAGCATGCGCTGCAGGTCGCGCGGATCGGTGGTGCGGTAGCGGTCGACCTTCTCCCGGAGCTCGTCCACGATGCGCTCTGTGATGTCAGGACCGAAGTCCGCGGTGAGAAGAGCGGTCTCCAGATCGTCCCACGTCTGCTCGTCGATCGTGGGCTTGACGAACATGCCGCGCAGCGCGCGACCCAACGACCAGGAGCTCTCCGCCATGACACCAGCCTACGTGCGCGGGCGCGCGGGTCTTCAGCCGGCGACCCGCGCGCCGCGCTCGTCGTCGGTCGCCCGCGCGAGCCGCTGTCCCACGACGGCCGACACTCCGTCCTGACGCATCGACACGCCGTAGAGGGCGTCGGCGATCTCCATCGTCCGCTTCTGGTGCGTGATGACGATCAGCTGGCTGCTCGCCCGAAGCTGCTCGAAGACTCCGAGGAGCCGGCCGAGATTGGCGTCGTCGAGCGCAGCCTCGACCTCGTCGAGGATGTAGAAGGGACTCGGCCGCGCCTTGAAGATCGCCACCAGCAGCGCCACGGCGGCCAGCGATCGCTCCCCGCCGGACAGCAGCGACAACCGCTCGATCTTCTTCCCCACCGGTCGCACGGTGACCTCGATGCCCGTCGTGAGCGCATCGTCTGGCTTGGTCAGCTCGATGCTCCCCGAGCCCCCGGGGAACAGCACCGGGAAGACCTCGTCGAAGGCTCGCTGGGTGTCGGCGAAGGCCTCCAGGAAGATCGTCCTCATGCGCTCGTCGAGCTCTTCGATGATCGTGAGCAGGTCTTTGCGGGTGCGGCTGAGGTCGTCAAGCTGCTCCGTCAGGAACGCGTGCCGCTGCTCGAGGGCCGAGAACTCCTCCAGCGCGAGCGGATTCACGCGGCCCAGTTGCGCGAGTGTGCGTTCGGCGTCGGCCAGTCGTCGCTGCTGCGCGGCACGATCGAAGGGAATCCCCGGGGCTTCGGGGTCGGACGGATCGGGTATCAACTGATCCGGACCATATTCCGAAATCAGAATGCTCTCGTCGAGGCTGAGTTCCGACAGCGCGCGATCGCGGAGAGAACCGGCCTGGAGGCGGCGCTCGTGAATGCGCAACTCCAGTCCGTGCACGTCCTCGGTGACCGCGGACAGGCGCTCCCGCACCCGCGCGTCCTCATGCCGCAGATCAGCCAGCTCCGCGGTCACCGCCGTTCGGGCCGCTTCGGCTGCGGTGAGCTCGGCACGGGCCCCGCCCAGGGAGCGATCGACGGCATCCAGAACAGGAGGAATGCGGCGGGCCACATCGACGGCGGCGTCGCGCTGATGCTGCCTGATCACCGCCCGGCGAGCGGCCTCCACGGCGGCCGCCTGCTCCCGCTCCCGCTGCTTCTCCATCTGCACGACGCGCGATTCCTGCGCCCTGATCCGCTCCTTCAGGGTCTCCACGTCCAGGCGGGCGCGCATTTCGGTCTCGCGTGCAGAATCCAGCGCGGCCAGCAATCCATCACGGGATGAGGCGTCCAGAATGGGGCGGGGCGCCTCCAGCGCTGCGGTCAACTGCTCATGGGCGACCCGGGAGGCGTCGGAAGCGTCATCGACACCGGCTCGGGCCTGCGCGAGCGCGGAGGCCAGGCGCTCGGACTCGGCGACCGCCGCCTCGAAGCGCACGGTCGCCCGATTGACCTCCTCCGCCCGCGCCGACACGGCGGCGTCGTGTGCACGCATCGCCTGCAGGGCCGACCGCGCACGACGGCGCTTGTCCTCGAGGTCGGCCGTGCCCTCCGACCGCGCCTCCCGCAGTGAGTCGACGATGACGGCGAGCTCGTCCCGGCGTGTGGCCGCGGCGTCGCGCTCGGCCACGAGCTCCAGGCGCGAGCGGGATGCGCCCGTCCCCGCTCGGAGGCGATCGACCCGGCAGACCTCGCCGGCGCGGGTGACGATCGTGGCCCGCGCGTGCACCGGATCGGACAGCAGCCGCTCCGCCTCCTCGAGGTCGGACGCGATGACCACCCCGGACAGCAGTGCGCGAACACCCTCCGGAGCCGACACCACCGACGCGGCGCTCACACCCGGTCCGGAATGGTCGGCGCCGTCGGTGACGTCGCCGAAGGGCGGATCGGCGATGACGATGTCCACAGCTCCGGCGTCGTCGGCGACGACGGTCGCTGCGAGCCCGAAGCCCGCGGGCAGATCGGTGACGAGAACCGCCTCCGCCAGGGGCCCGAGCGCCGCGGCGACAGCGGCTTCGTAGCCGGCCTCGACGCGGACGGCGTCCCCCACCAGTCCGCGGATCCCCGCCCCTCCCCGCGAAACGATGTCCGCGGCGGTCGAGCGGATGTCCAGCGCGCGGTCGATGGCCGCCACCTGCGCGCTCAGGGCATCGAGCTCGCGTTCGGCGGTGTGCAGCCGTTCGCGCAGCCCCGCGAGCTCCTCCTCGGCGGCCCCGGCGTCACGTTGAGCCCGCTCGTACTCCGCGGCGTGGTCGGCAGCCGGCTCATCGTCTCCCGGCTGAACGGCGGCAAGCGCCGCTTCGGCCTCGTCTCGCCGGATGATGGCCGCCTGCCACGCACGCTCCTGTCGCTCGACGGCGGCGCGGACCGCCGCGAGCGTCGAGTCTGCCGTCTCGGCAGCCCCTCGCAGGGCCGTGATCCGCATGTCATGCTCCGAGACCAGCGCGCTCTGCTCGGCGATGTCGACGTCGAGGGCGTCCAGCTCCGCGCGGGCACGGGTCACCTCCCGCGCGGCTGCCGCGGCGTCATCCTGCGCTCCCGCCAGCCCCGCCGCGATCGCATCGATCTCCGCACGTTCGTGAGCGATCGCCTCCGGCGTGACCGTCACGCCTCCGCGGTCGGCGTCGTGCTCGGCCGAATCGGCCAGGAGCGACATCCGCTGGCCGGCGAGGGCGTAGAGCGACCGCAGTCTCTCCTGCACGCGCTCGAGTCCGTGCACCACCCGCCGCGCCTGGTCGACCGCCTCGGCGCGCTGGTCGCCCTCGAGGGCCTCGATGCGACTGCGAACGCTCTGCGCCTGATCCTGCAGGACCATCCTCTCGGCCATGCGCTCCTGCTCGGTGCGCACGTGCGCCGCCAATTCCTGACGCAGTCGCAGCAGCTCGTCGGCGAGGAGTCGGGCGCGTGCGTCGCGCACGACGGCGGCGATCGTCGCCGCTTCGCGGGCGACCTCGGCCTGTCGGCCCAGCGGCTTGAGCTGTCGACGAAGCTCTCCGGCGAGATCGCTCAGTCGGGTGAGGTTGGCCTCCATCGCCTCGAGCTTGCGAAGCGTCTTCTCCTTGCGACGTCGATGCTTCAAGATGCCGGCGGCTTCTTCGATGAACCCGCGGCGGTCCTCCGGCGTGGCCTGCAGCACGGTGTCCAGCCGCCCCTGTCCGATGATCACGTGCATCTCCCGGCCGAGGCCGGAATCGCTCAGGAGCTCCTGGACATCCAGCAGTCGACAGGTCTCGCCGTTAATCGCGTACTCGCTGGCGCCGTTGCGGAACAGGGTTCGGCTGATCGACACCTCGGTGTAGTCGATGGGGAGGGCGCCGTCGCTGTTGTCGATCGTGAGACGCACTTCGGCTCGGCCGAGCGGTCCGCGCGTCGCGGTGCCGGCGAAGATGACGTCCTCCATCTTCCCGCCGCGCAGGGTCTTGGCCCCCTGCTCCCCCATAACCCATGCCAGCGCATCGACGACGTTGGACTTGCCGGAACCGTTCGGGCCGACGATGCATGTCACCCCCGGTTCGAACGCGAACGTCGTGGGTTGGGCGAAGGACTTGAACCCTTTGAGCGTCACGCTCTTCAGGTGCATCGTCCACCTCCGGCCCTGCACGCCCGCGGCCCGGAGCGGCGCCGCTCACGTTACCGAACTCCTCCGCCGATGCCGGTGAGGCAGGCGGACGGCCGACGAACGCAGGAACGACACGCCCGGAAAATCCTCATTTCTGGCAATTCGCTTGACGAGCAGTACAGGATCGCGCTAGTGTCACTGCTCGCGTCCGATGTCGAAAGGAGGTCACCGATGATGCACATGATCGAACCGCGCCGCACGGCGCGTCGCTTCTCAGGGCTCACTGCGTCGGTGACCGGATTCGCCGGCGCCGTCACCCCCACCGCCTGCTGACCGGCTGAGGGGACAGGTCTGCCCGTCGGGCACCTGTCCGCCCTCGCCGCGCCGGGTGGCTTCTCCGCCGGCATCCCTCTTCTGCGCGTCCTCGTGACGCCACGCGGCATCCACGTCCGCGCACTCCTCCTCCGCACCCTGTGCCCGCTGCCTCACGAAAGCGAAAACCGCCATGTCCGCTCCCTTCCTCTCCGATTCCTCTCTCGATCACGATCAACGTCACCGACTCCTCGCCGACGTCGATCTCCTCCCGAGCTCCGCCGCCCCTTCGCGCCTCGAGCGCTGGGAGTTGCGCCTCGGGCTCTGGCTGCTGCTGCGCGCGGCGCGGCGTCGGTCAGCCTCCCCCGGCGACCGGGTGCGCGCGGCCGCCTTCGCGGCCGCCCGAGCGCGTTCCGAGCGGGAGCACGCCGCATGGCGCGCACTCGCGCTCGGCACCGTTCGCGTCTGACCGGTCCGGAGCCGTCCCGTACGGCTCCGGACCCCTTCGAAAGGACCATCCATGAACGATCACGCACCGGTCGGTGTCGAGATCAGGCCCCTGACCATCCCGGCTCGCATCGACGCGGACGACGCCGACGACTTCATCGAGATGACCCGGGTACGAAACCAGGTGTACCGCGAGATCTCAGGACACGATGACGAGCGCATCACCGCGGCCGAACTGCTGCCGCACTATCAGCCCGACGACTACGAGACACGGCTGATCTGGACGGTGCGCTCAGGCGGACGCATCGTGGGTCGCTGCGGTATCGACCTCCCCCACGAAAAGAGTTCCACGCTCGCCTTCTGGCAGGTGGAGCTGCTGCGTGAGGTGTGGGGTCGCGGCATCGGTTCCGCGGCGTATCGACTTATCGAACAGACCGCGCGCGAACACGGCCGCACCGTTCTGCAGTCGTGGGCCGAGCACCCCGAAGCCCCGGGACCACGCCTCGCGGCGCCGACCGGATTCGGCGAGATCCCCGAGGACCACGCGGCGAGGTTCTACCTCCGTCACGGCTATGCGCTCCAGCAGGTCGAACGCGCCAGTGCGCTGGACCTCCGCGACTCCTTCGACGCTCTCGAAGAGCTGTATCGCGACGCCCAGCGGGCTGCCGCCGACTATCGCGTCGTGCAGTGGTTCGCCCCCACCCCGGCGAAGTGGGTCGACGGGTACGCCTGGATGAAATCGCGCATGTCGACCGATGCTCCTGCTGCCGATCTAGAGTTCGACGAGGAGAGCTGGGACGCGGCACGAATCGCGCTTCACGACGCCCGGTACACCGACAGTGGACGACTGCTCCAGGTGACGGCAGCGCAGCACAGGTCGACCGGGGAGCTCTGCGCCTTCAACGAACTGGTCATCGGCGCCGATCGGACGGAGGCCTCGCACCAGGAGGACACCCTCGTGTTGAAGGCCCACCGGGGGCACCGACTCGGGATGCTCGTCAAGTGCGCGGGCCTGCTGTCATGGCGACGGCTCGTGCCGGACTCCCCGCGCGTCCTCACCTACAACGCCGAGGAGAACCGTCCGATGCTCGACATCAACGAAGCGCTCGGTTTCCGCCCGATCGCCTACTCCGGCGCGTGGAAGAAGGTCCTCGATGCCGCGGGCTGACACCGCGGGCAGAAGTGACTCGAGCGGTTGGTGAAAGACACGCGCACGATCGGACGGCCGCACCGGGGGCAGGGTTCGCCGGTGCGGCCGTAGGCGTTGAGCGAATGCGCGAAGTAGCCCGCCTGCCCGTTGACGTTGACGTACTGCGCATCGAAGCTCGTCCCGCCCTCGGCCAGGGCCTTGTCCAACACCGTCCGCACCTCGGCGAGCAGACGGTTGACTCGGCGGGTGGACAGAGTGTCGGCGGGCGCCTCGGGATGCAGGCGTGCAGCCCACAGCGCCTCGTCGGCGTAGATGTTCCCGATCCCGCTGACCACGGTCTGGTCGAGGAGGACGCGCTTGATCGCCGACTTCTTCCGGCTCAGGATGTCGCGGAACCTCCGGTCCCGGAACGCCGGGTCGAGCGGGTCGCGCGCGATGTGCACCACCTGCTGCGGCACGCGGACGAGATCGGAGCCGATCCCGCCGGGCGCACCGTCGGATGTCGGGAGGAGGGGGTCCACGGCGAGCGAGCCGAAGGTCCGTTGATCGGCGAAGACGAGGACGAGCTCGCCGTGGACGGGATGACGCACCTCGAACCGCACACGCTCGTGTCGCTCGGCCGGCGCGCCGGGAGAGCGAAGCAGCATCTGGCCGCTCATGCCGAGGTGACCCACGAGCGCGTCGTGGGTGCCGGCGAGCGGGAACCACAGGAACTTGCCGCGTCGCACGGCCGCCTCGACGCGCCGACCCGCGAGGGTCGTCTCGAAATCCGCCGCGCCTCCGCGGTGACGTGTGAGGGCCCGGGCATCATGGACGACCACACCCTCGATGACGGCGCCGCGCAGCGCCGGATCCAGTCCGCGGCGGACGACCTCGACTTCGGGCAGCTCAGGCATCGACGCCGGGCGCGTCGGCGGACTCGGACAGCTCGCGCCAGGCCAGGAGCGCCGCCGCCATCTCGGCGTGCTTCTTGCTCGACCCGCTCCCCCGGGTCTCGGTGTCCCCCACCCTCACCCGAGCGGTGAACACGCGGTCGTGATCAGGCCCGGTCGCCGAGATCTCGTAGGAGGGCGGGGCGAACCCGCGTCGGGCGGCGAGCTCCTGCAGGCTCGTCTTCGGGTCCACCGCCGCACCGTAGCGCTCGGGGTCGGCCAGCAGCGGCTCGACCAGGCGGAGGACGAGGGCGGTGGCGGCATCCGGACCGGCGGACAGATAGGCGGCGCCGATGATCGCCTCGGTGGCGTCGGCGAGGATCGAGTCCTTCTTGCGTCCACCCGTCAGTTCCTCACCGCGGCCGAGCAGGACGTGATCTCCCAGTCGGATGCGACGCGCCACCTCGGCGAGGGCGACGGTCGAGACCACGCTCGCGCGTCGCTTGGCCAGCTGCCCCTCTTCGAGGTCGGGATGCCGGGTGTACAGGCGCACGGTCACGGCTTGACCGAGGATCGCGTCGCCGAGGAACTCGAGTCTCTCGTTGTGGGGAACCCCGCCGTGCTCGTACGCCCAGGAACGGTGAGTGAGAGCCAGCAACAGAAGCTCGGGGTCGATATCGACCCCGAGCTTCTGTGTCAGTGCGTCCAGCGGCGGGTGCGCCGGCGTGGCGTCGGTACGGCGGGTCACCGAATGCGCAACGCCGATCAGACGTCGGCGACCTTGCGGCCCTTGTACTCCAGGAACAGCTCCGTGCCCTGCGAGTCGGTCACGACCTTCGCCTGGTGGGGACGGCTGTAGACGACCTTGCCGTTCTCGATCGTCTTGACCAGCGTGGGGGCCTCGGCCTTCCACTGCGCGCGACGCGAACGGGTGTTGGAGCGGGAGACCTTCCGCTTCGGGGGGTTACCTGCCATGGCTAGCTCTTCTCTGTGTTCTCAGCGCGGGGCGCTGGGTTCTCGTCGCGGTCCCGGGGCCCGGGGGCGTTGACCGCGTCGTGGTCGATGTAGTCCTGGAGCGCTGCCCACCGTGGATCGATCGGCTCGGCACTCGGTTCGGCGTCTGCTGCCCGCCGGACACCCGTGACCGGATCGAGGCCGGGGCAGTCCGGCTGACACACCGGTTGGAAGGGAAGCGACAGGACGACCGCATCCCTGACCAGAGTTTCAAGATCCACGTGGTCGTCTTGAACCTCGAAGTCAGTTTCCTCCGACCCAGAATACGCGAAAAGCTCCTGGAACTCGACTTCGACGCCCTCGGAGATGTCGCGGAGGCATCTCCCGCACACACCGGAGAAGGTCGTGGAGACCTCACCCGACGCAAGGATGCCCTCGTGAACGGACTCCAGGCGCACGTCGAGCTCGAGAGCCTCCGACTCCGGGACGGAGACGAGTCCTTCGCCCCATTTCTCGGGCACGCGCAGATCGAGACGGAACTCGCGCATCTCGCCGGGCCGGCGGACGATGTCTCGCACCGGGATCACGAAGGGTCCGTTCAGCCGTCTGGTCACGGGCGACCATGTTACCCGCCTCGCGGGCCCGGAGCTCAGCCCGACAGATCGTGCGCCACGAGGAAGCGGGCGACGGCGGGCGGTACGAACGGCGACACATCGCCGCCGAGCGCCGCCACCTGGCGCACCAGGGAGCTCGAGACCATGGCGTGCGCAGGGTCGGGCAGGAGGAACACGGTCTCGACGTGTGCGAGATGGCGGTTCACGATCGCCATCGGGGTTTCGTAGGCCACATCGATCTGCGAGCGGATCCCCTTCACCAGCACGCTGGCATCGACATCGGCGGCGTAGTCGACGAGGAGGCCGACACTCCAGGACGCGATGATCACCTCGCTGTCGATGTCGCTCTCGGCGATCGACTGCTCGAGAAGTGACAATCGCTGAGCGATGGGCAGCATCGCCTCTTTGTCGGGGTTGTGGACCACCAGCACGTGCAGCTGGTCGTACAGGCGCGCCGCGCGGCGGATCACATCGAGGTGCCCGAGCGTCGGCGGGTCGAACGATCCGGGGACGACGGCGATCCTGCTGTTCATGCGACAACCCTATCGACGGCCCGCGAACTCACCGGCCCGGGCGACCGGGGACCGCCCGTCACGTTCGCGCCAGCGCCGCGCGCTCGACGTTTCCGATGCGCCGTTCGATCGCCGCGGACAAGGCCGGATGCCGCAGCAGAGGCGGGTCATCCGCGATCACCGCCTCAGCCGCGTGCCGCGCCGCGGAGATCACATCGGCATCGCGGGCGACGCGAAGCAGACGCAGCGACGACCGTGCGCCGGACTGCAGGTCGCCGAGCACATCGCCCTCGCCGCGGAGTTCGAGATCGACCTCCGCCAGCTCGAAGCCGTCGAGCGTGGCGGCGACCGCTTCCACCCGCTGGCGCGCGAGCGAACCCGGCTCCGCCTCGGTGACGAGCAGACACAGTCCCGGCACCTCGCCGCGGCCGACCCGACCTCTCAGCTGGTGCAGCTGCGACACCCCGAACCGGTCGGCTTCGAGGATGACCATGGTCGAGGCGTTGGCGACGTCGACACCCACTTCGACCACCGTGGTGGCCACGAGGACATCGATGTCGCCACGCGCGAAGGACTGCATGATGTCGTCCTTCTGCTCGGACGGGAGCTTGCCGTGCACCATCGCCACCCGGATGTCGCGGAAGGCGGGATGGCGGGAGAGGAGGTCGACGACCTGGACCACACCCCATCGGGTGCGGCCGGACCCGTTCACCCCGGTGCGGGGTGCGATCTCCTCCGTCGCCGGCGCCGTCTTCTCGACGTCGTCGGGGACGGGGGGCGCCTCGTCGTCGACGAGATCGGCGTCGGCGTCGATCGCCGCGGTGACGATGAAAGCCTGACGGCCCTGCGCGACCTCTTCGGCCACGCGCTCCCAGACCCTTCCGAACCACGACGGTCGCTCGGCGAGGGGTGCGACGTGCGTGGTGATCCCCGCGCGCCCGGCCGGCATCGAGCGGATGGTGGACACGTCGAGGTCGCCGAACACCGTCATCGCGACCGTGCGCGGGATGGGTGTGGCAGTGAGGACGAGCACGTGAGGCGCCGAGCCTTTGGCGCGCAGTGCCTCGCGCTGCTCGACGCCGAACCGGTGCTGCTCGTCGATGACCACCAGACCGAGGTCGGCGAAGGTGGTCGAATCGCTCAGCAGCGCGTGGGTGCCCACGACGATGCGCGCCTGACCGGACGCGGCGCGCAGAGCAGCCTTCCGGCGAACGGCTGCGGGCAGCTGCCCGGTCAGCAGCGTCGGCATGAGCTCGGGGGCCAGTACCGGACCCAGCATGCGGGCGATGGATCGCACGTGCTGTGCGGCCAGGACCTCGGTGGGCGCGATGAGAGCCGATTGACCCCCCGATTGCGCGACCTGCAGCATGGCACGGAGCGCGACGAGGGTCTTCCCCGAGCCGACCTCGCCCTGCACCAGCCGGTTCATGGGCCATCCGCCGACGAGGTCTCGCTCGATCTGCTCGCCCACGGCGGCCTGGTCGGGCGTGAGGGCGAACGGCAGCGCCGCGTCGAAGCGCTCGAGAAGATCGCCGGGTGGTCGCGCGGTGGCGGACATCGCTCGTACGAACTGCCTCTGCTGGAACAGCGCAGCCTGGAGCACGAAGGCTTCCTGCATGCGGAGCGTCTCGCGGGCGAGGTCGACCTGCTCGAGGAAGTCGGGGCGGTGGATCCGCTCCAGGGCCGTGCGGGCGTCGAGAAGTCCGTGCGCGCGGCGCAACGGCTCGGGCACCGGGTCATCGACGGGGCCGAGGACGTCGAGGACCACACCGACGGTCTTGGCGACCAGGAAGCTCGGCACGGTGGCGGTGGCGGGGTAGATGGGGATCGGCAGGTTCGCCGTCGCCTCCGCGGTCATCCTCGCCGTCACCTCGTCGTCGAAGAGCTCGTAGACGGGATGGGCGAGTTGGTACTGACCTCGATATTCGCCGACCTTCCCGGCGAAGATCCCCCGGCGGCCGGGGGTGAGGTCGCCGGTGCGCCACGCCTGGTTGAAGAAGGTGAGGGTGAGGGTGCCGTTGCCGTCGCTGATCGTGACCTCGACCAGGGAACCGCGCCGATTGCGCATCGACCGCGTGGTGACGCTCTGCACCTCGGCGACGATCGTGACCGGCTCGCCCAGCGGGAGTGAGTTGATCGGCGTCAGCTCCCCGCGGCGCGCGTATCGCCGCGGGTAGTGCGAGAGCAGGTGCTCGACCGTTCCGATTCCGAACGCCCGCGCGAAGATCTTGGCGGTCTTGCCGCCGACGACCGCGTCCAGACGGGACTCGAGGGCGATCGACGGCATACCTCGAGTGTAGGGATGGGCGCCGACAGCGTCCGTCCCACTCTCGCGCGACTCAGCCGAAGATCTGCGACGCGATGTCGGAGAGGAACGCGCGGCCGTTGCGGTTGACCGGCGCGTAGTAGATCCACACGTCGTCGCGGGCCACGACGAACTCCTCCGTATCGGGGCCCGACCCGGGAAGCTCGCAGAACTGCGCACCGAAATCGTCGGAGACCTGGCAGGTGTACCCCTCCTCGGGGAGGGTCGCCACCGCGGCGGTCACCGCATCGGGGGCGGCGGTGCTGATGAGGACGAGCAGGCCGGTGGCGTCGCCGACGATCCAGTCGCAGCCCAGGACGAGTGTCGATCCTTCCGGCGCCGGGCGGACGAAGCCCTGCCCATCGCTTTGGAGCGTCATGTCGCCGACCATCTCCTGTCGGGACGCCTCGCTGCCGAGGTCCGTGCACTCGGTGGGGATCGAGGCGGTGGAGGTCGGCGACGAGCTGGGCGACTCGCTCGGGGAGTCCGCGGGGGAAGCGCTCGGCTCCGTGCTCTGCGTCGGGGTGGTCGTCGGCGTCGGAGCAGGCTCCGGCGCGCAGGCCGACAGCAGGCCCAGAGCCAGCGCGGCCCCGGCGATCACGGTCAGGGAACGGTGGCGAGTGGACATCGACGACTCCTGGGACGAGACGGGACACCGGTGGAATCCCGCCGGCACGCGCCATCCTAGGGACAGCGCACCACCGGAGGCCGCAGGCGGATCGTCGTGTCGCGCTCGGTATCGTAGGCGCGTGACCCGCATCATCTCCGGACGAGCCGGCTCGCTCGGCCTCGCGGTTCCCGATGCCGGGACCCGGCCGACGAGCGATCGGGTCCGCGAGTCGCTCTTCGGGGCACTGGATGCCGCCGACCTCCTCCGCGGCGCCCGGGTGCTCGATCTCTACGCCGGGTCCGGGGCCCTGGGGCTCGAAGCCGCCAGCCGCGGGGCGGCGACGGTCGACCTCGTGGAGAAGTCGCCGCAGGCCGTGACCGTGATCCGCAGGAACGTCTCCCGGGTCCAGACGGCGCTGCGCGGCTCTCCCGACGCCGCGCGCCTGGCCGTGCACCGCGCCGGTGTCGAGGCGTATCTGCGGTCGGCGCCGGTCGGTGTCTTCGATCTGGTCTTCCTCGACCCGCCCTACGACCTCCCCGATGCGGAACTGCGCACCGTTCTGGATCTGCTCGTCCCCGCTCTGTCGCCGCAGGCGACCGTGATCGTCGAACGCGGAGCCCGATCGGCCTCGCCGGTGTGGCCGACGGCACTCCGAGCCGATCGTCACCGGCGTTACGGCGACACCGCCCTGTGGTGGGCCGTCCGCGACGGAGGTCAGCCCGACGCGGAGTCCCAGTCGCGATAGGGGTCCCAGCCGCTGCGCCCGCGGTAGGGCTCCCCATCGACGAGGAGCGGGTGATCCCCCCGGGCGTGGACTGCCCCGACCAGCCGGAAGCCGGGAGCGGGACCCCGGGCGGCCGGGAAGGTCGCGAGGAGGGCGTGATCCTCCCCACCCGCCAGCGCCGTCGCCGGGTCCTGTCCGAGCGCATCGGCACGCAGTTCGATCGTCACGCGTGAGGCACGGGCGATGCGACCGGCATCCAGGGCCAGCCCATCCGAGACATCCATCATCGCCGTGGCACCGTGCGCCGCCGCCACCGCGCCGAATGCGATCGGCGGGCGCGGGCGCAGCTGCGCGCCGACGAGCGCGACATCGGCCTCGGTGAGACCCGAGACGGGCACCGGTCGCCCGTCCACGCGGAAGCGCTCGAAGAGGAGGGAAAGGCCCCGGGCCGCCTCCCCCATCGCCCCGCAGACAGCCACGACATCGCCGGGCTGCGCCCCGCTGCGGGTCACCGGTTCGACCCCCTCCAACACACCCAGGGCGGTGACCGCGATCGTCAGCGTGTCGGACACCGTGAGGTCTCCGCCCTCGACGGTGGCGCCGGGTGCCAGCTCGTCGCACGCCGATCGCAGTCCGTCGGCGAGTCGGTGGACGAAGGAGACCGGGGTGGTGTCGGGCATCGCCAGCGCCACGAGGAGGGCTGTGGGACGCGCTCCCATCGCCGCAATGTCGGCGAGGTTCACCGCGGCCGCCTTCCATCCCAGATCCGTGGCCGACGACCACGCGAGGCGGAAATCCGGTCCGTGCACGAGAGTGTCGACGCTCGCGACGATGCGGCCGCCCGGCACGGCGAGGACCGCCGCATCGTCACCCGGGCCGAGGAGCGCTCTGGAGGGCGCGAGGCGATCGAGGATCCCGGCGAGGATCTCGCCCTCGGTCAGGTCGCCGACGACGGGGTCCGGGGTGCTCACCCTCTCACCGTACCCACCGGCGGCGCGGGTTAGCCTGGAGGGGTGCGCCTCGCCCGTCATCGTCACGTTCTCGCCGGGCTCGCCGTCGGCGCGGTGCTGACGCTGACCTCGTGCGCGGCCACGGTCTCCGTTCCCCCTGCGGACCACGCCGACGACCCGCTGTGCGCGGAGATCACGGTCCGCCTCCCCGCAGAGGTGGACGGGCAGGAACGGCGGTGGACCGACGCGCAGGCGACCGGCGCGTGGGGCGCACCGACCTCCGTCATCCTCACCTGCGGCGTGGAGCCCCCGGGCCCCACCGAGGCGCGCTGCATCACCATCGGCGGGGTGGACTGGATCGTCGAGGAGAGCGATCCGCCCCGCTACCTCATCCGCAGCTACGGGCGGACGCCGGCGGTCGAGGTGTACGCCGACAACAGCGTCGTCTCCCCCAACGAGGTGCTCGCCACCCTCGGACCGATCGTGTCGCAACTTCCCCGCGAATCCGAGTGCACCTCGACCGAGACGCTCCTGGACTGACGCCGCTCAGCCGCGTTCGAGCGCCGTGTCGACGAGCTCGCCGATCAGCTCCGGATAGGTCATGCCCGAGGCGATCCAGCACTTGGGGAACATCGAGATCGGAGTGAATCCCGGCATCGTGTTCAGCTCGTTGACGAACAGGCCGTCGGGGGTGAGGAAGAAGTCCACCCGCGCCAGCCCCCGGCCCCCGACCGCCTCGAAGGCCCGCACGCCGAGATCCTGGACGGCGCGGATCTCCGCGTCGGAAAGGACCGCGGGGCACACGACCTCGGCGCCGTCGCCACCGAGATACTTCCCCTCGAAGTCGTAGAACTCCCTCGTGGTGAGGACGATCTCGCCGGGCAGCGACGCCCGGGGCGCTCCCCCACCACGTCCCTCGAGGATCGCGACTTCGATCTCGCGCCCGACGATGCCCACTTCGATCAGCACCTTGTCATCCTCGGCGAAGGCCTTCTGAAGCGCCGACGCCAGCTCGGTGTCATCCGTCACCTTCGACACCCCGACGCTCGACCCCGCCCGCGCCGGCTTGACGAACACGGGGTAGCCGAGCGAGGCCGCCTCCCCGCGCACCGCCTGCTCCTCGCGCGCCCACCGGGCGGGGGTGACCGTCGACCACGGCGCCACCGGGATACCGGCGGCCTGCAGCACGATCTTCATGAAGTGCTTGTCCATGCACAGCGCGGAGTCCAGGACCCCGCCCCCGGCGTACGGCAGATCGAGGGTGTCGAGGAAGCCCTGCACCGTGCCATCCTCGCCGTGGACGCCGTGGAGGATCGGCAGGACGACGTCGACCTCGCCGAGGTCGTCGATGCTGTCGTCGGAGCGTCGCACCCGCAGTCGCCGGTCGCCCCCGGCCTCCGGCCACAGGATGCGGGTGCCGTTGTCCACGACCTCGGGGAGCCGCTCGGCGTCCAGGGCGAACCGCTGCGGGTCGTCCACCTCGAGGACGAACGCGCCGGACCGGGTGATCCCGACGGGGATCACCTGGTAGCGGTCACGATCGATCGCCCGCAGCACTCCCCCCGCCGTGGCGGAGCTGATCGAGTGCTCGCTGGATCGACCGCCAAACAGCACCACCACCGCGGGCTTGTCCATTCCTGGTCCTCTCCCCTTGGGGTTCGTCATCATCGTCGGTCGTCAGATGCGGCGCGATCTCGCGGGGGTCCATCGTGCCGTCGAGCACCCGCTTGACCTGCTCCACGATGGGCATGTCGACATCGGCCTCGCGGGCGAGCTGCAGGATGGGTGCCACCGAGGCGAGACCCTCCGCGGTCTGCTCCATCTGCTTCACCACGTCCTGGAAGCTGTACCCCTGACCGAGGAGCCTTCCCGCCGTGTTGTTCCTGCTGAGGGGGGACTGGCACGTGGCGATGAGGTCGCCGAGCCCGGCCAGTCCCTGCAGGGTCTCGGGGTGGGCGCCCTGGGCGACGGCGAAGTCGGTCATCTCGACCAGGCCGCGCGTGATGATCGAGGCCTTGGTGTTCTCGCCGTAGCCGACGCCGTCGACGATGCCGATCGCCACCGCGATCAGATTCTTCAGCACACCGCCGAATTCGGTCCCGATGACGTCGGTGTTCACGAACGACCGGAAGTAGCCGTTGCGCGCGCGCCGCGCGACCGCGTCCGCGGTCTCCTGGCTGAGCGAGGAGATCACCGCGGCGGTCGGCTGCTCGCGCGCGATCTCGAGGGCGAGATTGGGACCGGATGCCACGGCGATGCGTGCGGGGTCGCAGTGCAGCTCCTGCTGGATCACCTGGCTCATCCGCAGCCCCGTGCGTCGCTCGACTCCCTTCATGAGCGAGACCACTGGCGCATCACCCGAGGAGATGAGGGGCCGCACCGCCTTGAGGTTCTCGCGCAGGGCCTGGCTCGGGACCGACAGGAAGATCTGCTCGGCGCCCTCGAGAGCCTCCGACAGGTGAGGGGTGGCCATCATCGAGCGCGGCAGATTGATGCCGGGAAGGTACTGGCTGTTGCGCTTGGCCTCATTGATCTCGTGGGCGAGCTCGGGTCGGCGTGCCCACATCATGACGTTCGCGCCGCCGTCGGCCAGGATCTTCCCGAACGTGGTGCCCCAGCTGCCGGCGCCCACGACCGCGACCCGCGGACGGTCGGCGTCGTGCCTACGGCTCAAGACGCCCCGTCTCCTTCTGCCCGTGGGCGGACGGGTTCCACCTCTCCGCGGGCGCGGGCCGGCCCCGCAGTCCCGAGAGCAGCTCGGCCACTCGGCCCATGAGCACATCGGTGGCGGCGACGAGGGTCGACGGCTGGGTCTGGGTGGCCGAGGCGGCGGAGAGGTCGATCGGCTCGCCGAAGACGACGCGCACCCGGCGGCGAAGCGGCCAGAGCCGGAGTTTGCCGTAGCGCGGCAGGATCTCCTGGGCCCCCCAGTGCGCCACCGGGATGAGCGGGATGCCGCCGGCCAGCGCGAGCCGCACGGCGCCGGTCTTCCCCCGCATCGGCCACATGTCGGGGTCGCGGGTGAGCGAACCCTCGGGGTAGACGATCACGCCCCTGCCGTGCTCGACGAGCATGCGGGAGCTCTCGATGGTCTGGCGCGCCCCGCCGGCCGAGGAGGACCGTGCGACGGGCACCATCCCGGCGGCCCGCAGGACGGCGCCGAGGACCGGAACCCGGAACAGGCTCTCCTTCGCCATGAACCGCGGGGCCCGTCCCAGGCGCCACACCGCGACCGCGACCACGAGCGGATCGATCTCGCTGCAGTGGTTGGGCGCGACGACGTAGGCGCCGTTCTTGGGCAGGTTCTCCCCGCCCTCGATCTCGATGCGGGCGAGGAGGCCCATCGCGGGGACGATGATCGCCGCCAGCGGCCAGAAGACGCTCGGGCGCCGCTTCTCGTCGGCGCCGGATCCCGGGGCCTGGGGGGTGGGAGTGCTCACCGGCTCACCCGATGACGCGGAAGTCGGCGCCGAGGGCGTCGAGCTTGGCTAAGAACTTCTCGTAGCCGCGGCGGATGATGCCGACGTTGCGCACCGTCGACTCGCCCTCCGCTGCCAGCGCCGCGATCACGTAGCTGTAGCCGCCGCGAAGGTCGGGCACCACGACGTCGGCACCGTGGAGCGGGGTCGGGCCGTTGATGACGGCGGCCTGCTCGAGGGCACGGCGCGGCACACGGCGACCCGGCATGTCGAGACCCTGCGGGTGCACCTGGATGTCGGCGCCCATCTTGTTCAGCGCGGCGGTGAATCCCAGCCGGTTCTCGTACACCGTCTCGTGGACCACCGACTGGCCGTCGGCCTGGGTGAGGGCGACGATGAGCGGCTGCTGCCAGTCGGTCATGAACCCGGGGTGGACGTCCGTCTCGACCATGACCGGGCGCAGGGCCTCGCCACGGCGGAACCGGATGCCGTCCTCGCGCACGTGGAAGGATCCGCCCGCCTTGCGGAAGACATTGAGGAACGTGAGCATCTCCTGCTGGCGGGCGCCCGAGACGAAGATGTCGCCGTCGGTGGCGAGAGCCGCGCACGCCCAGGAGGCGGCCTCGTTGCGGTCGAAGATGCACCGGTGGTCGTAGCCGTCGAGATTCGGGACGCCCTCGATGAGGATGACGCGGTTGGGCTCGTAGGAGATGATCGCGCCCATCTTCTGCAGCACCGCGATGAGATCCATGATCTCCGGTTCGATCGCGGCGTTGCGAAGCTCTGTGACGCCGCGCGCGCGGACCGCCGTGAGCAGCACCTGCTCGGTCGCGCCGACACTCGGGTAGGGAAGCTCGATGTTGGCCCCGTGCAGCCCGTCGGGCGCCGAGAGCCGGATGCCGCTGGGGAGCTTCTCCACGACCGCGCCGAAATTGCGGAGCGCGTCGAGGTGGAAGTTGATCGGCCGATCTCCGATCCGGCAGCCGCCGAGGTCGGGGATGAAGGCCTGGCCGAGGAGGTGCAGGAGGGGCCCGCAGAACAGGATCGGGATGCGGGAGGCCCCGGCGTGCGCGTCGATCTCCTCCATGTGGGCCGACACCGCCTCACGGGGGTCCAGCAGCAGGGTCCCCGGCTCGTCTCCGTCGTCTACCCGGACGCCGTGCACCTCCAGGAGGGACCGGACCACCTTCACATCGCTGATGTCGGGGACGTCCCGCAGCACGCTGACGCTCTGGCCCAGGAGAGCGGCCACCATCGCCTTGGTCGCGAGGTTCTTCGCCCCCTTGACGTCGACGACGCCGCGCAGCGGCCGGCCGCCGCGGATGCTGAGGATCTCACCGGTCGCTTCGGTCACGGCGATCTCATGCTCTCCGGTGGGCGATCCGGCATCGCTGAGAAGGGTCTTCATCCGGTGGTCCTCACTTCGGTGTCATCGAGGGTGTGGCGAGGGCAGGCGGCGTCGTGCGCCGTCCTCCCGGCTTACCGGACGGGTAGTGTCCGTGGGCGCCACGCCTCCCGGCGGGCCTCGAACTGCGCGATCCGATCTGCGCTGCGCAGCGTGAGCCCGATGTCATCGAGCCCCTCGAGAAGCCGCCACCTAGTGTAATCGTCGATCTCGAAAGGCACCTGGAGGGGCTCGGCGTCCGCGTCCGCCGCATCGCCGAGGGACGCCGTGCACTCGACGAGATCGACGGTCATCGTCACGCCCGGCCGCGCATCGACGGCCTCCCAGATGCGGTGCAGGTCGTCCTCCGAGATCGCGGCCGTCAAGAGACCCTGCTTGCCGGCGTTGCCGCGGAAGATGTCGGCGAACTTCGGGCTCAGGATGACCGAGAAGCCGAAATCGCGCAGCGCCCAGACCGCGTGCTCGCGGCTGGATCCCGTGCCGAAGTCGGGTCCGGCGACAAGGATGGATGCACCCTGGAACACCGGCTGGTTGAGGACGAACGCGGGGTCCTGACGCCAGTTGGCGAAGAGGGCGTCCTCGAATCCGGTCTTGGTGACGCGCTTGAGGTAGACCGCGGGGATGATCTGGTCGGTGTCGACCGCGGAGCGCTTCAGCGGCGCGACGATCCCGGTGTGCGTGGTGAATTTCTCCATGTCAGGCCTCCGCCCGGCTCAGCGTGTCCACGCCCGGCGTGCGGGACGTGCCGTCTTCGCCCTCGAGATCGCCGGGGCTGGAGAGCGTGCCGCGCACCGCGGTGGCGGCGGCGACGAGCGGCGAGACGAGATGGGTGCGCCCGCCCTTCCCCTGCCGCCCTTCGAAATTGCGATTGGACGTCGAGGCGCACCGTTCCCCGGGCGCGAGCTGGTCGGGGTTCATCCCCAGGCACATCGAACATCCCGCGAAGCGCCACTCCGCGCCGAACTCGGTGAAGATCTTATCGAGCCCCTCGGCTTCGGCCTCGAGGCGGACGCGCGCCGAGCCCGGGACCACCATCACGCGCACCCCGTCGGCCTTCTTCCGGCCCTTGACGATGGATGCGAAGGCCCGCAGGTCCTCGATGCGACTGTTCGTGCACGATCCCATGAACACGGCGTCGACGGGGACGTCCTTCAGCCGCGTACCGGGCTCGAGGGCCATGTACTCCAGCGCGCGCTCCGCGGCGGCGCGCTCGTTCGGGTCGGCGAAGTCGTCGGGCGACGGCACGACATCCGACAGCGAGACGCCCTGACCGGGGTTGGTGCCCCAGGTCACGAACGGCTCGAGCTCGTTCGCGTCGAGGAAGACCTCGGCGTCGTAGACCGCGCCCTCGTCGCTGGGGAGCGTGCGCCAGTAGGCGACCGCGTCCTCCCAGTCCTGTCCCTGCGGGGCGTGGGGCTTGTCCTTGACGTACGCGAACGTCGTCTCATCGGGAGCGACCATGCCCGCGCGGGCGCCGGCTTCGATGGACATGTTGCAGATCGTCATCCGCCCCTCCATCGACAGCGACCGGATCGCCGATCCGCGGTACTCCAGCACATAGCCCTGGCCGCCGTTGGTGCCGATCTTCGCGATCACCGCCAGGATGATGTCCTTCGCGGTCACGCCGGGCTTCAACCGGCCCTCGACCGTGATCGCCATCGTCTTGAAGGGCTTCAGCGGCAGCGTCTGGGTCGCGAGGACGTGCTCGACCTCGCTGGTGCCGATGCCGAACGCCATCGCACCGAAGGCGCCGTGCGTGGAGGTGTGGCTGTCGCCGCAGACCACGGTGATCCCCGGCATGGTCAGGCCGAGCTGAGGTCCCACGACGTGGACGATCCCCTGCTCTTTGTCCCCCAGCGGATGCAGGCGGACGCCGAATTCCGCGGCATTGCGACGCAGGGTGTCGATCTGCGTGCGGCTGGTGAGATCGGCGATCGGCTTGTCGATGTCCAGCGTCGGGGTGTTGTGGTCCTCGGTGGCGATCGTCAGGTCCAACCGGCGGACGGGGCGCCCCTCGGCGCGCAACCCGTCGAAGGCCTGGGGGCTCGTCACCTCATGGACCAGGTGCAGGTCGATGTAGATGAGATCGGGCTCGCCGTTCTCCCCCTTGACCACGACGTGGTCCTCCCACACCTTCTCGGCGAGGGTCCGGGGCCGATCGGGGATCGTGACGGGACCGGAGGCGGACGAATCGATATCGGACGTGCTCATTGCGTTCTCCTCGGGAAAGGGATCAAGCCCGCGACGAACTCCGCGACGAGAGAGGCCTGGTTACGAGGTCTCGCCGCGGCCGCTAAGGAGAAGGCGAGCGATCCGCACCGGCTCAGAGTACCACCGGGTGCCGCTCATGCGACTACCGCCCGCGGTCCGACGTCGGCGGGTCGCCCGCACCGCCCCGCGGACCCTTCTCCTCCGCCACCGTCGCCGCGGCCGCCTCCGCCGGCGTTCGCCCCGAACCGTCGGGGAGGTCGGCGGCGGGTCGGTTCGCCGCATCCGGGGTGGTGATCGGCTCGCCCTCGCGACGGGCGGCGATGAGGCTCGCGACCGTCGCGACCGTCATCGCTGCGACGATCACCCCGAGGGAGACCCACGTGGAGATGTCGGGTGCCCACTCGACGTGCTCGCCGCCGTTGATGAAGGGCAGCTCGTTCTCGTGCAGGGCGTGGAGGAAGAGCTTCACGCCGATGAAGGCCAGGATGAAGGCGATTCCGTAGTGGAGGTACTTCAGGCGATCGAGCAGGCCGCCGAGCAGGAAGTAGAGCTGGCGCAGACCCATCAGGGCGAACAGGTTCGCGGTGAAGACGATGAACGGGCTCTGTGTGATGCCGAAGATCGCGGGGATCGAATCGATCGCGAAGACCAGGTCGGTGAACCCGATCGCGACGAAGACGAGGATCATCGGCGTGAAGATCTTCTTGCCGTTCACCACCGTGCGCAGCTTCGATCCGTCGTAGCCGTCGCTGATGTCGATGAAGCGCCGGAGGAAGCGCACGATTCCGGTCTCGGCCTGCGCGTCGTCATCGTGCTTGCCGGGGAAGGCCTGGCGCCACGCGGTGTAGACCAGGAACAGACCGAAGACGTAGAAGATCCAGCTGAGGTTCTCGATCAGCACCGCGCCGAGCATGATGAAGATCGCGCGGAGGATCAGCGCGATGATGATGCCCACCATCAGCACCTCCTGCTGGTAGCGGCGCGGCACCGAGAACTGACTCATCAGCAGCACGAAGACGAAGAGGTTGTCCACCGACAGGCTGTACTCGGTCAGCCACCCAGCGACGAACTCCCCCATCGCGTCTCCCGACCCGGTGACCAGGAGCAGCACGACGGCGAACACCAGGGCGAGGGCGACGTAGAACACCACCCACAGCGTCGCCTCCCTCATCGAGGGGATGTGGGGGCGCTTGAGGATGATGAGCAAATCCGCCAGGAGGATCAGCGACAGCACGACCAGCGCGGTGATCGCGAACCACGTCGGGATCTCATAGGTCATGGGCCCCCACGATACCCGCCGGGCGGGACGGCCCCGAGCTCTGGCAAGTAAAGAAATCAGGTGTGAGACGATCCGGTCGCTCACGACACTTCCCGGGTGAGAGACAATGCGGATGCCGCGACGCGGCGGAAGGGGGACCGGTGACCGAGTCCACGGATGCAGCGCTCGTCGCGCGGGCTGCGGCCGGGAGCGAGATGGCCTTCCGATCGCTCTACCGCGCGTACGTGCGACCGGTGTACTGGGTCGCCCATGGTCTGCTCCACGACGCCTCCGATGCCGAGGACGTCACGCAGGAGACCTTCCTCGTGGCCTGGCGCAAGCTCCCTTCGCTCCAGCTCGTCGGCGACTCCCTGCTGCCGTGGCTGGTGACGGTGTGCCGCCTGCAGTCGGCGAACCGGATGCGGCGGCAGATGCGCGATCGTACGCGCGAGGTCCACGGCGACCTGGACGAGACCATCCCGTCGACCGTCGATGTCGAGCAGCAGATCGTCGATGCCGATCTGGTCGAGCGCATCCTCGCCGAGGTGGACACGCTGAGCGAGCTGGACCGGAGGATCTTCCGGCTGTGCGCGGCCGAAGGCTACGGCTACCAGGCGGCGGCCGACGAGCTCGGCGTCGGCCACGGCGTCGTCCGAAACCGCCTCTCCCGCATCCGCACGCGCGTGCGGACAGCCCTGAAGGAGAGCACATGAACACCGTCCCGCGCACGCCGCTTCCCGAGCTCGGCGAGGATCGGATCGACCGCATCGAGCGCGGCCTGTTCGCCGACATCGACGCGGAGCGAGCTGTCCGTCGCCGCAGGCGCCGCACCGGGTGGATCTCCGCCGGCGCCGCGGCGGCGGTGATCGTCGTGGCCGCCGCGATCGCTCCGGCGGTCGGCGGCATCGTCACACCTCCGGCATCGGAGGAATCGGCCGTCGCACCCGCCGGCGCGGACAGCGCCTCGCTGCCGCAGGGTCAGGACGCGCTCAGCACCGAGGCCGGGGCGGCGGACGATTTCGCGAGCGCGGAGGGCGGCGCCGGAGCATCCTCCTCCGACACTCCCGCGAACCGCGACATCATCACCAGCGCCTCGGTGAACCTCACCGTGGACGATGTGGCCACCGCCGCCGACGACGTCGCGGACGCGGCGGATGCGGCGGGAGGGTACGTGCAGTCGCAGTCCGTGGGTCGAAGCGGCGCTCCCCTCCCCGTCGATCCTGGGATCGGCGGTCCGGATATCGGCTATCCCGCGCCGTACGTCAGCGGGGAGAGCGGCTGGATCACCGTGCGGGTGCCCGCGGATGAGCTGTCGGTCTTCGTCTCAGACCTGTCGGGGATCGGCGAGGTCACCCAGTCATCCATCGACCGGCAGGACGTCACCGATCAGACCATCGACCTCCGGGCACGGGTCGAGGCCACCCAGGCGTCCGTCGACCGGCTGCAGGAGCTTCTCGCCCAGGCCGGCGACCTCGGCGACCTCATCGCGGCCGAGAGCGCGCTGGCCGAGCGCCAGGCGACGCTGGAGTCCTACCAGCAGCAGCTGGAGTCGCTCGAGGGACAGGTGGAGCTCTCCACCGTCTCGGTGTCGCTCTCGCCCCGCGTGGAGCGGGTGAGCGCCGACCCCGCCGGTTTCGGTGACGGCGTCGCCGCGGGGTGGAACGGACTCATCGCCACGATGAACGGTCTCGTCATCGCCATCGGCTTCCTTCTCCCCTGGCTCGCCGTCCTCGGCGTCGTCGGCCTGATCGTCTGGGCGATCGTCGGGGTCCGCCGCGCGGGGCGCCGGCGGCGCGACACCACAGCGGCGGCGTCAGATCAGCAGGACGGCACGGTCTGACTCCACCGGTCGGACGGAGCTCGGCAGGGAGAAGCCCCGGTGATGGGGGTCACCGGGGCTTCTCCCTGCCAGGGGCGGGCGCGGATGCGGGAGCGGTTCAGACCGCGACCGGAACCTCCGTGCTCACCGGCGCGACGACGGGGACCTCGCGCCTGTGCACCCACTTCTTCAGGGCGATCACGGCGAACGCCGACACGAGCACCCCGGCGAGGATGGAGAGCACGAAGCCCCAGACCGGCTGGATGGCGAAGAAGACGAAGATGCCGCCGTGCGGTGCGAGCGAGGAGACCCCGATCGCCATGCTCAGTCCCCCGGTCACGGCCCCGCCCAGCATGGAGGCGGGGATGACGCGGAACAGGTCGGCCGCGGCGAAGGGGATCGCGCCCTCGGAGATGAACGCCGCACCCAGCAGCCAGGCCGCTTTGCCGTTCTCGCGCTCGACCGGCGTGAAGAGGTTGCGTGCCAGCACCGTCGAGGCGAGGGCCATCGCCAGCGGCGGCACCATCCCCGCTGCCATCACGGCCGCCATGATGAGGTACGGCGAGGAGAACGGCTGCGAGGCGGTCGCGGCGGCGAGGCCCGTGGTGGCGAAGGTGTAGGCGACCTTGTTGACCGGGCCGCCCAGGTCGAAGCACATCATGAGGCCGAGGATCACCCCGAGGATGACCGCGGACGCGCCGTTCAGGCTGTTCAGCCACTCGGTGAGCCAGGTCATCAGTTGCGCGATCGGACGCCCGAGGAAGAGGATCATCAGGCCCGAGGCGACGATCGACCCGACCAGAGGGATGATCACGACGGGCATGAGCCCGCGCAGCCACCGGGGCGCAGGGAGGCGTCCGAGCCACAGGGCGATGAAGCCCGCCAGCAGACCGCCGATGAGGCCGCCGATGAAGCCGGCGCTCATCAGCACCGCCACGGCTCCGGCGACGAATCCCGGTGCAATGCCCGGTCGATCGGCGATGGCGAAGGCGATGAAGCCCGCGAGGACCGGGACGAGGAAGCCCATCGACGTGGCACCGATCATGAAGGCGACCGACCCCAGGTACTGGCCGAGCCCCCCGGCGGGCAGGTCCCACAGCGAGTTCTCGACGATGACGGTCGCCGCGTCGTCGGTCACCTGGTAACCGCCGAGGAGGAACCCGAGCGCGATCAGGAGACCACCGCCGGCGACGAACGGGATCATGTAGCTGACCCCGGTGAGGAGCCAGCGCTTGATGCGGGCACCGACGGATTCCTGTGCGCCGGTCGCGGTCGATGCTGCGGCGGCGGATCCGGACACACGCTCGGCTCGGGGATCGGATGCCGCGGCGACCGCTTCGGCGATGAGCTTCTCGGGCTGCTCGATCCCGCGTTTCACGCTCGTGCGCACGACGGGCTTGCCGGCGAAGCGCTGCGGCTCGCGGACATCGACGTCGACGGCGAAGATGACGGCGTCGGCGTCGCGGATGACCTCGGCCGGCAGTGCCTGGTAGCCGCTGGATCCCTGGGGTTCGACGACCAGATCGACGTCGGCCTTCCGACCTGCCGCCGTGAGCGCGTCGGCAGCCATGAAGGTGTGGGCGATGCCCGTCGCGCACGCGGTGACGGCGACGATCCTGGTCCGGGCCGCCTCGATGTTCTCGGGCCGGGCGGGAGTGGATGCCGCGGCAGCGCGGGCGACGCCGCTCTCGCCGATCGCCTCGCGGACGATCGCGACGACCTCGTCGCCGGTGCCGGCGCTGCGAAGAGCCGACGTGAAGCCGTCGTCCATGAGGCTGCGGGCGAGCTTGGAGAGCACGGCGAGGTGGTCCTCGGCCGCGTCGGCGGGCGCGGCGATGAGGAACACCAGATCGGCGGGCCCGTCGTCTGCCCCGAAGTCCACTCCGGGGGCCAGCCGCGCGAAGGCCAGCGACGGCTGGGTGACCGCCGCGCTCTTGGCGTGCGGGATCGCGATCCCGCCGGGCAGACCGGTCTCGTCCTTCTGCTCCCGCGCCCAGGCGTCCGAGAACAGCGCCTCGGAGTCGGTCGCCCGTCCTTCGCGGACCACCCGCTCGGCCAGAGCACGGATGACCGCGGCCTTGTCGGAACCGAGTCCGACGTCCAGGCTCACAAGGCCGGCAGTGATGGTGTGCGACGTCGGTGAAGACATCTTCGAGACCTCCTCTGGTCTGCTCACGGGGCGACGCCCGCGGGGTTGTGACGCTCGGCGACGAGCGCGGTGGCTCGGACCTCCCCGGCGGGAAGATCGGCGGGGGTGGGGATCTGTGTGCCGGGGAGGGACACCGCGGCAGCGCCGTACCGCACGGCGTGCCCGAGGCGGTCGGCGGGACCTGCGCCGGTGACCGCGGCGAGCAGGTAACCGGCCAGCGAGCTGTCCCCTGCGCCGACGGTGCTCACGGCGCGGGTGGGCGGAGGGGCGGCGTGCCATGCTCCCTCCGCGGTGACGAGGACCGCTCCCCGGGAGCCCAGGGTGACCAGGGCCGCGCCGACGGCGGCGGGAACGAGATCGGCGCCCAGACGCACCACCTCCGCCACGGGGTCGTCGGCGTCCAGCGCAGTGGGCCCCCCGACGAGCTCGGCGAGCTCGTCGTCGTTCGGCTTGATCAGATCGGGCCGACCCCGCTCGACGACGGCGGCCAGGGCGGCGCCGGAGGTGTCCACGGCGATCAGGGGCGCGCCGGGCGCGTCCCTGACGGCGTCGATGACGTCGGCGTAGAAGTCGTCGCCCACACCCGGCGGCACCGAACCTGCCAGCACGAGCCATCGGGCCCCGCGGCTGGCGGCGACGGTGTCGGCGATGACGGCGCGGCGGTCGGCGATCGTCAGGCGCGCACCGGGCAGGTTGACCTTCGTCGTCGTGCCGGCCGGATCGGTCAGGGCGATGTTGGCACGGACACGTCCGCTGACGGCGGTCGTGCGGGTGGGCACACCGGTCTGGCGGAGCAGCTCGGCGTAGGGGTCGTGCGGGTTCAGGGGCACCACGGCCAGGGTCGGGACCCCTGCGGCGACGACCGCCCGGGCCACGTTGACGCCCTTGCCGCCTGCGTCCTCGCGGACGGCGACGGCCTGCTGCACCTCGCCGGCGCGCAGACCCGTGGCCAGCGCCACGGTGCGATCCAGCGACGGATGGACGGTGAGGGTGACGATCATGCGGTCCACACCTCCACGTCGGCGCTGCGCAGGGCGTCGGCGAGCTCTCCCGACGGTGCGGCGTCGGTGACGAGGACGTCGACGTCGTCGAGCCCGGCGAATCGCACCAGGTACTCCTCGTCGACCTTGCTCTGGTCAGCGAGGACGATGATCCGGCGCGCCGCCGCGACGATGGCCCGCTTGACCGCTGCCTCTTCCGGATCGGGCGTGCTGAGTCCGAACGCGGCGGAGATCCCGTTCGTTCCGATGACCGCCACATCCGGACGCAGCTGGGAGACGGCCTCGACCGCGGCGGAGCCGACGGCGGCCGCCGTCAACCCGCGGACGCGCCCGCCGACGAGGGTCAGGGGCAGATCGGCGCGGGCACCGAGCTCGAACGCGATGGGGACGGCATGGGTGACCAGCTCGAGCCGCGCGTCGCCGTCGGCGGGCGTGCGCAGCGCGAACTCGCGCGCGAACGCGGCAGTCGTCGTCCCCGCATCGATGAAGATCGACCCACCGAGCCCCGCCAGTGCCTCGGCCGCCCGGACCGCGATCCGCGTCTTCTCCTCGCCGTGCACCGCACCGCGGACCGATACGGCCGTCTCACTGGTCCCCCCGCGGGAGGCGGCGACCGCGCCGCCGTGGACTCGCCGCAGCGCGCCGGCGCGCTCCAGGGCATCGAGGTCGCGTCGGACGGTTTCGGTGGTGACGCCGAAGTCGCGGGCGAGATCCACCACCGACACGCGACCCACCGTCAGCAGCTGCCGTTCGATCGCATCGTGTCGCTCCGTCGCGTACATCCGTCCTCTTCCTCAAGGTTTCCCACACAGTACAACATGCACCAACACATATCAACACATTCTGACGATCAATCCCACATTTCATCCCGACCCGCCTCCCTGCTCGCAACCCCGCGCAGTAGGGTCGTGGAGACCGCTGTCGGCAGACCCGCGAAGGAAACGCCGTGCCCGCCTCCCCGCCCGAGCCGCTCCTGGACGGCCGCTACCGCCTCGCAGATCTCGTCGGTGAGGGCGGGATGGCACGGGTGTACCGGGCGGAGGACGTGGTCCTGGGGCGCACCGTGGCCGTGAAGCTCCTGCGCCCGGGCGTCGAGGGAACGGCCTCGCCGGAGCGTGCACGTGCAGAGGTGGCGGCGCTTGCCGCTCTCAGTCATCCGGCGCTGGTGATGCTGCTGGATGCGAGCCTGGAACCCGGCAAGCCCGAGTACCTGGTGATGGAGTTCATCGACGGGGAGACGCTCGCCACCGCCCTGAAAGCGGGCCCGCTCCCCGCCGCGGAGGTGGCCGCTCTGGCGGCCGAACTCGCCGAGGCGCTGCACGTGGTGCACAGCGCCGGTGTCGTGCACCGCGACCTCAAGCCCGCGAACATCCTCGTCACCCCCTCTCCCCTGCCGCGCCGCCGGTTCCGAGCCAAACTCGCCGACTTCGGCATCGCCTACCTTCTCGACAGTGCGCGGATCACGACCCCGGGCATGGTGATCGGCACCGCCTCGTATCTCGCGCCCGAACAGGTGCGGGGAGCCGACCCCGCGCCGCCGGCCGACATCTACGCGTTCGGACTCGTGCTGATCGAAGCCCTCACCGGCACTCGACCCTTCCCCGCCGCGTCGGCCGCCGAGGCGGCGCTCGCCCGGCTGGGGGCCCCGCCTGTCATTCCACCCACTGTCGGAACGGCGTGGCGGGGGCTTCTGGAGCGGATGACCGCCCTCGACCCCCTCGGGCGGCCCACAGCCCTGGAGGTTGCCGTCGCGGCGGGCGACATCGCCGGGGCCGCATCCCTCGACACGCCCACCGCCGTCCTTCCGCCGGTGGTCGCACCGTCGCCGCGATCAGGTGAGGAGCCGACGGTCGTCCTCGCCTCCGCCGGAGCGTCCGCCCCTCCCGCTCCGCGTCGCCGTGCCCGCGCGGTCCTGTGGACGGCGGCAGCCGGCGGAGCCCTGGCCGTCGGGCTCGGCGCCTGGGCCGTCGTCGGCGCCAGCACAGCGCAACCGGCACCGGCGGCCACGACACCGGCCGCGAACGATCCGATCGAGGATCCTGCCACGACCCCCACGCCGTCCGACCCCGGGGTCGCCCCGGCCGTCGAACAGCCCGCGGGTCCGGCCGCACCGGCGGATGACGACGCGCAGCGCGACGCCGAGAAGGCCCAGCGCGACGCGGAAAAGGAAGCGGAGAAGGCGCGCAAGGAGGCCGAGAAGGAGGCGGAGAAGGAGGCGGAGCGCGCTCGCGAGGAGGCAGAGGAGCGCGACGGCTGAGCGGCCACACGAACCGGAGGCGCACGAACGCGAGACGCACGAAAGCCCCCGGGGAACCGAGGGCTTTCGTGCTGTTGGTGACCCCAGCGGGATTCGAACCCGCGTTACCGCCGTGAGAGGGGAATCGGCTCCCCCGGAACTGCGTACCGGAGCCCGTTCTGCCCTGTGTTTACAGGGGTTCCGCGTGCGTCGAGTGCGTCGCGGAAAGTCCCGTCGTCAGCGTTCGTTGCCAAAATGTTGCCACGTTTGCGCCCCTCTGGAGGCGGGTAATCCTCGTGCCTCTGTGCAGTTGTCGAGTATGCCGAGTAGCGAACTCATGTTCCCGAGCCAGCCTGTGGGAGGATCTCCACATGTTTGACGGCAGGTACCTCGACCTCGTGAACGGAGCCGAACAGGCGGCGGACCGGGCTGCCCGCACGGCGTGTGCGTGAAGAAGGCCGCACGAGCCGGGGAATACCGGCAGTTGCCGCGGGTCGTCTCGTGGCTCGCATCCAACCCGCCTTTGCACGAGATCCGGGATCGTTTCCCGACAGCATGGTCGCAGGCGTCCGAAGCGGTGGGTCGGGCGAGCGCAGGCGGACCAGGCGCGGTCGAGCAGCTGGTCGGTCGACTCGTCCAGCCGAGCACCAGGCCGACCGACCACCTGTCGTCCGAACCAGACCGTGTCCACCGGCGGGTGCGAGACCACGTCATCCTTCGATTGATCCGGGCAGCAAGCGTCGCGGCCGAAAGCGGTGTCACCGACGGCGGCCGCGTCCGATTCGGCCTTGTCAACGGATGGCTCCTGCAACGGGTGTTCTTCGAACGAGGGCTACGGCGGAAGCCGGTCTCGATCTGGGCGTACAGGGTCGCTTGGCGAGTTGCCTGGCAACGGCGCAGGTTGATGCCGCTCGTACGCTCGAAGGGGATTTACTGCTTCTACTCGCGGCCGTTCATCCGCGCCCTCCGCGGGCTGGCACAGGGACGCGAAGTGCTGGAAATCGCGGCCGGTGACGGAACCCTGTCACGGTTCCTGTCAGCCGAAGGCGTGAGCGCCCGTGCGACAGACGACCACGGTTGGGACAGCGTAATCGACTACGGCACCGACGTCGAGCGATCCGATGCTCGCGCCGCACTCCGAAAGCACTCGCCCCGTGTCGTCATCTGTTCCTGGCCACCGCCCGGCAACCCGTTCGAGCGGGCAGTATTCGAGACACGATCTGTTGAAACCTACGTCGTGATCACGAGCATCACCGAGACCGGCGCGAGCGACTGGCGCGCGTACGACTCGCAGCGTTCCTTCGACATGCGACACGACAAGCGCCTCAGCGACCTCGTCCTTCCCCGCGGATCCAACCGCGTACTGGTCTTCCAGCGGTGCGCAGGCTGATCGATCTGTTGGTGAAGCGCCATGCGACGAGCGCGGGAACGGCTCGGTCCCTCAAGCGCCGCCCGCGGCCGGTCTCCGGGGCCGGCCCGCCCGCACAGTGCTGAAGAACGCAGCCCACTTGAGCAGGAGCAGGACGACCGCGAGGCCGAGCATCGGAAAGCGGAACCAATTCGCGTCCGGCACGGCGCGGTGGAACGAGGCCGTGTAATGCAGGAACAGGAAGTATGCGGAGTGAAGGACCGCCAGGTAGAACACCACATTCGCTCCACCGTGCAGCCACTTCCAGGAACGCCCGCCCAGCAGCCGCACGGCACGGTCGGATGAGGTCGCGAGCAGCACCAGGAGCCAGAGTACGGCGACGAGGCCGATGAGGTTCGCCAGACCGAACCCAGGCTCGAGCCGGACCTCCCGCCCGAGCTGCGGCACGAACTCGTATCCCAGGAAACGCTGCACGCTCCATTTCGCCCAGCCGTCGATCACGAGAACTGCATGCAGCACGCTTGCCAGACCGGCCCAGATCCCCACTTGACGCCGCCAGTGCAGCATCCCGGCCGCCACCGCGGAGAGCCGCGCGGCAGGCCCCATGGCGAGCGCTGCGAAGAGCAACACCACCGCTGAGTCGCCGACCGCACGCCAGAGCCGCATGTCGGGCGTCCACTCCATGCGGCTCCACCAGAACAGCGCAGTGAGCAGCACGGCGATGATGCCGACCGAGATGTGACGTACCACCGTCGTCCCCGCACCTCCTGCCGTCGCGCTTCCGGCATCGCGGGACACTGGGTTCGCCGTATCGACCCTCGGGCGACCGCTGTTTCGTGTCATGGAAATCCTCCGATCTCGCGGCGAGTCAACCATCGCCGTACAGCGCCGCTGCCTCGGAACGGCGACCCCTCGGACGGGCGCAAGCCGCGATCGCCGGGCGGCCAAGCATCATCCGGTGCCCGGAGCTGCATGAGCGGATGTGTCGACCGGCCCACTTCTTGCTTGCCAGCACGGCTCCGACGACCAGCAGGATGCCCGCCGTCGGATAGCCGGCGACGAGGTCCAGCCATCCCGGCGGCTGTCCGGGACCGAATGCCTCGAGGTGTGCGAGCCAGTGCGACACGGCGACCAGCGCGCCGACCACCATCAGCACCTGGCCGGTGCGGAGAAACCTCTGCCTGCGCCGGTATTTCAGCTGCGCCTCGTTCAGTTCGGGCTTCTTGTTCTCCCTGGCCTTGTTGCTGTCGAGGGGCTTGCCGGAGTTGGAGATGCTCTCACTCATTGGAGTTGCCTTTCGTGTCCGTTGCTGCGAGTGCGGTTGCTGCGGGTGGGGTCGCGGACGTGTCCGTCGCCTGGCCCGTTGGCGGAGCCATGGTCTCGGGGCCAACCGCGTTCGTTCCTCCGGCGGAGCCCGGTCCGGCGGCAAGCCGACGCACACGATCGCGTTTGGCCGAGATCAGGATGATCGCGACCCCGACGACGGCGGCCGCCAGGGCCGTGAGGATGTTGATTTTCAGACCGAACAGGACGAACTCGGTCGGGTCCAGCCGGAAGGATTCGAACCACGCCCGGCCGAGCCCGTACCAGATGAGGTATGCGCCGACCGCCCAGCCGCGCCGGAATCGGATGCGCCGCTCGAGCAGGAGGATGAGCGCGAAGCCGAGCAGGTTCCAGAGCAGCTCGTAGAGGAAGAGTGGATGGAACAGCGTGTCGGCCGGCAGGCCCGCAGGGAAGGCCGGCTGATCGGGGTCGATCTGCAGCCCCCACGGCAGTGTCGTCGGAGTTCCGAACAGCTCCTGATTGAAATAGTTGCCCAGCCGGCCGATGGCCTGCGCAAGCAGCATCGCGGGGGCCACCGCATCGGCGAAGTCCACGAAGGAGACGCCGGCCCGTCGGGCGCCGATCCACGCGCCGACCGCCCCGACCATCACGGCTCCGAAGATGGCCAGGCCCCCCTCCCAGACGTACAGGGTCCGCAGCAGATCGGCACCTTCGTAGAAGTAGTCGCCAGGATGGGTGACGACGTGATACGCCCGCCCCCCGACGATCCCGATCGGCACCGCCCAGACCGCAATGTCGAGTGCGGCTCCACCGGGAGCTCCACGCCGCCGCAGTCGGAGGCCTGCGACCGCGACCGCAGCGGCGATGCCGGCGAGGATGAACAGTGCATAGAAGTAGATCCGGAATGGCCCGATCTGGAGAAAGTTGATGTCTGGACTCGGTATTGCGAATGGCAGAAGCATGGTCGCCTGGTTCTTTCCTGGTCTGTTTGCCGTCGACGTCGCGTCGTCGCAGCGCGTGAGCCGACGGAAGTCATCGGCTGAGCGCGTGATCGCTCGCTGGGCCGACGCGGATACTGCGCGTCAGGGGCTGCCCACATGTCGCCGGTCAGTGCCGGGCGCAGAGCAGCGAATGCCGGATCAGGTTCGGCTGATGCAGAGGGTGCTGAGCGGGGAGGTGCCGGAAATGAACTCTTGGAAGCGGTTCGCATTCCAGCCGGCACCCGACCGACGGCGAGCGGCGAGCAAGAGCAGGATCCGCACCGGTGATGGGACTCGCAGAAGCACCGTCAGCACCGCCAGTGCGCAGAACGCCGCCAGCACCGTGACCGTGAGTTCGCATTCCGTGCCGCATTCCTCCGGGAGGACCGGCGGGGTCCCCGATTCAGCCAAGGAACTGCTGGACAGCATGGACACCGTCTCGGCACCCATCACCGTTGACGCGGGATCGCCGGCGGCATGGGCCACCGCCGGCGTTGTGGGCGGCGCCGCGGACGTCACGACCGCATGCATCGTCAGGAGCCCGATCACTGTGGCGAGAACCGCGAGGACCGTCATGAACGCCCTACGACGCAATTCATGGTGGGCGAACCTGCGCACAGCACCCGTCATCGCACCTCCCGGCGGAGACCACTGTACCCCACGGAACCAGGCTGTCGCGGCAAGCGACACCGGGGCAGCGATCGATTCATATGGATCACTACGGCGGGCGCCGGCACATCGGATCGCCGCGAGCGGAGTCGATCCGCACTCATCTGGACATACCGGCGCCGCACGCTTCGGCCGTCGATCACATGGTCGACGTGTGTGCCGTACCCGCCGGTGGATGTGCAGTTCGGCACCCACCAGCGCTTCGTGAGGGTGCTCCTCACCGACCTACCCTGGCATCAGCACGCAAAGTGCGGAAGAGTTCGAAGCAGACCATGTTGTGCGGGATCCGGAAAACCGGAGCCGACGGAGGAGGAGGTCGACCGCCATGACGGCTGTTGCGCAGACGGTGGTGCTCGAGGCCAAAGGGATGTACCGGGGGTCGTCAAAGGCGGTGGTCGAAGCGGCCCTCTCCCGTCGCCCGGGCGTGACCCGGGTCGAGGCGAACCCGGTGTCGCAGACGGCAACCGTGACCTTCGACCCTGCGCGGATCTCACTGGCGGATCTTCGCCGCTGGGTGGAGGACTGCGGCTACCACTGCAGCGGGATGTCCGTTCCCGATCACCTCTGCGACCCGATGGAGCACGTCGACCATGGCGGGCATGCAGCACCCGCTGGAACCGGAACGGCGGTGACGGACGAGGACCACACTGCGCACGGACAACCGGCCATCGCACGTGCCGGAGGGACACAGCCGCATGCCGGCCACCCATCGTCTCCGGCCGCCCCTGCAGCTGCGACGGCGGGCACATCTGCGCACGCCGATCACGCCGTGCAGCCGACGCCCGCAAGTAGCGCACAGGAGGTGATGGGGCACGGCGGCAACGGCGCCGGCACGTCGATGGCGGACATGGTGCGGGACATGCGGAATCGCTTCCTGGTCGCCGCCATCTTCTCGGTGGGGATCCTCCTGTGGTCTCCGATCGGTCGGGACGTCCTGGGCTTCACGGTCCCGGCACCGTTCGGCCTCCGCGACGACGTGTTCTCGCTTCTGCTGTCGCTGCCCGTGATCTTCTACTCGGCGTGGATCTTCTTCGACGGCGCGTACCGGGCGCTTCGGGCCCGCACGCTGGACATGATGGTGCTCGTCGCCGTCGGCGTCGGGGCGGGGTGGCTCTACAGCCTCGTCGTCACACTGACGGGGGGCGGCGAGGTGTTCTACGAGGCGGCGACCGTCCTCGCGAGCTTCGTCCTGCTCGGCCACTGGATCGAGATGCGGGCGAGGGGCGGCGCCAACGACGCGATCCGAACCCTGCTCGAGCTGGCCCCGCCGAAGGCACTCGTCATCCGCGACGGCGAGACGATCGAGGTGAGCACATCCGACATCGTCCCGGGGGATCTGATGCTCGTGAAGCCGGGGTCCAAGGTCCCGACCGACGGAACCGTCGAAGACGGAGAGTCGGAGATCGACGAGTCGATGGTCACCGGCGAGAGCCTTCCCGTCTCGAAAGGCCCGGGGTCAGGCGTCATCGGGGCCTCGGTCAACACGACCGGCACGCTGCGGGTCCGCGCGACGAAGGTCGGTGCCGACACCGCGCTCGCGCAGATCGTGGCGCTGGTGCAGGAGGCGCAGAACTCCAAGGCGCCCGGGCAGAAACTCGCCGACCGCGCAGCCTTCTGGCTCGTGTTCGTGGCGTTGATCGGCGGCAGCGGCACGTTCATCGTCTGGCTGCTCGCCGGCGCGACGGTGCAGAGCGCGCTGCTGTTCGCCATCACCGTCGTCGTGATCACCTGCCCCGACGCGTTGGGGCTCGCCACACCGACCGCGATCATGGTCGGCACAGGTCTCGGCGCGAAACGCGGGGTGCTGTTCAAGAACGCGACCGCGCTCGAGTCGGCGGCGTCCATCGACACGGTCGTCCTCGACAAGACCGGAACCCTCACCAAGGGCAAGCCCGAAGTCACGGACTTCGTGACCGCCGGAATCCCGGAACGCGAGCTGTTGTCGCTGGTCGCTGCAGTCGAACGGGAGTCGGAGCACCCGCTCGCCGGTGCCGTGGTCGCCTACGCCGACAAGATGGGGGCGCCGGTGCTCACCCCGTCCGGCTTCCGGAACGTGCCGGGCCACGGCGCCGGCGCCGAAGTCGACGGCCGGCAGGTCCTCGTCGGAAACCGCAAGCTCATGGTGGCGGAGGGGGTCGACATCAGTGAGATCGAAACCCGACGTGATGAACTCGCGACGACCGGTCGCACTGCGGTCCTGGTTGCCGTCGACGGCGTGGGGGCGGGGTTCGTCGGCCTCGCGGACGCGGCGCGCGAGACGGCGCCGGCGGCGATCGCGGCCCTCCACGAGGCGGGCGCAGAGGTGGTCATGCTCACCGGCGACAACGAGGCGACGGCCAAGCGGATCGCGGCGCAGCTGAAGATCGACACCGTGATCGCCGACGTGCTGCCACAGGACAAGTCGGCGAAGATCGCGGAGCTCCAAGCCGCGGGCAAGCGGGTCGCGATGGTCGGTGACGGCGTCAACGACGCTCCCGCCCTGGCCAAGGCCGATCTCGGCATCGCGATCGGAGCGGGCACCGACGTCGCGATCGAGACCGCGGACGTCGTGCTGATGCGCTCCGACCCGCTCGACGTGCCGATCGCACTCAAGATCGGCAAGGGCACGGTCCGCAAGATGCGGCAGAACCTGGGCTGGGCGATCGGCTACAACGTGATCGCACTGCCCATCGCCGCGGGCGTCTTCTACCCCGCGTTCGGGCTGATGCTCAGACCCGAGATCGCGGCGATCTCGATGTCCGGATCGAGCCTGATCGTTGCGGTGAACGCCCTGCTGCTGAAGCGTCTTCGTCTCCCCCGAGCCGTGGACGCTCCGGCTGAAACCGGGCTCCCGCAGCTCGCCACCACGAACGCCTGACCTTCGCGCCGGATTCGGCACGATCGATCGAGAGGACATTCATCATGCCCGGCACGGATAGGAACACCGCGGCTGCCCCTCCTGCCCTGAATCCCGGGACCCTGAACCCGGAGGAACTCGCCCACATCGATGCCTGGTGGCGCGCGGCGAACTACCTGTCGGTGGGTCAGATCTACCTGATGGACAACCCGCTGCTGCGGGAGCCGCTGCTGCCCGAGCACGTCAAGCCCCGGTTGCTCGGCCACTGGGGAACAACCCCCGGGCTGAACTTCATCTATGCCCACCTGAACCGCGCGATCTCGGCGCGGGACCTGGACATGATGTACGTGATGGGTCCGGGGCACGGAGGTCCCGGCCCGGTCGCGGCAGCCTGGCTGGAGGGGACGTACAGCGAGGTCTACCCGCACATCTCCCAGAACGAGGCCGGCATGAAGCGGCTGTTCACCCAGTTCTCCTTCCCCGGCGGTATTCCCAGCCACGTGGCGCCCGAGACACCGGGGTCGATCCATGAGGGCGGGGAACTCGGTTACGCACTTTCGCATGCCTATGGCGCCGCGTTCGACAACCCCGAGCTGATCGTCGCAGCCGTGGTCGGCGACGGTGAGGCGGAGACCGGTCCGCTCGCGGCCGCGTGGCACTCGAACAAGTTCGTCGACCCGATGCGCGACGGCGCCGTGCTGCCGATCCTGCACCTCAACGGCTACAAGATTGCCAACCCCACGGTGCTGTCGCGGATCGACGCTGATGAACTCGACTCGCTGCTGCGCGGATTCGGGCACGAACCGCACTACGTGGAGGGGGACGACCCGGCGCTGATGCATCAGCGGTTCGCGGAGGTGCTGGACTCGTGCCTCGACAGGATCCAGGAGATCCGGGAGCACGCGCGGTCGAGCGGGGACAGCACCCGCCCGCGCTGGCCGATGATCGTGCTCCGCTCCCCCAAGGGCTGGACCGGGCCGAAGACGGTGGACGGACTCCCCGTGGAGGGCACCTGGCGCTCGCACCAGGTGCCGTTCGCGGAAGCACGGGAGAACGACGACCATCGGGCGGTGCTGGAGCAGTGGCTGCGCAGCTACCGGCCGGAGGAGCTGTTCGACGAGTCCGGCTCCCCCGTGCCCGAGATCCGCGACCTGCACCCGCTCGGCGAGCGCCGGATGAGCGCCAACCCACACGCCAACGGCGGGCTGCTGCTGAAGAGCCTGCACATGCCGGACTTCCGCGACTACGCCGTGCCGGTGGAGGTGCCGGGTACCGGCCAGACCGAGTCGACACGCGTCCTCGGGACCCTCCTGCGCGACGTCATGGCAGCCAATGACAGCACCTTCCGGGTCTTCGCGCCCGACGAGAACAACTCGAACCGGCTCGGCGCGGTGCTGGAGGCGACCGATCGGGCCTGGAACGCCGAGATCCTCCCGGGTGACGACAAGCTGGCGCCGAACGGCCGGGTGATGGAGATCCTGTCGGAGCACACCTGTCAGGGCTGGTTGGAGGGGTACCTGCTCACCGGCCGGCACGGCTTCTTCTCCTGCTACGAGGCGTTCATCCACATCATCGACTCGATGTTCAACCAGCACGCGAAGTGGCTCACCACCACGAACGACATCGAGTGGCGCCGGCCGGTCGCGTCGCTGAACTACCTGCTGACGTCGCACGTCTGGCGGCAGGACCACAACGGGTTCTCCCACCAGGACCCCGGGTTCATCGACCACGTGGTGAACAAGAAGTCCGATGTGATCCGGGTGTATCTGCCGCCGGACGCGAACACCCTGCTGTCGGTGGCGGACCACTGCCTGCGCAGCCGCCAGTACGTGAACGTGATCGTGGCCGGCAAGCAGCCGCAGCTGCAGTACCTCGACATGCAGTCGGCGATCGAGCACTGCACGAAGGGCGTCGGGATCTGGGACTGGGCGAGTTCGGACCAGGATGCCGAGCCCGACGTCGTGATGGCCTGCGCCGGCGATGTGCCCACCATGGAGACGCTCGCGGCGGTGGAGCTGCTCACCGCGCGCTTCCCGGATTTGAAGATCCGGGTCGTCAACGTCGTGGATCTGATGCGCCTGCAGGATGACCGCACCCACCCGCACGGGCTCGCCGACGCCGACTTCGATGCCCTGTTCACGACGAACACCCCGGTGATCTTCGCGTACCACGGGTATCCGTGGCTGATCCACCGGCTCACCTACCGCCGGACGAACCACAAGAACTTCCACGTGCGCGGCTACATCGAGGAGGGCACGACGACCACCCCGTTCGACATGTGTGTGCTCAACTCGATCGACCGCTTCAGCCTCGCCAGCGACGTGCTGGACCGGGTTCCCCGGCTCCGCGACGTGGGTGCGCACGCCCGGGAGGAGTTCAAGAACGCCCTCATCCGCCACCGCCAGTACATCCGCACCCACGGGGAGGACCTGCCCGAGGTGCGGGAGTGGCAATGGTCCCCCGCTGCCGGGACGACGAACGCGGTGCCGAACGAGCCGTTGCGGGAGCCGGTCTGAGATGACGGTCGCGACGCCTGGCATCCGCACCGGGTACGGCGCGGTGCTGTTCGTCGTGGACGGCGGGGAGGCGGAGCCCGGGGGCGCCTCGGCCGGCCTCCCCCGAGGCGTTCCCGACATCCTCCCCCGGCTGCGTGCGGGCGGAATTCCCGTGGCGCTCGTTCCGGGAGGCGGCGCTCGGCCCGAAGGGGCAGGCATCGAAGCACTGTTCGATCTGGTTGCGGCCCCCGCCGCATCGTCCGGCGTTCCGCGCTCGGGTCTGGAGGCGGACGCGCTCATCGATGCCTCGCGACGACTGGGGGTCGCACCCACGCGGGCGGTGGTCGTGGCGGACTCCGCCGCTGGGGTGCAAGCCGGGCGTGCCGGGAACTTCGGCCTGGTGGTCGGCATCGACGGCGCATCGAGCCGCGCCGGCCTGGAGGACGCCGGCGCCCACCTGGTGCTCGGGACTGCGTCGGAACTCGACCTCGGCGCGGCGAGGACCGACCCCTGGCTGCTCGTGTACGAGGGGTTCGACCCGGCGCACGAAGGCCACCGCGAAGCGCTGACCGCGCTCGGGAACGGCTACCTCGGCAGCCGCGGTGCGCATCCCGAACGACACGACGACGGGGTGCACTACCCCGGCACGTACGTGGCGGGTCTCTTCAACCGCACCGTGGTCGAAGCGCACGGACGGCGCGTCGAGGAGGAGCACCTCGTCAACCTTCCGAACTGGCTGCCGTTCGACCTGCGGATCGGGGACGGCCCATGGTGGTCGTCCGGGGAGATCCCGGCGACTGGTGAGCGCCGTGCGCTCGACCTGCGAAGCGGCGTGCTGACCCGCACCGTGACCCTGAGCGGCCCGCACGGACCGCTCACGATCGTGCAACGCTCCTTCGCCTCCATGCACGACCCCCACCTGCTCGCCCTCGAGACCACCCTCACGGCGCAAGGGTGGAGCGGCCGCGTGCGCGTCCGCTCCGGAATCGATGCCGGGGTCCGCAACGCGAACGGCGGGGCGGACGCCGACGCCACGAATCTTGCCGCACCGGTCTTCCGGCACATCGACGGGGTCCTTCTCTGCGAGGTGGAGACCGCACAGAGCGGGGTGCGGATCGCCCTCGCCTCCCGCACTCGAGTCACCGGCGCCGACGGCGAGCCGGGACGACGACCGGTGCACGACGGCTTCTCCGCTGCCGACGAGATCGACGTGGACCTGGCGGCCGACCGCCCGGTGCGGGTCGACAAGACGGTCGCCCTCGTCACCTCACGCGATCCGGCGATCGCATCTCCCGCGCAGGGCGCACTCGACCGCTTGCGCTGGCACGGCGAAGACCTGGCGCCGCTCCTGCTGCGGCATGAGGACGCCTGGCGTCGGCTGTGGCATCTGTTCGAAGTGTCCATCGAGGCGGACACGCAGAGCCGGCTGGTGCTCAACCTGCACCTGTTCCACCTGGTGCAAGCCGTGTCGCCGCATACCGCCCTGGTCGACGCCGGCGTGCCGGCCCGCGGCCTGAACGGCGAGGGATACCGCGGCCACATCTTCTGGGACGAGCTGTTCGTGGTGCCGGTGATCGGACGGCGGATGCCGGAGGTCGCCGCCGCCCTGCTCGACTACCGGTGGCACCGGCTCGACGCGGCCCGCGCAGCTGCGCGGGAGGCCGGTCTCGCCGGCGCGATGTTCCCCTGGCAGAGCGGCAGCGACGGCCGCGAAGAGACCCCGACGGAGCTCTACAACTCCCGCTCGCAACGCTGGATGCCCGACAACTCCAGACGGCAGCGGCACGTCGGACTCGCCGTCGCATTCAACGCCTGGGAGCACTTCCAGACCACCGGCGACCGGGAGTGGCTGGCGAACCGCGGCGCGGACCTGATGGTGGAGGTCGCGAGACTCTTCGCCTCGCTCGCAGCGCTCGACCCCGCTGACGGCAGATTCCACATCGACGGTGTGATGGGTCCCGACGAGTTCCACGACGGATACCCCGGGCAGCCTGGGTCTGGCGTCCGTGACAGCGCGTACACGAACGTGCTCGCCGCGTGGCTGTTCGCGCGGCTGGGCGACCTGCAGGACGAGCTCGGCGGGCACGCCTGGGAGACGATCACGGACCGCCTCGGGGTCAGCCTCGACGAGATCAGGCGGTGGACCGAGCTCAGCCGGAGGCTTGCGGTGCCCTTCCTTCCCGACGGGGTGATCAGCCAGTTCGCCGGATACGAAGAGCTTGCCGAGCTGGACTGGGACCGCTACCGCCGCACGTACGGCAACATCGGCCGGCTCGACCTCATCCTGGAGGCGGAGGGCGACGCCACGAACCACTACCGGCTCTCGAAGCAGGCGGATGTGCTCATGCTCGTCTACCTCCTCGGCGTCGAGGGCTTGATCGACCAGCTGTCGCAGCTCGGCTACCCGGCCACGATGGATGATCTCCACCGGACCCTCGAGTTCTACAGCGCCCGGACGTCGCACGGGTCGACGCTCAGCCGGGTCGTCCACGCATCCGTGTGGGCGGCGTTCGACCCGTCACGCTCCTGGGAGCTGTTCCGGGAGGCGCTCGTCGCCGACCTCGATGACACGCAGGGCGGCACCACCCGCCAAGGGGTGCATCTGGGCGCCATGGCGGGCACCGCGGACATCGTGGTGCGGTCGTTCGCCGGACTCACGCTCCGCGCCGGGGAGCTGATCTTCACCCCGCGGCTGCCGCCCCGCCTGCGAAGCGTGAGCTTCACGATCCACCACCGGGGTCACGGAATCACCGTGTGGCTGACCCCGCAGGAGCTGCGGCTGGTGTGCGCACCGAGCTCCGCCGCCCCCGTCGTCGTCGACGTCCACGGGACGCGAATGCCGTTGAGCGGCGGCACCGAGCAGGTGTTCGCGCTCGATCGGAGATCCTCGAGAAAGGAAGCGAAATGACCACTGTGCGCGTCGCCGTCAACGGGTATGGCGTCATCGGGAAGCGGGTCGCCGACGCCGTCCTGGCGCAGCCTGACATGGAGTTGGCAGGCATCGCCGACGTCGCCACCGACTGGCGCATCAAGACCGCCATCGGTCGGGCGCCGATCTACGCGGCGACGGCCGAGACGGCCGCCGGCATGGCCGACGCCGGCGTGGAGGTGGCCGGAACCCTGCACGAGCTCCTCCACTCCGCCGATATCGTGGTGGACACGACCCCGAAGCACGTGGCCGCGGGGAACGTCGCCCACTACCGGGAGCACGGCGTCAAGTTCATCCTGCAGGGTGGCGAATCGCACAAGACCACGGGGCATTCCTTCGTCGCCCAGGCGAACTATGCCAGCGCGATCGGGCGGGACAGCACCCGCGTCGTCTCCTGCAACACGACGAGCATCGTGCGGGTGCTCGGCGCCCTCCGCGACGCCGGTCTGCTGCTGCGCGCCCGGGGCGTCCTCATCCGCCGGGCCACCGACCCGTGGGAGTCCCACGAGGGCGGCATCATGAACACGTTGGTCCCGGAGCCGGTCATCCCGTCTCACCAGGGACCCGACGCGCAGACCGTCGTGCCGGATCTGGACCTCGTCACCATCGCGGCGAAGGGCGCCCACACCCAGACCCACAGCCACTTCTGGACCATCCAGCTGACCCGCCAGGCGACGCGCGAGGAGGTGCTGGACGCCTTCCGGAAGGCGCCACGGATCGCGTTCATCCGCATGTCGGACGGCCTGGTCGCCCTCAACTCCACCATCGAGCTGATGCGCGATCTCGGACGCCCCCGCGGCGACATGTGGGAGGTGGCGCTGTGGGAGGACCTCGTCACGGTCCAGGGGGACGAGCTCTTCCTGACCTATCAGGTGTTCAACGAGGCCATCGTCGTCCCGGAGACCATCGACGCCATCCGCGCGCTCACCGGGCTCGCGCCGGACGCCGCGGCATCGATGACGATCACCGACGCCACCTTCGGTATGCGCAAGGAATTCCTCGCCGCCGGCGGGGGGACCGCGTGACCTCGAGCAGCCCGCACGGCGAGGGCTCCGTAGCGCACCAGGGCGATGGCGGCGGGTCTGCCGGCGGCCCCCGCCGCTCGCCGGCGATGTGGGCGGTGCTCGCGCTGGCGGTTGCCGGGATTCTCATCTACCTGGTCGTCGACCATTGGCCGCACGTGCTCGCCAGATAGCGCAGGGCATCCGAGCCGGTGCCCCGGAACGGGATGACGCCGCCCTTCATGGCTCGCCTCCTTCCTCAAATGACAGCTACCGTATCAGGTAGGATTTGGAGTCCGACCGTGCGCGGGCGGACGAGTATTACCTGGAGGCGGGGACCGCCCTGGCAGAGTTCACGGCGGTCGAAGCCGAGGGCCGAGTGATCGGCGAGCTCGGACTGACCGCCGAGGAATACCGCCAGTGGGTCGACTGGATCAACCCGCTCACCGGGGAGTCGATGGGCCGACCCCGGCTGCGGGGCGAGGGCGGCCGAGGGTCGCCCCGGTTCATGGAGATGGTCGTGAACGTCCCCAAGTCCCTGACCATCGCGGCCGCCCTGCACCCGGAGGTGTCCGAGGCCCTGGACGCCGCCCAGCGGGACGCGGTTGCGGAGATCCGCTCCTGGCTCGGCCAGCACTCGGTCACCCGCGTCGGCTCGCGCGGGAAGCAGGAGGTCGTGCCGATCGAGCAGCTCGAAACCGTCGCCGTCTCGCACAAGACCTCCCGCGCGGGCGATCCCCACCGGCACATCCACTTCCAGATCGGGACGCGCGTGTGGGCGGCCGGTCGCTGGCGCGGGCTCTACACCGCGGCGCTGTTCCGGCAGCAGGGCGCGATCCGCGCCCTCGGCACGGCGGTCATCGCCGCGCACCCGCAGCTCGCCGCGGTGCTCGACGCGCACGGCCTCACCCTTGACCCGGTGACCGGGGAGGTCGCGGAGCTGGTGCCGTGGAACGCGGTCATGTCCAAGCGCGGGCAGCAGGTGGCGCGCAACCTCGCCAAGTTCGAGGCCGAGTGGGAGGCGGCGCATCCCGGCCAGGAGCCGGGGCCGGTGGTGCGCGCCAGGTTGCACGCGAAGGCGTGGGATCACGAGCGGCCGAGCAAGAAGCCCAGCGTGCTCGGCTCCGAGGCCGGCTGGCTGCGCGAGTTGCAGGAGGCCGGCTACACGCCGGACCTGCCGCGCGCCGCCGTGCAACCCCTGCGCACGTTGGACGAGCTGGCCGTGCAACAGGTCGCCTCCCGTGCGCTCGACCGCTGCGCGGCTGCTGCATCCGCATGGACGGTGCATGAGGTGCAGGAGCAGGTGGCGCGCATCGTCACCGAGGCCGGTGTGCGCGCCACCCGCGAGGAGCTGCGCGAGTTCATCAGCATCACGACCCGGCTCGCGGCGGACGACTGCCTCTCGATCCTGCCGCCGGATGCGCCACGGCTGGACCATGTGGCGCACCTCACGACGCTGCACGTCGTCGCGGTCGAGACGGAGCTGCGCGACCGACTGGCCGCGCGCGCCACCCGGCCGGCGCACGGCGCAACCCCGCGCGTGCCGGAGCCGGGGCTGGATGCGGACCAGGCGCGGGCCGCCGCCGCGCTCGCCTCCACCCGGCCGCTCGTCGTGGTGGAGGGCGCGGCGGGCGCGGGCAAGACGACCATGCTCGGTGCTGCGATCCGCGCCGCCGGACAGGAGGGCCGTTCGGTGCGGGTGGTGACGCCGACGAAGAAGGCCGCCGACGTCGCCGCCGTCGAGCTGGGCGTGCCGACCGACTCGGTAGCCGCGCTCGTCTACGACCACGGGTTCCGGTGGAACGCCGATGGGGTCTGGACCCGGCTGGCCGTGGGCGACACGGACCCGGTGACGGGCGCGACCTACCGCGGCCCGGCGAAGGAGAACCGACTGGCCGCCGCCGAGCGGGTCGTGGTGGACGAGGCGGGGATGCTCGACCAGGACACCGCCCTCGCGCTCCTGACCGTCGCGGATGAGGCCGGCGCGACGCTCGCACTCGTCGGGGACCGGGCGCAGCTCCCCGCCGTGGGGCGCGGCGGGGTGCTCGACATCGCGGCCGCGCTCGTCCCCCGCGTCTACTCGCTGACGAGCCTGCACCGCTTCGCGGACCCCGACTACGCGCAGCTCACCCTCGACCTGCGCGCCGGCCGCGACCCGGCCGGGCTGTTCGACCGGCTCCATGCGCTCGGACTCGTGCGGCTCCACGAGGACGCCGAGGCGCTGCGCGCCGCGGTCGCCGCCGAGCGGATCGACGGAGCCGCGATCACTGCAGCGACCAACGACGAGGCGCGCGAGCTGAACGCCCTGATCCGAGAGGACCGGGTGCGCGCGGGCGCGGTCGACGGCGCCCGCACCATCGACGGCGCGGACGGCCTGAGCATCGGCGCCGGCGACCTGATCCAGACCCGCCGCAACGACTCGGAGGTGGGCGTGGCGAACCGGCAGACCTGGATAGTCCAGCATGTCAGCGGCGACGGCAGCCTATGGGTGCGCGACGCCGCGAGCCAGCGCAAGCAGCAGCGCACCGTGCATCTGCCCGCCGAGTACGTGGCCGAGCACGCGCACCTGGCCTACGCCGCGACCGCCTACGGCGTCCAGGGCATGACCGCCCCCGCGTCGCACACCGTCCTGTCCGACGCGCTGGATGCCGCCGGCGTCTACGTCGGCCTCACCCGCGGGCAGGAGGAGAACCGGCTGCACGTCGTCGCCGCGGACCTCGGGGACGCGCGGGAGCAGTTCCAGGCCGCGCTCGAGCGGGACCGCGCCGACCGCGGACTGCGCGAAGCCACCGAGCGGGCACAGGCCGCCGTCGCCGGCATCGTCGCGGACGGGCCGGTGCGCGTCGTGAACGCCGAGCGCGCCCGGCTGACGGAGCGGATCGAGCGCGCCGAGCGCGAAGCGGCGAAGTGGGAGCGGGCCGTGGCCGCACTGGACGGCCAGGCGCAGCAGCATCGGGCCGCAGCCGACACCCAGCAGACGATCCTCGCGGGGGCCGAAGCCGATGCCGAGCGCGTGCGCGCCGAGGTCGTCGGCCCGCTCATCGAGCAGGCCACCGCCGACGGGACCGCCTACCTCGACGCGCGGGCGCGCATGCGGGACGCGGCCGCCGCGCACCGCGCGGCGCGCGGCCTCCGCAAGCGCAGCGCCAGCCGCGCGCTGACGACCGCCAGCGACGAGTACCGCGGCATCGAGACGGGCGGGCGACGACGCTGGGGCCGTCTGCCGGAGACGCCCGAGAGCGTCGAGCCCTGGGCGGCGTCCGTTGCGCAGCAGGAGGCTGACAGCGACTCCCGCGTGACCGAGACACGCGAACGCGCCGACGACGCGCGTCAGGAGCAGCAGCGCCTCACCGCACGCCAGGCGCAGGAGCGCGGGAACCTCCGCAGGCGGCTGCTCGGCGACCGCGCACCGAGCCGGCCCGGAGCCGAAGCCGCCCGGTGGCGGGAACGCGCCGAGGCCGCGCGCCGCGACCTGACCGCGATCGAAGCTCTGCCGCCCGTCGAGGCGGCCGCCCTGATCCAAGCCCGCTCCGAGCAGGAGCAGGCTCAGCGCGAGGCCGCCGAGCGCGCCCTGGCCGCACGCGAGGCCCGCGCCGCCCAGCTCCACGACTTCACCCGTCGCCCTGGCGAAGCCGGGCCGACGCCACCCGACCGCGGGCTGAGCCGGTAGGCGAGCATCAGGGAGCCGGAGGCCCGCCGAACCCGCCGCCGCTTCCTGCGCCGTCGGGCTGGACCAGCCCGAGCACGATGTACGCAGCAGCACCGAGCATCAGTCCAGCGCCGAGCGCGAGGACAAGGAACCCCCATCGCTGACGGCGCAGCCACCCGAACACCCCGGCCAGCTCCGCGACGGCCGCGAACAGGAACACCGCCGCCATCGAGAACGCGGCCCCGAACAGGCCGACCGGGATCGCCACGACCGCGACGCCGACCATGCCGAGCGCGACAGCCGGGCTCGCCCGGAACCTCGGCGCGGGAACGGTGGTCATAGCCCCCAGGGTACGCGCCGCTCCCCCTTGGGCCTACCCGCGGCGGCCGGGCGGGAGCAGTCCGCGCGAGCGGGTGCGGACGAGCCAGCCCTGCGCCGTGGCGTGGGCGACGCCGTTGATCTTCGCCATCGTGACCGCCGGGGCCGCGTCGCCCTGCGCGGAGAGCTTGCCGTACTGGAGCGCGACCAGCTCGTAGAAGTCGGGGGTTCGCTTCGGGTTGCCGAGCGGCTTGAGCAGATCCCGCTCGCTGACCTTCCGGCCCGAGGGCAGCACGATCTTCCCGCCGGTGATGGTCACCGTGCGCTTCATGGCGAACAGGCGCTCGTTGATCGCCGCCTCGATGCGCGCGGTCGGCAGAGTACGGAGGTCTTGACTGGAGACGGGATCGCCCGGCCGCCACGGGAGGTAGACGACCCCGGTGATGCGCACCTCCTCGGGCACGGCGAACTGCTGGCGCTGGAGACGGATGAACACGCGGGTCGCGGTCGCCGTGTGCTCGATGTAGCGCCAGCGGCCGTCGATCGTCTCGTTCTGCTCCGAGTCGAGCTGCGCCTGCCGGTCGGCCTCGGTCGTCGCCTGATCGTTGTAGCCCAGGAGCGCGTCGATCTGCGCGCTGGCGTCGTCCTCTCGCTCGCCGGGGAACCGGCTCGGCAGATGCCAGCCGTCCGGCAGATCGGCCGAGACGATCAGGCCGTCATAGGACTGATCGCCGGGTCTGCGCGGGGCTGCGGTCACATCCCGAGTGTACCGAGCGACACGAGCAACTAAAACTCTTGCTGTGATTGGCGTGTTGTGGTCTAATCTAAGACAACAGCAGCAATCGCGGCTGTGATCGTAGATGCGAAGGAGGCCGTGATGGGTCAGAGCGCATCGCCCCTCGACGCTCGGGAGCCCGAGCGCCTGTTCTACTCCGAGGAGGAGACGGCGGCGCTGCTCGGCATCCACCGCACGACGCTGCGCACCCTCGCCCTGGCGGGCCAGGCCCCGGTGGAGCCGATTCGGCTCACCCGGCACAAGCGCGTCTACCGCCGCATCGACGTGCAGCGCCTCGCGGGGCTGGAGCAGTAGGAGCCAGTCATGGGAAGCGTCGAGTCCTACGACACGGCCAAGGGCCGCCGCTACCGGGCGGCTGTACCGACGCCCGGACAAGAAGCAGACGCAGAAGCGCGGCTTCACCACCAAGAAGTCGGCCGAGCTGTTCCTGGCGACCACGGAGGTCGACATCGCCCAGGGCCGCTACCTCGACCCGTCGCGGGCGCGGGTGACCGTGGCCGAATGGCTCCAGACCTGGATCGCCGCCCGCGGCGACCTCCGGGCGACCACCCGCAGCCGGGTCGAGAACATCATCGCCAAGCACATCGTCCCCGAGCTGGGGAAGATCCCGATCGGCGACCTCACCCGCCTGCGGGTGCAGGAGTGGGCCTCGGCCCTCCCCGGCGCCCCGGCGACCGTCCGCAAGATCTGAACGTCCTCTCCGGTTCGCTCCGATTCGCGGTCGAGGACGAGCGCCTGCCCTCCAACCCCGCCGCCCGGCTCAAGCTCCCCAAGCCCACCAAGTCCCGCGAGCGGTATCTGTCCCACAATCAGGTCGCCGCGCTCGCCCAGGCCATTGACGAGATGAAGGACGGGCGAGAGTACGGCTACGGCCTCGTCGTCCTCGTGCTCGCATACTGCGGCCTGCGCTGGGGCGAGCTGTCCGGGCTCCGCATCCGCGACCTCGACCTCGACGCGAAGCACCCGCGCCTCACCGTCGAGCAGACCGTCGTGACCGACAAGGGCTACCAGCGCATCGAGCCGCCGAAGGACTACGAGCACCGCAGCATCCCGATCCCGGCGTTCCTCGTCGGGCTGCTGCGCGCGCAGATCGCCGGACGCCCCGGCGACGCCCCGGTGTTCTACGGCATCCGCACCGGCACCTGGCTGCGCAACCACGTCTACCGGGTCGGCTGGTTCGACACCGCTGCCGAGGCGGTCGGGATCAAGGGCCTCACCCCGCACGAGCTGCGGCACACCGCGGCCTCGCTCGCCGTCAGCGCCGGCGCGAACGTGAAGGCCGTCCAGCGGATGCTCGGACACGCCTCGGCCGCGGTGACCCTCGACGTGTACGCCGACCTGTTCGATGACGACCTCGACGGTGTTGCCACGGCGCTGAACCTCGCGGCGATGCAATCAGATGTTGCCAATCTGTTGCCAAAAGCCGCATAGCGCCCGTTCGAGCCTTTCGGCAGGAACTAGAAAACCCCCGGCTGACCGGGGGTTTTCTGTTGGTGACCCCAGCGGGATTCGAACCCGCGTTACCGCCGTGAGAGGGCGGCGTACTAGGCCGCTATACGATGGGGCCGTCAGCCAACCGTTCGATTATGCCATGGCCACGACGCCACGGACAAATCGAGCCCGACCTCTCGGCGACGCTTGCCGACGCCCCCGCGCACCGGTTGACTCGGGACATGCGAGTCACCAAGCACGAACATGCGACGCTCACCCTCGAGGACTCCGGCTCGACGCTGGTGATCGATCCCGGAGCCTTCACCGACCCCCTTTTCGACCTGGGCGAGGTCGCGGGGATCGTCCTGACGCACGAGCACCCCGACCACTGGACCGCTGACCATCTCGACCGCATCCTGAAGATGTCGCCGGGGACGCCGATCTACGGCCCGGCGGGTGTGGCCGCGGCCGCGGCGGGGTTCGACGTGATCGTGGTCTCTCCCGGCGACACCCTCCAGCTCGGACCGTTCCGCCTGCGCTTCTTCGGCGGGCAGCACGCGATCATCCACTCCTCCCTCCCCGTGGTCGACAACGTCGGCGTCCTCGTCAACGACGCGTTCTACTACCCAGGCGACTCCTACACGGTGCCCGGCGGCGTGGACGTCCAGCTGCTGGCTGCTCCGCTCGGGGCTCCCTGGCTCAAGATCGGCGACGCGATCGACTTCGTCCTCGCCGTGAAGCCCCGCCAGGCCTTCGGCACGCACGACATGACCCTCTCGGTGCTCGGCCGCGACATGCACCGCGGGCGACTGCGCTGGGCGACCGAGCAGAACGGCGGCGAGTTCTTCGAACTCGATCCCGGCGACAGCCTCGAGCTCTGACCGCCCGGGGAAAGGCCGCAGCGATGCCCGGCATGCCGTCGGCGGACATCGAGATCACGGCGGAGCAGGTGCAGGGGCTTGTGCGACGCCACCTCCGCTCGCCGCTCATCGACGACGCCCCGCCCCGCCGCGCCGCCACGGGATGGGACTGCGAGACCTGGCGCGTGGGCGACACGGTCGCCCTGCGTCTTCCGCGCCGGGCCGCTGCGGCACACGGCCTCGCCCACGAGCAGGTCGTGATGCCAAGGCTGTCGCGAAACCTCGCCACCGCGGGTGTGGGCGCGCCTGACGTGGTGTTCGCCGGACGCCCCGACGAGACCTTCCCCTACCCCTGGTCGCTGGTCACCTGGCACGAGGGCACCGCCGGACTCGAGGTGCCCCGCGCCGAGCGTCGCGCCTGGGCTGCACCCCTTGCCCGCGCGGTCGCCGCGATCCACCGCACGTCGCCGGGCGACCTCCCCCCGAATCCGGTGCGCGGGGGCGCGCTCGTCACCCGAGCGGAGAGCATCTCCGCTCGCCTGGCAGACCTCCGTACGGAGGCGAGGATCCGTCCGAAGGACGTGGATCTGCTCGCACAGCTGTGGGATGCGGGGCTGGCAGCGCAGGGGTGGCGTGGCGCGCCCACGCTCATCCACGGCGACCTGCACCCGAGGAACCTCATCGCCCGAGGTCATCAGCTGGTGTCGGTGATCGACTTCATCGACGTCGCCCCCGGCGACCCCGCCTACGATCTCGCCGTCGCGTGGCTGTGCTTCGACGCCCGCGGTCGCCGCGCGTTCATCGCGGGCATGGGCGAGGCCTTCACCGCCGAGGACTGGATCCGCGCGCGAGCGTGGGCTGCCGCCTTTACCGTGATCCTGCTTGGGCACAGCGACGATACGCCCGCGTATGCGGCCCTCGCGCGGGAGACCCTTGCCGAATTGCGCCCGGAATGACGAAAACCCCCGATGATCGGGGGTTTTCCGTCTTGCTGGGGTACCTGGACTCGAACCAAGAACAACTGAACCAGAATCAGCCGTGTTGCCAATTACACCATACCCCACCAGCCTCAGCCGAAGCCGTGCCGAGGGTCGAGTCTAGTCGACCACGCACGGCTCACCAAACCGAGAGCCGATGCCGCGCGTCATCCTCCGATGTGCTCGACCAGCCGGCCCAGGCGACGCAGCGACTCGTCCTTCCCGAGGAGCTCCATCGACTCGAACAGCGGTGGTGAGACGCGACGCCCCGTTATCGCCACACGCGGCGGGCCGTACGCCACGCGGGGCTTGAGTCCGAGCTCGTCCACGAGAGCCCGCGAGAGGGCGTCCTGTACGGCCGCCGCGGTCCACTCCCCCGCCGGCACGAGCTCGAGGGCTCCGACGCACGCCACGAGCACCTCGCCCGCGGTGGCGGGCAGAGCGCTCAGCGCATCATCGTCGTACGCCACCTCGTCGACGAAGAGGAAGCCGAGCATTCCCGTGACGTCGCCCAGGAGCGGCATCCGCTCCTGCACGAGCGGAGCGGCACGGCGCAGCAGCGCCTCCTGATCCTCGGACGGCGGATCGGAGATCAGGCCCGCGCCGGCCAGGTACGGGACGATGCGCGTGGCGAAATCGTCGGGCTCCAGCATCCGGATGTGATCGCCGTTGATCGACTCCGCCTTCTTCTGGTCGAAGCGGGCGGGGTTCGGGTTGACATCGGCGATGTCGAAGGCTGCGATCAGCTCGTCGAGGGTGAAGACGTCACGATCGGCGGAGAGCGACCAGCCGAGCAGGGCGAGGTAGTTCAGCAGCCCCTCGGGGATGAAGCCCTTCTCGCGCTGGAGGAAGAGATCGGCACGCGGATCGCGCTTGGACAGCTTCTTGGTCCCGTCGCCGAGCACGAGCGGCATGTGGCCGAAGCGCGGGATGAACGTGGTCACGTCGGCGTCGATCAGCGCTCGGTAGAGCGCGAGCTGGCGAGCGGTGGAGGGCATGAGGTCTTCGCCGCGGAGGACGTGCGTGATCCCCATCAGCGCATCGTCGACCGGGTTGACGAAGGTGTAGAGCGGAATGCCGCCGGCACGGACGACGACGAAGTCGGGGAACGATCCCGCGGGGAAGGTCACCTCACCGCGGATGAGGTCGACGTAGGTGAGGTCCTCGTCGGGGACGCGCAGTCGCCAGGCGGGCTCGCGGCCCTCGGCGCGGTACGCCGCCTTCTGCTCGTCGGTCAGGTCGCGATCGAAGTTGTCGTATCCGAGCTGCTTCGCCCGCCCTGCCGCTTCATTGCGTGCGTCGATCTCCGCGGCCGTGGAGTAGCTCTCGTACACCGCGCCGGAGGCGATCAGCTTCTCGAGGACCCCGCGGTAGATCTCGTGCCGCTGCGACTGACGGTAGGGCGCGTGGGGACCTCCCACCTCGACGCCCTCATCCCAGTCGATGCGCAGCCACTGGAGCGCATCGAGGAGCTGTCGGTAGCTCTCCTCGCTGTCGCGTGCCGCATCGGTGTCCTCGATGCGGAACACCATCGTGCCGCCGTGATGGCGGGCGTAGGCCCAGTTGAACAGGGCGGTGCGGACGAGCCCCACGTGAGGCAGTCCCGTCGGGGAGGGGCAGAACCGGACGCGGACGTCGGAGCCGGTGGCGGTCGTGGTGCGGGGATCGGGCGTGGCAGGCATCCGTGCCAGTTTAGGCGTCCAGCCGGGCCCGTCCGCGAAGGGCCAGCGGGGCGAGGGCGGAGGTCGCGATCACCGCGACCGACACCGCCAGGGCGAGGCCGCCGTACCCCATCCAGCCGAGGACGACCCCGGCGAGGATCGCACCGGCCGCGCCGACGAGGCTCATGAGGAAGTCGCTCAGCCCTTGGCGTCGCGTGCGGCGCGATTCCGCGGAGGCCTCCGTGAGAAGCGCCGATCCCGCGACGGTGGATGCGCTCCATCCGAGACCCAGGAGGACGAGGCCGACGGTCACCCAGAAGGTCGAGTCCTGGCCGAAGGACGCCGTCACGAGGGATGCGGCGAGGATCGCCTGGCCGAGGAGGATCGTGGGGATGCGACCGAGGCGATCGGCGAGGACGCCGAAGATCGGCGCCGCCGCATACATTCCGGCGATGTGGAGACTGATGGTGAAGCCGATGACGGTGAGGGTCGCGCCCTGGTGGAGGAGGTGCACCGGTGTCATCGCCATGACCGAGACCATCACGCCGTGCGCAGCCGCGATGGCGAAGATCGCGTACCGGGCGAGGAGGGGACGATCCGCGCGCGGCGCGATCGCCCCGGCGCCGTCGGCGCTTCGCCGAGTGACGAGATGCTGCGCGGTGAGCAACGGGTCGGGCCGGAGAGCGAGAAGGTACAGCAGGATCGCGAGGGACTGTCCGAGCACGGTGAAGACGTACGGTCCGGTGAGGGCGGGGAGGCCGAGGAGGTCGCCGATGGCTTCGCCCGGGCCGGTGAGGTTGGGGCCGAGGACCGCGCCGATCGTCGTGGCCCACACCACGATCGACAGGTCCCGCCCGCGGGTGGCGTCAGTGGCGAGGTCGGCCGCGGCGAACCGGGACTGCAGGTTCGCCGCCTGGCCCGCGCCCACTAGGAGGAAGGCGGCGAGGAGGAGCGGGAAGGATTGCGCCCCCACGGCGGTGATCACCCCCGCGACGCCGACGAGGGCGATCGCCATCCCCGCTGCCAGTGAGAGGCGCCGCCCGCGACGTCGCGCCCACGCGGCGAGCGGGACGGCGGTGAACGCCGTCCCGAGCGTCACCGCCGCCGCGGCCAATCCCGACAGCGACTCCTCTCCCGAGACCTCACCGGCGAGGATCGCACCGAGCGAGATCGTCGCGCCGAAAGCGATGCCGCCGAGGACCTGTCCCGCCGAGAGCACCCACACGGTGCGGCGCTGGATGGCCGCGACGGATGCGAGATCGCCCCCGAACCCGGGCACCGATCGCAGAGCGGACGAGCCCGCGGCATCCGGTCCGCCGGTCATCACCCCTCGCCGGCGGCGCGAGCGGTGTTGCGGAGGGTACCGAGCCCCTCGATCTCGACATCCACGGTGTCGCCCGCGGCGATCGGTCCCACGCCCGCCGGGGTCCCGGTCAGCACGACGTCACCGGGCAGGAGCGTGAAAGCCGCCGAGGCGTAGGCGACGATGTCGGCGACGGAGAAGATCATGTCGGTCAGCTGCGCGCTCTGCACGGTCTCGCCGTTGCGCCGGGTGGTCAGACGCGCAGATGCCGTGGGGTCGAATTCGGTTTCGATCGCCGGCCCGAGCGGGCAGAAGGTGTCGAACCCCTTCGCGCGCGACCACTGCCCGTCGTTGCGCTGCAGGTCGCGTGCCGTGACATCGTTGCCGATCGTGTAGCCGAACACGTGATCCAGGGCGCGATCGGCGGGGACGTTCTTGGTCACGCGCCCGATCACGGCCGCGAGTTCTCCCTCGAAGTCCACCCGTGCCGACTGCGGCGGCAGCACGATCGCGTCGCCGGGACCGATGACGGACGTGTTGGGCTTGAAGAACAGCAGCGGCTCGGTCGGCACGTCGTTGCCGAGCTCGGCCGCGTGGTCCTGATAGTTGCGACCGACGCAGACGATCTTCGAACGCGGGATGACCGGCGCGAGCAGCGTCACCGCGCCGAGCGGCACCCGCTCCCCCGTCGTGTCGAAGCCTGCGAACATCGGGTCGCCGGCGAGGACGACGAGTTCGCCGTCGTCGACGATTCCGTAGCTGATCGTGTCGTTGTGGCTGAAGCGGGCGACTCTCACCCGCTCAGCCTAGCGATCACCCTCGCCGCCGGACGGTCAGCCGTCGAGGCGCAACAGCCAACCGTGGCGGTCTTCCCGCCGGCCGTACTGGATGTCGGTGAGCTCCTCGCGAAGCGACAGCGCGAGTTCGCCCACCGGCTGCTCGTCGAGGAAGTCCTTGCCCTTCAGCACCCCGATCGGGGTGACGACGGCCGCGGTGCCGCAGGCGAAGACCTCCACGATCTCGCCGGAGGCCACACCCTCGCGCCATTCGTCGATCGAGACCGCGCGACCTTCGACATGGTGGCCCCGGTCGATCGCGAGCTGGAGGATCGAGTCGCGCGTGATCCCCTCGAGGATCGACTCCGACTGGGGGGTGACGATCCGCCCGTCTTTGTAGACGAAGACGATGTTCATTCCGCCGAGCTCTTCGACGTTGCGGTGCTCGTCGAGGAACACCACCTGGTCGCACTCGTTCTCGTAGGCCTCGGACTGCGGCAGGAGGCTCGCGGCGTAGTTGCCGCCGGTCTTCGCCGCTCCGGTGCCGCCCTTGCCGGCGCGGGAATAATCCTCGCTCAACCAGATCGACACCGGCTGGACCCCGCCCTTGAAGTACGCCCCCGCGGGGCTCGCGATCACGTAGTAGTTGACCTTGTGAGCGGGCCGGACGCCGAGGAAGGCCTCTTTGGCGAACATGAACGGACGCAGGTACAGGCTCTGGTCCGCGCCGCCGGGTACCCACGAGCCGTCGACGGCGATGATCTCGCGCAGCGACTGGATGAAGTAGCTCACCGGGAGTTCCGGGAGGGCGAGGCGTCGCGCGGAGCGCTGCAGACGTCGGCCGTTCTGATCGGGCCGGAAGGTGTGGATCGAGCCGTCGGCGTGGCGATACGCCTTGATCCCCTCGAAGATCTCCTGCCCGTAGTGGAGGACGGCGGCGGCGGGGTCCATCGCGATCGGGCCGTAGGGCTGCACGCGCGGGCGGTGCCACCCGCCTCCGACCGACCAGCAGATGTCGACCATGTGGTCGGTGAAGTGCGTGCCGAAGCCGGGGTTGGCCAGGATCGCGTCGCGCTCGGCCGGCGTCTTGGCCGCGAGGTTCTTGGTGACCGCGAACTGCAGCGGTGCGAGGCCGGTGTCGGGATCTGAATCGATGAGCGTCATGGGGAATCCTGAAGTCTGGGGCGCGGAGGTGTCCAGGTTACGCCTGGAGGCGTCCGACGATGTCGTCGCCGATCTGCGAGGTCGTTCGCGCGGCGCCGCCGCGGGCGGCGATGTCCTCCTCGACCGCGCGGGTGACGCGATCGGCTTCGGTGGCCAGACCCAGATGGTCCAGCATCAGAGCGACCGACAGGATGGCCGCCGTCGGGTCGGCCTTCTGCTGCCCGGCGATGTCGGGTGCCGAGCCGTGGACGGGCTCGAACATCGAGGGGAAAGCCCCCGTGGGATTGATGTTCCCGGAGGCGGCGAGGCCGATGCCACCGGTGACGGCGCCGGCCAGGTCGGTCAGGATGTCGCCGAAGAGGTTGTCGGTGACGATGACGTCGAAGCGGCGGGGGTTCGTGACCAGGAAGATGGTGGCCGCATCGACGTGCAGGTAGTCTACGGCGACATCCGGATGCTCCGCCGCAACCTCGCGCACGATGCGCTGCCAGATCGCTCCGGCGTGGACCAGCACATTGGTCTTGTGCACCCACGTGAGCCGCCGCGAGCGACGCTCGGCGAGGTCGAACGCATATCGGACGACGCGCTCGACGCCGAAGGCGGTGTTGACCGAGGTCTCGTTGGCGATCTCGTGCGGGGTCCCCCGCCGGATCGCGCCGCCGTTTCCCACATAGGGCCCCTCGGTGCCCTCGCGCACCACGACGAAGTCGATGTCGCCGGGGTCCGCGAGCGGGGTGACCGATCCCGGGTAGGTCTTCGACGGCCGGAGGTTGACGTAGTGGTCGAGCTCGAAGCGGAGCTTCAGCAGCAGTCCGCGCTCGATGTTGGCGTCCTTCAGCCGCGGATCCCCCGGCACTCCCCCGACCGCGCCGAGGAGAATCGCGTCGTGCGCCGCGATCGCGGCGAGGTCGTCATCGGTGAGGGTGTCACCGGTGTCGAGGTAGCGCCCGGCGCCGAGCGAGAACCGCGTCTTGTCGACGGTGACACCGTCGGTCGTGACGGCGTCCAGCACCTTCTCCGCCTCGGCGACCACCTCCGGGCCGATTCCGTCTCCGGGGATGACGGCCAGCTTCACCACACGCGACATCGCACTCCTGTTCATCGGAAGCCTCGCCCGACGAACGGGTCGGTCACGAGGCGCGGGACCCCTTCAGAGTAGTGGCCGCCACCACCCCGGCGACGACGACCAGTCCCGCCCCGATGAGCGCGGTGACGCTCACCCCCGCGGAGAACGCCTGCGCCGCCGCCGCCTGCACGGCCTCTCCTGCGACGCCCCCCAGATCCGCCGCGGCCTGCACGGCGCCGGCGAGGGTCTCCTGGGCGTCGACGGTCACGGCGGCCGGGATACCGTCGGGCAGCACCAGATTCGCCCGGTAGAGAGCGGTCAGCAGACCGCCGAGCACCGTCGTCCCCAACACCGCGCCCAGCTCGTACGCCGTCTCGGACACCGCGCTCGCCGCACCGGCCTTGGCCGGCGGAGCGCTGGCGAGGATCAGCTCGTTGGAGACCGTCTCGGCCGCGCCGATTCCCATGCCGAGCGCGACGAAGGCGAGGATCAGAAGGCTCGGCCCGGTGTCGTCGCCGGCAGCGGCGATGAGGAGGTACCCCAGCACCGAGAAGGCCAGTGCTGCCGGCACGACCAGCCGGGGCGCGATGCGCTTGGCGATCGGCACGACCGTCAGCCCCGCCACGATCATGGCCGCCAGCCCCGGGACGAGCGCCAGCCCCGCTTCCAGCGGGGTGAGACCCAGAACGAGCTGAAGATGCTGGGCCACGAAGAACAGGAACCCCACGAGACCGACCACGCTCAGGAGGTTCACCGCCAGCGCACCGCTGAACGTCCCCACCCGGAACAGGCGCATGTCGAGCATCGGGTGCCGCACGCGGAGCTGGCGCCTGACGAACAGCACTCCGAAGCCGACACCCACGAGGATGAGCACGGGCGCGGGCCCCGCGATGCCGTGGACGGCGAGCTCCTTGATGCCGTACACCACCGGAACCATCGTCGCGAGGGACAGCGCGATGCTGATCGGATCGATCCGTCCGGGGTGGGGGTCGCGACTCTCCGGGACGAGCAGGGGCGCGAGGATCAGCAGCGGGATGAGCACGGGGACGGCCATCAGGAACACCGACCCCCAGGAGAAGTGCTCGAGGAGGATGCCGCCGACGATCGGCCCGAGCGCAGACCCGGCCGAGAACATCGAGGCCCACACGGCGATCGCGAAGCGCCGCTGATCGCGATCGGTGAAGATGCTGCGCAGCAGGGACAGCGTCGAGGGCATCAGCATCGCGCCGAAGACCCCCATGCCGGCGCGGGCCGCGATCAGCCACTCGGCGCTGGGGGCGAAGGCGGCGAGGGTCGACACGGTGGCGAATCCCGTGGCCCCGAGCAGCAGCATCCGCCGTCGACCGAATCGATCGCCGAGGGTTCCCATCGTCACCAGCAGCCCCGCGAGGACCAGCGGATACGCGTCGATGATCCACAGCTGCTGGGTGCTCGAAGGAGCCAGATCGGCCGAGATCGCGGGCAGCGCGAAGCTCAGGACCGTGTTGTCGACCGATACCAGCAGCACGGGCAGCATCAGCACGACCAGCGCCGCCCATCCGCGCCAGCCCACCCGCCGCCCGGCGGCGTCGGCGAGTTCGATCTCCTGGGTGAGTGTGATCATTTCTATACCGTCCGGTCGGTATAGTAACAGAACGACGTCGTCCCCGTCGATACGATCGAGGCCATGAGCAGACCACCCCTCGCCCGCGAGAAGGTGCTCGACGCATTCGAAGCGCTGCTCATCGGCGAGGGGGAACGCGGCTCGACCCTCGACGCCACAGCTCGCGCCGCGGGGGTGTCCAAGGGCGGGCTGTTGTATCACTTCGCCTCGAAAGAGGCCCTCGAGCAGGCGCTCCTCGATCGGCTCCACGTTCTCGTCGATGCCGACGTCGCCGCCACCGCGGCTGCGCCGGAGGGGCCGATCGCCTACTTCGTGCGCACCTCGGTGATGAACGACGACGCCCTGGACCGGGCCCTGCTCGCCGTCGCTCGTCTTGCACAGGGCGGCAATGCCGCGGCGAGCGAGGCCCTGCGCGACGTCCGCGCCAAATGGGCCGATGTGCTGCGGCCGCACACCCGCGACGCCGCCGCTTTGGACCTGGTGATGCTCGTCAGCGACGGGCTCTACTTCAACAACGCCCTCGGAGGCGGAAACGTCCCGGGCCCGACTCCCCGCGGAGGGGCCCTGGACGCGCTCATCGCCCTCGTCGAGCGCTCCGCGGGGGTCTGAACCGTCAGGCCGGCGTGATGTCGATCTGACGGAACAGGTCGGCGCCGGTCGCGCGGCGCATCTCGTCGAGGATCTCATCGGGCACCGGCGAGTCCACGGTGAGGACGCTCAACGCACGGCCCGTGCCGTCGGGCTGCGCCACCTGGAGCGCTTCGATGTTGATGTCGGCGTCGCCCAGGTGCTTGCCGTAGATCGCCACGATGCCCGGGCGGTCGGCGTAGCGCATGACGACGTGATGGCGGGCGATGGCCACCTCGATGTCGTAGCCGTTGATGGCGACCACCTTCGGGATCATCCTCGTCCCGGCGAGCGTTCCGGCCACCGTCAGCACCGTGCCGTCGGACAGGGTGCCGCGCAGGACCGTGATGTTGCGGTACAGCGGACTCTCGGCCTCGACGATCAGGCGCACTTCGATGCCGCGCTGTTCGGCGAACAGCGGCGCGTTGACGTACGACACGTTCTCGCTGACGATGTTGGTGAAGATGCCCTTCAGCGCCGCGAGCCGGTAGACGCTGACGTCGTAGGCCGCGAGTTCACCGCGCACCTCGATGTCAAGACTGGTCAGCGCGCCGTGCGCGAGCGCCGTGAAGAACTGGCCGAGCTGCTCCACCAGCGCGATGCCGGGACGCACGAACGGATCGATCACTCCCCCGGCGACATTGACCGCGTCGGGCACGAGGTCGCCCTCCAGAGCGAGCTTGACCGAGCGGGCGACCGAGACCCCCGCCTTCTCCTGCGCCTCCTCGGTGCTCGCGCCGAGGTGAGGGGTGCCCACGACGTTCGGGAGGGACACCAGGCGCGCGGCGACGGAATCCGCCGCCGGCGGCTCGGTGGTGAAGACGTCCAGCCCCGCACCGGCGATCACCCCCGTGGTGAGCGCCGTGTACAGGGCGTCTTCGTCGATGAGGCCGCCGCGGGCGACGTTGACGACATAGGCCGAGGGCTTCATCAGGGCGAGCTGGTCGGCACCGATCATCCCCGTCGTCTCGGGAGTCTTCGGCATGTGCACGGTGATCGCGTCGCTGTGTCGCAGCACCTCGTCGAAGGGCAGCAGCTCCACCCCCAGCTGCTGGGCGCGCGCCGGCGTGACATAGGGGTCGTAGCCGACCACCCGGACCCCGAATGCGCGTAGGCGCTCCGCCACCAGCGCACCGATACGGCCGAGTCCGAAGATGCCGACGGTCTTCTCGAACAGCTCGACGCCCGTGAAGGCGCTCCGCTTCCACTGGCCCGCTGCCAGCGACGCGTGCGCGGCGGGGATGTGACGGGCAAGGCTCAGGATGTGACCGACCGTCAGCTCGGCTGCGGAGATCACATTGGATGTGGGGGCGTTGACGACCATCACGCCCTGGGCGGTCGCGGCGGTGATGTCGACGTTGTCCAGGCCCACACCGGCTCGGGCGACGACCTTCAGGTCGGGCGCGGCCGACAGCGCCTCGGCGTCGATGCGCGTCGCCGAGCGGACGAGCACCGCTCGCGCGTCGGCGAGGGCGGCCAGGAGCGCGGGGCGATCGGTGCCGTCGACGTGTCGGACGTCGAAATCAGGCCCCAATGCGTCGATCGTGGCGGGAGAGAGCTGTTCGGCGATCAGGACGACGGGCTTCGACACAGGGGCAGACCTTCGGTGCGGGCGCGAGCGGCGACGAGCGGCTGTGGGATGTCCCGCCGCACACGGGGCGGGCAGGTGTCAGCCTATCGCGGGTGATCCGCGGCCTCTGACCGTGTGACGACGCGGCTCAGCCCAGGAGCTGGGCCCCGTACGTGTACGCGTACGCGAGGACGTTCACCCACAGCACGGCCACGACGGCGAGGCCGACAAGCATCACCAGGGCGAACGAGCCGAGGGAGCGCCGGTACCCGACCGCGAAGGCGACGCCGAAGGCCAGGATCGGGAAGACGATGGCGAAGCCGAGGACCGCCCATCCGAGGGCGTTCAGGCCGAGCGGGCCCGAGGCCTGCGCCACGAGCAGGGTCACCGCGTTCCACACCACGTAGGCGTAGAAGAGGCCGAACGCACCACTTGTGGCGACGGTGACCCAGACCGGGCGTCGGCGGACGGGGGCGGGGAGAGCGGTCATGATCCGAAGGCTCCCACGACGATGAACGGCCACGGAACGAGCAGGACGACGCCTGCGGCCAGGAGCACCCATCGCAGCCATGCAGCCGCACGGCGGGTGAGCGTGTACACAGCGGTGAACCACAGTGCGGGAGCCGCGACGGCGAGGCCGACGGCCGCGGCGTTGGCGGTGGTCCACACCGGTGGGGCGATGCCGTCGCCCGAGACGAGGAAGGACGCGATGCCGTGGACACGGAGTCCCCCGATCACCCATCCGATCGAGTAGAGCAGGTAGACGCCGCCGATGATGCCCAGGGCGATGAGCGAGGCGTTGCCCATTGCCCCACCGGTGTCGGCGGCGCCCGTGTCGGAGATGTCCGACTCGTCGGCGACCGTGTCGCCGACGGTCGTGCCGGTGTCCGAGGAGGCGGCAGCCGGTTCCGTGTCCGGCGCACTCCCCTTCCCCACCGCCCGGTATCCCGGCGGCAGGACGGGGGCCGATCCCCCCGTCGGAGCGGGCGGGTCGACCGCGACAGGGTCGTCGTCGCCTTCCCACCGGAAGGCATCCTCCTCGCGCGATGTCACCGTGTCAGGCTACCGGGCCGCAGGCCCTCGCCACGCGACCGCGCCGCCGGACACGGAACCGGCGGGTCGCGAGGAACGCGACCCGCCGGTTCGGATGCTCGGAGGGTTCGAGGTGCGGCTCAGCGGGCCGCAGACCCTTCCGTGTAGTCGGCGTCGGTCTGCTTCCAGGCGAAGAGCGACCGGAGGCCCCGGCCCACCTCCTCGATGGGATGCTGGGCCGCCTTCTCGCGCAGCGCCAGGAACTCCTGGCCGCCGTTGTCCTGGTCGTCGATGAAGCGCTTGGCGAAGGCTCCCGACTGGATGTCGGCGAGGACGCCCTGCATGTTCTCCTTCACGTGCGGGTCGATCACGCGGGGGCCCGAGACGTAGTCGCCGTATTCGGCGGTGTCCGACACCGACCACCGCTGCTTGGCGATGCCGCCCTCCCACATCAGGTCGACGATGAGCTTCAGCTCGTGCAGCACCTCGAAGTAGGCGATCTCGGGCTGGTAGCCGGCCTCGCTGAGCGTCTCGAAACCGTACTGGATCAGCTGCGACACGCCGCCGCAGAGAACGGCCTGCTCGCCGAAGAGGTCGGTCTCGGTCTCCTCGGTGAAGGTGGTCTTGATCACACCGGCGCGCGTGCCGCCGATGGCCTTGGCGTACGACTTCGCCACGTCCCACGCCTGCCCGGAGGCGTCGTTCTCCACAGCGATGATGTCGGGGATGCCGCGACCGGCGACGAACTCGCGGCGGACCGTGTGGCCCGGCGCCTTCGGCGCGACGAGGATCACGTCGACGCCCTCGGGGGCCTGGATGTATCCGAAGCGGATGTTGAAGCCGTGCGCGAAGGCGAGGGTCTTGCCGGGGGTGAGCTTGTCCTTGATGTGGTCGGTGAAGATCCCGCGCTGGTGCTGGTCGGGCGCGAGGATCATGATGAGGTCGGCCCACTCCGCGGCATCCGCGACGTTCTTGACCTCGAAGCCCTCCTCCTGGGCCTTCTCGGTCGACTTCGACCCGTCCTTCAGCGCGATGACGACCTCGACGCCCGAGTCGCGGAGGTTCAGCGCGTGGGCGTGCCCCTGCGAGCCGTAGCCGACGATCGCGACCTTCTTGCCCTGGATGAGCGAGAGGTCGGCGTCGTCGTCGTAGAAGATCTCAGCTGTCATGGATGTTTCTCCTTGTCGTGGTCGTTTCGTCTCGCTTCGCTCGCTCAACGACCGGCGCGAGGAAGCCGAATAATGGTCAGCCGCGGAGGACCCGCTCGGTGATGCTCTTGCCGCCGCGGCCGATGGCCAGCAGTCCCGACTGCGCGAGCTCCTTGATGCCGAAGGGCTCGACGGCACGCAGGAACGCCTCGATCTTGCCCTTGTCACCGGTGATCTCCACCACGACGGCGTCGGGGGCGTAGTCCACGACCGAGGCGCGGAAGAGGTTCACCACCTCCAGGACGTTGGACCGATTGGCGTTGTCGGCACGGACCTTGACGAGCATGTGCTCCCGCTGGACGGATGCCGTGGCATCCAGTTCGACGATCTTGATCACGTTCACCAGCTTGTTCAGCTGCTTCGTCACCTGCTCGAGGGGAAGCTCGTCGACATCGACCACGACCGTGATGCGGGAGAGGCCGGGGACCTCGGTCACCCCCACCGCCAGGGACTCGATGTTGAAGCCGCGGCGCGCGAACAGGCCCGCGACGCGGGTGAGCAGACCCGGCTTGTCCTCCACCAGGAGGCTCAACACGTGGCTCGACATCTCACATCTCCCGCTCGAAGGCCGGCGAGTGGTCGCGGGCGTACTGGATGTAGCTGTTGCTGACGCCCTGCGGAACCATGGGCCACACCATGGCGTCGGCGCTCACGACGAAGTCGATGACGACGGGACGGTCGTTGGTCTCCAGCGCCGTCTGGATCGCCGCGTCCACATCCTCCGCCCGCTCCACGCGGATCGCGAGGCACCCGTAGGCCTCGGCGAGCTTGACGAAATCGGGGATGCGGATGGTGTCGTGCCCGGTGTTCAGGTCGGTGTGCGAGTAGCGGCCGTCGTAGAACAGGGTCTGCCACTGACGGACCATGCCGAGCGAGGAGTTGTTGATGATCGCGACCTTGATCGGGATGTTGTTGATGGCACAGGTGGCGAGCTCCTGATTGGTCATCTGGAAGCATCCGTCGCCGTCGATCGCCCACACGACGCGGTCGGGCTCGGCGACCTTCGCACCCATCGCCGCCGGCACCGAGTAGCCCATCGTGCCCGCCCCGCCGGAGTTCAGCCAGGCGTTGGGACGCTCGTACTTGATGAACTGGGCAGCCCACATCTGGTGCTGACCCACACCCGCGGCGTAGACGCCCTCGGGGCCGGTCAGCTCGCCGATGCGCTGGATGACGTACTGCGGTGCGAGGAGTCCGTCGGTCGTCGGGGCGTACCCCAGCGGGAACTCGTCGCGCAGCCCGTCCAGGAACGACCACCACTGGGCGATGTCGGGCGTCGCCTCGGCGATCGCCGCGCGGAAGGCCGCCTCGAGATCGGGCAGGACCTCCTTGAGGTCGCCCACGATCGGTACATCGGCCGCGCGGATCTTCCCGATCTCGGCGGGGTCGATGTCCACGTGCACCACCTGGGCGTCGGGGGCGAACAGCGCAGCCTTCCCGGTGACGCGGTCGTCGAACCGCGAGCCGAGCGCGATCAGCAGATCGGATTCCTGCAGGGCCAGCACGGCGGGCACCGTCCCGTGCATCCCGGGCATGCCCAGGTGCTGCGGGTGGGAGTCGGGGAACGCGCCCCGCGCCATGAGCGTGGTCACGACCGGTGCGCCGGTCGCCTCCGCCAGCGATCGCAGCTCGGCTGCGGCGCGGGCGCGGATCACGCCGCCGCCGACGTAGAGGACGGGCTTCTTCGCCTGGGCGATCAGCTGGGCGGCCGCCTGGATCTGCTTGCCGTGGGCCTTCGTGACCGGGCGGTACCCCGGCAGATCGATCCTCGGCGGCCACTGGAAGGGCGCTTCGGCCTGCTGCGCGTCCTTGGTGATGTCCACCAGCACAGGGCCCGGGCGACCTGTCGCGGCGATCTCGAAGGCGGCGGCGATCGCCCCCGGGATGTCTTCGGCGCGCTTGACCAGGAACGAGTGCTTCGTGATCGGCATCGTGATGCCGACGATGTCGGCCTCCTGGAAGGCGTCGGTGCCCATGAGGTTGGAGAAGACCTGGCCGGTGATCGCGACGACGGGCACGGAGTCCATGTACGCGTCGGCGATGGCCGTGACGAGGTTGGTCGCGCCCGGACCCGAGGTGGCGATGGCCACCCCCACCCTGCCGGAGGCGGACGCGTAACCCTCGGCCGCGTGACCGGCGCCCTGCTCGTGGCGGACGAGGATGTGCCGGATCTCAGAGGTGTCCATCAGCGGGTCGTAGACCGGGAGGATGGCGCCCCCGGGGAGCCCGAAGACATCGGTGACGCCGAGCAGTTCGAGGGAGCGGACGACCGCCTGTGCGCCCGTGAGCACGGGCGCGGAGGGGGCCGCGGTGCGAGCGGGGGGCCGGGGAATGGCCGTGGCGGATTCGGCGGGCATGCGGAAGATCCTCACAGAAGGGGGTGGAACGGATGCGGGAAGCGGGCCTAACCGGTGACTGCGCCCTCCGCAGCGGAGCGCACGAGTCGCGAGTACTTGGCCAGAACGCCACGGGTATAGCGCGGGGGAAGGGGCTCCCAGCCCTCACGCCGGGAGTTCAGCTCTGCGTCATCGACGAGTAGGTCGAGAGTGCGAGCCGCGATATCGACCCGTATCAGATCACCATCGCGCACGAAGGCGATGGGACCTGCGTCCACCGCTTCGGGTGCTATGTGGCCGATGCACAGGCCGGTTGTGCCGCCGGAGAATCGACCGTCCGTCAAGAGTAGTACATCTTTTCCGAGCCCTGCGCCCTTGATGGCCGCGGTGATGGCCAGCATCTCGCGCATGCCGGGGCCGCCCTTAGGACCTTCGTAACGGATGACGACGACGTCGCCGGCGGAGATCTGTCCGGCCTCCAGCGCGTCCATCGCGGCGCGCTCGCGCTCGAAGACCCGGGCCGGGCCCTCGAAGACCGCGACGTCGAATCCCGCGGTCTTGACCACCGCTCCCTCCGGCGCGAACGAGCCGTGGAGGATCGTGATGCCGCCGGTGGCGTGGATCGGGTCGTCGAAGCGGTGGATGACGTCGCCGTCGACCGGATCGGGATCGAGGTCGCGGAGGTTCTCCGCCAGGGTCTTGCCGGTGACGGTGAGAGCATCTCCGTGCAGAAGACCCTCGTCGAGCATCGCTTTCATCACGACGGGGATGCCGCCGTGGCGGTCGACGTCGTTCATCACGTACTGGCCGAAGGGCTTCATGTCCGCGACGTGGGGGACCTTGTCGCCGATGCGGTTGAAGTCGTGGAGGTCGAGTTCGATCTCCGCCTCGTTGGCGATCGCGAGCAGGTGCAGCACCACGTTCGTCGACCCGCCGAGCGCCATCGCGAGGGCGATCGCGTTCTCGAAGGCCTCCTTGGTGAGGATGTCGCGGGTGGTGATCCCCTGCTTCAGCAGGTTGACCACGGCTTCTCCCGACCGGCGGGCGAAGTAGTCGCGGCGGCGGTCCGCCGACGGCGGCGCGGCCGAGCCGGGGAGGCTCAGACCGAGGGCCTCGGCGACCGAGGCCATCGTGTTGGCGGTGTACATGCCGCCGCAGGCACCCTCGCCGGGCGCGAACGCGCATTCGATGCGCTTGAGGTCGGCCTCCGACATCCGCCCCGCCAGGCACGCGCCCACACCCTCGAAGGAGTCGATGATCGTGATCTCCTTCTCGGTGCCGTCCGAGAGCTTGACCCATCCGGGGGCGATCGAGCCGGCATAGAGGAACACGCTGGACAGGTCGAGCCGGGCGGAGGCCATGAGCATGCCCGGAATCGACTTGTCGCATCCGGCCAGCAGCACCGAGCCGTCGAGGCGCTCGGCCATCATGACCGTCTCCACCGAGTCGGCGATCACCTCACGGGAGACGAGGGAGAAGTGCATGCCCTCGTGCCCCATCGAGATGCCGTCGGAGACGGAGATGGTTCCGAACTGCAGCGGATACCCGCCGCCGGCGTGGACGCCCTCCTTCGCACCCTGCGCGAGGCGATCGAGACTGAGGTTGCAGGGGGTGATCTCGTTCCAGCTCGACGCGATGCCGATCTGGGGCTTGTCCCAGTCCTCGTCGCCCATTCCGACGCCGCGGAGCATGCCGCGGGAGGTGGTGGCCTCGATCCCGTCGGTGACGACGCGGCTGCGGGGCTTGATGTCGACGGCGGAGGGGTCGGGGATGTCGGAGCGCACCATGCTCGCAGTCTATTCCCGTCCCGCGACCCGCCGTTCCGCGAACTGACGCAGGAGGCGGGCGAGCGCGGGGATGTCGGGCACGCTGATCGTCGCGGCCGTCTCGCCGGCGCCGACGTGCACGCCCAGATCGTCCGCGCCGAGGCTGCGCAGGGCGTCCTCGTCGGTCACGTCGTCACCCGCGAACAGCACGGCGGTCGCCCCGACCCGTTCCCGCAACGTCGCGACGGCGGTGTCCTTGCCCTCGTGCCGGAAGGCGTACTCGACGATGTTGTGTCCGGTGCGCCGGCGCCAGTGCGGCGCCTCGCGGACGACCATGCCGTCGATCGCATCGCGTGCCCGGTCGGCGTCTTCGGGCGTTGCGAGCCTGGTGTGCACACCGAACCCGAAGGTCTTCGGCTCGATCCAGACGCCGTCGATGTCGGCGGTGATGGACTCCGCCCGGAGGCGCATGCTGTCGCGGAGGGCGGTGTCGTCGGCATCGTCCGGGGTCGTCGTCACTCCGCCCTCCGGACTCCAGAACTCCGCGCCGTGCGACCCGGCGAGCAGGATCGGGGAGTCGTCGCCGTGCTCGCCGATGACCCGCAGGTCGTCCAGGCTCCGTCCCGAGACGAAGGCGACGACGGTCTCGGGGGCCGCCGTCAGGGCGAGGACGGCCGCTCGGGCGTCCGCGGTCATGCGCGCGTCCATCGGCTCGTCCTGGAGGGGTGCGAGGGTGCCGTCGAAATCCAGCGCGACGAGGAGGCGCGGTGTCTTCGCAAGACGGTCGACACGGGCATGGGCGGGATCGCGTGCGTCCGCGGGGGTCGAGGTCATCGGGCTGCCCGCCGGCGCGAGACGTCGGCGAGGGCGTCGAGGAACTCCCGAGACCAGTCCTCGACGTCGTGCTCGAGCACGCGCTTGCGCAGCGCCCGCATCCGTCGGCCCTGCTCCGCCCCGGGCATCTCGATCGCGCGGACGATCGCGTCCTTCAGTCCGTCGATGTCGTGGGGATTGATGCGGACGGCGGTGCCGAGTTCGTCGGCTGCTCCGGCGAACTCGCTCAGCACGAGCACGCCCCGGTTGTCGACGCGGCTGGCGACGTACTCCTTGGCGACGAGGTTCATGCCGTCCCGCAGCGCCGTGACGAGCATCACGTCCGACGCGAGGTACAGCGCGACCATCTCCTCACGCGGAAAGGACTGGTGCAGGTAGCGGATCGCCGTGCGGTCCATGGTGTCGTGGTCGCCGTTGATGCGACCGACCGTGAGCTCGATCTCGTCGCGGAGCTGGATGTAGGCCTCCACCCGCTCCCGGCTGGGGCTGGCGACCTGGACCAGGGTGACATCCTCCGTTCTGACCCGGCCGTCCTCGAGGAGTTCACCGAAGGCCTTCAGCCGGTGCCGGATGCCCTTGGTGTAATCGAGTCGATCGACGCCCAGCAGGATCTTCTTCGGGTTCCCCAGGCTCGCCCGGATCTCTGCCGCACGCGCCTGGATCTCCGGTCGACGAGCCATCTCGATGTAGAAGTCGGCATCGATGGAGATGGGGAATGCGCGTGCGAGCGCGACCCGCTCTCCTCCGTCGGGCAGGGGCACCGTGATCCCACTGGCCTTCGTGTCCACGCGCAGCTGCCGACGAACGGCGCGGGCGAAGTTGCCGGCGTCCTGGACGCGCTGGAAGCCGATGACGTCGGCTCCGAGGAGTCCCTCGAGCACTTGGCGACGCCACGGCAGCTGCGCGAACAGTCCGTATGCGGGGAACGGAATGTGGTGGAAGTAGCCGATGGTGAGGTCAGGGCGCCGCTCCCGGAGGAGGCGGGGAACGAGCTGGAGCTGGTAGTCCTGGACCCAGACGGTGGCTCCCTCGGCGGCGACCTGGGCGGCTGCGTCGGCGAAGCGCTCGTTGACGGCGACGTAGGCATCCCACCACACGCGGCGGTAGCGCGGTGCGGCGATGACGTCGTGATAGAGCGGCCAGATCGTGTCGTTGGAGAATCCCTCGTAGTAGTTCTCGACCTCGTCGGCCTCCAGCCGGACGGGATGAAGGTGCGTGCCGTCGAAGTCGAACGGCTCGATGTCCAGGCCGGGCTTGCCCGCCCAGCCGACCCAGGCCCCACGGGTGCGGCGCATCACCGGCTCGAGGGCGGTGACCAGACCGCCGGGCGACTGACGCCAGCCGCCATCGGGGTCTCGATCCACCGGAAGTCTGTTCGCGACGACGACGAGCGGGGCTTCGGACACACGGACTCCTCACGAGGCGGACGACGTGCGATCCAGGCTATCGGTCAGTTCCGGGCGACGCCGCGGGGGCCACCCGGGGTTGTGTCAAGGCCCGGGTTGTGGCAGGCGGGCGCGATAGCGTGGGGCCATGCGCTCCTACCTGTTCGGTTCCGGCATCATCAGCGCCATCACCGGCGGCCTCGCGCTCCTGCGGGGGCTCCGCAACGGCGAGGCGTTCACGTGGCGCATGGCCCTGGCCTGGGTCAGCTGGGGCATCAGCCTCGCCCTGGCGGTGGGGACGATCGTGGACACCCGCCGTGCAGCGCGCGGGAAGAACATCGATCTCGACTCCCCCGTCAGCGGCCGGGAGGACAAGCTGATGAAGAAGCGCGCACGCCGCGGTCGGTGAGCTCGTGGCGCAGCGTGAGCATCACCGAGTGAGGATCAACGCGTCCCCCTGACCGCCGCCGCCGCAGAGGCCGACCGCTGCCGCTCCCCCGCCGCGGCGCACCAGTTCGTGGACCGCGTGGACGACCAGCCGATTGCCCGAGGCACCGATCGGGTGGCCGATGGCGATGCCGCCCCCGTGCGGATTGACGACCTCGTCATTCAGACCCAGTTCCTGCTGGGAGCGGACGACGACGGCGCCGAACGCTTCGTTGATCTCGACGATGTCGAGCGCGTCGGGGGCGATCCCCTGCCGGCGACATGCCTCGGTGATGGCGCGGGAGGGCTGGGAGTGCAGCGAGTTGTCGGGGCCGGCGACCTGCCCGGCGGCACCCACGACGGCCAGCACCTGCCATCCGTTCTCGTCCGCGTGCGAGCGCGAGGTGAGGATGACCGCTGACGCCCCGTCGGAGATCTGCGAGGAATTCCCCGCCGTGATGGTGCCGTCCTTCGCGAACGCGGGTCGCAGCGAGCCGAGCGTCTCGACGGTCGTGTCGGGGCGGATACCCTCGTCCGCCTTGACGATAACCGGGGCCCCCCTGCGCTGCGGCACCTCCACCGGCACGATCTCCGCGTCGAAGATCCCCGCCCGCTGCGCCGCCGCCGCGCGCTGATGCGACCGCGCCGCCACGGCATCCTGTGCCTCGCGGGTGATGCCCAGAGCGCCGTTGTGGCGCTCCGTGGAGGCGCCCATGCTCTCGGCGTCGTAGGCGTCGGTCAGCCCGTCGTAGGCCATGTGGTCGAGCACCTCGACCGATCCGTAGGCGTACCCGTTCCGCGAGTTCATGAGCAGGTGGGGCGCACGGGTCATCGACTCCATTCCGGCCGCCACCATCACGCGCGCGTCGCCGAGGCGGATCATGCGCGCGGCGTCGATCACCGCGGTCAGGCCCGACAGGCAGACCTTGTTGATGCTTCCGGCGTGAACCCCCCAACCGATCCCCGCCCCGATCGCCGCCTGGCGCGCGGGGTTCTGGCCGGCTCCGGCGGCGAGCACCTGTCCGACGAGGACGGCGTCGACGGCATCTGCGGACACGCCGCCGCGCGCGAGGGCGCCGGCGATCGCGGCGCTGCCGAGCTGCACCGCGGTGAGAGGCGCCAGCTGACCCTTGAGCCGCCCCTGGGCGGTGCGGGCGGCCGCGACGATGACGACGTCGTCGTGATTCATGCGTGCTCCTTGAGATCCTTCGAGATGATGAGCGGCGGCTCGGTCTTCGAGCGCACTTCCTCCATGCTCACACCGGGTGCGAGCTCGGAGAGGACGAGTCCCTCGGGTGTGACGTCGATCACCGACAGATCGGTGATGATGCGGTCCACCACCCCTCGTCCCGTCAGCGGCAGGGTGCACTCGAGCACGATTTTGGGCGAACCGTCTTTGGCGACGTGCTCCATGAGGACGATCACCTTCGCGGCGCCGTGCACGAGGTCCATCGCACCACCCGGGCCCTTGACCATCTTGCCCGGGATCATCCAGTTCGCCAGGTCGCCATGTCGCGACACCTGCATGGCGCCGAGGATGGCGGCGTCGATCTTGCCTCCGCGGATCATCCCGAAGCTGGTCGCGGAGTCGAAGAACACCGCCCCCGGAAGCACCGTGACCGTCTCCTTGCCGGCGTTGATGAGATCCGGGTCCACCTCCGCCTCCGTCGGGTAAGGGCCGACACCGAGGATGCCGTTCTCGGACTGCAGCACCACCTTGACGCCCGCGGGCAGGTGATTGGGCACGAGGGTCGGCAGACCGATGCCGAGATTCACATAGGCGCCGTCCTGCAGCTCTCGGGCAGCGCGCGCGGCCATCTGGGTTCTCGTCAACGCCACGTCAGCGTCCTCCCTCTCCATCCGATGCCGCCACCGTGCGCTTCTCGATCCGCTTCTCGATCCGAGTGCCGACCTCGACGACACGATGGACGAAGATGCCCGGAAGATGGATCTGATCGGGATCGAGCTCTCCCGGCTCCACGAGCTCCTCGACCTGCGCGATGCAGATCCGGCCGGCCATCGCCGCCAGCGGATTGAAGTTTCGAGCGGCCTTGCTGAACACGAGGTTCCCGGCGGTGTCGCCCCGGAGCGCATGCACCAGGGAGAAGTCCGTGACGATCGCCTCCTCCAGCACGAACTCGCGTGCAGAGCCGTGGACATCGAAGACCCGGACATCCTTGGGTGGCGAGGCGACGGCGATCGAACCGTCCGGGTGATAGCGACGCGGCAGGCCGCCGTCGGCCACCTGCGTTCCCACTCCGGTCTGGGTGAAGAAGGCTGCGATGCCCGATCCTCCGGCACGGAGCTTCTCGGCCAGAGTGCCCTGCGGGGTGAGCTCGAGCTCGAGCTCACCCGAGAGGAACTGACGCTCGAACTCCTTGTTCTCCCCCACGTACGACGACGTCATCTTGCGGATGCGGCGCGCCTGCAGGAGAACCCCGAGCCCCCAGTCGTCGACGCCGCAGTTGTTGCTCACGACGCTCAGGTCTGTCGTCCCCTGCGTAAGGAGGGCCTCGATGAGGGCGATCGGATTGCCCGAGAGTCCGAAGCCGCCGACGGCCAGGCTCGCGCCGTCGGGGATGTCGGCCACGGCGGCGGCCGCCGACGGGTAGGTCTTGTCGATCATGCGCTCTCCCTGTCCCGGCGACCGGCTGTCGTCGGACGGTCGCCACGTCCATGGTGGGCGGGGTTGCCGAGAGGAGGCCACCGGCCGCTTGCCATGTGGAGGATCTCGCGGGTACCGTCCACATCATGGACACCGTCCACTCTCGGGGCGTACCCGGCACCCAGGCGATCGGCCGGGCCGCACGGCTGCTGCGCCTGGTGACTGCCGCAGGCGGAGAGGGCGCATCGGTGACCCGACTGGCCGAACGTGCGGGACTGACCCGGCCGACCGCCCATCGAATCCTGCAGGCCCTGCGCCAGGAGGGGCTGGTCGACGTCGACGAACAGGGTGCCCGCTGGCTGCCCGGCCCGGAGCTCTATCTGATGGGAACCGTCGCCGCCGCGCGGTACGACGTCACCGACCTCGCCCGCGATATCGTGCGCTCCCTCGCCGTTCGCACCGAGGAGAGTGCCTTCCTGTCCGTGCGGCGCGGCGACGAGACGGTGTGCCTGCTCCGGGAGGAGGGAAGCTTCCCCATCCGATCGTTCGTGCTGTCCGAGGGGGTGCGCTTCCCCCTGGGCGTGGCATCCGCGGGACTGGCCATCCTTTCGTTCCTTCCGTCGCACGATGTGGACGCGTATCTGGATCGTCACCCTGAGCTCGTCGAGCGGTGGGGCGCTTCCCACGCCCCGGCGCGTCTGCGCGCTCGGATCCGGGAGACGAAGGAGCGCGGCTACGCGGTCAATCCCGGCCTCATCGTCGAGGGAAGCTGGGGCCTCGGCGCCGCCGTCTTCGCTCGCGACGGCCACCCGCAGTGGGCGCTGAGCCTCACCGGCGTGCAGTTCCGGTTCTCCCCGGACCGGGTGGCCGACCTCGGCAAGACGCTCCTGGCCCACGCGCACCAGCTCACCGCACGGATCGCCGCAAGCGGGCGCTGAGCGGATCACGTCGGTAGCATCGGCCACGCCGTCCGACGCGGGCACCGCGCCGCATCCGCTCGAGAGGAACCGACAGATGCCCGACCGCCGATTCGCTCCGCGGGCACGGCGCTGTGCGATCGCCTTCCTCATCGTGGCTCTGGTGGCGCTGGGCCTGCTGGCGCCGGGTCCGACGGCTGCGGCGAGCGGGACACCTCTCGTCGCCGGGACGACCGGAGGTGCCGAGCTCGATCCGCTGCAGCCGGCGGCGGGGGCGTACTTCGGCGCGGCGATCGATTGGGGCACCGACACCGCCGCGATCCACGCCGAGCGACTGGGCCGGACGCCGGCGCTGCTGGAGCATGTGACGCGTTTTCCCGCGAGCGACCAGGAGCGCACGTATCTTGCGCAGTTCCTCGCTCAGACGGTCGAGGTGGGCGCCCTTCCCGTCATCACCATCGAGCCGGTCGGCGATCTCGAGCGCTTCACTCCCGAGGACGCGGCGGCCCTGGCGGATCTCCTCGACGAGGCGTTGGAAGGCCGGCCCGCCGCGGCGGCCCGCGTCCCCGCCTCGGTGCGCTTCGCGCCGCAGATGAATACGCCATGGGTACCGTGGGGCATGAACCCGGAGGCGTATGTCGCCGCCTTCCGGCTGGTCTCCGAGACTCTGTCCGATCGGGACACGGAGCTTGCGATGGTGTGGTCGCCCGCCTCGGGACTCGGCTACCCTTTCGGCGCCGCTTCCCAGAACCCGCTCCTCGACACCGACGGCGACGGCGAGGACGCGACCGGCGACGATCCCTACGGTCCCTTCTATCCCGGCGATCGGTTCGTCGACGGCGTGGGGCTTGTCGTCTACCACGATCCGAGCGCCGGCGGAGCAGCCGTGAACGCGCTTCCGGACGAGGCGGACCTGCTTTCGCAGATCGACGGTGAGGGCGACGCCTCCTTCGCGACGCGGTTCTCCACCGACCGACGACCGCTGATGCTCGAGACCGCCGCCTTCTACAGCGCCGGCGCCGGAGGAGCGGAGGAGATCGACATCAAGCGGGCGTGGTGGCGACAGATTCTCGCGGCCATCCCCGAGGTCTCGTCGCTGGGCGCCGTGATCTGGCGCGACCTGGCGGTGAATCCGACCGGCGCCGGACGCTCCTCCATCGACTGGAGCCTGAGCGGACGCCCGGAGATCGCGGCGGCGTTCCGCTCGGACGCCGACGCGGGCGCCCTCGTCTTCGGACCGGTGTACGACCCGGTCGCCGTCGATGTCGACGCGCTCGCACAGGGAGGGGAGATCGGCGGCGCAGCGGGGTGGCTCGTCGCCGCCGCGGTGTTCGCCGGCGGCATCGTCCTGCTCCTCTGGGGCCTGCGACAGCGTCCCGGTGCACGATTCTGGTACGACGGCTCAGCCGTCCGCGACCTCCGGATCGACCTCCTGCGCGGGGTGGCCATCGTCTTCGTGCTGGTCAACCATCTTCAGCTCACCTCCCTGCTACAGGGCGCCACGCAGGAGGCGGTCGGCATGGTCTCCGGCGCGGAGTTCTTCGTGCTTCTCTCCGGCCTCGTCCTGGCCATGGTCTACCGCCCCAAGATCGCTCGGGAGGGCATCGTTCCCGCCGGCCGTCTCATCCTCCGCCGAGCGGGGAAGATCTACCTGGCGGCCCTCGTGATCGTCATCACCCTCGGTCTTCTCGCGCTCATCCCGGGTCTGAATGTCACGCCGGCGACCACCTTCACGGACGAGGGGACGGGTGCCGCGGGGACCGCGGCCACGGGGCGTGTCTACGATCTCTACGCGGGATTCGATCGACTGTTCCAGTACCCGGTCGACGCCTCGGTGTTCGCCGACATCCTCCTGCTGCGGATGGGACCGTGGCAGGTCAACATCCTCGGGTTCTACGTCGTGATGCTGGTGGTGTCTCCGCTGATCCTCTGGGCGCTCGCACGACGGCTGTGGCCGCTGGTCCTCGCCGTGTCATGGGTGGTCTACAGCATCCAGTTCTTCACCCGGATCCGCGTGCTGCCGTCCCAGTTCGAGGATTCCTTCCCTCTCCTGACGTGGCAGGTGCTCTTCGTCACGGGTATGGTCGCGGGATTCCACCGGCACCGCGTCGTCGAGTGGTTCGGCACCAGGCTCGGACGCGCGCTCATCGCTGTGTGCGCCGTCACCGCGCTGCTGCTTGCCCTGTGGTCGTGGAACAATCCCTACCTGTCCAGCTCTCTCGACCTCCGGTTGGATCTCGTCCCCGAAGCCTCTTTCGGCGCGGTGTACTCCGCCGCCTTCGAGCGCACCTACCTCGATCCGGGACGCATCCTCAACGTCCTGGTCCTGCTCGTGACCGCATACGGGTTGCTCACCGTGCTCTGGCGACCGATCGACCGCGCCGTGGGATGGTTCTTCACCCCGCTCGGTCAGACCACCCTGTACGTCTTCATCGTGCAGCTCATCCTCGTCCTGATCGTCGCCAACATCCCGGTCCTCTCCCTCGGCGACGTGTGGATCAACACCGCGGCCAACATCGTCATCCTCGCGCTCGTCTGGATCATGGTGAGGAAGCGGGTGCTCTTCGGAGTCATCCCCCGGTGAGGCCACGGAGCCGGAGCGCCGCGAGCGTCTCTTCGGCGACGACCGCACCGCCCTCGGGGGTCAGCACGATCGTGTAGTGGTTGAATCCCGCGACGTGGCGGTGGGAGATCGTCGGTCGCCCCGCGAGGACCGCCGAAAGATGGTCTGGCGGATACAGCCCCGGCTCCTCGTCTCGAAGGCCGCGCGGAACGGTGAGCATCCGGGTCGGGTGACGCAGCGCCTCCAGCGCCACCGGCAACGCCGATCCCATGGTCAGATCGACGGTGTCCTCGATCGTGACGGCCTCGCTCGTCGCCGGCCGCAGCGAGCCGTCGCCGCTGTCCACGAGGTCGTAGCGGAAGTAGTCCTCGAGCTCGGGGGTCCACGGGCCGCCGAAAGCGGGGTGGGCCCGCCAGAACCGCAGATACGCCGCCTCGTCGTCGAACCGCATGCGCAGCCGCTCGGCGGTGGGGCCGAGGATCGCGGCCACCGTCTCCTCCGCAGACAGCCCCTCGGGTGCGCGGAGGGGGAGCCCGCCGTCGACGAGGAGCAGGGAGTCGACGAGCTCCGGATGCCGGTGGGCGAGCACCACCGAGACGAAGCCGCCCATCGAGTGACCGACGACGACCGGTGCCCGCCTCATGGTCGCCGCCAGAACGAGGGCGAGGTCGTCGGCGTGACGGTCCAGGCCCGCGGGCTGTCCCGCGGTGCTGCGGCCGCGCCCGCGCAGATCGGGTGCGACGATCCTGATGCCCCGGAGATGGGCGACGGTATGCGCCCAGACGCGGTGAGACGATGTCACGCCGTGGACGGCGAGGACCTCACCGCGGACGACGTCGATCGGATCCCACACCCCCACGCGGAGCGAACCACCGGGAACAGGAATGTCCCGGGTGGAGTATCGATGGGGCGCCGGGGCGGTCATCGCGCCGTCCAGCCGCCGTCCATGGTGTACGAGGCTCCGGTGACCATCCCCGCCGCGTCGCCGACGAGCCAGCCGACGAGCGAGGCGACCTCCTCCGGTTCGATGAGCCGTTTGATCGCGGTCTCGGTGAGCATGATCTTCTCGACCACCTCGTCTTCGCCGATGCCGTGGACGCGGGCCTGATCGGTGATCTGGCGTTCCACGAGCGGAGTCCTCACGTAGGCGGGGTTGACGCAGTTGCTCGTCACCCCGAAGCGGGCGCCTTCGAGGGCCGTCACCTTCGACAGTCCCTCTAACGCGTGCTTGGCGGTGACGTAGGCCGACTTGAACGCGCTCGCGCGCAGGCCGTGGACACTGGAGATGTTCACGATCCGCCCCCACCCCCGACGCGACATCCCCGGCAACGTCGCGCGGATCAACAGGAAGGGGCTCTCGACCATCAGCCGCTGGATGTGTCGGAAGTCCTCGGGCGAGAACTCGGCGATGGGACTGACCCGCTGCATGCCGACGTTGTTGACCAGGATGTCGACGTCGAGCCGGACGTCCTCGAGCGCGGCGGTGTCGGCGAGGTCGACGATCCAGGGTTCGGCGCCCAGTTCCTCGGCCACGGCTTCGGTCTGATACACGTGATGGTCGGCCACGATGACGTGGGCGCCCCGGCGGCGGAACTCCCGCACGCAGGCCAGCCCGATGCCGCTCGCGCCGCCGGTGACGATCGCGCGCTTTCCGTGCAGGTCGGTCTCCGCCACGACGGGCTCCTTCGCTCGCGGTGCCGACGAACGCGGCACACGACCTCAGCGTAGGACGTCGGCTGGGCCGTGATCATCCCCGGCCGGAACAGCAAACGCCCCGGCGAACCGGGGCGTCAGAGGAGTTGGTGCGCCCCCAGGGACTTGAACCCTGAACCCACTGATTAAGAGTCAGTTGCTCTGCCGATTGAGCTAGAGGCGCGAACGCGGCCCGGCGGACGGAGACCAGCGAACCGAGGGTCAACATTAGCATCACGATGTCATCACGGTGAAATCGACCTCCCTGCGCCGCTTATCCTTGGACGTGTGACCCTGCCGCCCGCGGACAGCGCTTTCGACAGCTCCCCTCACGAAGATCTCTCGGACGATCTCGCCCTCGCCCTGCGCCTGGCAGACGTCGCCGACGCCGTGTCGATGTCGCGCTTCGACGCCGCCGACCTTGATGTGCGCACCAAGCCCGACGCCAGTCACGTGACCGAGGCCGACCTCGCCACCGAGCGCGCGATCCGCGAGGTTCTCGCCGCGCAGCGACCCGAGGACGACGTCTTCGGGGAGGAGTTCGGCTCCTCGGGCGTCGGATCGCGCCGCTGGGTCATCGATCCCATCGACGGGACGGCGAACTACCTGCGGGGCATCCCGATGTGGGCGACCCTGATCGCCCTCACGATCGACGGCGTGCCACGCGTCGGCGTCGTCAGCCAGCCCGCGATCGCCCGGCGCTGGTGGGCCGCGAGCGGCCTCGGTGCCTGGACGAATTCGCCGGGGGGCGACGTCCGGCGTCTCGCCGTGTCATCCGTCGACACCCTCGCCGAGGCGAGCGTGAGCTTCCAGAGCATCGGACAGTGGCGGGATGCCGGTGAGTCGGCCGCCCTGGAGAGACTGACCGCATCGGTGTGGCGCGATCGCGGCTACGGCGATGCCTGGCCCTACATGCTGCTGGCCGAGGGGCGCCTGGAGTTCGTCGCCGAGTTCGGAGTGAAGGAGTACGACGTCGCCGCGCTCGTCCCGATCATCCACGAGGCCGGCGGACGATTCAGCGACTTCTCCGGCGCCGACGCTCTGACGACCGGCTCTTCGCTCGCCACGAACGGCCTGCTCCACCGGACCTTCCTCGACCTGCTCCACTCCCCCGCCTCGGAGATCGATCGATGACCTTCGCCCTTCGCCGCCTCTCGGCCGGCGCCGCGGTCGTCACCGCGCTCCTCGTCCTCACGGCGTGCGCGGCAGGGACCGCCGAGGCCGAGCCCTCGCAGGCCCCGTCGCCGGTGGCATCCTCCCCGACCGCGGAGTCGTCGGCCACTCCCACCGAGACCCCCTCGGCCGCGGGCGAACCCACGTGCGAGGCGATCATCCCCGAAACGACCGTGGCCGACTACAACAGCGTCGGGTGGAGCGCCCAAGCCGCACCCTTCACGATCACGGGCGAGGAGATCCCCGGCGGCATCGAGTGCGTGTGGGCGAATTTCGACGGACCGGCCAGCGACCAGCTGCACATCTACGGGTGGGCGCCGATCGAGCAGTCCAGGGCCGACGAGGCGCGTGAACGGCTCCAGGCCGAGGGATGGACGGTCGAGGACGCGCCGGAGGGGGTGTACGTCACCGAACCGGCGGAGACCGCCGTGGCCACCGACGAGAACGGCTACGGGATCACCTACCTCTTCGAAGCCGGCGCCGTGAAGATCGCCGACACCAAGCAGAGCCTCCTCCTGATCGAATGGGGATGAACCCGCCGGCGCCCGTGTCGACCGAGGTGTCCTCGGGCGCCGTGACGCAGTTCGCGGTCCTGGACGCGCTCCTGGCCGGTGTCTACGAAGCGGGGCTGCCGGTGGGGACGGCGCTCGGGCACGGCGACTTCGGCATCGGGTGCTGCGATCGCCTGGGCGGCGAGGTCGTCATCCTCGACGGGGTCGCGTACGCCTGCACGGTCGACGCACCCCCGCATGTGATGGCGGACACCGACATCCTGCCGTTCGCGGACGTGTGCGTCGAGCCGTCGGCGGCTCCGACGCCGACGGGACCGGCCGACCTCACGGGACTGACCTCGCTCGTCGAGGCTGCCGTCGTCAGCCGGAACCTGTTCCACTCCGTGCGGGTGGACGGTCTCTTCCGTTCGGTGCGCGTGCGCGCGACCCGGCGGGAGCACTTTCCCCTGCGGCCCCTCGCGGATGTCGCCGGCGAGCAGGTCGAGACCGTCCTCACCGACGTCGTCGGCACGCTCGTCGGATTCTGGGCACCGTCGATCTATCAGGGCATCGCCGTTGCCGGACTGCACGTGCACTTCCTCTCCGCCGATCGGCGCGCGGGTGGGCATGTGCTCGATCTGGCGGTGCAGGATGCCGCCCTGCGAGTCGGCGCCTTCGCACGATTCACCCTCCTCCTGCCCACCGACCCCGCGTTCCTCGCCACGGAGCTCACGCACGACGATGATCACCGCATCGTCGCCGTCGAGGGGGGCGCAGCACCCGAACCCGAGGCTCAGCGGTAGGGGTTCGGCGGGTCGGCGACGCCCGCACCGCTCGCCGCCGCATCCTGACCCGCCGCGAATCCCCGGTCCCACGCGTCCCCGCGCTCCTCGAGATCGCGCGAGAGGGCATCGAGCCGGAGGACGCGCTGCGCGAAGCGCACCCACTCGCCCCAGGTCGCCTCGCACGGATCCTGCGGCGCGCCCGTCATCGTCAGTCGCCATCGTTCGGGCGCCTCCGAAGGCGCGAACTCCAGACGACCGACGCGACTCGGGTCTCGGCGGGGATCGGGCACGGTTGCCTCCTTGGGGCTGTGTCGAGGATGACCTAGTGAGGATCCCGGGGGCCGGATGGCCGGGGCTCGTCGATGAGGTCGGCCAGCGCGATCTCGGGGAGGGCGATCCACCCTTCGACGCGAGCGAGGTGCGCCAGGTGCGGGGGCACCGGCGTGGTGGCGCCGAGGGCATGGGCGCGGGCGTTCAGCCCCGCGACCACCGCGTCGAACGCATCGGCCGACCGCCGCATGGCGGCCTCGGCCGATGCGGGCAGGCGCAGCCACGGCGCCTGCGACATCAGCGCATCGAGGGCATCGCCGCGTGCCGCGGCGTCCACCTTGTATCCCGGCACCGCGATCCGCCAGAGGCGCAGCGCGGCCGCGGGATACACCTCCACGATGGCCCCCGCCCCCGATCGATCCACGGGCACGCCGGCATCCGCGAAGCGGGCGGTCAGCTCGGCGCACCGCATCGCGGTCAGCCCGAGCCGATCCGTCGCCACGCTCAGGGGCCAGCGTCCGGTGCGCTCGCGCACGACGCGGTCGGTGTGCCGGAACGCCAGGCGGCGACGCCACGGCAGTCCCGACTCGTCGACGGAGGGCGCTTCTCCCCGCGCGTGACTGCCGACGAAATCGACGAAGGCCATCGGCCAGCCCAGAGCGCAGTCGATGCCGATCGACCGCGCGTCGCGCGACGCACTGACGATCTCGGGGTCGTCGACGCCGACCTCGATCGCCGCGACCTCGGCGACGTCGCCCTGCCACTCGATCACGGCCATGGCTGTGCCTCGGGGGGATGCCGCGAGGTCCACTCCGACGGTCTGCACACGCCCACGGTACCGACCGAGTTCGCCGCCTCCGCGCCACGGGTGCCCGAAGGCGCGCTACGGTTTCCTCACACGCCCGGCTCGGCGATTCGGGAGGCATGAGACGGATGGGTTTCGACCACGCCATCGTCATCGGCGCAGGAATCGGCGGTCTGCTCTCCGCTGCCGCTCTGTCGCGTCGGTACGGCCGCGTCACCGTGATCGAGCGGGACAGGCTCCCCGAGGTGCCGCTGCATCGACGCGGCGTCCCCCAGGACGAGCAGATGCACGCGATCCTGGCGATCGGGCAGGAATCCTTCGAAGACCTCGTTCCCGGCGTCGCGGGTGAATTCTTGCGCGCCGGCGCAGCCTGGTACGACTCCCCGCGCGGGATCGCGAGCCTGAGCTCACAGGGATGGGCGGCCCGCGGGCCGAGCGAAGCGTGGATCTACGGCATCCGCCGGGTCGTGCTCGAAGACGCCCTCCGCCGCAAGGTCACCGAGATCCCCGAGGTGCAGATCGTCGAAGGGCAGGTCGTCGGGCTCCACGGGGGCACCTCCGAGCGGGTGGGGGGCATCGTCCTGAAGGGCATCGGGAGACCGCATCTCGAGGCGGATCTCGTCGTCGACGCCTCCGGGCGCACCTCTCACGCACCGGACTGGCTGGTCGAGCTCGGCTTCACCCCGCCCGCGGAGCAGGAGATCGTCAACACGGTCAGCTACTCCACCGCTCTGGTCCGGCTGCCCCAGGGGACGCTGCGCGACGACATCCAGGGGTATCTCATCCCTCCCCTGCCCGACAGCCCGAACGGCGCGGTTCTCCTGCCCTGTGACAACGGGCTCCACCAGATCGTGGCCCTCACCCAATCCGATTCGCCGCCGCCGGCGACCCGCGACGAGCTCATCGTCCATCTCGAGGATGTGCGCTCCCCCGTCGTCGCCGAGGTCGCCCGGGTCGCCGATTTCCTCGGCGACCCCAAACCGTTCCGCATCCGCGGGTCGCGGCGGCGCCGATTCGAGGACATGCCTGCGCATCCAGACGGGTTCCTCGCCGTCGGCGACGCGGTCCTGGCCCTGAATCCGATCTACGGACAGGGGATGTCGGTCGCCGCGGTCGAGGCCCGGATCATGCGCGACATGGTGGTCGAGGCGACGGATGCCGCGGGGCTGGCCGGTCGCATCCAGGAGGCCTTCCGTCCCACCCTCGATTTCGTGTTCGGCTCCGTGGTCCGAAGCGACGGCGCCTTTCCGAGCGCCATGCTCCGGGGCCTAGAGCGCCCCGTCCCCCCGACCTCGAAGGTGATCACGGCTCTCGCCACGGAGGACTGGAAGACCGCTGTGGCGCTGCGGTACGCCGGTCACTACTTCACCGCCGAGCCGTTGCAGGCCCCCGAGATCCGCCGTCGGGCGCGGGCCTGGGTGGCCAGCGGCCGGAAGCCGCGGAGGGCGGATCCCCGCGACATCCCGCGGGCCTTCGACGGCACGCCGCTGCCGCGATAGCGTCGGAGCCCAGAGCCCGGCACGGCGGACAGGAGGCGGCGGTGGAGCGGATCGATACGGTCGTGGTGGGCGCCGGGGTCGCCGGCCTGACGACGGCGAGACTGCTGCAGGCCTTCGGGCAGCGGGTGGTGGTGCTCGAGGCTCGCGATCGCGTGGGGGGCCGCGTCCATACCGTCCGCACCGCGGGACGCGTCACGGATCTCGGCGCGTCCTGGATCCACGGCGTCACCGATTCCCCGGTCGCCGCCGCTGCCGAGGCCTTCGGGATGCGGACGGTGGAATTCACCGTCGGAAGCTTCCAACCCGACGGCCGCCCGATCGCCTCCTACGCGCCCGACGGGACGCGATCCAACGACGCGGCGGCGGCAGCCTTCGCCGAGGACGTACGCGCCGTGGACCGCGCCCTCCTGGGCGTCATCGCCGCCTCGGGGCCCGGGGAGTCGTACCGGGACGTGACGGAGCGGGCGATCGCCGCTCGGGGATGGGACGCCGAGAGGGCGCAGCGTGTGAGGGAGTTCCTCGAACACCGGGCCGAGGAGCAGTACGGGGTGTGGATCGAGGATCTTGCGGCGCACGGGCTGGACGATGATCAGGTCGAGGGCGACGAGGTGGTCTTCCCCGACGGATACGATCGCCTGCCCGCCCACCTCGCGGAGGGACTCGACATCCGTCTCGAACACGTCGTGTCCCGGGTCCACTGGCACGGGGCCGGGGTCGAGGTGACGGTCGATGGGACCACGGACCGGTCGACCCTTTCGGCGGCCGCTGCGGTGGTCACAGTCCCCGTGGGCGTGCTGCACTCCGAGGCGTTCACGATCGATCCGCCCCTTCCTCCCGCCGTGGCCGCACCACTCGGGCGGCTGCGGATGAACGCGTTCGAGAAGGTCTTCCTCCGTTTCCCGACGCGCTTCTGGGACGACGGCGTGTACGCCATCCGTCAGCAGGGTGCGGAGGGTCGCCGGTGGCACTCCTGGTACGACCTGACGTCGCTGGACGGCGAACCGACGCTGCTCACCTTCGCAGCGGGGCCCACGGCCCGCGAGACGCGCACCTGGAGCCGCGAGGAGGTCGCGACGTCGGTGATGGCGCAGCTGCGTCGGCTCTTTCCCGGGGCTCCGGACCCGGTCGACGTGCAGATCACCGGCTGGCAGGACGATCCCTTCAGCCGCGGCTCCTACGCCTATATGACCGTCGGATCGGTCACGAGCGATCACGACGACCTGGCCACTCCGATCGGCAGCGTCCTGCACCTCGCCGGGGAGGCGACCTGGACCGATGACCCGGCGACCGTGACCGCGGCGATGTGCTCCGGACATCGCGCCGCCGAACGGGTCTTCGGCGGCGAGATCCCGATCGAGCGCCTCTGGAGCAGTCCGCGCTGATCGGGGCGCCGGTTCCTCAGGCCGGCTGGGCGAAGCGGGGCAGATCGAGGATCCCGAGTCGTGCCTCCTGGACCGCGGCGCACACCGCCCCGAGCGAGACGATATCCGCGCCCAGCGCGGACGCGACGATCTCGGGAGCAGGCAGGTGCAGCGTGTCGGCGACCGCACGTCGAGCGGCCTCGATGAGCGGCGCCGCGCCGTCGGCGACGGCCCCCGAGACGACCAGCAGGCGGGTGTCGAACAGACTCCCGAAGACACCGGCGATCACGGCGAGCGATCCGCCGATCTCATCGGTGATCCGGCGCGCGCCGGGGTCGCCGAGAGCGGCCGCGGCGAAGACATCCTTCCCCTGGATATCGGCGGGCGCCATGCTCCGCAGGACGCTCTCGGCCGGCAGGGTGCCCGCCGCTCTCGCCTCCCGCGCGAGCTCGACAGCGCGGTGACCGAATCCCCAGGCGCTGTCGACGCCTCGGACATGGTCGAAGGCCACCATCTCACCGGCGCCGCCGTGGGCTCCGGTGAGGAGACGCCCGTCCACCCAGACGCCGGCGCCCAGACGTTCGCCGGCCAGGAGGACCACGAAGTCATCACAGCCTCGGGCGGCCCCGAGCGTCCGCTCGGCGACCGAGGCGAGGGATGCGTCGTTGGCCACCTTCACCAGGGGGACCCACTCGCGGAACAGCCTGGCGAAGCCGGGGTTCATCCGCGTCCAGAACTCGGCCCGGTCGGTGGGCGAATCTCCGCGGGAGTCCACCGGCGCGGGAAGCCCCACACCCATCGCCGCGACCTCGGTGCGCGAGACGCCGGCGATCTCGAGTGCGCTGTCCACGACCTCGACCGCCGCCCGGCGCCTGCGGTCGGGTGCGTCGTCCTCGGCGTCCACGACGAGGTGCTCGACCGCCCGGGTCTGCCCCCGCAGATCCGACACCGTCGCGGTCAGATGACTGCGCCCCGCATCGAGCCCGACGACGAACGCGGCGTCGGCGCGGAACGCGAATCGACGGGCCGGACGCCCCTTGCGGTAGTCGCCCACCGCTCGCGCGTTGGGAAGTTCGGTGATCAGCCCGCGGGACACCAGCTCGTCGATCACGTCGATCGCCGTCGACCGGGTCACGGCCACGCTCTCCATGACATCGGTCGCGGTGAAGACGTCGGCGTCCCAGGCGTAGCCGATCACGCCGAGCAGGCTCGCACGGCGCGGCGGGACGGGGACCAGACCCGGGTAGGACAAGGGGTTGACCTTTCTGACGTTCCTTTGCATTATGGATGCCAGGAACTTGATTCGCGGCATAAATTTAATGCGGTGAGCAAGTGGCTGCCAACTCTGACGAAGGACGAAGACGTGCCTCCACGAAGCCCTGCCCGTCGCGCCGCCGCGACGATCTCCCTCCTCGCCCTCGCCGGCGCCCTCCTCGCCGGATGCTCGGCCGACGGCCGCGAGACCATCCGCTTCACCTTCAGCAAGCGTGAAGCCCTCGACTTCATGAATCAGCTGGTCTCGGACTACAACGCCTCGCAGGACCGCGTCCGGGTGGAGATGGACACGTCGGGTGTCGACGTGGTCTCCGCGAGCTTCGTCCGCGGGAACCCGCCGGACATCATGCTGGCCAACTACAACTACGAAGTCGCCCGGTTCGTCGACCGCTGCGCGCTCTCCGACCTCTCCGACACCGAGGCCGCCTCGACGATCCGCGACGACCTCGACGTGCTGATGGCGCAGTACGGCTCGTGCGAGGGTCGGACCAGCGCCCTCCCGTACTCGGTCATGGCGTCGTCGGTCATCTACAACCGCACGATCTTCGAGGAGAACGGCCTCGAGGTCCCGCAGACCTGGGATGAGCTCCTCGCGGTGTGCGACGCGCTCGAAGCGGCAGGTGTCACGCCGTTCTACGCGACCTTCAAGGACGACTGGACCGTCGCCCAGGGTTGGTACGACTACGCCATCGGCGGTTCGGTCGACGTCGTGGACTTCTTCAACCAGCTGGCCGAGGAGGGCGCCGATGTCGGCGCCGGATCGGCGGTCTCCTTCGAGGACCAGTTCGCCGAGCCGCTGGAGAAGATGGCGGAGCTCACCGCCTACACGAACGCGGACGCCGACTCACGCGCCTACAACGACGGGAATCTGGCCTTCGCGCGCGGGGAGGCGGCGATGTATCTGCAGGGGCCGTGGGCCCTCGCCGAGATCGCCAAGACCGATCCCGACCTCGACCTCGGCACCTTCCCCCTGCCGATGACCGATGACCCCGCAGACCTCAAGGTCCGCGTGAACACCGACCTCGCCGCGATGATCCCCGAGGAGTCGCGCCACCAGGACGCCGCGCGGGACTTCCTGGAGTTCCTCTTCCAGCCCGAGAACATCGAGGCGTACAACGAGTCCCAGCTGGGATTCACCCCGACCGAGGGGTCGCCACCGCCGAGTGATCCGCGCGTGGAGGGGATGACCACCTACTACGAGGAGGGGCGGTTCTACCAGGGACCCTCCGTGCTCGTTCCCAAGACCATCCCGGTCTTCAGCTACGCACAGGCTCTGGCTCTCGGCGCCGACACCGAGGCGACGCTGCGGACGATGGACACCGACTGGGCCCGACTGGCCTTCCGCTCGCCCCTTCCCTCGAGCGAGACCGACGCGCAGGGCGAGGAGGCCACGCAATGACCGCCACCGAGACGATCGTCGCAGGATCGGCGGCGACCCGCCGCTCCCGGCGGCGCGTGGAACCCATCTACTACCTCTTCCTCCTGCCGAGCCTGGTGCTGTTCACCCTCGCCATCACCGTGCCCGGGATCGTCGGGATCTTCTTCAGCTTCACCGACTCCATCGGCATCGGGTCGTGGAACTTCATCGGTCTGACCAACTACATCGCCCTCTTCAGCGACCCGGCGATCCTCCAGAGCTATCTGTTCACGTTCGGCTTCGCCACCGCGACGGTGATCGTGGTCAACGTCGTGGCGTTCCTTCTGGCGGTGGGGCTGACCTCCCGCATCCGTTTCCGCACGGGACTGCGCACGATCTTCGTCATCCCGATGGTGATCTCGGGCATCATCATCGCGTACGTCTTCAACTTCCTGTTCTCCAACTCGGTGCCCTCGCTCGGGCAGGCCACGGGGATCGGATGGCTGCAGGAGAGCCTGCTGGCCAATCCCGACCTCGCATGGGTGGCGATCGTGATCGTGACCGCGTGGCAGGCGATCCCCGGCACGCTCCTGATCTACATCGCCGGGCTCCTGTCGGTTCCCGGCGACGTCTACGAGGCGGCCGACATCGACGGGGCGAACAAGCGCCAGCAGCTCCTGCGGATCACGGTGCCCCTCGTGGCGGGATACGTCGTCATCAACGTCATCCTCGGCTTCAAGAACTTCCTCAACGCCTACGACGTCATCGTCGGCCTCACCAACGGTGGGCCGGGGACTGCGACGCGAAGCATCGCGATGAGCATCATCTTCGGGTTCAACAGCGGCGATTACGCCTACCAGATGGCCAATGCCACCATCTTCTTCCTCGTCGCCGTCCTCATCTCCATCCTCCAACTCTCCCTCACGCGCGGAAGGAAGGTCTTCCGATGACCACGCAACCCGCCCTGTCCGCCGAAACCGCCGAGGGCGAGCTCATCGCCGACCGCGAGAACCGTCGGAACCGTTCCGCCGATGAGCGCCCGAGCACGAAGACCCGCGGCCGCGTCGGTCAGGAACGCGTCAACTGGTCGACCACCGTCATCCTGATCCTCTGCGCCGTCACGGTTCTCCTCCCGCTGTACGTCACCATCTCGATGTCGCTGAAGACGACGGGACAGGCCGTCGACGGCAACGCCTTCTCCCTTCCGGCTCCGTTCAGCGTCGACGGCTTCGTCGAGGCATGGACCCTGACCCGGTTCCCCGTCGGCGCCGCGGTGTCGCTCTTCGTCACGGCGGGAACGGTGATCCTCACCATCATCCTCGCCGCCTTCGCGTCCTACGCGATCGTGCGCAACTGGGATCGCCGGCTCTTCCGCTACTCGTTCTTCTACCTGCTCGCGGCAATGTTCATCCCGTTCCCGGTCGTCGCGCTCCCCCAGATCCAGCTGACCGGTCGCGTAGGGCTGGACAATCCCGTCGGTGTCATCCTGCTCGCCACGATGTTCCAGCTGAGCTTCAGTGTGCTGCTGTTCACCGCGTTCCTGCGCTCGATCCCCTACGAGCTCGAGGAGAGCGCCCGCATCGACGGAGCCAGCACCTGGCAGACATTCTGGAAGCTCATCTTCCCGCTCCTGGCGCCGATGAGCGCGACGGTGGGCATCTTCGCGTTCCTCTACGCGTGGAATGACTTCATGATGCCCTCGCTGATCATCTCCGACCCCAACCTGCAGACCCTGCCGGTGAGGCAGAACCTCTTCCAGAGCCAGTTCAGCAACAACTACAACGTCGCCTTCGCGTCCTACCTCATGGCCATGGCGCCGGCGATCATCGCCTACCTCTTCACTCAGCGCTGGGTCATGGCGGGCGTCACGCAGGGCGCCGTCAAGGGCTGAGCCTCACCCCACCCATCACCCGAAAGGAACACCGTCCCCGTGACAACCGCCGGCACCCCCGCCCTCCAGACCGCCGACCCCCAGCAGATCGAGCTGCCCGAGTGGTGGCGCCAGGCCGTGGTCTACCAGGTCTACCCGCGCAGCTTCGCCGACGCCGACGGGGACGGCATCGGCGACCTGCCGGGGATCCTCTCGCGGATCGACCACCTGCGCGAACTGGGCGTCGATGCGGTCTGGCTGAGTCCGTTCTATCCGTCCGAACTGGCCGACGGGGGCTACGACGTCGCCGACTACCGCGACGTCGATCCGCGCCTCGGGACGCTCGAGGACTTCGACCGTCTGGTCGATGCGCTCCACGCCGCGGGCATCCGCATCGTCGTCGACATCGTCCCCAACCACACCTCCGATCAGCACGCCTGGTTCCAGGAGGCCCTTGCCGCGGGTCGCGGCTCAGCGGCCCGCGAGCGCTACATCTTCCGCGACGGCACGGGTCCGGACGGCTCAGAGCCGCCGACCGACTGGGTCTCGGTCTTCGGCGGACCCGCCTGGGAACGGGTCGCCGACGGGCAGTGGTACTTCCACAACTTCGCCGTGGAGCAGCCCGACCTCAACTGGGACAACCCCGAGGTGCGGGCCGACTTCGTCCGCACGCTCCGGTTCTGGGCCGACCGCGGCGTCGACGGATTCCGCATCGACGTCGCCCATATGCTGACCAAGGACCTCACCGAGCCGCTGCCCTCCCGCGCTGAGCTGGAGTCGCTCCCCCGCGACGGACATCATCCGCTCATCGACCGCGATGACGTGCACGAGGTCTACGCCGAATGGCGGGCGGTGTTCGACTCGTACGACCCGCCCCGGGCGGCGGTCGCCGAGGCGTGGGTGGATCCGGCGCGCATCCCGCTGTACGCCCGCGCGGAGAGCCTCGGTCAGGCGTTCAACTTCGATCTGCTCGAGGCTGATTTCAACGCCGGCCAGTTCAGCCGGATCGTGGGCTCGAACCTGTTGCTCGCGGCGGAATCGGGCTCATCGACCACCTGGGTGCTCTCCAACCACGACGTCGTCCGCCACGCCACTCGGTACGGGCTCCCCGACGCCGAGCGGGGCGAAGACGGGCGGCCGGTGCGCAAGCACGGCAACGAGTGGCTGCTCTCGGGCGGGACTACTCCGCAGCTCGACCGCGCACGCGGACTTCGACGGGCACGCGCGGCCAGCCTCTTCGTGCTGGGACTTCCCGGCTCGGCGTACATCTATCAGGGCGAGGAGCTCGGTCTGCACGAGGTGGCGGAGATCCCGGACGCCCAGCGCCAGGACCCGACCTTCTTCCGCAGCCCCGGCGAGGACATGGGCCGGGACGGATGCCGCGTGCCCCTGCCGTGGTCGGCGGACGAGCCTTTCTTCGGCTTCGGCAGCGGTGCCCCGCACCTTCCGCAGCCGTCCTGGTTCGCCGAGGCGTCGGCGTCCGCGCAGGCGGGCGACCCGACCTCCACGCTCACCCTGTACCGCGACGCGCTCGCGCTGCGCCGTCGCCTGCAGACGGCTGAGACCCTGGAGTGGATCGAGACGGGGCGGGAGGACGTGCTCCGATTCCGCCGGCCGAGCGGCTGGACGGTCATCACGAACTTCGGCACCGAGCCGTTCGACCTCCCCGAGGGCGCGGCACCCGTGTTGACGTCGGCCCCGTTGGACGGCGGACGGCTCCCGGGTGAGGCGACCGCCTGGTTCGACGCGCTCTGACCCGGAAGCGACGAAGGGCTCGGACACCGCGTCATCCGCGGTGCCCGGGCCCTTCGTGTGCGACAGCGGAACTGGTGGAGATGGGGGGAATCGAAAGAGGCTTTGGGCATGTGAACGACCCGCATTCGACGCCGAAAACCGCGGAATCCTGCCGCTGTCGAGGGCATGCGCCGACAGGAACATGCAAGAAGAATCGCCCACATTCACGGCAAATGCGGGCGATATGTGGGCGATCCGACGGAGGAGATTCTCAACATCGAATCTGTGGAGATCGGGGAGTCAACCGGGCCGCAAACGCCGCCGCGTGGCTGTTCCTCGCTCAGTCAAGGCTACGCCGCTCACGCTCGTGGATCCAGCAGGTCGCCGCGACGCAGAGGTCACATGCCCATCGAGGGGCCAGAGGAACGCGAGGGACTCGAGCCCGGCACGCGGTGGGGTCCCGTCATCCGTCGCTGCTCGTCCTGCTGCATGCGGTTGTAGGTCTCACGGGTGATCAGATCTGCAGCCAGCCCCTGCTGGCGCGCCCGAGCCATCATCCGGGTCGCAGTGCTGACGCTCACGTTGAGGTAGTCCGAGACGAACTTGAGCGGAGCGAGATTGATGGTGGATGCAATCCGGTAGAGGACGATCGCCTGGTCGCGAGCTTCGGTCGGCGTGCGATCGCTGTGTGCTCTCACGTCTGCGAGATAGGACGACAGCGGTTGGAACTCGCCGCCCTCTCGTGCGACCGTGACAATCCGGAACGCGGATGCCGCGACGAGCCACTGGACCCGCGCTTCGCGCAGCACCTGCGCCGTGACCTCATCGCCCTCGCCGACGCGGTCGACACGAACTGTCGCGGCTACCGCGCGACGCAGGGCGTCGTCATATTCGCCGTGGAGTCGGATGGCGCCAGGCACGCCGGGCTCACCCGTCACGATGACGTCCCAGGCAGTCGGGATGCTGATGCCATCGCCCACCTCGACTCTCTCGGGCGCGATCGACTCGACGACAAGTTCGGTCATGCGGCGAGTCTGCCATGCACAATTCTGGAGGGCAATGCGTGACGTGAAGAATTCATGTCGCGCATTGCTCAGTTTGGGTGTACGGTGTGCGCAAGTGCTGTCACACACTGCGCACAACCATGGGAGATGGAACGATAACCAGACATCGACGTCGCTCGCGTTGACGATGAAGGCTGCTGCAGAACTCGTCGGCGTGGACTACCGCACGATCAAGCTCGGCATCGACAGCGGGACGATCCCGACTGTCCAGCTGGGTCCCCGACGGATGATCCCGAGAGCCGCGCTGCTGCGGATCTTCGGCGTCGAGCCCTGACTACTTGGGTCAGCCTTCGCCGGCGAGCATACTCACCAGAAGGGCGATCATCAGTTCCTTCTCTTTCGGGTCGCTCATCGCGACCATGAGCGTGATCGCTGCCAGCGCGTTGTTGGAGATCCGCGCCACGCCGCGCGCGTCGTCGAGCACCTGGTTGCGGGCAAGGAAGTGCACGAACAGCGCCGCCGCGCTGCGCTTGTTCCCGTCGGTGAGCGGGTGGTCCTTCACGACGAGGTAGAGCAGATTCGCCGCCTTCTCCTGCACCGTCGGGTATAGGTCCACTCCCCCGAATCCCTGATAGATCGTCGCCACCACACCGCGCAACGCGTCGCCCCGTTCGCCGCCGAACAGCGCGTCGGCCGGAAACTCCGCCCCGACTTCGTCGATCACCGCCCGCGCCTCGTCATAGGTCAGCGTCCAGGTCGGCACATCGCCGTCAACAACGGGTATCTCGCCCTCGTCGTAGTCGCGGAGCGCGCGCAGGCTCGGCAGGTAACGCGCGACGACTTCTGCGACGCCAGCAACAAGCTGGTCCGTCGAGCGTGACAGCACCTTCACAAGCGAGTCGAGCTCCAGGAGCCGGCGCTCGTTGGTCGCGATTCCCTTCAGCATGTACCGCTTGAGCACATCGGTCGACCAGCGACGAAACTCGACAGCTCGCGCCGAGTTCGCCCGGTACCCGACGGCCAGCACCACGTCGAGGCTGTACAGCGTCACGGGACGGTCGGAGGAAGCAATTTGCACTTTCTGCAAATTGCTTTCGGCATCGACCTCGGCATCGCGGATGATGTTGCTGATGTGACGTGAGACGCTCGATCGCGCGATCCCGAACAGCTGCTCGATATCGGCCTGCGAAGCCCACACGGTCTCGCCCTCCGTGCGCAGCTCGAGGGACACCACACCATCCGTGGACTCGAAGATCTCGATCGCCGACCTCATTCGCCTAGTTCACCACGAGCGGCCGACAACGCAGAACGATCGCACCGGGTCTGTCGCTCCGACATCTGACGCCCCGTGGTCGGCGTCAGCGCGACAATCAGGACCAGCACCGTCAGATCGACATCCCGCGCCCCGCGCTCGGCGCAACCTGAGGCCCGCGCGCGAAGGCATCGTGTCGATCTCGAACCTGCGCAGCCCGTTGCATCTCTGCCCGGGCTGCACGCACGGCATCCTGCATCGTCAACTCCGTGCTGCCGCGCAGCATGCAAGTCGCGACGTTCGCGCGCGCGGCGCGGCCGGTGTGTGCGACAGCGACCACCTCGTTGTGCTCGCGTCCACGGGTAAGGCCGACGTAGAGGCCGGCGGCGTCCACGTCAGGGCCGACGATCGAAGCATCCACCGTCTCGCCCTGTATGCCGTGCACGGTCGACGCGTACGCGAGTTGCACGTGCTCGAACGCGTAGTCGCGTGTGACCTTGCGCACATCCCCGCTGTCGTTGACCGATCGCAGCAGTAGCGAGTCATCGGTGATCTTGCTGACGACCCAGGTGGCGCGATTCTCCACCCCCGTGCGGCGATCGTTGCGGCGCGTCTGCACGGTGTCGCCGACGAGGATGCGCTGCTCCCCCATGCCCCACGCGAGAACGGTCGGGTCCAGTTCCCCGCGATCGACCCGCCGCTGCTGAATCTCGTCGTTGAGCGCGCCGGCGTCGCTATTGGCGCCGGTAACGAGCGCGACACGCTTGCCGCGCGCCTGCCATGCGAAGTAGGCGTCGATCATCTGCCGATGGGCATCCTCCGCATGGTCGACTCGTGTCAGGTGCCCGCGTTCGTCCAGTCGGCTCGCGATACGCGCCGCGTGCTCGGCATCGTCGGGATGCCGCAGCTCGAGCGTGAGGGCCGCGTACTCGGCATCCGCGAATCGGTGCACCGCGTCGAGCTCGACCGCAGCGCCGGCGTGCCGGACGGCGGCAGCCATGGCGCCCACGTGCCCGACGGGAAGGGCTTGATAAGGGTCACCGACCATCGCGACGCCGACACCGCGCTCGTGGGCGAGCTCGGCGAGCGCGTTGACGACCTGCAGGTCGACCATGCCGGCCTCGTCGACGACGATGCGGTCCCGCGGGCGCAGGACGAAGTTCGTCGGGCCCCCGTAGTTCGATCCGGTGTCCGCATCCACGTCGCCGATCGATAGCCGATGCCACGTCGTGGCGCCCGCGGCATCCGTGCCCCAGCGGAATCCGTGATCCGCGAGGAGCGCGTGGATGCTGGTTGCGGCCGCGCCGACCTCGCGCGCTGCAACCGAAGCCGCCTTGCGCGTGGGCGCGACGACGAGCATCCGCCGCCGCTGCGCGCTCAGCGCGCGAAAGGCGATCCGCAGCATGGTCGTCTTGCCGGCACCAGCCGGCCCGGTGATGGCGACCAGTCCGTCGCTTCCGGCGATCGCGGCTGCGGCGACGAACTGCGCCGAGTCCAGTTGGTCGCACTCCGCGCCGGCCTGCTTTCGCAGTTCGGTGGGGAGGAGGGATCGTCCGGCCGTTGCGATTCGATCGAGCCGGTGCGAGAGGAAGATCTTCGACTTCATCGCTTCCGTCGCCATGAAGACCTTGACGTGCGCGGGGGCGTCGGCCCCGCCTCCGAGGTCGACCGACTCGCGCAGCGCTCGTGCGGTGACGTCGTCGATCACGTGATCGAGGTCGGCACGCGCGGCGACGATTCCACTTCGTGAGAGCGCGCGGATGGCACCGGCGCGCACGTCGAAAGCACTGAATCGCCCACCGGAAGCAACAGAGCGCCCATCCGCGTCGACGATCGCCATCGCCGCGAGCAGGTCCCGATCAAGCACCGCGGGGTCGACGTGATCGAGTTCGACCGTGTCGCGTTCCTGGAGCAGGGTCCGATCGATGTCGGCGATCTCGTCGCGCACGACGGCTTCCCACGAGCCTTCATCGAGGCCCTCGGGCTTATTCGGCCTCGACACCGCCCACGCGCGCCGATCGATCTGCGTCAGCACCTCCATACTGGGCGCGGATCCTCCGTGAGCCGACGTCCATTCAGCGATCAGGCGTGCGCGGTTGGCTTCGATCTGCGCGGACCGACGAGACAGCGGGCGCACGGCAGCGGCCAGCTCGGCGATCTCTCCATCGATCCCGATCGTGTAGCCGTGGCGGGCCAGCGCTGCGATCCAGTCAGGATCGGTGCGCGCCGCAAGCTCACCTTCGGCATTCACCACGGTGTGCAGCTTCATCGCAACCCGGGAGTCGACGTTCGACCACCTGCCGTCGGCGCCGAGCACCTTCACGTTAAGCCAGAGATGGCGATGAATGTGCGGGTCAAGCGCGCGCGAACGGCGGTGCTGCAACTCGACGACCTCGAGCCGGGTGAGGTCTTCGCGGATGAGCCCGTTGTGCCCGCGTCGGGCGTTGAGTTGCCGCTGCCAGGTGAGGAGGACTTGGTCTCTGAGCCGGCCCTGCAGCGCTTCGAACTCTCGTGCGAGCGCAGGATGCAGAAGCGCGGCGATGCTGTAGGACTTCGGGTGATTGATCGTTCCGTCGAGCACCAGGTCAGCGTCGGGACTCAATCGCTGACGGCCTCGTTCCTCCCCCGTGATCGGATCGTGGCCGGTCAGCCAGACGCGGAGTCCACCGGCGGTCAACTCGTCGCTCGAGATAGCACCGTTCTCCACGATGAATCTCGACACGGTCGCACCTGAGACATCGCTGTAGTTCTCGAGCGCTTCGACAGCGTGAAGGTGTGGGAGGTGAGCATCGCAGGTGCCCTCCATCGCGTACGCGATCGCGTGGCGGACCCCGCGGGAATCAGCACCCCGCTTCCAACGCTCCAGGCCACCTCTCATGGCGCCAGGGTACGACTCGTTTTCGCGATTATCCGGGCATTTTTGTGGGTTGTAGCCAAGTGGCGGTAGATGCAGATTTGTGCGTGCGGACCGGTAGCCCTCGTCCGTGATGCCTGCGTGCATCGTCATTCGCCAGGTGATCAGTTCGATGCTCGTCTTCGCCGTTCGGTCACCTCGTCGCGGCACTGCGTCGCGATGTGTCGGAGCCCCCTGTCTCGCAGCGGCGAGTCCGTTCGGAAGCCTAGAGCGATCATCTCGCGGTCGCGTTCGGTAGCTCGGCAGCGGGGAGGCCCACTCATTGCTCCAGCGAGGTGCCCGCAGTCGCCCGGAGCAGGGCGGGCACTCCATCGGCCGGGCTAGCAACGCGGCACTGGGACGACGCGGATTCGAACGGTGATTCGATGTCGCCGCGCCAGGCCTCGATTCCCTCGCGCATCGCGAGCGCAGCGATGATCAGTGCGGCGATCGAGTCGGCCCACGTCCAGCCGAAGAGCGAGTTCAGCAGCAGGCCGATCAGCACGGTGCCGGACAGGTAGATGCACAGCAGCAGTTGCTTGGCGTCTGCCTGGACGCTCTTGGACCCGAGTTCGCGGCCGGTCCGGAATTGGAACCACGCGAGTGCGGGCATGACGACAAGGCTCGCGACCGCGATACCGATGCCAAGCGGGCTGTGCTCAACCGGTTCGACGCCGGCGAGGGCGATGATCGCGTCGACGGTGACGTACACGGCAAGCGCGAAGAACGCGATGCCGATCGCCCGGACGGTCGGCTTCTCCCACCGTTCGGGATTCTTCCGGGTGAACTGCCATGCCACCGCCACGGCCGAGAGGACCTCGATGAATGAGTCCAGACCGAACCCGATCAGCGCAGCCGACGACGCGGCCGCACCCGCAGCGACCGCGATAATGCCCTCGAGGATGTTGTAGGTGATCGTGAACGCGACGATCAGTCGCACCCGCCGGTGCAGCGTCACGCGGCGATCAGCCGTGATCGCCGCGCTCATTGGACATCCTGCACACAGCAGCCAGGAACGGTACAGGCCGGGTCGATACACGGTGCGCTCTCGTCCACCGCGAGCGTCACTTCGAGCAACGAGGTCAGCGCGTGGGAAAGATGCGGATCGGCGATCTCGTACCGGGTCTGCCGGCCCTCAGGTTCGGCGACCACGATGCCACAGTCACGCAAACACACCAGGTGGTTGGACACATTTGACCGGGTCAGCTCAAGCTCCCGCGCAAGCACAGCCGTGTAGCTTGGCCCATTCAGCAGAGTCATCAGGATCCGTGAACGCGTCGGGTCCGCCATGGCCCTGCCGAGCCGGTTCATCACATCCACTCGCGTGGCAATAGTCAGCACGCGATGACTATACAGTTTGTGCTGACCTATCACGTAGTCGCACTTCAGCCGGCTGGCAGAGTGAATCGGCTGCACTTTCGTTCCGTTCTGCAAGCAAGGATGGAACTCGATGAACAGGAAGTACTCGCCGGAGATGCGTGAGCGTGCGTTGCGGGTGTTCGCGGAGGCGCGGCCGGAGCACCCGAACATGATGAGCGCGGTCCGTCATGTCGCCGGTCTGCTCGGGATGAGCCCGGAGACGCTGCGCCTCTGGCGGCGCCGCTACGAGGTCGACGCCGGCACCAAGGCAGGCGTCTCGACCGACGCCGCTCAACGGATCAAGCAGCTGGAGAAGGAAGTCTCGGAGTTGCGGAAGGTGAACGAGATCCTAAAGGCTGCGAGCGTGTTTTTCGCGAAGGAGCTCGACCGCCCCTGACCGAGATGATCCGGTTCATCGACGAGTACCGGGATCGCTTCGGGGTCGAGCTCATCTGCCGTGTCCTGCGACCGGCAGTGCAGGGCTTCCTCACCTCCCGCGGCTACCGCGCGGCGCGAAAGACCGCGCCCCGTCGGCCCGACAGCTGAAGGACGAACTGCTGGTGCCGGAGGTCGGAGGCTGCATGCGGAGAACTACGGCGTCTATGGGCGCCGTTCACCACGCGCTCCGACAAGACGACGCCGCTGCCGAGTGATCTCGTGAACCGAGGGTCCAGACACCTCCGTCTCCAGCTCTTCCCAAACTCGTCCCAAGCGGCCGCTGGAACAGCAAGAACTGCGGAATCTCGCGGGAGAGCTCCCGATTGAGAAGCGCGATCCCTCCGTCTTTGAAATCTCAAACGGCCAGATTAGCGCTAGTTTCCGTCGTCGAGCGTGACCGAGCAAAGCTCTGAAATGTCGGAAAGGGCTTTCATGGCGGAGACGGAAGGATTTGAACCCTCGGTCCCCGTGAGGGGACTCCACCTTAGCAGGGTCACCCGGCTCGAACCCCGGCAGCGCTTCGCATGACCCGTGCTACCGCGTAATCACGCGGATTTCCTGGCTTGATCGGGATCTTTCTGGCGGCGACTCGACCGCTCGCCACGCACTCAACACACCCGGCACTCAGGAGACCACACGACCCTCGGCATGCTCGGGGTCACCTGGGGGTCACCCGGCGCGAAACGCGACAGATCCGCCGAGGAAGCATATCTCCAGCATCGCGGGCGAGTTGCGAACCCCAACCACGCGGTCGATGACCGCCCCAACGATCCGCCGCCTGCGCCAGCAGGAGCGTAGCGCCACCCTGATGTAGCACCGATGGGTAGAACCGAGAACCTGTTCAGGGATAGATGCTGAGATGCACTCAAGGGTCGACGACGGGAGCCAACTGTGCCGATCACGTTCACCGCAGCACTCGTGCTGATCCCAGCACTTCTCTTCGCCGCGCGCTTCCTCAGCAAGAAACTGCCATGGGGGAAGTATGCGCGGCGCTCCTCGCGGGTCGACGTCACACTGCTGGTGATCGGCGTGATCGGGCTCATTCTGCACTGCGTCGCGATGTTCTACCGCAGCATCCTCGCCGTGATCCCAGGGACGGACGGCTACATCGCCGCCGTGAACGCCATGGGGCCTGCGAGCGTCGTCCTCTACGTCGTTCCCGCCCTGCTCGTGCCGATCGGACTCCGCCGACAGCACCCCGTGGCCCTCGTCATCGTCGCGGTCACCCTGGTCGCGGTGGGCGTGACGATGTACAACGGCGGGCCGCTCAGCATCCATCTCGTCACGATCGCCGCGGCCACCGTTGCCATCGCCGGCACTGCCGCGCTGCTGGTGAAGCGTCCGCCCGATCGACGCACGCCTGCGGTCGCTTAGGCCTTCGGCATCGTCAGCGGTCGGAGCGCAGCAGGCTGAGTCCGCTGTCGTCGACGACGAGGATGTCTCCGTTGTCGGCGATCGTGATGGCCTGCGCCGCGCCGTGCACGGCTCCGGTGCTCTGCCAGGCACTGCCGGCGGTGCTGGTCCAGATCGCGCCGTCGGTGTCCACGCCGACGAGTCGTTGGTGGTCGGGAGACGCGGAGATGGCATAGAGCTTCGGCGCGTCCGTGAGCGTTGCGAACGAAGCACCGCCGTCGGTGCTGAGCTGCAGCCCGTCGGGGGTGACGGCGAGGATTCCGCCGGTCGCGTCGACCGCGAGCCCGAAAGTGAAGAGGGTGGCGCCGGTCGGATGCCACGTGACGCCGGAGTCGGTGCTGGAGAGCAGTTCGCCGCTGTCGGTGGCCTGCCCGTACAGTGTGCCGTCCGCCGCGGCGGTGAGGGCGTGGAAGTCCTTCTCGCCCGTGAACGCCACCGGATCCCAGGTGATGCCGCCATCGTCGCTGCGGATGATGCCGAGGTTTCCCGCCCCCAGTCCTTCCGACGTGTCGCGGCCCGGGTGGCCGGAGGCGATGAGGTCCTCCCCCGACACCGTCAGCCCCATCGCGTCGAAGTCTTCGTCGCCGACCCGGTCACCGAGTTGTCCGTCGGGTGTCGCGGCATAGATTCCTTCGTGGGTTCCCAGCAAGTAGCCGTCGCCGCCCGGGGTGGTGACGATCGCGTGCACGTGGAGCATGTCGGTGGCGTGCTCGTCGCCGGTGGACGGCGGGTCGGCGGCCGCACAGCCGGTGAGAGCGACTGCGATGAGCGCGACGGCGGTGGCGGTCGCGTGAGGGCGGGTGATCATAGGCATCCTTTCGGGCCTCGAAGGCCGACGCGGGTTCAGCGGTCGATGACCACATCCGGGCTGAGGTCGAGACGGCGCAGCAGCTGGGCGTTGAGGGCCACGACGATCGTGGAGAGCGACATGAGGATCGCTCCCACGGACATCGGCAGCACGAAGCCGATCGGCGCGAGAATGCCCGCCGCCAGCGGCACCGAGATCAGGTTGTATCCGGCCGCCCACCACAGGTTCTGCTTCATCTTGCGGTAGCTGGCCCGTGACAGCTCGATCACCGAGAGCACCGAGCGGGGGTCGTCGCTGGCGAGGATGACACCGGCCGAGGCGATCGCCACATCGGTGCCCGCGCCGATCGCGATGCCGACGTCGGCCTGAGCGAGCGCGGGAGCGTCGTTGACGCCATCCCCGACCATCGCGACCTTACCGCCCTCGTCTTGCAGCTGCTTGACCTTCGACGCCTTGTCTTCCGGCCGCACACCGGCGAAGTATCTATCGATCCCCAGCTCAGCAGCAACCTACGCCGCGACGGCCTCGGCGTCGCCGGTGATCATTACGACCTCCACGTCGCGGGCGTGCAGCGCGTGGACCGTCTGGCGCGACTCGGGCCGGATCTCATCGGCCAGCCGCAGCGCGCCGGCGACCTCGCCGTCGATCAGGACGTGCAGGATGATGGCGCCCTCGTCGCGCCAGTGGTCTGCGACCGGCAGCTCCTCGCCGCCCTCCTGATCGAGCAGGTGCGGCCCGCCGACCTGCACGATGTGCCCGTCGACGGTCGCGCGCACGCCGACGGCCGGCGAGGACTCGAAGTCGGAGGATGCCGGCACGGAGAGGCTCTTGTCGCGGGCCGCAGTAACGATCGCCCGCGCGAGCGGATGCTCGGAGTCGGCCTCCGCCGCGGCGGCGAGGGCGATCAGCCGGTCTTCGTCGGTTCCCGCGGTGGGCTCGACGCCGGTGACGGCGGGTGCGCCTTTGGTGAGGGTTCCCGTCTTGTCGAACAGCACGGCATCGACCGTGCGCATGTTCTCGAGTGCGAGGCGGTCCTTGACAAGCACTCCGGCGCGAGCCGCGCGCTCCGTGGCGATGGACACGACGAGCGGGATCGCCAGACCCAGTGCGTGGGGGCACGCGATCACGAGCACGGTGATGGTGCGGATGACGGCGGCATCGGGCATCCCGATCATGCTCCACACCGCAGCGGTGATCGCGGCGGCGCCGAGGGCGAACCAGAAGAGCCATCCGGCGGCACGGTCGGCGAGGCGCTGCGCCCGTGACGACGAGTTCTGCGCTTCCGTCACGAGCCGCTGGATGCCGGCGAGCGCGGTGTCGTCGCCGATTGCGGTGATCTCCACCCGCAGGCCGGAGTCGGTGGCCACGGTCCCGGCGACCACCGGATCGCCGTCGCCACGGCGCACGGGGCGGGATTCGCCGGTGATCATCGACTCGTCCATGCTCGCCGACCCCTGGACCACGCGGCCATCGGCGGGCACCCGTCCGCCTGGGCGGACCACGACGAGATCGCCGACGACGAGGTCGGCCGGTGCGACGGTGACGGTGGAGTCGCCGTCGATCTTCTCGGCCTCGTCGGGCAGCAGTGCCGCGAGGGAATCGAGTGCGGAGGTGGTCTGCGCCAACGACCGCATCTCGATCCAGTGCCCGAGCAGCATGATGACGATCAGCAGCGCCAGCTCCCACCAGAAGTCGAGCTCATGGTGCAGCAGACCGAGGCTTGCACCACAGGATGCGAGGAAGGCGACGGTGATCGCCAGCGCGATCAGCAGCATCATGCCGGGCTTGCGGGCACGCAGCTCGCTGACGGCACCGGTCAGGAACGGCGCGCCGCCCCACACGTACATGACGGTGCCCAGAATCGGCGAGATCCATCCGACCCACGGGGCATCCGGCAACGGGTAGCCGAGCAGCATCGAGAACATGCCCTAGAACGCCACGACCGGGATCGCGAGGACGAGCATGATCCAGAACAGTCGGCGGAACTGGCCGACGTGGTCGCCGTGCCCGGAGTGGCCGCCGTGGCCGGAGTGACCGACGTGCTCCGAGTGCTCGCCACGCCCGGCATGGTCGTCGTGCGCGGGATGGTCGCCCTCGTGGTGGAGCTCGTCGACGCCGGCGGCGTGCTCGCTCTGAGCGGACGCATGGCCAGAGTCATGTTGACTCATGGGAATGTCCTTCCAGGAGTGCTTCGGTGGCCTCGGCTAGAGCCGAGCGGGGGTCCGCGCATCGTCGGCGACGGCCGACGAGCTCGACGGAATGGGACGGAACCCGCGCAGCCGCAGGCTGTTGGTGACGACGAAGACCGACGAGAGCGCCATCGCGGCGGCGGCGACCAGCGGGTTGAGCAGGCCCGCCATGGCGACGGGAATGGCTGCGACGTTGTACGCGAACGCCCAGAACAGGTTGCCCTTGATGGTGCGCAGGGTGCGCCGGGCCAGCCGCACCGCGTCGGCGACGACCAGCAGATCGCCCGAGACGACGGTGATGTCGCTGGCCGCGATCGCGGCATCCGTGCCTCCGCCCATGGCGATGCCCAGGTCTGCCGCGGCGAGGGCTGCGGCGTCGTTGACCCCGTCGCCGACCATCGCGACCGTGTGCCCCTGCTCCTGCAGCCGGCGCACCGCGTCGAGCTTGCCGGCCGGGGTGACGCCGGATCGCACCTCGTCGATGCCGACCTGGGCGGCGATGTGCCGGGCGGCACCATCGTTGTCGCCGGTGAGCAGCACCGGCGTCATGCCCAGCGCGCGGAAGCGGGCGATGGCCTCGACGCTGGTGGGCTTGACGGTGTCGGCCACCGCGATGAGGCCCAGCGGGCTCCCATCGCGGCCGACGGCGACGACGGTCGCACCGCCGTCTGCGAGGGCGCCGGCCTCCTGCTGCAGGTTGTCGTCGACGCGGATGCCCCACTGTTCCTGCAGCCAAGATGGGCGGCCGGCCACGACGAGCGAGCCGCCGACCATCCCCTGCACGCCGAGCCCGGCACGCGAGTCGAACGTGTCGGCGGGCGCAACCGCACCGACTTCGGCCACGACGGCCCGGGCGACGGGATGCTCTGATCCGGATTCGACCGCCGCCGCCGCCGAGGCGAGCAGCTCTTCGCCGCTGACACCGGGCGCGGGGCGAACGGCAGATACCGCCATGGTGCCGGTGGTCACCGTGCCGGTCTTGTCCAAGACGATGACGTCGACGTCGTGGGTCTGCTCCAGCACCTGCGGCCCGCGGATGAGGATACCCATCTGCGAGCCGCGTCCAGTGCCGACCAGCAGCGCGGTCGGGGTCGCGAGCCCCAGCGCGCACGGGCAGGCGATGATGAGGGTCGCCACGGCGGCGGTGAATGCGAGCTCCAGGCTGCCGCCGGCGATCATCCAGCCGACGAACGCGGCGATGGACAGCAGGATCACGACCGGCACGAACACCGCCGAGACGCGGTCGGCGAGGCGTTGCACCCGGGCCTTCCCGGTCTGCGCGTCTTCCATGAGCCGCCGCATCCGGGCCAACTCCGTGTCGGCACCGACCCGGGTGATCTCCACGACCAGGCGCCCGCCGACGTTGACCGTCGCCCCGACGACGCGGGAGCCCACCCCCACCTCGACCGGCACGGACTCGCCCGTCAGCATGCTCGCGTCGACGGCCGAGGACCCGTCGACGACCAGACCGTCCGACGGGATCTTCTCGCCGGGACGCACCAGCACGGTGTCACCAACGGCGAGCTGATCGACCGGGATGCACTGCTCCACGCCGTCGACCAGGCGCACGGCGTCTCGCGCCCCCAGCTCGAGCAGCGCTCGCAGCGCCTCCGACGACGACTTCCGGGCCCGCGCTTCCGCGTAGCGCCCCGCCAGGAGGAACACCGTCACCAGCGCGGCGACCTCGAGGTAGATCTCGTCACCCCCGGCCTGGGGAGCGCCGATCAGAGTGAAGGTCATCGTCATGCCCGGGACCCCCGCGCCGCCGAAGAACAGCGCGAACAGCGACCACCCGAACGCCGCGGTCACGCCGACGCTGATCAGGGTGTCCATCGTCGCCGCACCGTGTCGGGCGTTGATCGCGGCGGCGCGGTGGAACGGCCACGCGCCCCACACCGCCACGGGAGCAGTGAGCGTCAGCGCCAGCCACTGCCAGTACTCGAACTGCAGCGCCGGGATCATCGACATGAGAGCGACCGGCACCGACAGCGCGGCGCTGATCAGCAGACGCCGACGCAGCGAGACGAGCTCGAGATCCACCGGCTCGGTGCCGTCATCGGGGGCGTCGGCCACCGGCGGCGCGGGAAGCGCAGCCTGGTAGCCGGCCGACTCGACCGTCGCGATCAGCGCGGCTGGGTCGACGTCATCGCCGCGCACCCGAGCCTTCCCGGTTGCGTAATTGACGGTCGCCTCCACCCCGGGGAGCCTGTTGAGCTTGCGCTCGATGCGCGTCGCGCACGACGCGCACGTCATCCCGGTGATGTCGAGCTCGACATCACCCATGGTCATGACGTCACGCGCGCCAGGGTGTACCCGGCCTCTTCGACGGCTGACTGGATCTCGGCGTCGGCGATCGGCGCCGAACTGCGGATCTCGACCCGGGAGGCGCCACCGGCGTTCAGCTTCACCGAGACGTCGTCGACGCCCTCGATCGCCGAGAGCTCCTCGGTCACGCTGCTGACACAGTGCGAGCAGGTCATCCCCGACACGAACACCTCGGACGTCACTGCGCCGTCCATCGGCTTCGTCTCAGCGGATGCGGCGGCGGAGGGTGCGCAGCAGGCGCATCCCCCGCCGGCATCCTTCAGTCCCAGATCGATGCGGTTGTCGGTGGTCATGGTGTCTCCTTCATCGTCGGGGGTCTCAGGAACGCACAAGGCGGGCGATGGCATCGTTGGCCTCACGGATCTTCTCCGCCGCGACCGGGCCACCCTCGGCACTGGCTTCCGCCACGCAGTGGCTCAGGTGATCACCGAGAAGACTGAGAGCCACCGTCTCGAGCGCCCTGGTCGCCGCCGACACCTGCGTGAGGATGTCGATGCAGTACTTGTCTTCCTCGACCATCCGCGCGATGCCCCGCACCTGCCCTTCGGCACGTCGCAGCCTCTTGAGCAGGTCATCCTTGTTTGCCACGTAGCCGTTCAGATGGGCGACTATACCCCCCGTGGGTATGCACGTCAATGCTCCTTTACTCTACCCCGGCACGGTATGGCAAGGCCCGTGTGCCGATCAGCCGCCGAGAGGTAGCGTGCTGGCTTCATACATGGGCCAGCCTCCCTACTCGAAAGGACGCGTCATGCCGGAAGAACCGCAGCACACCGACCAGCAGGACCGGAGCGAGACCCGCAAGTCACGCGCGATGTACATCCGATTCGGCGCCATGATCCTCACCGCGGTCGTCGTGATGTACTTCGTCATGTTCGCCGGCTCGTGGGAATGGGGCCACATCCGTCTCAGCGAGAGCCGCATCTTCATGGCGATCACCATGGGCGGGACGATGGTGCTCATCATGCTCGCCTGGATGCTCGACATGTACAAGAACACCAAGGCGAACATCGCGATCATCGTCGCCGGAGTTCTGCTGGTCGGCGGTGGCATCTATCTGGATCGCAGCCAGATCACGGTCGACGACATCGGATTCATGCAGGGCATGATCCCCCACCACTCTCTCGCGATCACCCGATCGGAACGGGCTCAGATACAAGACGTGCGCGTCTGCGAACTCGCCGTCGCGATCAGTGAGGCGCAGAAGCGCGAGATCCTCGAGATGGATTGGCTCACCGCAGACATCCGGGAGAATGGCCTGGCTCTGACATCGGAAGACGCCCAGGCGCGCCCCGTGCCGACATTCGACGAACCAGCTGATCGCCAGTGCGCTGATCGCTGACTGGCCGGGCGTGTCCGCGCTGGCGACCGAGAGGCGTCGCGCAACGTCGGCATGGCCGGACTCAGCCCCGGTCGTGTCGACTCCGGACGTGAGAGTCGGCGCCCGTCGGCGATGATGTCGATCGCCCTTGCAGCGCCGTGCGATTACTCTGAACGCGAGGGGAGGTGAGATCTCGGTGATCGCTATCTCACAGCATCCGCGCCGCTCCGTTTTCGGGGCGGGCCGTTCTGTGTTCCTGCTCATCGTCCTCACTGCCGCGCTCGCGTTCGGACTGATGGCGATGCACGCGCTGAACACCCCCACCACTCATACCGAGCCTGCCGCGATATCGATGCCCGACGCGGGCTCCCCCTCGGATCCTCACGCATCATCGACCGACGCGGGCTGTGCGGACTGCGGCGGGCACGAGGCCATGCTGGCAATGGCGTGCGTGTTCGCCCTCCTGGCCGCGACGCTCCTGATTCTGCTTCCCCGCGTCGGCGTCAGTTGGGGTGTCGCGTTCGGCCGAGCCGGACCAGTCCCGATCACCGGCCGGATCCCGTCGACGCGGCCGCCGTCGCTTCTCGTTCTCTGCATCAGTCGTACGTGATCTCAGCCCGCTGATCTATAGGTCAGCCGAGCTTCCGCGTGCGATCGCCCCGATCGTGCGCATCACACACGACTGAGGAAAACCCCAATTGAAGAACCGCATTGCGGCGACCGCCGCAACCGCCCTTACCGCCATACTCGCCCTCGCCGGTTGCGCCAGCACCGCAACCGGACCGGGTGATATGCCCGGAACGGACTCATCGACATCCGCGGACGCCGACGCGAACAGCGCCGATGTGCAGTTCGCGATGATGATGATCCCTCACCACGAACAAGCTGTCGAGATGGCCGAGATGGTCCTCGCGAAGGACGACATCGACGAGCGCGTCGTGGCCCTGGCCGAACAGATCAAGGCCGCCCAAGGCCCGGAGATCGAGCTGATGGAGTCATGGCTCGATGACTGGGGCACCCCGATGGGGGACATGGACGGAATGGATCACGGAGGGATGATGTCGGACACGGACATGCGCGCCCTTCAGGATGCCACCGGCGTGGAGGCGTCGCGTCTCTTCCTGGAGCAGATGATCGTGCACCACGAGGGCGCGATCCAGATGGCGCAGACCGAGGTGGAACACGGTCAGAACGCTGATGTGATCGCCCTCGCCGAGAACATCATCGCCTCGCAAACCACGGAGATCACCACGATGGAGGAGATTCTCGCCACCCTTTGATTGTACTGGGCCGGTCAGACCTGGCCGGCCCAGTACATGGACAAGGGACTGCTGCCCGGATAGGTGACAGGTCAAAGCGTCACCTACTCGTGCAGTATTCCCGATTGCGGCCTTCTGACTTCCGGCGGAGTCACCTGCGGGTCGCCCAGCTCGATTCAGCACAAGAAAGCCCAGGCCAGCAGCCGGTGCGACACCTCACCAGATGGCCGCAGGGTGTTGCGCTCCGGGGTCACCTGGGCGGTCACTTGGCGCAATCGGCATGCGTTTCCGCCACGTTCTACATGTGGAATGCATCCGCGATAATGGCGCCTGACCAGGGATTTTTCTGCGGAGACGGAAGGATTTGAACTCTGAAGGTTCGACATTTCCAACATTTCGACGGCCACAGTCCCGCATGATTCCGCGGAATCACTGCTTTCCACGCTGTGCTCAGTGACGGTCGTTTGCGGTCGATTCTTCCCAAACGTTTCCCACGTGCCGGAGCCGTTCGGGCGAGCGATCCCGGGGATCTGCGGCCCGGCTACCACCCGCGTCGATCACGTCTCCGGCCACTCAGTGTTAGCCCGTGCGCGGCCGCAGGTCGGGACGTTCGTCCCGACCTGCGCCGTCCGTATCGGACGTAGGGTGGACGTGTCCTCGACACCCACCCAGGGTATGCGCGAGGTCATCGCAGGTCTTGGTGACCTGTCCAGAAGGAGTGGTGTTCTGATGATGTGGGATGACGGCGACGGCGGCTACGACATGGGCTTCGGGATGGGCATGGGCTGGGGCTGGGGTTGGCTGTGGGTCATCCTCATCCTGATCGGGATCGGGCTGCTGGTGTTCGTGGCGATCCGGCTGAGCACGCGCACGAACGCGGCCCCGCCCGCCGCCGCACCTCCCGCGGTCGGCACGCCGGCCCCAGGGGCTGAGGTGTCGTCGGCGCGGCGGATCCTCGAGGAGCGGTACGCGCGCGGTGAGATCGACACGGATGAGTTCAACGAACGTATGCGTACTCTCAACGGCGCATGAGCGGGGGGATCACACGCCGGCAGGCTCTGACGATCGGCGCTCTCGGTGTGGGCGCGCTCGGCATCGGCGCGACCGGGTTGGTGTGGACGACGGTCGGATCACAGACCTCCGGGAGCGGAACGGCGACCGCGACGTCGGGGGCGGCCGGGTGGGTCGAGCCGTCGGTGCTGGAGTCGGTCGACGGTGTGCTCGATGTCACGTTGCAGGCGGCCGAGCGGGAGGTGGAGGTCGGTGGCGCGTCGGTGCGGATGCTGACCTACAACGGCACCGTTCCCGGACCCACGCTTCACCTCCGTCCCGGTGATCTCCTGCGGGTGCGGCTGCAGAACGACCTCACCGACCCGACGAATCTGCACACGCACGGTCTGCTGGTGTCGGCATCCGACAACAGCGACAACCCGTTCCTGCGCATCGGTGCCGGGGAGAGCTTCGACTACGAGATCCAGCTCCCGGACGATCACCCGGCCGGAGTGTTCTGGTACCACCCGCATCATCACGAGCTGGTCGCCGATCAGGTGTTCGCCGGCCTGTACGGTGCGATCATCGTGGACGAGGAGGACTGGTCCCAGGCGCCGCCGCGGGTCGTGGTCGTCTCGGACGTGACGATCACAGATGGTGCGGTCGCGTCGGTGTCGGGAGTCGAGCGGATGCTGGGACGCACCGGCGAGGTGCTGCTGGTCAACGGCCAGCCCTCCCCGACGCTTCCCGCGCCCGCGGAATCGGAGCAGCGACTCCTGATCGTCAACGCGTGCACGAGCCGCTACCTCGACCTGCGACTGGGCGACCTGGACGCCCGGGTGCGCGGGATCGACTCACACCGCCGCACCCCACAGTCCGCGGATCGGCTGGTCCTCGCCCCGGGGAACCGCGCCGATGTCGTGATCACCACTCCCACAGCGGCGACGGACCTGGTGGCTGCCGCCTACGACCGAGGACAGGCGGGGATGGGGATGATGGGCGGCGGTTCCACGACGTCGCCCGAGGCTGTCGTGCTCACCGTGGTCCCGGATGCCGGAGCGACGCCCCCCGTGGTCGCCGACCCGGTCGTGAGTACCCGCCGCGACCTTCGCGAGACTGCGGTCGACGGCACGCGGACGCTCACGATGAGCATGGGCATGGGCGGCGGCGCGGGCATGCGGTTCCTGATCGACGGGCGCGCGTTCGATGCGGGCCGGACCGATCAGAGTGTGACGATCGGGACCGTCGAGGACTGGACGATCGTGAACGTGTCGCCGATGGACCACCCGTTCCACCTGCACGTCTGGCCGATGCAGGTCCTCCGCGCGGGAAGCGCCGACGTTACCGGTGTGGACGTCCGAGACGTCGTCGACGTGCCCGCGGGGACGTCGGTCACGGTGCGGATCGCGTTCGACCGGTTCCCCGGCCAGACCGTCTACCACTGCCACATCCTCGACCACGAAGACCTCGGCATGATGGGTGTCGTCGACGCCGCGTAACCCCGCGCTCGCCCCGCGGGCTCGCCCGCCGGGCGAGCCCGGCTACGATGGCTGGGTGCCGAAGGGGCAGCGGATGAACGAGCGGTCGAACGCAGCGGGTGGCGGCAGCGCCTCCCGCCGGTGGTTCGCCGTGATCGTGGTGTCGCTGCTGATGGCCGGGCTGGTCGGCATGCACGCATTGTGGACCGGGTCCTCGACAGCACACACCGAAACGACGTCGACGCTGATCGCGGCCGACTCGACAGGGGGAGGCCATGACGCCGCTGCCGTGTCGGCATCCGTGGCCGCGTCGGCACCGTTGTCGGCGCCGGCCGATCTCAGCGCCGACTGCGCGGGGTGTGCGACGGTCGGCAGCCATGATGTCGCGGCGATGTGCGTGACCGCGCTGATCCTCATCGTTCTGCTCGCCGTTCGAGCTCTGCCCAGAGAGGTGCGCATCGGCGTCGCTGCGATGGCCCTCAGCCGACTTGTGGGCGCGATGCGCGCGAGTGCGCGCCCCTCCTCGCCGGATCTGACGGCGCTTTCGATCAGTCGCACGTGAGGGGTGCGCCCGACTTGTCGGGCTCGCCTGGTCTTCGCCGTTTCGGCGCCACCCCTTCACCTTGATCAAGAGAACCCTCATGCACTTCCGCGTTCGCGCGGCGGTGGCCATTGCCGCTGTCGCCACCCTCAGCCTCACCGCCTGCACCGCACAGACCACCACCGCGGGCGACGACCACTCGTCCGCCCTGTCCACCCACGTCCACGCGATCATCACCGACCCGGCAACCGGCACCACGATCCTCGGCACCCACGACGGTCTCCTCCCGGTCGATGCCGACGGCGGCATCGGGGACCCGATCGGCGGGTACGAATTCGACGCGATGGGGCTCGCCGTCACCGGCGACGCCTTCGTCGCGTCCGGCCACCCCGGCGCGAACACCCCCGCAGAGTGGGGATCCCCGCACCTCGGCATCATCCGCAGCGACGACGCCGGCCAGACCTGGTCCCCCATCGCGTACACGAGCGAGAAGGACTTCCACGCCCTGACCGCCGGACCCGACGGCACCCTGTACGGGCTCTCGACCGACGAGCCGGCCGTTCTGACCAGCACAGACGGCGGTTCGACCTGGACAGCAGCGGGCGCGAACATTTCCGCGTACGCGCTCACCGTCGACGACACCGGCACCGTCTACGCCACCACCCCCGGCGGGGTTCTGTTCAGCGTGGACGGCGCAGTCACCTTCGCGCCCGTCCCGGATGCGCCGACACTTTATCTACTGTCGGCATCCCCCGACCACTCGACGCTGGTCGGAGTCGACGTCGAAGGCACGATCTGGACGAGCGCGGACGCCGCCGTATCGTGGGTCGAAGCGGGCAGCGCGGACGGCCAGGCGCAGGCGATCGCTCTCACCTCGTCGGGAGAGATCGCCGTGGCCGACGACAGCGGGCTCCGGCTCCTCGGCGGCGACCAGTGATCCGGGGCCTGCGATTCGGGAGGTGCACGTGAGCGAGCAGGACACGAAGATCAGTCTCGTCGGCTCGGTGGCGCTGGGCACCGGGGTGATGATCGGCGCGGGCATCTTCGCGCTGGTCGGGCAGGTCGCCGGACTCGCCGGCGACTGGTTCCCGGTGGCGTTCATCGCCGGCGCCGCCGTAGCCGGTGTCAGCTCGTACGCCTACGCGCGGTACTCGAGCGTGAACCCGTCAGCGGGCGGCATCGCCATGCTGCTGAAAGACGCCTACGGCCCGGGCGTGGTCGCGGGGTCGTTCTCGCTGTTCATGTACGTGTCGATGGTGGTCGCCGAGAGCCTCCTCGCCCGCACCTTCGGCACCTACCTGCTGCGACCCTTCGGGCTCCAGGACTCCGTCGTGCTGGTGCCGCTGCTGGGGGTCATCGCGATCGCGGCCGCGGCGGTGGTCAACCTCGTCGGCAACCAGCTCGTCGAACGCTCCGCGCTGGTCACCGCTGTCCTGAAGATCGTCGGGATCGCAGTACTCGCGGCGGCCGGGCTCATCGGCGCAGCCGCCACCGGCGCGGGGTTCTTCTCGGACGGCTCGGACAGCGGAGACGGCTTGCTCGGGGTGGTGGCTGCCGTCGCGCTGTGTGTCCTCGCATACAAGGGCTTCACGACGATCACCAATCAGGGCGATGACGTAAAGGACGCCAAACGGAACATCGCCCGGTCCATCATGATCTCGATCGCGATCTGCGCGGTGCTGTACCTGCTGATCACCCTGTCGGTCGGGGCAAGCATCGGAGCATCCGGCGCGATCGATGCCCGCGACTACGCCCTCGCCGAAGCAGCCCACCCGCTGTTCGGCGCGTGGGGCGTCGGCATCACCGTGGCCGTCGCCGTGATCGCGACCCTCTCCGGACTGCTCGCCAGCCTGTTCTCCGTGTCGCGCCTGTACGGGATGCTGCAGGACATGAAGCAGGCACCCGCGCTTCCCGCGCGGGTGCCCCACCAGCCCCTGCTGATCACTGCCGGGGCCGCGATCGTCCTCACCGCGGTGTTCGACCTAGGCCGTATCGCAGCGCTGGGCGTGTTCCTCTACCTCACGATGGACATCGCCGTGCAGTGGGGAGTGCTGCGACGGCTCCGCGACAAGATCATTGCGCACCGCTGGCTGCCCATCGCCACCATCGTGCTGGACGTCGCGATCCTCGCCGCGTTCACGATCAGCAAGGTGCAGTCCGACCTGCTCACCGTCGGCGTCGCGGCGGGCCTCGCCGCGGTGATCTTCGCCGCACAGGCATGGGTCGTCACCCGTCGGCACCGAACCGAGACGAGCGGCCGATGACCCGACGCACAACGACGACACTGCGGCGTCTCACCGCCGCCAGCGCTGCCCTCGTCCTCACAGCCTCCCTGGCATCCTGCTCCGACAACCCCCTCTCCGACCAGTACCGGGCGGGCGACAACAAGGGGTTCATCGCCGCCGACGGCTTCCGAGTCGTCGAGATCCCCACAGCAGACCGCAGTCGACCCGTCACGTTCCAGGGAGTGCTCGACACCGGCGACACCGTCACCAGCGACGAGTACGCCGGCGATGTCGTGGTCGTGAACTTCTGGTACGCCGCATGCGCGCCGTGCCGTTTCGAGGCGCCGGAGCTCGAAGCCGCGCACGAGGCGTTCGCAGACGATGACGTGTCCTTCCTCGGCGTGAACATCTACGACAGCGCCGCCGCCGCGACCGCGTTCGCCGACACCTACGGCATCACCTACCCCAGCGCCCTCGCGACCGTGGATGGGTCCGTGAAACTCGCATTCGCGGAAGAGACACCGTTGAACGCCGTCCCGACGACGATCGTGCTGGACCGCAAGGGCAGGGTCGCCGCCCGCATCATCGGCCAGCTCAGCAGCGCCTCGATCCTCAAAACGCTCATCTCCGAGACACTGGACGAATCGTGACCCTCGTCGACTCCGTCGCCGGCGGATCCCTGCTCGTCGCCATCCCGATCGCCGTGCTCGCCGGACTGGTGTCCTTCCTCTCCCCCTGCGTCCTTCCCCTGGTGCCCGGCTACCTCGGCTACATCGGCGCCGCCGCAGCACCCCGCACGACACACACACCCGCGCCTCGAGCACACCTCGACGAGCCGGACAGCACCACCGACGCGGAGTGCCACGACCCGACCGCGGCCGCCCCGGTATCCGCCGCTCCGACCCCGACCGCGACTCTCACGACCGGTCGGCACCGTGTTGTGATCGGCGTGGTGCTGTTCATCGCCGGATTCACCGTCGTGTTCATCAGCGTGGCTATGCTCGGCGGCACCGCCGGAAGGCTCCTCCTGGAATACGCCGACCCGATCACCCGCGTCCTCGGCGCGTTCATCATCATCATGGGCGTGGTCTTCATCGGCGGCCTCCGGTTCGCGCAACGCACCATGCGGCCACGCGTGCGCGGAAGGATCGGATTGGCGGGAGCCCCCCTGCTGGGCATCGCTCTCGGCATAGGTTGGACACCCTGCATCGGACCCACCCTCGCCGTCATCCTCGGGATGTCCTTCGATCAGGCATCCGCTGCACGCGGCGCGCTCCTCGGCCTCGCATACTCGCTCGGTCTCGGCATCCCGTTCATCCTCCTCACCTTCGGATTCGGCTGGGCGACCCGATCCGTCGGAGTGATGCGCCGCCACATCCGCCTGATCAACATCATCGGCGGCACACTCCTCATCGCGCTCGGCACGCTCATGGTCACGGGCCTGTGGACCGCGCTGATGTCGAACCTGCAAGGCGTGTTCTTGAGCGTCCCCCTCCCCATCTGACGACACAGCAGTCCCCGCACCCGACGTGGATCCCCTCCCGAGGGAATACCCCTAGGGGGTATCGTGGTTGGGGTGAGCAAGTCTTGTGAGGGACGAGTGGGCATCACCCATCCCACTCCACAGCGAGGGAGCACACCATGATCGACCCACACGCGCACCACCACCACGCGCGCACCACCACCGACCACCCAGACCCGGCGGCCAAGCCGACCGACGCGGCCGTCCACGACGAGCACGCCCGACACGGCGGCCATGAGGCGCACGCCGACCACGGTGCGCACGCCGACCACGACGCGCACGCCGACCACGGTGCACATGACAGCCACGGGGAGCATGCCGGTCATGACAGCCACGCCGACCACGGGGAGCATGCGGGCCATGGCGGGCACGCCGGACATGGCGCACATCATGTCGCCCAGTTCCGGCGGCTGTTCTGGATCAACCTGATCCTCGCCGTCCCGGTCGTGGCGTTCTCCGGCATGTTCGGGATGGTCCTGGGCTACTCGGTTCCCTCGTTCCCCGGAGCACAGCTGATCTCTCCCGTGCTGGGCACCGTGATGTACTTCTGGGGCGGCTGGCCGTTCCTCAGCGGCGCGGTCAGCGAACTCCGAGCCCGCAAACCCGCGATGATGCTCCTCATCGGTCTCGCGATCTCCGTCGCATTCTTCGCATCCTGGGGCGCCACCCTCGGACTCCTCCACCGTGAGCTCGAGTTCTGGTGGGAGCTCGCGCTGCTGATCGTGATCATGCTGCTCGGCCACTGGATCGAGATGCGGTCCCTCGCGCAGACCACCTCCGCACTGGACTCCCTCGCCGCGCTCCTGCCCGACGAAGCGGAACGCGTCGAAGGCGACCAGGTCGTCACCGTCTCCCCCGCCGACCTCCGACTCGGCGATGTGGTCGTCGTCCGCCCCGGCGGCAGCGTCCCCGCGGACGGCAGGGTCGTGGAGGGCCGCGCCGACATGGACGAATCCATTGGTCACCGGCGAATCCCGCCCCGTCAGCCGGACCGCGGGCGACACGGTGACCGCCGGAACCGTCGCAACAGATTCAGGCTTGCGGGTCGAGGTCACCGCTACGGGCGATGACACCACCCTCGCCGGCATCCAGCGGTTGGTCGCCGACGCGCAGAACTCGACCTCGAGGGCGCAGCGGATCGCCGACCGCGCCGCCGGCTGGCTGTTCTGGTTCGCGCTGGGTGCCGCCGCACTCACCGCGCTCGTCTGGACGCTCGTCGGAGACCCGGACACCGCGGTGATCCGGACGATCACCGTGCTGGTGATCGCGTGCCCCCACGCGCGGGGTCTGGCCATCCCCCTGGTCGTGTCGATCGCCACCGAGCGCGCGGCCCGCGGCGGTGTTCTCGTCAAGGACCGCCTCGCCCTGGAGAGCATGCGGACCATCGACGCGGTCCTGTTCGACAAGACCGGCACCCTCACCAAGGGCGAGCCGACCGTCACCGGCATCTCCACCGCCGATTCCGACTCCGCCGAGACCGTTCTGGCACTCGCGGCCGCCGCCGAAGCCGACAGCGAACACCCCCTCGCCAAGGCCATCGTGCGAGCTGCCCGCGAGAAGGATCTGACCATCCCGTCCGCTGCCGGCTTCACCTCGTCCCCCGCGGTCGGGGTGACCGCGACCGTCGAGAACCATGAAGTCCGCGTCGGCGGCCCCGCTCTCCTCGAAGAGCTCGGCCTCAACGAGATCGAGGATGCCGACGCGTGGCGAGCGGAAGGCGCGATCATCCTCCACGTCGTCCGAGACGGTCGGGCCATCGGCGGCCTCAAGCTCGCCGACGAGGTCCGTCCCGAGTCGCGCGATGCCGTCGACGCGCTCCATGCCCTCGGCATCGAGGTCGTGATGATCACCGGCGACGCCGAAGCCGTCGCCCACGCGGTCGGCGAGGACCTCGGCGTCGACCGGGTGTTCGCGCGCGTGCGCCCCGAGGACAAGTCCGCCAAGATCGCCGAGCTGCAGGCCGAAGGCAAGCGCGTCGCGATGGTCGGAGACGGCGTCAACGACGCGCCCGCCCTCGCCCGAGCGGACGTCGGCATCGCGATCGGCGCCGGCACCGACGTCGCCATCGCCTCCGCGGGCGTGATCCTCGCCAGCGACGATCCCCGGTCCGTGCTGTCGGTGATCGAGCTGTCCCGAGCGAGCTACCGGAAGATGAAGCAGAACCTGTGGTGGGCGGCCGGCTACAACCTCATCTCCGTGCCCCTCGCCGCCGGCGTCCTCGCTCCCATCGGATTCGTCCTCCCCGTGTCCGTCGGGGCGATCCTGATGTCGCTGTCCACGGTGGTGGTCGCCCTCAACGCGCAGCTGCTGCGGAGCCTCGACCTCACCCCGGCGAACAGCGCCCGCACGATCCTCGGCCGCTGACGCCACCCGGCGAATCACCACGCAGACGGCAACAGCGCTCCCCTCAGGCAAAGATCCCGGGGGGAGCGCCGTTCGTCGAGTCAGCCCGTGGTCGCCATCACTGAACAGCCCGCGGAGTCACCCCGTTGCTGTGGAGACCGCATCACCGACCCGTGCTCATGACGTGGACGCAAGGCTGTACCCGGCCTCCTCGACCGCATGCCGCACCTGCACCGCATCCACCGGCGCCGTGCTGGTCACGGTCACCGTCGATACGCCGCCCGCCTTCAGATCGACGTCGACACCGGAGACACCATCGATCGCGGACACCTCCTCGGTGACGCTGCGCACGCAGTGCGAGCAGGTCATGCCCTCGACCAGGAACTGAGCCGACACCTCGTCGCCCTCGATCGGCTCCGCAACGAGGGCGGCCGCGTCCTTGGTCGCAGTGCTGTGGGAGGTGGGGCTGCAGCACGCGCAGCCGCCACCGTTGGTCGACCGCAGTCCGAGGTCCCGCAATCCCTGTCCGGCCATGATGTGCTCCCTTCGCGAGCGTTGAGTGAATGTGAAATGCGCGCTTCTATGAGCGCACCAGGCGCGCGATGGCCGCGTTCGCCTCACGCAGCTTCTCCTGCGCGACCGGCCCGCCTTCGCCGACGGCTTCCGCGACGCAATGTCCGAGGTGGTCTTCCAGCAGAGTCAGCGCAACCGACTCCAACGCCTTCGTGACCGCGGAGACCTGGGTGAGGACGTCGATACAGTAGGCCTCCTCGTCGACCATTCGCGCGATCCCGCGCACCTGGCCCTCGGCCCGACGCAACCTCATCAGCAGCGCCTGCTTGTCGCCCGAATATCCGTGTGCCATCCCGCACCTCCGTCGCACCATCCAATATACCCGCTAGGGGTATGGGGTATAAAGAGGCGCGATTGGGCGGATCCGAGTCAGTGCCTGTTGTCGACGGAAACAGCCATTGCCGCATCCCACCCACGATGTGGGTATATCTAGATAGGTAGATATACATATGCCCTTGAGGAGCACACTGTGACGATGAAGACGACGCCCGTTCGCGGGAACGAGCCGATGGCGGCGGGCCAGGCGTCCGCCCTGGCCGAGTTCCTGCGCACCCTGGGCGACGCGACCCGGTTGCGGATCCTGACCGCCTTGGACGGCGTGTGCGTGCCGGTCACCGCGATCGTCGAGGCCACCGGGGAACGCCAGCCGACCGTGTCTCACCACCTGCGCATCCTGCGCGACCGCGGTCTCGTGGTCGGGGAGCGGCGCGGCGGCTACGTCTACTACTGCCTCGCGACCGAGGGCATCCGCGACGCTCTTGACGTCCTCCAAGGTCTGGCCGGCGGCGAGCCAGCCGAGTGATCTCGATCTCCCCCACCGCCGACCCCGAACACCAGCCGAAAGGGAACCATCCGATGACCGCCCAGATCTCGCCGACTGCTCTCACCGTCGACGGAGGCGTCGACCTGCTCCTCCCCCGTGAGACACCGCTGGAGGTACTGGACGCGTTCGTGGCCTCGTGCAACGTCGGCGCGTGCGGGTGCGGCGACACCTTCGTCTCGCGCATCACCAATGTGGAACTGCACGACGAACCCGGACGCCGCAGGGTTCGGATCAGCGGCGACATCACCCCCGACGAGGTCCTCAGCGAGCTTGCCACCACCTCGCTGTCGCAACAGTCCTGACGACCCGACTGCGACTCGAGACCACCCCTCAGAAGCAACCCACGAGGCCCCCCTTGTTCGACTACGCCCAGCCTCCCCGCACAACAGGCGCCTCCCCCGCCGCATCCCGCTCCGCAGCTGACTGCTCGCCCATCATGGCGGACTCCGCGCGCCGAGCACCCAGCGGGAAGCCCGCGGGCAGACGAGTGCCGCGACGAATCGCATGACCGCCGCTACGCCGCCGCCGCGCCTCGGATTGCGGGAGAACGCTCCGCAGTTCGCGCTGCTCGTCGCCGTGAACGCACTCGTCGGGGGCATGGTCGGTCAAGAGCAGACCGTCCTGCCGTTGCTCGCGCGCGACGTGTTCGGGATCACCGGATACACCATGGTGCTCAGCTACGTCGCCGTGTTCGGAGTCACCAAGGCGATCTCGAACTGGTTCGCCGGCACCCTCTCGGACAGATTCGGACGCAAACCGGTGCTCCTGGCCGGGTGGCTCGTCGCAGTGCCCGTCCCGCTGATGCTGATCTGGGCACCCGACTGGGGATGGGTCGTCGCCGCGAACGCGCTCCTCGGGGTGAGCCAGGGCCTGACCTGGTCCACGCGACCGTGGTCATGAAGATCGACCTCGTCGGCCCCCGCCAGCGCGGTCTCGCGATGGGACTGAACGAAGCCGCCGGCTACGGCGCCGTCGCCGTCTCATCCCTCCTGGCCGGGTACCTCGCCACCGAATACGGGCTGCGCCCCGCACCGTTCCTGCTCGGCATCGCCTACACCGCCCTCGCGCTCATCATCACCGGCATCTTCGTACGGGAAACCCACGGACACGCCCACGCCGAGGCCGCACAACTCACACCCGCCACCACCCGGCCCAGCCAGGACGCCGGCCTGACGCACCGGCGGACCTGGTTCCTCGCGAGCATCGGCGAACCCGCGCTCGCCTCGGCCAGCCTCGCCGGGCTCGTGAACAACCTGAACTTCGGCCTCTCATGGGGACTGTTCCCCCTGCTGTTCGCCACCCGCGACCTCCCCACCGCGCAGATCGCGATCCTGTTCGCGCTGTACCCGGGCGTGTGGGGCATCGGGCAGCTGTTCACCGGAGCCCTGTCGGACCGCATCGGCCGCAAGCACCTCGTCACCGGCGGCATGGCCCTCCAGGCCATCGCCCTGGTCATCATCGGCGCCGGCAGCAGCCTCACCGTCTGGGCGACCGGGACGATCCTTCTCGGCCTGGGCACCGCGATGTCTACCCCACCCTCCTCGCCGTCGTCGGAGACGTCGCCCACCCCACCTGGCGTGCACGTGCCGTCGGGGTCTACCGCGTCTGGCGGGACCTCGGCTACGCCGTCGGCGCAATCATCGGCGGAATCGTCGCCGACCTCCTCGGCCTGCAGGCCGCGCTGTGGGTCGCCGCAGCGATCTCCGCGGTCGTCGCCGCGATCGTCGCCGGGAGGATGTACGAGACTCTCTCCACACAACACCGCAACGGAGCATCGGCCACCTGAGCCCTCTGCGGTGCTCCCAACGCGCCCTCTCCGACGCCGATCCGAGCGCGCACGACGGAGCCTCAATCGTGCACCATCCTGGTCGTACCCCACCCACCTCTTCCGGGCACTACCCGAGGTCACCGGTCGCCCATCATGCAAATACCGACAGTTGTCCGCAAGACACGCTGGTGCAGCTCGAGCGCACCCGCCAGCGTCCGCGGTCGGCGCTACCCTGACCCCGAGGTCACCCATGGGAAGCATCACGGCGTACGAGATCGCGGCGGGCAAGCGCTACCGCGTGCGCTGGCGCGATGACCAGCAGAAGCAGGTCGAGAAGAAGGGCTTCCGCACCAAGAAGGACGCCGAGCTCTACCTCGCGCACACCGAGGTCTCGCGCTCGAACGGCTCCTATACCGACCCCGGTGAGGCGCGTATCACTGTCGGAGCGCTGGGCGTCGAGTGGCTGCGCAACAAGAAGCACGCACTCAAGGCTTCCTCGTTCAGCTCCTTGAACACGTCGTGGCGGGTGTATGTCCTCCCCCGCTGGGGCGACGTTCGGATCGGAGACATTCGCGCGTCGCACGTGGAGCAATGGATCCGAGAGCTGTCGGAGGGCACCGCGACGACGACGCGGACGAAGAGCGCGAAGGCCGGCGCAAGCCCCCGGTCTGCAAGCGTCGTCTATCGCGCGCTCGGCGTGCTCGCCGGCATCCTTGACACAGCTGTGCGCGACGGACGCATCCCTCGAAACGTCGCTCGCGGCGCTCAGAATCTGCCCCCGAAACAGTCCCAGAAGCCGCGTCGCTACCTGACCCACAGCGAGGTCGTTCGCCTCGCCGAGGCGACCAACAACGACACGCATAGGACGCTGATCCTTCTGCTCTCGTACTGCGGCCTCCGGTGGAGCGAAGCGATCGGCATGCACGTGAGCGACATCATCTTCCCGAGACACCGAATTCAGGTGCAGCGAGCGGCGGTCGAGGTCGAAGGCAAGATCGTGCTCGGCACACCGAAGAACTGGGAGCGCCGGCTGGTGCCATTCCCGGCCTTCCTGGAAGAGCCGCTGGAGCAGCTGTGTCGCGGCAAGCGCGCCGACGATCTGGTCTTCACCGATCTGCAGGGCAAGCATCTGCGCCGCGCGAAGACGCAGCACGGCGTGAACTCGTGGTTCACCACGGCGCTCGACCTCGCCGACATCGAGCGGCTGACTCCGCACGACCTGCGTCACACCGCCGCGAGCCTCGCGATCTCGTCGGGTGCGAACGTCAAGGCCGTGCAGCGGATGCTGGGACACAAGTCGGCGGCGATGACGCTCGACACCTACGCCGACCTTTTCGACGACGACCTCGCCGACGTGGCCGAACGGATGAATCAGGGTGGGCTCAACGCGAACGTCGCGCGGCTCTGGGAGACCTGACGGGGCGTTTCGTCTCGCTGCGCTCGCTCAACGACCGACGGCGCATGAACTGCAACTAGCGGCTTTCGGACACGCTTTTCGACCTATATGCGCCAGAAGCTTGTGGGCGATTTGTGGGCGACTCGGTATCGCGCCGCTCATCCACGGGCGAAGAAAAGCCCCGCGATCCCTACTCTCGTAAGGGATCGCGGGGCTTCAACTCCGTGACAGCGGCAGTGGAGATGGGGGGAATCGAACCCCCGTCCATCGCTGGGATACTGCGTCTTCTCCGGGCGCAGTCTGTGGAGACGTTCTACTCGGCCCCGACCTTTGTCACAGACACCTAAGTCGACAGGCCCAGCCTGGGAAGAGTCCCGCGTGACGTCCAGGCGCCGTCACGCAGCAAGTCCCCTAGATGACGCCAGAATCCGTAGCGGGAACACCTACGGTCTGACGGAGTTCAGGCTCGCTTAGGCAGCGAGGGCGAACTCAGTGCGCTTAGGTTCGGCACTTATTGGTTCGCAGAGATCGTTAACGAGATAACTCTGCATCCTCGGCCCGCTTCCCGCAGATTCACAGGCGATGTCGAAACCGATCATCCCCATGAACCCCTCGAGAGGGAGCCGCTGTCGCGCTGTGGAATTGTGATGCCCGGCCGTGTGCCGGCCGAGCACATCAGGATACAACGGATGACCGCGCCGCGCCATTCCGCCAGGATGGCGGCGCACCGGGTGCCTCTCCCCGGCGCACCGCCACCACGTCAGGCGAAGTCCAGCGCTCCACGGACGATCGAATCGCCCGAGTGGGTCGGGTCGCCGTCCACCGGCTCATCCGAGACGTCCACTAGGACGAACTCGCGCAGATCGACGGCGTCGGGCACGACGAACTCGCCGGTCTGTCCCTCCAGCATGCCGAGGCTGATGATCTCGGTGGCGTCTTCGGTGATCAGCCACACTTCGCGGTTGCTGTCGGGATCGACGTCGGCCTCCAGGGTCACCTCGATGACCCGCTCGTCGCCGCGTTCGACCACCACGGCGGATCCCACCGCGCCCGGGTGGTCGGGGAACGCCGTGAGCTCCGCAGAGGCCAGCTCGACGACCGTTGCCTGCCGGGTCAGCGCCCACCCGCCCACGACGACGCCCAGGACAGCGACGCTCGCGGCCAGGACGAACAGACCCCTGATGAGCCCGCTGCGTCGCCGCCGCGGCACCGGCGTCTGCGCCGTGCCGCCCGTAGACCGGGGCGCTCCTACGTCCGCGGGGTTCATCCGGGCGGTCTCGGCGGCGGGGTCGATCTCCGCGGCGGCAGCCGCACCGGAGGTCGCGGCGGGGGCGGAAAAGCCGAGTTCTTCAGAGATACGTGACCAGACGCGCTCGGGTGGGGACTCCAGGTCTTCCAGAAGGACTGTCGAGCGGCCTGCGACGACGGTGCGGGTCAGAGCGGAGAGCTCCACTGCGCAGCGCGGGCAGCTGCTGAGGTGATCCTGTTCGGCAGGGGTTGCCACTGGCTCTCCGATCGCGAGGAGCGTCAGGACTTCGGGATCGAGGTGCGACTCAAGATGCGGCATGGCTCACCTCCAATCGGGATCGCAGACGGGTAAGGCTTCGGCGGATATGGCTCTTGACGGTGCCGAGGGGCATGTTCAGGCGTGAGGCGATCTGCTGGTGGGTCAGATCGTCGTAGAAGGCGAGCTTGACCACTTCTCGGGCGTCGGGTTCCAAGCGGCTTATCTCATCGGCGAGAAGGATCGTATCGCCGATGTCCACCTCGGGGGCGTCACGACCTGTCGGCTCGGCATACCTCTCCAGCTCGCGCTGCAGGGCTCCGATCCGCGCGCGCGCCTCGTGGGTGTCGGCGATGCGGCGCCGGGCGATGGCGATGAGCCAGGTGGACACCCGCGCCTTGGCGGGATCGAAGCTCGCGCGCGAACCCCACGCGGAGACGAAGGTCTTCTGAGTGACGTCTTCCGCGTCGGTGCGGTCGCCGAGCGAGCGCAGCGCCAGGGTGAACACCACGGGCGACCAGCGCCGGTAGATCTCCTCGAGCGCCCTCTCATCCCCGTCGCGGAAGCGTTCGCCGACGCCCTCGTCGGCTGATCCCGGCGGGGAGACCGCCGAATTGTCGATGGTCATCGTGGCGCTCACTCCTGTACGGGGGTGGCGAGGGCCACCACATTGTCCTCGTAGCGACCGATCGAGGCGTCGAACGGTCCGCCACAGGTGATGAGCACCAGCATGGGGGAACCCGACCTGGCGAACAAGTCATCGACAGGCAGGTCCGCCTTCTTGTAGTAGGTGACGGAGTCCAGTCGGTACCGGGTGAGGTTGCCCGTGTCGTCGGTCACTTCGATGAGCGTTCCCTGCGCCAGGTCGCGGATGCGACTGAACGGGCCGATTCCGTAGCCCGGCATATCGACGTGGGCCGAGACGACCGTGCGCCCCTCCGGGGACTGCGGGCCGGGACCGAAGCGGTACCACCCGGCCACGGCGGGATCCTCAGGAAGCTCCATCGCCTGGTTCGCATCGACGCCGACCGGGATCACCGGGACGTCGATTCCCGCGTCGGCGACCGACACCCGCACCGGGGCCGGTACGACGGCGGCCGGTGCGGGTGTGGCCGGCGCCACGGGGATCTCAACAGAGGGGGTAGGCGCCGGGACCGAGATCTCCGGGGCGGGAAGCGAGGTGGCCGGCTGCGGCGCCGATTCGACCGACGCGGTGCCGCAGCCGGTGAGGGCGAGGACGAGCAGTGCCACCAGCGGTACCGCTCGCCTCGCCCTCATCATCCTTCTATCCTCGCTGATCAGCGTCCGCTGCGAGCACGGACGGCGACCACGGTGCCACCGGCGACACCGAGGGCGACCAGGAGGCCGGCGGCAAGCCACGCACCCTGCACGAGCGTGTCCTGCGCGGCCAGCTGGCCACCGGCACCCGACGGGACACCACCCGAGGGGCCACCGTGCAGTCCGTCGATCGTCTGGACGGCCAGCGCGAGGTTGCCGGCCTCAGCCGAGCCCCACGCGTAGACGATCGTGAGCGTTCCTTCGGCGACGTTGACGTCTGCCGGGCCGATGACCGGGTCGGTCGTTCCCTCCAGGGCGACCGCGGCCGACACGGTGCCGGCGGGCAGGTTCAGCGTGTCCTCGTTCGGGTTGGTGAGCCCGGTGATGACGGCGGTGCCGCCGGCGAGGATGTCGACGGCCGGAGCCGCGGCGACGTGGCGGACGGTGAGGCGGCCTTCGCCCGCAGCGGTCTGCGCGGTGTCGTTGACGAAGGGCGTCAGCGTCGGAGTGCCCTCTGCGCTGAGGTGGGCCACCGCCGTGTAGTTGACGCCGGCTTCCAAGGTGACGTCAGCTGCGAGGCCCTCGATCGGGGAGCTCGCGTCAGTCGCGTCAGGAGCCGTGATGGCCACCGCGTAGGTGCCAGCCGGCAGCGGCAGAGGACCGGCGAGGTCGCCGGGCTGGAAGTCGTCCAGGGTCAGCTCACCGTCGACCCAGACGTCGACGGGGGTGTCGGGGATGCCGTGCAGCACCGAAAGCTGAGCTTCGCCGCTCGTGCTCGCGTTGGCGGGAAGGGCAAGGCCCAGTGCCGCGACAAGGCCGACCGTGAGGCCGGCAACCATGGTCTTGCGCATGAAGATCCTCCTGGGGTGAGTGGCAGTGAAGGTCACCGCCTTTCATGAAGTACTTCCCCGCACCGCGCACGTTTGGATGCAGCAGCATGAGATTTTTCTGATTCCGCGTCGTAGAGTCACCCTCATGAGCGAGGTCGTGGTGACGGTGCACGGGGAACATGTGGCCCGGGTGGCCCCCGAGGAGGCCGTAGCCACCCTGGTGGTCCGCGCCGAAGGAGCGGCCCGGGAGCGCGTCGTTCATGACGTGTCGGCGTGGACGGCGCCGCTGCGGGATGAGCTCGCGACGGCCGAAGCCGAGGGGCGTGTCGCCCAGTGGTCGAGCGACGGCATGTCGGTGTGGGCGGAGCGGCCCTGGAACGCCGAAGGCAAGCGTCTCGCGCCCGTCTTCCACGCCGCCGTCACGGTGACCGCGACCTTCACCGACTTCGACGCCCTCTCGGCCTGGGCGAGCGAGGTCATCGCCCGGGAGGGGGTGCAGTTCTCCGGCCTCGAGTGGCGCCTCTCGCCGCTGACCAAGGCCGCACTCGAACGGTCCGTCGCCGCCGAGGCCGTCACCGTCGCCGTCGAACGCGCGACCGCCTACGCCCGCGCGCTCGGGCTGAGCGCCGTCAGCGCCGTCGAGATCGCCGATGCCGGGATGCTCAGCGACGATCGCGGCGGGCGGGGTGAGTCGGCGCGGCCGCTCATGGCGCGCGCGGCGTTCAGCGGCGACGCCGGCGGTGCCGACATCCGGCTGCAGCCGGCGGACGTGGTCGTCAGCGCCACCGTCGACGCGCGATTCATCGCGCGCTGAAGATCAGTCGCCGAGTCGATTGCGGGTGCGCATCGCCCGCTCCGCCTCGCGGCGATCCTGACGTTCCCGCAGGGTCTGCCGTTTGTCGAACTCGCGCTTGCCCTTCGCCACCGCGATCTCCACCTTCGCCCGACCGTCGGAGAAGTACAGACGCAGCGGCACGAGGGTGTACCCCCCGGCCGAGACCGCGTGGGAGAGCTTGACGATCTCGTCCTTGTGGAGGAGGAGCTTGCGGGTGCGCTTGGCCGCGTGGTTGGTCCAGTGCCCCTGCGAGTACTCCGGGATGTGAACGGCATCGAGGAAGGCCTCCCCGCCGTCGATGTAGGCGTAGCCGTCGGTGAGGTTCGCCCGCCCCTGGCGCAGCGACTTCACCTCGGTACCGGTGAGGACCAGCCCCGCCTCATAGGTCTTGTCGATGAGGTAGTCGTGGCGCGCGCGACGATTCGTCGCGATGACCTTCTCACCGCGTTCGCGTGCCATGCTCGCTCTCCTCCTTCAGGGCCGCGCGGCAGCATCCGATCATCCGGGTCGCGCACGGCAGCCCGCCAGTTTAGCAAGCTTCAGGTGCGAAGCCAGCGGCGGATGGCGAAGCTGGCCGACAGCGCTGCCAGAACGACCCCGATCGTGACGATGACGGGGATCACCACGGCGACGTCGCCGCCGTCGACCCAGGTCGTGACGAACTGGACCCGGCCGCGGAGCTCTTCGACGCCGAAATGCAGTCCCACGATGACCGTCACACTGGCGAGGACCGAGCCGATCAGGGCGGCGAAGACGCCCTCCAGGACGAACGGGGTCTGGATGAATCGGTTCGACGCGCCCACCATGCGCATGATCCCGAGCTCGCGGCGCCGGGCGAATGCCGAGAGCCGGATCGTCGTGGCGATGAGCAGGACCGCGGCGATGAGCATGAGCGCGGCGATGCCCACGGCGATGTAGGTCGCCACGGTCAGCGCCGAGAACAGCGGATCGAGGTACTGCAGCTGATCCTCGACGACTTCGACGCCCTCCATGCCCTGGAAGGCCTCGATGATGACGTCGGAGCGTCGATGATCGACGAGGTTGATCCGGAAGGTCTCGTTCAGCTGGTCGGGGGTGATGACGCTGGCGTAGTCCTCGCCGAGGAGGTCGATGACGTTCTGGTAGGCCTCGTCCCGGTTCTCGAAGCGCACCGCGTCGATGAGGGGCGCGATGGCGGGGCTGTCGAGCTGGCTCTGCACGGCGGCGATCTGGTCCTCGGTGGCCACCCCGCCGGCACACGTCCCCTCCTGGGTCGACACCGAGGTGCACATGCTGATCGCCACCTGCGCGCGGTCGGCCCAGAAGCTCTCCATCTTGCCGATCTGCATCTGCATGAGGATGGCCGCTCCCACGAAGGTCAGGGAGACGAAGGTGACGAGCACCACCGAGATGACCATCGACGCGTTGCGGCGAAGCCCCGTGAAGGCCTCGGCCAGCACCAGACCGACCCTCATGAGGTCGGTCCCACTTCATCGTCGCGATCGCGGCGGCCGAGCCCCAAGCGGTCGGCGACGCCGAGCTCGGCGACCTCCACCTCCGGGATGTCCTGGACGGGCACCGGTTGCGTCTGCGGCCGCGTGATCTCGCGCGGCGGGGCGGCGTCGGGCTGCCGGTCTGCGTCGGCCCGAGCGGCCGGAACCGCCACGGGCTCGGGTGTCAGGTCTCGGCCCTCCCCCGCCCAGGGCGGGGCGACGGAGTCGACCGGCAGACTCGTGCCGGCCATCGCCGCAGCTTCCCGCTGCAGTTCGAGCACCGCCGTCAGGGCCGCCACCGCCGCGGCGCCGCGCTCGGGTTCGGGGGCGAGACTCGGAATCGCCGAGGTGTCGCCGTACCCGCCATGGCGCTCGTCACGGACCATCTCGCCGTTCTTCAGCTCGATCACACGCCGCTTCATCTGGTCGACGAAACCCGCCTCGTGGGTGGCCATCACGACCGTGGTGCCGTTGGCGTTGATGCGGGCGAGCAGCTGCATGATGTCCACCGAGGTGGCCGGGTCGAGGTTCCCGGTCGGTTCGTCGGCGAGGAGCACCTGGGGCCGGTTCGCCAGGGCGCGCGCGATGGCGACACGCTGCTGCTCCCCGCCGGAGAGTTCGTGCGGGAACCGCTTCTCCTTGCCGGCCAGGCCCACCAGCGCCAGCACCTCGGGAACGGCCTGCTGGATGAAGGCGCGGGATGACCCGATCACCTGCAGTGTGAACGCGACGTTCTGGAAGACCGTCTTCGACGGCAAGAGGCGGAAGTCCTGGAACACCGCCCCGATGTGGCGGCGGAAGTACGGAACCTTGCGATTGGAGAGCGTTCGGACGTCGCGGCCGAGCACGACCACCCGCCCGTCGCTGGGAACGTCCTCTCGCAGGATCAAGCGCAGGCACGAGGACTTCCCCGACCCCGACGCCCCGACGAGGAAGACGAATTCGCCGCGGAGCACCTCGAAGTCCACCTTGTTCAGGGCAGGGCGGGAGGTGCCGCGATAGTGCTTCGTGACGTTCTCGAACCGGATCATGGCGTCACGAGCCTAAGCGGCGGTTCGCGCAAGGCGCCCAGCGACACCCGGCGCGGCGTCATCCGTCAGGCGTCGTCGTCCTTGCGCTTGCGCCACCGAATGCCGGCGGCGATGAAGCCGTCGATGTCGCCGTCGAAGACCGGTGCGGGGTTTCCCACCTCGTGGCCGGTGCGGAGGTCCTTGACGAGCTGCTGCCCGTACAGGAAGTAGGAGCGCATCTGATCGCCCCAGCTCGCCGTGATGGTGCCGGCGAGCTCCTTCTTCTTCGCCGCCTCCTCCTCGCGCTTGAGCAGGAGCAGGCGCGTCTGCAGGACGCGCATCGCGGCGGCTCGGTTCTGGATCTGCGACTTCTCGTTCTGCATCGACACCACGATCCCGGTGGGGAGGTGGGTGATCCGCACCGCCGAGTCGGTGGTGTTGACCGACTGCCCCCCGGGACCGGACGAGCGGAACACGTCGACGCGGATGTCACCCTCGGGGATGTCGACCTCGACGGCCTCCTCCATCACCGGGATCACCTCGACCGCGGCGAACGAGGTCTGACGCTTGTCGGCGGCGCCGAACGGGCTGATCCGGGCGAGGCGATGAGTCCCCGCCTCCACCGAGAGCGTGCCGTAGGCGTACGGCGCATCGATCTCGAACGTGGCCGACTTGATGCCGGCGCCCTCGGCGTAAGAGGTGTCCATCACCTTTACGGGATATTTGTGCCGCTCGGCCCACCGCAGGTACATGCGCATCAGCATCTCGGCGAAGTCTGTCGCATCGTCGCCGCCGGCGCCGGAGCGGATCGTGACGACGGCGGAGCGATCGTCGTACTCGCCGTCGAGCAGCGTCTGCACCTCGAGCTGACCGATGACGTCTTCCAGCTCGGCGATCTCGTGGCGGGCCTCTTCGGCCGAATCCTCGTCGTCCATCTCGTTGGCGAGCTCTACGAGGACCTCGAGGTCGTCGAGGCGCTGCTCGATGTCGGTGATGCGCTTCAGCTCGCTCTGGCGGTGGCTGAGGGCGCTGGTGACCTTCTGCGCCTTGTCCACGTCGTCCCAGAGGTCGGGGGCGCCGGCTTCTTCGCTGAGGCGCGCGATCTCGGACTCCAGGGCGTCGACGTCCACGACGGCCTTGATGTCGGAGAACGTGGACCGGAGGGCCTTGATGTCGTCGGACGGATCGAATTCGAGCATGACACTCCAGACTAACGTGGATGACCGTGCCAGATCTTCCGCCCCGCTCCCCCGGCGCGGCGGCGGTGCTCGGCCGCTTCGCGCCGATGATCTACGGGCCGACCCTGCTCTTCGCGCTGGGCGAGGGTGCGATCCTGCCGCTCATCCCGGTCATCGCCGCACGGCTGGGCGCCGACGTGGCCACGGCGGCGCTCGTCGCATCCGCCCTCGTCGTCGGGCAGCTCTGCGGCAACATCCCCGCCGGATACGCCGTCGCGCGCATCGGAGAACGTCTCACGATGGTCATCGCGGGCCTGCTCTCCCTCGCGGGCGTGGTGGGGATGGCGCTCGCGCCGGGGCTCGGTGTCTTCGCCACCTCGGTCTTCCTCATCGGCTTCTGTGCCGCGGCCTTCGGCCTCGCGCGCCACTCGTTCATGACCACCCGGGTGCCGCTGTCGTTCCGCGCGCGGGCCCTGTCGCTCCTGGGCGGCACCTTCCGGCTCGGGATGTTCGTGGGTCCCTTCGTCTCCGCCGGTCTCATCGCCCTCTTCGGCGGCGAGGCGGCGAGCATCTGGTTCTTCGGCGTGTGTCTCGCCGCCGTCATCGCGCTCGTCCTCCTCGGCCCCGACCCCGAGCGTGCACTCGTCATCGCCGACGCGCGCGCCGATGCGTCGCGTCCGGCCCCCCGCGCCGGCGATGGGGGCGGCGGTGAGACCGACACCGGTGAGCCGGTCGCCACGGGACCGGTGCCCGTACGGGGCGCCCACGGGCCGCGTGAGGGGGTGTTCCGCACGATGTGGCGCCACCGCGCCGTGCTGTCGCGGCTCGGCGTCGCCGCGGCATCCCTCTCCGCCGTCCGGTCGGCGCGGCAGGTCGTGCTCCCGCTGTGGGGGGTCTCGATCGGCCTGGATGCCCAGACGATCGCGCTGGTCGTGGGGGTCTCGGGCGCGATCGATTTCGCCCTCTTCTACGCCAGCGGCCAGGTGATGGACCGCTTCGGCAGACTGTGGGCGGCCCTCCCCGCGATGCTCCTCATGGGGGCGGGGTTCCTCGCCCTGTCCTTCACGCACGACCTCGCCTCCGCCGATATGTGGTTCGCGATGTTCGGGGCGGTGCTCGGGGTCGGCAACGGCCTGTCCAGCGGGATCCTGCTGACCCTGGGCGCGGACGCGGCGCCACCGGAGGATCCCGCACCGTTCCTGGGCTCGTGGCGCACACTCACGGACGCCGGTGGTGCGCTCGCACCCCTCGCCGTCTCGGCGATCGCAGCGGCGGCGTCGCTGTCGGTGGCGGCAGCGGTCATCGGGGTCGTCGGCTTCGTGGGAGCGGGGGCGTTCGCGCGCTGGGTGCCGCGGTTCGTGCCGCGTCCCTGACCTCCGGCGCGGTGGGCGTACCCTCGGGACATGGTCGTCGCAGGTCTCGTCTTCGCAGCTGTCGCTGCGCTCATCCACCTCTACATCTTCGTGATGGAGTCGCTGACCTGGACCAGCGCCCGCACGCGCGCGACCTTCGGCATCCGCAGCCTCGAGGAGGCGCAGACGACGAAGGCGATGGCGTTCAACCAGGGCTTCTACAACCTGTTCCTCGCCGTCGCGGCGCTTCTGGGCATCGTGCTCGTCGCCGCCGGCATCACCGTCGTCGGGGCGACGCTGGTCTTCGTCGGCACCGGATCGATGGTCGCGGCGGGCCTCGTGCTGCTGCTGTCGAATCGTCGGATGCTGCGACCCGCCGCCATCCAGGCGGTGCCGCCGCTGATCGCGATCATCCTGCTCGCCCTCGGGCTCGCCGTCTGACGGCGCGGCGCCGCGCGGGTCAGCGCAGCGCGGTGCGACTGGTCGCGGTCGCCTCGAGGGCGACCCCGTCGGGGACGAAGAGCGTCGCGACCGGGGGGCGCCACGTACCCGCGACCCGCACCCGGGCCGATGTGCCGTCGGGCGTGCCTGCCGAGACGATCCGCAGATCACCGCCCCACTGATCGATCAGGGACGTGGCGAGTTCCGCGACCTCGTCATCGGTGAGGAGGGCGCGCGGCTCGCCGTCGTCGACGACCAGCTCGAAGCCGTCGGCGCCCGCGAGGGCGGCCGCGTCGGCAGCGGCATCGACCCGCTTCTGCGCGAGGTAGAGACTCGTCGCGTCCACGCAGACGAGGACGACCACCAGCGCCAGGATCGCGTAGCCGAGCGTCAGGAGCAGGACGCTGCCGGTGTCGTCCGAGGACTCGGCAGAGCCGCCGGCGATCCGTCGCGCCTTCGCGATCATCCGCCCTCCCAGAAGCGCGAGACCCGCTGGGCGGCCGTCGCCTCGACGGGGACGGCGGCGACGCGGTCGAGCCCGAAGACAGGGGGAACGAGGGGAAGCGGGACGGTGCTGCGCAGGCGCACGAGGAGCGTCGCACCCGCCCGTGGGCACGCCGCGCCGGAGGGCGCGCACTCGACGGAGAGGTCGATCCGGCTGGGATCGATGCCGTACTCGTCGGAGACCGACGCCAGGACGCGCTCGGCGCGCCGGTCGGCGTCCTCGGGGTCGCTCGCGCCCGCGACGGCGCGGGCGACGTGACGAGCGCCTGCTTCCGCTCCGAGAGCTTGACTCTGGATGAGCCCGAGGGTGACCACGACATAGACGAGCGGAACGAGGAGGAGCAGACCGATCACGATGAACTCCAGCGCCGCGGAGCCCCGGTCGTCGGGGTCGTCGTCTCGTGTCCGTTCAGTCGAAGGACTCCACCGGAGCATGCGCGCTCACCTCCATCGCGCCGGGAAGACCGAGGAGGCCGATCACCGGAAGAGGCGCCCGCACGGTGACCTCGACCGCCGGGTACCCGAGGGCGGAGGTCTCGGCGACGGCGATGTCGCCCGCGTAGGCGGCGCCGACGGTGCGGGTGACGATCTGCGAGGTGCGGTCGACGCCGTCGCGCAGCGACGTATCCGCTAGGGCGGCGTGATACGCGCCCTCGACGGCGGCGTCGTGGACGACGTTTCTGACGTAGATGCCGAGCCCGAGCTGCAGGACGGCCAGCGTGAGCGCGGTCAGCATCACCCCGACCAGCACGAACTCCACCGGCGCGGAGCCGCGTTCGTCCGTGTCATCCGTCCTCGGGGAATCGATCCCCCGACGGATGCCGCGCGTCACCGCGATCACGTCAGAAGCCTGAGACCCGCTCGATGGCCTGCTCGAACAGTCCTGCGAGCGCCGGACCGGCGAGGGCCCAGATCACCACGACCAGCCCTGCGGTCATGAGCGTGATCAGCACCCAGCCGGGGACGTCGCCGCGCTCATCCCCCGTGAGCTCGCCGAACGCGGTTCGCGCGCGGGTCCAGCTTCGGCGTGCGAGCTCGCGCATACCGTTCTCCTTTCGTCGTGGGCGTCCCCGCCCTGTGATTCCGGGCGCGTGTCGGGTCGGGGTCATCCGATCCCCAACCGCAGGAGGAAGATCCCGGGGAACACCGCGAACAGCACGCTCAGCGGCAGGATGAGGAAGACCAGCGGCACGAGCACTTGGTATAGATTCTCCCTATGACCTCAACGCAGACACAGATGGCGGTGATCTACTGCCGCATCAGCGACGACCCCACCGGCCGCGCAGCTGGCGTCGATCGCCAGCGGGATGAATGCGCAGCGCTCGCCAATGCCAAGGGCGTCGAGGTCATCGACACGCTGGTCGACAACGACCTCAGCGCCACGACCGGGAAACGTCGCCCCGGGTTCGAGCGGGTCCTCGAGATGATCCGCGCCGGCCGCATCGACACCATCGTCGTCTGGCACACCGACCGCCTCTACCGGCTCCCCCGCGACCTCGAGCCGATCATCGACCTCGCCGAGGGGCGACGCCTCCGGTTCCTCACCGTCGAAGCGTCAGAGATCGACCTGAACACCCCCGCCGGGCGCATGGCTGCGCGCATCCTCGCCGCAGTATCGGCGAACGAGGTCGAGCACAAGGCGCAACGCCAACGGTCCGCAGGTGATCAGCGGGCGGCGCGTGGGATGCCCACCTCACGCCCCGGGTACGGGTACCGCCGTGTTGACGGTCGCGACGTGATCAACGAAGACGAAGCCGCGGTCATCACCGAGGCAGCACGCCGGGTGTTGAACGGCGAATCCCTCCGCTCGATCGCCGCCGACTGCAACATGCGCAAGATCCCCTCCCCCGCCGGCGCACCGTGGCAGCCCGTCACGCTCCGACAGCTCATTCAACGCCCGAGCCTCGCAGGGCTACGCACACACCGCGGGAAGGTTGTCGGAGACTTCGACCCCACCCTGCACCCAGCGATCCTTGACCGTGATACCCACGACCGTCTCGTTGCGTTCCTCACCGACCCGACACGGAGGACGGCAAACGTGGGCCACCCACCGAAGCACTTGCTGTCGGGCATCGCGATGTGTGGCCTGTGCGGTGACTCTCTGGGCGGGAAGATGAAGCGACTACCGCCGTGGACGCCGAAGCCGGGGCAGAAGTCGAAGCCGGTGAAGGCGGCGTACGCGTGCGACACCTGCCACAAGGTGAGGCGCCTGCAGGAACCTGTCGACGAGTTCGTGACCGAGGTGCTGCTGCGCAGGCTCGAGCGGGTCGACGCCGCGGAACTGTTCAGCACCGGCGACGCCGACGCAGCGAGGGAAGCACGCGACGCGATCGCCGCTGTCAACGCACGCCTGGCGTCCGCTGCGGACTTGTTCGCTGACGGTTCGATCGACGCGGCCCAGCTGGAGCGCATTACCGCGCGTGGTCGTGCAGACCGGGAGCAGCTCGAGAGAGAGCTCGCCGCGGCGATGCCGCCGGCCATCCCGATGGAGGCGGTCGGTGAACGTGCCCGGGAGGTGTGGGCCGTGCTGGACGCTGAGAGACGAAGAGCGATCGTGTCCGCGCTGATGCGGGTGACGATCATGCCGGCCGGGTCCGGCACCAGTTTCAACCCCGAACTCGTCCACATCGAGTGGGTGTCGGACGGGCCGTAGAGACTTGCGCTGTCGTCATTCGGAGATTCCGAATCAGCGACGGTGCTTGAGGAGGAGACACCTGTCTCCTCCAGACGTCGGAAAGAGTTTCCGACGTCAACAGAAAATGCCCCCGCCGACTGGACCTCGGCGAGGGCGGGCGATCACATCGAAAGGGAAATGATCATGAGCGACATTACCGAAGCAGAACTGCTGGAGGAGTACTTCCGCGAGAAGGCGGTCGACGACGCCAAGGAAGCCGCGTACGTCGCGGCGAACCCGGAGATCCTGGCAGCCAAGCCGCACTGGGCGGAGAGCTACTGGCTCGAGGTGTCCGCGGACGACCGGTCCGCGGCGGGTGAGTGGACAATCGAGTTCGGTGTTGGGTGGCTGCACCAGGACTTCACCTACGCTGACGGCGCGGTCACGACGTCCGGGGAAATTCGGGTGACGTTCGAGGACAAGCAGACCGGGGTTACGGCCGCGATGGTCCGGGAGTGGGCGACGGGGCTGACACGTGTGGCCGACCGTCTCGAAGAAGGTGCGGGGCGATGATCACCGCCGACATCGCCTCTTCAGCGGCTGAAAAGCTCGCCGAGATCAAGTCGGAGATCAACGATCTCGTGCGGCGCCGAGAGCAGCTGTTGGCGTCCGCGCTCGCCGAGCTCATTGCTCACCAGGTGCCCGCGCGGGTGATCAGCATGAAGGGCTGGACCGGGAACGCGTCGGCTGGTGACCGCGTCTACGTGCTGGATGCGTACGACAACGTCGGCCCACGACTGCGGACGCACACGAACCTGTTCAGCGTCGACTCGGCATACCGGAGGAACTGGGGTCCGGAGGCGTACAACCTCGGCGTCCTCGTTCACCGTGGCCTGCACGAGGTGCTCCTCGTCGACGGCACCGACATCCTCGCGGTCGCGATCGAAGAAGTCAGCGACGCCGACCACCGACGCGCGGTGCAACGACTCCGAACCGCCGCGCGCTACGACGGCATCCGTGTCCACGTCCGCGACCGCGAGGTGACGCTCGACGACGGGATGGGCAACACCCTGCACACGGGCGACGTCGAGTCCGCCTTCCACTGGTTGTTCAACATCGACCCGAACGAGAGGTGACCGACCCGGGTGCAGGTGTCCAATCTGGACAGGTGGAAAGACTTTCCACCTGGTGCGATGCACCACCTGTTCAAGACTGAACACCTGCATCCCCCTCCCCCGTGTAGCTCAACGGATAGAGCAAGGATCTTCTACATCCTTTGTGCTGGTTCGAATCCAGCCGCGGGGACTTGGCGACACGCCGTAAGTGGTGTGCTGCTCCAAAACGGAACACCACAACACTTAGACCGAGACCAGACCACAACACTTACGGAGGTCACCATGTCGAGAGGACCAGGCATCTGGCAACGACAGATCCTCGACCGGATAGACGCCGGGAAGGTCGTCATCCTCACCAGCCCCGACCACACCCACGCGGAACAGAACGCCATCCGTCGCGCAGCGAACACGCTCGAGGCCAAGGGTGCGCTCAAGATCATCGCTGAGCGGGTCGACGGTCGGTCACGTCTCGTCGCCTGCCCGGTCGATATGAAGACGCCGCCATTCCGGACCCTGACGGGTTTAGACGGCAAGAAGTACAGGACGAAATGACTCGCACGCCTGGCGCGACGAAGGCGCGCCTCCACCGATATCAGCAGAACCTTCCGAGCAGCCTGCAGAACAGCCCGCCGCTCGTGACATGGCGCCACGACGCATGCAACAGCCGCATCCTCCGCCTCTACCTCCTCCCGGCAGGATGGCTCCTCGTCAGCGACGACGTCCGCGTTCCCCTTGCTGAGTGGATCGAGCGCGCCGGCGTGGACTACACCGTCGACGACTTCCGAGAAGGTCGCGTCGCTGCGTTCAACAAGCGGGAGGTGAAGGGGCACGAACGCCTACTCCCCCATGACGTGGACGAGTGGCCCGCCGGTGTCTTCGAGATCGGATGCCGAAAGCACGGCTTAGGGACTTACCAGCTGAGCGATCTGGCAACCGACGCGCGGGAGGCTCGTGAGACACGCCGACGAGTTGAGCGGGCGAAGAGTCCGTCCCCCGTGTAACTTGTACTCCAAGACGTAGTGCCGCAAGGCCAACCACTCCGACGGGTTAGAGCGGAGAAAGCCCCAAGAAGGGCTGGTTGGTCATGTCCGAAGTTCTACAGGCCCGCTCCCGCAAAGCCGTCGCCGTTCGTCTCGGCGACGCACGCGCGGTCGAGGAAGCCTCACGGAATCTCGCTGCCGCAAAGATCGAGCAGTACATCCAGAAGGTCGTCGCCGAGGCGCCGCCGCTGAGCGCTGAACAGCGCGACCGGCTCGCGGGCCTCCTCCGCACCGCGGAACCCGCGGCCAAGGTGCTGCGCCGCCCCACCACCGTCAACGAGCGAATCATCTCGGGCGGTGACGTCGAGTGAGCCCAAATGAAAATCGCCCCGCGGCCAACGAGGCGATCTCCGAAAACAACAACCTCCCTCAGGATACGGCTGCTCATGGCGCGGTGAAGGAACTTTCTGCCTGGCTCCGCGGACGCATCTACGACGCCGTCAGGGCATGGCAGGACGCGGGATTCCCGGCGCGTATCGTCGCCACTCTCGGTGACTCCCCCGACAGCTGCTGCAGGTGCGGCGCTGCTTCACGGCGTCCCCTCCTCGTCACAGCGTCCACACCGGCCGGTCAGCTGCTGGTGTGCGGGATGCTCTGCCAGGCCTGCCACGAGCTCGAGGCGGTGACCCTGTGAGCGCGCCTTTCGACACCGCCTGGAAGGCGTACCACGGCGCCGGGTGGCCCGTACTCCCACTCCCTGCGGGGCAGAAGACTCCCCCCCCGACCGGGACCACCGGAACAGGTGGCCTCCGCCTCACCACCCAGCAGCTTGAGCAGCACGTCGGTCGTGGGCTCAACATCGGGGTGCGGATGCCGAAACACATCATCGGCATCGACGTCGACCAGTACGGCAACAAGCACGGCTGGGACAACCTCGAAGCGTTCCGAATCGTGCACGACCTCCCTCCGCTGCCCGCGACATGGCGGTCGACCTCGCGAGGCGTCGACAACCCGTCCGGGATCCGCTGGTATCGCGTGCCCGCCGGGTTCGTCACGTCCGGCGAGATCGTCGCCGGGGTCGAGACCATCCAGAATCACCACCGGTACGCGGTCGCCCCGCCGAGCGTCCACCCCGAGGGCCGCGCGTATCAGTGGGTCGACGACTCCGACACCGTCATCGAGGGCATGGTGCCGCCGTTCGCACTCCTCGCCGTCCTCCCCGACGAGTGGGTGCAGACACTCGACCCGCGCACCGCGGAGCAACGCGAGGAGACAGCGGCGCGAGAGAACAGTCCGCGGGCGCGAGCACTCCCCCACGAGCTCGCGGAGGCGTACCGGTCATGGGTCGACGGGCTCGATGACGACGAACCGTGCGGGCTGGTGGCGGGCATCACCAAGAAGGCCACCCGCGGGCTCAGCAGCGACGACGGACGGTCACGCCACGACCAAGCCCTCGCCGCAACGGCAGCCCTCGTCAAATGCGCCTCAGAAGGCCACCACGGCGTCAAACGTGCCCTCGCCGACCTCCGGGAAGCGTTCGTCCTCACAGTCACGGAGGACGGCTCACGAGAGCCCCAGGAGGCGGAAGCTGAATGGTTGCGGCTCTTTGCGAACGACGACTATCGAACGGCGATCGCGGGCGATCTGCCCGACCCGTGCGACGAAGACCTCCGGGAGCTGATCGGCAATCCCCCCACCTCTTCGGCCCCGGGTAGTTCGTCGCGTGACGACGATCTACGGACCTCCGCAGACGACGACCTCGAGGCAGACATCGCCGAACAGGTCCGCCGGCTCCTCGTCAACGCGGAAGCACGCACACGGTTCGACCAAATCAACGCCGGACGCAAACAGGCCGACCCGCCGCACGTGCAACGCCTCGACGCGTTCCTCGCCGAACCAGACGAAGACACCGCCTACCGGATCGACGGATGCTTCCCCACCGGCGGGAACCTCGTCCTCGCCGCCCAATACAAAGCGGGCAAATCCACCCTCGTCGGGAACCTGCTGCACTCCCTCGCGGACGGCACAGACTTCCTCGGCACCTGGGCAACCAACCCTGCCGCGCGGATCGTGCTGCTCGACAACGAGCTCGACCCCCGCACCCTCCGCCGATGGTTGCGCGCCCACCAGATCCAGCACCCCGAACGCATCGACGTCGTCTCACTCCGCGGCGCCCTCTCCACGTTCGACATCCTGGACGCCACCACACGGGCAACATGGGCGGAACGCATCGGTCACGCCGACGTCCTCATCCTCGACTGCCTACGCCCCGTCCTCGACGCGCTCGGTCTCGACGAGAACCACGACGCCGGGCGGTTCCTCGTCGCGTTCGACGAACTCCGCGCCGCCGCCGGTATCGACGAGTCCGTCATCGTCCACCACATGGGGCACAGCGGGGAACGCTCACGAGGTGACTCCCGCATCCTCGACTGGCCCGACGCCACCTGGAGGATCGTCCGCGAATCCGAAGACCCCGCCTCGCCGCGGTACTTCTCCGCCCTCGGACGCGACGTCAACGTGACAGAGGGGCTCCTGCAGTACGACCACGACACTCGGACGCTCACCTATGTCGGCGGCACGCGGCACCAGACGCGCGACGAGGGCGCCACGCTGCGAGCTGTCGACGCGGTCGCCGAGTTCGTGCGCAAGAGCCCCGGGTCATCAGGTGAAGCGATCAGGGCCGGAGTCGAGGGATTCGCGCGTAACATCCTCACCCGCGCACGAGAGATCGCCACCGAGCGAGGCCTCATCGAGAAGCGGGCAAGGGAAGGTCGCGGCGGCGGATTCGCCTACTACCCCCCAACCCCGCCTAACCCCGCCGCAACCCCGCCCGGCGGAGTTCCAAACCCCGCCAACCCCGTATATAAGGCGGGGTTGGGGTTGGAGAAGTTCGAACACGAACCCCGCCCGGACGAAAACGAGGCGGAAGCATGAACCAAGGCGACCGCGCATACCGAGCCCTGCACCTCGCGCTCGCGGACGCTGACGCACCCGAGTGCAGCGGCGACCCGCGCTTCATCCTCGAGCACCGCCAGCTCGCCCCTGACGAGGTCAAACACCTCAGGCTCACAGTCTGCGGACCCTGCCCCCTCCGGACCCTCTGCCGCGAGTACGGAGACGCCGCACGCCCACAGGCAGGCATCTGGGGCGGAAAGGTCTACCCGCCACCAAAACCCCGCACACGGTCGGAGGTCGACCAGTGAGCCGCCTCATCCCCAACGGCGCCGTCATCCTCACCCCCGACGACGCCCGCGTCCTGTTCCAGATCGCCAACCTCGGCGAACTCCGCAGCCGCTACCGCGTCGGCAACACACACGCCTACCAGCTGCTCACCGACATCACCCTCGCCGCCTTCACCCCTGCCGCACCCGGCAACGAACCGCGGCAAGAGACGGCATCCGAGAAGGCTGGATACATGACAGTCCCCCAGGTAGCGAGAGCAGCACGGCAAGCAGCCCGCACGGTCCGCCTCGCCTGCCAGAACGGGGACCTCCCCGCAGAGAAGACCGGCGGCGCCTGGATCATCCGCACCACCGACGCCCACACCTACATCACCGCCCACACCTGAGAGGAACCAACACCATGGCGACCATCACCGTCATCGAGAACCGGATCGACGAGATCCGCAACAAGGCCACCCAGATCCGGAACACCACCGCCCAGACGATCCGGGAGGTACGCGCCGACGCCCGCACCACGGCAGACGCGAAGAACGACGCCGTCGCCGAGCTCTCGGCCCGAGCGAACACCGCCATCCAGGCCGCTCACGACGAAGAGCTCGCGCTCCTCGACACCGAGATCACCTCGAGAGAGTGGGCTCTGTTCCGTGGCCTCGGCACCACCTCGGCCGACATCATCGCCCAGCGCGACGCGGAAGACCGTGCGCGCCGCATCGACACCGAACGGGAAGCCCGCGAGATCCTCGACACCGCGGTCGCATCCGCCGACCACAGCATGGCCCTCGCCGTGTTCCGCGCAGCCATCCGACAGGGCTGGGGCAACGTCATCACCGCGTTCACCAAGCGCTACCCCGACAAGGCCACCGCCGCCGACGAACTCGCGAACCTCACCCACTTCCGCGACAACAACGACTTCGAACGCATGGGCATCTACTTCCCCTTCAGCGCACCCAACGACGCATCATCGTTCGCCGACCGTGGCGAGACCAGCAGCATCGGCTCGACCCCGTTCGCGTGACGATGACACCCCTGGCACCCACCCCCCAGCCCCTAGCGCTGAGAACCTCCGGGCTTAGCCGGAATCCCTCCCCGACTCGTACGCCGTGACCATCAGGAAGGTGTGATGTGACCATTCAGGGCAGGTTGCTGCACGCGGTGGAACCCCCGCCGCCCCAGGAGTCGCGCGGGAAGCCGCATTACTCGGACGTCTTCAAGTCGAGCGCGGTCGCGCGGGTGCGGAGTGGTCAGAAGATCGCGCAGGTCGCTCGTGATCTCGGGATTGCTCGGAACACGTTGAAGGCGTGGATGGGTGACCCGGACACCGTTGCGCCGCCTGTCCCGTCGCCGACGTCGGAGACGTTGCTTGAGGCTGCTCGGTCGGGCTCCCGGTTGGCGGTTCTGATCGCGCTGCGGGACGAGGTCGCTGGGAAGATCGCCGCCGGCATCGCTGCGCGGGAACTGCCCACGAACGCACGGTTGCTCGACGAGCTCATGCGGGAGATCGAAGCGCTCGAGCGGGATGACGACCCGTACGACGCGGCGCTGATCCCCGATGAGGACTTCGACCCGAGCATGGTCTGAGGCTCTGATGACAGATACCGAAAAGACGATGGTCGAACTCATCGACGGTTCACTCGATCGGCTGGGGGTGCCAGCCGCGTGCGACTTGCGGACCGCGGCTATCGCACTGGCCCGGGTGTTCGACGGTGACGATCGCGCGGGCCACATGGCGCCCGCGTCTGCTGCGCTCCTCGATCTGATGCGGGGCACGCGGGAGATATACGGGTCGCTGTCGCTGGAGGAAGCGCTCGAGATGTGGCTGACCCCCCTGACTGATGAAGGAGACACTGATGGCTGAACTGTCCGTCGACATCGACGTGAACACCGGCTCCGCCGTCTCGAACGTGGAGAAGCTGGGGCAGTCGTTCAGCGACGCTGCTAGGGAACTCCTTGAGATCGTCGACGCTGGCAAGCGTGCCGGGAAATCGACCGAGGACATCGCCCGTGACATCTCGAAGAAGTACGACGTCGCTTTCGATGATGCGAAGCGTGGCGTCGAGAAGCTCGAGAACGCACTCGAGGATGTCGGCCGGGAAGGCGGCCGCGCCGGCGACAAGCTCCAGGACGCCCTGAAGGACGTGGAGCGCCGCGCCGAGGACACCGGCGACGGGATCAAGAAGGGAATCGGGGACGGGCTCAGAGAGGCCGGCGACGAAGCGAAGCAGTCGGGTCGGGAAGCGGCAGCGTCGTTCAGTGGCGAGTGGACCGACGTCGGCGACTTCATCCAGGAGACTGTCGCGAACGGGCTCGGAGGGTTCGGGCCCCTCGGTGTCGCTGCCGGCATCGCGGGCGCCGCGGGGATCGGCCTCGTTACAAACGAGATCATCAAGCAGCAGGAAGAAGCGACACGTCTCAAGGAGTACTTCGCCGACGCCTATAAGAGCGCCGCCGAGGAAGGCCGAAAGTACCTCGACACCGCGACCATCCTGGCCGAGGCCAACAGCATCATTTTCGACGACGACCGCGCCAACGAGTACAAGGAGATCCTCGAGGAGAGCAACAAGCTCAACATCGACGCGAACACCCTCGTCCTCGCCCGCGCCGGCGACCAGGAGTCCCTGAACGTCGTGCTGCAGGCCACCGCCGACAAGGAACGTGAGGTGAAGGCCGCGGCGGAGGAGGCAGGCTCCACTGCGATCCGCCTCGCCGGTAACGAGGTTCGCGAGCTCGAGAAGATCCAGGGGCGCTATGAGAACATCGGGCAGCTGCACGGCGAGAACGCTGGGAAGCTCGCGAATGCGACCGGGATCGCGGCTCAGTTGCACCAGCAGGAGCGGGATCAGATCAACCGCACGGCTGACACCGCCGCGGCTCGCTATGACGGGCTCGCTCGCCAGTATGGTGTTCCGCTCCGAGGGAAGGTAGTGATGGATGTGGACGACTCAGCCGTTCGCAACTACAAGCCCCCGTCCATCCGAGGCACCGTGCGGCTCTCGCCCGGTGTCGACCAGATCGGCTGACCCGAGGCGACAATGGCACCCATGACCAGCAACCCCGCAGACCTGGATAGGCTCATGCTTCTAGTCCTCGATTACGCGCGCGCGAATGTCACAAAGGACTTCGAGCACACGCCGGACGAAGTCCGATTCACGCTTCCCGGTGGTGATGTGCAACCTCTCGTGACGGCGGCGGGTCTGCTCGTCGCCCAGTTCGCGGCGGAGCTTGCTCTGGCGCACGACACGACCCCTGAGCACATCATCGACATCATCCGCGGGACGCACGAGACACCCGACGAGGCCATCGAGAAGTTCCAACGCGACCTCGACGAGTTCGGCACCGGCCCCGATACGGTGACCCCATGAACGCTCACGAGCAAAGCCGGAACCCATTCACAACATTCCTCACCGTGGCCGGCGCTCTAGCGCTCACGGCTGGTGTTCTGCTCGCCGTGTACGCCTCAAGCGAGGCGAACAGGTACTCCAGCACGATGAGCACGGTCGAGGTCGCCGCGATGGGCGCGTGGAGCGACTTCCTCCTCCTCGTCGGCATCGTCGCCCTCATCGGCGCGACGGTCCTCGCGGGCGTTAGGTGGCTGCTCAGCGTGCCGGAAGCGCAGAAGGCCCCCGCGACCGGCGCCACGGATCACACCGCAGCAGACGGGCTGTGAGCGCAGTGGACGAGTTCGCCCAACCCATTTGCCCCCGCTGCCATACAGTCCTCCGCGATGACCCGCGCGGGTTCGAGTGCATGACTTGCGGGATCGTCTACCAGCGCGACGGTAAGACCCTGCAGCGCGTCGTCGACGCCGGGTAGAATCGACGCCTCTCGGCCGGAGGAAGGAACCCCGGCACTTGGGCACCAACCGCAGATACGCGGACACCGTCGACCGTCAGATGAGCGACCGGGTCCTCGAGCGCACCGCCGCACAAGGCCCTCTGCAGACCCTCACGCGGGCGGAACTGCAGCTTGACGAGCTCCCCTGTACCACCGACCCGAAACCCCGCACAGTGCGCGCCTGGGTCAGGTTCGGGACGACACCGGTTCAGGTCGACGCGGAAGCGTGCATGTGGACACCCCGCGCCGTCGCGCTACGGTTCCGGGTCGCCCGGCAACGAATACCGATGCTGGGTGTGGTCGAGCGCTGTCGAGACCGCGTGGTCCGACTAGCTCGGGCCGCTCACGTTGGCCTTGAACCGCAACGTGGTTGGCTCAACCCCCTCGACCCGAAATTCAAGGTCGTAGACGCCTCCTGCGGGGAGCCCATACTCGAGGGGGAACGCAATCGGAAGATACGTAGGGGTATCGAGTTCAGGTGGTCCGTTGAACTCACCTGCGATATCGCCCCCGAGCATGGCGATCTGCTCACCGGCCGAGTTGGTCACCCTTATCGTGAATGACAACGAGATCGCCGTAGTCGACCCGTCGAGCTCCAGGTCCACGAGAACCGCCAAGTAGCATCCCATCGGCGCTGGGTATGCGGGCCGGTGGAGTTGAGTAACGCCGGCCGAGACGATGGTTAGGAGTCCATCTCGGACGCTCGCAAAGTCAGCGATTGTCGCGGTGGCAATCTTCACGCGGCGACCCGGCGGTCTGCAAGCCGCACCCTTCGGAGCCCGCCGCGGGATGACCCATGGAACTGGACATGCATCTGAGACCCAGAAGTCCGGGGTTGCACCGATGCGTGAGTCGAAAAGCCGTCCCAGTCAACGCTAAGAAAAATCAGGCGGTTCCCGTAGTCGACGTGCTCCACACGACCGGTAGAGAGGAAGTCTCCGTCGTCGTCGGGCTGCATTGCGGTTACGAGTTCACCGACGTGGGGGACCTCGGAGACCTCTTCGAACCCCACAACAGCCCACGAGGGGTTTCGTCTGCTCACTCGGTTCGGATTCACTGGCACGCGCTTGATCGACGAGGATACGCGTGGGCGAAGTGTATCGACGATGCGAGCGCCATCGGTGATGATGGCGCCGTCCAGGAGGGCATTGCCAATGATCACAGCATTAGTCACGGCACCTTTGATTGCAACGTTTGTCAGGGCACCGTTGAACAGGGTACCGGCGATACTCATGAGAGCCTCTCTCTTGTCCTGGTCTCAAAGATTTGCTCTAACCTCACCATAGCGGCGTCGCTGGCTTGGCGTCCAAGGATCAGGTCGTGGTGATCTGGAGGCGGTTCCGATCTCACAAGGCGGAAACCCGCATTCGACAATTCCTTCTCGGTTACTACAGCCAGCCACCGAGCGTTGCGCGACTTCCGGATGGAGTTCTTTAGCTCATGGAGAGTGCGCTCGACGTCGCCGCCGTCGTGTGTCACGGCGAAAACCGAGATCGAGGCGGGCGGATCTGTGTCGCCTTCTGCGAGTCGGGAACGACGATCGATCTCCACGTCCTTTTCGATCTGTTCCTTCGTCCATCTCCACGCACGACCCACCAGCAACTCACCGGCGGCCAACTCCATGATTCGAGACTGTATCTCAGGACACGTAGGTAACTGGGCAGTTCGACGCTGGAAAGATCAGAACTGAGTGTTGCGCGGTACGAGCATGGCGATCTCGTTCCGCCCCGCGCGTTCGATGAGGGCGCGTTTGGCCTCCTCGCGGGCGTCGAGTGCCTGCGCGTGGAGGACCTGGGCCAGCGGTGCGCCGCGGTCGATGGCGGCGACGAGATGATCGACGGCGCGGGAGACAGCGGGCGAGTCCACCCGTGAACCCAGATCGATGAGGGCATCGGAGAGGGAGGAGCCCGTTCCGACGGCGACGACCGCGGCGCGCACTTCCGCCGTCACCTCGCCTCCCTCCAGATTACCGACGCGACGCAGAGCGTCGAGCATGCCCTCACCGGCCGAGAGGCAGAGGGCGAGGAACTCCAGCACGGTGGGCAGTTCGTCCTCGATGCGGGCCCGGCGCTGCCGGGCGGCGCGCGACAGTCGCAGATCGCAGGCCATCGCTCCCCCCACCGCGAGCAGCGGAGGGAGCACGGCCAGCGCCGCGGATCCGCGACCGGCGAGGACGAGAACGACGACGATCACGGCGCCCACGACGAGGCCCGCGAGGGCGAGCGCCAGCTGGCGTCCGCGGAAGGTCGTGACGTCGCTCGCCCACCCCGCTTGGCGGAGGCGTCGCTCGATCGCGGTCGACCCGCCCAGGCGAGCGGTGAGCGCTTCCTTCGCCTGCTGCCAAAGGGCGGCGACATCGTCGCCGAACCCTATCGTCGCGGGTGTGACGCCGATCGGATCGGTGATGTCGCGGATGTAGGGGGCGATGCGTTGACTCAGCGACGCCGAGCGCCACCGGGGAACGCGCGAGAGCAGGAGCAGAAGTCCCGCGCCGAAGGCGACGCCCAGGACGATCGCGAGCGACGCGTCGGTGAGGGCGAGGGTCATCGCGCCCACCTCCGGGGTTCGGGAAGGCGCCCGATGCGCAGCATGATGCGAAACGCCACCACCGAGACGACGGCCCCTCCCACAATGAGGACCATGCCTTCGCCGGTGGCGTACGCGGCGGCACCCTCGGGGCGGAGGGCGAGGAGCGCGAGGATGACCCAGGGCGCGGCGGCGCCGAGGACGGCCGCACCGCGGACCCACGACTGACGCGCGTCGACCTCCGCACGAATGGCCGCATCGGAACGAACCGACGCGGAAAGGGCGCGGAGGACCGTGGTCAGCTCCGTGCCGCCCACCTGGCGCGCCATCCGCAGCGTCTCGATGACCCGATCAGCCACGGGGTCGGCCAGGCTGTCCTTCAGCGCCAGGATCGCGGAATCGACGTGACCCGACGCCGCGAGGTCGGCGGCGAACCGCCGGAAGCTCGGCCGGAGCGGGAGCGGTGCCGACTGCCCGAGGCTCGCCACCGCATCGGGAAGCGACATCCCCGCCCGAACCGAGGCCACGAGGAGATCGCACACGTCGGGCCAGAGCGACCGCCGGGTCCTCCTCATCCGGTCGCGGCGCGCCCGCACCCACCAGTACGGGGCGACGGCCGCCCCGGCGAGGGCGACGAGCGCGAGGGGAAGCACGGAGGTGACGAGGAACGTGACCGCGGCGACGACGACGGACATCATCAGCGAGAGCGCCGCGAGGGCCATCGGCGTGATGCGCGCGAGGCCCGCTTCCCGGAGGAGCTTCATCGTCCTGCCGTCCCGTCGCGAGACCATGGGCTTCACCCCGGTCGCCGGCCAGAGCCAGGGAGACAGGGCGAGCAGGACCCCTGCGGCGAGCGTGCCGCCCCAGAGGAGCGTCATCGCTCCCCCGCCCGATACAGCGATCGGGACTCGATCGCGCCATCGCGCACACCGTTGGGCTCGATGATCTCTCCCACCCGGCGACGACCGTCGACCGCGCGTTCGCAGTGGACGACGAGATCGACGCCCTGCGCGACCGCCGGAACGACGAAGCCGGCATCGATGTTGCGCCCCGCCAGCAACGGCAGGGTGGCGAGCTTCACCAGCGCCTCCCGCGCCGAGTTGGCGTGGATGGTCGCCGCACCCGGCACGCCGGTGTTGAGCGCGAGGAGGAGGTCGAGCGCCTCGGCGTCGCGCACCTCGCCGACGACGATGCGATCGGGCCGCATGCGCAGGGCCTCCTTCACCAGCCGCCGCAGGCTCACCTCGCCCGTGCCCTCGAGGCTCGGCTGGCGGCCCTGCATCGACACCAGGTCCGGCGCCACCACCGCCAGCTCGAAGGTCTCCTCGACGGTCACGATGCGGTGCGCTCGGGGGCTCGCGGCGACCAGCGCGCCCAATAACGTCGTCTTGCCGGCGTGGGTGGCTCCCGACACCAGCACGCTCCGCCCCTCGCCCATCGCCCGGGTGAGCAGGTCGGCGGCACCGGGCGCGAGGGAGCCCACCTCGACCAGCGCGTTCAGATCGCGGTAGGCCGGCAGGAACTTCCGGATGTTCACGGCCCAGTGTCGTCGCGTGATGTCGGGGATGACCACGTGGAGGCGACTGCCGTCGGGAAGCGAGGCATCGACGAACGGCTGGCTGAGGTCGACCCGTCGACCGGTCGCGTGCAGCATCCGCTCGACCAGGTCGCGAACAGCGGTATCGGTCAGCTGGAGCGGCACCCGCTCGGGAACGCCGCCCCGGGCGACGAACACCCGGTCGGGCGCGTTGATCCAGAGTTCCTCCACGCCCGGATCGTCGAGGTAGGCCTGGAGCGGGCCATAGCCGGTGACCTGTGCGACCACATCCCGTACGGCACCGGACTCGTCATCGATCGTCTGGAGCCCTCGCGCGAGGGCGTAGTCGTTGTGACGACGCACCTCGTCAGCCGCGATGCGGGCCGCCGCATCCGGATCCCTGGTCGGATCCTCACTCCGAGCGCGCAGTCGATCGCGTACGCGCGCCGCGACCGCGGCGGTGGGCGCGACGTCGAGACGGGCGGCGGAAGTCACCGGAGCATCCTTACAAAGCCACGCCGACCGCCACGGATGTTATCCACAGCCGGCTCGTTCTCGAAAGACGGTGCGCACAGCACCGGGACCGGGCAGGATGGGCCTGAGCGACCATCGCCCGAAGGGATGATCATGACGCACACGACCGATGCGAACAGCACCACGCGTTCTCTGAAGGACTCCCCCGCGGCCAAGGCCGCCAAGACCGCGGTCGCCGCCGCGCCGGCGGCGCGCGCCGCCCTCGGGCTCCTCGGTATCGTGCAGGCAGCCTTCGCCTTCCTGGCGTTCTGGGACCTCGCGCACCGCGACAGCCGGCAGGTCACCGGACCGAAGCCGGTATGGATTCCCGTCATCCTGGTCAACTGGATCGGGCCTGCCGCCTACTTCCTCTTCGGCATCAAGCGCTGACCCGAGCGCGGCAGCTCTCGGGTTATCCCCATGCTCGCCCGGGAACCGCTCGCCTAGACTGAAGCCACCCGCGGGAGTGGTGAAACTGGCAGACACGCAGGATTTAGGTTCCTGTGCCTCCGGGCGTGTGGGTTCAAGTCCCACCTTCCGCACGCGCATCACGCTCGTCCAACGCCGAGATGCCGCATCCCTGCCGCCGCGACCACCCGACGGGACTTCCGTGTACACCGTTCCCACCGCCCTCATCCCCTGGCTCGATCCCGCAGCGATCATCGCGGCCGCAGGACCCTGGGCCCTCGCCGTGGTGTGCTTCATCGTCTTCGCCGAGACGGGACTGCTCGTCGGGTTCCTGCTCCCCGGCGACACCCTGCTGATCATGGCGGGCCTGCTCTCCCACCCCTCCGAGGTGGCACCGAACGGGGTCTTCGGCATCAGTGCCTGGTGGGTGGCGCTCCTGATCGGTCTCGCCGCCTTCGTGGGCGGTGAAGTCGGGTACCTGATCGGACACAAGGGCGGGCCGGCGGTGTTCGAACGGAAGGAATCCGGCGTCTTCAGCCGCCGCAACGTCGAGCGGACCAACGCGTTCTTCGAGCGGTGGGGCGGGCTCACGATCATCCTCGCCCGCTTCGTGCCGATCGTGCGCACCTTCGCTCCGGTGGCAGCCGGCGTGGGACACATGCCCTGGCACCGCTACACGCTCTACAACTTCATCGGCGCGGTCATCTGGGGCTTCGGGTTGACGATGATCGGGTACGGCATCGGTTTCATCCCCGGGGTCGGGCAGTTCGTGACCGACTACATCGACGTCATCCTGCTGGTCGCGGTCGGCGGCACGGTCGTGTTCATCGTCTGGCACTACCTCGCCGAGCGCCGGAAGGCCAAGAAGGCCGCAGCGGCCGGCGAGGACACCGACACCGACGCGGTCGAGGCGCGACAGCTCGTGCTGGACCCCGACGTCTTCCAGCGCGGTCCCGAGCACCGTCCGGGCACGACCCCCGACGCCTGAGCGCCAACGGCGGCCCTCCCTTCCGGGCGCGGGAACGAAAGCGTACCCTCGGGCGCATGACCGCCATCCACACCCCCTCCGAGGCCGAGGTCGACGGCGCCGCGGCCCGGCTGTACGCCGCCGATCGCGAGAGTCTCGGCTACGTGGCGAGCCACACCCGGGTCACGGCGCTCAATCCTGACGCTGTCGCCGCCTTCGAGCAGCTCATCCGCTCCGTCGTCCCGAGCCTCGGGATGCGCCGGTACGAGCTCGTCACGTTGGCGGCGACCGGTGCCCTGGGCTCCACCGCGTGCCGCGCCCACCATGGGCTCAAGGCGCTGGGGTTCATCGACGCGGACGAGCTGGAGCGCATCGCCCGCGACTACCGGACCGCCGGGCTTCCGCCCGAGGAAGTGGCGATGATGGCGTTCGCCGAGAGACTGAGCGGCGACTCCGCCGCGATGACCCAGGCGGATGCCGCCGAGCTGCAGCGTCTGGGATTCAGCGATCGCGAGATCGTCGACATCGCCTTCGCCGCCGCGGCGCGGAACTTCTACAGCCGATCCCTGCATGCCCTCGGCGTCGAACCCGACATCCCGCCCGCCCTGCCCACGCCGTTGCGTGACGCGCTCCTGGCGGGGATGGCCACCCGCGAGACGTGACGGCGGACGGCGCTAGGACGCTTTGGCGGCCTTCTTCCGCGGCGTCTTCTTCTTCGCGGGGCCGCTCGATGCGGCGGAGCCGCTCGCTTTTCCCGACGGCGCGGCATCCTTCTTCTCCGATCGTTCCGCGCGCGAGCGCTCGACACTGGCGCGCAGCGCCTCCATCAGGTCGATGACCTCGCCGCCGCCGTCCTCCTCGTCCTCGGTACCGAAGGTCTCGGCCGTGTCGATCGCGTCGCCCTGCTCGATCTTGGCCTTGATGAGGGTGCGCAGCTCCTCCTGGTAGTCGTCGGTGAACTCGGCCGGATCGAAGTCGCTGGCGAAGCTGTCGACGAGCGCCGCGGACAGCTCCAGTTCCTTGCCCGAGATCTTCACGTCCTCCTCCAGCGACGGGAACGCCGCCTCGCGCACCTCGTCCGACCACAGCAGGGTCTGCAGCACCAGGACATCGCCACGCACCCGCAGCGCCGCGAGCCGTGTCTTCTGCCGGAGCGAGAATCGCACGATCGCGGTGCGATCGGTCTGCTCGAGAGTCCGCCGCAGCAGCACATAGGCCTTGGGCGACGCCGAGTCCGGCTCGAGGTAGTAGGCCTTGTCGAACAGCAGCGGGTCGACCTGATCGCTCGGTACGAATTCGACCACGTCGATCTCACGGCTCTTCTCCGCCGGCAGGGCGTCGAAGTCGTCCTTGGTGAGGATGACCGTCTGTTGGCCGTCATCGTAGGCACGGTCGATGTCGCTGTACGGGACGACCTCCCCGTCGATCTCGCAGACGCGCTGGTAGCGGATGCGACCGCCGTCCTTGTTGTGCACCTGGTGGAGCGACACATCGTGGTCCTCGGTGGCGGAATAGACCTTCACCGGAACGTTGACCAGCCCGAACGTCAGCGCGCCCTTCCAGATCGACCTCATCACACCAGTGAACACCTGTCACACCGCTCGCGGCTACCCTTGCGTCATGCCCGGCGATGAGCAACTGGTCCGCATCGGCGGTCGGCGGCTGCGCCTGACGAACCTCGACAAAGTGCTGTATCCCGAGACGGGCACCACCAAGGGCGAGGTCATCTCCTACTACACGCGCATCGCCCCGGTGCTGCTGCCGCACGTCGCCGGTCGACCGGTGACCCGCAAGCGGTGGCCCGACGGCGTCGGCACCGATGCCCACCCGGAGATGTCGTTCTTCGCCAAGGACCTCGAACCGGGTGCCCCTGAATGGGTTCGGCGGGTGCCGATCCCCCACTCCTCCGGCACCAAGGCGTATCCGCTCGTCGAGGATCTGCCGACTCTCGTCTACCTCGCCCAGGTGGCCAGTCTCGAACTGCACGTGCCGCAGTGGCGCTTCACGGCCGACGGCGAGCGCGGCGATGCCGACCGTCTCGTGCTCGACCTCGACCCCGGTCCGGGCGTCGGCCTCGTCGAATGCGCCGAGGTCGCACGGTGGGCGCGCGACATCCTCTCCCCGATGGGACTCGAACCCCACCCGGTGACCAGCGGCAGTAAGGGACTTCAGCTGTACTGCGCGCTGCCGCCGGGCCAGACGAGCGACAGCGCATCGCGGCTCGCCCATGAACTCGCCCGGGCGATCGAGGCCGACCACCCCGACCTCGTCGTCAGCAGCATGAAGAAGGCCGTCCGCGACGGCCGCGTGCTCATCGACTGGAGCCAGAACAACGGCTCCAAGACCACCATCGCGCCCTACTCCCTGCGCGGTCGCTCGCATCCCACGGTGGCGACGCCGCGCACGTGGGAGGAGCTGGACGACCCGGACCTGCATCACCTCCGATTCGATGAGGTCCTCGACCGTGTCGCGGAGTCCGGCGACCCCCTCGCCGCCTTGGACGCACGGGCCGCGGACCCGGCACCCGAGAGCGGTCGCCCGCTCACGGCGTACATCGCCAAACGCACCGCCGGCGCCACCCCCGAACCCGTGCCGACGGTCCCGACACCCGCGTCGTCGACTGCCGGCGCGCCCCCCCTCTTCGTCATCCAGGAGCACCACGCCTCGCGTCTGCACTGGGACCTTCGCCTCGAACACGAGGGCGTGCTCGTCAGCTGGGCGGTGCCCCGCGGCATCCCGCACTCCACCGCCCGCAACACCCTCGCCGTCATGACCGAGGACCACCCGATGGAGTACGCGACCTTCGAGGGCACGATCCCTCCCGGCCAGTACGGCGCCGGGACGATGACGATCTGGGACACCGGTCGCTACGAGCCGGAGAAGTGGCGCGAGGATGAGGTCATCTTCACCGCCGAGGGTCGTCCGGGCGGCCCGCTCGGTCGCGTGCGGCTGGCCCTGATCCGCACGGGCGGCGAGGGTGAGAGATCCAGTTGGCTTCTCCACCGCATGAAGACGGATGCCGCGGGCCGCCCGCAGGCCGATGCCCAGCCGGTCACGGCGTCGCCTCCTGCGCCCGCGTCCCCACCGGCCGGATCGGAGGAGATGCCCGTAGCCGGGGAGCACGACCTCGACGCTCTCCTCGTCGCCGCGCCCGACGCGGCGTGGCCGCCCCGTCCGAAGGACCTGGCGCCCATGCTCTCGACCTCTGCCACCCCGGCCCGCGCCCGCTCCGACGCCGCGCGCTGGGGCTCGGCATGGGCCGAGGCGAAGTGGGATGGGATCCGCGCCGTCGGCGTCTGGGACGGTCGGCGCCTGCGCCTGTGGGCCCGCAGCGGCAACGAGTTGACGGCGCGCTATCCCGAGATCAGCGGTGAGGACGCCGGGCTCGGCTCGACCCCGGCGATCGTCGACGGCGAGCTGGTCGCCCTCGACCACGGCCGGCCGAGCTTCCCGCTCCTCCAGACGCGCATGAACCTCGTCCGCGAGGGCGACATCGCCCGCGCGGCGGCCCTCACCCCCGTCCACTACTACCTGTTCGACGTGCTCGTGGCCGAGGGGAAGGATGTCACGAGCCTGCCTCTCCGGCAGCGGCGGGCGATCCTGGAGCGCCTCGCCGCGGCATCCCTTCCCGCCCTCGTCACGCCACCGGTGTTCGAAGACGTCGACATCGCGCTGGAGACGAGCGGGCGACTTCGCCTGGAGGGCGTCGTGGTGAAGGATCCCGGGTCGCCCTATCGGCGCGGCGTGCGGTCGGAGTCGTGGCTGAAGGTCAAGCTCACCCGGACGCAGGAGGTCGTCATCGCGGGGATCCGGCCCGGCCAGGGCGGACGGGCGCACACCTTCGGCTCGCTTCTCCTCGGGATCCCCGGTGAGGACGGCCTTCGCTACGCGGGGCGTGTGGGAACGGGCTTCAGTGACCGAGAACTCCGCGCGCTTCAGGAGCGCCTTGCCCCCCTGGCGACGGATCGGAACCCGCTCGTCGGCGTGCCTGCCGCCGATACCCGCGGTGTGCAATGGGTGCGACCGGAGCTCGTGGCCGAGGTCGAGTTCGGCGAATTCACGCCGACGGGAATCCTGCGGCACTCCCGCTGGCGGGGGCTGCGGCCCGACAAGGCCCCGGAAGACGTGGTCCGGGAGGACTGATCAGGCGTGCGCGTCGTGCTCGACGTGCCCCGCGCCCTCGACCTGGAACGTCGAGTGCGCGACGTCGAAGTGCTCCGACAGGCAGCCCTGCAGCTCCCGCAGCACAGCGTCCGAGCGCCCCTCGGCGATCACGTCTGCGGACACGACGACGTGGGCGCTGAAGACGGGCGCGCCCCGCGTGAGCTGCCAGACGTGGACGTCGTGCACGTCGACGACGCCGGGCGTGCCGAGGATGTGCGCCCGGATGTCGCGGACCTCCATGCCCCGCGGGGCGGCCTCGCTGAGCACGGACGCGACCTCCCGGAGAAGCGCCACCGCCCGAGGCACGATCATCGCCGCGATCGCGAGCGACGCGATCGCGTCGGCGGGCGCCCACCCGGTCAGTAGGATCACCACGGCGGCGATGATCACCGCGATCGAGCCGAGGAGGTCGCCGAGGACCTCGAGATAGGCACCGCGGACGTTGAGGTTCGTCTTCTGGGCGGCGCTCAGCAGCCACATCGCGGCACCGTTGGCGATGAGACCGATCACCGCGACGAGGAGCATCACACCACCTGCGACCTCGACCTCCGCGGGGTTCACCAGTCGGGAGACGGCCTCGACGCCGACCCACACCGCGAGGACGACGAGGATGACACCGTTGGCGAGGGCGCCGAAGACCTCCGCCCGCTGATAGCCGAAGGTGCGACGGTCGGTGGCGGGACGCGCGGCGACGACGGCGGCGAGGAGGGCGATGACGAGGCCCGCCGCGTCGGTGAACATGTGCGCCGCATCGGCGATGAGGGCGAGGGATCCCGAGAGGATCGCTCCGACGACCTGGACCACCATGACCGTCGCGGTGATCCCGAGCGAGATGGTCAGGAGCCGGCGGCTCGAGGCGCTGCGCCAGCCGCCGGCGGGCTCGGGGTGAGTGTGCACCGTTCCAGGCTAGATCCGCGGGGGTTCCCCGTGAGCCGGGCACGCCTGTCGGGAATGAGACTCCTTTTCAGCGGATACCGGCCACGTCGTTCGGACTCAGAGGGCCGACAGCAGCGGCGCCAGACGCTCAAAAGCGCGAGCCCGATGGGAGTGCGCGTTCTTCTCCCGCGCATCCCACTCGCCGACGGTCCGCTCGGTCGCCGCGGGCTGACCGTCCGGGACGAAGATCGGATCGTAGCCGAAGCCGCCCGTCCCCCGCTCGGCCGTGGCGAGCCGCCCGGGCCAGATCCCCTCCACCGTGTGCTCCCTCCCGCTCGGCTGAACGAGGGCGATCACCGAGACGAACTGCGCTGCGCGGTTCGGGTCGCGGATGTCGGAGAGCTGGTCGAGCAGGAGCGCGCGGTTCGCGGCGTCATCCTTCCGGTGTCCCGCCCAATAGGCGGAGAACACCCCGGGGGCGCCGCCGAGCACGTCCACGCGGATGCCGGAGTCGTCGGCGAGCGCGGGGAGACCGGTGTGCGCAGCGGCCGTCCGCGCCTTGATCAGCGCGTTCGCCGCGAAAGTCACCCCGTCCTCCACGGGCTCGGGCCCGTCGTAGCCGGTGACGACGAGGTCGGGACGAACCCGGGCCACGATCGCCTGGAACTCGGCGACCTTGTGCGCATTGTGGGTGGCGAGGACGATCGGCCGCGGCATCCTCAGTCCTTGCCGGCGCTCAAGGCTGCGGCCTGGATCTCACGGAGGTCGGCGCAGCCGGCCAGGGCGAGTTCGAGCAGGGCGTCGAGCTCGCGCTTGTCGAAGGGTGCACCCTCGGCCGTTCCCTGCACTTCGACGAAGAGCCCACGGCCGGTGACGACGACGTTCATGTCGGTCTCCGCGCGCACGTCCTCCACGTACGCGAGGTCGAGCAGCGGCTCCCCGTCGACGATGCCCACCGACACGGCGGACACCGAGTCGATCAGGGGGGTCGCGCGCTGCGCGATGAACTTCTTCTCGCGTCCCCATTCGATCGCGTCGGCCAGGGCGACGTAGGCACCGGTGATCGCGGCCGTGCGGGTGCCGCCGTCTGCCTGGAGCACGTCGCAGTCGATGACGATCGTGTTCTCGCCGAGGGCCATGGTGTCGACGACCGCGCGCAACCCCCGCCCGATGAGACGGGAGATCTCGTGAGTGCGGCCGCCGATCCGACCCTTGACGCTCTCCCGGTCATTGCGATCGTTCGTCGCCCGGGGCAGCATGGCGTACTCGGCGGTGACCCAGCCCCTGCCTTTCCCCGTGAGCCACCGCGGGACGCCGTTGGTGAACGAGGCGGTGCACAGCACCCGCGTTCCGCCGAAGGAGATCAGCGCCGAGCCCTCGGCCTGTGTGCTCCACCCCCGTTCGATCGTGATCGGGCGGAGGTCGCCGGGGCTGCGGCCGTCGGCACGGGTGATGTCGGACATGTGTCTCCTTCAGGCCCGGGATGCGGGCAGGTCGATGGCGCCGGTCTGGACGAGACGGACGTCGCGCACCTCGCGTCCCATCAGTCGGTGGGCGAGGCGGACGAAGTCGTCCGCCGATGCCCCGGTGGCCTCGTAGACATGCCGCGCGACCGCATCGGGGCCGGCGAGCAGGTCACGGCTGACCAGCTGGCGGTAGACATCCTTCGCCGTCTCGGTGTCACTGGAGACCAGGCTCACGCCCTGTCCCATGACGTAGCTGATCGCGCCCTCGAGGAAGGGGTAGTGCGTGCACCCGAGCACCAGCGTGTCCACACCGGCGTGGCGGAGCGGTGCGAGGTACTCCTCGGCGGTCGCGAGGACCCGCGGCGTGTCGGTCTCCCCCGCTTCGACGAAGTCGACGAACGCGGGGCATGCCTGCGCGAACACCTCGAGCCGCGCGTTGACCTCGAGCATGTCCTGGTAGGCGCCGGACCCGATCGTGCCCGCCGTGCCGATGACACCGATCCGGCCGTTGCGCGTCGTGGACATCGCCGTCCGAACGGCGGGTCCGATCACCTCGACGACCGGGACGTCGTAGCGTTCCCGCGCGTCGCGCAGCATCGCCGCCGAGGCGGTGTTGCACGCGATGACGAGCATCTTCACACCCTCCTCGACGAGGGTGTCGAGGATCTCCAGGGCGTAGCGGCGCACATCGGCGATCGGCTTGGGCCCGTAGGGCGAGCGGGCGGTGTCGCCGATGTAGAGGATCGACTCGCGCGGCAGCTGTGCCGACACCGCGCGGGCGACGGTGAGACCGCCGACCCCCGAGTCGAAGATTCCGATCGGCGCATCGTTCACGGTCATCCAGCCTACGCCGCGCCACCCGGGCCCCGTGCGCGTCGATAGAGTGACCGCCATGAGCGCTTCCGCCGCGCCGTCCAGCGCGCTTCTGACCGATCGCTACGAGCTGACCATGCTCGACGCGGCCCTGCGCGACGGGACCGCCGAGAGGCGATGCGTCTTCGAGCTCTTCGGCCGGCGTCTTCCCGGCGCACGCCGATTCGGCGTCGTCGCCGGCACCGGACGCTTCCTGCAGTTGCTGGCCGATTACCGCTTCGGCGACGACGAGCTGCGGTTCCTGCGAGATCACCGCGTGGTGGATGCCACGACCCTCCGCTTCCTCGAGGAGTACCGGTTCACCGGCACGATCCACGGCTATCGCGAGGGTGAGGCCTACTTCCCGGGTTCGCCGATCCTCGTGGTCGAGGGCACCTTCGCCGAAGCGGTCGTCCTGGAAACCCTCGCGCTGAGCGTGATGAACCACGACTCCGCGGTGGCGACCGCAGCGGCCCGCATGAGCGTCGCCGCGGGTGACCGGCCCCTGGCCGAGATGGGTTCACGTCGGGCGCAGGAGCGATCGGCCGTCGCCGCGGCACGCGCCGCCTACATCGCGGGCTTCGCCGCGACGAGCAACCTCCAGGCCGGCCGCGAATGGGGGGTTCCGACGATGGGGACGGCCGCCCACGCCTGGACCCTCCTGCACGACACGGAGGAGGATGCCTTCCGCTCCCAGGTCGATGCCCTCGGCGTGGGCACCACCCTCCTCGTGGACACGTATGACATCGAGGCCGGGGTCGAGACGGCGATCCGGGTCGCCGGCTCCGAACTGGGTGGCGTGCGGATCGATTCGGGCGATCTGCCCACGGTCGCCGCGGCGGTGCGGGATCAGCTGGACCGGCTCGGCGCGACACGGACGAAGATCACGGTCACGAGCGACCTCGATGAATTCGCGATCGCCGCTCTCGCCGCCTCGCCGGTGGATTCCTACGGCGTCGGAACCTCCGTGGTGACCGGCTCGGGATCCCCGACCGCTGGGATGGTCTACAAGCTCGTCGCCCGGCAGGATGCGGCGGGCGCCTGGGTTCCCGTGGCGAAGGCTTCGACCGACAAGGCCTCCCGCGGTGGCCGCAAGGCCGCCTTCCGCACGCTGGAGGCGGGCACCGCGACATCCGAACTGATCGCGGTATCCGACGGGTTCGAGCGGATGGCGACCGAGGTCGATCATCCCGATGCCCGGCCGCTGCAGGTGGCATTGGTCGAGGCAGGCGAGACCGACGCGACGGCCCTCGGCCCCGAAGGCGTGGCCCGAGCTCGAGAGCACCACGCCCGCGTGCGGGAGGAGCTTCCCGTCACGGCCCTCGCGCTCAGCCGGTCCGACCCGGCACTTCCGACCGTCTTCGTCGACGTGGCGTGACGGGTTGCACGTGGGGTCGGCTCAGACCATCGAGTCGTAGATCTCCTTGCACGTGGGGCACACCGGGAACTTCTCCGGATCACGCCCGGGTGTCCACTTCTTCCCGCACAGGGCCCGGACGGGCTTGCCGGTCATGGCCGACTCGAGGATCTTGTCCTTCTTGACGTAGTGCGAGAACCGCTCGTGGTCTCCGGGCTCGAGGCTCTCCTCGCGAATGAGCTCTTCGAGCTCGCGGTCGAGGGTGGCGAGGCCGCCCTGGTCAGGGCTGTCGAGGGGCGTGCTCATGAGGTGAAAGTGTACCCGCGCGGTCGGACGCGGGGCAGGCGCCGACGCTCAGGACGACTCGGCGAACTCCATGATCCGGCTTCCCCGACGCTCGAAGACCGCGGCACCCACCGCGATGCCGGAGATCGCCGTGAACGCGCCGATCGCCAGACCACCCCAGAGCGCGAGGGTCGTCGCGTCCTCGTCTCGACCGAGCGAGAGCCACCCCCACCAGGCCACCGGGGCGCTCAGCAGGATCGCACCGATCATGACGAACGCCTGCGCCAGCGCTCCCCCCGACCCGGTGCGCTGCGGCTGCTGGAAGGGGCTGTCGCCGGGGCGCGTGACCGGATACGGCCACATCGCCGAGCTGATGCTCGAAAGCCCCAGGCCGCAGAGGAAGAGCGCGGCGCAGAGTCCTGTCATCGCCGGGAGCGCCGACCACCGGCCGTGCATCGAGATGCTGATCGGGACGGCGACCGCCAGGAGGACGACGCCGATGAGGATGATGGGGACGAGGCGCCCGACGCGGTCGGAGGCGCCACGGACACCGCTGCCGATGTGCATCCAGACCGCTGTGGAGTCGTACGCGAGATCGTTGTGGGGCAGCCATCCGAAGAAGAGCGCCGCCACGGGAACGGGAACGAGCACGGCGATCTCCAGCGGCACGCCCGCGACGAGCAGCGGCACGACGGTGAGCGCGGCGGCGATCGGGATCACGAGCACGTTGACGAGATACCGGCGGTCGGTCAGCCAATAGAGAAGGCTCCGCGCCGCGATCGCACCCCCCGGGGTGCCGGGAGCGACGGCGAACCAGCCGAGACCGCCCCGTTCGCGTCCGGTGAGCGGGCGCTCGGAGGTGGTCAGGAGAACCCGGACCAGAAGGAACCACAACCCGGTGAGGGCTGCAACGGTGAGGAAGGCCACCAGGAATGCCAGGGGCGCGGCCTCGGCGCCGGTCATGACGAGACCAGGGAAGGCCCACGCGGCGCCGAGAGGGGTGAGCGCGAGGATCTCGATCGCCTCGGACAGCTGCGGGGGAACCGTTCCGCGCCACTCGAGCGAGGCGAGGAACACCCCGACGGGCACGACGACGACGAGCACGGCGAGGATGAACAGTCCGGTGAGCTCGCGAGAACGACGGTCGCGCAGGAAGAGGGAGGTGATGGCCATTCCGACCCGCGCGAGCAGTCCGCACGTGGTGACGGCCAGCAGGATGCCGAGCGTGACAGCCCACCACGGCGCTCCGAGCTCGCTCCAGCTGATGCCGGCTGCCACGGTCACCGCGGCGAGCGCCGCGATCGGCACGCTCACGAGTCCCGCCACCGCGAGCGTCGCGGCCAACGGCGTCGGGGCGAGTCCGAGGACGGCGAATCGGCGAGGGTCGAGCGGATCGGATACCGAGGCGACCACGGGTGCGAGCGCGAAGCCGAGGGTGACGCCGGCGCCGCCGAGGACGGTCACGGCGAGCACGACCGGTGGCCGGGCATCGGCGAGGGTCAGCAGGGCCCAGCAGGCGGCGGCGACAGCCGCGACGAGCACGATCACTCCGAGGATAATCCGGGTGGTGTGGCGCCGGTCGCCACGCAGAGCCCCGACGACGAGGGCGAGCCTCAGTCGGAGAACGTGTGCAACCACTCCAGGCCTTCCACGTCGCTCAGTCCCCCGGCGAGCTCGATGAAGCGCTGCTCCAGCGTCAGCTCGCCACGCACCTCGTCGATGGTGCCCTCGGTCAGCACCTGACCGGCGACGATGACCGCGACGCGCGAGCAGACCCGCTCGACGAACTCCATGCCGTGGCTGGACAGGATGACGGTTCCTCCGTGCGAGACGTAGGCCGACAGGATGTCGAGGATCACGGCGCTCGACACCGGGTCGACCGACTCGAACGGCTCATCCAGAACCAGCAGTCTCGGCGAGTGGATCAGCGCGCCGGCGAGCATGATCTTCTTGACCATTCCTGCCGAGTAGTCCGACACCACCCGGTGCAGCGCGTCGGTCAGATCGAACGCACGAGCCAGATCCGCACTGCGCGCCTCGACCACCGACGAGGGGACCCCGCGCAGCACACCGTAGTAGTAGAGGAGTTGGCGACCGGTCAGGCGATCGAAGGTGCGGAGCCGATCGGGGAGGACGCCCATGAGCTTCTTGGCCTGGAGCGGTTTGGCTCCCGCGTCGACATCACCGACCCGGATGGTCCCCCTGTCGGGGCGGAGCAGGCCCGCGATCATCGACAGCGTCGTCGTCTTCCCCGCACCGTTCGGACCGACGAGCCCGTAGAACGTGCCCGCCGGAATGGTGAGGTCGATGCCGTCGACCGCCCGCGTCCCGCCGAATGACTTGGACACACCGCGCACGGTGAGGGCGGCGTGGTCGATGTCGGGCTCGGGCAGGTCGAGACTGTCGGCGAAGGTGACCGAGAGCGGTGCACTTTCCGCGTCGTCTCCGGAGGACAGGTCGACGTCGACGGCCCCCTCCGGCGTCGCCTCGACCGGCGCGTCGTCGAGCGAGGCCTCTCCCGCCGGGATGTCACCTGCGGTGGTGTCCTCGACAGTGGTTTCCTCGACAGTGGTCGCTTCGACCGGGGCCGCCTCGACAGTCGGCGCGTCGACCGGCGTCACCTCGGCCGGCGTGGTGTCGATCGGCGTTTCCTGCTGCGCGACGCTCTGAGCGGGAAGCGGCGGCAGCGGCGGACGCGGCGGGATGACGATCGCGTCGTCGGAGACGGCGGGAAGGGGAGGAATCGGCGGGATGACGACCGTGACGGCCGCCGGGGCCTGCGACTCCGGGGCCGGTTCGGCGATGCTCTGTCCGGACGGGACGGCTGCGGAGGACGTCGGCTCCGGGCGGGACGTCCGCGGCGGGGCCGGGGTCTTCCGCGCAGGGCTCTTCCGCGGCGTGGTCTTGCGCGGGGTACGCGGCGCGCGCGGTGCGCGCGGCGCGGCTTTCTCGACCTTCGCCTCACTGGTCGTGCCCGCTGACGGACGCGGATCCGTGTCATCCTCTGGCGGGGATGACACGAGGGGAGGCACCAGTCTGATCTCGACCTCACGCGCCACGACGCCGTGGTTGTCGCCGTCGGCGAGAGCCGGATCAGCGTCGTCGGGCATCGGAAGTGAGGGAGTCACTGCATCACGCTATCAAGCGCAACCGATTCGGCGAACGGGTTGTGAGCGAACCGTCATCGTTCGATATATCACAAAGCTGCAACGACGGGAAGGTATTATGCCCTCTCCCAGGGGACATGGCTACCATCAGATGGGCACAACGGAGTGTCCAGTCGGTTAACCGACAGTGAATCGCACACTCCAGGAGCAGATCTTGACCGTTCAGACCGTTATTCTCGCCGCGGGCATGGGCTCGCGACTCGGCCGCAGCCTGCCCAAGCCCCTCACGGAGTTGAACGACGGCCGCAGCATCATGCAGCAGCAGCATGACAACATCCGCGCTGCCTTCGGCACCGACGCGCGCATCACCACGGTCGTCGGGTACCGCGCCGAAGCCATCGTCGATGCCTTCCCCGACGTGGATTACGTGCACAACGATCGCTACGACCAGACCAACACGTCGAAGTCGCTCCTGCGCGCCCTCACCGCGACCGGTAAGGGCGGGGTGCTCTGGATGAACGGCGATGTCGTCTTCGATCCTCGTGTCCTCGGCCGCGCCATCGAGTTCATCGAGAACGATCGCTCCTTCGTCACGGTCAACACCGCCAAGGTGTCGGACGAGGAAGTCAAGTACACGCTGGACGAGGCGGGTTTTGTGAAGGAGCTGTCCAAGACGGTCACGGGCGGCATCGGCGAAGCCGTCGGCATCAACTACATCTCCAGCCGCGACAAGCGCGCCTTCATCCGCCAGCTGAATCGCGTCGCGGATCAGGATTACTTCGAGCGTGCCCTCGAACTGGCGATCCTCGAGGACGGGTTGCAGCTGCGCGTTATGGACATCTCCGACCTGTACGCCGTGGAAGTGGATTTCGCCGAGGACCTGGAGCGCGCGAACCTCTTCGTGTGAGTCCGCGGGAGCTGTGAGGCACCCGCTCCCCTTCGCCACAGGCGTCAACACTCAGAACGTGCGGGGCGTCGAGACGGAGGATCGCCGACATGGCTGAGAAGGTGCATCGCATCCACTCGATGACGGATGACGCGCCCTGGCGAGGGGGACTCCCCCCGGTGGGCTCCGAGGAGCATCCGCATGTCGTCCGGCTCCTGGACCGCGTTCTCGCTATTCAGCGTCCCGTGGTCCTTGCGCATCTGCGCAGCATCCGCCTTCGTCACCCGGATGCGACACCTGCCCAGATCATCCGGGTGCTCGAGCGGCGCTATTTGGCCGCCGTCACGACCGGCGGAGCAGCCGTCGGCGCGACCGCTGTCATACCCGGTGTCGGCACCGGCGTCACGCTCGCCCTGAGCGGCGTGGAAACGGTCGGTTTTCTCGAGGCGACGACGTTGTTCGCTCAGTCCGTCGCGGAGGTGCACGGGATCGCGGTGACGGACCCGGACCGGGCCCGCGCCCTCGTTCTCACCCTCATGCTCGGCACAGAGGGCGTCGATCTTCTGCGGCAGCTCGCGCAGCAGGCGGGCGGCAAAGGTCCCGGCCGCGATTCGTACTGGGGAGAGATCATCACCAAGACACTCCCCCGCGCCGCGGTCGGGCCGCTGGTCGATCGGCTGAAGTCGACATTCGTCAGACAGTTCGCCACCCGTGGCGGCGCGAGCTGGCTGGGCAAGGCGTTGCCGTTCGGCATCGGCGCCGCCGTCGGCGGAGCCGGGAACCACATCCTCGGCCGACGCGTCCTCGTGGGCTCACGCCGCGCCTTCGGGCTTCCGCCGGCGAGCGTTCCGCCGGACGTCGAGCCCAAGCCCGGAGCGCAGCGATGGGAATCTGCGGCGACCCGTGGCGTTCGACGTGCGGGCGCGGTCGTCGCCGGCGCGACCGGAGCCGTTGCGCGGACGATCTCCCCCGTGCACCGGACTCGGCGCGACGGGCGTGAAGAGGTCGCACACGATCCGAGCGGCCGCGCCTCCCTCGATTGAGGGCGCTACGTCTCGCCTTGATTCGGGTTCAACCTCTGGTTGAGGGTTTCGGGTGTGGATGTCGGAGGGTGGTGGGATGCTTCATACATGCGTTCGAACCCGCGGCTCACCCTCCTCAGCGACGAGGACCGCTCGGAGCTGAGCGGGGTGCTCACCCGGGTGGAGGCCGCGCAGGTGGCGCTCGCGGCTGCCGAAGCTGAGCAGGCGCGGGCGCTGGCTGAGGCGGGTGCGTTCGCGGCGCGGTTGGCGGAGGGGTCGTCCGCGGTCGTGCGGGACCGGGATATGGCGTTGCGGGGTGTGGCGGCGGAGATCGCGGCGGCGGTGCGGGTGTCCGACCGTGCGGTGCAACGCCAGATCGACTCCGCCTACACGCTGGTCAACGACTATCCCGCGACGGTGCACTGCCTGGAGAAGGGGTTGCTCACTAGGGCGCATGTGGCGGTGGTGGAGGACATCGGCCGACGTATCCCCACCGGGCTGAAGGGTGAGTTCGATCAGCTCGCCGCGGAGATCTGCCTCGACGAGACACCGGGCCGTGCCCGGGCGGAGTTGGAGATCCTCGCCGAGCGGATGAACCCGCGCACCCTCACCGAACGGCACGAGGAGGCGTTTCGGGGGCGGAAGATCGTCCGGTACACAATCGGGGAGGGGATGTCGGAGCTGCGGTCTGCGCACTCCTCGGTGTTGATCGAGGGGATCTTCCAACGCGTCACCGAGCAGGCCAACGCCGTCATCGCCGTTCGGGAACCGGGATCGGGTGACACCCGGTCCCTGGACGAGGTCCGTGCCGACCTGTTCGCCGACATGCTCCTCACCGCCATCCCCACCATCGACCCCACCGGTGACCCCGTCGGTCCCGGTGGACGGCCGGGCGGGCTCGGCGCGATCAAAGCGAAGGTGCAGGTCGTGATCCCCGTCATGGCCCTCATGGGTCAGAGCGATGTCCCCTGCGACCTCGCCGGGGTGGGCCCGATCGATGCGGGAACCGCGAGGCTGCTGGCGGGGAACAGTTACGACACGTGGGAGCGGCTCCTCGTCCACCCGATCACCGGGTTGACGATGGCGGTGGACACCTACCAGCGCACCACAGCCATGGACCGGTTCCTCAAAGGTCGCGACAGGCACTGCCGGTGGCCCGGATGCCGCATGCCCGCCCGCAAGTGCGAGGTCGACCACAACCACGACGCCGCGCTGGGTGGGAAGACGGAGATCTGCAACCTGTGCTGCCTGTGTCAACGACACCACAGCATGAAACAGTTCACCGCCTGGAAAGTGAAACAACTCGACGGCGGGGTGATCGAGTGGACCTCCCCGACCGGGCGGGTCTACATCGACAACCCACCCGGACACGGGGTCCACTTCACCCCGGAAGAAGACCTCCCCGACGACCTTTGGGCGACATGGACGAACCCGGGCATCAAGTTCCGCATCACCCGCGAACACCCCGACGACCCCCGAAAACCCCCACCCTTCTGACGACCCGCATGCCTCTAGGAGGAATGCGGCGACCACCCTTCGGCGTGAGCCCTAGTCGAGTTCGTCCTCGCCCTCGCGGTCCGGTGAGTCCTGCACATCGTCCTCGTCGTCGTCCACATCCGCCGAGCGCAGATGCCACTCCTCCCACGACGCCATGAGGTCGGCCACAGCGGTGTGGAAGCGCGCCGTCGCCGCGCCCGGGGTCGTATCGCCGAAGTAGTGGTGCACCCAGTGCTGGAGACGCGACACCGCCTCGGGATCCCGCAGCACGCGATCGGTCTCGGCGACGACGTCGGACGCGCGGTCGGCGTCGAGCCACTCGCAGGCCGAGAGGTATCCATGCGGGTCCACGGCGGCGGCCGGATCGGCCGGTCGAGTGATCAGGAGGGGCTTTCCGGCAGCAAGTCGGTCGTACACCATCGCGGAGATGTCGACGATGGCGATGTCGGATGCCGCGAGCTGCCACCCCAATTCGGGTCGATCGTCGTGGACGTGGTGGGCGGACGGGTCCGCGGCGTTGGCCGCGCCGAGAGCCGCGACGATACGCCGATGGGCCGCGCCGTATTCAGGATCGACGACGCCCGACCGGGGATGGGGGCGGTACACGATGCGGTGGCGTCCGGTGTCCAGCAGCGCGGTGACGAGAGCCTCCCCGTGGGTACGTATCGACCCGTAGTGCGCGGAGGGACGATCGCCCTCCCAGGTCGGCGCGTAGAGCACCACGGTGCGGTCGTCGGAGGGATAGGGCACCGAACCCGAGTAGTGATCAGCCTGTGGCCTGCCGATCTGCCGCGTGCGTCGGTCGAGGTCGTAGTCCCACAGCACCCGCGACAGCCGGTCGCGGGCGGCGTCGCCCGCGATGAATGCCACGTCGTACGCCTTGTACTGGTTGGTGGTCATGTACATCTTGTCGGACTCGCCGTGGTTGATGAACACGTGCCAGCGCCGGCCGTAGCGGAACATCTGGAAGTTCCTCGTGTTCTGGTTGACGTAGAACACGATCCGGATGTCCTCCGCGATGAGGAACTGCTCCAGATCACGCACGGTGGGAACGAAGGCCACCGGCAGGGCGTCATCCTCCAGCAGCGCCCGCGCACCGGTGACCGCCCGGCTGAGGACGACGACGGGCCAGGTGCGCGCCAGCTCCTGCAGCGGGCGGTACCACTGCCGCATCTGATACATGTTCACCGCGCCGTCGGCGAAGTACACCGCGATCCGGTAATGATCCGTGGGATGCGGCGCAGAGGCCGCCAGCCGTCGCCGGACATCTGCCACGGCGGCTCGATTGTCCAGAGCTCGCCGCACCAGGGCGAGCGCCTTCCCCGCGTCGGACACCCACTTCACCCACCCAGACTAGCCAGCGGTCGCGTGACATGATCGACGGGTGCAGGCTGACGAGCGGAAGCGACGGGAAGCGCCCGCCGTCCCCTCCGGCGCCGGAGTGTCCTTCGTCATGCCGGTTCTGAACGAGCGGGACTATCTCGCACGCGCGGTCGACACGGTTCTGACGCAGGACGTCGACGCGCCGATCGAATTGATCATCGCCCTCGCGCCGTCGAGCGACGGCACCACCGAGCTCGCTACGGAGCTCGCCGCCCGCGACCCACGCATCGTGCTGGTCGACAACCCGGCGGCAGACATCCCGGTTGGCTTGAACATCGCCATCCGCGCGAGTCGCTACCCCACCATCGTGCGGGTCGACGCGCACTCCGAACTCGAACGCGGCTACACCCGTCGTGCTCTGGAGACGCTGACGCGGGTGGGAGCGGCGAACGTCGGCGGCGTGATGCGGGCCGACGGCCGTACCCCGTTTCAGCGCGCCGTCGCGCGGGCCTACAACTCCCGGATCGGCCTCGGCGGCGGAGCGTACCACGGCGGAGCCGACGAGGGCGATGCCGAGTCGGCGTACCTCGGGGTCATGCGCCGCGCGGTCCTCGAGGAGGTGGGGCTGTTCGACGAATCCATCCGACGCGGCGAGGACTGGGAGCTGAACCTCCGCATCCGTCGCGCCGGATACCGGGTGTGGTTCGATCCGACCCTGTCGGTGACCTACTGGCCGCGCGAAAGCTGGACCCGCCTCGCGCGGCAGTTCTTCGCCACCGGACGATGGCGCGGCGAGCTCGTGCGGCGCTACGGCCTCGTGAATTCTCTCCGCTTCTTCGCACCGCCCGCACTCGTCATCGACACGGTCGCCGCCCTGGTGGTCGCCGTCCTCCAGCTCACCGCTGTCCTCAGCGGCATCCCTGCTCTCGTCGCCTCTCTCGTGCACCTGCCCGTGCTGGCCTACGTGGCGCTTATCGTGGTCGTGGCGGCGGGCCCCGGCGGCGGCGCGGGATGGCGCGACAAACTGTGGACGCTGGCCGTGCTGCCGACGATGCACTTCTCCTGGGGCACGGGATTCCTCATCGGCCTCATCCGCGGCGCCGACGACACCGTCGACACCTCACGCATCGGTGATCGCAACACGCCGCTCCCCTGAGCGACGGCGGCGTCACTCACGCGCGTGCGATGAGACCCTGATCCAGGATGCGGTGGACGACGCGTTCGGCGGCATGCCCGTCGTCGCGGGCGTTGAAGGTCCGCCGCCACGCCTCGTACTTCTCGGCGTAGACGGCCGCATCCTCCGCCGTGATCGCCGTGATCAGCTCCTGCTGCGTGCGCACCACCGGCCCGGGCGCGCGCGCCGCGAGGTCGAAATAGAAGCCGCGCAGGGTCCCGCGATAGTGGTCCATATCGGGCACGAGAAAGTACATCGGCTTGCCGGTGACACTGAAGTCGAACATCACCGACGAGTAGTCGGTGACGAGGGCATCCGCCGCCAGCAGAAGCGCCGAGGTGTCGGGGAACCCGGTGACATCGATCACCCGGGGGCCGGCGAGATCGTGACCGGGCTGAAGGGTGCGGGAGTGCCCGCGGACCAGCACGACGGAGCCGGTGTCGGCGGCCAGGCTCGCGGGATCGACGAAGTCGACGATCTCTTCCCGATCGTCCCGCCACGTGGGGGCGTAGAGGATGACGCGCTCATCGGCGGCGATGCCCAGCGCCTCACGTGTGGCGGCGCCGTCCCCCGTGACGAGGACGTCGTTGCGCGGATATCCCTCGACCCAGACGGGCCGACGCAGGAACGCGTAGGCCTTCCGCAGCACCCGTGCGGCATAAGGGTTCTGGGCGAGCAGGATGTCCCAGCGGAACGATTCGCGGACGACCGCCGCCGCCCGCCGCGGGTCGAAGCCCGGGCGGTGAAGGGCGAGGCGTTTGAGCGGTGTGCCGTGCCATGTCTGGAGGACGACCTGCCCGCCTCGGCGTGAGAAGCGGCGGCGGAGCCAGTCGTTGACGATCAGCAGGCGCGAGACGCCGCGGGCGCGCCACCACTCCGGGCTTCCCTCCACCACCGCGACGGCGCCGTCGGGCACGACCACGGACAGATCCGCGACGCTCCAATACCGCGTCACCCCCGGAACCTGCCGCGCGAGCTCGCGATCGATCGCCAGCGGGTTGCAGCTGGCGTTTCGCCCGTAGAAGCTCTCGAAGAACACCGCGTTCTCGAGTTCCCCCGCTCGGGTGGCGTATCGACGTTCGAGGGCGGCCTGACCTTCGCCGGAGTCGTACACCGGATCGATCGGCGGGCCGACGATGACCGCACCGCCGCGCAGTTCCGCGCGGAGGCTGCCGAGGAGACTCAGCGCGACATCCGGAACCTCGTCCTCCGCCCCCGCTCCGCCGGTCAGACGCAACGCATACGACCCACGAGGCAGCGGGAGGTCCGGACCACCCCAGCGTGCGACGTGCAGCGGCACCTCGACCTTCCAGCCCTGGTCGTCCACCATGACGTCCGCGGTGACACGCGCTCGCGGCCCGTCCAGACGCGCACGCTGCGGTGCGGGTCCGGTACCGGAGAGAACGAGCGAAGGCGCGGGGTCGGCATGGAATCGGGCGTCGGTCATCTGCGTCCTCTCGTGCGGCCGTCGGTCATGGCGGCGCCCGTGGCGTTCAGGATGGCACGGTGGACCCGTGCGGTGTTGCCTCCATCACGGAAGGCGTGAACCCGGGCGCTGCGCGCCGCGGAGCGATCGGCGAGGCGGGCGCGCTCGGGACCCTCGGTCAGCGCCCCGCCGAGTCGCTCGCTGATGTCCGCCCAACTCGACGCGACATCGCCTCGGGCGATCTCGTCGAACGAGCCGTAGAAGCCGCGTCGGGCGGCGTAGTCCTCGACATCCGGCGCGAGGAAGAGGACGGGTGTGCCGTTCAGGCCGGCGTCGAACACCAGCGATGAGTAGTCGGTGATGAGCAGGTCCACTCCGGGGAGGGCCGGGGTGACGTCCCGCAGGACGTCGCTGCCGAGCATCCGGATGCGCGCGCTCGGACGCGGCGGCGTGTACTCCCCCGCGCCGAGCGGGTGGGAGCGGACGAGCAGGATGGCGTCCTGCGCCTCGAGGGTGTCGCCGATCCTCCGCCAGTCCGCCGCCGTCGGCACCGCCGGATCGGGCGCACCGTCACGCCAGGTCGGTGCGTAGAGGATCACCCGCGCCGAATCCCCGATCGCCCCTGTCGTGGATGACAGCAGAGCGCGGGCCCGAGCACGACGCTCCTCGGCCGAACCCCGCGACAGCACGTCGACGCGCGGCTCTCCGGTCACCGGGACCCGCTCGTCGGGGAGGGAGAACGCCGACTCCAGGCGACCTCGCACCACGTGCGACGCGGCGGGGATCAGGCCGATCCGGCGGGTCGCGCCGCGGTACATGGCTCGGATGAGGGCGCGCATGGCGCGAGAGTGGGGAAGGATGCTGCTGCGCAGCGTCTCGGGTGAATCCAGGCCGATGCGCTTGAGCGGAATGCCGTGCCACAGCTGCACGGTGAATGCGCCGCCGGTGGCGTACCGGTTCACATCGCCGAAGCCGTGGGTGACCACGAGGACGCCCGCGCGAGCGGTGAGCCAGAGGCCGCGGAGCGAGGACTTCCTCGCCGTCGGGATGCCTCTCGCCGCGGCATCCCGATCCTCGTCCGGCGACGCGGTCAGCCACACGGCGGATCGGCCGTGCGTCGCCGCTTCCTCCCAGAGCGCGAGCGCCCCGTCGGCGATGCCGACCGCGCACCCGAACACCCAGAGATCGCGGCGCCGCGGGACCACGAGCGTCAGCACGCGACCGAGCGCGTACAGCGGAATGCTCGCGACCTTGCGTGCATTCCCCGCGCCGAACGAGAAGGACGCCATCCCGCGAGCCTATCGCGGGATGGCGTCCGAACCCGGGAGTCCCTACTGCTGCAGCTCTCCCAGAGTCACATCGGCGGTTTCGTTCTGACCGTCGCGCACGTAGGTCAGCGAGACCTCGCTGCCCGCAGCGAGCGCACGCACCTGGGCCGTGAGGTCGACCGAATCGGTGATCGGCACCCCGTTGAACTCGGTGACGATGTCGCCCGCCCGAAGCCCGGCAGCCTCGGCCGCACCGCCCGAGGTCACCTCGGCGATGTAGGCGCCGGTGATGTCGGCATCCTCGACATAGGCCGCCGACTGGACGTTGGCGCCGAGCAGCCCGTGCGTCGCCGATCCGTTCTCGATCAGCTCGTCGGTGACCCGCTGGACGATATCGGAGGGGATCGCGAAGCCGACGCCGATGTTCCCCTGGGTCGACGAGCTCCCGCCCGCTGAGGCGATGGCGACGTTGACGCCGATGAGGCGGCCCTGCGAATCGACCAGCGCACCTCCGGAGTTCCCGGGGTTGATCGCCGCATCCGTCTGGATGACCGCGATCTTGATCGATTCCGCCGGCTGACCGGACTGCTGGCCCTGGCCGAAGTCGAACGAGAACGGCGGCGCCTCGCCCTGGTTCTCCTCCGTGTCGCCCTCGTCGGGAGCGGCGGACGAGGCGATCTCGATCGAACGGTTCAACGCGCTGACGATGCCGGTGGTGACGGTGTTGGACAGTCCCAGGGGCGCACCGACGGCGGTGGTCTCGTCACCGACGTTCAGCTGGGACGAATCGGCGAACTCGATCGGAGTGAGGCCCTCGGCGTCCTGGAGCTTGATCACGGCGAGGTCGTAGAGCGGATCGGTGCCGACGATCTCGGCATCGAAGACCCGCCCGTCGGAGGTGGTCACCCGGATGGCGGCGTCCGCGGTGGCGCCGTCGAGGGTGACGACGTGGGTGTTGGTCACGACGTACCCGTCGCTGGAGAGGATGACGCCCGATCCGGTGCCGCTGCCGGCGCCGCCTGCCGCCTCGATGGTCACCACGCTCGGGACCACCTTCGCGGCGATCGCCGTGGTCTGGTTGACCTCATCGGTGTCGTTGACGGTCACGCTGGTGGGGCCGGTCGCCGTGGTCGCCGTCGAGGTCGGCTGGAACAGCGACACACCGGCGTAGGCGCCACCGAGCCCCGCGGCGCCTCCGACGACGGCGGCGGCCACGAGGAGGCCGGCCACACGTGCGGCACCGGACGTGCGCTTCGCCGGCGGCGAGGCGGGTGCGGGCTCGCCGAGGGGAAGCGTGGGCTGGGTCGCGTGTGCGGACGTGGGGTACGCCGCCGCCACGGTCGGGGGTGCGGGTCGCGGCGGGACGTGCCACCCCGCCGGCGGGGTGTGCTGGGCCGCCGGGACGGCGGGCTTCTCCGGCACAGGCGGCATCGCCGGGGTCTCCTCCGCGGGGCGGTCGCTGTTGTTCTCGCTCATCTTCGTTCCTCCTCGGGCCGCAGGCCCCTTGAAACCGTCGATCGCGTCTCTGGCCGATCTGTGAACAAGCGTGGTCACCGATCCTGTGGGTTTCTTATGATCCGCCCGCGATGCGCCTATGCAATGCTGAGGAACCCGTGCAGGAGGGATGCCACGACCGATGCCCCGAACGATTCCCGGCCCCTGGCGGCGTGTCGCCGACGGCGCCGGGCTGCTGTCCGCCGACGGGACGACCCGCCCCACCATCTTCGCCGACATGTCGGCCCTTGCGGCCCGCACCGGCGCGATCAATCTCGGTCAGGGATTCCCCGACGAAGACGGACCTGCTGTCGTTCTCGACACGGCCCGGGACGCGATCGCCCACGGTGTCAACCAGTATCCGCCCGGCCGCGGCGTCGCCGAACTGCGCGAGGCGATCGCCGCCCACCAGCAGCGGTTCTACGGTCTCCACCTCGATCCCGATCGTCATGTCCTGGTGACCGCCGGCGCGACCGAGGCCCTGGCCGCTTCCCTGTTGGCACTGGTCGACGGCCCCGACGATGAGGTCGTCGTCTTCGAGCCCTATTACGACGCGTACGCGGCGCTCGTCGCCCTGGCGGGTGCACGCCTCGTCACCGTTCCCCTCCGCTTCCCCGATTTCCAGCCCGACCCGCAGGCGCTCCGTGACGCGGTGAGCGCTCGCACCCGCGTCATCCTTGTGAACGATCCGCACAATCCCACCGGGTCGGTGTTCTCCGAGGAACTCCGCACCGAGGTGGTGCGCCTGGCCCACGAGCACGACGCCTGGATCGTGACGGACGAGGTCTACGAGCACCTCGTCTTCCAAGGGCGGCACGAGCCCATCGCGGCGATGCCGGGAGCGTGGGAGCGCACCGTGTCGATCTCATCGGGGGGCAAGACGTTCTCGACCACCGGGTGGAAAGTGGGCTGGGCGACCGGGCCGGCCGATCTCATCGAGGCCGTCCTCGCCGTCAAGCAGTACCTGACATACACCGGCGGCGCGCCCTTCCAGCCGGCCATCGCCGCGGGACTGGCCCTCACCGACGACTGGTTCGCCTCGCTGTCTGACACCCTTCGCGTCAAACGCGATCTGCTGGGTCGAGGATTGCGCGCCGCGGGCTTCGACGTGTCGGTTCCCGCCGCGACGTACTTCACGGTCGTCGACGCGAGGGCGGTCGACGTCGTCGACGCCGACCGCTTCTGTCGCGAGATGGCGGAGAGCGTCGGCGTCGTCGGCGTGCCCCTCACCGCGTTCGTGCGTCCCGAGGAACGTCCCGCCGTCGCGAGTCTCATCCGGTTCGCCGCCTGCAAGCGGGCGCCCGTCCTCGAGGAGGCCGTGGGCCGCCTGTCGCAGCTGCAGCCTCGAGACTAGGAGTCTGCGACAACCCGGAAACGGCGCAGCCGAAGAGCGGGGTTCTGCTCGCGGACCCGATCGATGACGTCCGCATCCAGGTCCGCCAGGGCGAGACCCGTTCCCGAGCCGACACCGGCGAGGATGACGCCCTGCGGATCGATGACCGCGGACAGTCCCACTCCCAGGGGCGGCGGGTGATCGGCCGCGACGACATAGGCGGTGTTCTCGATGGCGCGTGCCTGCAGGAGCGTCTGCCAGTGATGATCCTTGAGCGGACCGCGGACCCACTCCGCGGGGACGAGGATGGCGGTCGCCCCGGCGTCGGCGAGCACGCGGCCGATCTCGGGGAATCTCAGGTCGTAGCAGGTCATCAGACCGAAACGGATGCCGCCGACGGCGAACGTCTCCGGTGGCGAGGTCTCGCCCCGCTGGATCCAATCGGACTCCCGCTGGCCGAAGGCGTCGTACAGATGCAGCTTGCGGTAGACCGCGACGGGCCCGGTGTCGGTCACCGCCACGACGGTGTTGCGCACGCGACCCTCCTCGCCCCGCTCGAGCATCCCGGCGACGATGTGGGTCCCGGTCTGGGCGGCGAGGCTCTGGAGTGCCGCGACGAAGGGCCCGTCGAGGGTCTCGGCGTGCACTCCCACCGATGCGTCGAAGGGGTCGACGAAGTAGTTGGAGTACTCGGGGAGGACGACGACCCGCGCCCCTCGCCCCGCCGCGGTGCGCACGAGTCCGTCCACGGCTAGACGATTGGCCTCGGGATCGGCGCGGGGGCGGAACTGCGCCGCCGCGATGGTGAGGGGGACGATGGTCACTGCGGAAGACCTTCCGGACTCGGCTCGGTACCGTCGCGCTTGCGGAGGCGCACGACCGCCGGCACCACGACCCAGAGCACGACGACGAGAAGGACCAGCCCTCCGGCGGAAAGGAGGGCACCGGTGGTGCCGATGACGACATCGAACACGAATGCGACGACCCCGGACAGCAGCAGCGCGACGATGGTGAGGGCCGTCAGCAGCGCGACATGCCCGAAACGGACGACCGTCGCCTTGCGCCCCCGGCCGAAGAGCACACGGTGCAGCGCGACAGGCGCGAGAGCGATGATGGCGCTCAGCGCCGAGAGCACGACGAGCACGAGATAGAACCCGCGTTGCGCGGCGCTGAGCTCGGCGAAGGCGGGCTGGAAGGCCAGAGCGAGCAGGAAGCCGGTGAGGATCTGCGTGCCGGTCTGCAGGACGCGAAGCTCCTGCAGAACCTCGTTCCAGTTGCGATCGGCGCGCTCGGTGGGAGACTCGTCGCGCCCGTCGGGCCTGTCGTCTACGGCGTTCTCGGGCGGCGCGGGCATGGAGCTACCCTGCCCGGCAGGAGGGCCTGTCGGCAACCGATGCCCACGCCGGTTCGACGTCGCGAACCACGCATGCTAGGCTTTTCTCTTGTGCCGCGGGGTGGAGCAGTTCGGTAGCTCGCTGGGCTCATAACCCAGAGGTCGTAGGTTCAAATCCTGCCCCCGCAACCAAGAAGAAGGCGTCCCGGAAGGGGCGCCTTCTTGCTTTCGCCGCACCGGGTGTCCGTCCCCCACCGTGCGACACGCCTGGTCCTGTTCCGCTTACGCGTCCCGCGCCGTCGTTCCAGGGCAACATGGAAAGCGCGGACGTCTGGGGCGTCCGCGGCCGCCGCGCCCGCGGGGGTGCCGGAGCAGCGAGGGTGCCGTGTAGACACCCTCACAGCCTCCCTGTATCATCGACCAACCGATATCGCTAGGAAAACTAGCGAACTGCTCAGGAGGTGCCATGACGGAGATCGACCACGTCGTCCTTCTCGACGAGGCCGGCCGCGCCATCGGCACCGCCCCGAAGTCGAGTGTGCACGGCAGTGACACCGCACTTCACCTGGCCTTCTCCTGCCACGTCGTCAATGACGCCGGCGAGGTGCTCGTCACCCGTCGCGCCCTGACGAAGAAGACCTGGCCGGGCGTCTGGACCAACTCCTTCTGCGGCCACCCCCGGCCTGCCGAGCCGGTGCTGTCCGCCGTCCGGCGCCACGCTGAATCGGAGCTCGGGCTCGTCCTGAGCGACATCCAGCTCGCACTGCCCCTGTTCCGCTATCGCGCCACCGATGCCAGCGGCGTGGTGGAGTACGAGGTCTGCCCGGTCTACACCGCGCGCGCCGAACGCGAACCCGTGCTCAACCCCGCCGAGGTGATGGATGCCCGCTGGGTCGACCCCGCAGATCTCGCGTCGTCCCTCGTGAGCACACCGTGGGCCTTCAGCCCCTGGCTCGTGCTCCAGGCGCAGCAGCTTCACCTTTTCGACGCCGCAGAACCTCGACGACGAGCCTCATGATCCCCGCCGCCACCAGTGCCGAGATCGACCTCGCCATCGACTCGGCGGTGCAGCGCATCAGCGACCGCGCCGCGCGCCTGGGTGACGGTTTCTGCGTCCTCGGCGAAGCCATCGCCCGGGCGGCCTCGGGCGGGAAGCGGCTGCGCCCCACGCTCGTCGTGGCGTCCTTCCACGCCTTCGACGGTGACGACGCCCAGTTGCCGACCGTCTACCGCGTCGCCGCGGCGTTCGAGCTGCTGCACACCGCATTCGTCGTCCACGACGATGTGATCGACCACGACCTCATCCGCCGCGGCATCCCCAACGTCGGCGGGGAGTTCCGACTGCGCGCGCTCACCGCGGGCGCGAGCCCCGGTGGAGCGGCGACCCTCGGAGATGCGGCGGGAATCCTCGCCGGCGACCTTCTGCTCCACGAAGCCGGGCGACTCATCGCCACCTCCGATGCGACCTCGCAGGCGCGCGAGGCGCTGTTCGGCCTCCTCGACGACGCCGTCTTCGTCTCGGCAGCCGGGGAGCTCGCCGACGTCGAGAACGCGGTGGTCCCCGATCTCGCCGAGGACGCGGCGCTGATCGCCGCTGCGCGCGACAAGACCGCTGTCTACTCCTTCAGCGCCCCCCTGCAGGCCGGGGCTGTTCTCGCGGGAGCCGACGAGGCCTCGATCGCCGCTCTGGGCGATGCCGGTGCACGTATCGGCTTGGCGTTCCAGCTCGTCGACGACCTGATCGGCGCGTTCGGGACCGCCGATCAGGCGGGGAAGGAGGAGGGCGGCGACCTTCGGGAGGCGAAGCGCACCCCGCTCATCGCCTTCGCCCGACAGACCGCCGCATGGTCTCGGGTCAACGACGCCCTCGCCGTGGCCCACACCGGACCGATCGCCATCCGCGAGGCCCAGGAGGCCCTGGAGGCCAGCGGAGCGCGTACCCGGCTGCGCGAGCTGATCGACGACACGCTCGCCGGTGCGGGAAAGCACTCCGCCGCCCGAGAGCTCCCCGTCGCTGCGAGAATGCTGTTGCAGGACCTCTGCGTCCGCATTCAGGAGAGGATTCCGTGACCGCATCCGGCGATCGTCCCACCGGGCTCGCACAGTACGACCGCACGGCTGAGGACGCGTCCGCTGCCGTCATCGCCGCGTATTCCACCTCCTTCGGCCTTGCGACCCGGCTCCTGGGCCCCCGACCGCGCCCGCACGTGCGCAACGTCTACGCGCTGGTGCGCGTGGCCGACGAGATCGTCGACGGCCCCGCCCACGAGGCAGGTCTGGATCCCGAGGCGGAGCGCGCTGTGCTGGACGATCTCGAAGCGGAGACGATGGCCGCGATCGACCGCGGCTTCAGCTCGAACCTCGTCGTCCATGCCTTCGCCCGCACCGCGCGGGAATGCCTCATCGGCGCCGACCTCATCGCTCCCTTCTTCCAGTCGATGCGCACCGACCTCACCGTCGCCAATCACGACGACGCGTCGCACGACTCCTACGTCTACGGCTCGGCGGAGGTGGTGGGTCTGATGTGCCTCCACGTGTTCGTCAACGCCGACAACCCCCGACCCGCCCTTCCCGACCCGTCGCTCGTCGAAGGGGCCAGGCGTCTGGGTGCGGCGTTCCAGGACGTCAACTTCCTTCGCGACCTCTTCCACGACGAAGGCGCGCTGGGTCGCGATTACCTCGGCGTCACCACCGGCCGGCGCAGCCGCACCGACGTCCTCGACCGGATCGACGCCGACCTCGCGGCCGCCGCCGCGACCATCCCGTCCCTTCCCGCCGACTGCCGGCGCGCCGTAACGGTCGCACACGACCTGTTCGCCGAGCTCTCCCGGCGACTCCGCCGCGAGGGTGACGACAGCCGCACCCGGGTCCGCGTACCCGACACCGTGAAAGCCGCCCTCGCCGCGCGCGCGATGCTGGGGCTGCACCCGAGAGGAGCTCGTGCATGACCGCCGAACGAACCGTGGTGATCGGCGGCGGCATCGCCGGACTCGCCACCGCGGCACTGCTCGCCGTCGAGGGACACGAGGTCACCGTCCTGGAGGCCCGGGGCGACGTCGGGGGCCGAGCCGGATCGTGGGAGAGCGACGGCTTCCGCTTCGACACCGGCCCGAGCTGGTACCTCATGCCCGAGGTGTTCGACCACTTCTTCCGGCTCGTGGGAACCACCGCCGACGCAGAGCTCGACCTGATCAAACTCGACCCCGCATATCGCGTCTACCGCGAGCCGGCGTCCTCCGGCGCCGCCGGCGAGTCGGTCGATGTCCGCTCCGGGCGTGCGGAGGCGACGGCCCTGTTCGAATCCCTCGAGCCGGGCGCAGGGGAAAAGCTCGCCACCTATCTCGATTCGGCCGGCAACGCCTACGACCTCGCGGTCTCGCGATTCCTGTACGACACGTACGAGACCACGGCGGGCTTGCGCGATCCGGCACTGCTGAAGCGTCTGCCTCAGCTGCTGCCGCTGCTGACAACGACCCTCGCCCGATTCGTCGACCAGCGGTTCCGCGAGCCGATGCTGCGGCAGATCCTGGAGTACCCCGCGGTGTTCCTCGGCGGCTCACCCTACGGCGTGCCGAGTCTCTACCACCTCATGAGCCACCTCGATCTCGACGACCGCGTCCTCTACCCCCGGGGTGGGTTCACCGAGGTCATCCGCGCTGTCGAGCGGGTCGCCCGGCGTCACGGTGTGACGATCCGCACCGACGCCGAGGTCTCGGCCATCGTCACCGCGGACGATGCCGGCCCGGTCCGGGCGACCGGCGTGCGCCTGCAGGACGGCGAAGTGATCCACGCCGACCTGGTGGTGTCGGCTGCGGATCTGCACCACACCGAGACCGCACTGCTCCCCCGGGAGCTGCAGACCTACCCCGAGGAGTGGTGGACCCGCAAGCAGCCGAGTCCCGGTGCGCTCCTCCTCCTTCTCGGCGTCGAGGGCGAACTCCCCGAGCTCGCCCACCACACGCTGATGTTCGTCGACCGGTGGAAGGCGAACTTCGAGGCCATCTTCGGCACCGACGCCCACATCCCCGATCCCGCGTCCATCTACATCTGCCGACCGAGCGCCACCGATGAGACCGTGGCTCCCGCCGGTCACGAGAATCTGTTCGTGCTCGTTCCCATTCCCGCCGACCCCTCCCTCGGACGTGGCGGGATCGAAGGCGACGGCGACCCGCGCATCGAGGCGGCCGCCGATCAGGTCATCGCGCAGATCTCCGAGTGGGCGGGGATCCCCGATCTCGCCGACCGTATCGTCGTGCGTCGCACGATCACCCCCGGCGACTTCCTCCACGATCTCCACGCCTGGCGCGGGAACTCGCTCGGGCTCGCGCACACCCTCAACCAGAGCGCGGTCTTCCGGCCGCGCAACGCATCCAAGAAGGTGCGCGGACTGGTCTACGCGGGGGCATCCACGCTTCCGGGTATCGGTCTGCCGATGTGCCTCATCTCGGCCGAGCTGGTGCTCAAGCGGCTGCGCGGCGATCGCAGCCCGGGGCCGCTCCCCGAGCCTGCGAGGGTGTGAGGTGCCCGGGCTCTACCTCCTGGCGATCGTTTTCTCCGGCGCGGGAATGGCCGTGATCGACGCGCGCTATCGTCTCGCCCTGTGGCGCACTCCCCTGGCCACCATCGTCTCGGTCGCCGTGGGCGTGATCTTCTTCCTCGCCTGGGACGTCGTCGGCATCATCACGGGGGTGTTCTTCCAGGGGGACAGTCCGCTGTTCATCGGGATCTCGGTCGCGCCCGAGCTGCCGCTGGAGGAGGTCTTCTTCCTCACCTTCCTCTGCTATCTTGCGGTGCTCTTCTACAGCGCGGCGCTGCGCCTGGGAGAGCACCGGGCCAGGCGTCGCCGCACACGGGAAGACGAGGCACGATCGTGACCTACGTGCTGATCAACATCCCGTTCCTCCTCGTCGCCGCCGCAGTGACGCTGGCCACCGTGCGACTGCCGCGATTCCGCGAGAGGATGGTCGCATCCCTCGCCGGTGCGGTGGTGCTCGTCATCCTCACCGCGATCTTCGACAACGTCATCATCGGAACAGGACTCGTGGCCTACGACGAAGAACATCGCAGCGGCATTCTCATCGGGCTGGCCCCCATCGAGGACTTCGCGTACGCGGTGGCCGCCGCCTTCCTGGTCCCCGCCGTCCACACCCTGGTGACGAGCGGTCGCCACCGCCGGGAGCAGACCTCATGACCACCCCGACTCCGCTGCGCACGGGTCGCGTGATCCGACAGCTCTTCGTCTCCTCCCGTCCGGTCAGCTGGATCAACACGGCCTATCCGTTCGCCGCGGCGTATCTGCTGGCCACGCGTCAGGTCGATCTCACCCTCATCCTGGGTGCTCTGTTCTTCCTCATCCCCTACAACGTCGCGATGTACGGCATCAACGACGTCTTCGACTACGAATCCGACCTGCGCAACCCCCGGAAGGGCGGCGCGCACGGCGCGGTGCTCGATCAACGGCTCCACGCCCTCACCCTGTGGGTGTCGGGGTTGCTGTGCCTGCCGTTCGTGGCCTACCTGGTGTGGGTCGGCTCACCGGCCTCCTGGCTGGTGCTGGCGGCGAGCCTGTTCTTCGTGGTGTTCTACAGCGCCCCGCCGCTGCGGTTGAAGGAGCGGCCGTTCGCCGACTCGCTCACCAGCAGCATCCACTTCTTCTCCCCCGCCGTGTACGCGCTCGTCCTGGCCGGGGTCGCCTGGACCTGGCAGCTCGTCGCCGTCATCGTCGCCTTCGCCCTCTGGGGGATCGCCTCCCACGCCTTCGGCGCCGTCCAGGACGTCCTCGCCGACCGAGCGGCGGGCATCAGCTCCATCGCGACGGCACGCGGTGCGCGGTGGACCGTCCGGTTCGCCCTCGCCTGCTACTTCGCCGCGGGCCTGGTGATCCTCGCGACAGCGTGGCCGGGTCCGTTGGCGGTGATCGCCGTGCTGCCCTACATCGCGATCGTGTGGCCGTACCGTTCGGTCACTGATGAGACCGCGGAAAAGGCGACGATCGGCTGGCGCCGTTTCCTGTGGATCAACCAGATCGCGGGCTTCATCGTCACGGTGCTGCTGATCTCCTACGGACTCCTCGCTGCCGCCTGACCAGCGCATGGTAGAGCCGCCCGCAACGGGCGACACATGACGGATGCCCCGGACCGGCGCCCCTCGGAAGGGACGCGGTGCCGGGGCATTCGCGTGTGGTGCGTCGCCAGTGGCGCGCTACTGCTGGTCGCCGAGCTCGATGAGCCGCTCCACCGCTGCCGTCAGCCGCGCATCGGCTTCGCCGTACGCCGCCCAGTCCGCCGCCTGGAGAGCCGCCTGACGATCCATCATCGCGTCCTGCGCCTCCTGCAGCGCCGCCTGGTATTCATCGGCGGGCGGAACGGTGGGCGCGGGCGTCTCGCCGGCATCTCCAGTCTCGGACGGCGTGGGCGTCGGAGTCGGGCTCGGCGCAGGGTTCGCGTCCGGCGGCACGTCCGTGTCACCGGCCGTGGCCCCCGAGTCACCGCCGAACAGGGTGTCCAGCGCTTCGTTGAGGGTGTTCTCGAACGCGATCCGGTCACCGAAGGCGACGAGCACGCGCTGCAGTGTCGGCAGCTGCGTGCCACCGGAGGACTGCACGAACACCGGCTGGACGTAGAGCAGACCGCCGCCGACGGGGAGCGTCAGGAGGTTGCCGTTGAGCACGTCGGACTGTCCCTGCGAGAGGATGTTGATCTGCGCCGAGACGGTGGGGTCGGCGTCGAAGGTGTTCTGCACCTGGCCGGGGCCGGGCACGGGGGTCTCCGCGTCGATCTCCAGCATCCGAAGCTTGCCGTAGTCCTCGCTCTTCACGCCCGCCTCGGATCCGGCATTGGAGTCGACCGCGAGATACCCCATCAGGACATTCCGGCTCGCCCCGCCCTCGGACGAGGGGATGAAGGTCGTGAACATCGAGTAGCTCGGCGCCGCCTGGCCCGGCATCTGGATCGTGGAGTAGTACGGCGGCTGGAAGCTGCCGGGATCCTGGGGGTCCTCCGGGGTCGCCCAGGCGTTGTCGCGCTGGTAGAAGGCCCGCGCGTCGTCCACGTGGTAGACACCGAGCATGGCGCGCTGGATCTTGAACAGATCGGTCGGGTAGCGCACGTGGCTCATCAGGTCTGCGGACATCTCGCTGATCGGCTGCACGGTGGAGGGGTAGACCTTCTGCCAGGCCTGCAGGATCGGGTCCTCGTCGTCCCACGCATAGAGCGTGACGGAACCGTCGTACGCGTCGACGGTGGCCTTGACGGAGTTGCGCACGTAGTTGATGTCGTCGATGGCGAATCGCGGCTGGACGTTGTTGGCATCGGCGATCGCCTGCTGCAGGCTCACCGTCGTGGAGTAGGGGTAGTTCGCACTCAGGGTGTACCCGTCGACGATCCACACGATCCGGCCGTCCACGACGCTCGGGTAGGGGTCGCTGTCGAGCGTGAGGTACGGCGCGACCTTCTCCACCCGGGTGAGCGGATCGCGGTCGTAGAGGATCTGCGATTCCTCGTTGACGAAGTCGGAGAAGAGGATCTGCTCCGACTGGAACTTCAGTGCGTAGATGAGGCGGTTGAAGACGTTGCCGACGCTCGGCCCACCGTCGCCGGTGAAGGTGTACCGGGTCTCGCTCTCGCCGTCCCCACCGGACGGGTAGTCGAGCTCGAACGGCTCCGTTCCCTCCGGAGCGCCGACGATCGAGTAGGGCGGGGAGTTCTCGCCGAAGTAGATCCTCGGCTGATACTCCTCTTCCTCGGTGAGGACACCGGAGACCGGGATCCCACGCTCGATGAATTCGGGGAAGCCCTCGACGGTCCGCGCGTTACCGCGCGCTGCGACCATGCCGTAGCCGTGGGTGTACACCACCGTGGTGTTCTGCCAGGTCGAAGCCTGGCCGAGACGGTCCACGTCCAACTCGCGTACCGAGACGATGGTGTCCTGGGACTGCCCGTCGATCTCGTACCGGTCCACGTCCAGCGTCTCGGGGAACTGATAGAACGCGCGGTACTGCTCCTGCTGCCGTACGGTCGGACTGATGATGGCGGGGTCCATGATGCGGATGGATGCGGTCGTCTCCGCATCCTCGCGCAGCTGACCGGGCTCGACGTCGGTGACGGCGGAGAAGTCGGTCTTCTCCAGCCCGTCGATGCCGTAGGCCATCTTCGTCATGTCGATGTTGCGCTGGTAGTACTCGCTCTCGAGTGTGAGCTGGTTCGGCCGAACCTGGAAGGTGTTGAGCACCCACGGGTACCCGACGCCGACCACGATGGCGGAGATCACCAGGAGCGCCGTGGCGATGAGGGGGTAGCGCCAGCGTCCGATGACGGCTGTGACGAAGAAGAGGATGGCGACGATCGCCGCGACGATGGCGAGGATCGTCTGACCGGGGATGATCGCGTTGACACCGGTGTACCCGGGGCCGGTGATGCGGTCGTACGGTTCGACGAGCGTCCGGTAGCGGTCCAGCCACAGGCTTCCCGCCTGAACCAGGATGTACAGTCCCGCGATGACCGCGAGCTGGATGCGCGCGGCCTTGGAGATGCGCAGCTCCCGCTGCCCGACCCGGACCGAGCCGTAGAGGTAGGACACCAGTCCCGAGACGAGCAGGCACACCAGGAGGACCGCGGAGGCGAAGCCGAGGACCGAGCCGTAGAACGGCATGGCGAACATGTAGAACCCGGTGTCCAGGCCGAACTCGGGGTCGGTCACCGTGGTCTGCACGCCGTTGAACCACAGCCAGGTCGTCTCCCACTGGGTCGAGGCGGCGAACCCGGCGAAGAAGCCGAAGAACACCGGGATCCCCCACATCGCCAGACGGCGCAGCGGCTCGACGACCTCCTGGTAGCGGTCGAGCTGGGAGCTCAGGCGCGCATACACCGGCCGGAGCCGATAGGCGAGCTGGATCGCGAGCCAGACCGGGATGCCCATCGCGAAGAAGCCGACGGCGAACATCACCACGCGCGCGACCCACTGGGTCACGAGCACCGAGGTGAATTCGAGCTGCTCGTACCAGAGCCAGTCGGCGTAGAGGTTGGCGAAGATGAAGAAGGCCGCCACGAGTGCCGCGATCACGGCAAGGGTGATGGCGATCGCCCGTCGGGATCGGGAGGGTGCGGCCTGCGGCGCGGGGGTCGTGGTCACGGTCTCAATCCTAAGAGGGCGTTTCCCGGCGCACGCGCGGGCCGGGTGTGGTCAGGGCGAACGCTCAGCCCGCTGTCGGTCAGCCAGCCGCGGTCGCCGTCGCGGTGCAGGTGGGAAGCGTGTCGAGATCGCCGCCTTCGGCGAGGGTCTCCACGGCGGTCAGCGCGTCGTCGAGATCCTCGACGGCGAAGACGCGCAGGCCGTCCGGGACGTGCCCGACCACCTCGTCGCAGTTCGCCTGCGGCGCGAGGAACCACTCCGCACCGGCCCCCACCGCGCCCCACATCTTCTGACGGATGCCGCCGATCGGCCCGACCACGCCGTCGGCCGTGATGGTCCCGGTTCCGGCGACGTCCTCTCCGCCGGTCAGGTCCCCGGGGCTGAGCAGGTCGACGATGCCCAGTGCGAACATCATTCCGGCGCTCGGACCGCCGACGTTGTTCAACTGGATCTCCACGTCGATGGGGAAGTCGAACCGTCTCTGCAGGACCACGCCGATCACCCACGACGTCGTCCCGTCCTCCGCGACCGTCTCGGTGGGTGAGACCGACACGGTCTCCTCCTCGCCGTCCCGCAGGATCGTCAGCTCCACGTCGTCGCCCTCGCCGTCGTTGATGATGCGACGCAGATCGTCCACGCCCTCGATCGGAGTGCCGTTCGCGGCGAGGATCATGTCATCGACCTGAAGGACCCCTTCGGAGGCGGAGTCGGGCGAGAACTCGTAGACCACGATGTCGGAGGGCACGTCGAACCCCGCCTCGGTGAGGGCGGCGGCGGTAGCGTCCTGCTGCGAGTTGACCATCAACGTGGTGCTCTGCGTCCGGCGCTCCTCGGTGGTCTGTCCCGCGGGGAAGACCGACTCGAGGGGAAGGACCGCCCGCGTACGGTCGAACCACGCACCGGCGAGCTCGAGCCACGACGGTGTCCGCTGCGGATTGCCGACCACCTGCACGGTGAGGAGGTCCAGCGATCCGTCGGTGGCGTAGGTCTCCGCGCCGTCGATCGTGATGAGCGGCACATCCTCGCCGTCGGCGTTCTGCGCGGTGCCGAGGGTGTTGTAGACCGGACCCGGCTGCTGGATCACGTAGGCGGTCGGCAGGAAGGTGAGCACGAGCAGAACGACGAGTGCGACCACAAGCGCCCAGATGCCCGCCAGCGCGGCGCGGCTCATCGGCCGCCGCGGCGGCGGCGTGACCGTCACCTTCTCGTCGAACAGCACCACCGGTGTCCCTGCTTCCTGCCTGATCCTCGTGCCGATGTCGCTGTTCGTTCGCGACCGGCGTAAGGGTGCGCCCGGTCTGTTCGGAGAGTGCGATCATCCGTGGCACTAGCGTAGACACCACGTCTTTGACCCGGCTGAGAGGGCGATTCACGTGCCAGACGACGACCGCAGCCCCGAGGATGAGTTCCAGGAGCTCATGCGTCAACTGTTCGGCGGGGGTGGCGGCGCTCCCGATCCCGAGGCGCTCGCGCGCCTGTCGGGGATGAACATCGACCCCGCCATGATGCAGACCATCATGTCTCAGCTCCAGGGCGCCTTCGCCGCCGGGAGCGAGGGGATTCCCTGGGAGACGACCAGACGCGGAGCCCTCCACATCGCCAATCAGGACGGGCTGAGCGTCACCGGCGGTCAGCGCTCCGATCTGGATCAGGCATTCTCCCTCGCGAACCTCTGGCTCGGGGAGGCCACGGCGGTGTCGGACCTTGCGACCACGCCGAAGGTGATCACGCGCGGAGCCTGGGTCGAGTCCACCCTGCCGGTGTGGCAGGAACTGGCCGAGCCGGTGGCATCGAGCATCACCGACGCGCTCACCCGAGCCCTCAGCGAGCAGGCTCCCGAAGAGATGAGGGCGCTCGTCGAGGGCGCCGGCCGACTCATGCGGACCGTCGGCGGATCGCTGTTCGCCTCGCAGCTCGGCCAGGTCGTCGGCAACCTCTCCAAGGAGGTCGTCAGCGGCGGCGATGTGGGAATCCCGCTCATGCCCGACGGGGAAGCGGCGATCCTCCCCCAGAACTTCGCCGACTTCGGACGGGACCTCGAGATCCCCGACGACCAGCTCGCGCTGTACGTCGCCGCCCGGGAGCTCGCGCACGCGCGCCTGTTCCGCCACGCCCGCTGGCTGCGCCTGCACGTCATCTCACAGGTCACCGAGTTCGCCCGCGCGATCCACGTCGACACCGATGCGCTCGAAGACCTGGCGACCCGATTCGACCCCTCCGAACCGGAGGAGCTTCGACGCGCTCTCGAGAGCGGCGCGCTCCTCCCCCCGCGCACCGAGGCCCAGAACGCGGCGCTGGCGCGCCTGGAGAACCTCCTGGCGACCGTCGAGGGGTGGGTGGATGTCGTGACCGAGGACGCCACCTCTCGCCTGCCTTCCGCGGCCCGGATCGCCGAGGCGGTTCGTCGCCGCCGTGCGGTCGGGGGGCCGGCCGAGCGTGCACTCGGTTCGCTCGTCGGACTGGAGCTGCGCCCCCGGCGCATGCGCGAAGCCGCGGCGATGTGGCGTGCGGTGACGGACGCGGTCGGGATCGCGGGTCGGGACGCCCTGTGGGACTACCCCGATCTGATGCCGGGAGCCGACGACATCGACGACCCCTCGGCACTTGTCTCCCGACTGCAGGCGCGCGCGCGGGGCGAGGAACCGGTGCGCGACGAGATGGATGACGCGCTGGAGCGCCTGCTGTCTGGTGAGGCGGGCGACGGTGAGGCGGGCGACGGCGACGCCGTCGAGGCGGACGATGACGACACCGACGGACCGGAGGGACCCCGGCCGGTGTGACGCGCGGCCTCTCCTGCACAGGGGAGGATGATCCCCCGAGGCGGCACCCGGCCTGTGGACAGCCACCACGGAGAGGTCTCGGCGACGAGGATCGGGGCATGCTCCGATTGGACCCGGCCTATCCCCCGCTCTGGCGCTCCCCCTGGGATCTGCAATTCGGGCTGGAGCCGGTCGTGACCCTGACCGCCCCGAGCGTCTGGCAGGAGCGGCTGATCACCGAGCTGGGAACCGGGCTCCCCGCGGCGGCGATCCCCCTCGTCGCCGCGTCGTGGGGCGCACCCGTCGGGGCCTGCGACGACCTCCTGGATGTCCTCTCCCCCGCGCTCCTGCGCGAATCACAGGCGCTGCCTCGCCGGGCCGTCCTCCAGGTCGCGGATGACGTCGCTCCCGCGGTCGTCGAGACGATCATCGGCGCAATGGCCTGCGCAGGCCTCAGGCTCGAGCGATCGGTCTGGCCCGCGCAGTCGACGGGTGATCCCGGAGCGCCGGTGATCGCGCTCGCCGCACACCTCGTCCACCCCGCGCGTGCCGCAGCGCTGATGGCGTCCGACCTGGTCCATCTGCCGTTCGTGGTGGCAGGCAGCCGCGTGCGGGTCGGCCCCCTCGTCGTTCCGGGCGCCACCGCATGCCTGAGCTGCCTCGCCCTCACCGCTACCGATGCGGACAGCGGATGGCCGCTCCTGGCGGCGCAGCTGTGCGGGAGAACGGTGTCGGCGGTCCCGGGGGCGCTCCTCGTCGAGGCTGCGGCGCACGCGGTGCGCCTGCTCAGCGGCGAGGGGAGGGAACGGTCGACGACGACGGAGATCGTCCTGTCTGCGGCGCCCGCCCCCCGGGTGCTCCGGCACGACCCGCACGAACGCTGCGGGTGCCGATCTCCTGCAGGAACCGCGACGGACGTCGGTCGCGCGAGCCGCGCGACCAGCTGAGGTCCAGGGTCCGCACGGCCCGGGTGACGCCGACGTAGGTCAGTCGTCGCTCCTCGTCGATCGCGTCGAACGTCTGCGCCCACGAGATCGGCAGCAGTCCCTCGGCCAGGCCGATGAGGTGGACGTGGTCCCATTCCAGACCCTTCGCCGCGTGCAGGGTGGCCAGGGTCACCGTCCGCAGGGTCGGCTCCTCGTGTCCCTTCGCGCGCCGGAGCAGCTCGTCGGCGAACTCGCGCAGGGTCGTGCCCTCCGGCGCCTCTTCCGCCAGGCGCAGCAGAGCGGCCCGAGCCTCCCATGCGTCCCGCACGGCCCCGCCGGCCGGCGGCGGGTCGTCGGTCAGTCCGAGCGAGCGCAGCACGTCTCGAACCGCCTCGACGAAAGTACCCGTCTGGGGGGCCACGGCGGCCGCGCGCAAGGCCATCACCGCCTGCCGGACCTCCGGGACGTCGAAGAACCGTCGGCCGCCGAGCACATTCGCGGCGATCCCCTCATCCGCGAGCGCTCGCAGCAGTTCGGCCGATTGGGCATGAGCTCGGTAGAGCACGGCGATCGCGGCGGGGTCGATCCCCTCATCGATGCGGGCACGGATCCGTGCGGCCACCCCGCGAGCCTCGTCCCGCTCGTCGTCGTAGGCGGTGACAGTCGAAAGACCGGCGTCGACCGGCGGCGCGTCCACCCTTTCGACGCGTGCGGGGACGAGCCGCAGAGCGCCGGGACGATCTCGCATCAGCGCGTTGGCGACATCGAGGATCGGGGGCGCCGAGCGATAGTTGCGCTCCAGACGGACGACGCGCGCATCGGCGTGGCGCCGTTCGAATTCGAGGAGGAACCGCGGGTCGGCGCCCGCGAAGGAATAGATGGTCTGACTGGCGTCGCCGACGACGCACAGATCCTTTCGGTCTCCGAGCCACAGCTCGAGCAGGCGAGCCTGGAGCGGTGAGACGTCCTGGTACTCATCGACCGTGAAGTGGCGGTACTGCTCGTGGATGGTCGCCGCGACCCGCGGCTCGGCCTCGATCATTCCCGCGCAGGCCAGGAGCACATCTTCGAAGTCGATCTGCCGGCGCTGATCCTTCAGGTCCTCGTAGGCGCGCTGGAGACGGATGACGCGCTCGACGTCCAAGCCTCCCGCGCCCTGCGGCCGGTCACGGGCGTACTCCTCGATCGATCGCAGGGAGACCTTGCGCCACTCGATCTCCGACGCGATGTCCCGGAGGGTCGCCGTGTCGGGCTCGAGCCCGATTCCGTCGGCGGCGTGGGCGAGGAGGCGCACCTTGTTGTCGACGATCGACGGCATGGCGTCACCCGCGAGCGTCGGCCAGAAGTAGTTCAGCTGCGCGAGCGCGGTGGCGTGGAACGTGCGCGCCGAGACCCCGTCCACGCCGAGGGCGCGCAGGCGCGCCCGCATCTCCCCGGCTGCCTTCGTGGTGAAGGTGACGGCCATCACCCGACCCGGTGAGTACGCGCCGGTGTCGACACCGTGCGCGATGCGGTGGGTGATGACGCGCGTCTTCCCCGTTCCCGCTCCTGCGAGGACGACGACGGGTCCGCGCAGCGCCGTGACCGCCGCGCGCTGCTGTTCGTCGAGGTTCTCCAGAGGACCGATCACGACGCTCCCCCCGCATACCAGCCGCTGATGAGGCGATGCGCGATGGATGCGGGTCCGGGAAGGAGGAGGTCGCCACGGCCGGCGAGCCCCTCTCCGATCTCATCGCGACCGAACCACCGCACGCTGAGGATCTCCTCGCCGTCGGGCCGGGCCGCGCCGGCGTCGACGGCCTGGGCGGTGAACCCCACCATGAGCGAACGCGGATACGGCCAGGCCTGCGAGGCCTGGTAGCGCACCTCGTCGACCTCGACGCCGGCTTCTTCGCGCACCTCCCGACGGACGGTGTTCTCGAGCGACTCGCCCGCCTCGACGAATCCCGCGAAGCACGAATAGCGTCCGTCGGCCCATGCCGCGTTCGAGCCCAGCAGCAGGCGGTCCGGGTCGTGGCGGTGGGTGACGGCGACGATCACCGCCGGGTCGGTGCGCGGGAAGTGCTCCCGCCCGCAGGAGGGGCAGCGACGCGACCAGCCGGCGTCGCGGGTCTCGGTGCGGGCCCCGCAGGCAGGACAGAACGGTGCCTCGCTGAGCCAGCGCGCCAGACTGACGGCGGTGACCGCCACGTCCGCCTCGACCGCAGGCAGATCAGGAGACGCCACCCGAAGCGGCTGCGTTGCCACCGATGCCTCCCCTGGCCACGGGGGCTGCGCGTCGGAATCCAGGACCGCGAGGACTACGGGGACACCCTCGTCGTCTCTGCCGAGGAACGCCCAGTCCGTGACGTGCCTCGCGGCCATCCTGGTCCAGCGGTCGGGGGAACTCCACGCCACGCGACCGTCCGCGACAGGGACACGATCTCCCGCGATCGCGAGAACCCGCGTGCGGGGATCGGTCAGCGCGGAGTCGATCACCCCGTCGCGGGACCGGTCCTCAGCCGCGCGATGCCACCTGGTCATCCGATCCGCACCCGCCCGGCGAGGTGCCCGTCGGGCGCTGTCGGATGATGTCATCGAGACCTTCCCGCGTTGGTCGACGAGCCAGGGCGTGGCGCGAAGGCCCGGACGCGTGCCCGACCTACCCTGGGCACATGGCTCGCTCACCCCTCACTCTAGCCGCGTCGGTGACCTCGGCTCTGCCCGGCGCCGGCGTCGTCGGCGTCGCCGCGCTGACGGAGAACAGCGCCGGACGCTACGACTCGGCTCTGGTCGATCTCGATGACGGACGCCGCGTGGTGGTGCGTGCCCCCGTTGACGATTCGGCAGCCGCCGAGACGGCCTCCGAAGTGCGCGCGCTGAGCGTTCTGACCTCCGGAGTCCGCGGCCTGCTGCCGTTCCGGGTGCCGACGGTACTCGGCCAGACCGCCCTCGTCGGCGGCCGCGCCGTCGTGGCGGACTTCCTGCCGGGCTACCGTGTGGATCCCCCGCACCTGCCCGCCGGACGAGGGGCCGCGACATCGCTCGGCGAGGCCATCGCAGCCATCCACGCCCTCCCCGTCTCCGTCGTCCGCGACGAGGGATTGCCCGCCCGCACCACCCGCCAGCTCCGCGACGACATCGAGCGGACGGTGGAGCGCGCCGTGGCGACCCGTCGACTCCCCCCAAGCCTGGACGTGCGGTGGAGTCAGGCCGTGACCGCGGAGGACCTCTGGCGGTTCGAGACCACGGTCGTCCTCGGCGGAGCGGGCGCGTCATCCTTCCTCTTCGAGGATTTCGCCGGAGAGCCGCGGGTGACCGGCGTTCTCGACTGGCACGGCCTGAGCGTGGGTGACCCCGCCGGCGACTTCATGTGGCTGGCCTCCGCCCCCGACGCCGCCGACGATGTCTTCGCGTCGTACCTCGCCCGCAGCGTCCACGCCCCCGACGCCCTGTTGCGTGAGCGGGCGCGTCTGTATGCCGAACTGGAGTTCGCCCGGTGGCTCGTGCACGGTCACGAGACAGGCCGCTCGGACATCGTCGACGACGCGGTCGAGCTGCTCGAATCCCTGGCCGCCGGCGTGGCAGGGGATGACATCGTCCCCCAGGACCGCGCCGACGTCGATGATGCCATCGCCCTGCTCGACCGCCTGCCCGGTCCCACCGCGACACCGGTGAACACCTCGATGCAGACCGACGCCTACGATCCCGCGGAGGTCTCGGCGTGGTTCGGCGACGAGGCCGACGACACGGACGGGAACGAATCGGACGCCGGAGAAGCGGACGCCGGTGACCCGGCGGCTCCTCGCGCAGGACGGGATCTCGGCCGGGAGGACACGGCGCCCCTCGACCTCGCACCGATCCGCGAACGGCTGGACGACGTCGGGGAGGCCGAGCGGGCCTCGCAGGCGGCCCTGCGGCGTTGGGCCGTGCCGGAGGAGGCGCCCGCGGGTCAGCCGCGGAGAACGAGATCGTCGGCGACGTAGTACAGCGTCACGTCGATCTGCGACACCGGCACGCCGTGCTTGGCGTGGTACGCCCGCCGGTACAGCTCGAGCTGGACCATGCGGTCCTGACGTTCCCGCGCGTTCTTCGGCGGCGATCCGGTCTTCCAGTCGACGATCTCCACCCGGTCGCCACGTCGGTAGACGGCGTCCAGCTTGCAGATGATCACGTGCGGACGGCCGTCGGGGCCGGTCATCGTGAAGTCGATCTCGGTCTCGACCTCGACGGGCTTGAGATCCGCCCACTCGGAGGCCAGGAAGCGCCGCTGAAGCAGATCGAGGTCCGCGGTGGCGTCGGGCCGCTCGTTCGCCTCGGTCGCCTCGTCCCCGTCGTCCCAGAGCGCGTCATCCAGGGAGGCCGCCCTCCCGGCGATCCCTGAGCGCCGCTCCACCCATTCGTGGAAGAGGGTGCCGATGCGGGTCTGACGATAGGGCCGCTCCGGGAGCGGCCGCGCGAGCACGTCGGCGGGCGTGCCGTCCCGCAAGGCGACATCCTTGTATCTGGATGCCGGGATGCGCGTGGGAAGCGGCGCGGTGCGGTGGCGTTCCCGGGCGCGACGTTCAGCCAGCAGCATCCGCACCTCGTCATCCGGCGCTGCCGGTGGGCCGTCCAGTGCGTCGCGGACCTGCCGGGCCGCGGCCTCGACCCGTGGGCGACGCGACCCGAGCGGATCCATCGGCCACGACAGGATCCGTCTCTCACCTTCGAACGGGTTGGTATCGAGGTCGGGCTCGTCGAGACGGATGCCCAGGGTGTCGGCGATGTCGCGGAGGAAGACCCCGGTGGGCCGCGGCCGCTTCGTTCCCGCCCAGGGTGACGCGGTCAGCAGCAGGTGCTCCCGAGCGCGGGTCACGGCCACGTAGGCCAGCCGTCGATCCTCGTCGAGCTGACGGGCGCGGTGTGCGGCGACGAAGGCGTCGATCTCGCGCTTGAGGTCCTGCTGCGTGGGGGCCAGCTCCTCCTGCCAGGGCAGGGGCGGAAGCCACGCCGCGTCCCCGCGGAACTCGTACGGCAGGACTCCGAACCCCAGCCAGCCCTTGGTGTCCTTCGCCGCGGAGGGGAGCTCATCGGTGACCATCCGGACGACGGCGACGGCGTCCCATTCCAATCCTTTCGATCCGTGGATCGTCAGCAGCTGAACGACATCGTCTTCGGGGGGCTCTGTGCGCGGGGCGAACTCGTCGAGCTTCTCGGCGTGGTCGAGCCACGCCAGCAGGCTTCCCAGGGAACCGGTGTCGTCCGCGGCGAGGAAGGCGTGCACCTCGTCGAGGAACGCCCGCAGCTGCGCCGACGCGATCCGCATGGGCCCACGCGTCTCGTTCGCCGCCAGCTCGATGTCCAGCTGCAGCTCCGCTTCGATCAGCCGGATGAGCTCGGGCAGGGGCGCACCGACCGAATGGCGCAGGCCCGCGAAGACGGCACCCGCCTCCTTCAGCCGCACGCGCGCCTCGGGTGTGAACGGTGCCAGCCAGCCGTGATCGGGCGCCGAGCGCACCACGAAGTCCAGCGCGTCGACAAGCGATGCGCGGTCTTCCCCCGCGCCGGCGCGGACGCGAGCGGCGACCGCCTCGTCAAGGGGCCGCAGGGCGGCATCGTGTGTCGCCAGCCGCCGGGCGAGCTCGGCGAGTGCCCGCAGATCGGCCAACCCGATACCCCACCGCGGGCCTGCGAGCAGGCGGATGAGGGACGAGCCGGCGGTGGGGTCGCTGATCACCCGGAGGGCGCTGACGACATCGACCACCTCCGGCGTGGAGAGCAGGCCACCCAGACCCAGGATGCGGTGGGCGACGCCGCGTCGGCCCAGCGCGTCGCCGAATCGCACCATGTGCTTCTTGCTGCGGAAGAGGATGGCGCCGGTGGTGGGCAGGCCGCCGCGGCGCCTCTCGGCGCGCACACGTGCGAACCATTCCGCGACACGGTCGGCCTCGGCATCGATATCGGCCTCCACCGCGATCTCGACCACTCCCCGGGGCGCATCCGGGCGCGGGCGGAGTTCGGCCACCGCCACCGGGGAACGGGGGGCGAGCGGTGCGAGCACCGCACCCGCTGCGCGCAGGACGTCTCGGCTGTTGCGCCAGCTGGTCATGAGCGCGTAGGTGCCGCAGCCCGCCCCTCCGGAGAAGGCGGCGGAGAACCCGCCCAGATTGCCGGCGCTCGCCCCGCGCCATCCGTAGATCGCCTGATGCGGGTCGCCCACCGCCATCACGCCGGTGCCGGAGAACAGGGCGGCGAGGAGGTCGGACTGGATCACCGATGTGTCCTGATACTCGTCCAGCAGCACGACGCGGAACCGGTCGCGCAGCTCGGCGGCCACGCTCGGGTGATGACGGACCACTTCCAGCGCGCCGGCGACCTGATCGGAGAAGTCGATCACGCCCCGGCGACGCTTGGCGCCTTCGTACTCCTGGGCGAGGTCTGCCAGGAGGGAGAGCGCCGAGACCCGCGCGTGCGCATCGGAGACGTCCTTGTACACCGAGACGGAGCTCTTCTCGGAGGGACGATCCAGAACCCCGGCGAACCGGTCGGGGAACTCCCGCAGCCTCTCGACGTCGACGAGGTTGTCGGCGCCGTCCCGCGCGATGCGCAGCGCTGCGTCGACGATGGTGCGCAGCGCCTCGGGGCGGTCCTCCAGGCGAGGATCGTCGGAGTCGAGCACGACCCGCCGCATCAGAAGCCACGCCGCCGAGTCCGAGAGCACCGCGGTGTCGGTGTCGCGACCGATCCGGATCGCATGCTCCCGGACGATCTGGTCGGCGAAGCTGTTGTACGTCGCGATGACCGGCCGCTCCAGGAGGTCGTCTCCGGCCCCGGACTCCCCCGTGCCGGCGGAGCGGTCGGCACGCCCGAAGCGCTCGGCGAGGGACTGGAGGTAGCGCAGACGGGTCTGATCGTGCTGCGCACTCTCGGAGCCGAAGAAGGCCAGCGCACCGCTCGCGTGCAGCTCGGGGAGGAGGGACAGCAGGCCCGCCCGTTCGAACTCGCCCAGACGACGCAGGCGTCGCTGCACGCGCTCGGCCAGCTCACCCGCCGCCTTACGGGTGAAGGTCAGCCCGAGCACCTCGTCCCGACGCACGAACCCGTTCGCGACGAGCCACACCACCCGCCCTGCCATCGTCTCGGTCTTCCCGCTCCCCGCGCCGGCGACGACCAGGGCCGGGCGCAGCGGGGATTGGATGACCGCTGCCTGCTCGTCGGTAGGCGGGAACTGTCCGAGCGCGGCGGCGATGACAGCCGCGGACAGACGCGCCGGTGCGGGCTCGGTCATGAGGCGCTCACCGCCCCGATGGTGTGGATACGGCACAGTCCGTGACTGTGCTCGTCGCGGCAGTGCTCCTCGTACGGAGCGCGGAACGACTCGCCGGTCATCACTCCGACCGCAGCGCGGATGCGGGCGAGGAACGCTGCCCGGCGCTCGGTGTCGAAGGGCGGCTGGGTCGGGGTGACGAAGTCCCGTTGCGAGGTCGGCAGGAGCACGAGAAGGCGCGCCCCGCCGGAGCGCAGCCCCGCCGTCCCCGCGATGGCCCCGGACTCGAAGGCGAGCTGATACGCGGCCAACTGGGGGTGCTCGAGCACCTTCGCGTCGGTCTGCGGCTCGCTCTTGCCGGTCTTGAGGTCGACGATGACCACGTCCCCCTCCCCCGTGAGCTCGACCCGGTCGATGTAGCCCGACAGCACCGCCGGAGCCGATGTCGTGTCCGCGGCGGCCTGGCCCACAACGAGCCCTTCGGAGTGATCCGGATCGAGGAACAGGGGGACTTCGAAGTGCGGCTCGGCGTCGAGGAGTCGGCCTCCGTCCGCCTCGAAGCGGTCGAGGTAACGTGCCAGTCGTCGGACGAGATCCCGCGCGCGGGTCCGCTCCGCGCGGGCCTGCCAGGATGCGTCGAACACCAGCTCGTGCCAGCGCCCCTCGACCACCTGCCAGAGGCTCTCCTCGTGGGCGCCGGCCACCGCGACCTCCAGCGCGGCGTGGATGATCGTCCCGACCCCTGCGGTCGTGCTTCCCGGATCACCGCCGAGCTCGCCGATGAGCCAGTTCACCTCGCACTCCTCGAGGGTGTGGAGCCGCGAGGGCGAGACCCTGATCCGCTCACGCGACGGATCCCGCAACGGTCCGCTCGAGCTCGGTGGACGCACCCCGTACCACTCCTCGGGTGCCGCGCCCGGGACCGCTGCCGCCGCGAGCAGGGCCAGCTGCCCCGCCGCGTTCTGCACCGTCGCCGGGTCGGTCGCATCCTCGCCGGTGGTCAGAGTGCGCCGGTGAAGCGCGACCACGCCGCGCAGGCTCAGCGGATGCGTCGACGTCGACGCCGGGGCCTCGGGTTCGGGAAGGAGGTCGAACAAGACGCTGGGACCGCGGTCGTCGTCATCGACGGCGGTGACGACCGTCACCGCCCGCGATCGCGACATGGCGCGGGCGAAGAGCCGCAACTCGTCATGGAGTGCCGCGCGACGCCGGTCCAGTCCCGCGCTTCCCGCGTCCCTTCGCGCCGGCGCACGGGCGGCCTCGGCGAGCCGCCAGGTCTCCAGGAGGCTGCCGCGGTTGCGCGTGTTGGGCCAGACACCGTCCTGGACGCCGGCGACGACGACGGTGTCGACATCGAGCCCGAGGGCCGAGGCCGGTGTCAGCACGGCCACCACGTCGTGCGGGAGCCCCGCGTCGAGTCGGTCGTCCGCGACGTCGCTGTCGAGGATGCCGCGGATGAAGGCGCGCGCATCGGCGTCCCCGGGACGCTCGACGAAGCGCTTGGCCGCCTGGAAAAGCGCCACCATGGCGTCCAGGTCACGACCCGCCTGGTCGGCCAGGGGACCATGCCCCTTCGCCTGCTCGACCCACGCCCGCTCCAGGCGGCTGTGCTCCCACGCCGTCCACAGCAGCTCGTGGATGGTGGCATCCTGCGTCGTCTGTTCCCGCAGCCGCGCGAGCGTCGCAGCCACCGCGGCCGCTCGACGCGCCTCACGCGTGTCGATCAGCTCCCACTCGAGGGGATGGATCATCGCGGACAGGAGGAGATCGCGTCCTGACCGATCGCCGCCCTCGGCGATCTCTCGATGCCGGAGGGCCGTGCGCACCCTCCGCAGCTCGATCGCGTCGAGCCGGCCGCACACCCCTTCCAGGGCGGCGGCGACATCGTCGACCGACCACTCCTCCACGGGCCGGTGGGCCAACTCCACGAGTCGGAGGATGTCTCGGACGGCGCGCACCTCGCCGAGGGCTCGACCTGCTCCCTGGGATCGCGCGGGCACCTCGCGGGCGGTCAGCTCCCTTTCAAGCGCGGCCACCTGACGACTGTCGTGCGCGATCACCGCCAGTTGCCCCCAGGGCACCCCATCCAACAGGTGGTGTTCCCGAAGGATCCGGGCCACGGCGTCGAACTCCTCTGCCGGCGAGCGCAGGATGAGTGCCCGCACCGAGGAGTCTGCGGCGGTCGGGTCGGGCGCCGGGCGGTGCGCCACCACCCCGACCGCCCCGATCCGCTCGACGATCCGCCGAACCGTCTCCCGCTGCGCCCGCGTCCCGCGGTGCCCGTGCGAGAGCACGTGAACGGCCCGCAGCGACGCGGCCAGCCGGGCGAAGTTCTCCGGCGACGCGCCGCGGAACGCCCCCGCCCCGACATCCGGGTCGCCGAACGCGAGCACCGCGATCCCTCGGGAGGCGCAGGCCTCCAGGAGTTCGATCGCACCCAGCGTGAGCTCCTGTGCGTCGTCGACGAGCAGGATGCGCACGCCGCCCGCGGCGGCAGACGCACCCGCCGTGTCGCCTGCCGCACGAACGAACCCTGCCGCCTCCCGGATGAGTCCCGCAACGTCCCGGTGCGCGCCGCGCATGGCCGCGCGCACCTCGAGGTATTCCCCGAAGAAGGACGCGAGGGGATGCCACACCTCCACCCCGTCCCTACGGGCGAGCCGCGCCAGCGTCGCCGGCTCGATCCCCTGTGTCGTGCACTCGGCGAGGAAGGTCCTCACCTCCGTGCGGAACCCCGCCGTGGCGCGGATGTCGGGACCGAGCCACGACGGCCAGCCGCGGGACGCACCCGCGGCCTCGTCCTCGGCGTCACCCTCGAGCAGCTCGCGCAGCAGCTGATCCTCCTCGCCGCCGGTCAGCAGCTGCGGCGGGGCTCCGCCCGCGGTCACCTCCGCCGCTCGGACGATCTGGAAAGCGAAGGACGGGACGGAGCGGGCGGGCGCACCGGAGGTGGCCCGGCCCGCGGCGAGCGAAAGCCGGTCGCGCAGGGCTGTCGCCGTCTGACGCGTCGGGGTCAGCACCAGGATCTCGTCGGGGTGGACGCCCGCGTCGACGAGGCGTCGGAACCGCTCCACGACGGTGAGGGTCTTGCCCGATCCCGGAGCACCCACCACGACGCCCGAGGCGTCCGCAGGCAGGGTGACCACCGCCGACTGATCGCCATCCAGGTCCGCGTGCGGCCTGTCCGGCGCCTGCGCCGGGACCCTCCCGGGGATCAGCGCAGGTGGTTCGGTCGAGGTCACCCTTCGACGCTAACCCGAGCCTCCGACAACGCCCGACGCCACGACGGTGTCGTAGAGTTGCCATGCGCATCGAGGTCCGAGCGCGAGAGGAAGGCAGACACGTGGAGATCCGTATCGGTATCGCGAACACCGGCCGCGAGCTCAACTTCGAAACGAGCGAGTCGGCGGCGGACGTGAAGGCGTCGGTGGCAGCCGCGCTGGATGCCGGAGCGACCCACGTGAGCTTCGCCGACAGCAAGGGCAACACGTACATCGTCCCCACCTCGGGCCTGGCCTACATCGAGATCGGCACCGAGGAGTCCCGTCGCGTCGGCTTCGTCGCCTGAGGATCCGCGCGTGCAGATCCTCCTCGCCTTCATCGCCGGAGCGGCGATCGGGATCGCCCTGCATTTCGGCCTCCCCGGCCGCGGCAGTCGCGGTGTCGTGCTCGCGCCGATGATCGGTGCCGCGGCATCCGGAATCGTCTGGTCGGCCCTGACCTGGGCAGGCGTCGGAATCGACAACCCGTGGATCTGGTTGAGCGCCCTCGTCGCACCGGCCGTCGTCACCGCCCCGATGCTCGCGGTCATCACCCGCGCGCGGGTGAACGCCGATCAGCGCGAGCGCGAGCGACTCGGCATCGCCTGAGGGCGACTCCCCGGCACGGGAGGGCTTCCCCGGCGGGCTCAGGCGGCCAGGCCCATGTCCTCCATGCGCCGCGAGTGCGCGGCCATCAGCGCCGTGAAGACCGGCTCCACGCGCTTCTCGTCCGAGGCGGCGAGCGTGGGCGGCCGCAGGGCCGCCCGAGCGATGAGAAGGGTGTCGCCGACGAGCCGCCGACCCCACATGGCCAGGAGTGAACGCCACTCGGGATCGCTCTGGATCGTCTCCCCGACCAGGTCGACGATCGCCTGACGGTCGTCGTCGGCGCGGAGGATGCGTGCGACCCGTCGACCCGTCTCCCCGAAGCTGGCCGAGAGGGCCAGATAGAAGTCGTCGAGCATCCCGGCGATGATGTGCACCGAGAGCATCGTCTCCTCGGGCCTTATCCCGTGCGTCGCCCGGCGGAAGGCGTCCAGCGGCTCTCGGAAGGGGAGCATGAGCGAGGTCGGGTCCTCACCGCGCTCCCGGATCAGCGCGACGAGCTCCTCGTGCTTGGTCAGCGCGGCGCCCGCCGCGCGGGAGAGGGATTCCTTCTCGGCCAGCGAAGGGGTCATCGCGATCAGCTCGGAAAGGGTCTCGAAGAAGCCGAGCTGCAGGTACGCCGCCTGCCCGAGGAACGTGTTGACGTCGGGGGCCAGCTCCGCGAAGTCCACGCGACGCGCGTCGCCGAAATCTCCGCGCGACCGCAACGAGAGGGTCCGAGCGGTGCCTCGCTGCCTGCGCCAGAACCAGTTCACCACGCACGTCACCTTACCCTCGCGGCTCGCCGGAGGAGGATGCGCAGCGGGCGCGCGGGCGACGGCGGGTATCCTGGAACGCGTTCCGGCATCGGATCGGAACCCCCGCGCCTGCGGTCGACGAAGGGCGTGGATCCATCACTCGGCCCGCCTGCCACCATCCGGGCCCCTTCGACAGACAGGCATGACATCGTGACGACTTTCGCCGAACTCGGCGTCGATCAGGACATCGTCGACGCGCTCGCCGCGCGCGGCATCATCGACTCCTTCCCCATCCAGGAGCAGACCATCCCCCTCGGCCTCCCCGGTCAGGACATCATCGGACAGGCGAAGACCGGCACCGGAAAGACCTTCGGCTTCGGCATCCCGGTCGTCCAGCGTCTGGGCCTGGACCCCGCCCCGGGCGTGAAGGCACTCATCGTGGTGCCGACCCGCGAGTTGGCGGTGCAGGTGTACGAGGACATCGACATGCTCACCCGGAATCGTTCCACCTCCGTCGTGGCGATCTACGGCGGGAAGGCCTACGAGGGCCAGATCGAGCAGCTCCAGGCGGGTGCGCAGATCGTCGTGGGCACCCCCGGTCGACTGATCGACCTGGCGGGTCAGCGGCTGCTCGACCTCTCCGGCGCGATCGAGGTCGTCCTCGACGAGGCCGACAAGATGCTCGACCTCGGTTTCCTCCCCGACATCGAGAAGATCTTCCAGAAGCTTCCGGCCGTCCGTCACACCCAGCTCTTCTCCGCCACCATGCCCGGCCCGATCGTGACCCTGGCCCGCCGGTTCATGTCCAACCCGATCCACATCCGCGCCAACGACCCCGACGAGGGTCTCACGCAGGCCAACATCAACCACCTCGTCTACCGCGCGCACTCGCTCGACAAGGACGAGGTCATCGCCCGGATCCTGCAGGCCGAGGGGCGGGGCAAGACCGTCATCTTCACGCGTACCAAGCGCGCCGCCCAGAAGCTCGTCGACGAACTCGGCGACCGCGGCTTCTCCGTTGTGGCCGTGCACGGCGACATGAGCCAGGAGGCGCGGGAGCGCTCGATGGCCGCCTTCAAAGCGGGCAAGAAGGAGATCCTCATCGCCACCGATGTGGCCGCCCGAGGCATCGATGTGGACGACGTCACACACGTCATCAACCACACGATCCCCGACGACGAGAAGACGTACCTCCACCGTGCGGGCCGCACCGGCCGCGCCGGGAAGACCGGCATCGCGGTCACCTTCGTCGATTGGGAAGACCTGCACAAGTGGGCGCTGATCAACCGTGCGCTGGAGTTCGGTCAGCCCGAGCCGCGTGAGACGTACTCCTCCAGCCCTCACCTGTTCGAAGACCTCGGCATCCCCGCGGGAGTGCGCGGACGGCTCACGACCGCACCGCGCACCGAGGCCGTCAAGACCACCGGCGCCTCGTCGGATCGTCCGGCACGCTCGGAGGCACCGCGCCGTCGCCGTCGGCGCGGTGAGGGTTCCGCGGCCGCGGACACCGTCACCGTGCCCGCCGAGCACGGCGCGGAGCGACCGGCCGAGACCGACGGGCAGGGCACGCACGACGGCAGCGGCAAGGGCCATCACGACGGCAATGCGGCACCCGCCCGCCGCCGCCGACGTCGCCGCGCGCCTCGCACCGGAGGAGCTCCCACCGTCGGCTGACATCCTCCGGACAGCGGGGCAGGTCGACCGATATGGTGAGCGGTGACGGCGCAGGATGCGCCGTCGTACCTCGCGACGAAAGGCACGACCGTGCGCTTCACCGACACCATCGAGTACCAGGGATTCTGGGGATCGTTCTGGGACCTCATCTGGTGGTTCCTTTGGGCTTTCGCCTTCATCGCCTACCTGTTCGCGCTCTTCGCGATCATCGGCGACCTCTTCCGTGACCACAAGATGAAGGGGTGGGCCAAGGCGATCTGGATCGTCTTCCTGATCTTCGTCCCGTTCCTCACGGCGCTGGTCTACCTCATCGCACGCGGCGGCGGGATGGCCGAGCGCAGTGCCGCCCAGGTCCGTGCCATGCAGAAGGCGCAGGACGACTACATCAAATCGGTCGCCGGCGCCTCGGCGCACCCGAGTCCTGCGGATGAGATCGCCAAGGCGAAGGCGCTGCTGGATGCCGGCACGATCACTCCCGAAGAGTACGAACGCCTGAAGGCACGCGTCATCTCCTGAGGCGGAGCGCGGCCTCGTCCGGCTCAGGCCAGGACGGGGCTGCTTCCTCTCCCCCGTCGGACGATCCGCTCGATCATCATCGTCTCGGTGCTGTTCTCCCCGGGCACGTTGGGCTTCCCCTGCCCGTGGTAGTCGCTGGAACCCGTGACGATGAGATCGCGCTCGTCCGCGACGCGGCGCAGCTGCCGCACCTGGTCGGCGATGTTTTCCCGATGGCGCAGCTCGAGGCCCGCCAGACCCGCGTCCAGCATCCGCTGCATCACCCCGTGCGGCAGCATGCCGCGCCCGGCGGGATGGGCCACGACGGCCACACCGCCCGCTCCCGTGATGCGCTCGACCGCCGTGACGGGATCAGGCGCATAGAGCGCGACGTAGTAGTCACCACCGGGGTGGAGGATGCGCGAGAAGGCCTCGGTCCGGTCGCGCACGTAGCCTCGAGCGATGAGCGCGTCGGCGATGTGCGGTCGACCGACCGTCGCACCGTCGGTGGTCTGGGCGAGGATGTCGGCCCAGTTCAGATCGAAGTCGGCGCTGATGCGTTCTGCCATCTCCTGCGCCCGGTCCATGCGCGAGGAACGGATCCGATCGGTGAGGGCGCGAAGCGGAGCGTCGTCCGGGTCGAAGAGGTAGGCCAGGATGTGGACGCTGCGCCACTGGTACTTCGCCGACAGCTCCATTCCGGGAAGGAACGACAGCCCGAGCCGCGACGCGGCATCGGCGGCCTCACCCCAGCCCGCCGTGGTGTCGTGGTCGGTGAGCGCCGCGGTGCGCATTCCGTGGCGATGGGCCGCCGCCATGACCTCGGCCGGCGTCTCGGTGCCGTCGGAGTAGACGGAGTGAAGGTGCAGATCCCCCGGGCCCTGGGGTCCGGGGGATCGGTGCATACCTCCACGCTACCGCCGGCCGCAGGCAGACGGATCTTTCAGACTCGTCGCATAGTGTCTCGATGTGCTTCGCCTCGTCGGGATCCTGTGTGCCGTGGTGGCGGCGGTCGTGGCGGCGGTTCTGACCTGGCCGTCCTTGTTCCGTCTCGAACGCACCTTCCCGGTGGCGCAGATCGTGTCGTTCCGCCCCGTCCTGGTCGTGGTGTTCGCCGCCGCGGCGATCGTCTTCCTCCTCGTCGCCGTCATCCGGCCCGTTCGCGCCCTGGCGCTGTGTCTTGCGCTGATCTGCGTCGGAGCCTCGGCGGTGGGTCTGACCACGGTCCTCGGCCGCGGGATCGGAACGCAGACCCTCCCGGAAAAGGCTGAGGGCAGCATCCGCGTGATGACATGGAACACCGCCGGGGAGGCGACGTCGGCGGACAGCATCGCACGCGTCGCCGTGGCGATGGATGCCGATGTCGTCACCCTGCCCGAGACGACGATCGAGACCGGCGAGCAGGTCGCGATCGCCATGCGCGAGCTCGGCCACCCGATGTGGGCCCATCACACGGAGTACTTCCCGGGCGAGGGGTGGGACGCGCACTCCACCACTCTCCTGATCACCCCCGAGCTCGGCGACTACAGCGTGATCGAGTCGTCGGTCAACGGCACGACGAACACCTCCACCCTCCCGAGCGCGGTCGCGATGCCCGTGGACGGGGAGGGCCCGATCGTGGTCGCCGCGCACGCCGTGGCACCGCGCCAGGAGTACATGGACCAGTGGCGCACCGACCTGCAGTGGCTCGCCGACCAGTGCGCCGACCAGAACGTCATCATGGCGGGTGATTTCAACGCCACCCTCGACCACATGAGCGGACTGGGCGTGGACGGCGGCGACATGGGGCGGTGCCGCGACGTCGCCAGCCGCACGGGGAACGGATCGGTCGGCACGTGGTCGACCTCCGTGCCGGCGCTGCTGGGAACGGCGATCGACCACGTCATGGTGTCACCCCAGTGGACGCCGACGGCCTCGGTGGTGCTTCGGACGATGGACGATTCCGGCAGCGATCACCGTCCGCTGATCGTGCAGCTCGATCCTGTCCGCTGATGGCCGGTCGGATGCGACGGCGGGGTGCGACACTGGAGGGATGAGCACCTCCGGCGACACCTCCCCCAACACGACGACCAATCGCCGTCAGCCGTTCCCCCAGGGCTTCCTCGACAGCATCTCCTCGGGGTGGGCCGCACGGCCCGAGTCGCTGCCACCGCAGCGCCCCGAGGCGTCGTACGCGGCCGCGCGCCGGGCGCGCCTGTCGTCCGCCTTCCCGGGACGGCGGCTCGTGATCCCCGCCGGGGAGATGAAGCAGCGCAGCAACGACACCGACTTCCCGTTCCGCGCCCACTCGGCGTTCTCCCACCTCACCGGCTGGGGCTCGGACTCCGAGCCGGGCGCCGTCCTCGTGATGGACCCCGCGCCTGAGGGCGGGCACCGCGCCACCCTGTACTTCCGCGAGCGTGCCGACCGTACGACGCCGGAGTTCTACGCCGACGCCTCGATCGGGGAATTCTGGATCGGGCCGCGTCCGGCCCTGCCCGGGGTCGCCGCGGACCTGGGACTGGACACCCGTCACGTCGACGCGTTCTCCGCCATGGACGGCGACCTCGTCGTCGACGTCGATGCCGAGCTCACCCGCGCGGTCTCCGAGCTCCGCCTGGTCAAGGACGCCTACGAGATCGAGCAGATGCGCCTGGCCGTGGATGTCACCGCCCGGGGCTTCGACGACATCGTCGCCGAACTCCCCCGCGTACTGGCCCATCCTCGTGGTGAGCGCGTCGTGGAGGGGGTCTTCCACCTCCGTGCCCGCACGGACGGCAACCGCGAGGGATACGACACGATCGCGGCCTCCGGCCCCCACGCGTGCTACCTGCACTGGACGCGCAACGACGGAACGGTCGCGCCCGGCGACCTCATCCTCGTCGACGCCGGTGTCGAGGTCGACAGCCTCTACACCGCCGACATCACCCGCACGATCCCGGTGAGCGGTCGCTTCACCGAGGTGCAGCGTCGGGTGTACGAGACGGTTCGCGAGGCCGCCGACGCCGCGTTCGCGGCGGCCCGCCCGGGAGTGACGTTCCGCTCCGTGCACGAGGCCGCGATGCGCGTGATCGCCGAGCGCACGGCTGAGTGGGGCCTGCTGCCGGTGACCGCCGAGGAGGCCCTGGACGCCGATCGCGGTGGACAGCACCGCCGCTACATGGTCCACGGCACCAGCCACCACCTGGGAATCGACGTCCACGACTGCGCTCAGGCGCGACGGGAGATGTACTACGACGGCATCCTCGAGCCCGGAATGGTCTTCACGATCGAACCGGGGCTGTACTTTCAGATCGACGATCTGACCGTGCCGGAGGAGTACCGCGGCATCGGCGTGCGGATCGAGGACGACGTGCTGATGACCTCGGACGGTCCCGAGAACCTCTCCGCATCGATCCCGCGCACGGCCGACGAGGTCGAGGCCTGGGTCGCACGCCACTCCTCGACCGCGTCGACGGCGTCGTGAGCTTCACCCCACCGGCCACGTTCACCACTCGTCCGACGCTGGCGGGCACCTTCGGGATGGCCGCCTCGACGCACTGGATCGCCACCGCCTCCGCGCAGGCCGTGCTCGAGCGCGGCGGCAACGCCTTCGACGCCGCCACCGCCGGGGCCTTCGTGCTGCACGTGGTGGAACCGCACCTCAACGGACCGGGCGGCGATCTGGTCGGTGTCTTCGCCACCGCGGAGGATCCGACCCCGGTGGTGCTGATGGGCCAGGGGCCGGCGCCCGCGCGCGCCAGCATCGCCCACTACATCGCGCAGGGACTGGACCTCGTCCCCGGGGCGGGCGGCCTTGCCGCCGCCGTTCCCGGAGCTGTCGATGCCTGGCTGGTGCTGCTGCGCGACCACGGCACCTGGGAGCTCGCCGACGTGCTGGCGTACGCCATCGGCTACGCCCGCGACGGGCATCCGCTGGTCGCCCAGGCGGCCGCCACGATCGCCCGGGTCGCAGAGCTCTTCCGTGACGACTGGACGAGCTCGGCTGATCTGTGGATGCCGGAGGGCCGGCCCCCGCGTGCGGGCGAGGTCGTGCGCAATCCCGCCTACGCCTCCGTGCTCGAGCAACTGGTGCACGCCGCGGGCAGTGCGGGCGAGGAGGGGCCGGGCGGTCGCAGGGCACGGATCGACGCCGCGCGCCGCGAATGGCGGGAGGGCTTCGTCGCCGCCGAGGCCACGGCCTTCCTGCGGGCACCCCACCGGCACTCCGGCGGGGGCATGCACTCCGCCGTCATCGAGGCATCCGATTTCGCCGCTTTCGAGGCGGGGTACGAAGCTGCCCTCACCCGGGATTTCCGGGGCGTCACCATCGCCAAAGCGGGGGCGTGGACGCAGGGTCCGGCACTGCTTCAGACGCTGGCGCTCCTCGAACCCCTCGGCGACGACCTGCTCGATCCCGCCACCGAGCGCGGCGCGCACACCATTCTGGAGGTGCAGAAGCTCGCGTACGCCGATCGCGAGGCGTGGTTCGGCGATGCCTCCGCCGCCGCGGCGATCGCCGGTCTGTTCGACGAGGACTATCTCGCCGAACGGCGGGATCTCCTCGGAGACGAGGCCGCAACGGCGTTCCGGCCGGGCCGCCTCGACGGATCAGACCCCTGGATCCCGCCGCTGCGGACGGTGTCGGGTCACGCCGGCGGCGCGGGGACCGGTGAGCCCACCGTCGACCGACGCGGTCAGACCCGGGGCGACACCTGTCACATCGACGTCGCCGATCGCTGGGGCAACATCATCTCTGTGACGCCATCCGGTGGATGGCTGCAGTCCTCCCCCACGATTCCCGCCCTGGGGTTCTGCCTGGGCACGCGCCTCCAGATGACCTGGCTCGCGCCGGGGCATCCGTCCTCGCTCGAACCGGGGCGGCGTCCGCGGACCACCCTGACCCCCACCCTGACGCTGCGCGACGGACGGCCGTGGTTCGCGATGGGCTCCCCCGGCGGCGATCAGCAGGACCAGTGGCAGCTCCTCGCGCTGCTGCGCATGATCGTCGGCGGCTACCGCGCACAGGAGGCCATCGACGCGCCCGGGCTGCATTCCACCGCCCTGCCCGAGTCGTTCTGGCCCCGCACGTGGACTCCCGCGGGAGCGGTGGTCGAGGACCGGCTCGGCGAGGAGGTCATCCGCGGGCTGGAACGGCGCGGGCACGTCGTCACCCGGGCAGGGGACTGGTCGCTCGGCCGCGTCTCAGCCGTGGGTCGGGAGCCGTCCGCCGACGGGAGCGCCGACGTGCTGTGGGCGGCCGCGAACCCGCGGGGAATGCAGGGCTACGCCTCCGGGCGCTGAGGAGAGGGCCGGTCCAGCCACTCCGCGACGATGTCGCCGATCCCGCCCCCGACCTCGTCGGCAGGACGCGCTCTCCCGGCGACCTCGAACGAGTGGTTGCCGTCCGGCACCCACCGCAGGGTGGCGTCGGGGCATGAGGCGACGACCCGCTCGAGGGCATCGTGCGGCTCCACGAAGGGGTCGCGGGTCCCCGAGAGGAACAGCTGCGGCTGCACAATGGCCGGGAGGTGATCGGCGCGCTCCTTCTCCGGTTCACCGGGGGGATGCAGCGGGTACCCCAGGTAGACCAGGGCGGCGGGGTCGATCAGTCCGGAGGAGACCGCCAGTGACGCCATCCGACCCCCGTACGACTTGCCCGCGGCGAAGTTCGGCATCGCGGGGCACCAGTCCGCCAGCGCCGCCAGTGCCGCCCGCCACGTCGCGGTCGCATGGGAGGCGGGACCGGGCATCCGGCGTCCCGCCTCACGGTAGGGGAAGGCGAAGCGCAGCACGGCGAGGTCCCGACGGGTCAAAGCGTCGGTAACGCCCACGAGGAAGGGATGCTCCGGGCCCGCCCCGGCACCGTGCGCCAAGGCCACGGCGCCCCGGGGCGCATCGGGGAGGGTGAGGAAGGCGGTCACTTCGACCGTCCCCCGCGGAAGCTCGACCGTGATGCGCTCCGTGCGCAGGGAGGTCATCGCGAGAGGGACTCGTCCGGCGGCGTGCCGGGGGGCGCGCCCGCATCCGACTCGGCGGGCTCCGGCGGTGCCACGCGTTCGCCGTAGCGGGGCGGCGCGCTGTCATCGGGTCGAGCCGCGCTCGTCACGCCCTCGTCCGCCCGCTCCGGTGATCCGGCGGCGACCGGTTCGACGACGGGCGCGGGAGAGTGCGCCCGCGGACCGAGGACCCTTCGTGCTTTGGCGACGTCGGAGGCGCTGACAGTGACGTCGTACCGTTCGGCCACGACCTGCATCACCGAGGCGAAGTCGCGACGGCGGCGCACGAGCGAGTAGGTGATGAGGCTCAGGAGCATGCCGATGGCGATGCCGACGAACAGGACGCCGACGAAGGCCTGGATCGGCACCGACGGGGAACCGAGGACCAGGATGGCGGAGAACAGCATGCCGAGCAGCAGACCGTTGATCGCACCGGAACGGGCCGCCTCGGCGTACCCGAGTCGTCCGGTCACGCGTTCGACCGAGCGGAGGTCGTGGCCGACGATGGCGATGTCGCGGGCGGGGATCTCGGCCGCGATCAGCGTCGACACGGCCTTCTGGGCGGCCTCATACGTCGGGAAGCTCGCGATCGCCTGGCCCGGCTCGGCCGACCCCTGCGGCAGACGTCCCCCACCCATCATGCTCATCTCATCATCCTCCCATGCGCGACTACGCTTGACCCGTGAGCACGCAGAGGGTTTTCGTCGCGCGCCTGGCGGGGTGCTCCGTCTTCGACCCCACCGGCGATCGTCTCGGCAAGGTGCGCGACGTCGTGGTGATCTACCGAAAAGACGACCCGCCTCGCGTCATCGGCCTCGTGGTGGAGATCCCCGGGCGACGCAACGTCTTCCTCTCCATCAATCGTGTCACCTCCATCGCCACCGGACAGGTCATCACGACCGGCCTGATCAACGTGCGGAAGTTCCAGCAGCGCGGCGGCGAGGTGAGGGTGATGTCGGAGATGCTGGGCAGGAAGGTGTACTTCCGCGACGGCTCCGGCCACGCCGTCATCGAGGACGTCGCGATCGAGCGCAATCGCCTCGGCGAGTGGGACGTCGGTCAGCTGTTCCTCCGCAAGCCCAAGACCAGTGCCTCGCCGTTCGCCAAGGGCCCGACCACGTTCGCGACCTGGGACGACGTGCGCGAGGACCACACTCCCGGGGAAGCGCAGTCGGCCGAGCAGCTCGTGGCGACCTATTCGGAGCTGAAACCCGCAGACCTCGCCAACACGCTGCTCGATCTCCCCGACGACCGACTGCTCGAGGTCGCCGAGGAGCTCTCCGACGAGCGCCTCGCGGACGCCCTCGAGGAGATGCCCGAGGACGAGCAGGTGCACATCCTCGAGCAGCTCGGAGACGAGCGCGCCGCCCACATCCTCGACGCCATGGAGCCCGACGACGCCGCCGACCTGCTCGGCCAGCTCCCCGAGGAGCGGCTGGAGGAGCTCCTCGACCTGATGGAGCCCGAGGAGGCCGAGGACGTCCGCGAGCTGCTGAAGTACCTCCCCGATTCCGCGGGAGGTCTCATGACCAGCGAGCCCATCGTTCTCTCCGCCGACGCCACGGTCGCCGAAGCCCTCGCCCTCATCCGCCGCCACGAGCTGCATCCCGCCCTGGCGGCCGCGGTGTTCGTCACCCTGCCGCCCTACGAGACCCCGACGGGACGGCTCCTCGGGACCGTTCATTTCCAGAGGATGCTGCGCTATCCGCCGCACGAGAGACTCGGCACCATCATCGACGACACCCTGGATCCCGTGCCGGTGACCGCGTCGGCAGCCGAGGTCGCCCGGATGCTCGCCAGCTACAACCTCGTCTCCCTCCCCGTCGTCGATCGTGCGCACCGCCTGGTCGGGGCGGTCAGCGTCGACGACGTGCTGGACTATCTCCTCCCCGAGGACTGGCGATCCCATGACGGCGACGACGGCGCCCGCACTCCGGTCCCGGCCACGGCGCCGGCGCCGCAGACGGGGAGGCGCTGATGGCCCGCGGCAATCGAAGCGCCGTGTCGCTGGACGCGCCGCGGGGACGGTCGGGCGTCCTCAGCCGGACCCCCCAGCCCTCGCGCGACCGGTTCGGACGATTCACCGAGTGGATCGCGCGCAACATGGGGACGCCCGTGTTCCTCTTGGGCCTGACGCTCTTCTGTGCGAGCTGGATCGCGTGGAACACCCTCATGCCCATCTGGCTGCGCTTCGACTCGGCCGAGTTCGGCTTCACGGCGCTGACCCTGGTGCTGTCCCTGCAGGCCTCGTACGCCGCGCCCCTCATCCTGCTCGCGCAGAACCGGCAGGACGATCGCGACCGCGTGCAGATCGAGCAGGACCGTCAGCGCGCCGAGCGCAATCTCGCCGACACCGAATACCTCGCGCGCGAGATCGTCGCCCTGCGGATGGCCCTGCGCGACTTCTCCGACGAGGTGGTCACGAAGGACACCCTCCGCAGCGAACTGCGGGGCCTGCTGGAAGATCTCGACGAGCGTCGGGACGCCCCGGACCCGCGATCGTGACCGACGCCGAACTCACCTCCGCCGTCCTCACCGCGGTGGGCGCCGTCACCGATCCCGAGCTTCGCCGGCCCCTGTCGGAACTGCAGATGGTCTCAGACGTGCGTGCGCAGGACGGCGTCGCGCGCGTCGCCGTCGCCCTGACGATCGTGGGCTGTCCCGCGTCGGACCGCATCGAAGCCGACGTCCGCCGCGCCGCGGCCTCCGTCCCCGGAATCCGCGAGGTGGAGATCACGCTCGGGGTCATGACGCCTGAGGAGCGCGCGGCGCTCACCGAGCGTCTGCGCGGCGGACGCGCTCGCCGTGAGATGCCCTTCGGCCCCGGGTCGCTGACAAGGGTGATCGCGGTCACGAGCGGGAAGGGAGGGGTCGGCAAGTCGACGCTGACGGCCAACCTCGCCGTCGCGCTCGCGGCCACGGGGCTGTCGGTCGGTCTCGTCGACGCCGACGTCCACGGCTTCTCCATCCCGGGCCTTCTGGGGCTCATCGGCCCGGACGGCACGGTGCCGCAGCCCACCCGCATCGACGACCTCATGATCCCCCCGGTGGCGCACGGGGTGAAGGTCGTCTCGATCGGGATGTTCCTGCGCCGGGGCCGGGACGATGCACCGCTCGGCGCGGTCGCCTGGCGCGGTCCGATGCTGCATCGCACGGTGCAGCAGTTCCTCACCGACGTCTGGTTCGGCGATCTCGACATCCTGCTGCTGGACATGCCGCCGGGTACCGGTGACATCGCCATCTCGGTCGGTCAGCTCCTCCCCGACGCCGAGGTGCTCGTGACCACCACTCCGCAGTCGGCCGCCGCCGACGTCGCGATCCGCAGCGGACTGGTCGCCCGACAGACCGGGCAGCGCGTGATGGGCGTGGTCGAAACGATGGCCCCCATGACCCTTCCCGATGGAACGACGCTCGACCTGTTCGGCACCGGGGGCGGGGAGGCCGTGGCCCGGACCCTGTCGACGCCGGACGAGACGGTCGAGCTCCTCGCCTCGGTTCCGCTCAGTCCGGCCCTTCGGGCCGACGGCGACGCGGGGACGCCGGTCGTCCTCGCCCACCCCGACGATCCCGCCGCGCGGGCCATCCGCGACCTCGCCGCGACCCTGGCGCGCTCCCCGCGCGGCCTGTCGGGTCGCTCGTTGCCCCTGCGTCCCCGCTGACCGATCGGCGAGGCGACGCCTCAGGTGGCCTCGCTGTCGAACGGCGGCCGCTCCCCTGCCGTCAGCGAGGTCTTCCGCGCGGGCGCGGCCTCCATCGCCGACACGACCGACGCGGCCTGAGCGGCGCGGACCGTCGCCACCGGCGCGTCGTCCAGGAGGGCTTCGCGGATGATGCGGCGGGGGTCGTACTGACGCGGATCCAGCGAACGCCAGTCGACGTCGTCGAAATCCGAGCCCATCTCCTCGCGAACGCGGGTCTTGGCCCCCTGCAGGAAGTCGCGAGTGCGGCGTGTGAACCGCGCAAGGGACTCGGCGTACCGCGGCAGTCGCTCGGGACCGATCAGCAGGGCGGCGATCACGCCGATCAGCAGAAGCTTCTCGATCGTGATCCCGAAGAACATGCGTCCAGATTACCGCCGCGCCTGAGGAGGCAGCCCCGAGGATCACCGTAGGCTGAGGCGGCAGGCCGGAAGGAAGGACGCGCGCATGGGCGAGCACGATGCCAATCACCGTTTCGCCGATGAAGCGACCCCCGAACCCGACCACATCGCACGGGCGAGGGCCCACGCCCTCGAACTCGGGGCCGCTCCGATCAGCGCCGTCGTCGGGGCGCAATGCGCCCTCATCGCCGCGTCATCGCGCGCGGCGAACATCGTCGAGATCGGCACCGGCGGCGGAGTGTCGGGCCTGTGGCTGCTCCATGGGGCGCCGCGGGCGACCCTGACCACCATCGACAATGAGCCGGAGCACCTGGGCGCTGCACGCCAGGCGTTCGCCGACGCGAGGATCCCCGCCGCCCGCGCGCGCTTCATCACGGGGCGTGCCTCCGAGGTCCTGCCTCGGATGAACGAGGCCTCCTACGACATCGTGCTCATCGACGCCGACCCCGAGGGCGTCCTCGAGTACGTCGAGCACGGATTGCGTCTGGCCCGCATCGGCGGCACCGTGCTGGTCCCGCGGGTGCTGCGGGGCGGGGCGGTCGCCGACCCGGTGCGCCGCGACGCCGTGACCACCGCCTACCGCTCGCTCATCCAGGAGACGCTGGCATCCTCCGCGGTGATCGGTGCCCTGTCCATCGTCGGGGAGAGCCTGCTGCAGCTCACCACCGTCGGCGCGGACACCTGACGCAGGAACGACCGGTCCGAAGACCGGCCGTTCCGCGTGCAGAGTCTGTGGTGCGGGCTCAGGCGCCGACGACCTCGCCGAGGACGTCGTAGAGCTCCTTCGCCTCCGCGTCGTTGACGGAGACCACCAGGCGGCCACCGCCTTCGAGCGGAACGCGCACGATGATGAGGCGTCCTTCCTTCACGGCCTCCATCGGCCCATCCCCGGTTCGCGGCTTCATGGCTGCCATCGCGGCTCCTTTTCGTCGTCGGTATACCGGTCAAGTTTATCGGGTGCGTCGCGCGGCGCGGCATCACCGGCCCACGGCGGCGCGCATCGATCAGGGGATCTGCCAGAAGGAGGTCCCGAGCCCGTACATGTTCCAGATCCACCACCACTGGCCCAGGACGCACAGGATCAGGATCGATGCGCGCCAGACCGGATGACGCGGCGCCGCGAACGCCCCCCAGAGCGGTGACAGGGGGAAGAGCAGTCGGAAGACGCTGGACTGCGGGAAGAAGACCGCCAGGAGGTACACCAGGTAGCTCACCGTCCACAGCCGCACCTCGACTCCCAGCCGGGCGATGTGCGGTTCGAACAGCAGCAGCGCCCCGATGAGCGCGATCCCCGCCCCGAGGACGACGAAGCCCAGCCACGCCGGGAGTCCCCAGAGCCCAAACCAGAACTGCGCAGCCTGCACCCAGCCCTCGAACGGCAGGAATCCGCCGGTGTCCCCCACCCACATCCGCCGCCACGCCAGCTCGGTGTCCAGGTACGCGGTCGGGTCGTCGGTGACCGCGCCGGCGACGACGGTCCAGGAGAATCCGGTGGCCGTGGCCAGCGCACCGAGCGCCAGGATGTGCGCCACCTCGCCCGCGCGCAGCGGATCGGTGCGCCGCGCGATGAAGCGCCAGATGCCGTAGAGACCGAACATCAACGCGACGGCCAGAACACCGGGTCTGGTGTAGGCCATCAGGATGACCGCGGGATAAAGCCAGCCGTACCGCCGCGTCTGCAGGCACCGGAGGATCCACAGCAGCAGGAGAAGGAACAGGGTCTCGGCGTAGGCGACCTGGAACATCGCCGCCATCGGTGCGAACGCGAAGAAGGCCACGCCCCACATCGCCGCGATCCGCCCGATGTGCTCGCGCAGCAGCATCCACAGCAGGATGCAGCATCCGTACCCGGCGGCGAGCGCGACCAGGACCCCGCCCGCGCCCCACGCACCGAGCGGCACGCCCACCGCTCGCGCCAGCAGGGGGAAGACCGGCATGAAGGCCCAGGCGTTCTCCCCCACCATGCCCGCCGCGTCACGCGGCAGGTCGGCGGGGTATCCCTCGACGGCGATCAACCAGTACCACTGCGCGTCCCAGCCCACGATGTAGTCGGCAAGGCTCGCGCCGGGACCGAAGCGGCTGCTCGCCGGCGCCCACGCCGAGGTGAGGAGGAACAGCCCGGTGGTCACCGCGCGCGCAGCGACGTAGATGACGAGGATGAGCAGGGCGGGATGGCGGAACAGCACCGCCCGCGCAGGGTGAGCGGTGAGCGACGAGGTCAGCCCGCCAGCCACGCGCGAAGTCCGCGCTCGACGTCTTCGATTTCGGCGAGCGCGACCCGCTCGTCATCGTGGTGCGCCAGATGAGGATCGCCGGGGCCGTAATTGACCGCGGGGACACCAAGAGCCGAGAAGCGTGCGACATCCGTCCAGCCGTACTTCGGGCGGGGCTCACCGCCCACGGCGTCGACGAATTCCCGTGCGAGCGGGGCGTCCAGGCCCGGGCGAGCGCCCTCGGCGAGATCGACGACCTCGACGTCGAAGCCCGCGAAGACGTCGCGCACGTGTCGCTCGGCCTCCTCGCCGCTGCGGCTCGGAGCGAAGCGGTAATTCACCTCGATCTCGCACGAGTCGGGGATGACGTTGCCCGCGACACCGCCGGTGATGCGCACGGCGTTGAGCCCCTCGCGGTAGACCAGACCGTCGACGCTGACATCGCGCGGACGGTATTCGGCCAGTCGCGCGAGCGCGGGTGCGGCGGCATGGATGGCATTGACCCCCACCCACGCCCGCGCACTGTGGGCACGGACGCCCGAGGTGCGCACGATGGCACGGAGGTTTCCGTTGCAGCCTCCCTCGACCGTCCCGTGCGAGGGCTCGCCGAGGATGGCGAAGTCGCCGGCGAAGAGATCGGGGCGCGTCCGGGCGAGTCGGGTCAGGCCGTTGAGGTCGGCGTCGACCTCCTCGTGGTCGTACCACATCCAGGTGAGGTCCACACGGGGCGCCGACAGCTCGGCGGCGAGTTTGAGCTGCACCGCGACGCCCGCCTTCATGTCGACGGTTCCCCGGCCCCAGAGGAACGCCTCACCGTCGATGTCGACGTCGCGGGTGGGGACGTTGGCGTTGATGGGCACGGTGTCGATGTGCCCTGCGATCACGACGCGCTGGGCGCGACCGAGATCGGTGCGCGCCACGATCGTGTCGCCGTCGCGGTACACCTCGAGGTGCGGGAGGGCGCTGATCGCCGCGAAGATCGCGTCAGCCAGTGGCGTCTCCTCACCCGACACGCTGGGGATGTCGCAGATGGTGCGGGTGAGATGCACGGAGGGAGCGGACAGATCGAGCGCAGGCACGTCCTGGAGTCTACCCAGCGTGCGCACGCCGGCCCTTCGAGGGGAGCGAGCACGGTTCGCTACCGTGGGGGTATGAGTGAAGACCGCTGGGTGTGGGGTGTAGGACTCTCGACGATCGCCGAGGACGGTGTGATCCTCGACGCGTGGTTCCCCGAGCCGCGAACAGGACGGATGCCGGCCGGCTTCGACCCCGCCCTGGCCCCCGCCGAGATCGAGCGCCACGCCGTTCCCGATCCTCGACGGGCCGTCGCCATCGAGGTCGTCGCTCTCGAGATCGATCTGGACCATCCCCCGGCTTCCACCCCGGACGCCTACCTCCGCCTGCACGCCCTGTCCCACCGCCTCGTCGCTCCCAACGGGCTGAACCTCGAGGGGATCTTCGGCCAGCTCCCGAACGTCGCCTGGACGACGGCGGGGCCGATGCACCCCGACGCCCTGACCCGCTTGCGCCCCTTCCTGGCCCGCGACGGCATCCAGGTGCAGGGCCTCGACAAGTTCCCGCGTCTGCTGGACTACGTCACCCCGCCGGGCGTCCGCATCGCCGACGCGTCGCGGGTGCGCCTGGGCGCCCACCTCTCCCCCGGGACGACCGTGATGCACGAGGGCTTCGTCAACTTCAACGCCGGCACCCTCGGCGCCTCCATGGTCGAGGGCCGGATCTCGCAGGGCGTGGTCGTCGGCGACGGCAGCGACATCGGCGGTGGAGCCTCGATCATGGGCACGCTGTCGGGCGGTGGTTCGCACCGCATCTCCATCGGCAGACGCACGCTCCTGGGAGCCAATGCCGGCATCGGCATCTCCCTCGGCGACGACTGCGTCGTCGAGGCCGGTCTGTACGTCACCGCGGGATCGAAGATCGTGCTCGCAGACGAGGCACCGGGCGCCGACGGCGCCGTGCGCGTGGTCAAGGGCGCCGAGCTGTCGGGCCGCGACGGCCTGCTCTACCGTCGGAACTCCGTCACCGGGGCGATCGAAGCGGTGCGCCGCGCCGGGGTGGGTGTCACACTCAACGAGGCGCTGCACGCCTAGGTGCACCCGGAGAGGAACCGACATGGCTCGCAGGATTCCGCGGGATCTGTACGAGACCGAGCTCGCCCGGTTGCAGGCGCAGCTGGTGGAGATGCAGGCGTGGGTGCAGGCCACCGGCGCCCGCATCGTGGTGATCTTCGAGGGCCGGGATGCGGCGGGGAAGGGCTCCACGATCAAGCGCGTGTCGGAGTACCTCAATCCCCGCGTCACACGCATCGTCGCTCTGCCTGCTCCCACCGACCGCGAGAAGACGCAGTGGTACTTCCAGCGGTACATCCCCCACCTGCCCGCCGCCGGCGAGATCGTGCTGATGGACCGTTCGTGGTACAACCGGGCCGGCGTGGAGCACGTGATGGGCTACTGCACCAACGCGGAGTATCACCGGTTCCTGCATCAGGCACCCATCTTCGAGCGGATGCTGGTGGAAGACGGCGTGCTGCTGCTGAAGTACTGGTTCAGCGTCTCCGACGTGGAGCAGGAGCGCCGCTACCGCTCGCGGGCGACCGATCCGATGCGGCGCTGGAAGCTCAGCCCCAACGACGTGCTGTCGATCACCAAGTGGGAGGACTACTCCCGTGCGAAGGACACGATGTTCGTGCACACCGACATCCCCGAGGCGCCGTGGTTCGAGATCGACAACGAGGACAAGCGCCGCGGGCGGCTCAACATGATCGCGCACCTGCTCTCACGCGTGCCATACCGCCAGATCGAGCGACCCGTCATCGAGATTCCCGAGCGCCCCGCCTCGGGCGGCTACGAGCGCTCCCCGCGCAACGAGGAGAACCACGTGCCCGACTTCGCGGGAGAGCTGCTGCGGCGCAGCCACGCCGGGGAGAAGCGTCCGCCGCTGCCGCTCGTGGAGTGACCCGCCCGGATCAGGCGACGCCGGGGTAGTCGCGGGCCGTCGCGCCGACGTACAGCTGCTGCGGCCGACCGATCTTGGTCTGCGGGTCCTGCTGCATCTCGCGCCAGTGCGCCAGCCAGCCCGGCAGGCGCCCGATCGCGAACAGCACGGTGAACATGCGCGTGGGAAAGCCCATCGCCTTGTAGATCACGCCGGTGTAGAAGTCCACGTTCGGGTAGAGGCGGCGCTCCTTGAAGTAGTCGTCCTCGAGCGCGATCGTCTCGAGCTCCTTCGCCAGGTCCAGCAGCGGATCGCTGACGCCGAGCGCCTCGAGGACCTCGTCGGCGGATTCCTTCACGAGCTTGGCGCGCGGGTCGTAGTTCTTGTAGACCCGGTGCCCGAAGCCCATGAGCTTCACACCGTCTTCCTTGTTCTTCACCCGCTCGACGAAGCGGCGCACGCCCTCGCCCGAGTCGCGGATGCGCCCGAGCATCTCCAGCACGGCCTCGTTGGCGCCGCCGTGCAGCGGCCCGTACAGCGCGTTGATACCGGCGGAGATCGAGGAGAACTGGTTGGCGCCGGTCGACCCGACCAGGCGCACGGTCGAGGTCGAGGCGTTCTGCTCGTGGTCCTCGTGAAGGATGAGCAGACGCTCCAGGGCACGGGTCATCACGGGGTTGACGTCGTAAATCTCCGAGAGCACCCCGAAGTTCAGCTTCAGGAAGTTGTCGACGAAGCTCAGAGAGTTGTCGGGGTAGAGGAAGGCCTGTCCGACGCTCTTCTTGTGGGCGTACGCGGCGATGACGGGAAGCTTCGCCAGCATCCGGATGGTGTTCAGCTCGACGTGCTCGGGGTTGTTGGGATCGGACTCCCTCTCGTAGTAGGTCGAGAGGGCGGCGGTGGCCGCCGAGAGCACCGACATCGGGTGCGCCGTGTGGGGCAGTGCGGAGAAGAACCGCTTGAGATCCTCGTGCAGCAGGGTGTGGCGACGGATTCGGTTGTCGAACTCCGCGAGCTGATCGGCGGTGGGGAGCTCACCGTAGATGAGCAGCCACGCGACCTCGAGGTAGGTGCTGTTCTTCGCCAGCTGCTCGATCGGGTACCCGCGGTAGCGCAGGATCCCCTTGTCGCCGTCGATGAAGGTGATGGCCGACTTCGTCGCCGACGTGTTCACGAATCCGTAGTCGAGCGTGGTGTGCCCGGTCTGGCGCATGAACGTGGAGATGTCGACGCTGGGAATGCCGTCCGTGCCCGCCAGAACCGGGAATTCCGCGGTGCGTTCCCCGATCGTGAGGGTGGCCTTCTCCTGCTGGGTTCCGTCGCTCACGGCGCCTCCTCGCGATTCCTGGTCGTGCCGGGGGTGTCGTCCAACCCGGGCGTCGAGAATGCCTGCCCAGGCGATGCGGCCCACGACGCGTGTCGCGGCGCCGTCTACAGCCTATCCGCCCTCGGCGCCTACTGTTGTCATCACCAAAGCTCGACGAAAGCGACTGGAGGAATCAGACGATTCACCGCGCGCGCAACCGCGCGGCCGCGATCGCGATCCGCTCGTCCGACGCGGTGAGGGACAGGCGGACATGCTGAGGATGGTGGGGGCCGTAGAAGGTGCCGGGACCGACGAGGATGCCGATCTCGGCGAGATCGGCGAGGGTCTCCCACGCGTCGCGTCCCTCGGTCGCCCACAGGTACAGCCCCGCTTCGCTGCGGTCGATGCGGAATCCGGCATCGAGGAGGGCAGGACGCAGGATGTCGCGACGACGGCGATAGCGCTCCCGCTGCCGATCGACGTGCTCATCGTCGCCGAGCGCGGCGACCATCGCGGCCTGGACCGGCGCCGGCGGGATCAGGCCGAGGTGTTTGCGGGCGGTGTGGATGCCCGCGAGGAGCGCGGCATCCCCGGCGACGAAGGCCGCCCGGTAGCCGGCGAGGTTGGACTGCTTGCTCAGCGAATACACCGACAGCACCCCGGTGCGATCCCCCTCGGTCACGCGCGGGTCCAGCGCGGACGGCACCGGCTCCCGATCCCACGGGGCGTCCCAGCCGAGTTCGGCGTAGCACTCGTCCGAGGCGAGGATCGCGCCGATCTCCCGTGCGCGTGCGCGCGCGGCACGCAGCGCCGCGACATCCGATACCGCACCGTCGGGGTTCCCCGGCGAGTTCAGCCAGACCAGTCGCGTGCCCTCGGGCCACTTGGCCGGATCGTCGGCGGCGACCGGGGTGGCACCGACCAGCCGCGCTCCCACCTCGTACGTGGGGTACGCGGCCCGCGGGTGCACGACCACATCACCCGGTCCGAGACCGGCGAGCAGCGGCAGGAGGGCGACGAACTCCTTCGACCCTACGGTGGGCAGCACCTCGTCCACGGTGAGCCCGGGAACACCGCGCCGGCGTGCGTACCACCCGGCGATCGCCTCACGCAGCGCGGGCGTCCCCGCCGTCTGCGGGTAGGCGTGCGCATCAGTGGATCCCCGCAGCGCCGCGGCGATCACCTCGGGCGTGGGGTCGACCGGCGACCCGACGGAAAGGTCGACGATCCCGTCCGGATGCTGCTGCGCGCGGACCGCGAAGGGTCGGACGGCGTCCCAGGGATAGTCGGCGAGGTCGGCGACCCCCACGGTCAGTGTTCCTGGGGAGGAAGGGCGGCGATGATCGGGTGGTCCTTCGCGATGACGCCGACCTTGGCGGCTCCGCCGGGGGATCCCACGTCGGTGAAGAACTCGACATTGGCGGTGTAGTAGTCCTGCCACTCCTCGGGCAGGTCGTCCTCGTAGTAGATCGCCTCGACGGGGCAGACCGGCTCGCATGCGCCGCAGTCCACGCACTCGTCGGGATGGATGTACAAGGAGCGTTCACCCTCGTAGATGCAGTCGACCGGGCACTCGTCGATGCAGGCGCGATCCTTGACATCGACGCACGGGAGGGCGATCACATACGTCACGAGATCAGTCTATGGTCTCCGACCGTGCCGGCCTCGCCGCCGCCGACATCCGTTCGGGCCAGGCCACCACCACGGCGACGATGAGGGGCACCGAGAATGTCCAGATGACCCCGAGACTCGTCTGCGGGACGATCACACTGCCCCCCGGGCCCTCGCCCGAGAAGACGAGCGTGGCCGCGAGCATCCCGAGTCCGGCGGCCAGCGTCGCCCATCGATCGCCGGTGAGGAGGCGGATCGCGATCAGCAGCGCCGTCGAGCCGATGATCGCCAGCGTCAAGCCGACGGGGAGGACCCAGAGCATGAAGGGGTGCGCGATGGTCCCCGCCAGCCCGTAGGCGCCGCCGATCACGACCGCCACGATCCAGGTCAGGATGCGGGCGAGGGTCGACGTGCGCATCAGACCAGCGTACGCGCTGCGGCGAGGGCGGCGCCGGTCAGGCCGCCCATCCCGCCCACCGCAGCAGAGCGGCGGTGAGGGCGGCTGCAGCGACGACGACCAGGAAGGGGGCGCGAAGCAGCAGCAGACCGGCGGCGACGAGCACCGCCGGCACACGCGCGTCGACGACGATCGCCTGCCCGGCACCCAGCGTCTGCACCGCCACCAGGGCCGCCAGGAGGGCCACGGTGAGCAGATCCGCGATCCGAGCCGGGCGCGGCGCCTCCAGCACCTTCGGGGGGATGAGGTAGCCGACGGCCTTCAGGGCCACGCAGATGATCGAGGCGACCAGCACCGCCGTCCACAGCGTCACGAGGCCCCCTCGTTCGATGCCGTGGCGACCGGCGCACGACCCAGGAGGTTCCCCCAGCCGATGATGACGGCGACCAGCGCCGCCACCAGCACCGGCAGGCCCGGCATGAGCATCGGGGTGAGGACGGTGGCGACGACCGCCGCGGCGATCCCGGTCGCGATCGCCTGTCGTTCGCGCAGGCGCGGCCACAGGAGGGCCAGGAAGGCCGCCGCAGCGGCGGCGTCGAGACCCCACGCGCGGGGATCGCCCAGCACGTCGCCGAGGAGGGCCCCGGCGAGGGTGGAGAGGTTCCACCCGAGGTAGATGCCGAAGCCCGTCACCCAGAAGCCGATGGTTCGGCCCCGGGAGGTGCGGCGAGCGAGGGAGACGGCGGTGGATTCGTCGATCGTGACGTGGGCTGCCGCGAGCCGCTTCACCGGGCCGGGACCGATGATCGCCGACATGCGCATCCCGTACGCGATGTTGCGCACACCGAGAAGGGCGGCGGAGGCGATCGCTGCCGGAGCGGCCGCCACTCCCCCGGCTCCGATGATCCCCACGAAGGCGAACTGCGATCCGCCGGTGAACATCAGCAGACTCAGCACGCAGGTCTGCCACACATCCAGCCCCGCCGCCACGGCCAGGGCACCGAACGAGACCCCGTAGGCGCTCGTGGCCAGCGATACGCCGAGGGCGTCACGCCAGGCCTGCCGCGCGTCGGCGTGTTCGGTCATCGTGACAGCTCCTGTCCGGTGGCGGATGCTTCGGACGAAGATCCGGAATCATCCTGGGGGACACGAATCCGTCAGTCAAGCGAACGAACGTTTGGCATACTGAACGCATGGAGTCGCTCGGTGCCCGTATCGCCACCTCCGTCCGGCGTGAACGCGAGGCCGCAGGCCTGTCGGTGTCCGAGCTTGCGCGACGCGCCGGGATCTCGAAGGCAACGGTGTCGCAGTTGGAGGGCGGAGCGGGAAACCCCAGCGTGGAGACCCTGTGGGCGATCGCGACGGCGCTCGGGATCCCCTTCTCCGTCTTCGTGGACGACCCGGCGCCGGTCACCCGCCTCGTCCGCTCGAGTCAGATGCCGGCGGTCCCCTCAGCCCTCGCCCCGTACGCGGCGGCGCTGCTGTCGGCCTGTCCCCCGGGCGCTCGTCGCGACCTCTACGTCATCCGGGCCGATCCGGGAGGCGCACGGCGATCGGCCCCCCATCCGCGAGGCACCGTCGAGTACGTCGTCCTGGTTCAGGGGCGCGCGCTCGTGGGCCCCGAGGATGACCCCGTGACTCTCGAGCCCGGCGACTTCCTCACCTACGCCGGCGACGCGCCGCACGTGTTCGAGGCGCTCGCACCCGCGACATCCGCCGTCCTGCTCTCCGAAGCGCGCTGACCGAACGCCCGCACGGCGTCCGATCAGACGTTGGCGTCCTGGCGCTTCAGGCGCGAGGCGGCACGGCCGCGCTCTGTCGCATCCAGGATCACCTTCCGGATGCGGACCTTCTCGGGCGTCACCTCGACGCACTCGTCCTCGCGGGCGAACTCCAGGCTCTCCTCGAGCGAGAGCTGTCGGGGCGGCGTCAGACGCTCGAGCTCATCGGCGGTCGAGGACCGCATGTTGGTGAGCTTCTTCTCCTTGGTGATGTTGACGTCCATGTCGTCGGCGCGGGTGTTCTCACCGACGACCATGCCCTCGTACACCTCTTCGGTGGGCTGGACGAAGAAGCTCATGCGCTCCTGCAGCGCCATCATCGCGAAGGGGGTCACGACGCCCGCGCGGTCGGCGACGATCGAGCCGTTCTGGCGCGACTGGATGTGCCCCGCCCAGTCGTCGTAGCCGTGCGAGATCGCGTTGGCGATGCCGGTGCCGCGGGTGACCGAGAGGAACTCGGTGCGAAAGCCGATGAGGCCGCGCGAGGGCACGACGAACTCCATCCGCACCCAGCCGGTGCCGTGGTTGACCATCGTCTCCATGCGGCCCTTGCGCGCCGCGAGGAGCTGGGTGATGGCGCCGAGATACTCCTCGGGGGCGTCGATCGTGAGGTGCTCGAACGGCTCCTTGACCTTGCCGTCCTCGCCCTTGCGGGTGACGACCTGGGGCTTGCCGACGGTGAGCTCGAAGCCCTCGCGCCGCATGTTCTCCACCAGGATCGCCAGGGCCAGCTCGCCGCGGCCCTGCACCTCCCACGCATCCGGACGGCCGATGTCGACGACCTTCAGCGACACGTTTCCGATGAGCTCGCGGTCGAGGCGGTCCTTCACCATCCGCGCGGTGACCTTGTGCCCCTTGACCTTGCCCACCAGCGGGGAGGTGTTGGTGCCGATCGTCATCGAGATCGCCGGGTCGTCGACGGTGATCGCGGGGAGCGGCCGGACGTCCTCGGGGTCGGCGATGGTCTCGCCGATCGTGATGTCCTCGAAGCCGGCGATGGCGACGATGTCGCCCGGGCCCGCCTCTTCGGCGGGGTAGCGCTCCAGCGCACGGGTCTTCAGCAGCTCGGTGATGCGCGCCGTCGAGTGCGAGCCGTCGTGGCGCACCCAGGCGACGGTCTGACCCTTCCTCAGCGTGCCGTTGAACACGCGCAGCAGCGCCAGGCGTCCGAGGAACGGGCTGGAGTCGAGGTTCGTCACCCACGCCTGCAGCGGCGCCTCGTCGTCGTAGGAGGGAGCGGGCACGTGCTGGAGGATCGCCTCGAAAAGCGGCTCGAGGTCATCGTTGTCGGGAAGCTCGCCGTTGGCGGGACGCGTGCGCGACGCCGCGCCCGCGCGACCGGACGCGTAGACCACCGGCACGTCGAGGAGGGCGTCGACGTCGAGGTCGGGCACGTCGTCCTGCAGGTCGGAGGCGAGCCCCAGCAGAAGGTCGTGCGCCTCCTCCTCGACCTCGGCGATGCGCGCGTCGGGCCGGTCGGTCTTGTTCACCAGGAGGATGACGGGAAGCTTGGCCTCCAGGGCCTTGCGCAGCACGAAGCGCGTCTGCGGGAGCGGACCCTCGCTCGCGTCGACCAGCAGCACCACGCCGTCGACCATCGACAGACCGCGCTCGACCTCGCCGCCGAAGTCGGCGTGACCCGGGGTGTCGATCACGTTGATGGTCACGGGCACGTCGGTGTGGACGCCGTTGTAGGTGATGGCGGTGTTCTTCGCGAGGATCGTGATGCCCTTCTCGCGCTCCAGGTCGTTCGAGTCCATCGCCCGCTCTTCGACGTGTGCGTGCTCGCCGAACGAGCCGGTCTGTCGCAGCATCGCGTCCACGAGCGTGGTCTTGCCGTGGTCGACGTGCGCGACGATCGCGACGTTGCGGAGGTCGGGACGGAGGGCGCGCGCCATGAGGGAATCCTTGAAGCTGTGGGGAGTGCCCGGAATCGGGCGGACCCCATCCTACCGCCCGCGCCTGCGCAAACCCTGCGCCGCCGTTCGCCCGCTCATCCGTCACAGATGTACGCCGAAGAACGCTCGGGGCGTACATCTGCGACGGATGAACGGCGCCCACGGCCCCGGGCGAGAGCGCCGGGGACGGGTGAAGCAGGTCGGGTCAGCTCGCGGAGCGTCCGAGGAGCGCCGCCCGCGCCTCGCGACGCTCGCGCTGCGCCTCGGGGTCGGGCACCGGAACCGCGGCGATGAGCCGCTGGGTGTAGGGGTCCTTCGCACCGCGCAGGATCTCGTCGCGAGTGCCGGTCTCGACGAGCTTGCCCAGGTGCATCACGCTGATGCGGTGGGCGAGGATGTCGACGACGGCGAGGTCGTGGCTGATGAACAGGCACGCGAACTGCAGCTCCTGCTGCAGCTCCTGGAGGAGATCCAGGAAGCGCGCCTGCACCGAGACATCCAGGGCAGAGGTCGGCTCGTCGGCGACGAGCAGCTCGGGCGCGAGGGCCAGGGCGCGGGCGATTCCGACGCGCTGGCGCTGACCGCCCGACAGCTCGTGCGGGAAGCGGTTGCGGTACGACCGGGGAAGCTCGACCTGGTCGAGCAGGTCCTCGACCCGGCGGTCGAGGTCTTTGCCCTTGGCCTCGCCGGCGAGGAGGATCGGCTCTCCGATCGACTGACCGATCGGCATCCGGGGGTTCAGCGACGAGGCGGGGTCCTGGAAGACGATGCCGGTGCGCCGGCGGATCGCGAAGAGATCCTTCTGCGTCGCGTGGGAGATGTCGGTGCCCACGGTGGTGAGCGTGCCCTCCGCGATCGGGATGAGCCCGATCGCCGCGCGGCCGATCGTGGTCTTCCCCGAGCCCGACTCCCCCACGAGGCCCATGATCTCGCCGGGGTAGATCTTCAGATCGATGTGCTCGGCGGCGCGGAACGCGGGGATCCGTCCGCGCTTGGGGTACTCGATCGCGACATCCTCGAACGACAGCACCGGCTCGCGCGTCTCGGTGACCCGCTGGGTGTTGGCGTGCTCGCGGATGGAGGCCATCGTCGGAACCGTGGACGTTTCGCTTGCCACCTCCTCGGGGGCCGTCTCGTCGATGGGCTCCAGCACGCCGAGACCGAGGTGGGGCACCGAGGCCAGCAGCTGCTGGGTGTAGGGGTGGGTTGGCTTGTGGAAGATGTCTTCCACGGAGCCCGCCTCCACGACGATGCCGTTCTTCATCACCATGATGCGGTCGGCGAGGTCGGCGACGACCCCCATGTCGTGGGTGATGAGGATGATCGCCGAGTCCAGCCGCTTGTGGAGGTTGCGGAGCAGGTCGAGGATCTCGGCCTGCACCGTGACATCGAGGGCGGTGGTCGGCTCGTCGGCGATGAGGAGGAGCGGGTCGCACGAGATCGACTGTGCAATCATCGCGCGCTGGCGCTGACCGCCCGAGAGCTGGTGCGGGTACTTGTGGAACGACTGCTCGGGGTTGGGCATCTCCACCAGGCGCAGCAGCTCGATCGCGCGCTCCTTCGCCGCCGAGGGGGCCAGCGCACGGTCGTGGGAGCGCAGCGCCTCGGTGATCTGGAATCCGATCGTGTAGACCGGGTTCAGCGCCGTCATCGGCTCCTGGAAGATCACGGCGATCTCGTTGCCGCGCAGCGACCGGATGGTGGCCTGGTCGACACCGCGCAGCTCGCGCCCGAGGAGCTTGATCGAACCGGTGACCCGGGCGTTCTCGGGCAGGAGCCCGAGGAGCGACATGGAGCTCGTGGACTTCCCCGACCCCGACTCGCCCACGATCGCGAGGACCTCGCCGCGGCGGACGGTGTAGTTCATGTCGACGGCGGCGGGGTAGAACTCCCCGTCCACCCAGAAGTCGACGTTCAGTCCGTCGACCTCGAGGATCGTCTCGGGGGCGCCGGTGTTGGCGGTGGTGTCAGTCATGCGGTGGCATCCCATCTGAGAAGCTTGAGGTCATGGCGTTCCAGGAGGTCGACTACAGGCCGGTGTTCGGCCGCATCCTCGCTGTCGTGACCGTGGTGTTGTGCGCGGGGGGCATCATCGCGCTGTGGGTGGATGACCCGGGGTCGGGGCTGCGCTACTCGTGGCCCCTGGTGTTCATCGCCGTGCTGGCGTGGACCTTCTTCTGGCGTCCTCGCCTGAAGGTCGAGCCGCACGGGGTGACGGTCGTCAACGTGCTGCGTACGCACTTCGTGCCGTGGCCGGCGATCCGCGACATCGACACGCGCTTCGCGCTGACACTGCGGACCGGGCGCGGAAAGGTGCCGGTGTGGGCGGCGCCGGCGCCAGGCCGGCACCGCGCACTCGGACTCGCCGAGAAGGACTTCGACGGGGTCGGCGGGAGCGCCCGCGGCCAGTTCGGCTCGCTCCGCCCGAGCGACGCCGTCTCGACGCCGACCGGAAACCTCGCCCAGCTCATCCGCGGCCAGTGGGAGGCGCTGCGCGCCCAGGGCCTCCTCGCCCCCGGGGAGGACCCCGAGGCCGAGAAGGTCACCTGGCACGTGGGCACGGTCGCCGCGCTCGTGATCAGCGGCGCGGCGACCGTCCTCGGACTCGCGCTGTAGGGGCGCCACGTCAGCGCTCCGGATCGAACCGGCCGTGACCGGCATCGCCGGGCTCTTCGGGGCGGGGGTCGTGATAGTTCTCGACATCGCCGGTGTAGACCGCCTCGCCGGCGACCGTCACCGAGGCAGGGTCTCGCGGGTCGACCCGGTCGACGATCGGCCCCGAAGGCGTCTTCGCGCGGCCGGCGCGGGCCATCGCGCGCTCGCTGGGCATCTTCTTCTGACGCGGGTCGAAGGCATCGCGGAGGCCATCGCCGATGAAGTTCACGCACAGCGCGATCGCGATGATGAAGATACCCGGCCACCAGAACAGCCACGGGCGGGTGGAGAACGCCGCTTGGTTGTCCGAGACGATCTTTCCGAGCGAGGTGTCGGGTGACTGCACGCCGAAGCCCAGGAAGCTCAGCGCCGACTCGAGCAGGATCGCGCCCGCCATGAGGAGCGTCGCGTTGACGACGATGACGCCGACGGCGTTGGGGAGGATGTGGCGGAAGATGATGCGTCGGTCGCGTGCACCCGACACCCTCGCGGCATCCACGAATTCGCGTTCGCGGAGCGTCAAGAACTCACCGCGCACGAGTCGCGCCAGGGTCGTCCAGGCGAAGAGGCCGATGACGACGCCGAGGACAGCGGCTCCGAGGTTGCCCAGCGCATTTCCGAGCACCGCACCGATGACGATGAGCGGGATCGTGATGATGATGTCGGTGAAGCGCATGAGCACCGAGTCCGCCCACTTGCGGTAATACCCCGCGATGGCACCGATGACGACGCCGATGATCGTCGCGACGACACCGGCGATGACCATCACCATGAGCGACTGCTGGGCGCCGCGCATGACGACCGCGAAGGTGTCGCGACCGACCTCATCCTGGCCGAACGGGTGGTTGCCGAAGGCGATCCCGGCGCCGCCGAGGAATTCGGGGATGAGGCTGAGGGTCGGCGCACCGCGGTTCTCGACGGTCGGGATCTCCCGCCAGTCGTACTGCCACCAGCCCGGGATGCGGAGACTTCCGATCTCGATGCCCACCGAAGTGAAGGACAGGACCACGATGAACGCCAGCACGATCATCGAGGTCACGGCCGCGCGATGCCGGAAGAACCGGCGGCGGACGATCTGGCCCTGGCTGAGGCCCTCGGTCTCGCGCTGCTCGATCGAGATCTCCGCGGTGGCCTCGGCCTCGCGGTTGTCAGGTCCTTGTGTGACGGTGCTCATCAGCCCACCTTGATTCTCGGGTCGAGCGCGGCGTAGACGAGGTCCGCGATGAGATTGAACAACACGGCCAGCGTCCCGGTGACGACGAAGAACGCCATGATCGGGTTCGGATCGGACACACGGAGCGCGTCGACGAACAGGCGCCCCATTCCGGTCCAGCCGAAGATCGTCTCCGTGACCACCGCGCCGCCGACGAGGGCGCCGACGTCGAACGCGATGATCGTCGTGATCGGGATGAGAGCGTTGCGGAACGCGTGACGCACCACGACCGTGCGTTCGGTGAGACCCTTCGACCGTGCCGTGCGGATGTAGTCCTGGTTCATCACCTCGAGCAGGCTCGCCCGGGAGTACCGGGTGTACGAGGCGAACGAGATCAGCACGATCGCGATCGTCGGGAGCAGCAGGTGGGTGTAGAGGTCGATGCCCTGCACCCAGAAGTTGCCCCCGAGTCCCGGTGTCGACGCGCCCACGGTGGCGATCGGCCGACCCCGGATGCGGCTGGAGTTGGCGTAGGCCTCCCAGTACGACATGTACTTGTCGAGGGCGATGAGTCCCGCGGCGAAGACGCCGACGAGGATCGCGGTGCGGATGACCGGGCCCCGGTCGGGAGCGCCGAAGAACCACCCGATAGCGCCGGTCACCACGATCGTGAGGACGATCAGCAGCACGAAGAAGCCCAGCGTCATCCCGTTCAGGATGTAGTTCATCATCGGGAAGTACAGCGCGATGCCGAGCGCCGCCACCGCCAGGGAAGCGTAGAGCGCCTTGCGGTTGCGGAGGCCCGTGGAGATGGCGGTGATGCCGAAGGCGATGCCGATGACCAGTGCCGCGTAGACGACGATGCCGATGCTCGGGTCGGCGAACCACTGGGTTGCCGACAGGTAGGCGAGGACTCCCGCGGTGGCGAGGGTCGCCGCGCCGAACACGATGAGGCGCCGCTTCCAGTGGCCGCCGATCAGCGACATCCACAGCACACCCGCGATCAGCGCTATCAGCACGATTGCGGGTATCGCGATCGTCGGATCGCCGAGCCACGAGTTGAGCTGGATCGCGCCGTACTGCTTCAGCAGCACCGCCACCCAGAAGATCGGAAGGGAGAAGAAGAGGAACGCGATGAGCGTGACCGCGTAGTCGAAGCCGGTGTACTGGCGAAGCGCCGAGATGATGCCGACCGTGATGCCAAGGACGATCGCCACGACCGTCGCCGTCGTCACCAGCGTCAGCGTCGACGTCAGTGCGTTGGAGAGGAGGGCGTTGACCGACTGGTTCTGAATGCTGATGCCGAGGTCGCCGCGGAAGAGGCCGCCGAGCCACAGGAAGTAGCGCAGCGGTGCGGGGACATCCAGGTTGAGAAGCCGCGTGCGGGCTTCCATGAGCTCCGCCTTGTTGGGAGCGTTGGACTGTCTGAGCTCCTCGAGGGGGTCACCCGAGAGCGAGACCAGGATGTACATCAAGAACGTGGCGGCGAAGAGCACGAAGATCGACGCGATCAACCGCCGGATGATGAATGAAGCCATGGTGAGGCTGCCTGCCTATCGATGAGTCGGCACGGCGCGCGCGGGAGCGGGGGATGCAGCTCGGGCGTGCGGCTGCCGCGGGGAGAAGTCTAACAAGCGGGAGGGGTGCAGATTCCCGAGGGAATCTGCACCCCTCGACCTTGGTGCGGGTTCAGGCGGCGTGCGCCTGAGTCAGACCGTGGTCTCGCTTACTCCTCCGAGCCGGCGTCCGTGACTTCCCAGTCCCACGCGTTCCAGAAGATGGTCGGCGCGAGGATCGACGGGTCGATGTTCGTCACGCGGTCGCTGAAGGCAGTGACCTCGGGGAACTGGTAGATCGTCACGCCGTAGAAGTCCTCCCACAGCAGACGGTCCATCTCGACCTGGAGCTCGATCTGAGTCTCCTCGTCGAAGGTGGTGTTCAGCTCGGTGATGATCTCGTCAACCCGCTCGTTCGAGTAGAAGTTGAGGTTGTTGATACCACCGGTGACGAAGGTCGGCAGCGAGTTGGTGACACCCAGGCTCGTCGACTGCCATCCGAACAGCGAGGCGTCGTAGGCGCCGGGGGTGCCGAGCAGGCCACCCCAGTCCTCGGAGCCACAGTCGGTGACGTTGAAGCCGGCCTCGTTGGCCGACTGCTGGATGAGCGCGAACTCGTTGACACGACGCGGGTTGTTCGAGGCGTACAGGATGCAGACCTCGGTGTTGGTGACGCCCGACTCCTGCAGGAGCTGGCGAGCGCCCTCGATGTCGACCTCGGCGTAGTCGGCGGAGGTGTTGGTCGAGGCGGCCTCGTCGTAGCCCGCGGCACCGGGGACGAACAGCTGCGAGTCACGGAGGATCGCGTCGTCGCCGATGATCGGCTTGATGAGGGTGTCGACGATCTCCTGGCGCGGGATGGTCTTCATGAAGGCCTCACGCACGAGGGGGTTGGAGAAGATGTTCTCCGGGTTGCGACCCTGGTCGAACTGCAGGTCGACGTGCTCGTACGTGCCACCGAGACCGGTGTTCACGGTGATGCCGTCGATGCCCTCGAGCGCCGTGGTGATGTCGGCGGTCGCCTGCGGCTGGATGATGTCGACCTCGCCGTTCTCCAGCGCCTGAACCGCAGCGAGCGGGTCGGGGATGAAGCGGACGGTGATCTCCTCGATGTTCGCGGTGTTGTCACCGGAGTACTCGGGGTTGGCCGTCAGGGTGATGTACTCGTCGGCGACGAAGTCGCTGATCATGTACGGGCCGCTGGCGGTGACGAGCTCGGGGTCCTCGGGCATCGAGGTGAAGTTGAAGCCCGAGTTCCAGAACGAGGCCATCGGCGCGAGCGCGGCGGCGTCGTTCGACTCGATCGCGTCGAGGACGGCCTGCTTGGCCTCCTCGTTGTCCTCGAGACCGAGGGCGTTCTTGGCGATCACGTGCGCGGGAAGCGGCGAGGTGAAGACGAGCTCCCAGTCGACGAACGGCTGGTCGAAGGTCATTGTGATGGAGCGGCCGTCTTCGCCGATCTCGGGGGTCTCGCTCACGAGGCCCATGCCCGACTCGGGGGTCGCGCCCGAGTCGAAGTAGACGACATCGGTCGGGAACGCCTCGGTGAACTCGCCCGTCTCGGGGTCGGTGAACTCGCCCGGGTCGAAGTCCGGGGTGTCCAGCGCACGCGACAGGGCGGCCCAGTTGAGCATGAGGTCAGCGGCGTCGATCGGCGTGCCGTCGGACCAGTTGACACCCTCGTTGACCGTGAACGTGACCGTCAGCGGGTCCTCGCTGACGAGCTCGTAGGTGCCGAACGAGGTGTTCTGCACGAGCTCGGGCGTGTTGTTGTAGTAGTTGAAGCCGTCCAACACCAGGTAGTTGATGTTGTTGTTGGCGGTGGCGTTTCCGAACGACGTGTTGCCGTTCATCGAGTAGAACGCCTGGTTCCACGCCGCGGTGATGGACGATCCTTCGACCAGACCCGAGTCGTCGCCGGCATCGCCGCCGCCGCCCGGGGCGCAGCCCGAGATCACGAGTGCGCCGACCGCGGTGAGTCCCACCGCGATCGAGAAGCGCTTCATTCTCACTGTTCCTCCTGTGCAGGGTTGTGCGCACGCGAAAAGGCCTGGACCTTACGCCGCGCGGATACCGAAACCCTAAGCACGCCCTCTGTGGATGGTCAAAAGGGTGGCCCAAAACGTTACAGAGCCTTAACTCAGAGCGACCGCGATGTGACAATCTGACAAGATGGCCGCCGTGATGCCCTCGGACGATGTGAGGAATCCCACGGCGCCTTCGCGGTCCCGCACATGGTGGGAGATCGGCATCGTGCTGGCCATCACGGTCGGGCAGAGCGCCGTCTACAGCATCCTGTCCTTCGTCCGGTCGATCATCCGCGCCCTCGAAGAAGACCGTCGCATCTCGGATCAGCAGACGCAGCTCAACCCCTCGCGCGACACCGCGGCCATCTGGGATCTCGTCTACCAGCTGCTCGACATCTTCTTCTCGCTGGCGCTGGTCGCGCTGGTGATCTACCTGCTCTGGGAACCGGGGAAGAGCGCCTTCGCAAGAATCGGATTGGACTTCCGCCGCTTCGGCGGCGACCTCGGCCGTGCTGTGCTGCTCGGCCTCGTCATCGGCGTGCCGGGCCTCGGCCTCTATGTGCTCGGTCGCGCGCTCGGATTGACGGTCGCGGTGGTCGCATCCCCCCTGGATGCCGCCTGGTACACCGTTCCCCTCCTCCTGCTCGCGGCCCTTCGGGCCGGTCTGACCGAGGAGGTCATCTTCCTCGGGTATCTCTTCGATCGCCTGCGGCGGGTCGGGTGGTCGTGGTGGGCGATCATCCTCGCCACCGCCGGCCTCCGGGCGGCGTATCACGCATATCAGGGCGTCGGTGCGATCGTCGGGAACTTCGTGATGGGGGTGGTCTTCGGCTGGTGCTACCGCCGCTGGGGTCGGGTGATGCCGCTCGTGATCACGCACACCCTCATCGACATCGTTGCGTTCGTCGGCTACCCCCTGGCCGTTGCACTCTTCCCCGGCGTCTTCGCCCCCGTGATCCCCACCCCCACCCCCACGCCCACGCCCACCGCTTCCCCCACCCCCTGACCTCGCGCCCCGCTCCCGGTTCCCCCCTCACGCACCCACTCTTCGACGAGAGTGCATCTGGGCGCCGAGGATTCGGGGCCGCCCCGCGTTCTCGGCGCCCAGATGGATTCTCGGGCGGCACGCGCGGGGCCGGCGAGGTTCCTGCACAGGCCGGCTCGACCGCGAGTCATCCACAATCTGGGGAGACCCGCGTACCGCCGTCGGGCTCACCGTCAGGGTGAACGGATGTTCACCTCCTCCTCCTTGCTCGAGGTCGCTCCGTGTCCGTTGCCGCTTCTGAGGGCGCGGAGCATCGCGCACCCCGAGCGTGACGTCGCGCGCGGCACTCTCATCCGAGTCCGAAGAAGTGTGTATGCACCCGCGGAACGATGGCGCGATCTCGCACCCTGGGACCGCTACCTCGCTCGCGTCCACGCGGTGCGCCTCACCCATCCGGACACAGTCTTCAGTCACGAGTCCGCCGCAGCCCTCCTCGGCGGACCGGTCATCGGTGACCCCCAGGTCGTCCATGTCTTGGTCGGCACTGCAGACACCTCACGATTCGGCGGCGGCGTCCGAACCCACCGATCCGGCACGGACCGGGACATCCTCGTCGCCGACGGGTTCGCGATCACGAGCCTGGCCGACACAGCGATTGACCTCGCCCGCTATCGACACTCATCGCTCGGGCTCGCGATGGGTGACTTCGCGCTCCGATCCGACGCCGCACTGAGCCAGGAGGAACTTCTCGGCCGCAATGCGGAGCGGCTCAGCGGCCGCGGACGCGGATCGGCTCGGTGGGCCCTTTCGCGGGCGACGCCCGTCGCTGAGACCGTCCTCGAGTCGATCAGTCGCGCCGTGATCGAGTGGCTCGGATTCCCCGAGCCCGACCTCCAGGTCGTCTTCCGTTCGGCTTCGGGTGTGGAAGATCGCGCGGACTTCCACTGGCCGGCCCTCGGTGTGATCGGCGAAGCCGACGGCGACGTCAAGTACGACGGACGGTATGGGAATCCGGTCGACATCTTCCGACGGCAAGGTCATCGCGATCAGCGCCTGCTCGAAAGCGTTGCGGCGACCGCGCACTGGGGCTGGGTCGACGTCGCTGCCGTCGCGCCCCTTCGAGCGACCCTGCGCAGCGTCGGTCTCCGGCCGATCGCACCGGAGAACACAGCCGAACTGGTCGCCGTTCGTCGCCTCCTCTTCCGCGAGAATGCAACGGGGCGCCGAGAGCACGGGTGAAGCCCACATCCTCGGCGCCCAGATGCACTCTCGCCGGCCAGTGCGCGGCGGCGCGGCGGCCGCGCATGGGGTGCGCGGGGCGCGCGCGCCGGCGCGCGGCGCGGGGCGCGGGCTAGGCGAACGCCTCGATCGGGGGGCAGGCGCAGGTGAGGTTGCGATCGCCGTAGGCCTGGTCGATCCGGCGCACCGGCGGCCAGTACTTCGTGCGCACGAGCGCGCGCACGGGATACACCGCTTCCTCACGCGAGTAGGGATGCCGCCACTCGGCGTCCACGATCGACTCGGCCGTGTGCGGGGCGTTGACGAGCGGGTTGTCGTCGGCGGGCCACTCGCCCGCGGCCACGCGTGCCGCCTCGGCACGGATCGCGATCATCGCGTCGATGAACCGGTCGATCTCCGCGAGGTCCTCCGACTCCGTCGGCTCGACCATGAGCGTCCCCGCCACGGGGAACGACATCGTCGGGGCGTGGAAGCCGTAGTCGATCAGGCGCTTGGCCACGTCGTCCACGGTCACACCCGTCTCCTCCCGCAGCGGTCGCAGATCGAGGATGCACTCGTGCGCGACGAGCCCGCCCTCGCCGGTGTAGAGCACCGGGAAGTGATCGCGCAGCCTCGCGGCGATGTAGTTCGCCGCGAGCACCGCCGACGCGGTCGCCCGGGTGAGGCCCTGCTCCCCCATCATCCGGATGTAGGCCCACGAGATCGGCAGGATCCCCGCCGACCCGTGCGGGGCCGCCGAGACCGCACCGCCCTCGAACCGGAAGCCGCCGGAGTGGTCGGCCCACTGCGAGAACGGGTGCGACGGCAGGTAGGGCGCGAGGTGCGCCTTCGCCGCCACCGGCCCGACGCCCGGGCCGCCCCCGCCGTGCGGGATCGCGAAGGTCTTGTGCAGGTTCAGGTGCGACACATCGCCCCCGAGATCGCCGAAGCGGGCGTAGCCCAGGAGGGCGTTGAGGTTCGCCCCGTCGATGTACACCTGACCGCCGGCATCGTGCACGGCCCGGGTGATCTCCAGCACGTCGTGCTCGTACACTCCGTGCGTGGACGGGTAGGTGATCATGAGGGCCGCGAGCTCGACGGCGTGCGCGGCGACCTTCGCACGCAGGTCGTCGAGGTCGACGTTGCCGGCTTCGTCGCACGCCACGACGACGACCCGCATGCCCGCGAGCACCGCTGATGCGGCGTTCGTCCCGTGCGCCGACGACGGGATGAGGCACACCACGCGCCCCTCGTCGCCGTTCGCGCGATGCCACCCCCGAATCGCGAGGAGCCCCGCGAGTTCGCCCTGCGAGCCGGCGTTGGGCTGCAGCGAGACCGCGTCGTATCCGGTGAGCTCGGCCAGCCAGCTCTCCAGCTGCTCGATGAGCGCCGCGTAGCCGCGCACGTCGGCGGCGGGAGCGAACGGGTGCACCCGGGCGAATTCCGGCCACGACACCGCCGCCATCTCAGTGGCCGCGTTGAGCTTCATCGTGCACGACCCGAGCGGGATCATCCCCCGGTCCAGGGCGTAGTCGCGGTCGGCGAGCTGGTGCAGGTACCGCATCATCGCCGTCTCACTGCGGTGCTGAGAGAAGACCGGATGCTGCAGGTAGGCGTCCTCCCGGCGGAGGGCGGCCGGCACCCCGCGCAGCCCCGCGACCCCGTCGAACGCGACCTCGCGGGCACCGTCGGGCTCCGCATCCGGAAGACCGAACGCCCACGCCACAGCGGCGAGGTCGGCGGCCGTCGTGGTCTCGTCGACCGACACGCCGACGGTGGCGTCATCCGCCCAGAACAGCTGGTAGCCCTTGGATCGCGCTCGCTCGATGACCCGCTCCGCCGGTCCCGGTGTGACGACACGGAGGGTGTCGAAGAACGAGTCGGACACGAGGTTCAGCCCGTATGAACGGAGCCGCTCGGCGAGCGCCTCGGTCTTCTGCGCCACCTCGGTGGCGATCCCACGCAGCCCGTCGGGACCGTGGTACACGGCGTACATCGACGCCATGACGGCGAGCAGCACCTGGGCGGTGCAGATGTTCGAGGTCGCCTTCTCGCGGCGGATGTGCTGCTCGCGCGTCTGCAGCGACAGGCGGTAGGCCGGGTGGCCGGCGGCGTCCTGCGACACACCCACCAGGCGCCCCGGCAGCTGCCGCTCGAGCCCCTGCCGCACCGCCATGAACCCGGCGTGGGGACCGCCGAACCCGAGCGGAACGCCGAACCGCTGCGTGGTGCCGACGGCGATGTCGGCGCCGAGCGAACCGGGGGAAGCCAGGAGCGTCAGGGCGAGAAGGTCCGCGGCGACGACCGCGAGCCCCCCGGCGACGTGGACGGCGTCGATGACCCCGGAGGGATCCCACACCCGCCCGGTGGCACCGGGGTACTGCAGCAGCACGCCGAAGACGCCCTCGGGCAGGGTCTCGCCCCGTGCGAAGTCGCGCTCGACGATCTCGATCCCGACCGCCGAGGCGCGGGCATGCAGGAGCGCCCGGGTCTGCGGGAGCGCGTCGGCATCGACGGCGAACACGTTCGCGCTGCTCTTGGATGCCCGCCGCGCCAGCAGCATCCCCTCGACCACGGCGGTGGACTCATCGAGCATCGAAGCATTGGCGATCGCGAGCCCCGTCAGGTCGGACACCATCGTCTGGAAGTTGATGAGCGCCTCGAGCCGCCCCTGAGAGATCTCGGGCTGGTAGGGCGTGTACGCGGTGTACCAGGAGGGGTTCTCCAGCACGTTCCGGGCGATCACCGACGGGGTGATCGTGTCGTAGTAGCCGAGACCGATCATCGGTCGGGCGACCCGGTTCTGCGAGGCCAGCGCCCGCAGCTCGGCGAGCGCCTCGGTCTCGCTCGCGGGGGCCGGGATCGACGACGACGCGCGCGCCGCCGCACGGATGGATGCCGGCACCGCGGCGCTCAGCAGAGCATCGACGCTGTCGTACCCGAGAGCGTCGAGCATGACCGCCTCGGCTGCGGCGTCGGTGCCGATGTGCCGTTCGGCGAAGGTCCGCGCCATCACTCGCCCCCGGTGAGCGCCTCGTAGGCGGCCCGGTCGAGGAGGCCGTCGACGGCGGCCGGGTCGACGCGCAGCTTCAGCAGCCAGCCGTCCTCGTACGGCGAGGAGTTCACCAGCGAAGGATCGTCGACGACGGCGTCGTTGACCGCGACGATGTCCCCCGCGACGGGAGCGTAAAGCTCTCCGACGGACTTCGTCGACTCGATCTCGCCGCAGACCTGGCCGGCGCTCACGCCGGAGTCGACGGCGGGCAGGTCGACGAAGACGACGTCGCCGAGCTTGTCGGCGGCGTAGTCGGTGATGCCGACGGTGGCGACATCCCCGTCGAGGGCGATCCACTCGTGCTCGGCGGTGTACTTCAGGGCGCTGGTGTCGGTCATTTCTTCCTCCGGTAGAAGGGCAGGGCGGTCACGGTGGCGGGAATGCGGGTGCCCCGCACGTCGATGGTCAGTTCGGTGCCGAGAGCGGATGCCGCGGGCGCGACGTAGGCCATGGCGATGGGGTGTCCGAGGGTCGGGCTGAGAGCGCCGCTCGTGACCTCCCCGACCCGCTCCTCGCCGGCGAAGACGCCGTAGCCGGCGCGGCCCGCGCGGCGGCCCTCCGAGACGAGACCGACGAGGACGGGTGCGTTCTCGTCCGGCAGCGCGACATCCGCTTTGTCGGGCGCGACGACACGACCGAGCCCGGCCTGCGCGGGGCGGATGCCGCGCCCGAGTTCATGACCGTAGAGGGGCATCCCGGCCTCGAGGCGCAGCGTGTCGCGGGCGGCGAGGCCTGCGGGCACGAGGCCGAGCGGCGCGCCGGCCGCCAGGAGCGCGTCCCAGAGTGCGCCCGCTGCGTCGACGGGCACCATCAGCTCGAAGCCGTCTTCGCCGGTGTACCCCGTGCGGGCGACGAGCAGCGGCGCACCGTCGAACTCGCCCTGCCGCCAGGCGTAGTAGCCCAGGTCGTCGAGGCCCTCGACGCTCACGCCCGCCGCCGCACGGAGGATCTCCTCTGCGCGGGGCCCCTGCACGGCCACCAATGCCGTCTGGTCGGTGACATCCTCGATCCGCGGCACCGACCCGGACGGCCACGCGTCTGCGCGCTCTGCGAGAGTGTCGACCGCCGCATCGCGGTTCGAGGCGTTCGCCACGACGAGGAAGTACTGCTCTCCGGTGCGGTAGACGATGACGTCGTCGATGATGCCGCCGTCCTCGGCCAGCACGAGCGAGTACTTCGCCTTGCCGACCGCCATCGAGGAGATCCGGCCGGCGAGCGCATCGTCGAGGAAGCCCGCCGCATCACCGCCCTGCACCCAGATCTCGGCCATGTGCGAGATGTCGAAGAGCCCCGCCGCGGTGCGCACGGCGTGGTGCTCGGCGAGGTCGGAGGTGTAGCGCACCGGCATCAGCCACCCACCGAAGTCGGTGAACGAGGCGCCGAGGGCGGCGTGCCGGTCATGCAGCGGACTTCGCCGCGCTGTGTCGTCCATGGAGTTCTCCCGGTCGGATCGGGTCGGCACGGTGATCCGTGCCGAAGAACTCCCCCTCTGTCATGGACCTGAGAGTTTCGCGCCGGGACGTGCCCGGGCTTTCACCGTCGGCGGATGACGCAGAAAGCGGCGGCATCCTTTTTCAGAGTCGGCCGGCACGGACGGTACGCGGTACCTGAGAGATTGGCGGGGAGGCTTGCTCCTTCGGTGCTCGTCGCCGGGGCGTCGAGGCTCTCCCGTCCGTGTCATGGGCCGGTGTGAAATTGTGTCTCGGCAGGGCCGGTGGGGCCAGCATAGCGGCGCCGCCGACGTTCGCCCAGAGACTCGTCGGCGCGCGGGTCAGCCCAGGCAGTTCCCGGTCGACACCCGGTCGCTGAGCCCCGGGGCACCCGCGGCGACGGGCTCGAGCTCGGCGTTCGTCATCGCGTATCCCCGGGTGTCGTCGCCGTCGGCGCGCGCGAAGACGACGCCCGCCACCTCTCCGTCACCGGTCAGGAGCGGCCCGCCGGAGTTGCCGGGGCGCACCTGGGCGTAGAGCTGATAGATCTCCCGCGGATTGGCGGTGTCGTCGTAGATGTCCGGGACCGGAACGGTGCCCACCGAGAGCACCTCGGCGTTTTTCGCATCCCACGGCCCGCCGAGCGGATAGCCCTGCACCTGCGCCGCGCTTCCGGCGGGGAGGGTCTCACTGAGACCGAGAGGGGCGACGCCGAGCCCGTCGACGGCGATGACGGCGAGGTCGTCGATGGGGTCGAAGTACACCACCCGCCCCTCGACGGCGGTGCCGCCGTTGGGCTGCACGACGGGCGTGTCGACCCCCGCCACCACGTGGGCGTTGGTCACCACGCGATCGGGAGCGACCACGAACCCCGACCCGGTCGAACTCGTGCCGCAGGCGAAAGCGGTACCCGAGACCCGCAGGACTGATGCCGCGGCGAGCGCGAGCTCGGGATCGTCGAGCCCGATGGGCGTCGCGGTGCCGGGCGAGACCTGCGGGGAGAGGAGACCGCCGAGCCGCGGCAGACCGTCGTCGGTGACGAAGCTCCGCCACTGCGCGAGCGTCTGCGCCACGGGCGCCGGGATGACGCCGTTGATGGCCGTCATCACCCGGGACGACGCCACCGCGGGTCCGAGCACCGGCGCGCCGGTGTTGGCGACACTCTGACCGACGAGCGAGAGAGCGAGGGCTGCGACCACGACGCTGACGGCACCGCCGAGCAGTCGGTCGATGACCCGCAGCTTCGCCCGGTCCACGCCGCGCCTGACCGCCCCGCCGAGCACACCGCCGATGGTCCCCCCGAGCACCAGCAGGAGGAAGGAGGCCAAGATCACCACGAGCGGCCGCCACTGCTGCCAGGGCCACGCGTCATTGATGACGGGGGCCAGCCACCAGGCCGCGACCCCGCCGGCGGCCAGGCCCAGCAGCGTTCCGAGACTGGCGACGAGGCCGCGCTGCAGCCCGACGACGAGCGCCACCACCAGCAGGGCGATGAGGAGGAGATCGACGATCAGCACGGCCATCCTTCGGCAGGGAGCCACCAGCGTACGGCGCGCGCCTGAGACATCACCGAGGCGGCGCGGTCGAATGTCGCATTTGCCTTCAGGTCGAAGTGACAATAAGATGGCGTCAGGCTTAAAGTCAGGATGACAAGAACATGGACCACGAGAAGGACCCCATCCGCGTGGCGGTGTCGACGGTGATCTTCTCGCTGCGCACCCGTGAGCCCGGGCTCCCCCCGTCGGTCGTCCTCCCCCTCGTCAAGCGCACCCGCGACCCCTTCGAGGGGCTGTGGGCCCTGCCGGGCGGCTGGCTGGGAGCATGCGAAGGACTGGATGCCGCGGCATCCCGCACCCTCGGCGAGACCACGGGACTCGCCCCGAGCTACCTCGAGCAGCTCTACGCCTTCGGCGCGGTCGACCGCTCCCCCACGCGTGTGGTGTCGATCGTCTACTGGGCGCTGCTGCGTCCCGAAGAGGTCTCCGACGTCGAGAACGTCGGGTGGTTCGACGCCGCCGACCTTCCCCGCCTCGCCTTCGACCACAACGAGATCGTCGACTACGCCCTCTGGCGCCTGCGCAACAAGGTCGGCTACAGCCGGATCGCGCACGGCCTCCTCGCCGACGAGTTCACCCTCGCCGACCTCCGCGAGGTCTACGAGGCGATCCTCGACCGCAGGCTCGATCCCGCGAACTTCCGCCGCCAGGTCGACACCTCGGCCACCCTCATCCCGACCGACCGGTTCCGCACCGGCAGTCACCGCCCCGCCCGCCTGTACCGCTACAACCGCGATGTGGAGCTCGCCGACCGCGGGCCCCTGTCGCGCTCGCCCGAAACGAGTGACCGATGACCACCGCGCTCCCCACCCCCGCCCTCCGCGAGCCCGTCGACCCGTCCGTCGACCACGAGATCCAGGCGATCGTGTCGGGTCGGTCGACGACCGAGACCTGTGCGACCGACCTCGCGCTCGGCCCGTGGGACTTCGACACCCGCCCCGGCTACGGACCGGGATCGTCCATGGGCGATGTGATCCCCACCGGCGCACCTCGCCAGGGCGAGCTCCCCCGCGAGTACCGCGAAGCCTCCGAGGCCGAGCTCGCCGATCGCATCCGAGCCGCCAAAGCCACCCTCGGTGACCGCGTCGTCGTGCTCGGCCACTTCTATCAGCGCGAGGAGGTGATCGCCCACGCCGACTACATCGGCGACTCCTTCCAGCTCGCGAACGCGGCGCTCGCCCACCCCGCCGCCGAGGCCATCGTCTTCTGCGGCGTGCACTTCATGGCCGAGACCGCCGACCTCCTCTCCAGGCCCGAGCAGGCCGTGATCCTGCCGAACCTCGCCGCGGGGTGCTCCATGGCCGACATGGCCGACATCGACCAGGTCGAGGAGTGCTGGGAGCAGCTCGCCGAGGTCTACGGCGATCTCGACACCCCCGACGAGGACGGTCTCGTCCCCGTCATCCCGGTCACCTACATGAATTCCTCAGCGGCCATCAAGGGGTTCGTCGGCCGTCACGGCGGGATCGTGTGCACCTCCTCCAACGCCCGCACCGTGCTGGAGTGGGCCTTCGCGCGCGGGCGGCGGGTGCTGTTCTTCCCCGATCAGCACCTGGGGCGCAACACCGCGAAGGCGATGGGCGTGCCGCTCGAGCAGATGCCGATGTGGAACCCGCGCAAGCCGCTCGGCGGCAGCACCGCTGAGGGGCTCGTGGATGCCCGCGTGGTGCTCTGGCACGGGTTCTGCTCGGTGCACCGCCGGTTCAGCGTCGATCAGATCGACCGCGCCCGCGCCGAGCACCCCGGCGTCCGCGTGATCGTCCACCCCGAGTGCCCGATGGCGGTGGTCGACGCCGCCGACGAGGCCGGGTCGACCGACTACATCCGCAAGGCGATCCAAGCGGCGACCGAGCCGACGACGTTCGCGATCGGCACCGAGATCAACCTGGTGCAGCGGCTCGCCGCCGAGCACCCGCAGCACACCATCTTCTGCCTCGACCCGGTCGTCTGCCCCTGCTCGACGATGTACCGCATCCACCCCGGGTACCTCGCGTGGGTGCTCGAGGGTCTCGTCCGGGGCGACGTGCAGAACCGGATCACCGTCCCCGCCGACGTCGCCGACCCCGCCCGGGTGGCGCTGGAGCGGATGCTGGCGGCGAAGCCCGCATGAACGCCACCCCGTCCCGCGTGCACGCCGTGGTCGTCGGCAGCGGCATCGCCGGGCTCACCGCCGCACTGCATGCCGTCTCCGGCGGCTCCACGGTGACCCTCGTCACCAAGGACGTCCTCGAGCACGCCAACACCCGCTACGCCCAGGGCGGCATCGCCGGCGTCATGTTCGACGACGACCGCGTCGAAGACCACATCTGCGACACCCTCACCGCCGGTGCAGGTCTCAGCGACCCCGACGCCGTCCGCGTCCTCGCCGAGGAGGGACCGGCCCGCATCCGCGACCTCATCGCCCTGGGCGTGGCGTTCGACCGCGCGCCCGACGGCAGCCTGGTGAAGGGGCTCGAAGCGGCGCACTCGTATCCGAGGATCCTCCACGCGGGAGGGGATGCCACCGGGACCGCCGTCGAGAAGGCTCTCGTCGCGCGTCTTCGCGAGAGCGGAGCGACGGTGATCGAGCACGCCTTCCTCGTCGACCTCGTCGTGGAGGACGGCCGCGTGCGCGGCGTGGACCTCCTCGTCGGAGAATCCACACACCGCGAGGGCGTCCGGCGCCGGCTCCTCGCCGACGCCGTGGTCCTCGCCACCGGCGGCGCCGGAGAGCTCTTCTCCCACTCCACGAACCCGGCGGTGGCCACCGGCGACGGCATCGCCGCGGCGCTTCGCGCGGGCGCCGCGGTCGCCGATCTGGAGTTCTTCCAGTTCCACCCGACGGTGCTGCCCCCCGACGATCGGGGCGAGGCCTTCCTCGTCTCCGAGGCCGTCCGGGGCGAAGGGGCCACGCTCATCGACGACACGGGCCGCCGCTTCGCCTTCGACGTCCACCCCGACGGCGATCTCGCGCCCCGCGACGTCGTCGCCCGGGCGATCGCCGACCGGATGGCCCGCCAGGGAGGACGCCCCGTGCGTCTGGATGCCACGCACCTGCGTCCCACACTCGCCGAACGTCGTGCGTTCCTCGCGCGCCGCTTCCCCACGATCGACGCCGCCGTGCGCCGTCGGGGCTGGGACTGGGCCGCCGAGCCCGTGCCCGTCACCCCTGCGGCCCACTACCTCATGGGGGGAGTCGTCACAGACCTGCACGGCCGCACCTCGCTCCCGCGGCTCTACGCGGTCGGTGAGGTCGCCCGCACCGGGGTCCACGGTGCGAACAGGCTGGCATCGAACTCGCTGCTGGAGGGCGCGGTCTTCGGCGCACGCACGGGCGACGTCCTCGCGAGGGACGTCATGGGCGGCTGGCCGCCCATCACGACCCCCCCACCCGCCGTCGCCGGCCTTCCCGCGCTTCCCATCGCGGTGGTCACCCCTCCGCCGTTCGATCGCGCGGCCCTCCAGGAGCTCCTCTGGACCCGAGCAGGCCTCGTCCGCACCGAACGAGGACTCGCCGAGGCGGCGTCGATCCTCCGCGCGTGGAGCGCCGTGACCTCCGAGCCCGTGACCGAGAACGACCACGAGGACGCCAACCTCCTCCTCGTCGGCGCTCACCTCGTCGCCGCGGCGCGCGCGCGCCGGGAATCGGTGGGCGCGCATCTGCGCGCCGACCAGCCGGCGCCCGCCGCGTCGATCACCCGGGCGGCGTCATGCTGACCCCCGCCGTCATCGATCGCGTCGTCGCCGCGGCCCTCGCCGAGGACGCACCCTGGGGCGACCTGACGAGCTCCGCCTTCATCCCCGACGACGCCACCGCCCGCGCCGAGCTGGTGGCCCGCGAAGCCGGGGTCGCCAGCGGACTGGCGGTCTTCGCGGCGGCTTTCCGCCTGACCGACCCGGCGATCACCGTGACGGTCCTCATCGAGGACGGCGCGCCGTTCGCGCCGGGAACCGTGCTCGCCGTCGTCGACGGCCCCGCCCGTGGCATCCTCACCGCGGAGCGGATCGGGTTGAACCTGATGCAGCGGATGTCGGGGATCGCCACCCTCACCGCCCGCTACGTCGCCGAGGTGGCGAACACCCGCGCCCGCATCGTCGACACGCGCAAGACGACACCCGGGCTGCGGGTCCTCGAGCGTCAGGCGGTCCGCGACGGCGGAGGCCACAACCACCGGTTTTCGCTGTCGGATGCGGTGATGGTGAAGGACAATCACCTCGCGGTCCTCACCGCGGGCGGCGCCTCGGTCACCGAGGCCCTCCGCACCGCGATGTCGACCCTCCCCCACACCACCCACGTCGAGGTGGAGGTGGACCGGCTCGACCAGATCGAACCCGTCCTCGCCGCGGGGGTGGACACGATCATGCTCGACAACTTCTCGCCGGACGACCTCCGCCGGGGGGTCGCGCTCATCGCCGGCCGCGCCGTCGTGGAGGCATCCGGCGGCGTGACGCTGGAGACCGTGCGCGCCATCGCCGAGACCGGCGTGGACGTCATCTCCGTCGGGGCCCTCACGCACTCCGCCCGGGCACTGGATCTGGGCCTGGACATCCGGATCTCGGCGCCGGACGCGGGATGACCCATGTCGCTGCTGTATCTGGACAACGCCGCCACGACACCGGTGCGCCCGGAGGTCCTCGAGGCCATGGCGCCCTACCTCACCCGCTGGTTCGGCAACGCCTCCAGCCACCACACCGTCGGCGAGACGGCGGCCGCTGCGCTGGATGACGCGCGGGCGCGCGTCGCTCGCGTGGTCGGGATGCGCGCGAGCGATGTCATCTTCACCTCGGGCGGCACCGAGTCGGACAATCTCGCGGTGAAGGGCATCGCCGTCGCCGCCCGGCAGAACCGGGGCGCGAGGCACGTGGTGACCTCGCCGATCGAGCACGAGGCGATCCTGGAGTCGGTGGACCACCTCCGTCGGATCCACGGCTTCGCGGTGACCATGCTGCCCGTCGACCACCACGGACGGATCGACCCGGGCACGGTCGACGATGCGATCCGGGAGGACACGGCCCTGGTCGCGGTCGGCTACGCGAACAACGAAGTGGGCACGGTGCAGGATGTCGCCGCGATCGCCGCCGCGACCTCGGCGCGGCGCGTCCCCCTCCACCTCGATGCGGTGCAGGCCGCGGGATGGCTGCCGCTCGCCGGCACCGGCGCGGACAGCCTGGCGATCGCCGGCCACAAGCTCGGCGCCCCGAAGGGCACCGGCGCGCTCGCGATCCGGGGGCGCGTGCCCCTGGAACCGCTGTTCCACGGCGGGGGTCAGGAACGCGGGCGCCGCAGCGGCACCGAGGACGTCGCCGGCGCCGTCGCCCTGGCCACCGCGCTGGAACTGGCCGAAGCAGAACGGGAAGGCGACAGCACGCGGGTGGGCGCCGCCCGCGACCGCTTCATCGCGGCCGTGCTTCAGCGCGTGCCCGAGGCCCGGGTCACCGGACACCCCGTCCAGCGGCTCCCCGGGACGGCGAGCTTCGTGTTCCCGGGCACCTCGGGAGAGGCGATCCTGCTCGAACTCGAGCGGCGCGGGGTCGTGTCCTCGAGCGGATCGGCGTGCGCCGCCGGCAGCGACGAACCCTCGCACGTCGTGCTGGCGATGGGGTACGAGCCCGAGGTCGCCCAGACCGCCGTGCGGTTCACCCTCCCCCACGAGCCCGCGGTTGACGCCGACGACCTCGCCGCCCGGGTGGCCGCGGCCGTTCGGGCGGTACGATCAGCCTCGTGACACCCGCCCTCACCGTCATCGTCCCGGGCTTCGATGTCGGGCCCTGGGCGGGTGAAGCGCTGGCGTCGCTGCGGGCGCAGTCCTTCCGGGACTGGCGCGCCGTCCTCGTCGATGACGGATCCACCGACGACACCCCCGAGATCTTCGCGCGGACAGCTGCGGAGGACGACCGCTTCCGCGTGATCCGACACCCCCGGCAGCGGGGCCTCGCCGCCGCGCGCAACACCGGGCTCGCCGCCGTCGACACCCCCTACCTCGCCTTCCTCGACGGCGACGACCGATTCACACCCACGGCGCTGGAGCGCCTCCTCGCCGTGCTCGACGACACCGGCAGCGACTTCGTCGCGGGCGCCTATGTGCGTTTGCGCCCCGCACCCCCCGCGGCCCCCGACGGGCCGGTGACCTACACCCCCGGTGCGGTCCAGCCGTGGGTCGCCGCCGCCACCGACCCCGAGCGGCGCCGGACGTCGCTCGACGAGCACCCCGCGGCATCCGGGAACATCGTCGCCTGGTCCAAGGTCAGCCGGCGCGATTTCTGGCAGCGAGCCGGGCTGTCCTTCCCCGAGGGTCGGCTGTACGAGGACCAGATTCTCGCGCAGCGGATGTACGCCGCCGCGCGATCGTTCGACGTCATCCCCGATGTGGTGGTTCAGTGGCGCGAACGGGCGGACGGATCGTCGATCACGCAGCACCGGGAGGCCCTGCCGGTACTCCGCGACTACCTCCACGGCCTGCGCGGGGGCCTGGATGTTCTGGATGCCGCGGGGCGGCCGGCCGCGGTGCGGGCCCGGATCGAGCTCATCATGACACTGGACCTCCCGCCCCTCGTGACGATCGCCCGTACGCACCCCGACGACGCCTACCGGCGGGCGCTGGGGGCCTTCGTCCGCGAGCTGCAGAGCCGGGGGTCGGCGCGCCTGCTCACGGCGGAGCAGTCGGCGGCGGCCCTCTGGTGAGCGCCGGGCATCACCGCGCGCAGGGATCGGCGGTCAGGGCAGCGGACGGTCGGGAAGGACGACGACGGGTTCGGTGAGGAGTCGCGCCACCTCCTGGCGATCTCGCCGGAGCTCCGCCTCGACCTGTGCGTCCGCCGCATCGTCGGGTGCGCGGTCCGCCCGCCGGTCGGGAAGATCGGCCGGCTCATCGGCCGCCTCCGCCTCCAGCACCCGCGTCGTCGCGAGCTGCTGGGCGGCGAGCTCGGCGTAGAGCCCGCCCGCCGCCACGAGATCGCTGTGCGTGCCGGACTCGACGATCCGCCCGGCCTCGATCACGTGGATGACGTCGGCGGCGATCACCGTCGACAGCCGGTGGGCGATCGAGAGGGTGGTGCGGCCCCGGGCCGCCGCGTCCAGCGCCTCCTGCACGACGCGCTCGGATACGGTGTCCAGCGCCGAGGTCGCCTCATCGAGGAGCAGGACGGGCGGATCCTTCAGCAACACGCGGGCGATGGCGATGCGCTGCTTCTCCCCGCCCGAGAGCCGATAGCCGCGCTCGCCCACGACGGTGTCGTACCCCCTCTCGAATCCGGCGATGACGTGGTGGATGTTGGCCGCCCGGCACGCGGCCTCGAGCTCTTCGTCGGTCGCGTCGGGTTTGGCGTAGCGGAGGTTCTGCCGGATCGTGGCGTGGAAGAGGTAGGTCTCCTGCGAGACGATGCCGATCCGATCGATGATCGACTCCTGGGTGAGGTGACGCACGTTCTCGCCGGCGAACAGCACCGCACCCTCGCTCGCCTCGTACAGGCGCGGGGTCAGGTAGAGCACCGTCGTCTTCCCGGCTCCCGACGGGCCGACGAAGGCGACGTGCTGCCCGGGCTCGGCCGTGAAGGAGACGCGTGCCAGGGTCGGGCGCCTCCCCGGTGCCGCGTCGGGGTAGCGGAACACGACGTCGCGGAACTCGATCCGACCGAGCGGACCCGGCGCCTCGGCGACGTCGATCGCGTCGGGGGTGTCGCTGATGGCGGGCGTGAGGTCGAGGTACTCGAAGATGCGGGCGAACAGGGCGGCGGAGGTCTGCAGATCCAGGGCCACGCGCATGAGACCCATGAGCGGCATGAGGAGGCGCGCCTGCACCGTGGTGAACGCCACGATCGTCCCCGCGGTGATGGCATCGGCGCCGCCGGTGACGAGGAGCCCGGCCACGAGGTAGATGAGCGCCGGGACGCTCGACATGAGCACCTGGACGACGGCGAAGAAGCCCTGCCCGCTCATCGCCCGGCGCACCTGCAGCCGCACCTGGTTGACGTTCTCGTCCGCGTAACGCGCCGACTCGGTGCGTTGGCGGTTGAACGACTTCGACAGCAGGATCCCCGACACGCTCAGCGTCTCCTGCGTGATGGAGGTCAGCTCCGAGAGGGACTCCTGCGTCTCTCCGGCGATCCTGGCGCGGACCTGACCCACGCGACGCTGCACGATCACGAGGAAGGGCATCATCACGACCGCGATGATCGTGAGGCGCCAGTCGATGATGATCATCGCGACGAGGGACGCGATGACCGTGACGACGTTCCCGAGGATGCTGGTGACGGTGTTCGTGAGCACCCCGGACACCCCGCCGACGTCGTTCTGGAGCCGGGATTGGATCACGCCCGTCTTCGTCCGGGTGAAGAAGGCGAGCTCCATGGCCTGGAGGTGGTCGAACAGGCGCACGCGCAGATCGCCGGTCACGCGGTTGCCCACCGTCGAGGTCAGCCACGTCTGGGCGACCCCGAGGACCGCGGAGAGGAGGAACAGCCCGATCATGATCGCGACGAGCCGGGCGAGGAGAGGGATGTCGGGCGACCCGCCGCCGACGGGGAACAGGGCGTCGTCGAAGATGCGCTGCACGAGCAGCGGCGGGATCACCGCGACGCCGGCTCCGACGATGACGAGGATGCCGGTGAGCGTGATGCGCCCGAGGTAGGGCCGGAAGAGGGCGACGACCCGGCGGCCCAGGTTCGGGATCTTCGGCGCCTCGGCGTTCAGCCGGCGCTGCGCCTCGATGTCGACCGGCCGGAAGCCGCCCGGGGGACCCCCGCCGCCACCTCCGCGCATGCTCACCTTCGCCAGCCTACTGACGCCCACCGACACCGGCTCGGTAGGGTGGGAGGCATGAGCGAGACCACGCCGGAACAGCCCGCCCGCGACGGGGAGGACCTCGCCGAGATCCGCGCCGAGATCGACGAGCTGAAGGCCGTGCCCGAGGAGGAGCTCGTCTCCCCCACCCCCGCCGGACTCCTGGCCGCCGAGCCGGAACCCGAGCCCACCGACCCGATCGGTTCGGCCGACGAAGACGTGGAGCCGACCGCAGCCTCCTGAGAGCCGCGCGCGGAGGATCACCTCCGACGAATTCCGCTCCGACGGGAATGCCCTGTCGGAGGTGCGGGTTAGCTTCAGACAGTCCTCGCGGATGCCGTGCTCACGCGCCCTCCGTTCCCTTCGCCTTCTTCCGCTCGTCCTGAGGAGCCCTGTGGCAGCCACCGACACCGTTCCCACCGCCGGCCCCGTCCGCGATGCCGCCGCGCCCCCCGCGACGCTCAGCCCGATCGAGAGCCGCATCATCTGGCTCCTGCTGGCTGCCGCCTTCGTGGCGATCCTCAACGAGACGACCATGGGGATCGCCATCCCGCGTCTCATCGTCGACCTCGGCATCACCGCCGTCGCCGCGCAGTGGCTGACGACCGCGTTCATGCTCACCATGGCCGTGGTGATCCCCATCACCGGCTTCCTCCTGCGCCGATTCACCACCCGGCAGATGTTCATCGCCGCGATGAGCCTGTTCTCCCTCGGCACCCTCATCGCGTTCCTCTCTCCGGGGTTCCCCATGCTGCTGGTGGCACGGGTGGTGCAGGCGTCGGGGACGGCGATCATGATGCCGCTCCTGATGACGACGATCATGAACGTCGTCCCGCCGCAGTCGCGCGGACGCATGATGGGCCGCGTCAGCATCGTCATCTCCCTCGCCCCCGCGATCGGTCCCTCGCTGTCGGGATTCCTCATCGACACCGTCGGCTGGCGCTGGAACTTCGGGGTCGTGCTGCCGATCGCGTTGGTCGCCCTGGCCGTCGGCGCGATCTGGATCCGCAACCTCGGCGAGACCACGCGCGCGCCGATCGACGTGATCTCGGTGATTCTGTCCGCCTTCGGATTCGGGGGCCTGGTCTACGGCCTCAGCCAGATCGGCGGTGCCGCCGAGGCCCACGGCGGCACCGCCGCCGAGGCCGCGACGGCGTCCACGACGGCGACCGTCTCGCTCATCGTCGCCTTCTCGGTCGGCGTGCTCGCGCTGGTGCTGTTCGCGTGGCGTCAGGTGCGTCTGCAGCGCAGCGACGACGCCCTGCTCGACCTGCGGGTGTTCACGTTCCGCAACTTCAGCCTCGCGACCGGCCACATGACGCTGCTGTCTGCGGCGTTCTTCGGCATCATCACCGTGCTGCCGCTGTACGCCCAGAACGTGGTGGGTCTCGACCCCTTCATGTCCGGCCTCATCGTCCTGCCCGGCGCGCTCGCGATGGGCCTCGCCGGACCGATCGTCGGGCGCATCTACGACCGGTACGGCACGCGGGTGCTGCTCGTCCCCGGCACGGTCATCGCCGTCGGCATGCTCTGGGCCTTCACCACCTTCACCGCCACGACCCCCGTGTGGGCGATCGCCGTCGGACAGACCGCACTGTCGATCGGCCTCGCGCTGTCGTTCACCCCGCTCTTCACCGCGTCGCTCGCCTCCCTCGACCGGAAGTACTACTCCTACGGCTCCGCGGTCGTCGGGACGGTGCAGCAGGTCGCCGGCGCAGCGGGCATCGCCCTGTTCATCACGGTCATGTCGAGCGTGCATTCCGCCGCCGAAGCGGCAGGCGCGCCCGACGCGGGTGCCCAGGGCGCGCACGCGGCGTTCCTCCTGGCTGCCATCGTGTCGATCCCGCTGCTGTTCAGCGCCTTCCTCGTGCGCAAGCCCGCGGACGAGGGGCTGCCGATCCCGGCCGCACACTGAGGCGTAGCGGCCCGGAGCCGACGGGGCAACCCCGGGCACGCGGACGAGCGGCCGGCCTAGCGTGGGTGCACCCCACGAAAGGATGAATCATGGCCGATCTCACGGGCAAGACCGTCGCCTTCCTCCTCACGGACGGCTACGAGGACAGCGAGCTGACCAGCCCCTGGCAGGCGGTGACCGGCGCCGGCGCACGGGCGGACCTGGTCTCCCCCGCATCCGGCAGCGTCACGGGCAAGAAGGGTCATGAGCAGGCGGTCGACATCGCGGTCAGCGGCGCCGACGCATCGTCCTACGACGCGCTCGTCCTCCCCGGGGGCGTCGTGAACGCGGATCACCTGAGAATGGATGAGGCGGCGGTGGCATTCGCCCGCGAGTTCTTCGCCCAGCACAAGCCCGTCGGCGTCATCTGCCACGGCGCCTGGATCCTCATCGAGGCGGGTGCCGTGGATGGTCGCACGCTCACCAGCTACCCGAGCCTGAAGACCGACCTGAAGAACGCCGGAGCCCGGTGGGTGGACGAGGAGGTCGTCATCGACCAGGGCCTGGTGTCGAGCCGGACGCCCGATGACCTCCCCGCGTTCAACGCCAAGGTCGTCGAAGAGATCGCGGAGGGGACGCACTCCGGTCAGACGCTCTGACCGCGAGGGCTTCAGACGCCGCAGGCGCTCCCGCCGCAGCACGAGCCCGCGGCACTGGGCGCGCCGAGCAGGTTCTCACCCGGAACGAGCTGCTTCACGTCCTCGTCGATCTCGGCGGCGGGGTTCTCGGTGGCGGAGTTCTGCGTGGTCATCCTTCCATGCTAATCCGATCCCCGCGGGCCGGGCGTCCCCGCTCAGTCAGCGGGACCCTGGCACGTCGGACAGTACTGCGCCGATCCCTTGGACCCCGGTACGTCCGCCACGACTCCGCCGCACACTGGGCAGGCCTCCCCGGTCCGGCCGTGCACCCGCATCGCCGCGGCCTTGGCCTGCTTGAGCTTCGGAAGCGGGATGCTGCGACGCGCGGGCACAGCGTCGGCGAGCTCGTCGCGCACCGCCTGGAACAGCGCTTCGCGTTCGGCGTCGTCCAGGGCGGCCGCGTGCGTGGTCGGCGCGATCTTCGCGCGGTGCAGGATCTCGTCGGAGTAGGCGTTGCCGATGCCCGAGATGCTCTCCTGCTCCTGCAGCAGTGCCTTCAGCTGCTTGCGCCGGCCCAGGGTGATCCGGTCGAAGTCGGCCCGGGTGTAGGTGGGAGACATCGGGTCGGGTCCGAGCTTCTTCACCGCCGGAACATCCTGCGGGTGATCCACGAGCGACAGGGCGACGGAGAGCCACTCCCCGGCATCGGTGAACTCCAGCGCGGTGTCGTCGTCGAGCTCGAGCGTGGCGATCACGGCGGCGGGCGGAGGGGGCGGGTCCGACGCATCCCCGGTGTGTTCCCCGTCGGCGTCGTCCTCCACCCGGTGGCGCACCCACCCGGCGCGTCCGAGGGTGACGACGAGGTCGCCGCGGTCGGTGTCGATGTCGAGGTGCTTGCCGAAGCGCGTCACCCCGGTGATCGTGGCCCCGATCAGGTCCTCCACCGGCCTGTCGCGCGTCTTCCACGCGCGGAACTCGCCCACGTCCGCACCGACGATCCGACGGTGGGTCACCGTCTCGTCGAGGACGTCTGCGAGAACCTGGACTTCGGGCGATTCGGGCATGCGGTCATCCTTTCATCGACGGCCGACCTGAGGCATCCGCATGCCTACAATCGCCGCATGGCGACCGCGACGATCTGGTGCCGCAGCAGACGCGCCGGCGCCGTCTGCACCCGTCCGGCCGGCCATGCGGGGCTGCACAACCGCGTCGGCACCGGGAGGATGTGGTCCACCGCGCAGGCCGACGGGCCTCGGTGCGCAGGGAGCGGCATGCCGGGAGGCGCCGCACCTCCCCTCTCCGACGGATTCCCTCACGGTCGGGCGGTGTGCCCGGTCTGCTGGGACTTCGTCGACCTCGAAGACGGCACGCTGGCACGCCACGACGCCTTCACGGGCCCGTCCGACGAGCAGGACGCCGTGGCGCGCGGCATGGTTCAACGCGCACGGCTGGACCGACAAGACGTCCACCGCGTCGGACTAGAACTCATCTCCCCAGTTCAGTCCCTCGCGCGGATCCGAGGCGACGCGCATCACCGGCCGCTGCTCGCTCGTCAGCGACTTCAGCTGAGCGACGACCGCGGGCGCGGAGAGCTCTGAACCCGTCAGCGGGGCGTCCTTGACCACGATCTGGCTCGCCGGGCCGACCAGGAAGGTCGCGTTGATCGTCGAGCCGTCCGGCTCGCGGACCGGGATCTCCACGATATGGGCGGCGTGTGCGGCGCCGAGCGATTCGCTGTAGTCGAGGAGGGCCGCGGCGACATCGTCCCCCGTCAGGAACTCACTCCCGGCGTAGACGATGATCTTCATGCCTCATGTCTACCCCGCCACCCCCGCGGGGAGGTGCCCCCTTGCCAACCCGGCCGGGGCGAGGTACACGGGTCGTCCTCCCCGAGGGAATGGGTAGCGTGTGGTGATGACCTCTCCGCAGCTGCTCGCCCTCGGCTCCGAAGCGTTCGTCTCCCTGACGACCTTCCGGCGCACCGGAATCGGGGTGTCCACCCCGGTATGGATCGCGCGGGACGGCGATGCGCTGGTGGTCACCACGCCGGCGCACTCGGGGAAGGTCAAGCGGCTGCGCAAGAACGCGTCCGTGACCCTGTGCCCGAGCGGGCGGATGGGCAACGTCGACCCTCACGCACCGCTGGTGACGGCGACGGCGTCGATCGAGGCCGACCCCGCGGAGGTGCAGCGCTGCTCGGAGGTGCTTCACGCCAAGTACGGGGCCGAGTACACCATGATCATGGGCATCGAGAGCCGCTTCGCGGGCGGCCGACAGGATCGGGTGATCCTGCGGATCACGGATTGACCAGACCCTTCCCGGTCAGTCCCAGTCGAGGTACTCCTCGATGAACAGCGCCGTCTCGATCGGATGCGACATCGGGAAGAGGTGGTCGCCCGCAACGGTGCGAACCGTCGCCCGATCGGGAGCCGACGCCTGCAGTCGCTCCCCGTTCACCGCCGGGGTCACCGCGTCTTCCGCTCCCTGGATGATCAGGACGGGGATGCCCGGCGCCAGCGGCGCGCCGGCGTCCTCCGCGCCGAGGAGGAGCAATCCGTCCACCCGCGCGGTGTGCTCGGCCGCCACGGCCCGCGCGACGGTGCCCCCGGGGCCATGACCGCCCACCCAGGTGTCCTCGAGGCCGACGTGCTCGAGGACGGCGATGACGTCGGCCACCCGCTCGTCGACGGAGGCGTCCGCGCCGCCGGGCTCGTCGATGCGGATGATGCGGAAGCCCGCTTCCTCCGCGAGATAGTGAGTGATGGCGCCCAGGGCGTCGCCCTCGAGGCTGTGCTCGGGGATGAGGACGAGCGACACCGGGCCCTCGCCCTCGTCGATGAACGGGATGACACGGGCGTCTCGGGTGACGGTCTGCAGGGCGGGCAACGTGATCCTCTCGACGACGGGACGGGGCGTCCGGTGCCGGAGAACGCCCCGACGAGCCTACCCGGTGGCGCCTCAGAGCTCCGGAAGATCGGCGCCGGCGATCAGTTGTTGAAGCGGAACTCCACCACGTCGCCGTCCTGCATGACGTAGTCCTTGCCCTCCAGGCGCGCCTTGCCCTTCGCACGCGCTTCGGCGACGGAGCCGAGGGCGACGAGGTCGTCGAAGGAGATGACCTCGGCCTTGATGAAGCCCTTCTCGAAGTCGGTGTGGATCACCCCGGCGGCCTGCGGCGCCTTCCAGCCCTTGCCGATCGTCCAGGCCCGCGCCTCCTTGGGGCCTGCGGTGAGGTAGGTCTGAAGGCCCAGCGTGTCGAAGCCGATGCGCGCGAGCTGGTCGAGTCCGGACTCGGTCTGCCCCGTGGAAGCCAGGAGTTCCGCCGCATCCTCAGGATCGAGGTCGATCAGCTCCGATTCGATCTTGGCGTCGAGGAACACCGCCTGTGCCGGAGCGACGAGAGCCGCCAGCTCGGCCTTGCGCGCGTCGTCGGTGAGGACGGCCTCGTCGACGTTGAAGACGAAGATGAAGGGCTTGGCCGTCAGAAGGCCCAGCTCCTTGATCGGGGACAGGTCCCGTCCCGACGCCGAGAGCAGGACGCCCTTGTGCAGCGCCTCCTGGGCGGCGAGGGCGGTCTCGAGCACGGCGGGGTCGAGCTTCTTGCCCTTGACCTCCTTCTCGTACCGGGTGATCGCCTTCTCCAGCGTCTGGAGGTCGGCGAGCTGCAGCTCGGCGTTGATCGTCTCCATGTCGCCCGCGGGATTGACCGCCCCGTCGACGTGGACGACGTCGTCGTCGGCGAAGCCCCGCACCACCTGGGCGATGGCGTCGGCCTCGCGGATGTTCGCCAGGAACTGGTTGCCCAGCCCCTCCCCCTCGCTCGCGCCGCGGACGATGCCGGCGATGTCGACGAACGACACCGCCGCCGGCACGACGCGTTCGCTGTGGAAGACCTCGGCGAGAGCGTTCAGGCGCGGATCGGGAAGGTTCACCACCCCGACGTTGGGTTCGATCGTCGCGAACGGGTAGTTCGCCGCGAGCACCTGGTTCTTGGTGAGGGCGTTGAAGAGCGTCGACTTGCCGACGTTGGGAAGACCGACGATTCCGATGGTGAGAGCCACGGGCATCCAGCCTACCGGGGGTGCGTCCCGTTCCCGTCGTCCTCAGCGCCGCGCGACGGCGCGATAGGCCTCGGTGCGGTAGGGCAGGGTGACGACCCCCCGCTCGGCGCGTTCGTCGAACAGCGTGCCGACCTCATCCAGAATCCGCCGGCGCGTGACGTCGTCGGCGGTGATGACGTAGCTGCGCGAGGCGACCATGTCGAGGAACTCCTCGCGGCCGAGCGGTCGACCCCATTCCCACACCCGGGTCTGGAAGGAATCGAAGGGCGGATGCGGCGGCGGACCGCCGTCGGCGATGAGCTGTTCCGCCACCGACCCGTGCATGATCTCGGTGAGGCGACGCACCCAGGCCACGCCGTCGTCACGGACGTTCCACACCAGACCGAGAACGCCGCCCGCGCGCAGCACCCTGCCCGCTTCCGCGGCGCCCAGGACCGGATCGACCCAGTGCCAGGCCTGGCCGCTGAGGACGGCATCGACAGACGCGTCGGGAAGCGGCATCCGCTCCGCCGTCCCGATGAAGGTGGGCGTCCCCGGCACCCGTCGACGCAGTTCGGCGAGCATGTCGGGGTCGGGATCGATCGCGACGACATCGGCCTCGAGCTCGCGCAGCACCCGGGTGAGCTTGCCCGTGCCGGCGCCGACGTCGACCGTGCGCAGGCGTCGGGAACCGGCTGCGGCGAGTGGTTCGAGAAGCCACGCGACCGCCTCGGCCGGATAGTCGGGTCGACCGCTCTCGTAGCGTGCGGCGTGCCGCCCGAACGACGTGGACATCTCCTCACGGCTGACCATTCCCCGAGCCTACGCCGGGGCGATCCGGGGAACCCCGGCGCGCCTCGGACGCGCCGCCCGACGCGGCGGCGAGGCTGGGGTCGTGGCCCTGGACTTCACCGCGATCGACTTCGAGACGGCGAATTCCAGCAGCGCCTCGGCATGCGCGGTGGGTCTGGCCCGCGTCCGCGACGGCGAGGTCGTCGCCACCGCCGGGTGGCTCATCCGTCCGCCCGTCGGGCACGATCACTTCTTCGACATCAACATGCGCATCCACGGGATCCGTCCCGACGACGTCGTCGATGCCCCGACCTGGTCGCAGCAGCTGGGCGATCTGACCGCGTTCGCCGGGGCCGACGTGCTCGTTGCCCACAACGCCGGCTTCGACATGGCCGTGCTCTCGCGGGCGTGCGAGGCGACCGGCGAGGAATGCCCGCCCTATCGTTACGCGTGCAGTCTGCAGGTGGCGCGCAAGGTGTACCAGCTGCCGTCCTACCGCCTCCCCTTCGTCGCCGCGGAGGCCGGCTTCGCCGAGTTCGCCCACCACAACGCCGTCGCCGACGCCCTCGCCTGCGCGCACGTGATGATCGATGCCGCTCGACGAGTCGCCGCCGATGACATCGACGACCTCGCGACGTGGACCGGCGTCCGGGTTTCTCAGATCGCCGTTCGCGACGCACCCGCTCCACGGCGCTCGGTGGCGTTCGACGCGGTGGCCTGACCGCGCACCCGCGCGCGCCGCAGCACCGATGTCCGACCCCTCGGGCAGGGTGAGGTCATGGACGCCCTTCTCACTCCCCTTCTGGTCACCGTGAGCCTGCTCGCCGGGGTCCTCGCCGGATGGACCCTCGCGGCGATGCGCGCGCAATCCCGCCTGGCCGCGGTGCGTGAGCGCCTGGCCGCCTCCGAGGCTTCCCGGGCAGCGATCGCGGCCCAGCTCGCCGAGCAGCTGCGCCTCTCCCGCGAGCAGGTCGCGCAGGCCCGGTCCGAACAGGCGAACCGCGAAGAACGAGAGCGCCGCGAGCAGGCGGTCCTTCGCGCCCTCGCTCCGGTGGCCGAGACACTGCACACCATGCAGCAGCGGGTCGGGGAGATCGAACGGGAGAGACAGGAGCAGTTCGGCAGCCTCGCCGAGCAGCTCCGACGGGCGCAGCAGTCCGACGAGGCGCTGCGGGCGACCACCGAATCGCTCGCCGCGGCGCTGCGCTCGGGAACCACCCGGGGCGTGTGGGGCGAGACCCAGCTCCGCCGGGTCGTCGAGGCGGCGGGTCTCACGCGCCACGTCGACTTCGATCTGCAGACCGCCGTGAGATCGGATGCCGGCGGCGGGCGCCCCGACATGGTGATCCGTCTCCCCGGCGACAAAGCGATCCCGGTCGACGCGAAGGTGCCCCTCGACGCTTACCTCGAGGCGTCCGCGATCGCCGACGGCGCGTCGGGAGAGGAGGCGGTGCGTCGCCGCGCGCTCCGCGACAGGCACGTCAAGGCCGTCCGCGCGCACGTGGACGCCCTCGCGAAGAAGGCCTACTGGGCGGGGCTGTCGTGCAGTCCGGAGTTCGTGATCTGCTTCATGCCGAGCGAGTCGCTTCTGGCTGCGGCGCTCGAGGACGATCCGTCACTGCTGGACTACGCCTTCGGTCGACGCGTCGCGATCGCCTCGCCGGTGAACCTGTGGGCGGTCCTGAAGACCGTCGCCTACACCTGGACGCAGCAGGACGTCTCCGCCGAGGCCCGCGTGCTGTTCGACCTGGGGACACAGCTCTACGACCGCCTCGGCACGCTCGCGGGTCACGCCGATGATCTTCGCCGGGCGCTGGAGCGCACTCTCGACGCGTACAACGGTCTGGTCGGCTCGCTGGAGTCGCGCGTGCTTGTGACGGCGCGGAAATTCCCCGGGATCGATGAGACCAAGATCCACGGCCTGCAGGCACCCGCGACGATCGATTCGGCGCCCCGTCGCCTCACCGCCCCGGAGCTGCTCGACGACACGTCTGCGGTCACCGCCGACATCGGTCTTCTCCGCGAACGGCTGACCTCGGAGTGAGCGGGAGGAAGCCGCGGAACCTCAGGCGCCGCCGGGCACGAAGCTGAGAAGGGTGATGACCGCGACGGAGACGCCGACGAAGGCGCCGATCATCCACCACGGGGAGAGCTGGTGATCTTCGTCCCGACGGACCCGGAACAGCACATCGGGGCGACGGGCGGGGTCGACGGCGTCGGCGATGACCGCCTGAGCTCCCGTCTGCGGACCCACGGACTGTACCGACATGGAGTAACCCCCTGGTGTGGACGAACGACACGTGACTCCGTTGGCACTGCGTTCAATTGTGCCAGAACCGTCCCCAGAAGCCCGTTACGACTGCGTCACGATCGGCGGTTTGCTAGAGTTCGCCGTTCACGCCGCCGTGCCGTCCGTTCACAGCCATTTGCTGGTCAGGTGCTCCGAGGTGATGCGCCGCAGCGTCCCCGACGCGCCGCGCAGGACGACGCTCTCGGTGTACACGTGGTCACCCTCGCGGCGCACACCGTCGACGAGCTGGCCGTCGGTCACTCCGGTCGCCACGAAGATCGTGTTGCTCCCCTTGACCAGATCGTCGGCCTCGTAGACGTGGCCGTCCAGCTGCAGACCGGCATCGATCCCCTTCTGCTTCTCCTCATCGTCGCGGGGCCACAGCACGCCCTGAATGTGTCCGCCCAGGGCCTTGATGGCGCAGGCGGTCACGATGCCCTCCGGGCTCCCGCCGATTCCGACGCACATGTCGGTGCGGGCGTTGTGCCGCGCCGCGTTGATCCCGCCCGCGACATCGCCGTCGCTCATCAGACGGGTGCCGGCCCCGGCTTCGCGGATCTCGGCGATCAGCCCCTCGTGACGCGGCCGGTTCAGCACCGACACCACGACCTCGTCCACAGGCTTCCCCAGCGCCTTGGCGAGGCGCCGGATGTTCTCCCCGATCGGGAGGCGGATGTCGACCACGCCGACTCCGGCGGGACCGGTCACGAGCTTGTCCATATAGAACACTGCCGAGGCGTCGAGCATCGATCCGCGGTCGGAGACGGCGATCACCGACAGCGCGTTGTTGCGTCCTGCAGCCGTCAGCGACGTGCCGTCGATCGGGTCGACGGCGATGTCGCACTGGGGACCGCGGCCGTTTCCGACCCGCTCGCCGTTGAACAGCATCGGCGCGTCATCCTTCTCCCCCTCCCCGATCACGATCGTGCCGTCGAAGTTCACCGTGGTGAGGAAAGCACGCATCGCGTCGACGGCTGCGCCGTCGGCGGCCTCCTTCATGCCCCGCCCGATGAAGGGAACGGCGCGGATGGCGGCTGCTTCGGTGGCTCTCACCAACTCCAGCGCGAGGTTGCGGTCAGGATGCAGGGGGCTCATGTCGCCCGTGATGCTCACCATGGCGCCAGCCTAGCCAGCACGGCCCGTGCGGGAGGGCCTTCCCTTCGGACCGCACTCGAAGGAACACCGATTCTTTCCGCAGTGCAAAGTCACCGTCGACACCGGTCGCCGGGGTCGACGGGCGCGGCGCGGGTGCCTTCGCTAGAGTTTCGATCGACCCGCGTTGCGCGGAGCCCGCACACCGACCCTCCACCGGCCACTCGAGACCCTCCTCTGGCCACTCGACACAAGGAGTCTTCATGCCCGTTGCCACCCCGGACCAGTACGCCGACATGCTCGACCGCGCGAAGGCCGGCGGGTTCGCGTACCCGGCGATCAACGTGTCGAGCTCGCAGACGATCAACGCGGTGCTCCAGGGCCTCACCGAGGCGGGGTCCGACGGGATCCTCCAGGTGACCACCGGCGGCGCCGACTACTTCGCCGGGCACACCGTCAAGGCCCGCGCCGCCGGCGCGCTCGCCTTCGCCCGATTCGCCACCGAGGTCGCCAAGAACTACCCGATCACCGTGGCCCTGCACACCGACCACTGCCCCAAGGAGGCGCTCCCGAACTTCGTGCTGCCGCTCATCGAGGCGTCGGAGGAGGAGGTCAAGGCGGGCCGGAACCCCATCTTCCAGTCGCACATGTGGGACGGCTCGGCCGTTCCCCTCGACGAGAACATCGACATCGCGAAGGACCTGCTGCCCCGCCTGAAGAACATCAGCGCCATCCTCGAGATCGAGGTGGGCGTCGTCGGCGGCGAGGAGGACGGCGTCGCGCACGAGGGATCCAACGAGGCGCTCTACACCACCGTCGGCGACGTGACCAAGGCCGTCGAGGCGCTCGGGCTCGGCGAGAACGGTCGCTACATCTCCGCGCTCACCTTCGGCAACGTCCACGGAGTCTACAAGCCCGGCAACGTCAAGCTCCGCCCCGAACTGCTCGGTGAGATCCAGGAGGGCATCGCCGCCCGCTTCGGCACCGGTCCGAAGCCCCTCGACCTGGTCTTCCACGGCGGCAGCGGGTCCAGCGACGAGGAGATCGCGCTGGCGGTGGCCAACGGCGTGGTGAAGATGAACATCGACACCGACACCCAGTACGCCTTCACCCGCTCGGTCGCGGGCTACATGTTCTCCCACTACGACGGCGTCCTGAAGGTCGACGGCGAGGTCGGCAACAAGAAGCAGTACGACCCGCGCGCCTGGGGCAAGATCGCCGAGTCGGCGATGGCCGCGCGCGTCGTGGAGGCCACGCAGCAGCTGGGTTCGGCCGGCAGGTCGCTCGGGGCCTGAATCGGAGGCCCTGCCGCAGCCGTTCAGACGCCGCGGTAGATCTCACGCACGGTGGGCGCCCCGTCGGGGCTCTCGACGACCACGACGGGGTCCCCCGCGCTGATGGACCCGGTCCTGCGGACACGCAGGTACGCCCCCAGGCGACCCTCGTCGGAGAAGCGCTTGACCCAGCCGCGCGCCTGGCTGCCGCCCACCCAGCGGGCGAAGGTGGCGCACGGCGTGCGCGGCATCGTCACCTCGAGCTCCACCCGGTCGCCGATGCGCCAGACCTCCCCCACCCGGGCGGCATTGACATCGAGTCCTTCCATCCGGAGGTTCTCGCCGAACCACCCCGGCGGAAGCTCGCGATCGAGCTGGCGCGCCCAGAAGTCGGCATCCTCCTGCGCGTACGCGTAGAGGGCCTTGTCCAGTCCGCCGTGGTGCTTCCGATTCGCCTGGACGTCACCGCGCACGCCGTAGCGCCCGACAGGCGTGGCGCCGGTGAGCGGGCGTTTGTCGATCGCGGTCACGCCGTTGCTCCCGGCGTCGGGGCGCAACTGGTGGACGGCGCAGACTGCGCGCAGAAGTGGCATGCCCCCAGCCTACGAACTGCTGCGGGCGAACCGGATCCCGACATCGGCGTGCGTCGATCGCGCCGAGGCTCCCCGGCGCGTGTCTGCTCTCACCGCCCACGCGTCATCGGAGAACCCACCGCCGCGGAAGACGCGGACATCGTCCGACTGCTCCGGGTCCCACACGTCCCAGCACCACTCCCAGACGTTGCCGAGGGTGTCGAACAGCCCGTGGAGATTGGGGAGCTTGGCCCCGACCTCCTGCGGGCTGCGAACCCCGTCGAGCGCCGTCCACGCGACATCCCGAAGCGGCCCGTACTGTGGCGCCGCCGAGCCGGCACGGCAGGCGAACTCCCATTCCGCCTCGGTGGGCAGCCGGAAGCCGTCGGCATCCCGGTGCCAGGTGACCTCCTCACCCTCGAACGTGTAGACCGGATCGAGGCCCTCCCACTCCGATGCCGCGTTGCACAACCGCACGGCACGGAACCAGCTGAGCGCCGTCGCGGGCCGTCTCGGGTGCCCCCCGGCCCTCGCCGATGAGCTCGGCGACGATCTCCTCCGTCACGGGGTACGCCCCGATGGCGAACTCCTCGATGGGGATGACGCCGCGCGCCCTCCCGCGCACGTCGCGGCGCACCAGCTCGCCGGCCGGGATCCGGGCGAGCTCGATGTCGGTCACTGCGACAGCAGCGCCCCCATGAGCGCCGGATCGCTCAGGAGCGGCACCATGAGAAGGACGCCGGAGAGAAGGTTGAAGACGATGCCGCCGACGAGGGGCACCCAGAAGGTGATCTTCCCCCGCTGCAGCATGATCCACGACACCGCGGCGGTGAGAAGGAGACCCACACCCAGCACGAGCGACGCGGCGACTCCCCACGGCCGCCCGTTCATGCTCGGATCGGGCGCGTCGCTGATGCCCATGAACTCGAAGAGCGTCTGAACGTAGCCGGTGTAGTCCACCAGCGCCGGGATCGCCGTCGCCACGGAGAACACCGCGTAGATGAGGAGAGCGATCGTGAGGACGCGATCGAAGAACCGGCGTCGCGCGGCGATGAGCTCGGACGGGGGCTCCGAGGCCGCAGCGGCGGCGGGTGTCTCGGCCGCGGCCGGTGCCGCACCGGTCTCCAGGGCGACGGTGACGTCGGGCTGCTGGATGCGGGCGCGCTGCTCCTCCGGCGTGGCGTACTCGCCGTACTGCGGACGAGGGCGGGGATCGGACCCGTCGGTCACGCGCGACCCCGGCCGCCGAGGGCTCGGGCGTCGCGACGACCCGAGGTGTCGGTGCGCAGCTCCTTGGGGAGGGAGAACATCAGGTCCTCCTCGGCGGTGCGCACCTCTTCCACGTCGCGGTATCCGGCGCCGGAGAGCTCCTCGAGCACCTCCTGCACGAGCACCTCCGGAACCGACGCGCCGCTGGTGACCCCGACCGTCTGCACGCCGTCGAGCCACTCCTGCTTGACCTCGTCGACGTAGTCGACCCGGTAGGCAGCCTTGGCACCGTATTCGAGCGCCACCTCGACGAGACGGACGCTGTTGGAGGAGTTCGCCGAGCCGACGACGATCACGAGGTCGGCGTCCTTCGCGACCTTCTTGATCGCGACCTGGCGGTTCTGGGTGGCGTAGCAGATGTCGTCGGACGGCGGATCCTGGAGCTCGGGGAATCGCGTGCGCAGACGTCGGACGGTCTCCATCGTCTCGTCCACCGAGAGCGTCGTCTGGGACAGCCACACGACCTTGGAGGGATCGCGCACCTCGACGCGGTCGGCTTCGTCGGGCGAATTCACGACGGTCACATGGTCGGGGGCCTCTCCCGCGGTGCCCTCGACCTCCTCGTGACCCTCATGGCCGACGAGCAGGATCTCGAAGTCGTCGCGCGCGAAGCGCACCGCCTCACGGTGGACCTTCGTCACGAGCGGGCAGGTCGCATCGATCGCCTGGAGGCCGCGATCGGCGGCGGCCGACACCACGGCGGGCGACACCCCGTGCGCACTGAAGACGACGTGCGCGCCCGCGGGGACCTCGTCGACCTCTTCGACGAAGATCGCGCCCTTCTGCTCCAACTCGGTCACGACGTGGATGTTGTGCACGATCTGCTTGCGGACGTACACCGGAGCACCGTAGCGCTCGAGAGCCTTCTCCACGGCGATCACCGCCCGGTCGACGCCGGCGCAGTACCCGCGGGGGGCGGCCAGGAGCACCTTCTTCGGTCCGGACACCGGGATATCCTGGAGCCGCCCGCGGCGCCCCGGTATGCGGGGAACGGGAAGGCTCACGCTCGGAGTGCTCATCCCCTTGATTCTACGGGGCAACCCGGCCCCGACGACCCCGATCCACCGATGGAGTCCCCATGACGACCTTCCAGCCCGCCGCGGTCCCGGGCCAGGCGCCACCACCCGACTCCGTCCACCCTCGCGATTCCCGGTCCGAGGCTCCCACCTCGGTCTCCCGACTCAACGACACCATCCGGGGGTTCATCGAACGGTGGGGATCGGTGTGGGTGGAGGGCGAGGTGACGTCGTGGAACGTCCGCGGGGGGAACGTCTTCGGCCGGATGAAGGATCTCGCCACCGACTCGACCGTGGCATTCCGGGTGTGGTCCTCGACGCTGCAGCGACTCCCCCGGGATCTGAAGGTCGGAGATCACGTCATCGCGTGCGTGAAGGCCGACTACTTCGTCCGCACCGGCGACTTCACCTTCGCCGTCTCGGCGATGCGGCACGTGGGCCTGGGCGATCAGCTCGAGAAGCTCGAGCGCCTGCGTCAGAAGCTGCGTGCCGAGGGGCTGTTCGATCCCTCACGCAAGAAGGCTCTGCCGTTCCTCCCCCGCACCATCGGCCTCATCACCGGGGAGAGGTCCGACGCCGAGAAGGATGTGCACCGGAACGCCGAGCTCCGCTGGCCCCAGGTGGTCTTCCGCACGGCGTACGCCGCGGTGCAGGGCGATCGGTGCGTGCCCGAGACGATCGGAGCGCTCAAGGCCCTGGATGCCGATCCCGAGGTGGACGTCATCATCATCGCCCGGGGCGGCGGAGATCCGCAGACGCTGCTCGGCTTCAGCGACGAGCGCCTGCTCCGGGCCGTCGCCGAGGCGAAGACCCCGGTGGTCAGCGCCATCGGTCACGAGAACGACCATCCGCTTCTGGACGATGTCGCCGATGTCCGGGCCTCCACGCCCACCGACGCGGCCAAGAGGGTGGTGCCGGATGTCGCCGAGCAGCGGGCCCTCATCGGCCAGCTGAGATCGCGGTTGACGTCGCGTCTGACCCAGCGCGTCTCGCACGACATCGCCCAGCTGGAGCAGCTCCGCTCCCGCCCCGTGCTGCGCGCACCCGAGCAGATGGTGGACACCCGGACCCAGCAGGTCTGGCTCGCGACCGCCCGCGGCCGTGACATGGTCGATCGGGCCGTCCACGCCGCGGAGCGTACGACGTCCGAACTCCGCGCGTCGCTGCGTGCCCTCTCCCCCGCCTCCACCCTGGCGCGCGGGTACGCCATCGCCCAGGGCGAGGACGGCCATGTCATCCGTGACGCCGGCGCCGCGCCCGCCGGGACGAAACTCGTCATCACCGTGGAGCGGGGCGTCATCGCGGCGCGGTCGGAGGGGATCTCCGACGTCACCGTCGCGGGCGGCCCCGCGCGGGGTGGGCGCGCCGGAGCCGAACTAGAATGACGGGTATGACCGGGGCGAGCGAGGACGTGGCCGACATCGAGGCGATGACGTTCGAACAGGCCCGTGACGAACTCGTCCGGGTGGTCTCCGAGCTCGAACAGGGCACACCGACCCTGGAGCACTCGCTGGCCCTGTGGGAACGGGGTGAAGCCCTCGCCGCGCGCTGTGAGGAGTGGCTGCTCGGCGCCAAGCGACGCCTGGATGCCGCCCGCTCGGCCGCCGGACAGGGGGGCTGATGGCCCGGGATCCGAAGATCGTCGCGGAACTCGGGCGCCCCGAGACCCCGGATGAGGCCGCGGACCGCAAGGCCGCCTCCTCGCGCACCTATCGCGCGAGCCAGAACACCCGGAACCTCATCGCGGCCCTGATCGCGACCCTCGCGGTGGTTCTGGTGATCATCCTGGCTGTTCCCCGCGGCACTCCTCCCGCGCGCGAGCCGATCGACGTCGCAGCCGTGGCGGCCCGCATCTCCGCCAACGAGGATCGCGCCCTCGTCGTTCCCGACGTCCCCGCCGAATGGCAGGTCAATGCCGCCACCGTCGAGGGCGACTCGGTCCGCGCCTGGACGATCGTCTACGTCCCCGCTGAGGATCGCGGGTTCGTACGCGTGGCGCAGGGCTTCGACGCCGACGAGGGCTGGCCCTCGCGCACACTCCGCGGCGCCGAGATCGCCGACACCGTGACCATCGGCGGCATCGAATGGGACCGCTACGAGATCCGCAATCCCAGCGCGGCCGGCAACGTCGCCGCAGCGCTCGGCACCACGTCGGGTGAGGACACCATCCTCATCTACGGCACCACCGATCAGGCAGCCCTGGAGGAGGCGGCGACCGCCGTCGCCGCCGACCTTCCCCTGCCGACCCAGGAGGAGGGTCCGTGAGCCAGACCAGCCCGCAGCAGGCGTGGGACGAGATGAAGCGCGGCAACGCCCGGTTCGTCGGCGGTGAGCCGCGCCACCCCCGACAGGACGCCGAGCGCCGGCACGAGGTCGCCGCGGGTCAGCGCCCGCGCGCGGCGCTGTTCGGCTGCGCCGATTCGCGACTGGCGGCGGAGATCATCTTCGACAAGGGTCTCGGCGATCTCTTCGTCGTTCGGAACGCCGGACAGGTCGTCTCGGACTCCGTCATCGGCAGCCTCGAATACGCCGTCGCGGTGCTCGGCGTGCCGCTGATCATCGTCCTCGCGCACGACGAGTGCGGAGCGGTGCGTGCCGCCATCGACTCGGTCCGTCCTGACGCACCCGCCCTGCCTCCGCACATCTGGCGCCTGATCGCCCCGATCGTCCCCGCCGTGCAGCGCGTCGTGCGCGCGAACCCCGCCTCGGGCGTCATCGACGGCGAGGCCGTGGGCCGTGAGCACCTGCGCGACACCGTCGGCGACATCCTGCAGACCTCGGAACTCATCAGCGAGGCCGTCGCGGAGGGCCGCCTGGCGGTCATCGGCGCGAACTACCGCCTGGCCGAAGGCGTGGCCGTTCCCGAGGTCATCGTCGGCGCCGTCTCCGACGACCTCGCCCCCTCGGCCGCCTGACCGGACGACAGACCCAGACCGATCCCTTCGCCGCGCCCTGCGGCATCCGTCACACCTCGGAGGACAACGACGTGACCGACATCGAATACCGCATCGAACACGACACCATGGGCGAGGTGCGGGTGCCCAAGGACGCCCTCTACGCCGCCCAGACGCAGCGTGCCGTGGAGAACTTCCCGATCTCCGGCGATCCCCTCGATCCGTCGCAGATCGTCGCGCTCGCGCGCATCAAGAAGGCTGCGGCGCTGGCGAACAAGGAGCTCGGCACCCTCGACGGGGAGATCGCCGACGCCATCGCCCGCGCGGCCGACCGCATCATCGCCGGCGAGCACGCCGATCAGTTCCCGATCGACGTCTACCAGACCGGCAGCGGCACCTCCTCGAACATGAACATGAACGAGGTCCTCGCCACCCTCGCCACCCGCGACCTCGGCCGCACGGTCCACCCCAACGACCACGTCAACGCCTCGCAGTCCTCCAACGACGTCTTCCCCACCTCGGTGCACATCGCGGTGACGCAGGAGCTCATCGACGACCTCATCCCCGCGCTGGACCACCTCGCCGTCGCCCTCGAGGACAAGGCGCAGGCCTGGGCCGACGTGGTGAAGTCGGGCCGCACCCACCTCATGGATGCCACCCCGGTGACCCTGGGCCAGGAGTTCGGCGGCTACGCCCGCCAGATGAGGCTCGGAATCGAACGCGTGCAGTCGGTGCTCCCCCGCGTCGCCGAGGTTCCGCTGGGCGGCACGGCGACCGGTACCGGGATCAACACCCCGCTCGGGTTCCCCCAGCGCGTCCTCGAACTCATCGTCGCCGAGACGGATCTGCCGATCACCGAGGCGAAGGATCACTTCGAAGCGCAGGGCGCGCGCGACGGCCTCGTGGAGGCATCCGGTGCCCTTCGCACCATCGCGGTCTCGCTCACGAAGATCAACAACGACATCCGCTGGATGGGGTCGGGCCCGAACACCGGCCTCGCGGAGTTGCACATCCCCGACCTGCAGCCGGGCTCGTCGATCATGCCGGGCAAGGTCAATCCCGTCGTTCCGGAGGCGAACCTCATGGTGTGCGCACGGGTCATCGGCAACGACGCCACCGTCGCCTGGGCGGGCGCCTCGGGAACGTTCGAACTGAACGTGGCGATCCCCGTCATGGGTACTGCGGTGCTGGAGTCGATCCGCCTCCTCGCCAACGCCGTCCGGCTCCTCGCCGACAAGACCGTCCGAGGCCTCGAGGCCAATGTCGCGCGCGCCGCCGCCTACGCCGGTATGTCGCCGTCGATCGTCACGCCGCTGAACAAGCTCATCGGCTACGAGGCGGCGGCGAAGATCGCCAAGCACGCAGTGGCCCAGGGCATCACCGTGCGCGACGCGGTGATCGATCTCGGCTACATCGAGCGCGGCGAGCTCACCGAGGCGCAGCTGGACGAGCGGCTCGACCTGCTGTCGATGACCCGTCCGGGGTGATGCGCGCGCTCCGCACGTGAGCGCGGATCCGCCTCCGCGGTCCGCGGGGGGCGATAATCAACAGCGTGGTCCGTATCCCGCGCCCGCTGTCGGCGAGAACGCGCATCCTCGCCGCCGTCCTCGCGGTGGCCTGCGTCGGACTCACCCTCGTGGGAAGCGTGACGTTCCTCGTCCAGCGCGAGATGGTGCTGAGCGAGATCGATGAGCGTCTGCAGACGCAGGCCGCGAGCCTCCTGTCCGTCGCAGAGTCCGAGGACGATGTCGCGCAGATCGACGACTTCGCCACCGTCGAGGAGTTCCTGCGGGCCGCGATGGACCGGACCGTGCCCTCCCGCAATGAAGCCGCACTCGCCGTTCTGGACGGCACGACGTTGATCGGACCGGGTGTCGCGTCGGGGATCGACATCAGCGGGGACGACGCCCTCATCGCGCGTGTCCTCAGCCGGGTCGATCGCGGGGCCCCCGTCGCGCCGACCACGGCGGTCACCCCCCAGGGAACCCTGCGCTACATCGCCGTTCCGGTGTCCTTGCCGGCCGACCCCTCGCGCGGCGTCGTCGTCCGCGCCGTCGAGCTCGGCGCGGCCCTGCGCCCGGTGGCTTCGGCGCTCGTGACCTACGGGATCACGGCGGTGGCCGTCCTCGGGGCGATCGGCGTGGTCGGCTGGTTCGTGACCGGCCGGCTCCTCTCGCCGATCCGCCGGCTGCGCGAGACCGCCGACGCGATCACCCTCACCGACCTCTCCCCGCGCCTTCCCGCGGAGGGCACCGACGACATCTCCGACCTGAACCGCACCGTCAACTCCATGCTCGACCGTCTCGAGGGGTCGGTGGACGTGCAGCGCCAGCTTCTGGACGACGTCCGACACGAGCTGAAGACGCCGATCACGATCGTCCGCGGGCACCTGGAGATGATGGATCCGAGGGATGTCTCCGACGTCACCTCCACCCGCGAGATCAGCATCGCCGAACTCGACCGCATGACCCGGCTCGTGGAGGACATCGATCTCCTGGCGGCGGTCGAGGGCGACTCGTTCGCGATGGGCGACGTCGACCTCGCCCTCCTCACCGCGCGGATCGGCGAACTGGTCGCGGTGATCCCCGGCCACCGGTGGCGGATCGCGGAGATCGCGGACGGCATGATCATCGGCGACGCCGACCGGCTCCTGCAGGCGTGGCTGCAGCTCGCCGACAACGCCGCGAAATACACGCCCGCCGGGTCGCCGATCGAGCTGGGCAGCACCTGGGATGCCGCGGGGGCGCGCCTGTACGTGCGAGACCACGGCAGCGGCATCCCGCCGGCCTTCCGGCACCGCATCTTCCGGCGCTTCGATCGCGCGGACGGTGCGAGACTGGCGGGAGGATCGGGTCTCGGTCTTGCAATCGTGGACGCGATCGCGAAGGGACACGACGGCTACTGCGCGGTCACCGACACCCCCGGTGGCGGCGCCACCTTCACCATCCACGTCCCCCCGGCCACCGCCGAGCTTCCCGCTCCGGTGCGTGCGGGCGACGTGCTCCAGCGGGAGTCCAGCACATGACGACGATCCTCATCGCCGAAGACGAGTCGCGCATCGCCGCCTTCGTCAGCCGGGGCCTGGAGAACGCCGGGTTCACCACGGTCCTCGTGACCGACGGGGCCGAAGCCCTCACCGTGGCCCTGCGCGACGGCGTGGACCTCGTGCTGCTGGATGTCGGGCTGCCCACGATGGACGGATTCGAGGTGCTGCGAGAACTCCGGGCCCGAGGGTCCGCCGTCCCCGTGATCATGCTGACGGCCCGCACGAGCACCCGCGACACCGTGGAGGGGCTGGAGGCGGGAGCCAACGACTACGTGCGCAAGCCCTTCACCTTCGATGAGCTCCTCGCCCGCGTGCGCTCGCGCCTGCGGGAGAACCCGGTGCCAGCGGGGATGACCCTCCGCCACGGGGATGTGATACTCGACCTGCTGGGCCGGCGCGCGACGGTGGCCGGGGACGAGGTGGAGCTGTCGGCACGCGAGTTCGCCCTGGCCGAGCAGTTCCTGCGCAGCCCCGGACGCGTACTCAGCCGCGAGCAGCTGCTCAGCCGCGTCTGGTCGCTGGATTTCGACCCCGGGTCCAACGTCGTCGACGTCTACGTGAGGTACCTGCGCGCGAAGCTCGGCACCCATCACATCGTGACCGTGCGCGGGGCCGGCTATCGCTGGGAGTGACGAAGGTGAGAGCCCCCGGCGTTGGGGGAACACCGGGGGCTAGATCCGGGTTGGGGGCCCGGTCACCGGCCGCGTGCGATTTGGGGGATACGCGGCCGTATCCCCATGGTGTCAGAACGGTCCCGTTCCGCGGCACTGCCGCAGATGAGACTCTTCTCACGTTGGGACGAGCAGGCTGTCAGGCCAGCTCCCCCGCTTCCAGGAGGTCGGTCACGAGCGCGGCGATGGCCGAACGCTCCGAACGCGTCAGCGTGACGTGACCGAACAGGTCGTGCCCCTTCAGCGTCTCGATCACCGAGGCGATGCCGTCGTGGCGACCCACCCGGAGGTTGTCCCGCTGCCCGACGTCGTGGGTGAGGACCACGCGCGAGTGCTGGCCGATGCGGCTGAGCACCGTCAGCAGCACGTTGCGCTCGAGCGACTGGGCCTCGTCGACGATCACGAAGGCGTCGTGCAGGGAGCGACCGCGGATGTGAGTGAGCGGGAGCACCTCCAGGATGCCGCGCTGGATGACCTCCTCGATGACATTCGACGACACGACGGACCCGAGGGTGTCGAACACCGCCTGCCCCCACGGGTTCATCTTCTCCGCCTGGTCGCCGGGAAGGTATCCCAGCTCCTGGCCGCCGACGGCGAACAGCGGTCGGAAGACGATGATCCGCCTCTGCTGCTGACGCTCCAGGACCGCCTCGAGTCCCGCGCACAGGGCGAGCGCGGACTTCCCCGTTCCCGCTCGCCCTCCCAGCGACACGATGCCCACGTCGGGGTCGAGCAGCAGGTCGATCGCGATCCGCTGCTCGGCCGATCGCCCGTGCAGGCCGAAGGCGTCGCGGTCGCCCCGCACCAGTCGGAACGCCCCGTCCCCGGTCACACGGCCGAGGGCGGAACCGCGCTCGGAGTGGATGATGAGCCCGGTGTTCACGGGCAGCCCGTGCACGGCGTCGGAGGTCGCGACCTCGCTCTCGTAGAGGTCGCTGACTTCGTCGCCGGACAGGTCGATGGCGGCGATGCCGGTCCAGCCGGAGTCCACGGCCTGCTCGGCGAGATACTCCTCCGCCACGATGCCGAGCGACGCGGCCTTCACCCGCATCGGGAGGTCCTTGGAGACGACGGTGACATCCTGACCGTCCTCAGCCAGATGCATGGCGACGGCGAGGATGCGGGTGTCGTTGTCGCCCAGGCGCATTCCCGAGGGCAGGACCGTGGGGTCGGTGTTGTTCAGCTCCACCCGCAGTGTGCCCCCCGCGCCCACCGGGACGGGGAAGTCGAGGCGCCCGTGCTCGATGCGCAGCTCGTCGAGGTGGCGCAGCGCCTGCCGGGCGAAGTAGCCGATCTCCGGATCGTGACGCTTCTTCTCCAGCTCGGTGATCACCACCACCGGGATGACGATGCTGTGCTCGGCGAACCGGAAGAACGCGCGCGGATCACTCAGCAGAACCGACGTGTCCAGGACGTACGTGCGCAGATCCTGCGACTGCGCGTCCTCGTCAATGTACTGCTCGCGGCGCTGGTCGTGCGGTGCTCGTGTGGTCACAACCCACTCCTGCCCCGGGCGTGTCACCCGGCAGTCTCGAGTCGACCGTGGGTCACGAGTCGCGATCCGAAAGGCCGACCCGACCGGGCACCTTGCCCGGTGAGATGACCGTACGACCGTTCCGTGCCGCGTGGGTCGCAGACACGCTGTCACCCGGTTACGAGCAGATGAAGTTCTCTCGACGCGTCGGAGTCCGCCGTGGCGCGCCGGCCGTCATCGCCCGAAGCGGCGATCGCGTCGGGCGAAGTCGCGCACCGCGCGCAGGAAGTCCACCTCGCGGAGGTCGGGGCCCAGGGCCTCGACGAAGTAGAACTCGCTGTGCGCGCTCTGCCACAGCAGGAAGTCGCTCAGGCGCTGCTCGCCGGAGGTGCGGATCACCAGATCGGGATCGGGCTGTCCGCCGGTGTAGAGATGCTCGCCGATCTGCTCCGGAGTCAGGCTCGCCGCCAGCTCCTCCAACGACCCGCCCTCTCGGTCGTGCGTTGCGATGATGGAGCGCACCGCGTCGACGATCTCGCTGCGCCCGCCGTACCCGACCGCCAGATTCACGTGCAGCCCTCGGTGTCCGCGCGTGCGCTCCTCGGCCATCGCCAGCACGTCGGCCAGTTCGGGAGGGAGCAGATCGGCGCGTCCCACGTGCTGCACCCGCCAGTCGCGTTCGTGGGAGAGCTCGTGCGCCAACTCGGCGATGATCTCCAGCAGGTCGGTCAGCTCCCGTGAATCCCGACGCCGGAGGTTGTCGGTGGAGAGGAGGTACAGCGAGACGACTTTGACGCCGATGTCATCGCACCAGCGCAGGAACTCGCGCATCTTCGCCGCTCCGGCCCGGTGCCCGTGCGCTGCGGAGTCGTAGCCGAGCTGCCTGGCCCACCGGCGGTTGCCGTCGATCATCATCGCGATGTGGTGGGGAACGACATCCGGGGTGAGACTGCGGCGCAGCCGCGAGATGTACAACCGATAAAGCGGCCCTCGCCCCTCATCCGTCGCACTCACACGCCTACGCTACTCCCGCCGCCCCGCCGCTCGCGCGCGGCGGTCAGCCCGCGTGCAGCCGACGGCATGCGCCGCGCCGTACCCTTGGGAGGATGACCCCCAGCCCGGATACCGACCTCTCCCCCGACGGACCGGACATGCCGCAGCTGCCCCTGATGGACGCTGCCGCCGTCGACGCCCGGACCGACGTGAAGCCGACGTGGCGCGGCTGGATCCACGCCGCCACCTTCCCCGTCGCGATCGCCGCGGGCATCCTGCTCATCGTCCTCGCCGACGGCGCGGCGGCCAAGTGGTCGTCCGCCGTCTTCATGGCCACCTCGCTGCTGCTGTTCGGCAACTCCGCGCTCTATCACCGGTTCGACTGGTCACCGCGCACGAAGGTCGTGCTCAAGCGCATCGACCACGCCAACATCCTGCTGCTCATCGCCGGCACCTACACCCCCATCGCGGTCCTGGCACTGCCGACCGGCAAGGCGGTCCTCCTGCTCTCCCTCGTCTGGGGCGGGGCGATCCTGGGGATCCTGTTCCGGGTGTTCTGGATCCACGCTCCGCGCTGGCTGTACGTCGCCCTCTACCTGGTGCTCGGCTGGGCGGCGGTGATGTACTTCGTCGATCTCCTCGCCGCCAACGCCGCCATGATGGTGCTCGTCGTCGTGGGCGGTCTGCTGTACACCGCCGGCGCGGTCGTCTACGCTCTCAAGCGCCCCAACCCCTGGCCCGGGCACTTCGGGTTCCACGAGATCTTCCACGTCTGCACCGTGCTGGCATTCCTCTGCCACTGGACGGCCTGCCTGCTGATCGCGCTGGCGCCGGCCTATCACGCCTGAGGCGACGAGGTCCCGCCGTCCCGGTCGCGCATCTGCTCCTCGGCGTCGAGCTGCTCGTTGATCTCGCCGCGGATCCGCGCGCGGCGGATGCGACGCATCATGTCCCACACCAGGAACACCACCGCGAGGGCGATGAACGCGATCACCGCGAATCCCACCGGCCCGGGGGTCACGAGGTCGGGATCGACCGTCGGTACCGGCGAGGGGGTGGCGGCCGCGACGATCGTCGCGAAAGCGTGGTGCATGGTGTCCTCTCCGGGCGTGGGAGCGCTTAGCCTGGAATCACCAGCCTAGACGCCCCGAAGAAGGCCATGACGACTTCCCAGATGCTCGACGAACGCTACGGCCGCACGCGATCGCGCGCGCCGCGGTGGCTGATCATCGCCGGCACCGCCGTGGCCGCAGCGGTCGTGGTCGGAGCGGGCTGGATGACGGTGGCCGGGGCCCTCGACGACGTCGACGTGCGCACCACGGCTTTCCAGCTCGTCGACGACAGCTCGGTGCGCATCGACTTCCAGGTCACCGCTCCCGCCGGGCGGGAGATCGCGTGCGCGCTCGAGGCGCAGGACGCCGATCACGGCGTGGTGGGGTGGATGGTGATCGAGCTCACCGAGACCGACGGCACGCCCCGGGCCTTCCAGGAGACGATCCCCACCGTCTCGGAGGCCACGACCGGTTTGGTCAACTCCTGCTGGGTGACGTAATCTGGCGGGACAACTCCGATGGACGCCCTGGCCCTCGCCGGGGCGTCTTTGCATACCAGCCGACGACCGAAGGAGACGAACGTGACTGGCGAAGCCCCGGTGACCTTCCTGACCCAGGACGCCTACGACCGTCTCGCCGCCGAGCTCGAGCACCTCTCGACCACCGGCCGCGAAGAGATCGCCAAGCGCATCGAAGCCGCGCGCGAAGAGGGCGACCTCAAGGAGAACGGCGGCTACCACGCCGCGAAGGACGAGCAGGGCAAGCAGGAGGCGCGCATCCGCACGCTCCAGCAGCTGCTGAAGGACGCCAAGGTCGGCGATGCCCCCGAGAGCACCGGTGTCGTGGAGTCCGGAACGGTCGTGACAGCCGTCGTCGCGGGCGGCGAAGAGGTCTTCCTGCTCGGCAACCGCGAGATCGCCGCCGGGTCCGAGCTCGACGTCTACAGCGAGGCCTCGCCGCTGGGCGCGGCGATCCTCGGGCTCAAGGAGGGTGAGAAGACCACCTACACCGCGCCCAACGGTCGTGCCATCGAGGTGGAGATCCTGAAGGTCGAGACCTACTCGGGGCAGTAAGCCCTCCGACGCGGCCTAGGGCGCGTCTCCCATATCTCCGGTGAGGCTCGCGGCAGTCTGGTGGGGTGAGGTCGACGGTTCGCGTTAGCACGCGTGAGACACATACGGTTCCCGCATCCGTACGTCTCCGCGCACGTCGCCCACACCCTCGCCCGGCGGCACGTGGGGCCGGGTGCTGGCGCAGATTCTCGCCGAGGCCGACGCGGCCGGAAAGATCGACTGGGGAGTGTCGATCGATGCGACGATCGGGCGCAGGCTCGCACGTGGTGGGTCGAGGTGCAGGCTTCGGTGATGCGGTGGACCTGGTGCGCAGAGAGATCGTCGTCGCCGATGGAACGACGGTGTCCTACGCGCTGGCCGATGGCGCCGAGCCGACCGTCGTGATTCTGCACGGACTGGCTGGGAGCGGCCGAGAGTTCGAGCGGACCGCGAGTGCGCTCGCGGGGCGTCGCGTGATCCTCATCGACCAGCGTGGCCACGGGCACAGCACACGGCACCCCGGCGACACCTCACGCGACGCCTTCGTCTCCGACGCCGTGCAGGTGATCACGGCCGAGTCATCACACCCGATAGACCTCGTCGGGCAGTCGATGGGCGCACACACGGCGATGCTGCTCGCCGCTGCGCACCCTCGTCTCGTGCGCCGGCTGGTGCTCCTGGAATGCGATGCCGGTAGCGGCACCCCGGAACAACACGCCGCCCTCGGCGACTACTTTCGATCTTGGCCGGTTCCCTTCACCGACCGATCCGCAGCGGTCGCCGCACTCGGTACCGGTCCGCTCGCGCAAGCTTGGGTCGCTGACCTCGAAGAACGCGCTGATGGCCTCCACTCAAGGTTCGACCCCGATGTCATGGTCGCCACAATCACCGAACTTGCGACGCCCCGCTGGACCGAGTGGGAGCAGGTAACGGCCCCCACACTCGTCCTCTACGGCGAGAACGGCATGTTCAGCGAGCAACAGAAGAAGGACTTCGTCGCACGCGGCGGCAACGCCACCCGAATCGACCTCGCCGGAGCATCGCACGACGGCCACCTCGACGCCTTCGACGATTGGGTCGCTGCCCTGACGTCATTCCTCAAGGACGGCTCGGGCGAGCTACAACCCGATATGGGAGACGCTGCCTAGTCGACCGCGATCGTCGGGGCGAAGCCGGCGGCGGTGAGCATCTGCATCACGTGCGCGCGGTGATCCTCCCCCCGCGTCTCCACGCTCAGCTGCAGGATCACCTCGCTGATCTGCAGACCCTGACCGTGACGGGTGTGCAGCACCTCGATGACGTTCGCGCCGGCCTGCGCGAGGACCTCGGAGACCCGGGCCAGCTGGCCGGGCCGGTCGGGAAGCGGAATGCGCAGGGTCATGTACCGCCCCGACGCGGCCAGGCCGTGCGCGACGACGCGCTGGAGCAGAAGCGGGTCGATGTTGCCGCCCGAGAGGATGGCGATGGTCGGTCCGTCGGATCGCACCTTGCCGGCGAGAATGGCTGCGACCCCCGCCGCGCCCCCCGGCTCCACGACCTGCTTGGCCCGCTCCAGGAGGACGAGGATCGCGCGCGCGATGTCGTCATCGGTCACCGTGACGATCTCGTCCACGAGATCCCGGATCATCGCGAACGGCAGATCGCCGGGTCGTGCCACGGCGATGCCGTCGGCGATCGTCGGTCGGGAAGTCGCCGTGACCGGGTGCCCGGCCGCCAACGACGGCGGATAGCCCGCGGCGTTCTCGGCCTGCACGCCCACGATGCGGATCCGGCGCCCCTCGGCGGTCGCGCGCGCCTTCATCGCGGCGGCCACGCCGGCGATGAGCCCGCCGCCGCCGACGCACACCACGACGGTTTCGACGTCGGGGAGGTCCTGATGCAGCTCGAGCCCGAGGGTTCCCTGGCCGAGGATGATGTCGCGGTGGTCGAACGGGTGGATGAGGACGGCGCCGGTCCGCTCCGCGAACTCCGCCGCCAGGCGCAGCGGCGTCTCCACCGTCTCGCCCTCGAGGATGACGTCGGCACCGTACCCGCGGGTGGCCAGGAGCTTGGGCACCGGAACACCCAGCGGCATGAAGATGGTGGCCGGGATCCCGAGCTTCTGGGCTGCCAGTGCCACGCCCTGGGCGTGGTTGCCCGCCGAGGCGGCCACGACGCCACGGGCGCGCTCGGCCTCGGTCAGGCGCGAGAGGCGGTAGGTCGCCCCGCGGATCTTGAACGATCCCGTGCGTTGGAGGTTCTCCAGCTTCAGGTACGTCGGCACCCCGAGCACGTCGGTCAGGTGCTGCGACTCCTCCAGCGGAGTGTGGGCGGCGACGCCGCGCAGGGCGGCCGCCGCGTCCTCGAACTCCGCGAGCGTCGGGATGCCGGAGGCAGCGATCGTCGGGATGCTCACGCGGGGGTTCTCCTTCGACGGGGGACGGTACTCCAGATCAGGTCTTCCGGCGGCGGCCGTCCCCCGGTCTCCCACCCGCGGGATCCGAGGTACAGCACGACGACGTTGACGAAGGCGGCGAGGGGCACGGCGAACAGCGCGCCCGGGATGCCGGCGATCATCGCTCCACCGGCGACGACGAGCACCACGGCGAGGGGATGGACCTTCACGGCCGCACCCATCAGCAGGGGCTGCAGCACGTGTCCTTCCAGCTGCTGCACACCCAGGACAACGATGAGCATCCACAGCGCGATGAGCGGGCCGTTGTAGACCAGAGCCACGAAGACCGCCACTGCTCCGGTCACGACCGCTCCGACGATCGGCACGAACGCGCCGAGGAACACCAGGACCGCGATCGGAACCGCCAGGGGCACCCCGAGCAGGAGGGCGCCCAGGCCGATGCCGATCGCATCGATGGTCGCCACCAGCAGCTGGGTCCTCGCGTAGTTGACCAGGGTCACCCAGCCCGCGCGTGCGGCCCCATCGACAGGAACGCGCGCCGCCTTGGGAAGGAGGCGGGTGGTCCAGCGCCAGATCCCGCCGCCGTCGGCCAGAAGGGTGAGCAGGATGAACAGGGCGAGGAGCGCCCCCGTCACGACGTGACCGAGTGTCGTCCCGATCGCGAGGGCCCCCGACCACAGCAGCGACGCCTGTTCCTGCACCAGCGAGCCGACCTGGTTCAGCAGATCGTCGATCTGGCCGGCGGAGAGGTGGAGCGGACCGTCGATGAGGTACTGCCGGAAGGCGGCCACGGCGTCCACGGTCCGGGCCTGGACCCGTCCGAACTCGCGTGTGATCTGCCAGACCACGACCCACAGCAGTCCCGACACCACGGCCAGCGTGGTGACCACCGCGATGACGATGGCGAGCCCGCGCGGGACGCGGTGGCGCAGCATCCAGCTGAAGAAGGGCCAGAGCAGGGCGGTGACGAGGATGGCGATGAGCAGCGGGACCACCAGCAGCTTCAGCTGGATCACGAGCCAGATGACCACGCCCGCCGCGGCGGCGATGACGAGAAGGCGCCAGGAGTAGGCGGCGGCGAGCCGGAGTCCGCGCGGGAGGGATCCCGTCAGTTCGGTCGACACCACGCGCGTGCGGTCGCGCAGGGCGCTCCACAGCGACTCGCGCTCCTCCGATCCGGCCATTCGGTAAGTCTAGAACCGCTGATTCGCATCCCACGTCGGGGGCCGGGTCTAGTGTTGCCGCCGTGACGCCTCGAGAGCAGCTCAGTGCCGCCGAAGCGCGTCGGGTCGCGGTGGCCGCGCAGGGTCTGGACCGCAGGCGGCCCGACCGCGTCGGCACACGCCAGCTGAACGACGCCCTGCGCAGGATGTCGGTGCTCCAGATCGACTCGGTCAACGTCTTCGCCCGGTCGCACTACCTTCCCCTCTTCTCCCGCCTCGGCCCGTACGACACCGCCGACCTCGACCGGCTGCTCTTCGGGCGTCGACCGCGATACGTCGAGTACTGGGCGCATGTGGCGGCGTTCGTCCCGGCGCCCGATCGACCGCTCTTCGCCTTCCGCATGGCCGAGTTCCGGCGCAAGTACGCGTCGGACCCCGACGGATGGGTCGGGAAGCATCGCGACGTCGTGGACTGGGTCCGTGCGGAGCTCGCCGCACGGGGTCCGCTGCGCCCCGCCGAGATCGAGCGGGACGTGCGGCGCTCCCCTCGCGGCGGCTGGTGGGAGTGGGACGTCGTCAAGGAGGCCCTGGAGTTCCTGTGGCTCTTCGGCGAGGTCGCCATCGCCGGGCGCCGGGGGTTCGAACGCCGCTATGGACTCGCCGTCGACGTCCTGGGCGAGGAACTGGCCGGCCGGGAGGTGCCGAGGCCCGAGGCGATACGCGAGCTGGTGCGTCGCGCCGCCCGGGCGTACGGCGTAGCGACCGCCGCGGACCTCGCCGACTACTGGCGCATCAGGGATCGCGGCGCGATCCTCACCGCGATCGCCGACCTCGTCGCTGAGGGTGAGCTCATCCCCGTCACCGTCGCGGGATGGACGACGGCGGGCCGCCCGGCGCGCGCGTGGCTGCACCGCGACGCCAGGGTGCCGCGAACGGTGGACGCCGCGGCGATCCTCACCCCGTTCGACCCGATGGTGTGGTTCCGTGACCGGGCGGAGCGCCTCTTCGATTTCGCCTACCGCATCGAGATCTACACGCCGGCGGCTCGCCGGCGGTTCGGGTACTACTCGCTTCCGATCCTCGTCGACGACGCGATCGTCGCCAGGGTCGATCTGAAGGCCGACCGCCCGGCGCAGACGCTGCGCGTGCAGTCCGCGTGGTGGGAGCGGGAGCCCGCCCCCTCGGTCGTGGAGCGGGTGGCGCGGGAGCTGCGGCAGGCGGCGACCTGGCAGGGCCTGGATCGCATCTCGGTGTCGGGGTGGGGCGACGCCGTCGACCAGGTGGCCGCCGCGCTCCCCCACGCGGCCCGGCACACCGCCGGTCCCGCGTCCGGATGACCTAGCGTGGGAGGATGCCTGGACCGCGTCGCGCCCGCACGGTCGCGATCATCGTCGCGGCGGCGGTCATGGTCGTCGTGGGCGTCGCGGGCGTCCTGATGTGGGCGGGGTCCCGGCAGGCCGGCCCGGAGGCCGTCGCGCGGGCATGGCTGGTCGCTGTCGCCGACGGTGACGAGGATGCGGCGCGGGCGGCGATGAGCGGCGGGGACGCCCTGGAGGTCGGCGGCGCGGCCGAGAGACTCTCCGAGCCGTCCGTGGGTGCGGTGCGCATCGAGGGCGACGCGGCGGAGGCCGAGGTCTCCTTCGTGCTGGCCGGCGAGAGCCATGCGACGAGCCTGACCCTGTCTGAGACACCGGATGGCTGGCGAGTCGGTCCCGACGCACTCGGCCGAGTGGACGTCAGCACGGGCCTCGGAGACAGTGTCACCATCGGGGAGGCCGTGGTGCCCGTCGGGGAGGTCCGGCTCCTCCCCGGGATCTACGACATCACCCCCGCGCCCCGGGAGTACCTGGGCGACGCGGTGTCCGTCGCCGTCCTCCCGGGTGAGCGCGCGGACGTCGCGATCGACCCGCGCTTCACCGACGCCGGAGTCCAGGCCGTCCGGGAGGCCGTCACCGACCATCTGAACGCGTGCACCCAGCCGGCGACCGTCGTCACGGACATGTGCGGCCTGCGGGTGCCGTGGCCGGCCGACCTCGCGGTCCTCGAGCGCATCGCCTACCGCATCGAGCGGCTCCCCGAGGTGCAGCTCACCGACGACGGCGGGTTCGCCGCCACAGGCGGTGCGGTGGTCGCCACCGCGAGCGGCACCGGCCGGGACGGCTCCCCGGCATCGGCGACGTATCGCGACGACGCCTGGGGGGTCCGGGGCACCGTCACCGTCACGGGTGAGCAGATCCGCCTCGGCGTGCTCTAACGCCGGGACACCTCCACGCCGAGCCATCGCGCCAGGTCGTCGACCTCCGTTTCCACGGCCTCGGCGACCGCCGCCGCGAACGGTTCGTCCTCGTGCACGGCGTTGATCCGCAGCGTCTCCGCGCGGCGATCGAGGGTGGCATCGAGCTTCCCGACGAGCCGGTCACCGTGGAGGATGGGCAGCGCGAAGTAGCCCCACGGCCGTGCCGCCGCGGGTTTGTACATCTCCAGGACGTAGTCGAACCCGAACAGCTCGCGCAGGCGGACCCGGTCGAAGACGAGCCGGTCGTGCGGCGAGAGGAGCGCGGTGCGCGGGCGCGGGATTCCTGCGTCCAGAAGGCTGGGATCGACCTGCCAGCGGCCCGCGACACCGTCGACGCACACCTCCACACCGGCGTCGCCGACGTCGATCGGCTCCCCCGGCTGGGCGACGCCCTTCCGCCTCGCGATCCCCAGCGCCGACAGCCGCCGCTCGGCCCGGCCGCGTGCGGCCTCGTCCTCGGACAGCGCCTCGACGGCGGGGTAGACCCGCTCCGCCAGGTCGAACCACCGGCCCTTCCCATCGCGATGGTCCACGGCCACCTCGCCGCTCTCGACGAGGATGTCCAGCATCTGCAGCACGTTCCGATCGTTCGTCCATCCGGTCGAACGCCAGGGCACCGCCGCGGTGTCGGCGATGTCGGCCGGACGCAGCGGCCCGTCATCCCGAAGCCGCGTCAGGATGTCTCGGCGGAACCGGGCGTTGGCGGCCACCCAGTCGCGGGCGGACGCCGACCTCGGGCCCTTCCGCATCAGGGGGAGGAACAGCGGCAGGTCGCTCATCGGGCGGAAGAACCCGTTCCACTCGAAGATCTGCCGGTCCTCACGGAAGAGACGACGGAAGTCAGCGGGCTCGTAGGGCCAGCCGATGCGACTCCACAGGATGAGGTCGACGCTCGGAGCGATCGCCGCCGTCGGATCGATCGGCAGGACGGTCAGCGACTGGACGGTCTCGATGATGTCGCCGGGACGATCCGCGGTGAGGAGTTGGGCGCGCACCGCGATGCGCGCCGCCTCGGCGCGGGAGAGGGTGCGGACCGATGTCAAAACTGGACGCGCGGAGGCTCCGAGATCGCGGCGCCGTCGACGACTTCGAAGAACTCGCGCTCGTCGAAACCGAGGTTGCGGGCGAAGAGGTTGTTGGGGAAGACCTTGATCTTGGTGTTCAGCTCACGGACGCCGCCGTTGTAGAAGCGGCGAGACGCCTGGATCTTGTCCTCGATGTCGACGATCGACTGCTGCAGCTGCAGGAAGTTCTGGCTGGCCTGCAGCTGGGGGTAGGCCTCGGCCACGGCGAACAGCGAGCGCAACGCCTGCTGCATGTGGCCCTCTGCCACACCCGCATCGGCCGGACCGCCCGCGGAAAGGGTCTCGGCCCGGGCCCGGGTCACATTCTCGAACACCGCTTTCTCGTGAGCGGCGTAGCCCTTCACCGCCTCGATGAGGTTCGGCAGCAGGTCGGCCCGGCGCTTCAGCTGGACGGTGATGTCGCTCCAGGCCTCGTCGACGCGCACGTTGAGCTGCACGAGCGAGTTGTAGGTCGCCCACAGGTAGATCCCCGCGATGACGACCAGTGCGACGACGATCAGGACGGGGATGAGCCATTCCCACATGCCGGGGTCTCCGTTCCAGGTCAGTGCTGACAATCCTAACGGTCCGCCGAGGCGCTCCTCAGGCTGTGCGGCGACCTCACAGGCCTAGAGACCGAGCACGCGGTCCAGATACGCGTTGCGGAAGAGGCCCTCCGGGTCGAACTCCTCGCAGACCGCGAGAAAGTCGTCGAATCGCGGGTACCTCCGCCGCAGGGCGTCGGCGTCCAGCGAGTGCAGCTTGCCCCAGTGCGGGCGTCCGCCGTGGGCGAGCATGACCTCCTCGACGGCCGTGAAATACGCCGTGGGGTCCTCCCGGAAGTACCGGTGGACGGCGATGTAGCCGGTGGCGCGGTCGTGCGCCGTCGACAGCCAGCGGTCATCGCCCGCCGCGAAGCGCACCTCGAGGGGGAAGGAGATCCGCCACCGCTCGGCCGTGATCAGGGCGCGCACGGCCTCGAAAGCGGGCGCGACCTTCTCCGCGGGCAGCGCGTACTCCATCTCGCGGAAGCGCACCGTCCTTGGCTGCGTGAACACGCGGTGCGACCGGTCGAGATAGGTCCGGTCTCCGGTGACGCGCGTGGCGAGACGGGAGAAGACCGGGACGACCGGCGGCAGCACCCGTCCGACGGCGCACATGCCCCGGTACACGCCGTTGGCGAGGAGCGTCTCATCGACGAACCTCGTCACCGGGGGGATCGGGCGCCGCGGAGTCGTCTCCGGGAGTCTCTCGTTCGTCTTCGTCAGGGCGACGTCGGTGTGCGGGAACCAGTAGAACTCGAAGTGGTCTGCGCCGCGCACGCGATCCTCGAGCGTCGCCACGACCTCGTCGAGCGGTTCCGGACGCTCGAGGGCGGCGAGGTGGAAGGCGGGGACGCACTGGAGAGTGACATCCACGAGAACGCCGAGCGCACCGAGGCCCAGGGAGACCGCCGCGAGCAGAGGGTCGTCCGCTCCGATCCGCCGGGTCCGGCCGTCGCCGGTGACGATCGTGACACCGACGACCTGCGTCGCCAACCCGCCGTAGGCGATCCCGGTGCCGTGCGTGCCGGTGGAGATCGCCCCGGCGATGGTCTGCCGATCGATGTCGCCGAGATTCTGCATCGCGAGGCCGTGACGCGCCAGCAGGCGCGGGACCTGGTGGAGAGGGGTGCCCGCGCCGAAGGTGACTCGGGCGGTGTCGGGGTCGAGGGCGACGATCCCCGACAGCGCGGAGACGTCCAGAAGCACATCGGATGCCACGGCGATCCCGGAGAAGCTGTGCCCCGACCCCACGGGCTTCAGCCGGAGCTTCCGCCGGGCGGCCGCCTGGACGGCGCGCTCGACCGCCTCGGCCGTGGCCGGGAACTCCGCGCGCACGGGCCGCGCCTCGGCCGTGCGCCCCCAGTTGCGCCAGACGGCGCCGGGGCGGGTCACAGGAACGCCTTCCCTTCGCCGCGGTACGTGGGGAGCTCGGCGACGAGCCGGCCATCGGAGACGAGGGCGAATGCCGCCACCCGCTCGGCGAGTTCTCCGCTCTTGGCGTGGCGGAACCACACCCGATCCCCCACCGCCAGATGCGCCGCAGCGGGGCCACGCAGGGGCGTCTGGACTTCGCCCGCCCCCTCGCGCGGCAGCATCCCCAACCCCGCCGGCCACACCGGGCGCGGGAGGCGCGAAGGGCTCGCCGGGCCTGACGCGACCCACCCGCCACCGAGCACCGTCACGGTGTCCGCGGCGGGCGTCCGCACGATGTCGAGCGCGAACGCGGCAGCCGGAGCCGGATCGAAGGCGCGGTACCCGTCGAAGAGGTGGCCCGCGAACAGCCCGCTCCCGGCCGTCAGTTCCGTCACGGCGAGGTCGGCGGCCGTCGTCTCGAGCGACCCCGTGCCTCCGCCGTTGACGAAGTCCAGATGGGTGAGCTCGCGGATGCCGCTGACGACAGACCCCCGGCGCTCGCGCAGTTCCGCCGCGGAGCGGCGCTGCATCCATCGGATGACCCCGTCGCCGGCACCGGTCGCGTCCGGCTGCCCGGCGATCTGGGCCTCGTACATCATCACCCCGACCAATCGGAAGCCCCGCCGCTGCGTGATGATCCGCGCCAGGCCCACGGCATCCTGAGCCGTGTGGAGCGGCGAACGGTGCACGCCGATGTGACCGAGCCCCCGAGACCGCCACGACGCGTCCACATCCAGTGCCACACGCAGCTCGGTGCGGGCACTCGGCGGCGCGACCGCGTCGATCAGGTCGAGCTGCGCGGGGTCGTCGATCATGAGGGTGATCCGCGCCGCGGCCCGATCGTCCGCGACGAGGCGGGCAAGACCCGCCCGGTCGGCCGTCGGGTAACCGAGCACGATGTCATCGTGGTCCGCGCTCAGCCAGAGGGCTTCGGCCAGTGTGAACGCCAGGATGCCGCGATACCCCGGAAGCTGAAGGACCGCGTCGAGCACCTCCCGCACGCGCAGCGACTTGCTCGCCACCCGGATCGGAACGCCTCCCGCGCGCACCACCATGTCGAGCGCGTTGAACGACAGCGCCTCCCGATCGATCGCCGCGACGGGCGCTGCCAGGTCGGCGGTGGCCGCCGACATCTCCGCCCAGTAGCGCGCCGGCGTACGCCACCGCTCGCCGGAGGGGTTCGCCGTGGCATCCCGCGCCAGGAGATCGATCGTCACGGCCTCATCCTTGCGCAGATGCGTACCCCCGGTGGGACTCGAACCCACACTGAAGCGATTTTAAGTCGCCTGCCTCTGCCATTGGGCTACGGGGGCGTCGTTCTGCGGCACCCGCCACCTTAGCGTCAGCGTCCGGCGGCGACCTTCGACTTCTCGGGCGCTTCCGCCGCCGCACCCGCGTCACGCGGCGTCTGCGGCGGGGTCACCGCGGCCTGGGCCGGGCGCGGACGAGCCGCGAACTCCTCGAACGCCGCGCGAGGCGTCTGCACGGCTTCCAGGTTCGCCATGTCGCGACCGAGGACCACGTTTCCGAGCCACCCGGCGACGACACGGAGCTTGCGCTCCCAGGTCGGCATGGCCAGGCCGTGGTATCCGCGGTGGGCGAGCCAGGCGAGGAATCCCTTGATCGCGATGTTCCCCGACTGGAAGGCACCGTTGTACAGACCCAGACCGGCGACGGCACCGAGGTTCTTGTGGACGTAGTCGACGGGGTTCTCGCCGCGGAGGACCGCCGTGATGTTCTTGGCCAGCAGCTTCCCCTGGCGGACGGCATGCTGGGCGTTCGGCACGCAGTAGCCGCCCACTCCACCTCCGGACAGATCCGGAACGGCGGCGACGTCGCCCGCCGCCCACGCACCCTCGACGATCTCGTCGTCCGTGCCCACACGCAGGTCGGCGCGGGCGCGGATGCGGCCGCGCTCCTCGACCGGCAGGTCGCCGCCGCGCACGACGGTCGGGTTGGCCATGACGCCGGCCGTCCAGATGATGAGGTCGGCGGGGATGACCTCGCCGGTGGACAGTTCGACATCGCCGTCGACGGCGCTGGTGACCTGCGTGTCGAGGTGGACGAAGGCGCCGCGCTTGGCCAGGTCCTTCAGCACCCACTCGCTGGTCTTCAACGACACCTCTGGCATGATGCGCCCCATGGCCTCGATGAGGTGGAAGTGCGTCTCGTCGAAGGTCAGTTCGGGGTACTTCGACACGAGCGACGACGCGAAGGAGCGCAGCTCGGCGAAGACCTCGATGCCGGCGAACCCACCGCCGACGACGACGACGGTGAGCAGCCGCTCGCGCTCGGGACCCGGCGGGAGCGCCGCGGCCTTGTCGAAGTTCGTCAGCAGGCGGTCGCGGATCGCGACGGCCTCCTCGATCGTCTTCAGCCCGATCGCGTTGTCGGCGATTCCCGGGATGGGGAAGGTGCGCGAGACCGCACCGGCGGTGACGACGATCTGGTCGTACTCCTGCTGGTACGGCTCACCCGCGATCGGCGTGATCGTGGCGGTCTTGTGGGCGTGATCGATGCCGGTGACCTTGGCCGCCACGATCCGGGTGCGCTTGAGGTGCCGACGCAGCGGAACCACCGAGTGCCGGGCCTCGATCGATCCGGCCGCGACCTCGGGCAGGAACGGCTGGTAGGTCATGTAGGCGAGCGGATCGACGATCGTCACCTCGGCCTCGCCTCGGCGCAGATGCTTCTCGAGCTTCCATGCCGTGTAGAAGCCTGCGTATCCGCCACCGACGATAAGGATCCTGTGCGCGGTGTGGGTCACGATGTGGAGTACTCCCCTAGATCAACGGCTCGGCGTGCGGGACGCCAATCGGACGCGTCGGACAGCAGCGGTGACGCCGAGCGCCACCAGTATAGCCCCGACGGTCACCGCCCCGAGCGGCAGGGTGCCGTACAGGAGCGTCTGCGCCGTGGGGAGGAACGGCGACCCGGGAGCGCCCACGGCGTCAGCCGGCGGAAGGGGAGGCACCTCCACCGTGTTCGGCGTCGGCTGCGGCTCGGGCGCGCCGGTGCTCTCGGCCCGCCGGTACAGTCGCACCCACTCCCGCAGGTCGCCGAGCGGATTCTGCGTCACCTCCGGCACGGTCGCCGTGAGAGCCGCTGCGGCATCGATCAGCCCGTAGCCGTAGAGCGGATCGGGCACAGCAACCCCGGGCACGGGACGCGCGGTGGAGATGATCCGGTTGATGACGTTGGCCGCGTCGAGGTCGGGATAGGCGGAGCGCACCAGAGCGGCGACCCCGGCGACGATGGGGGCTGCCCCGCTGGTGCCGTTCCACGACACGACCCTGCCGTCGGCGGAGATGCCGAGGAGGTTCTCACTCGGTGCGGCGACGCCGATGGTGATCCCCTGCGTGGAGGCCTCCACACTCGCACGGCCCGCGGGGTCGACGCCGCCGACGGCGAGCACGCCGGGGATGGTCGCCGGAGCTCCGACCCGCGTCGTGCCGGTGCCGCGATTGCCCGCGGCCACCACGACGACCACGTCGTTGTCGAAGGCGTAGAGGAACGCATCATCCCAGCTGGGGTCCCAGTCGGGCGTGTTCGTCGTCAGCGAGAGGTTGATGATGTCGGCGCCGTTGTCCACGGACCAGCGGACGGCCTCGGCGATCTGCTCGGCGAAGGGCACCGGGGAGGAGTTGCCCACGCCGATCGAGACGGAGAGCAGTTCGGCCGCAGGCGCCACGCCGATCATGCCGGTGTCGGGACCGGTGCCGCGCGCCGCGGCGAGCGAGGCGACCCAGCTGCCGTGATTGCCGTCGACCGCGCCGACCGGCAGCCGGCCGTCGGGCGCTCCGATGTCGGAGACATCCGTGCCTCCGACGACCGCGCCGGCGAACTCGACGGGTCCGCGGCCGATCCCGGTGTCGATGATGGCGATGCGGGAGCCCTCACCGCGCGTCGTGCGCCACGCGTCACGGATGCCGTAGTCGTCGAGCCAGTACTCCGCCGCGCGCACCGGGTCGGTCGCCGCCGTGTCGGGGGTCGGCGTCGCGGCCGCGGCCGGGGTGACCAGACCCCCGATCAGACCCGCGACGACGAGCCCGATCGCCGCGGCCCGGCCGCGGCGGGTCATCCGCTCTCCTCCGGCGGGCAGGCGCAGACCTCGGACGACCACGCAGCCCGGGACAGTGCGGCATCGCCGACCGGGTTCACCCCGGGGCCGGCAGCGAGGGCGTGCGCCGCCAGCGCGTGAAGGCACTTCACGCGCGTGGGCATGCCACCCGCGGATATCCCGGCGATCTCGGGCACTTCGCCGAACTGCGCTCGGTCGGCGAGGTACTGCTCGTGGGCCCGGCGGTAGGCCGATATCAGCTCGGGGTCGGCCTCCATCTCTGCGAGGAGCTCGGGCATCACGTGTCCGGCCTCGAGCGCCGACATCGCGGCGGTCGCGGCGGGGTGGGTCAGGTAGTAGAACGTGGGGAACGGCGTCCCGTCGGGGAGGCGGGGCGCTGTCGCGACGACGGTGGGGTTGCCGCAGACGCATCGCGCGGCGATGCCCAGCACGCCGCGCGCCGGGCGCCCCAACTGCCGACGCAGCACGGCGAGATCGGCGTCGCTCACAGGCGGATACGGGGGCCTCGTCACCCCGCCAGGCTACCCGGGGTCGCTGACGCTGGTGGCCAGGCCCGCCTCGGTGACCGAGCGGATGAGCTGCGACATCCAGTCGGTGCGGGTGCGCTCGACCTCGTCACTGACCGCGCCCTGCTCCTGCGGCACATCCTCGGGCGGCAGGTCGTTGTCGACCAGGTAGACCACCTCTCCGGGGCGGACGTAGTAGAGCCGCTCCCGGGCCTCGGTCGTGATGTAGGCCGGGTCGGTCCATCGCTCGCGCTCGGACTCGAGTTCCTCGATCTGCTCCCGGGTGAGCTGTACCGACCGCTCGAGCGCAGCGATCTGCCGCCGCTGATCGAGGTAGGTGCCGACGGTCGGTACGAGGACGAAGGCGGCGAGCACCACCAGCCCCAGCATGATCACCATGAACCCCGACAGGCGGATGCCGCCGAGCCAGCCGCGCACGTCGACGGGGCGACGTCCCGGGCGCCGTCTCCGGCGCGCGGGGGATGGCGAAGGGGGAGCCGATCTCGTGGTCACGGCTCCCCCTTCGTCGATGATCAGCGGCGCGTCAGCCCCGGTAGCGGGGGAAGGCCGAGCGGCCGGCGAATTCCGCGGCGTCGCCCAGCTCCTCCTCGATGCGCAGAAGCTGATTGTATTTCGCGACGCGCTCGCTGCGAGCGGGCGCGCCGGTCTTGATCTGACCCGCGTTCACCGCCACCGCGAGGTCGGCGATGGTGGTGTCCTCGGTCTCGCCCGAGCGGTGGGAGAGCATGGAAGCGTACCCCGACCGGGTGGCGAGGGAGATGGCGTCCAGCGTCTCGGAGAGCGTGCCGATCTGGTTCACCTTCACCAGCAGCGCGTTGGCGACGCCGCGCGAGATGCCGTCGGCGAGACGGGTGGGGTTGGTGACGAACAGGTCATCGCCGACCAGCTGCACCTTCGACCCGATGGCGTCGGTCAGGCTCTTCCAGCCGTCCCAGTCGTCCTCGGCCAGCGCATCCTCGATGGTGACGATCGGGTAGTTCGCGACGAGGTCGGTGAAGTACGAGATGAGCTCGTCGACGCTCCACGCCTTGCCCTCGACGGTGTAGACGCCGTCGGCGAAGAACTCCGTCGCCGCCACGTCCAGACCCACGGCGATGTCGGCGCCCGGGGTGAAGCCGGCCTTCTCGATCGCGCGGATGAGGAAGTCCAGGCCCTCGCGGTTGCTCGGCAGATCGGGGGCGAAGCCCCCCTCGTCGCCGAGACCGGTGGCGAACCCGGCGGACTTCAGCTCGCCCTTCAGGACGTGGTAGACCTCGGTGCCCCACCGCAGCGACTCGGCGTAGGTGTCGGCTCCGATGGGAGCGAGGAAGAACTCCTGGAAGTCGATGCCGTTGTCGGCGTGCTCGCCGCCGTTGATGACGTTGAACAGCGGTACCGGCAGGAGGTGGGCGTTGGGTCCGCCCAGGTAGCGGAACAGCGGCAGGTCGGCGCTGTCGGCGGCGGCCTTGGCCACGGCGAGGCTGACGCCGAGGATGGCGTTGGCGCCCGTGCGGGACTTGTTCTCGGTGCCGTCGGTCTCGATCAGGATCTCGTCGATGATGCGCTGCTCGCTGGCCTCGACGCCTTCGATCGCGGGGCCGAGCTCGTCGATGACGGCGGCGACGGCCTTGAGCACGCCCTTGCCGCCGTAGCGGCTCTTGTCGCCGTCGCGCAACTCGTACGCTTCGAAGGCTCCGGTGGACGCGCCCGAGGGCACGGCCGCCCGCTGGACGATGCCGTCGTCGAGCAGCACCTCCACCTCGACGGTCGGGTTGCCGCGCGAATCCAGGATCTCGCGCGCGCCTACAGCCTCGATTGATGCCACGGGGTGTCTCCTTGCTCGTGGAGGGCGTCGTCCGCCCGATGAAACGGTGGAGCGTCGTCGGTCCGTCACCGAGTCTAGTGACGAGGATTCACACCACCACGGCCACCGCCACGCCGTCCCATCCCTTCGCATCCAGGGTCTGCAGGGCGGTGGCATCGAAACGCGGGTCGCGGGCGAGCATCTCCAGTCCCCGGCGCACACCGTGCACCTGCGGGGTCTCGCTGGCGGGATCGGCCACCCCGCCGGAGCGCACCACGTTGTCGACGATCACCACGGCGCCGGTCCTGGCGAGCCGAGCCGCCCAGTCGAGGTAGACGGTGTTGGACTCCTTGTCGGCGTCGATGAAGACCAGGTCGAACGGCTGCTCGTCGGCGAGAGTGGGAAGCACGTCGGCGGCGCGGCCCTCGAGGACCCGCACCCGGTCCGAGACCCCGGCGCGGGCGAGATTGGACCTCGCCACCTCGGCGTTGACGGGCTCGGCCTCGATCGTCACGACCACGCCGTCCGCCGGCAGCGCCCGCGCCATCCAGATCGCCGAGTATCCCCCGAGCGTTCCGATCTCCAGGACGCGGTGCGCTCCGCTCACGCGCACCATGAGGTGCAGGAACTTCCCGGTGAGCGGCGCCACCTCGATCGCGGGGAGCCCGGCGGCACGCTGGTCGGCGACCGCATCGCGGAGCGCAGGGTCGTCGCCGACGAGCGTGCGCGTGAGGTAGCGATCGACGCGCGACCACGATTCGGGCGTGGGCAGGGTCATTCCCCTAGCCAACAAGCGGCGGCCCTCGCGCGTCAAGGTCGAGCCGACCATTCCGCGGCCAGCGCGGGCACGAGCGCCTCGGCGGTGCGTCGGTACCCCTGGGCGCTCGGGTGGAACCTGTCGGCGCTGAACATCCTGTCGGGCTCCTCGGCGAACAGGCGTCCGACGGCGTGGCGCAGGGACACCGGCCGCGCGCCTTCGCGGCGCGCGACGCGTGCCTGAGCGATCGCGAGCCGACGCGACAACCGCGAGAGCAGCGTCCGCAGCGGCTGAGGCACCGGGCGGAGCGCTCCGAGGTCGGGGCAGGTCCCCACGACGACCCCCCGCCGCGGCCGCGGAGGACCCGGACGGCGTCGCCGAGGTGGCCGAGCGAGACATCCTTCGGCACGCGATGGGTGACATCGTTCCCCCCGACGATGATCAGCGCGAGCTGCGGACACAGATCGCGCGGGAGGTGCGCGATCTGGGAGGGGAGGTCGGATGACTCGGAGCCGACGACCGCGACGGATCGAAGTCGCACGGGGCGCGTCACCGCCGCCCCGAGGCCCTTGGCCACCCGCGCGCCGAGGGTGTCTTTCGGGCGTTCGGCGCCCAGACCCGCCGCGATGGAATCGCCGAGGACGACCAGGTCGAGCGGATCCCCGTGCTCACGGCGGCGCCAGACCCGGTTCGCATCCTGCACCTGCTCCCCCAGGGGCTTACCGATGCGGCGCCTGGCGAGGGCCGCCTGGCGGCGGAGGGCCCGGGGCGTGCTCAGCGCGATGAGGGCTCCGACCACGAGGAGGACGGGCGCGGCGCCCCGCATCGCTCGGGGAGCCCACGTCTGCGCCACGGGGCCATTGCACGCCGTCCCGGTGAACGGCCGGCGACCGGGAGGTGGCCGACGCGTCGTCCGGGCGCGATATGGTGCCGCTCGTGTCCACCCCCTCCCTCGCTCGGCGCCTCGGTCTCGGCGATGCGGTCTTCATCGGACTCGGCGCGATGCTCGGCGCCGGCGTCTTCGCCGCCTTCACTCCCGCGGCGCAGGCCGCGGGGGCAGGACTTCTCCTGGGGCTGGTGCTGGCCGGCGTGGTGGCATACGCCAACGCGACCTCCTCCGCGCAGCTCGCGGCGGTGTACCCGACCTCCGGCGGCACCTACGTCTACGGACGCGAGGAGCTGGGCGAGGGGTGGGGGTTCCTCGCGGGGTGGGGATTCGTCATCGGCAAGACCGCCAGCTGCGCGGCGATGGCCCTGACCTTCGCCGCCTACGTCGCCCCCGCGGGGTGGGAGCGCCCGCTCGCGATCGCCGCCGTCCTCGCCCTCGGCGCGGTCAACTGGTTCGGGATCACCCGGACCGCGCAGCTGACCCGCATCATCGTCGCCGTGGTGCTGTTCTGCTTGGCCGTCGCGGTGATCGCCGCCGGCGCGGGTGCGGCACAGGGCGCCGGGTCATCGTCCGTTCTCACAACGGACGTCTTCACCGGCGGGCCCTACGGCATCCTCCAGTCCGCGGGCCTGCTGTTCTTCGCCTTCGCCGGCTTCGCCCGCATCGCCACGATGGGCGAGGAGGTCCGCGATCCTGCGCGGATCATCCCGCGCGCGATCTCGCTCGCCTTCCTGATCGTCGTGGGCATCTACGCCGTCGTCGCCGTCGCGGTGCTCGCCGCCCTCGGCCCGGAGGCCACGGCCGCCTCATCCGATCCCGTTGCGGCGGCCGCAGCGACAGCGGGGTGGGCCTGGGTCGATCCGATCGTGCGGATCGGCGCGGCGGCCGCCTCACTCGGCGCCCTCCTCGCCCTCATCGCCGGAGTCGGACGAACGACGCTGGCGATGGCACGAGCACGCGATCTGCCGCCCTTCCTCGCGGCGGTGCACCCCCGATGGCGGGTGCCGCACCGCGCCGAGGCGGTGATCGTCCTGGTGGTGGTGCTGCTCGTGGCGTTCACCGACCTGCGCGGCGCGATCGGATTCTCCTCGTTCGGCGTGCTGACCTACTACCTCGTGGCGAACCTCTCCGCGCATCGGCAGCACGGGGACGCGCGACGCTACCCCCGCTGGCTGCAGGTCGTCGGCGCGGCAGGGTGCGTCGTGCTCTGCGTGACACTCCCCTGGCAGAGCGTGATCGCCGGCGCGGCGGTGCTCGCGATCGGTCTGCTCTACCGCGTGGTGCGTCTGCGCGTCACGCGCAACGGATGATCAGTCCAAGGGCTTGATCTGGAGCAGCTCCGCGTCGCTCTCACCGGCAGCCACCGTCGCGAAGGCCGTGAAGCCGTCGGCGCGGGCGCGCTCGAGCAGGGCCTTGATGTTCTTCGTCCGCTGCTCGAGGCGCACGCGTGCGCCGCGGCGAAGGAGCGCGGACTTCAGAGCCAACAGGTCCCCGACCGGCGCGTCGGAGTCGTGCACCAGCACGACGGCGTCGGAGACGGTCTCGTCGGTAGCCGGGACGAGGTCGACCAGGCGCTCGAAGCCCAGCGAGAACCCCACGGCGGGCACCTCCTGCCCGAGGAACCGCCCGATCATGCCGTCGTAGCGGCCTCCGCCGCCGAGCGAATACGACACCGCCGGGTGGGCGAGCTCGAAGATCGTGCCGGTGTAGTACCCCATCCCCCGCACGAGGAAGGGATCGAATCGGAGCGGGACGTCGGCACTGCCGGCCGCCATCCCGCGCGCCGCCGCCACGGCCTCGCCGAGCCCCACGAGGTGCGCCACGACGTCCTCGGGCATGCCACCGGGGAGTGCGCCACGGATCCCCTCCGCGGTGAGGGCGAAGCCGGAGCCGGCCGCAGAGGCGGCCAGGTGGGAGAGGTGGGCCGCCACCGCGCTCACCGCCTCGTCGGCTGCGCCGCGCTCGCGGAGCTCGGCCGTGACGCCGTCGGGGCCGACCTTGTCGAGCTTGTCGAGGGTGATGAGCATGCCCGCCCGCGCATCGACGGGGAACCCGAACGCCTCGAGCATCGCGTCCAGCAGCCGGCGGTCGTTGACGCGGACCTCGCCCCCCTCCAGACCCAGCGCATCGAGGGTGTCGAGGGTCGCCACGACCAGTTCGGCCTCGGCGCGCGACGTGGCGTCGCCGATGATGTCGATGTCGCACTGCACGAATTGGCGATACCGCCCCTTCTGCGGTCGCTCGGCGCGCCAGACCGGAGCGATCTGCACCGCGCGGAAGACGCGGGGAAGCTCGGCGCGGTGACTGGCGTAGAAGCGGGCGAGGGGCACGGTGAGGTCGTACCGCAGGCCGAGATCGGTCAGGGCCGAGGGATCCTCGGCGGCGGCGCGGATCGCGTCGGCGTCGAGTCCGCGCTTGAGCACGTTGTAGGCGAGCTTCTCGTTGTCACCGCCGATCCCCGCGTGGAGCCGCGCGTGATCCTCCATGACCGGCGTCTCGATCTCATCGAAGCCGTGCACCCGGTAGCGGTCGCGGATGGTGCGGAGCACGCGTTCGCGGCGGGCTTTGTCGGCGGGGAGGAAATCGCGCATGCCGCGCGGCGGGGTGACGGTGGGCACCGGACTATCTTCCCAGGTCCTCCCGGCCCGCTCCGTCGCGCTCCGCCCGCTCGGCAAAGCGGATCTCCTCGCCGAGCCGGCGCAGCGCACCGCGCAGCGCCCGATCGGCGTCCCATCCCTCCGCGCGGGCCCGGCCGACGAGGGCGAGGAGGGCGTCGCCGAGCTCGGCCTCGGTCGAGGGCGGGGATACGGCCGCGGGGGCGACGGCGGGAGGGGTGAGGCCGGGGACCCGCGCCGCCTTCCCGAGCATCTTCTGCGCGAGGGCGAGCGCCGGCATCCGCTCCGACACCCCGTCGAGGACGCTCGTGCGCTCGCTCTTCTCCGCCGCCTTGGCCGCGTTCCAGTGGACGAGCACCTCCTCGGGTGTCGCGGCGACGGCGTCGCCGAAGACGTGCGGGTGACGGCGGCGCATCTTCTCCGCGAGCGCGGCCGCGACGTCGTCGATGTCGAACGGATCGGCGGGGTCCTCCGAGGCGATCTCCGCATGGAAGAGCACCTGCCAGAGGAGGTCGCCGAGCTCTTCGCGCAGGTCCGGGCGCGACCCCTCCTCGACGGCGTCGATGAGTTCGGCCGACTCCTCGACGAGGTAGGGCACGAGGTCGTCGTGGGTGATCGTGCGCGACCAGGCGCACCGTTGCCGCACCGCGTGCATCACCTCGGCCGCTCGCCGCAGCCCGTCGTCCTCGCTCATGCCCACTCCTCGTGTCAGGCGATGTCCCCCGCCGTCTTGGCCGGCTCGGGCAGCTCCTCGTCGGCGGTCTCGGGAGACACCCGACGATAGTGGCGCGCACGCTGGGCGACGAGGAACGCCGCGAAAATGATCGAGATCGCGGAGCCCGCGAGCACACCGAGGGTCGCCTCGTCGCGGACGAGCGGGCTGCCGGCGAAGGCGAGTTCGGACAGCAGCAGCGAGACGGTGAACCCGATGCCGCCCAGGGCGCCCGCCGCCAGCAGGTCGAGGAACGACAGCGGCGGCGTGGCGCCGCGACTGAGCAGGCGCATCGAGATCCAGCTGAAGACCGAGATGCCGATGATCTTGCCGACGGGCAGGGCCACGAGGATGCCCCAGAAGGCCGGCGACAGCTGCGTCGGCGAGACCGCCGGGATGACGACGAGGGCGGCGGAGAACGCGAACAGCGGCAGGACGAGACCGTTCACCCACGGCTCGAGGGCGTGCCGAGTCCGGAGCGCGGGCTGCTGCGCCATCGCGATACCGAGCGCGACGCCCGCGATGGTCGCGTGGACGCCCGAGAGGTAGACCAGAACCCAGGTGGCGAGGCCGATCACGACGAGGACGACGCCGATGGGGAGGCGCCCGCGGGTGTCGAGGCGTCGACTGAGGAACCCGAAGGCGATGACCAGCAGCGCGGCGACGGCCAGGAGCCCGACGTTGACGTCGGTGGTGAAGAGCACCGCGATGAAGATGATGCCGACGATGTCGTCGAGGATCGCCAGCGCGAGGAGGAAGATCCGGATGCCGGAGGGCAGCCCCTTGCCGAAGACGGCGAGGACGCCCAGGGCGAAGGCGATGTCGGTGGCGGTGGGGATCGGCCATCCGCCTGCGGCGTCGGATCGACCGGCGATGAGGAGGAAGATCGCGACCGGGATGATGACACCCCCGGCCGCGGCGATCGCCGGCTGGAGCGCCTTCTTGGCCGAGTTCAGCTCACCGCTGGTGAGCTCGTACTGCAGCTCCACGGCCACGACGAAGAAGAAGATCGCCAGCAGGCCGTCCTGGATCCAGTGACCGACCGACATCTCGAACACCCCGGGGATGCCGAGGTAGGTCTCCTTGAGCGCCTGCGCGGCGGGACCGATCGGCGAGTTGGCGACGATGAGCGCGGCCGCGGCGGCGGCGAGCAGCACGATGGCGGGAAAACGGGCAGAGCGAAGCAGGGACACAGGCGGTCCTTTCGTCGGTGTCTGGCGAGCACGATGAGACGCACGCCGACCAGGCTTCCCGGCACACCGGTCCCCATTCTACCGGGCGTCACGTGTGACATCCCCGTCACATGGCGGCGATACCGTGGGACCATGCGCGAACTCACCCAGACCGAGGCCATCGATCTCGTCGGTCGCTACGAGGCAGGGCAGGGCATTCCCGAATCCATGCGGGCGAACGTCCGGCTCCTCGGCGCCCTTCTCGGACAGGTCCTGCGCGAGAGCGGCTCCCCCGAGCTGTTCGACGACGTCGAGCGCCTGCGGATCGCGACCATCCAGGCCTACACCGACGAGACCGATGAGGCGTTCGCCCGCGCCGCCGAGATCGCCGACTCGTTCTCGGTGGCTCGGGCTGACGAAGTGGCCCGGGCCTTCACCTGCTACTTCCATCTGGCGAACCTCGTCGAGGAGCATCAGCGCGTGCGGGTCCTGCGCGAGCGCGATCGCACACCCGACGCCGACGGCGATTCCATTCCCGCGGCGTTCCGCACGCTCACCCAGGAGGTGGGCGAGGACGCCGCGACGAACCGTCTGCAGTCGCTCCGCTTCCACCCGGTCTTCACGGCCCACCCCACCGAGGCGCGACGCCGGGCGGTGTCGACGAGCATCCGGCGGCTCGCGGCACTCCTCGCCGAGCACGAGAGCGCCCCCGAGGGCGGCAGCGAGAAGCGGCGAGCGCGCCGGCGCATGCTGGAGGAGATCGACACGCTGTGGCGGACCGCGCCGCTGCGGCACGAGAAGCCCACGCCGACCGACGAGGTGCGCGCGGTCATGGCGGTGTTCGACGAAACGCTCTACACCGCCGTGCCCCACGTCTACCGTCGTGTCGACGACGCGCTCCAGGCCGACCGCGCCGGCAGCGCCGCACCCCTCGTCCGCCCGTTCGTGCGCATCGGGTCGTGGGTCGGCGGCGACCGGGACGGCAACCCGTTCGTGACGGCATCGGTCACCCGGAAGGCCGCGGCGATCGCCAGCGAGCATGTGCTGCGCGGGCTCGAGCGCTCCGCCGAGCGCATCGGACGCACCCTGACCCTGGATGCCGCGACCACTCCCCCCAGTCCCGAGGCCATCGCGCTGTGGCAGCGTCTGCGCACCGAGGACGACGACGCGGCCGCGGAGATCGCCGCGCGGTCGCCGCAGGAGCCGCATCGGCAGATCCTCCTCATGGTCGCCCGCAAGATCGAGGCCACGAGGCTCCGCAACGCCGACCTCGCCTACAGCGACCCGGAGGAGCTGCACCGCCACCTGCGCGTGGTGCAGGACTCGCTCGTCGCCGCGCGGGCGCCCCGGCAGGCCTACGGGCACCTGCAGCAGCTCATCTGGCAGGTGCAGACCTACGGGTTCCACCTGAGCGAGTTGGAGGTGCGCCAGCACTCCGCCGTGCACGCGAAGGTCCTCGCCGAGCTCGATGCCGGCGACCCGCGCTCGGAGCTGACCGAGGAGGTGCTCGACGTCTTCCGGGCGGTGCTCTTCCTCCAGGATCGCTACGGCCCGCGCGCCGCGGGGCGCTACATCGTGTCGTTCACCCAGTCGGCCGGCGACCTCGCCGCCGTCCACCGTCTCGCCCGCTACGCGGCGGGACCTGACGGTCGGGTTCCGGTCCTGGACGTCATCCCGCTGTTCGAAACGTTCGCCGACCTGCAGGCAGCCCCTCGGATCCTCGCCGAGATCATCGATCACCCCGAGTTCCGTGCGCGACTGGATGCCACGGGCCGACGGATGGAGGTCATGCTCGGCTACTCCGACTCGTCGAAGGACGTCGGACCGGTCGCGGCGACCCTGGCCCTCTACCAGGCACAGGCGCAGATCTCCGCGTGGGCGCAGGAGAACGGCATCGAGCTGACGCTGTTCCACGGGCGCGGCGGGGCACTCGGCCGCGGCGGTGGTCCCGCCAATTCCGCGATCCTCGCCCAACCACCGGGGTCGGTGGACGGACGGTTCAAGCTCACCGAGCAGGGCGAGGTGATCTTCGCCCGCTACGGCGACCCGGCGATCGCGATGCGTCACATCGATCAGGTGGTCGCGGCGATGCTCCTGGCCTCCTCCCCCTCGATCGAGGCGCGCAACCGTGCCGCGGCGGAGCGGTTCGCCGCGGTCGCGGCCCGGATGGACGAGGCGTCCCGGGCGCGGTTCTTCGAGCTGGTGAAGGCGCCCGGCTTCGCCCCGTGGTTCGCCCAGGTCACCCCGATGGAGGAGATCGGACTGCTCGCGCTCGGATCCCGCCCGGCCCGCCGGGGCCTGTCGGTGGAATCGCTCGCCGATCTGCGCGCCATCCCGTGGGTGTTCGCGTGGACTCAGGCGCGGATCAACCTGGCCGGCTGGTTCGGTCTCGGAACGGCGCTGGAGGCCGTCGGCGACGAGGAGGTGCTGCGCAGCGCTTACCAGGAGTGGCCGCTGTTCCGTACCCTCATCGACAACGTCGCGATGAGCCTCGCCAAGGCCGACGCCCGCATCGCCCGTCGCTACCTCGACCTCGGCGACCGCGCCGACCTGGCGGATCTGGTGATGGACGAGATGGAGCTCACGCGGGCCTGGGTCATCCGGGTGACCGGCGGCGCCGAGCTACTCGGCAGCAAGCCGGTGCTGCAGCGCGCGGTGAAGATGCGCAGCCCCTACGTCGACGCCCTGTCCCTGCTGCAGCTGCGGGCGCTCAGGGCGCTGCGCCGGGACGCGCAGGCGGGCTCCCCCGCAGACCCCGAGCAGCAGCGCCTTCTGCTGCTCTCGGTCAGCGGGGTCGCGGCGGGTCTTCAGAACACCGGCTGACCCTCGGTGGCGGGTTCTCCGGCGGGTTCCGGCGCGGGCTCGGGCCACAGCTGCGCGAGGAGCTGATCGACCCAGGCCAGCAGCTCGGCGTCGCCGAGGGGTGCGTCGCCTGCCCGCGGCAGCGGCACGACCAGCGCCTCGCCGCCGGCGAGCAGCTTCGCCTTGGGGTGCAGCCGCTGGAGTCGAACCCGCAGGGAGTCGGGGAGGTCGGCCGGCGCGATCCGCAGGTTCGGACCCATCGCCACGACATCGGTGAGGCCCGCCCGCGCGGCCTTTCGCCGCAGCCGCGCGACCGCCACCAGTCCGTCGACCTCGGCGGGGGGCTCGCCGTACCGATCGCGCAGCTCGTCGATCACCGCGTCGATCGGATCGCGCTCGTCGGTCCCGCGCGCCACGGCGGTCGGTGCAGCGGCCGCCGAAAGCTTCTGGTAGGCCTCCAGGCGCAGACGCTCACTGTCGATGTAGTCCTCGGGAAGCCGCGCCTGCACCGGCAGCTCGAGCCGCAGCTCGGTCGGCCCCTCGGTGTCCTCCCCGCGGAAGGTGGCCACGGCCTCGCCGATCATGCGCAGGTACAGATCGAACCCGACACCGGCGATGTGACCGGCCTGTTCGGCACCCAGGAGGTTTCCCGCACCGCGCAGCTCGAGGTCCTTCAGCGCCACCTGCATGCCGCTGCCGAGGTCGTTGTTGACGGCGATCGTCTCCAGCCGGTCGGCGGCGGTCTCGGACAGCGGCTTGTTCTCGTCGTATAGGAAGTACGCGTAGGCCCGCTCGCGTGCCCGTCCCACCCGTCCGCGCAGCTGGTGCAGCTGCGACAGGCCGTACTTGTCGGCCCGGTCGATGATGATCGTGTTGGCATTGGCGATGTCGAGCCCGGTCTCGATGATGGTGGTGCAGACCAGCACGTCCGCCCGGCGCTCCCAGAAGTCGTCGACAACCTGTTCGAGCTGGTGCTCCCCCATCTGACCGTGCGCGACCGCCACACGTGCCTCGGGGACGAGCTCTGCGATGTGCGCCGCCACCCGCTGGATCGACGAGACCCGGTTGTGCACGTAGAACACCTGGCCCTCGCGCAGGAGCTCCCGTCGGATCGCCGCGGTGATCTGCTTGTCGTTGCGCGCGCCGACATAGGTCAGGATCGGATGCCGGTCCTCGGGCGGTGTCGCGAGGGTCGACATCTCGCGGATGCCGGTCACGGCCATCTCGAGCGTCCGCGGGATCGGGGTCGCGCTCATAGCGAGGATGTCGACATTGGTCTTGAGCTTCTTCAGGGCGTCCTTGTGCTCCACGCCAAAGCGCTGCTCCTCGTCGATGATCATGAGCCCGAGGTCTTTGAAGATCACCTGCTCGGTGAGGATCCGGTGGGTGCCGATGACCATGTCGATCGTCCCGTCGGCCAGGCCCGCGACGACCTCCTTGGCCTGCTTGTCGGTCTGGAACCGCGAGAGCGGCCGCACCTTGACGGGGAAGCCGGCGAAGCGCTCGGTGAAGGTCTCGAGGTGCTGCTTGACCAGCAGGGTCGTCGGCACGAGCATCGCGACCTGCTTGCCGTCCTGGATCGCCTTGAACGCCGCGCGCACCGCGACCTCGGTCTTGCCGAAGCCGACGTCGCCCGACAGCAGGCGATCCATGGGGATGGGCTTTTCCATGTCGGCCTTGATCTCATCGATCGTCTGCAGCTGATCCGGAGTCTCGGCGAACGGGAACGCCTCTTCCAGCTCGCGCTGCCACGGGGTGTCGGGCCCGAAGGCATGACCGCGTGCCGCCATCCGGGCCGAGTAGAGCTTGACCAGCTCGACGGCGATGTCACGGACGGCCTTGCGAGCCCGCCCCTTGGCCTGGGCCCAGTCGCTCCCGCCCATCTTCGACAGGGTGGGTGCCTCACCGCCGACGTACTTCGACAGCAGGTCGAGCTGATCGGTGGGGACGAAGAGCTTGTCGCCGGGGTAGCCGCGCTTGGACGGCGCGTACTCGAGCACCAGGTACTCCCGGACGCTCTTGACGGCGTTGCGCCCCCCGCTGGACACCTCGCGCTGGGTGAGCTCGACGAAGCGGCCGATGCCGTGAGTGGAGTGCACGACGTAGTCGCCGGGCTTCAGCTGCAGCGGATCAACGACGTTCCGTCGCCGCGACGCGAGCTTCTTCACCACGCGGGAGTCCCCGCCGACGGTTCGACCGTAGAACTCCGACTCGGTCATCACCGACAGCTGCGCCTCGGCGACCTCGAACCCGCGCTCGAGGGAGCAGGCGACGACCTGGGCGACGCCCGGCTCGGGCACGTCGTCGATGGAGTCCACCCGGCGGGCGGCGAGCCCCCGCTCGGCGAGCACGTCGCGGGCCCGCTCGACAAGTCCACCGCCGGAGGCCATGACCACGACCCGCCACCCCGCGCGGAGCCTGTCGGCGACATGGCTGATCGCTCCGTCGACGTTCCCCTGGAACGAGGGGACGGATGCCGCGGCCACGCGTGTGACGCCGGTGTCGGCGGCATCCAGCAATCCCTCGGCCGACGCATCGGCGGCCCCGGAGTCGAACGAGCTGAGGCTCCACCAGACGCCGCCGCGGGCGGCAGCGACCTCCCGCAGTCGCGGCAGGGGGACGAAATCGCCGGCACCCAGATCGATGGGCGACGCCGCTCCCGACGTCGCCGCGTTCCACGCGGCATCCAGGAACTCCCGGTTGGTGTCGCTGAGCGTGGTGGCCCTCGTCACCGCGCGCTCGGGATCGACCAGTGCCACCGCGGCACCGCGGGGGAAGTAGTCCACCAGCGTGACGAGCTGATCGACGACCGCCGGCATCAGCGACTCCATGCCCTCGACGGGAATGCCCTCGGCCATCTTCTCGAGCATGCCGCGGAGCCCCGGAAACTCGTCCTTCAACTGACGGGCGCGGTCGCGGACGGCGGGGGTCAGGATGAGCTCGCGGCTCGCGAGGAGACTGACCGCCGTGACCTCGCCCGGCAGCGAACGCTGGTCGGCCACGGAGAACGCCCGGATCTGGTCGACCTCGTCGCCGAAGAACTCCACCCGGTAGGGGTGCTCCGCCGTGGGCGGGAAGACGTCGAGGATGCCGCCGCGGAGGGCGAACTCGCCGCGCCGCGAGACCATGTCCACGCGGTGGTACGCGCGCTCGACGAGCATCGCGGCCACCTGGCCGAGGTCGTGACCGCGCTCGCCGACGGCGAGCTCGATGGGTGTGGCCTCGTCCAGACCCGCCGCCAGCGGCTGCACCGCGCCGCGCACCGAGGCGGTCACCACGAGGGTGTCGTCGGACCCCAGCCGCGCGAGGCGTCCGAGGACGTCGAGTCGGCGCCCCACGATCTCGGGGGTAGGACTCAGCCGCTCGTGCGGCAGGGTCTCCCAGGCCGGGAAGTGACGCACCTCGGCGTGGGGAAGCAGCGCCTGCAGCGCCGGGCCCAGGGTCTCCGCACGGCGACCGGTGGGCGCGATCGCCAGGAGCACCGCGGGCTTGCCCGCTGCGCGCCGGCGCTCCAGCAGGGCCGCGAGCAGCGGCGCATCCAGTCCTTCGATCACCGAGTACTCGGCGTCCGCCGCGCCGGCGGCCACCGCCTCCCGGAAGGAGTCAGCCTGCTCGAGGGCGCGCACGATCCCGGGAATTGTCACCGCAGAAGTCTACGGTCGCCCGCCGACATCGGCTCCTAGGATGTCAGCGTGACCACACCCGCAGCGCCCGGAGCGCCCACCCCCGGCGGCTACACCCCCTTTCCGGGCTCGTCCGCACCGCCGGCGTACGCAGCCCCCGCGGGTTACCTTCCCCCGTCCGGCTACGCCCCGGGATCCGGGTGGGCTCCCTCGCAGCCCACGCCCGCGCGCGGGGCCGCCCTGGGCCTCACGGCCTTCCTGCTGTCGATGGGGGCGGCGGTGCTCGCGCCCGCGGCCGCCGGGATCGGCGGCTACGCCATTGGCGCGGGCACCGGCGAGCGTCTCATGGCAGGCACCCTGGGCACGGACTTCGACTGGTCGCTGCTGAGCCCGGTGCGGGAATGGGTTCTGCTCGTCGAGGTCGGCTTCTGGGCCGGGACGGTCCTGGGCGTCTGGGCCATCGTGCAGGGGATCATCGCGATCGCCCGTCGGGCCGGGCGCGGCTGGGGCATCGCCGCGGTGGTCTGCGCGGCGGTCGGCCCCGTCATCTTCGGCCTGACGCTTCAGGCGGTGATCGTCGCCGGGCTTGCGGCGTCGGCCTCCACAGGCTGACCCGCGCCTCAGGCGCGGGGGGCGTGGAACCGCTGCTGGGCGGCGACGAGCCCCTGCTCGATCAGGTCCTCCACCGCATCGGCGGCGTCGGCGACGAGCATCGTCACGGCGTCGCGGTCTCCCGCGGCGAAAGGCTGCAGCACCCAGTCGGCGGCGTCCTGGCGGCCAGGGGGGCGGCCGATCCCCACCCTCACCCGCGCGAAGTCAGGGGAACCCAGGGCCGCGGCCACATCGCGCACGCCGTTGTGTCCCCCGTGTCCGCCGCCCGCCTTCAGCCGCACGGTGTCGAAGGGGATGTCGAGTTCGTCGTGGACGACGACGATGCGATCCGGCTCGGTCCGGTAGAAGCGCGCGAGCTGGGAGACCGGACCGCCGGAGACGTTCATGAACGAGTTCGGCTTGGCGAGGATGAGCTTGGCTCCGCCGGGACGCAGCCAGGTCTCCGCGACGCGCGCGTGAGCGCGATGCGCGCGGAAGGGGGCGTCACGACGGTCGGCCAGCTCGTCGAGGACGAGCTGGCCGACGTTGTGACGCGTGCGCTCGTAGCGGGGTCCCGGGTTACCGAGCCCCACTACGAGCCACGTGTCCGGCATGGCCGGTGGTCACTCGCTGTCGGAGGCCTCGTCGCCCGACGCCTCGCCGTCGCCCTGCTCGGACTCCTCGGCCTGCTCGGCGGCGACCTCGGCGTCGGCCTCGGCGATCTCCTCTTCGGCGATCAGGGTCGAGACCGGCACGGCGATCGCGACCACGAGCACATCGGCCTCGGTGACCAGCGACGCACCGCGCGGGAGGGTGAGGTCACCGGCGGTGATGTGCGTGCCGTCCTCCAGACCCTCCACGTCGACCTCGATGGTCTCGGGGATGTGGGTGGCCTCGACCTCGAGCGCGACCGTGGCCGAATCGAGGTTGGCGATCGTGCCCGCGAAGGGCTCACCGGTGATGACGACGGGGACGTCGACCTGGACCTTCTCACCCTTCTTCACCACGAGCAGGTCGATGTGCTCGATGATCTGGTGCACCGGGTCCTTCTGCACGTCCTTGACCAGAGCCAGCTGGGACGCACCGTCGACCGACAGGTCGAGGACGGCGTTCGCGCGACGGATCAGCAGCGCCGTCTGGTGGCCCGGCAGGGCGAGGTGGACCGGGTCGGTGCCGTGGCCGTAGAGGACGGCGGGGATCTTGCCGGCAGCGCGGAGGCGGCGGGCGAAACCCTTGCCGAAGTTCTCGCGGCGCTCGGCCACGACTGTCGTGTCGGTCTCGGTGGGCATGGTGTTCTCCTCGCAGGCTTTCGCCTGTCGTCTCGGCCTGGGCGGCCTGGGTCTGGGTCTGGGTCTGGGTCGACTCGAACGCGAGCGCGTGAGGAAAACGAGCCTTCACACCCTCGTCGATCACGGATCCGCTCGTCTGCTCTCGCAGAAGGGGTCCCTCGCCGAAGTCCAGTGGGAGAGTCTACCAGCGACCGGCGATAGCATGGGGGCACGGCCATCCCGACGGAGGACACATGGAATACGGCTTTCTCTCGCACGTGCTCGTCTGGGTCGTCGGGGCGATCACGGCGGTCGGAGCGGTGGGCTTGGTCCTGGCCGTCTTCGCGATGGGCCGCACCGCGTACCGCAAGGACTGACGCCCGTTCCGGCCGGGTCGGGCCGGTGGCGACCGACCCGATAATCTGAAGCCGTGACCGATCCTTCCCACGCGCCGAAGATCTCCACCGACCGCGACGACCAGCCCGGGTCGACCGAGGAACATGAGGGCGCTCCGGCGCCGGAAGACGTTCCCCGCCCTCGCGCCGAGGCCGGGGTCGCCGCCCCGTCCGATGCCGCCGCGACGGCGAACATCGGCGTCGTGGGCCTGGCGGTGATGGGCTCGAACCTCGCCCGCAATCTCGCCAGCCGTGAGGGCAACACTGTGGCGGTGTTCAACCGGAGCCGCGAGAAGACCGACCACCTGCTGCAGGCCCACCCCGAGGCGGGATTCGTCCCCGCCTTCTCGTACGAGGACTTCGCCGCGGCCCTGTCCACTCCCCGTACCGCCATCATCATGGTCAAGGCCGGCCGCGGCACCGACGCGGTCATCGACGAGCTCGTCCGCGTCTTCGAGCCCGGCGACATCATCGTCGACGGCGGCAACGCACTGTTCAGCGACACCATCCGCCGCGAGAAGGCCGTGCGCGAGACCGGGATCAACTTCGTCGGCATGGGTGTCTCGGGCGGCGAGGAGGGCGCGCTGCTCGGCCCGTCCCTCATGCCCGGCGGCTCGGATGAGTCCTGGGTGACGCTCGGTCCGATCCTGCGCTCCATCGCGGCCGTCGCCGAGGGCGAACCCTGCGTGACGCACGTGGGACACGACGGTGCGGGTCACTTCGTGAAGATGATCCACAACGGCATCGAGTACGCCGACATGCAGCTGATCGCCGAGGCGTACGACCTCATCCGTCGGGGCACCGGCAAGTCCCCCGCCGAGATCGCCGACGTCTTCGCCGAGTGGAACCGGGGCGAGCTGGAGTCGTACCTGATCGAGATCACCGCCGAGGTGCTCCGTCAGGTCGACGCCACGACCGACCGCCCGCTCGTGGACGTGATCGTCGATCAGGCGGGCGCCAAGGGCACCGGCGCGTGGACCGTGCAGACCGCCCTCGACCTGGGCGTGCCGGTCTCGGGCATCGCCGAGGCGGTCTTCGCCCGGTCGCTGTCGTCGCACCCCGAGCAGCGAGCGGCCGCGGCCGGACTCCCCGGACCCGCGGGCGACGCGGTGGGCGCGGCGGTCACCGATCCCGATGCATTCATCGAGCAGGTCCGACTCGCGCTGTACGCCTCGAAGATCGTCGCCTACTCGCAGGGTTTCGACGCCATCCGCGCCGGTGCCGCCCAGTACGGCTGGAAGATCGACCTCGGCGCGGTGTCGCGCATCTGGCGGGGTGGCTGCATCATCCGCGCCCAGTTCCTCAACCGCATCGCCGACGCCTACGCCGCGGCGGAGGATCTGCCGGTCCTGCTCTCTGCGCCCTACTTCGTCGAGGCGCTGGGCCGCGCGCAGGACGCGTGGCGGCACATCGTCGCGACGGCGGCGGAGGCGGGGATCCCCGCTCCCGCCTTCTCGTCGTCCCTGGCCTACTACGACGGGTTGCGCGCCGCGCGCCTGCCCGCAGCGCTCATCCAGGGTCAGCGAGACTTCTTCGGCGCCCACACCTACCGCCGCATCGACCGCGAGGGCACGTTCCACACGCTGTGGTCGGGGGATCGCTCCGAGGTCGCAGCCGAGGACACGCACTGATCTAGGGTCGGAGGATGACGCGACGCATCCTCTTCCTCGGCGGTACCGGAACGATCAGCGCGGCGTGCGTGCGCCGCGCGGTGGCGCGCGGGGACGAGGTCACCGTCGTCAACCGCGGCACCGGACGACGGCCGCTCCCGTCGGAGGTGCGCACGCTCACCGCCGATCTGCGCGACCCCGAGGCCGTGCGGGCGGCCGTGGGCGCAGCGGAGTTCGACGTCGTCCTGCAGTTCCTCGCCTTCACCCCCGAGCACGTCCAGACCGACCTGGACCTGTTCGAGGGACGCGTCGGGCAGTACGTGTTCGTCAGCTCGGCGTCGGCGTACCAGAAGCCGCCGGTGCGCCTTCCGGTGACCGAGTCCACGCCGCTGCGCAATCCCTTCTGGCAGTACTCGCGCGACAAGATCGCCGGCGAAGACCTGCTCGTCGCCGCCTACCGCGAGCGCGGCTTCCCGATGACGATCGTGCGTCCGTCGCACACGTACGACGAGCAGCTCCTTCCGACCCTGGGAGGCTGGACGGACATCGCGCGGATGCGGGAGGGTCGGCCCGTCATCGTCCACGGCGACGGGACGAGTCTGTGGACCATCACGCACAGCGACGATGTCGCCGTCGCGATCACGGGCCTCGCGGGCCGTCCCGACGCAATCGGTGAGGCGTTCACCGTGACCGGCGACCACGCACCCAGCTGGAACCGGATCTACGGCTGGCTGGCCGATGCGGCAGGTGTCCCCTCGCCCGACCTCGTCCACGTGGCATCCGAGACGATCGCCGCCTTCGCCCCCGACCTCGGCCCGACGCTCCTCGGCGACAAGGCGCACTCGATGGTCTTCGACAACGCCAAGGTGACCGCTCTGGTGCCGGAGTTCGAAACGACGATCACCTTCGACGAGGGCGCCCGACAGATCGTCGCCTTCTACGACGCCCATCCCGACCGTCGACAGGTCGACGCGGACCGCGATGCGCTGTTCGATCGCATCGCGGCCCACGCACGACAGGCGGGATGAGTGCCCTCACCGCGTGATGTCGCGGACCACTCCGTTCTCCAGGCGCAGCCGACGGCGGGCGCGCCCCGCGACCGCGGAATCGTGCGTGACCACGATGAGCGTGAGGCCCTCGTCGTTAAGTCGCTGGAGCACCCCGAGGATCTCGTCCCTCATGCTCTCGTCGAGGTTGCCGGTCGGTTCGTCGGCCAGCAGCACCCGCGGACGCTTGACGATGGCCCGCGCGATCGCGACGCGCTGCTGCTGACCCCCGGAGAGCTCCCCCGGCCGGTGGTCGGCGCGCTCCGCGAGGCCGACCCGGCCGAGCGCCTCGCTGACGCGCTCCCGTCTCTCGGGGGCCGCAAGGCGCAGCGGCTCGAGGGCCATGTCGACGTTCTCGCTCGCGGTGAGGGTCGGGATGAGGTTGAACCCCTGGAACACGAACCCGATCTCGTGCGCACGGATGCGACCGAGGCGGCGGTTGTCGGCAGTGGCGATGTCGAGCTCACCGAGGTGCACCGACCCGGTGCTCGGACGGTCGAGGGCGCCGAGCAGCTGCAGGAGCGTCGACTTCCCCCCTCCCGTGGGCCCCTGGATCGTGATGAAGTTTCCGGCCTCGATCTCCAGATCGACGCCGACGAGCGCAGACACTTCGCGTCCTTTCTGGGAATACGTGCGGGTGACGCCCTTCAGGCGGTAGAGCGGGGTCATGACGGGTTCTCCTGTCTGGGGTGCCGGATGAGAGGGGGCGTGGGGTTGAGGGGGCGCAGCGGAATGCCGGTCGGCCACGGTCAGCCCACCGATCTCAGTGCCTCGGCCGGGCTCAGCCGGGCGGCTCGCCATCCGCCGAAGGCGCCGGCGAGGAGACCGCCGAGGATCGAGATGCCGACGGCAGCGAGGATCACCCAGAGCGTGACGGGAGCCTGGAGGACCACGTCTGCCGCGGCCGTCGTCATCGCTTCGCCGAAGCCCCCGCCGCCCGGTCCGCCCGGACCGACGCCACCCTCGGGGCCGGTCGGGGTCTGCGCGGTGGCCGTCGACGAGAGGGTCGGCGCGACGAGATTGATCACGAGGATGCCCGCCAGTCCGAGGGCGACTCCCACCGCTCCCCCGATGAGACCCTGGACCACCGACTCCCCGGCCACCTGACCGACGACGCGGCCGTTCGACCAGCCGATGGCCTTCAGCGTGCCGAACTCCCGCGTGCGCCGCGACACACCCGAGATCGTGAAGAGGACGGCGAGCACCAGCGCGACCGCGAGGACGATGAGCGACAGCCAGGTGCCGAGGTTGGTGATGAGGGATGAGGCGCTGGAGAGCGACCCCGACACCGAGGCGGCGAGGTCGGACTGCGAACTCACGGTGGCATCGGGAAGCTCGTCCTGGATGGCCGTCTGAAGGGCGTCGATCGCATCGGACGATTCGGCCTGGACGTAGACGGTCGAGACGACGTCGCCGGCGCCGGAGAGCTCCTGGGCGACATCGAGCGGGATGTAGACGTTCGCGGCGGTGTCGGCCTCATCGGATGTGGATGCCACGATGCCGACGATCTCGAATTCGGTGCCACCAATCTCGATGGTGTCTCCGACGCCGAGCTCTTCACTCGTGGCGTAGGTCGCGTCGAGCACGGCGACCTCCTGCCCGGTGTCGTCGGCCATCAGCGCGCGTCCGTCCGCGACGTCGACGGCGGACATGGGTCCGATGCCCTCGGCGCCGGGTTCCAGTCCGAGCACGGTGAAGGAGTTCAGGTCGAAGGACCCGCCGCCGAATCCGCCGCCTCCGCCCCCGGACTGCTGGGGCGGCTGTCCCGGCATCGTCGTGTCGTCGCCGGTGCCGCTCGGCGGCTCGGGAAGCTCGCCGGAGAAGGTCACATTGGTCAGGCTCAGTGCGCCCACCGCGGAGGCGACGCCGTCGGTCGAGGTCACCGTGTCGATGACCGACGCGTCGAGGGTCGATCGGAAGGGCTCGGTCATCAGGCGCGACTGGTTCAACTGGGTGGTGCCGTCCTCGCCGGTCTCTCCGCCGTCCTCGTCGAAGTCGAACTGCGCCCCGCCCTGTCCGGGTTCGGCGGTGCCGCCGGTCACGGTGAGGTCGGTGCCGATTCCGTAGACCGATTCCAGGGCCTGGGCCTGGGCATCGCGGACACCGGCCGCCAGCGAGGTCACGATCATCACGAGGGCGATGGCCAGCGCGAGCCCGGCTGCCACGATGATCGTCTGCTTCTTTCGCCCGGCGAGCTCTCGCCGAAGGTACGTCCCGTACATGGGTCTCCTCTCGCCGGGCTGCGGTACCGGCTGTCGAAGCGACGCTAGGGATGCGGCCAAAGAGCATCGTCAGGAGGGGTTATGCGATCCCTATGGACGGCTCTCAGCCGGCGCATAGCGGACACCATAGGAAATCCATAGCTGAGCCCGCACACTGGGGTGCATGACGACCCTCGCACCCTCCGCACTCCGCCGCCCCGACGGGCAGGCGCTCCGCCTCCTCGTCGTGGACGACGAGCAGATGCTCACCGACCTGCTGTCGATGGCGCTGCGGATGGAGGGCTGGGAGGTGAAGACCGCAGCCTCGGGCTTCGAGGCGCTGCAGGCGGTGCGCGATTTCCGCCCGGACGCGATGGTGCTCGACATCATGATGCCCGACCTCGACGGGATGTCGGTGCTGCAGCGTCTGCGCGCCTCCGGCGATGACGTGCCGGTGCTCTTCCTCACCGCGAAGGACGCCGTCTCCGACCGTGTCGCGGGCCTGACGGCCGGCGGGGACGACTACGTCACCAAGCCGTTCAGTCTCGAGGAGGTCGTCGCGAGGCTTCGTGGCCTCATGCGCCGCGCGGGGACGGCCCAGACCGCCGAGGCCGAGCCCATCCTCCGCGTCGGCGACCTGTCGTTGAATGAGGACAGCCACGAGGTCCAGCGCGCCGGGGTGGAGATCGAGCTGACCGCGACGGAGTTCGAGCTGTTGCGCTTCCTCATGCGCAACCAGCGCCGCGTGGTGTCCAAGGCGCAGATCCTCGACCGGGTGTGGAACTACGACTTCGGCGGGCGCTCCAGCGTGGTCGAGCTCTACATCTCCTACCTCCGCAAGAAGATCGACCAGGGCCAGGAGCCCCTCATCCACACCGTGCGCGGCGTCGGGTACATGATCAAGGCGCCCCAGTGAGGCGAGCCCGCCACCCCTGGACGCTCCAGCGACGACTGATCGTCACGATCGCCGCGATCGTCTCGCTCATCCTCATCCTGGTGGGGGTCGCCACCTCCGCGATCCTCGGATCGGTGCTGGAGCGGAGCCTGGACAGTCAGGTGGAGGCGACGGCGAACCGGGCGGCGACCTGGATCCGGCCGCTGATCGGCAGCGGCGCCACCGCCGCCGACATCCTGGGGGAACAGGCGCCGCAGCCGGGCTTCCTGCTCGTGATGGGCGACCCCGTGACCGGGGAGACCACCGCGGCGGCCACCGACGACCGCGGACGCGTGGTCGAACTCAGCGACGCGCAGATCACCGAGCTGGTCGAGCGGCTCGACACGGCGGGTCCGGCGGTGACGGCGCTGGATGGGGTCGGCACCTATCGGCTGGCGAACGTCCCCGCCTCCCCGGCCATCGTCGTGGTGGGGATTTCCCGCACCGCCGTGGCGACCACCATCGGTGAGATGCTCCTGACGATCGCGCTGCTGACCCTGGGCGGACTGCTCCTGCTGGCAGTCGCCACGGCGTGGACGGTGCGCGCGGGGCTTGCTCCGCTGCGCTCCGTCGCCGAGACCGCCCGCCGGGTGGCGGCGCTTCCGCTCGATCAGGGCGAGGTCTCGATCAGGGACCGCGTTCCCGACGACGAGGCCGATCCGCGGACCGAGATCGGCCAGGTCGGGCAGGCCCTGAACACCCTTCTGGACCACGTGTCGACCTCGCTGACCGCACGGCAGCGGAACGAGGAGCGGATGCGCTCGTTCGTCGCCGACGCGAGCCACGAGCTGCGCACGCCTCTGGCGTCGATCCGCGGCTACTCGGAGCTGTCGCTGCGCGCTCTGGAGCGCGGCCACGACGGCGGAGCCCTCGACACCGCCGAGGCGTCGCTCGAGCGTATCCAAAGCCAGTCGCTGCGGATGACCTCGCTGGTGGAGGACCTGCTCCTGCTCGCCCGGCTCGACGAGGGTCAGGAGCTGGTGTACGGCGCGGTGGATCTGTCGCAGCTGGCCGTCGAGGCCCTCGGCGACGCCCAGGCGGCGGGGCCTGATCACCACTGGGTGGCCGAGGTGGGCGAAGATCCCGTCGTCGTCGCCGGCGATGCGCGGCGCCTCCACCAGGTCATGGCCAATCTCCTGGGCAACGCGCGGATCCACACCCCGGCCGGCACCACCGTCCGTGTCTCGGTCGAGCGCGAGGGGTCGGACGCGGTGGTCCGGGTTCGCGACGACGGCCCCGGCATCGACCCGGCGATCGCCGACGAGCTCTTCGAGCGGTTCTCCCGCGCCGACCGATCGCGGGCGCGCAACACCGGCGGCACCGGACTCGGTCTCTCGATCGCCCGCGCGATCGTGGTGGCCCACACCGGCACCCTCACCGTCACGAGCACGCCCGGGGACACGACGTTCGAGATGCGTCTGCCGGCTCGCCCGGAGGATCCCGCCGCGGATCAGTAGCCGCTGAAGGCGTCGGTGGTCAGCGACCGTGCCCGACGGAGCGCCGGGGCGAGCTCGGCGATCAGACCCGCCGGCCCCGAGACGAACGCGTGCCGTGCGGAGATGTCGGGAACGACCCCCAGCAACCCGTCGGCGTCGAGGCGCACGCCGCGCGCCCAGCGCCAGTGCGCCGGGAGGTCGGCGGGCGCCCCGCGGGTGAAGACGATGACCGGCACCCCCGAGGCGGCGATCTCGTCGCGGTAGGCGAGCTCCGCGGCATCCGAGGCGACATAGACGAGCACGATGTCGCGATCCTCGTCGGTCAGACGGTGGTGCCGCAGCTGCGAGACGAACGGGGTGATCCCGATGCCGGCGGCGACCAGAAGCACCGGGGCTGTCGTGCTCGAAGGCAGAAGGAAATCACCCCACACCCCGGTGACCCGCACCTCGGCACCGGCTGGGGTCTCGGCCAGAGCGCGTTTGAAACTCGACGGGGCGCCCGCCGCGGGCTCCCGGTAGGCGATCTTCAGTTCCGGGAGGTCCTCGGGCGCCGAGGCGATGCTGAACTCCCGGCGCGTGCCGCGTCCGTCGGCGCGTCGGTGCGGCACCTCGAGCTCGAGGTACTGCCCCGGCGCGAAGAACAGCGGCCCGGAGACGACGAAGGTGAGTTCGCGCACGGTGGGCGTCAGGTGCGCACGCTCGGCCAGTCGGAGTCGATGGGCCGTACGCACGGCGAGGAGGAAGGCGAGCACGTTGCCGATGAGGAGGGCCCGCTCCTGCCCGAGGCTGAACGCCCCGATGACGGTAGGCCAGCCCGCCAGCGCACCGACGACGAGGGCGACCAGCAGCTGCTGCCATCTCCTGGGCGGAAGGGTGAGCGGCTCGGAGAGCATGAAGGCACCGAGGAACAGGAACGGCGAGGAGAACAGCACCTGCGGAAGGATGTCGCCGAGCGCCACCGGCACACCCAGCGCGGCGTACTGCGAGAACACCCGGACGAGCGCGACCCCGACGGCGACGACGAGGAAGAGGGCGGCGATGCGGAGCTTCTCCGCCCGCCACAGCACGATCACCCCGAGGATGATCACGGGCGCCGCCAGGACCGGGCTTCCCACCCACCACGCCGAGGCGCCGAGCGCGGGCACCCAGACACTGAGCAGGGTGAGCGCCGAGGCGCCCGTCGCCGCGGGGTTGAGGATGTGTCGGCCGCGCCAGGCCAGGACGTACTTCGACAGCGCGGCGATCGCGCCGGCGAGGGCGGCCCCGAGGAGGAGCAGCGGATCCAGCGACGGGCGGAGGACGAACAGCAGGATGCCGGCGGTGATGACCGAGGACTCCCACCGCCAGGCCAGGCGCAGTACCCGCTGCGCGAGGAGGTCGACCGCTCCGCACGTGAGGACGAGCACGACGGCGGTGACGAGGATCTCCAGCGGCCCCTGCGTCAGCAGTCCGAACAGCGACAGCAGGACCGAGATCGCCGTGAGCGCGGCGAGCGCGAGCAGCATGACGCGATACATCGAGAAGCGGCCGAGAACCGCGAACACCCGGGCGGTGAGAGAGCGGAGGCCGACGGTCAGGGCGTTCACGATGCCACCGTATCCGCCCGCCGGAACAGCTCGGCGGGATTGCCCGGCGACCATTCCACCCGGCCGTCGGTGAACATCCTGACCCACTCCACGCCCCACCGGTGGGCGATCTCCGGACCGCCGTCAAAGAACAGCGCGGTGGCGATCGCATCCGCGGTCATGGCATCGGGCGCGAAGGCCCACGAGGCGGCGATCGTCCGCACCGGCTCGCCGGTGCGCGCGTCCAGGACGTGGTGCAGGCCGTCGCCCCATCGCCGCCGGTTGGTCGCCGAGGCGCAGACCGCTCCCGAGGCCGCGGTGATCACGCCGATCGCGCGGGTGGTGTCGAACGGGTGCTCGAGGGCGATCCGCAGCTCGGCCCCGGTCACCCGGAGATCTCCCGAGGCGTCGACCACGAGCGGTCCCGTCACACGCTCGGCGAGAAGACCGTGGACGATATCGACGAGGCGGCCCTTGCCGAGGGCCCCGACGTCGATCGTCGCCGGTCGGGAAAGGCGAAGGGTGTCCGGGCCCCAGGACAGCACATCGCGCCAGGAAGGCGCCGGTTCGGGTCCGCGGTCGGTCAGGGACATCCCCTCGTCGTACCCCCGACGGGCGAGGACCCCACCGACGAGCGGACTGACCGCGCCGCCGGTGGCATCGGCGATCTCGGTCAGGCGCGAGAGCAGCAGGTCGGTGTCTTCGGGCGCGAGCGTCTCTCCCCCGCGCCGGGCCAGGCCCATGACGACGGAGTCGTCGCGGAACCTCGACCACGCGCGATCGAAGGCATCGACAGCCGCGGCGACTTCCGCGCGGTCATCCGCGGTCAGCGCCTGGGCGGTGCCGACCTCCCACCGGGTGCCGATGGCCTCGAAGCGCCAGATCTCGGGCGTCGCGGGCGCTGCCCCGGGCGCGGTCATCTCACGCCGCCGCTTCAGCCTTGATCTCTTCGACAGCGGCGTTGAATCCGCCGCTGGTCAGCGAGGACCCCGCAACCCGGTCGACGGAGAGGTCGTCGATGTTCTGACCGACGACCTCGTCGGCGATGCCGCCGATGAACTGCGACTGGTATCGCTCGGACTCGGGACGCTGCGGGTCTCCGGTCACTTCGACGTCGGTGACGATGTCGTCCCGGAGCGTGAGGGTCACCGAGATCTGCTCGACCGACTCGGGGGTGTTGTACGTGCCTTCGGCGGTATACGTGCCGTCCGCATAGGGTCCTCCGCTCGTCCCGGTTCCCGCGTCGCCGGTGGACCCGGCTCCCTCGGTTCCGGCGGCGTCAGCCCCACTGGAGCATCCGGCCAGCAGAAGGACTCCGACGACGCCGACACCGGCGGCACCGACGCGGACGGGACGGGGGGCGAGGTTCAGACGGATCAAGGTTCCTCCTGGGGGTGGGAGTGGCTACCGTCATCCTGGCGCGGTGTTCCTATGCAACGGCTCGGAACGCGAAGACCCCCAGCTGATCCCGAGACTCGGGTCAGGCGGCACCGTCGAACATGCTCGTGACCGAGCCGTCTTCGAACACCTCGCGGATCGCGCGGGCGAGAAGGGGGGCGATGGGGAGGATGGTGAGCCCCGGGAAACGCTTCTCCTCGGGAACCGGAACGGTGTCGGTGACGACGACCTCGTCGATCGCGTCGCTGCGCAGACGCTGCGCCGCAGGGTCGCTGAAGATCGCGTGGGTCGCGGCGACGATCACGCGCTCGGCGCCGCTGGCCTTCAGCGCCTCGGCCGCCTTGACGATCGTGCCGCCGGTGTCGATCATGTCGTCGACGAGGAGGCAGACGCGGCCCTTCACCTCACCGACGATCTCGTTCACGGTGACCTGGTTGGCGACGTTCGGATCGCGGCGCTTGTGGATGATGGCCAGCGGAGCCCCGAGACTGTCCGACCACGTGTCCGCGACGCGCACCCGGCCGGTGTCGGGGGAGACGACGGTCAGCTTGGCGCGGTCGGCGGCGCTCAGGGTGTCGCGGAAGTACTCCAGGAGCACCGGCTTGGCGAACAGGTGGTCCACCGGTCCGTCGAAGAATCCCTGGATCTGCGCGGCGTGCAGGTCGACGCTCATGACGCGGTCGGCGCCGGCGGTGCGCAGGAGATCGGCGACCAGGCGGGCGCTGATCGGCTCACGGCCACGGCCCTTCTTGTCCTGCCGGCTGTAGGGGTAGTACGGCGCGACGACGGTGATGCGCTTCGCGGAGGCCCGCTTGGCCGCATCGAGCATGATGAGGGTCTCCATCAGCCACTCGTTGACCGGCGGCCCGAAGCTCTGCACCAGGAAGAAGTCGCAGCCGCGGATGGACACCTCGAAGCGCGTCAGGATCTCACCGGACGCGAACGTGCGGTACTCGGTGGGAACGAGCTGCGTTCCCAGGCCCGCCGCGACCTCGGCGGCGAGCTCCTGGTGCGACCGGCCGGCGGCGACGACGAGCCGCTTCTTGGTCTTGGCGACGATGCCCGGGGCGATGTCGTTGTCGCGGTCGAGGTCAACCGTCTTCGTTTTGCGCGCCATCGTCCGCTTTCTGTGACGTCCGGGCTCGCGCTGCGACCTCGGCCGCGGCCGTCCCGGGCCTGTTCTTCTCGACCCACCCCTCGATGTTGCGCTGAGGGGCCACACTCAGGGCCAGAGCACCGGCGGGGACATCCTTGCGGATGACGGCGCCGGCTCCGGTCTTCGCGCCGTCTCCGATCCTAACTGGCGCGACGAAGACGTTGTGCGAGCCGCTGTGGACCTCATCGCCGATCTCGGTGCGGTGCTTGGCCAGGTCGTCGTAGTTGGCCGTGATCGCTCCGGCGCCCAGGTTGACTCCTGTGCCGATAGTCGTGTCGCCGATGTAGGACAGGTGCGGCACCTTGCTGCGTGCGCCGATGTCGGAGTTCTTCACCTCCACGAACGTGCCGATCTTCCCGCCGGCTCCCAGGCGGGCGTTGGGGCGGAGGTACGCGAACGGGCCCACCGTCGCATCGGCGCCGATCACGGCGAGGGTCGCGTCGGTGCGGGTGACCGTGGCCCTCTCCCCCACCTCGCAGTCCACCAGGGTGGTGTCGGGGCCGACGACGGCCCCCTCTGCGATGACCGTGGCCCGAAGGACGTGCGTGCCCGGCAGCAGGGTGACATCGGGCGCGAGGGTCGCCGTGACGTCGATCCACGTCGTGGCCGGGTCCATGACGGTGACGCCCTCGCGTTGCCAGTGGCGGACCGTGCGGGCGTTGAGGGTGCGCGCCGCCTCGGACAGCTGGATGCGGTCGTTCACTCCGAGCGCGGCGGCCGCATCGGGCGCGGTGACCGCGGCGACGGGCAGCCCCGCGTCGCGCAGCAGGCCGATGACATCGGTGAGGTACTTCTCGCCCTGCGCGTTCGCGGTGCCCACGCGCGCGAGCTCACGCCGCAGCGACGCCGCCTGGAAGACGTAGACCCCCGCGTTGATCTCCGTGACCGCGAGTTCGTCGGGAGCGGCATCCTTCTGCTCGACGATCCGCGCGACGGTGTCGCCTTCGGAGCGGATGACCCGCCCGTACCCCGAGGCGTCGTCGAGGACGGCCGTGAGCAGGGTCGCTGCGGCCCGGCGGGCGCGGTGGGTGTCCAGGAGCGCGGTGAGCATCTCGGCCTCGAGGAGCGGCACGTCGCCGCTGAGGACCAGGATGTCGTCGTCCTCCTCGCCGAGGGCGGCAAGGCCGAGCTCGACCGCACGTCCCGTGCCGGCGACCTCGTCCTGGTCGACGATCACCGCCTCCGGCGACACCGCGGTCGCCTCGGACGCGACGAGATCGCGTTCGTGACGCACCACGACGGCCGTGCTCCGGGGGCGGAGCCCTGCGGCGGTCTGCAGGACGTGGCCGAGCAGCGAGCGCCCGCCGATGCGGTGGAGCACCTTGGGGGTGGCGGACTTCATCCGTGTGCCCTGCCCGGCGGCCAGGACGATCACCGAGAGCGAGGAGGAGGCGGTGGTGTCTGTCATGCTCCGCCGCCAGGACTCGAACCTAGACCTCACAGCTCCAAAGGCTGTCGTGCTGCCATTACACCACGGCGGATCGCCCCCGCAGAGGGCGCCCGACAAGTCTGCCAGAGTGGATGCATGCCCCGAGAGTCGGACGAAGTCGACCGCATCGTCGAGGCGTGGGGTGCCCAGCGGCCCGACCTCGACTTCTCGCCCCTGGAGGTGCTCTCGCGGGTCGACAGACTGTCGCGGCACCTCGACCGTGCCCGGCGCGAGGCGTTCCGCCGCAGCGAGTTGGAACCGTGGGAATGGGACGTCCTGTCGGCGCTGCGACGCGCCGGTGAGCCGTTCCAGCTGAGCCCCAAGCAGCTGCTGCTGCAGACCCTCGTCTCCAGCGGCACCATGACCAACCGGATCGACCGCCTCGTGGGACGCCGCCTGGTGCGTCGCGAGGCCGACCCCGGTGATGGCCGGAGCATCCTGGTGACCCTCACCGAGGAGGGACGGACACGGGTCGACGCCGCGATCACGCGCCTCGTCGATGCGGAGGCGCTCCTGCTCGGATCGCTCTCCCGAAGTGATCGCGACCGCCTCGCGGGACTGCTGCGGAAACTCAGCCTGGGTTTCGACGCCTGAGCGTCACCCGATCTGTTCGATCAGGGCGAACCACCGCTCCTCGGTCTCGTCGCGTTCGGCCTCGAGGGCGCTGATGCGGCTCATCTCCGCCGAGAGCCCCGCGTAGTCGGACTGGTCGTGATCGGCGAGGGCGATCTTGGCCCGCGACACCTCTTTCTCGAGCTTCTCGATGCGGCGCTCGAGCGCGGCGGCCTCCTTCTGCGCGGCGCGCAGGTCGGCACCGGTGAGCGCCGGGTTCGCCGCGGCGGAGGGTGAGGCCGCGGACGGCGGGGTGGCCGTCGGAGCCCGCCGGTCGGCGGCGAGCAGCCGCAGGTACTCGTCGACACCGGCGGGGAGGTGGCGCAGGCGACCGCCCAGCAGCGCGTACTGCTGATCGGTCACCCGCTCCATGAAATACCTGTCGTGCGAGACGACGATGAGGGTGCCCGGCCACGAGTCGAGGAGATCCTCGAGCGCCGCGAGCATGTCGGTGTCGAGATCATTGGTCGGCTCGTCGAGGATGAGGACGTTCGGCTGCGACAGCAGGATCAGCAGCAGCTGCAGCCGTCGCTTCTGCCCTCCCGAGAGGTCGCGGACCGGAGTGGAGAGCTGTGCGCTGGCGAATCCCATCCGCTCCAGCAGCTGCCCCGGTGACAGCTCCTGCGCCTTCGACCCGGCACCCAGGGTGTAGGTGGTCCGAAGCCCCGAGATGACGACCCGCACGGGATCGTCCAGGTGGGGGTCGAGTTCGTCCATGCGCTGGCTGAGGATCGCCACCCGCACGGTCTTGCCTCGCTTCACCCGGCCCGAGGTGGGTTCCTGCTCGCCGGAGATGAGCGAGAGGAGGGTGGACTTCCCAGCGCCGTTGATCCCCAGGATGCCGGTGCGTTCACCGGGCGCGATGCGCCACTCGACATCGTGGAAGACCTCGGTGCGGCTCCCCCCGTCGTCGTAGACGACCGAGACGTCGAGCAGGTCGACGACATCCTTTCCCAGTCGCGTGATGGCCAGAGCCTGGAGGGCGACGGGGTCACGCAGTTCCGGCACATCCTCGATCAGGGCGTTGGCGGCGTCGATGCGGAACTTCGGCTTCGACGTCCGCGCGGGGGCGCCGCGCCGGAGCCAGGCGAGTTCCTTTCGGGCGAGGTTCTGACGGCGAGCTTCGATGGCCGCCGCCTGCCGGTCGCGCTCGACCCGCTGCAGGATGTAGGCGGCGTATCCGCCCTCGAAAGGTTCGACGATGCGGTCGTGGACCTCCCACGTCGTGGTGCACACCTCGTCGAGGAACCAGCGATCGTGGGTGACGACGAGGAGCCCACCCTGATTCGCGGGCCAGCGCCCGCGGACGTGGTCGGCCAGCCACGCGATCGCCTCGACGTCGAGGTGGTTCGTCGGCTCATCGAGGAACAGCACGTCCCAGTCGCCGACGAGGAGCGCGGCGAGGGCCACCCGACGGCGCTGGCCGCCGGACAGGCCCGTGACCGGCCCCTCCCAATCGAGCCCCTCCAGGAGCCCCGCGATGACGTCGCGCACGCGCGGGTCACCCGCCCAGTCGTGGTCGGGGCGGTCTCCGACGACGGCGAAGCGCACGGTGTGCGCGTCGTCGAGGGTGTCGGACTGATCCAGGACGCCCACCCGAACGCCCCGCCGCACCGTCACCCGACCGGAATCGGGCTCCAGCCGCCCCGCGAGCATGGCGAGGAGGGTCGACTTGCCGTCGCCGTTGCGGCCCACGACGCCGATGCGGTCGCCCTCGTCGATACCGAGGGAGATGCCGTCGAAGACGACCTTCGTGGGAAATTCCAGGTGCAGGGCTTCGGCCCCGAGAAGATGCGCCATATCCCCTCCAGGCTATGGCCCCTGTTCGGGGCCGCCGACCAGGAGGTCAGTACCAGAAGCTCAGCCGCGGCGCCCGGGGCGTGAGGAAGAGGGGCGCGACGAGGTCGGCGTCGTCGACGGCGATGCGCCCCGCCGCGGCCAGGGTCGTCACCGACACGCCACCCAGGTAGATCGCCGAGAGCTCCTCGATCCCCAGTCGCAGGACGGGGGCGGTGGCGGCGGAGTCGCCGACGTCTTCGACGGTTCCGAGCCCGTCGATCACCCGCAGGAGCCATCGCCCGGTGGAGAGGCCCAGGGAGTCCTCCACGTCGAGGAGCACCTCGCCCGAACCGGTGTAGGTCCGCGCCTCCAGGGCGCGGGGGACGTCGAGGATCCGCACGTACTGGTGGTCGCGGACGGTGATCGTCACGGCGCGCTGATCGGCGATCATCCACCACAGCGGCTCATCGACGGCGAGCTCGCCGGCGCGGATCTCGCCGACGAGGTCGAGCTCGAGGAGGAAACGCCACAGCGCCGCGTAGGCGGCGGGTGTGGCGGCGATGAGGGAGAGCAGGTCGACACGGGACTTCGTCCAGTCCTCTCCGTTCTCGGTGACCGTGTACAGCGCCGCCCCGCGGATCCGTCCGGCGTCGTCGCGCCACTGGATCGCCCGCTTCTTGCCCGGGTCCTTCGCGTCGGGCCTCGTGCCGGCGAAGGAGTCCCAGTGGCCGGCGGGGATCTCCAGTTCGCCGGCCGAGCGCCGGCGGACCTCTTCGTGCAGGCCCGGCGCGATCTCGCGCCAGGTGTCCCGCGAGACGAAATCGACCCGACCCGACCGGCCGGGTCCGCGCCATCCTGCCCGCTTGGTGTCGATCACCCAGGTGGCCGCCGGAGCCGCCGGAGCGAAGCCGTAGCGGCCGTACAGGGTGGCCTCGCTGACCGTCAGCATCGCCAGGGGCACGTCGCCGGCGACCGCGCTGCGCAGCTCCGCCTCCAGCAGGGCGCGCGCGATCCCGCGCCGCCGATGGGTGGGGGCGACGGTGACGGCGCTGACGGCACTGCCCGCGAGCACCCCGCCGCCGGGCACCGTGAGCTCCGACAGCCACGAGGCGCTCGTGGCGACGGGAGCAGACGCCGACGGCGCCGCGGGGTCGTACACCCCCGTCATCCGCCGGTAGTCCCCGCGCGCGCGTGCCTCGCGCACCTGCTCCGCTGTCAGTTCCGGGTCGAGGAACCCCCGGGCGACGACCTGGATGAAGGCCTCCCGGTCGGCGTCGCCGGTGACGAGGGTCATCGTCAGCCCCTGGGCCTCCAGACGCTCCCGGGAGACGGGATCGACGTCGCGTGCGAGATGAGCGGCGGCAGCAGAAGCATCCATGGCCCCCACGCTACTGAGGGGCACCGACAGGCGCACGCCCGTCGATGCCCCTCCGCGAAAGCGACTCAGGAGATGCCGTTCTCCTCGAGCCACTGGGTGGCGATCTCGTCGCTGGAGAGCTGGTCGGCCGTGCTCTGCACGTTCAGGGCGACCAGCGCCTCCGGGGTCAGCGCGGCGCTCACCTGGTTGATGACGTCGGCGATCTCATCGGCGATGTCGGCGCTGGCGACCGGCACCACGTTCGAGGCGAGGAACAGCCCCTCGGGGTCGTCGAGCACGACGAGGTCCTCGGTCTGGATGCGCGGGTCGGCGGTGAAGACGTTGGCCACGTTGACGGTGCCGGCGACGAGGTCTTCCACCGTCGTGTCGCCCGTCGCAGAGAACGACACGTCCACCCCGTAGGTCTCGGCGAGCCCTGCCGGACCGTAGGGACGCTCGGCGAGCTCGGGCGGACCGCCGAGGGTCAGCGGCACGTCCACGTTCGCCAGGTCGGCGATCGAGGACAGCGAGTACTCGTCGGCGAACGCCGCGGTCACGGTGTAGGAATCCTGGTCGCTGGCGGTGGACTGGTCGAGCACCGTCAGCCCCTCGGGGAGCGCATCGGGAAGCGCCGCATACACTTCTTCGGCGGTGCGGGCGGTGGTCTCCTCGTCGAAGTACTGCAGCAGGTTGCCGCTGTACTCGGGGAAGAGGTTGACCTCGCCGCTCTCGAGCAGCGGGACGTAGGCGTCGCGCTGCCCGATGTTGAACTGGCGCTCCACGTCGAACCCGGCGTTCTCGAGTGCCTGTGCGTAGATCTCGGCGATGATCTCGTTGGAGTAGTAGGCCTGCGAGCCGACGACGATCGTGCTGCTGTCGCCGGCGCCGGCGCTTTCGTCGCCACCACCGGAGTCGAGCGGGTCGCTCGTGGCGCAACCGGCCATCGTGACGACGGCACCGGTCAGGATCGCAGCGCCCGCGAGCCCCTTTCGGAGTCGTGCTGTGAACATGTTTTCCTCTTTTCTGATGCGGATAGGGAGGTCGGGAGGCTCACGCGGCGGCGACGCGCGGGGCCCGGGTGCGGGATGAGGCGGTCGACCGCTGACCGGCGAGGACGCCGCGGGGAACCGCGACGCGCTGGAGGACGGCGAACACGCCGTCGAGGACGAGGGCGAGGACCGCGACGAGTATCGCACCGCCGATGATGACCTCGATGCGGCGCAATTCCAAGCCCGTGATGATGTATTGCCCGAGGCCGCCGAGTCCGATATACGCGGCGATCGTGACCGTGGCGACGACCTGGAGCGTCGCGGAGCGGATGCCGCCCACCAGGAGCGAGAGTCCGAGGGGCACCTCGATCCGCCAGAGGATCTGCCCCTCGGTCATCCCCATCGAGCGACCGGCGTCGATGACCCGGCGATCGATCGCCTCGAACCCGGCGTAGGCGCCGGCGAGGATGGACGGGATGGCGAGGACGACGAAGGTGATGACAGCGGCCTCGGGCTTGCGCAGCACCCCGAGGAGCAGCGTGAGGAGGATCAGCAGTCCGAACGAGGGGATCGCGCGTGCGGCCCCCGAGATCGCCACCGCGATCTCCCGGCCCTTGCCGGTGTGCCCGATCCACCACCCGATCGGCGTCGCGATGACGCCGGCGATGACGATCGACACCAGGGTGTAGGCGAGCTGCTGCGCGAAAGCGAGCGGGATGGGATCGAGATAGCCGGTGTCGCCACCGAAGATCCACGCGAACGCGTCGATGAAGTAGTTCATGCGGCCGCTCCCGAAAGCGCGACACGTCCGGGCCTCACCCGGGTGCCCGCCACGCGCCGGGTCCACGGCATGAGGAGCCGTCCCGCGATGAGGAGGACGAGGTCGACGACGAGGGCGAGGACGACGACGGCGACCACTCCCGCCACCACCTCGGGGATGATGCGGCGGTCGAGGCCGTTGGTGAACAGGTAGCCGAGATTGATGATGCCGGCGAGGATGCCGACGGTCGCCAGCGCGATCGTGCTCGCCGCCGTGACCCGGAGACCCGCCAGGATCACCGGGCCGGCGAGCGGGAACTCGACCGCCCAGAATCGGCGGAACGAGCCGTACCCCATCGCCGTGGACGCCTGTCGGACACCCTCGTCGACGGAATCCAGCCCATCCGCCACCGCACGGACGAGGATGGCGATCGCGTAGATGGTGAGGGCGACGACGAGGTTGGTCTCGCTGGTGATGGAGTACAGGCCCGTGGCGCTGGGCAGGAGCACCAGGAGGGCGATCGAGGGGATCGTGTACAGCAGACCGGTGATCGTGATGACCCCGCTGCGCACCAGCCGGTAGCGCCACGCCACCCATCCCAGGGGGACGGAGATGACGAACCCCAGCACGAGGGCGATCACACTCTGCCGCAGGTGCACCACGGCGAGCTCCCCGATCAGCCCGAGGTTGTTGAGGACCCAGGTCACGTGCGAGCGCCATCCTCGATGAGGGCTCCCTGCGTGCGTCCCTCGCCGTCCACGACGACGGTTCCGTGCGGCGTCCGCTTCAGCCGCAGCGCGCGCTTTCCCCTGTCGGCGCCGATGAAGGAGGCGACGAAGTCGGTGGCGGGTGCCTCGATGATCTCGTCGGGGGTGCCGCGCTGGGCGACCTGCGCCCCCTTCTCCAGGATCACCACCTGATCTCCGAGGAGGAACGCCTCGTCGATGTCGTGGGTGACGAAGACGATCGTCTTGGCGACCTCGCGCTGGATGCGCAGCAGCTCCTCCTGGAGCTCGGCGCGCACGATCGGGTCGACCGCGCCGAACGGCTCGTCCATGAGGAGGATGTTGGGATCGGCAGCGAGCCCCCGTGCCACGCCGACCCGCTGCTGCTGGCCACCGGAGAGCTGGCTGGGGTAGCGATCGGCCATCCCCCGGTCAAGACCCACCGTGTCCATGAGCTCGAGCGCCTGCGCCCGGGCCTTCTTGCGTTTCGCGCCCTCCAGCACGGGGACCGTGGCGATGTTCTCGGCCACGGTGAAATGCGGCAGGAGGCCCGAGTTCTGCATGACGTAGCCGATGCTCCGGCGCAGCTTCACCGGGTCTCGCCCGGCGATGTCCTCGCCGTCGATGAGGATCGTGCCGTCACTGGGCTCGACCATGCGGTTGATCATGCGCAGGAGCGTGGTCTTGCCGCATCCGGATGACCCGACGAAGACCGTCGTGGTGTGCGCGGGCACGACGAGATCGAAGGATCGGACCGCCTCCGTGCCGTCGGGGAAACGCTTGGTGACGCCTCGGAACTCGATCATGGCGCGGTGCGTCCGGTCGACTCAGTCGACGACCTGGACTTCCTTCCAGAACGCGACGTACCCCGAGAAGTCCTTGCCGACGCGCTCGATCGCGGTCGGGTACGGGGTGGGGTACGACCAGGCGCGGTCCTTCAGCGCCTTCCCGCCCGACGTCACGTCGAAGTACTGGCACTCCCCCTTCCACGGGCAGGTGTAGGGGGTGGGGCTCTCGACGAGCACACCCTCGGCGACGCTCGAGGGCGGGAAGTACCAGTTGCCCTCGATGGAGACGAGGTCGTCCTTCGGCGCCTCGGCGATCACCGTTCCGTCCAGTACAGCCTTCATGGGGTCCTCCCGACGTCGTGCCGATCCGCCGCCGGAGCGACGACCCTGTTCACGCTAGCCGACACCGGCGACACCGGGACGGAAATGGCGATCTACTCCGACACAATCCGCGCGCCCGGAACCGGACCGTGGACGTGCAGGGCGTGGTGTCCGGCGACGCTCAGCGCGACCTGCAGCTCGAGCGCGGACTCGGGATCGGCCGCGAGGAACGCCGAGGTCGGACCCGATCCCGACACCATTCCCACGAGCGCCCCCGAGCTCTCACCGAGCTCGAGGACGTCGCGCAGGTCGGGCCGCAGCGACAGCGCCGCCGCCTGCAGGTCGTTGCGCACGTGCGCGGCGAGGGCGACGGCGTCGCCGATCCGCAGCGCCTGGAGGACTCCCGGATCGACATCGGGGCTGCGCGGCGACGGAGCGATGTCGGAGCGCGCCCTCATCGCGTCGAGGTGGCTGTAGACCTCCGGTGTCGACAGCCCTTCTTCCGAGGTGACGACGACCCAGTCGAAGCGGCCCTTCGCGAGCGCCCGGTTCAGCTGGTCGCCTCGCCCGGTGCCGATCGCCGTCCCGCCCATGAGCGCGAACGGCACGTCCGCCCCGAGGCGACGGGCCAGGCGATGAAGTCCGGATGACCCGAGCTCGGCCCCCCACAGGGCGTCGCACGCGACGAGGGCGGCCGCCGCATCCGCCGACCCGCCGCCCATCCCTCCGGCGACGGGCACGTGCTTGTCGATGTGCAGCCGCACTCCGCCGCGATGCCCGATCTCGCTCGCCACCAGCCGCGCCGCCCGCAGGGCGAGATTGCGATCGTCCACCGGCACGCCCGAGACATCCACCGAGCCCGACACCGTCAGCGAGAAGTCGTCGTCGCGTTCGGCCCACAGGTCCTCCACGAGCGAGACCGCCTGATAGGCCGATGCGACGTCGTGATAGCCGTCGGGCTGGACAGCCCCCACCTCGAAGAAGACGTTGAGCTTCCCCGGCGCGCGGACGTGGACGCGATCGGCGGGGCCGGCGGGGTCCACGGTCATGCTTCGAGGCTATCGTCCGCGGCGCCGGCGAAACGCCGAGGAAACAGAAGGAGAACTACAGTTGTCCGGTGCCCCGTGCGGGGCGCGCTCCACCTGACTTCGCGAGGAGGTTCCCATGGCACGTGTCGCTCCCCTTCCGTCGATGAGCGATCCCTGGACGAACCTGCTCGCGCGCGACGACGTGCGGCTGGTCGACGGGATGCTCCACACCGTCCACGAGACACTCCCGGTGGGCGAAGCGGCGGTGGTCGATCTGCTGGCCGTCGCCGATGCGCTCGCCGCCGAGGGGATCGACGTGCTGCTCGTCCGGGATGCCGAGCGTCGAGACCGACTCGTCGTGGACGCAGAGGACGGCGCGCGGACGTTTCAGACGCTGCGACGCCTGGGCACCGACGAACCGTTCTACGCCCGTACCCCCGGTGAGGAGCCGGTGCCGTTGCACACCCTCGCCGATCCGGTGGGGCTCGCCACGGTGACCGTCTTCCGACCACGGGTCACCCCGGGCGGCACCCTCCGCTACGGATCGTCCTCGGGCACCCGCGTCGACCTGTGGCGGTTCGGAGCCGAGCTCATCGAGGCGCCCCGACCCACCCTCCTCACCCGCCGGACGATGGCCGCCGACGATGTGTCGTACACCGAGATCGAACGCCACGGCAGGCGCTGGCGCACGCTGTCGGGCATGTACGAGACCCACGCCACGGAGTTCTCCGGCGACGTGGACATGGTCTTCTCCTGGGTCGACGGCTCCTCCAGCGAGTTCCAGCGCAGCCGCGCGGCGCGCATGCAGAGCTACGTCGTGGGCGACGGCGACGACGCCCCCGCACGGTATCGGCAGATCGACGAGCTGAAGTACGCGCTGCGCAGTGTCTACATGCACGCCCCGTGGGTGCGGCGGATCTTCATCGCCACCGACTCCCCCGCGCCGGCGTGGCTGGCCGACCATCCCCGGGTGACGATCGTGCGCAGCGAGGAGTTCTTCGCCGACCCGGCCGGACTGCCGACGCACAACTCGCACGCCGTCGAGGCGCAGCTGCACCGCATCGACGGACTCGCCGAGCACTTCCTGTACAGCAACGACGACATGTTCTTCGGGCGACCCGTCGACCCCGAGCTGTTCTTCTCCCCGGGCGGGGTGAGCACGTTCGTCGAGAGCCGCGTGCGCATCGGCACCGGAGATCCGCGTCCCGAACGCAGCGGCCACGACAACGGTCTGCGCGTCAACCGCGCGCTGCTGCGCGAGCGATTCGGGCGGCTCATCACCCACGACCTCGAGCACTGCGCGGTGCCGATGCGCCGCTCGGTCGCCTACGAGCTGGAGCGCGAGTTCGCCGAGGACTACGCCCGCACGGCGGGAAGCCCCTTCCGATCGGCCACCGACATCTCCGTCACCAACAGCCTGTATCACTACTACGCGCTGCTGACCGGGCGGGCGATCGTGACGACCAAGCCCCGGGTGCGGTACATCCAGACCACCCAGCTCGCGTCGCTGCGTCGCATGGAGCGGCTCCTCGCCCGTCGCGACACCGACATGTTCTGCCTGAACGACGGGAGCGTCCCCGAGCTCCCCGAGGAGGTGCGCATCCGCGCGATCCGCGACAGCCTCGAGCGCTACTTCCCCGTGCGCGCGCCGTGGGAGCGCGACGAGGTCAGTGCAGCACCGGCAGCGGAGACGTCGGCGGCGAGCTCCCGCTGACCGTGTCGGCGTCGGCGTCCTCCGCCCCGCGGAGCTCGACACCGGCATCGTCCAGGCGACGGCGCGACTCCTCCGCGTCGACGAAGTCGAGCACCGGGCCGGCGTCCACCGGCACGACCGAATGCACGACGGTGTCGTCGTAGATGTGCACCACGTTGAACGCCTGCGCGGCATCCTGGGGTCTCGTGCCGCCGACGGGGACGGTGAGGTCCTGCGTGTAACAGGTCGCCGAGGCCACCGACACCGGAACGCCGGCGAACGTGGCGAAGGTCGAGTAGTGCAGATGGCCGGCGAGGATCGCCCGCACGTCGGTGGACCGGATGACCTCGGCGAGGCGTGACTGCTCGCGAAGCTCGACGCTCGCGGCAAGGTCCAGCACGCTCGGCACCGGCGGGTGGTGCATCGCGAGGATGGTTCCCAGGGGCGCGGGGACGGCGAGGACACGTCGGAGCCAGGAGAGCTGCGCGTCGGAGAGCTCGCCGTGGTGCTTGCCGGGAACGCTGGTGTCGAGGGTGACGATGCGGAGCCCGTCGATCTCGTCGACGCGGTCGACCGGCCGCCCCGAATCATCCCGGCGTCCCCAGAGCCCGGCGTGGAAGGCCGCCCGCTCGTCGTGATTGCCCATCACCCAGACCACGCGGGCGCCGACGGCCTCGGCAACCGGGTCGACGAGGGCTCGCACCCGCTCGTAGGCCTCGGGCTCGCCGAAATCGGCGAGGTCGCCGGTGAACACCAGGGCGTGGGGCCGCATGCCCGAGTCGGTGATGGCCGTCAGGGCCTTCCCGAGCCTCTCTTCGGCATCGATGCGGTCGTAGAGACGCGATCCGTGGGCCCGCAGGTGCGTGTCGCTGAGGTGCAGGAGCACGCGTTCGGGTCTGGGGTACTCGGCGAGGAGTCTGTCCACTGTCTTCTCCGCCCCCTTGGGGTGTCGGGTGCGTCCGATGGTAGTCGGATATGTGAACCGTAGGGTGCGTTCAGGTGAATACAGGCGGCACACCCCGTGTACACGGGATGTCGTCAGGCCGGGAGCGCGTGGGCGATGCGGAGGAAATCCCCCACGACGAGCTCCTCGCCCCTCGCCGTCGGTGCCACCCCGGCCCTCTCCAGGATCGCCGACGCCTCCGCCGAGCCGCCGCCCAGGGCGCCGGCGAGGGCCTGCCGCAGCATCTTTCGGCGCTGCCCGAACGCGGCGTCGATGAGGGCGAAGGTCGCCCGTCGCTCGGCCTCGGTGCCGGTCGGCTCGGGGTGACGGTGGAACCCCACGAGGACACTGTCCACGTTCGGAACCGGCCAGAACACCTGGCGCGGCACGGTGCCCGCCAGGCGCCACACCCCGTACCACGAAGCCTTGACGCTCGGCGAACCGTAGGCCTTCGTGCGCGGAGCGGCCGCGAGCCGCTCCCCCACCTCGGCCTGCACCATCACCACCCCGCGCTCGAGCGCGGGGAATGTCTCGAGGAAGTGCAGGAGCACCGGCACCGAGACGTTGTACGGGAGATTCGCCACGAGGACCGACGGGTCACCCGGGAGGGCGGTGACCGCGAGCGCATCGGCGTCGATGACCCGCAGCGATCCGGGCGGAGCCCCGTGAGCGGCGGCGGTGGCCGGCAGTCGCGCGGCCAGTCGATGGTCGATCTCGACGGCGGTCACCTCGGCGCCCGCGCCCAGGATGGCCAGCGTCAGCGAGCCGAGTCCCGGTCCGACCTCGACGACGTGCTCGCCGGGGGCGACCCGGGCGACCTGCACGATCCGCCGGACGGTGTTGGCGTCCACGACGAAGTTCTGACCGAGCTTCTTGGTCGGGGTGACATCGAGCTCGGCGGCGAGGGCGCGGATCTCGCCCGCGCCGAGAAGGGTCACCGCCATGGCTTCCACCCTAGTGACTCGCCGCGCAAGCCCTCACGCGCCGAACCCCGCGGGGCTATGGTGACCCCCGTGAGCTCCTCAGCGTCGATTCCCACTCAGGCTTTCTCCATGCGCAGCCCCTTCGGACGCCGAGCGGTGGCCCTGTCGATCGCGGCCGCGGTCGGCGGGTTCCTGTTCGGGTTCGACTCGTCGGTGATCAACGGCGCCGTCGACTCGATCGAGAGCCAGTTCGACCTCACCGCGGTGATCACCGGGTTCGTCGTCGCCGTCGCGCTCCTGGGCTGCGCGCTGGGGGCGGTGCTGGCGGGTGTCCTCAGCGACCGCTGGGGGCGCCTGCGGGTGATGATGCTCGGCTCGGTGCTCTTCTTCGTCAGCGCGATCGGTTCGGGGCTCGCCTTCAGCGCGATCGACCTGACCGTCTGGCGCTTCATCGGCGGACTCGGCATCGGAATCGCCTCGGTGGTGGCGCCGGCCTACATCGCCGAGGTCGCCCCGCGTCAGATCCGCGGCACGCTCGGCTCGTTGCAGCAGCTGGCGATCACGCTCGGCATCTTCGGCGCCCTGCTCTCCAACGCCCTTCTCGCCGGCGTCGCGGGGGGCGCATCCTCGCAGCTGTGGCTGGGGCTGGAAGCCTGGAGATGGATGCTGCTGGTCGAGGCCGTTCCCGCCGTCGTCTACGGCGTGCTGGCCTTCACCATGCCCGAGTCGCCGCGCTTCCTTATCTCGCAGGGGAAGTACGACGAAGCGCGGGCCATCTTCGCCCACCTCGTCCCCGAGGCCGACCTGAACCAGACGATGAAGGACCTCGAGCAGGCGATCGCCGCCGACAAGAAGAGCAAGGGCGTGTCGCTGCGCGGCCCCCGATTCGGTCTCCAGGGGATCGTCTGGGTCGGCATCATCCTGTCGGTGTTCCAGCAGTTCGTCGGCATCAACGTGATCTTCTACTACTCCACGACGCTGTGGCGGGCCGTCGGCTTCACCGAGCAGAACTCCCTGCTGATCAGCGTCATCACGTCGGTGACGAACGTGCTCGTCACGATCGTGGCGATCGTGCTGGTCGACAGGGTGGGCCGCAAACCCATCCTCCTTACCGGCTCGATCCTCATGACCGTGTCGCTCGGCGCCATGGCGCTCTCCTTCGCCTTCGCCGAGACCGTGGACGGCGAGGTGAGTCTTCCCGGCGCCTGGGGTCCGATCGCGCTGGTCGCGGCGAACCTGTTCGTGATCGGGTTCGGCGCGTCGTGGGGACCGCTGGTCTGGGTGCTGCTGGGCGAGATCTTCCCCAGTCGCATCCGCGGCAAGGCGCTCGGCGTCGCCGCGGGCGCCCAGTGGATCGCCAACTTCCTCATCACCGTCAGCTTCCCGGCGATGTCGAACTGGTCGCTCCCGCTCACCTACGCCATGTACGCGATCTTCGCCGGTCTGTCCTTCGTGTACGTGCTGCTGAAGATCCCCGAGACCAAGGGCATGGAGCTCGAGCAGACCGAGACGCTGTTCGTCTCGAAGGCGAAGGCCGGCAGAAGCGCCTGACGGAAGCCGTCGGAAGCGGCATCCGATCCTAGGATGATCGGATGCCCTCCCTCGGCGACCTCATCGCACCCCGTCGCCTCGGGCGGGATTTCCGGTGGCTGCTGGCGTCGTCGTGGACGAGCAATCTCGGCGACGGGATCGCCCTCGCCGCCGCTCCCCTGCTCATCGCGTCGCTGACGTCGTCGCCGATCCTCGTCGCCGCCGGCGCCATGATGCAGTTCCTGCCGTGGCTGCTGTTCGGTCTGCTCGCGGGGGCTGTCGCCGACCACCATGACCGGCGCCGGCTGGTGATGCTCGCCAATGCCCTGCGCGCCCTGGTCATCCTCGGGCTCGTGATCTTCCTCCTCACCGGGCAGGCCACCGTCTGGCTGGTGCTCGTGACGTCGTTCCTCTACGGCACCGCCGAGGTCTTCGCCGATTCGGCCGGAAGCACCCTGCTGCCCATGCTCGTGAGGCCCGCGGACCTCGGCGTCGGGAACGCGCGGATGCAGGCGGGATTCCTCGTGGGCAATCAGCTGGCGGGGCCGCCGCTGGGCGCCTTCCTCTTCGCCGCGGGATCGTTCGTGCCGTTCCTGCTGCAGGTGTTCTGCGTGAGCCTGGCGATCCTGCTCATCTCCCGGATCGCGCGCACCCCCGTGCCCGATTCAGGCGAGACCGAACGGGAGTCCAAGCTCCGCGCCATCCGTGAAGGTCTTCGTTGGCTCCGGCACAACGCACCGGTGCGCACACTCGTGGTGATCATCCTCGTCTTCAACGTCACCTGGGCAGCCCCGTGGGGGGTGCTCGTGCTCTACGCCACCGAGTATCTCGGCATGGGGCCCGTCGGGTACGGGGCGCTGACGACCGCATCCGCGCTGGGCGGGATCATCGCGATCTTCAGTTTCGGATTCCTCGAGAAGCGGATCCGCTTCGCCACGCTCATGCGCGTGTGTCTGACCTGCGAGGTGCTCATGCACCTGGCCTTCGCGCTGACCACGGCGCCTGCGATCGCGTTCGTGATCATGTTCGGATTCGGTCTCTACGCCTTCGTGTGGGGCACGATCTCGACCACCGTGCGTCAGCGCCTGGTGCCGATGGCCCTGCAGGGCCGGATCGCCTCGGTGAACATGGTGGGGGTGTTCGGCGGGCTCGTGATCGGCCAGTTCCTCGGCGGGGTGATCGCCCAGATCTGGGGTCCGACCGGGCCCTGGTGGTTCGCGTTCGCGGGTTCGGCGGTCACCCTGGCCCTGGTGTGGCGCTCGATCTCCCATATCGCCGCGGCTCCCCCGGCCCTCGGCGCCACCCCGACCCCGGCCTGACCGTCAGCTCCGGATCCGCGCCCGCAGCGGCTCACCGAGTTCGCGCAGACGCCGCACCCACGGCCCTGCCATCTCGCCTGCGGCCGTGCGGGCGAAGACGGTCTCGACCGGCGCCCATTCGGCCTCGCTGACCTCGGCGGGATCGGGCACGACCGCGGGATCGTCGACCCGCGCGAGGTACAGATCGAACAGCGCCCGCTCCTCCCGCACGCGACCGACGAGCGCGAGAGCGGCGGGGTCGACGACGACACCGGTCTCCTCGGCGAGCTCGCGCACCGCTGCCTGCCGACTGGTCTCTCCGGCCAGGGCGCTGCCCGCGGGGAACTCCCACGACAGGGGCCAGTCCTTCACCGCCGCGCGGCGGGTGGTCAGCACCCGACCGTCCGGCCGGACCGCGCACACCGACACGACGAGATGGAACGTCCCGTCGGGAAAGGCCGGGTCATCCCGCCGGTGGGTCCGGCCGAGCGGACGCCCTGTCTCATCGATCAGGTCCCACAGCTCGGTCATCGCATCTCAGCCGGTGAAGGAGCCGTAGACGGCGAGGGTGTTCTCGGCAAGTTGCGCGCACAGCTCATCGACCTCGACCTCGAGTTCGGCGGCGAGGAAGCGCACCGTCACGGGCACGAGGTAGGGCGCGTTCGGGCGGCCCCGGTGCGGCGTCGGGGTGAGGAAGGGCGCGTCGGTCTCGACCAGCACCCGCTCCCGGGGCGTCACCTTCAGGGCGTCGCGCAGGTTCTGGGCGTTCTTGAACGTCACATTGCCGGCGAAGGACAGGTAGTAGCCCTCGTCCGCGCAGCGGCGGGCCATCTCGGCGTCGCCCGAGAAGCAGTGGAAGACGGTCCGGTCGGGCGCCCCCACGCGGTCGAGGGTCTCGAGGACGGCTTCGTGCGCGCCGCGGTCGTGGATCTGCATCGAGATCCCGTGCTTCTTCGCCAGGGCGATGTGCGCCTCGAACGAGGCGTGCTGGGCGGCCAGCCCCTCCTCGCCGGTGCGAAAGAAATCCAGGCCCGTCTCGCCGATGGCGCGCACGCGCGGTTCGGCGGCGAGCGCATCGATCACCGCGATCGCCTCGTCGAGGCGTCCGGCCTCGGCGTAGGCAGGCGCTTCGTTGGGGTGGATGGCGACAGCGGCGAGGACGTCGGGGTGGGATGCCGCGGCGGCAGCCGACCAGCGACTGGATTCGATGTCGCCGCCGGCCTGCACCACCCCGATGACGCCGACGGCGCGCGCGCGGGCGAGCTGGGCGTCGAGGTCGAGCGGCTCGTCACCGTCGGTGATCTCCAGGTGCGCGTGGTTGTCGTAGACCGGTACGCGCAGCGGCTCGGGCGCCGCGGGCCAGCGGACATCGCGCGAGCCGTCGTTGTGGCGCTCCCGGATGTATCCGCTCGGATCGGTCACGCCTTCGCCGCCCCCGGCTGGCCGTCGCCGGGCTGCTCCACGCGCGGGAAGAGCGGCGCGAGCGCGTTGACACTCGTGCCCGGGCGGAGCTGCCCCCACCGCCCCGCGTCGCGGAGCGCCTGATCCTGCAGTCGGCCGAGCGACTCGGCGGCGCCGAGCCCCACCCACAGCTTCTCTGTGGCGATCGGCATGATGGGCGACAGCAGCACCGCGAGCGCGCGGAGCCCCTCGGCGGCGGTGTAGAGCACGGTGTCCAGGCGGCTGCGGAGGCCCTCGTCCTTCGCGAGCACCCAGGGCTCGTTCTCGGTGATGTACAGGTTCAGCGCGTCGACGATCGTCCAGATCGCGGCGATCGCCTCGTCCAGCCGGAACCGTTCGATCGCGGCATCCGCTCTTTCCACGGCATTCGCCACGGTCTCGCGGATGACCCGGTCGCCGTCGGTCTCCTCCCCCGCGGGCGGCACGATCCCCTCCCGGTACCGGGCGATCATCGCCGTCGTGCGCGAGGCGAGGTTGCCGAAGCCGTTGGCGAGCTCCGCCTGGTACCGGGCCGAGAGGTCCTCCCACGAGAACGAGCCGTCCTGGCCGAACGCGATCGCGGAGAGGAAGTAGAACCGGTACGCATCCGACCCGAAGACGTCGGTGATCTCGGTGGGGGCGATCCCGGTCAGCTTCGACTTCGACATCTTCTCGCCGCCGACCAGCAGCCACCCGTGGGCGAAGACACCGCGGGGCACCTCGACGCCGGCCGCCATGAGCATGGCGGGCCAGATGACGGCGTGGAAGCGCAGGATGTCCTTGCCGACGACGTGGTACGCGGGCCATCGCCGGGCGAACTCCTCGGGGTCGGAGCCGAATCCCACGGCGGTGGCGTAGTTCAGCAGCGCGTCCACCCAGACGTAGATGACGTGGGTCTCATCCCACGGCACCTTGATGCCCCAGTCGAACGTCGATCGCGAGATCGAGAGGTCTTTCAGGCCCTGCTTGACGAAGGAGACGACTTCGTTCCGCGCCGATTCGGGCCGGATGAAATCGGGGTTCTCGGCGTACAGCTTCAGCAGCGGCTCGGTGAACTCGCTGAGCTTGAAGAAGTAGTTCTTCTCCTGCAGGAGCTCGAGGGGCTTGGAGTGGATGGCGCACACCTTCAACCCCTCGAAGGCGCCGGTGCCGTCCACAATCTCGGACTCGGTCTTGAACTCCTCGCAGCCCACGCAGTACAGCGCCTCGAACTCACCGGCGTAGATGTACCCGCGGTCGTGGATCGCCTGCACGAACTGACGCACGCGCTCCTCGTGCCGCGGCTGGGTGGTGCGGATGAAGTCGTCGTTGGCGACATCGAGGGTCTTCAGGAGCGGGAACCACGACTCCGCCACCAGCCGGTCCACCCACTCCTGCGGGGTGGCCCCGTTCGCGGCGGCAGCCCGCAGCATCTTCTGACCGTGCTCGTCGGTGCCGGTGAGCATCCAGGTGTCGTCACCGGCCTGGCGGTGCCAGCGCGCCAGCGCGTCCACGGCGACGGTGGTGTAGCCGTGGCCGATGTGGGGCACGTCGCTCGGGTAGTAGATCGGCGTCGTGATGTAGAAGGATCGGCCGGAAGTCACCCGAGAATTCTAGGTGGAGCCGATGCCGCCGTCCGCCGTGTGACGGGCAGCCAGCGCCGCTTCGTACAGATCGCGCCGCGACAGGCCGGTCTGACCGGCCACCTCGGCCGCGGCATCCTTCAATCGCACACCCCCGGCGACCAGGCGCGTGACCTCGCCCACGCCGTCGGCGAGCGACACCCCGCGGCGCTCGGCGCCGCCCACGACGACGACGATCTCGCCACGGACTCCGCCGGCCGCCCACCCCGCGAGCTCGCCGAGGGTGCCCCGGCGGATCTCCTCGTGGAGTTTGGTGAGCTCTCGGCAGACCGCGGCGGGGCGATCGGGTCCGAAAGCGCGGGCGAGGGCGCCGAGGGTCTCGGCGATCCGGGACGGCGCTTCGAAGAAGACCATCGTCCGCCGCTCGGTCGACAGCTCCCCGAAGAGGGTGTCGCGTTCCCCCGCCTTCCGGGGTGGGAACCCCTCGAACGAGAACCGATCCGTCGGCAGCCCCGATGCGGCCAGCGCCGTCACCACGGCGCTCGGACCCGGGATGACGGTGACGCCGACCCCCTCGGCGGCGGCCTGAGCGACGACGGAGAAGCCCGGATCGCTCACCGTGGGCATGCCGGCGTCGCTGAGAAGGAGGACATCCTGCTCGCGGGCGAGGGCGACGATCTCCGCTGCCCGGTCCTTCTCGTTGTGATCGTGCAGCGCGATCAGCCGGGGGCGGTTGTCCACCCCGAGCGCGGCGAGGAGGCGCTGGGTCGTGCGGGTGTCCTCCGCCGCGATGACGGCGGTGTCGGCCAGCGCGCGGCGGAGGCGATCCGACGCGTCGCCGAGGTTGCCGATCGGGGTGGCCGCGAGGATCAGCATGCCGTCAGCTTAGGCGCGCGCCGCCCTTAGGCTGGTCGACGTGACCGCCCCCGCCCCCGCGCTGAGCCAGCCGTCGGCGTGGGATCGGTGGCAGGAGCGGATCTCCGGCGAGGGGCCGATCGCCCGTCGCTGGACGGTCCTCGCCGCGGCCGCGGTGACCCTCCTCGCCGCCGTGCTGCGGTTCTGGAACCTCGGTCACCCGGACGCCCTGGTCTTCGACGAGACGTACTACGTCAAGGACGCCTGGAGCCAGTGGGTGCTGGGGTACGCCGCCAAGTGGCCGGATGCTGACGACACCAACGACCGGTTCGTCGCCGGCGAGACCGAGATCTTCAACGCCGACGATCCCGCGTTCGTCGTGCATCCACCGCTCGGGAAGCTCCTCATCGGCGCGGGGATGGCGCTCTTCGGCGCCGACTCGTCGTTCGGCTGGCGGTTCGCGACCGCGCTCGCGGGGACGGCGCTCGTGCTCGTGCTGTTCCTCCTCGCCCGCACGCTCACCGCCTCCACCGTCTTCGCCACCGTCGCGGGTCTGCTGCTCGCCGTCGACGGCCTCGCCATCGTGATGAGCAGGGTGGCCCTCCTGGACATCTTCGTGGCGCTGTTCGTGCTCATGGCGTTCTGGTTCCTCGCCCTCGACCGGCGGCGCCTCCCCGATCGGCTCGCCACGGCGCTGGCCCTGCGATCCCCCGACGACGAGGGCGGCCAGCGCCTCGGACCCGTGCTGTGGGACCGGCCGTGGCTCGTCGCGGCCGGGGTCGCCGCCGGCGCCGCGAGCGGGGTGAAGTGGTCGGGGCTGTATGCGCTCGCGGGGATCGGCATCTACGCCGTCGTCACCGACCTCCTCGCCCGGCGACGGGCCGGCATCCGGCTCTGGGCGGTCGACGGCGTGCTGCGGCAGGGGCCGGTGTCGTTCCTGCTGCTCGTCCCGGTCGCCGCGCTCATCTACCTCGCGTCATGGTGGGGGTGGCTGGCCACGACCGGAGGTTATGGGCGTCAGCGCGGCGCGACGGCGCTCGAGAGCCTGTGGATCTACCACCAGGGCATCTACAACTTCCACGTCGGGCTCGACACCGACCACGCCTACCAGAGCCCCGCGTGGCAGTGGCCGCTGCTGCTGCGCCCGACGTCGATGTACTACGACCAGACCGACGCCGGGGTGCAGAACATCTACTCGATGCCGAACCCGCTGATCTGGTGGGCGGGGGTCGCGGCGGTGGTCTACCTCGCGTACCGGTTCTTCCGCGATCGCGACTGGCGGCACGCTCTCGTCCTCACCGGCGTCGCGGTGACCTACCTGCCGTGGCTGCTCTACCCCGAGCGCACGGTGTTCCAGTTCTACACCGTCGCGATCCTGCCCTTCACGGTGCTCGCGCTCACCTTCGCCCTGCGCGACATCACCCGATCCCCCGACCCGCAGCGCCGCCTGCCCGGCAGGGTGGCCGTCGCCTCCTTCCTCGTGATCGTGCTGCTGGTGTCGGCGTTCTGGTACCCGATCCTCACCGCCACGTCCGTGCCCTACGACTTCTGGCGGGCGCACAACTGGCTTCCCGGCTGGGTCTAGGCCTCGGGAGGGGTGGCCGCGGCCGCCGCGGCGGCCGCCCGGGGAAGCGCGGCGAGGATCCTCTCCAGCGCCTCGTCGTCGTGCGCGGCCGTGAGGAACCACGCCTCGAACACGCTCGGCGGGAGGGACACCCCCGCATGGAGCATCGCGTGGAAGAACGCGCGGTAGCGCCATCCTTCCTGGGCCCGGGCGTCGTCGTAGTCGCGCACCGGCTGGTCGCGGAAGGCGATCGAGAACAGGCTCCCGGCGTGGGTGATGACGTGGGCGACACCGGCGGCGTCCAGGGCCTCGCCGGCCGCGCGGGAGACGACGCCGGCGGCGCGATCGACGTGGGCGTAGACGGGCTCGTCGGCCAGGCGCAGGGTAGCGAGTCCCGCGGCCACCGCGAGCGGGTTCCCGCTCAGGGTCCCCGCCTGGTAGACGGGTCCGAGCGGGGCGAGCAGCTCCATCAGGTCTCGGCGACCACCGATGCCCGCAAGCGGCATCCCGCCCCCGATGACCTTGCCGAAGGTGACGAGATCGGGCGTCCAGGACGCCCCGGCCCGGTGCTCGAGTCCCCACCAGCCGGCGGGATCCACCCGGAAGCCGGTGAGCACCTCGTCGGAGATCAGCAGGGCGCCGTGAGCATGCGCGGTGTCGGCGAGGAAGGCGTTGAAGCCGTCCTCGGGGAGGAGGATCCCTGCATTGGCGCCGGCGGCCTCGGTGATGACGGCGGCGATGCGATCCCCGTGACGGGCGAACGCCTCCTCGATCGCGCCCCGGTCGTTGTAGGGCAGCACGAGGGTGAGCGCCGCGATGTCAGCAGGGACCCCTGCCGAGCCGGGGAGGCCCAGGGTCGCCACCCCGGAGCCCGACTCGGCGAGGAGGCCGTCGGAGTGACCGTGGTAGTGCCCGGCGAACTTCACGATGAGATCGCGCTGGGTCGCGCCGCGCGCGATGCGGATCGCCGTCATCGTCGCCTCGGTGCCGGTGGACACCAGGCGCAGCCGCTCGATCTCCGAGGCCCCACCGACACGGAGTCGGTCGATGACCGCCTCGGCCAGGAGCGTCTCCCCCGGGGTCGAGGCGCCGAAGGACAGTCCGCGGGCGGCCGCCTCCTGCACCGCGGCAACGACGCCCGGGTGGGCGTGGCCGAGAAAGGCGGGGCCCCACGAGGCCACGAGATCGACATACTCGCGCCCCGAGACGTCGCGGACGTAGGCGCCGTGCGCGCCCACGATCGACAGCGGGGTGCCCCCCACCGAGCCGAAGGCGCGGACGGGCGAGTTCACGCCGCCGGGGATCACCGCTCGAGCCCGCGCGGCGGCCTCGACGTTGTCGGTCGGAGTGAGGGTCGTACTCATCGCGCCCACCTTTCTGCCGCCTCCACGGCCCAGTACGTCAGCACCGCGTCGGCGCCCGCGCGGACGATGCTCTGCAGCGACTCGTCGACGGCGCGATCCCGATCGATCCAGCCGTGCGCGGCGGCGGCCTCGATCATGGCGTACTCGCCGCTGACCTGGTACGCCCAGACGGGCGCCGGGGAGGATGCCGCGGCGTCGGCCAGCACGTCGAGATACGACATCGCGGGCTTGACCATCACGATGTCCGCGCCCTCGGCGACATCCAGCGCGACTTCGAGGGCGCCCTCGCGGCGGTTCCCCGGATCGAGCTGATACGTGCGCCGGTCGCCCTGCAAGGAGGACTGGACGGCCTCGCGGAAGGGGCCGTAGAACGCCGAGGCGTACTTGGCCGCGTACGCCAGCAGTGCGACGTGGGAGAACCCGGCCTCGTCGAGGGCCGAGCGGATGACGCCGACCTGGCCGTCCATCATCCCGGAGAGTCCCAGGAGTTCCGACCCCGCCGCGGCCTGCGCGAGGGCCATGGCGCGGTAACGCTCCAGGGTCGCGTCGTTGTCGACGTGCCCGGCCGCGTCGAGCACACCGCAGTGACCGTGGTCGGTGAACTCGTCGAGGCAGAGGTCGGTCTGCACGACGAGGTCGGAACCGACCTCCTCCGCCGCGATGCGGGTGGCGACGTTGAGGATCCCGTCGGGATCCGTCGCGCCCGAACCCCGGGCGTCCTTGTGCTCGGGGACGCCGAAGAGCATGACGCCGCCGATGCCCGCCGCCGCGGCGCGGTGCAGCTCGGCGCGGAACGAGTCGAGGGAGTGCTGCTGCACGCCCGGCATCGAACCGATCGGCAGAGCCTCGTCGGCGTTCTCGCGGACGAACATCGGCAGCACCAGCTGGGCGGGGTGCACGCGGGTCTCGGCGACCAGGCGCCGCCAGGCGGCGCTCTGCCGGAGCCGCCGGGGGCGGGTGGCGGGGAAGGGCGGCGGGGTGGGGGTCATGCGCGGTCCTCTCGCGCGCCGGGGCCGAGCGGCGCCAGGTCGGCCGCGCCCTCGGCCAGGAGCTCGTCGGCCACGCGCGCGGCGAGCTCTGCGGCGACGCCGGGGTCGTCGGCGTCGGCGGCGTGGGCGCTGGTGAGCTGTGCCGTGCCGTCGGGACGGTAGATCCGCGCGGTGAGGAACATCAGGCCGTCGTCGAAGAAGGCGTGGGCTCCGATCGGGGCCGCGCAGCCCGCCTCCAGACGCGCGAGGACGCCGCGCTCGGCGTCGACGGCCAGGCGGGTGGGGCGGTGGTCCAACCGCGAGACGCGGTGCTCTTCTCCGGCACGCGTCTCGACGGCGAGGGCGCCCTGCGCGGGCGCGGTGGGCCAGCGCTCCAGGGGGAGGAACTCCGTCGCCGCGTCGGAGCGATCGATGCGGCTGAGCCCGGCGGCGGCGAGGAGGATGGCGTCAAGACGCCGCTCCGGGTCATCCGACCCCACCCGGGAGAGGCGGGTGTCGATGTTGCCGCGGATGTCGACGAGGTCGAGGTCGGGGCGCCGCGCGGCCAGCTGCGCGCGACGACGGGGGGAGCCCGTGCCCACGCGCGCGCCCTCGGGAAGGGTGTCGAGAGTGAGTCCGTCGCGTGCGCAGAGCGCATCGCGCGCGTCCGCGCGGGTCGGAACGGCTCCGATCGCAAGGCCGTCCTCGGGCGCGGTCGGGAGGTCCTTGTACGAGTGGACGACGACGTCCACCTCTCCCGCGCGGAGGGCCGCCCGCAACGCGGTGGCGAACACGCCGGCACCGCCGAGCGACGCCAGCGGCGCGCTCGAGCGGTCGCCGTCGGAGATGATCGGCACGAGCTCCGCACCGAGGGCCGCGGCAACAGTGCCCGCCTGCGCCATCGCCAGCGCACTGGCGCGGGTTCCCAGCCGCAGGGTCATCGCACCACGTCGACGATCTCGGCGGGGTCGATCAGGCGTCCGGTGAAGAACGGCACCTCTTCGCGCACGTGACGGCGCGCCTCGGTGGCCCGGAGGTAGCGCATGAGATCGACGAGGTCGATGACGTCGTCGGCTTCGAGGGCGAGGAGCCACTCGTAGTCGCCGAGCGCGAAGCTCGCCACGGTGTTGCTCTGCACCTGCGGGTAGTCCCGGCCCATCCGGCCGTGCTCACCGAGCATCTTGCCGCGTTCTTCGGCGGGGAGGAGGTACCACTCGTAGCTGCGCACGAAGGGGTACACCGTCAGCCACTCTTTCGGCGCGAGGCCCCGGGCGAAGGCCGGGCTGTGGTCGCGGCTGAACTCCGCGTCGCGGTGCACGCCCATGGCGTTCCAGGTCGGCGCGAGCGGGGCGAGCTCGCGGGTGCGCCGGAGGTCGCGCAGCACCGCCTGCAGGTGCTCGGCGGAGTTCCCGACGAGCCAGAGCAGGATGTCGGCGTCGGCGCGCAGGCCCGAGACGTCGTAGACGCCGCGCAGGGTGTCGCCGGCGGCTGTCGCCGCGTCGACGATCGACGGCAGCCCCTCGGCCACCGGTGTCCCGGGCGCACGTCGCAGCACCGCCCAGAGGGCGTAGTGGCGGTCGTTCGGGGTCTCGGGCGAAGCGGAGGGGGCGGTATCGGTCACCCCTCCATCCTCCCCCGTTCCCCGGAGGAGTGGCCACTCGCCCTCTCGACGGTGAGAGATGTCGCGAGCGCCTCGGCCTGGCGGACGACGGCGGAAAGCCCCGTGCCCGCCCGCTCTTCACCGACGGTGAGGGCGGCGTCATCCGAGACGGCGCGGCCGGAGCGATCCCACGTGCGGACGGTGTGGTCCAGGAGCGCGTCGACGGGTGCGCCGAGCAGCGTCTCGGCATCGCGGACGGCCGCGGCCGCGGCATCCGGAGCAGCCGATCCGTCGTACGACAACCGCACCGCCTCCCGGTCCCCCATCGCCTCGCGGACCCACGGCCACTTCGCGGTGAGGTGGGTGAGGGCCCGCGCCCGCACGCCCCGGGCGCCCGGGCCCACAAGCACCCCCGTTCCGCGCGGGGCGTCCCGCCACCCGGGCGCCGCCACGACGAGGGTGACCACGGTGATCCGCCGGGCGGGATCGGGCGGCCGCTGCGCGCGGGCGAGGATCGGGATGCCGCGGAGGCGGCGTCCGCCCACCTCGATGCCGTCGTCGGTGACAGCCGTGACCCGGGCGCCGGCGGTGAGGTCGGCGCCGTGCGCGGCGGCGTCGGCAGTGAGGGCGTCGACGAGACGGAACACCCCGCCGCGCACGCCCGCGACCTGACTGCCGGCCGGCGATGTCGAGCGGATCGCCGCGACGGCGGCGGCCAGCGACCCGGTGCGGAGGAACTCGGCGCGCAGGCGTGGTGACGCGCTGTCCAGCGGCAGCGCGTCGGGGGTGGTCGAGTGCACGCCCCGGACGACGGGCGCGACCAGGGCGTCGACGACCCGGTCTCCCATGCGCGCCCGCACCAGCGCGCCGAGCGTCTCGGACTCGGCGCCGTGATCGGACGGGAGGTCGGCGTCCTGGCGGGCGCGGGCCAGTCCCGCGTCGCCGAGCGCGGGAAGGAGGGACTCGTCGACGATCGTGGGGATGCCGAGGAGACCGGCGGCGGGAAGCGGGAAGGCGTGGTCGTCGTCCTCCTGCACCCAGGCGGGCGACCCGGCCGCGGGTGCGACGATGTCGCCGGCCAGACCGAGCTCGCCGAGGAGGCCCCTCACCGTCCCGGGCCCGTCGCCGCCCCGGGTCGCGAACGATTCCGCCCCGGCGTCGAGCGCGACGCCGGCGACATCCTGTCTCGCGACCTGACCGCCGAAGACGGGCGCGGCCTCGAAGAGCCTCACGCGAAGACCTGCGAGCGCCGCGCGGCGGGCGAACACCAGCCCCGCCACTCCCCCGCCGACGACGAGGAGGTCAGCGGTCATGGACGAACGCGACGATGCGCGTGAGGGCGTCGGGGTCGGTCTCGGGCGGGACCCCGTGACCGAGGTTCAGGATGTGGGCGGGCGCGGCCGCCCCCGCCTCGATGACGTCCTCGACGTGGCGCTGGAGCAATCGCCACGGGGCGTTCAACAGGGCAGGATCGATGTTCCCCTGCAGCGGGACACGACCCCCGAGGCGGCGGCTCGCCTCATCGAGCGGGAGTCGCCAGTCGATGCCGACCACGTCGGCGCCGATGCCCGGCAGCAGATCGAGCACCTCGCCGAGGCCCAGACCGAAGTGGATGCGGGAGACGTCGGTTCCCCGCAGCGCATCGAACGCGCGACGGGAGTGCGGCGCGACACGCTTCTGGTAGTCGCCGCGGGAGAGCGAGCCCGCCCAGGAGTCGAACAGCTGCGCCACGCTCGCGCCCGCCTCGACCTGGGCGCGCAGGAAGGCGCCCGTGACGTCGGCGCACCAGTTCAGCAGCGCCGCCCAGGCGTGGGGATCAGTGCGCATGAGGGCGCGGGTGCGCAGCTGCTCCTTGGAGGGGCCTCCCTCGACGAGGTAGCTCGCGAGCGTGTAGGGGGCGCCGCCGAATCCGACGAGCGGGGTGGAACCGAGCTCGGCGACGACGATCCCGACGGCCTCGCGGATCGGGGCCAGAGCCTCGGGATCGAGGGGGCGCAGGCGCAGTATGTCGGCGGACGAGCGCACGGGCTGGTCGATGACCGGCCCCCGACCGGGGACGATGGTGACGTCGACCCCGGCCAGCAGCACGGGCACGACGATGTCGCTGAAGAAGACCGCCGCATCCACGCCGTGCCGGCGCACGGGCTGCAGGGTGATCTCGGCAGCGAGGTCGGGGGTGAGGCAGGCGTCGAGCATCTCCGTGCCGGCCCGGGAGGCCCGGTACTCCGGCAGCGACCTGCCGGCCTGCCGCATGAACCACACCGGCGGACGTTCCTGACGCTCGCCCCGAGCGGCGCGCACGAGGGGACTGTCGGTGGTGCGGCCGTCGATCAGGGGGTGCGAGGCGGGAAGGAGGGGCGTGGATTCGGGGGATGACACGCCCTCAAGGCTAGACGCGCGCGGCCTTCGACTCGTCGGTTGGGTAGACTTGTCCGGTGCTGTTCTGTGTGACGGCGAATCATCGCAATACGGATTTCGAGGTGCTGGGTCGCATCTCGGCCGTCGCCGAATCCACCGGGCGAGCGCTCGTCTCCGAGCACGATTTCGTCCGCGGCGCGGTCGTGCTGTCGACCTGCAACCGCTTCGAGGCGTATCTCGAGCTCGACGAACCCCTCACCGGCGGCGCCGTCGTCGCCCGCGAAGCCGTGCTCAAGGCTCTCGGCGAGGCCGCCGGCGAAGATGCGCACGCGCTCCGGGAATCGGCGGTGTCGCTGTGCGGCGACGACGTCGTGCGTCACCTGTTCGCGGTGAGCTCGGGCCTGGAGTCGATGGTCGTCGGCGAGGAGGAGATCAGCGGTCAGGTGCAGCGGGCGCTGGTGCAGGCCCGCACCGACGGCACGACCAGCACCCAGCTCGAGCAGGTCTTCCAGCGCGCGACCCACGCCACCCGCGAGATGCGGGCCAAGGCGGATGTCGGCGCGGGGCGCCGCTCGCTGGCGCGTCTGGCCCTCGACCTCGTCGACACCCGCGTCACCGACTGGGCCACCGTGCCGGTTCTCCTCGTCGGCACCGGCAGCTACGCCGCGACCACCATCGCGGCCCTGCGCGCCCGGGGCGCGCGCGATATCGGCGTGTACTCCGCCACCGGCCGGGCCGCACGGTTCGCCGCGCGCTACGGGGTCCGCCCCGAGGCGGACTTGTCCCGCGCGATCGCGCACGCCGAGATCGTCATCACCTGCACCGCCCGCTACGTCGTCACCCCCGACGACATCCCCGACACCGCGCGGCGGATCGTCATCGACCTGGGCCTGCCCCGCAACGTCTCCCCCGAGGTGGGCGAGCTCCCCGGCGTCGAGCTGCTCGACCTCGAGCTGCTCGGCCGTCACGCCGCGCTCCCCGAGCTCGGCCCCGGAGCCCACGAGCTGGTCGGATCGGCAGCGGCGACCTTCACCGCGGAGCGGGCCGCCGCCCCGGCGATCGTCGCCGTGCGGCGTCACATCCAGGACGCCCTCGACGACGAGCTGTCGCGACTGCCCGAAGACGCCGAGCAGGCTCGCGCTGCACTCCGGCACCTCGCCGGAGTGCTGTCGCACCGGCCCTCCGTCCGGGCGCGCGAGGCCGCGGCCGCCGGCGACCTGCAGGAGTTCGAGCGCGCCCTGGACCTGGTGTTCGGGATCACCGTCGACCACGGCGCGCACGGCGCAGCCGAAGCCGGCGGCGCGGTGTCACCGGCCGCCGGCTGAGGCGCTGCGGGTCAGTTGACCTCGTCGATGGTGGCGCCCACGCGCCCCTCGTCGGCCCGATCGAGCGCGTCGATCGACGCCATCTGGTCGGTGGTCAGCTCGAAGTCGAACAGGTCGAAGTTCTCCTCCAGGCGCGAGCGGCGCACCGACTTCGGGAAGACGATGAAGCCGTGCTGGATGTGCCAACGCAGCACCGCCTGAGCGGGCGTCTTGCCGTGCGCGGCGGCGGCGTCGGCGACGGCCGGGAGCTCGAACAGGTCGTACTTGCCCTGACCCAGCGGCCCCCACGACTCGATGTGCACGTCGTGGTCGGCGGCCCAGTCGCTGATGTCGCGGCGCTGGTAGGCCGGGTGAAGCTCGACCTGGTTGATCGCCGGGGTCACACCGGTGGCCGCGATCACCTCTTCGAGGTGGCTGACGTGGAAGTTCGACACCCCGATCGAGCGGGCCTTGCCCGCGTCGCGGATCGCGACGAGCTTCTCCCAGGCGTTGACGTAGGTGCCGCGCTTCGGCGCCGGCCAGTGGATCAGGTAAAGGTCGACGTGGTCGAGGCCGAGCTTGCCGAGGCTCTCGTCGATCGCCGCGAGCGGCTCGTCGCCGCCCTGCCGGTCGTTCCAGAGCTTCGTGGTGATGAACAGCTCGTCGCGCGGGATGCCCGACTTCGCGATGGCGGCGCCGACGCCCTCCTCGTTGCGGTAGATCGCGGCGGTGTCGATGTGACGGTAGCCGATCTCGAGGGCCTCGCTCACGGCCCGCTCGGTGTCCTCCGGCGGAACCAGGAAGACGCCGTAGCCGAGCTGAGGGATCTCGTGTCCATCATTGAGTTTCACAGTGGGGATGGTCATGTCCTCAGCCTAGAATCGCCGCGCGCGCCGGGGTCGCGTGTTGCGTCATCCGCCCCCCACCCGCTAGCGACGCCCCCGCGGCCGTACGATGGAGGGCTATGCCCCCGACCGCCCCGGTGATCACCTACCCGCCCGAGCTGCCCGTCAGCGCGGCCCGGGATGAGATCGCCGCCGCCATCCGCGACCACCAGGTGGTGATCGTCGCCGGGGCGACCGGGTCGGGAAAGACCACGCAGCTGCCGAAGATCTGCCTCGAACTCGGGCGGGAGCGCATCGCGCACACCCAGCCCCGCCGCATCGCCGCCCGCTCGATCGCGGAGCGCATCGCCGAGGAGCTCGAGACGCCCCTCGGCGGCACGGTCGGATACAAGGTGCGCTTCACCGACCAGGTCTCCGAAGACACCCGCGTCGCTCTCATGACCGACGGGATCCTCCTGAACGAGATCCACCGCGACCGGCTCCTGCGCCGGTACGACACGATCATCGTCGACGAGGCGCACGAGCGGTCGCTGAACGTCGACTTCCTCATCGGCTACCTCACCCGCATCCTCCCCAAACGTCCCGACCTCAAGGTCATCATCACCTCCGCCACGATCGACCCCCAGAGCTTCGCGGCGCACTTCGCCGACCGGTCGGGCACCCCGGCGCCGATCATCGAGGTTTCGGGCCGCACCTACCCGGTCGAGATCCGCTACCGCCCCGCCACCGAGCACGAGGACGACGACATCGACGGGCTGCTGTCGGCGCTGCGCGAACTCGACCGCGAACCGGCGGGCGATGTCCTCTTCTTCCTGCCGGGTGAGGCCGAGATCCGCGACGCTATGGATGCCGTGCGCGGCATGTACGCCAAGGACGTCTCGCCCACCGAGGTGCTCCCCCTCTACGGCCGGCTCACCTCGGCGGAGCAGCACCGGGTGTTCGAACGGTCGCGCACCGCGGGCCTGCGTCGCCGCGTCATCCTCGCGACCAACGTCGCCGAGACGAGCCTCACGGTGCCCGGCATCCGGTACGTCGTCGACACCGGAACGGCCCGCATCTCGCGGTACAGCAACCGCAGCAAGATCCAGCGCCTGCCGATCGAACCGGTGTCCCAGGCCTCGGCGCAGCAGCGTGCCGGCCGCGCCGGGCGCACCGCGCCCGGCGTCGCGATCCGCCTCTACGCCGAAGACGATTTCACCGCGCGTCCGGAATTTACCGAGCCCGAGATCCTTCGCACGAGCCTGGCCGCCGTGCTCCTGCAGATGCTCAGCCTCGGCTTCGGCGACGTGGCATCCTTCCCCTTCCTTACCCGGCCCGACTCTCGCGGCGTGAAGGCGGCGCTCGACCTCCTCACCGAGCTCGGCGCCGTTCACGCCGGGGAGCGCGGCCCGCGGCTCACCGACATCGGACGCCGCATCGCGCGACTGCCCATCGACCCGCGCTTCGCGCGCATGCTCATCGAGGCCGAGCGGACGAAGGTGCTCGCTCCGGTGCTCGCGATCGTCGCAGGCCTGTCCATCCAGGATGTGCGGGAGCGCCCTGAGGAGCGCCGTGAGGAGGCCGACCGCCTCCACGCCCGCTTCACCGATCCGACCAGCGACTTCCTCACCCTGCTGAACCTGTGGAACCACCTGCGGGAGCAGCAGGCCGAGCTCGGCTCAAGCGCGTTCCGGCGCCTGTGCCGCAGCGAGCACCTGAACTACGTGCGGGTTCGGGAATGGTTCGACGTGCACCGGCAGCTCAGTGCGCTGCTGGGTGCGAGAAGAGCGGATGCCGCGGTCACGGCCGATCCGGATGACATCCACCGGGCGATCCTCGCCGGCCTGCTCTCGCAGATCGGCATCCTCGACGAGCGCCCCAGCTCCCGACCCGACGAGCGCGGCCGCGATCGCAAGCGCGGCGACCAGGGTCGCGCCGAGTACCGCGGCGCCCGGGGCACCCGCTTCGCGATGTTCCCCGGCTCGGGGCTGCGCAAGCGCCGTCCCGCCGCGGTGATGGCCGCCGAGCTCGTGGAGACCTCGCGCCTGTTCGCCCGGACCGTCGCCGAGATCGACCCGGCGTGGGCGGAGGCCCTCGCGGGCGACCTCGCCCATCGCAGCGTCAGCGAGCCCCACTGGTCCAAGAGTGCGGGCGCGGCGTCGGCGTACGAGAAGATCACGCTGTTCGGGGTGGAGATCATCCCGCGGCGTCGGGTGCAGCTCGCCCGGTTCGACCGCGCCCTCGCCCGCGAGCTGTTCCTCCGCCACGCGCTCGTCGAGGGCGATGTCGATCTGTCGCACCTCGACAAGCGACTGAGCGCATTCGAGCGACGGAACGCCGACCTCCGACGACGACTGGAGAAGCTCGAGGAGCGCGAGCGACGCCGCGACATCCTCGCCGGGGACGAGGCCGTCTACGCCTTCTACGACGCACGCCTTCCCGTCGACGTCTACGACGTGCGCTCGTTCGAGCGGTGGTGGAAGGACGCCTCCTCCCGCACCCCGCGCCTGTTGGACATGACCGAGGCCGACCTCCTCGACGACGCCGCCCGCGCGGACGAGCGCGACTTCCCCGCCCGCTGGCAGCAGGGCGACCAGGTGCTGTCCCTCGCCTACCGCTTCGAGCCCGGCGCTCCCGACGACGGCGTCACCGTCGTCATCCCGCTGCCGCTTCTCGCGCAGCTGCGCCCCGACGGCTTCGACTGGCAGGTGCCGGGGCTTCGTCCCGAGCTCATCGCCGCGCTCATCCGCTCCCTTCCCAAGGCCATCCGCCGTCACGTGGTCCCCGCCGCCGACTGGGCTTCCCGGCTCGGCGACGAGCTCGAGGGCCAGGGTCCGGAGGCCACCGAAGGCCTCCCGCCGGCGACGCTGACCGCCGCGCTCGCCCGGCTGATCCAGCGAGCGGCGAGCCAGCCGGTCGGCGCGGACGACTTCGACCTCGAGCGCGTTCCCGGCCACCTCCGGATGTCGTTCCGCGCCGTGGACGATCGGGGCCGGGCCCTCGGCAGCGATCGCAATCTCACCGCACTCCAGGACCGCCTCCGCGGCCGCGCACGTTCCTCGGTCGCCCGCACCCTCGAGCGCCCGACGGCGAAAGTCGCCGCGGCCGGCGCGTCGGCGACCGGGCCCAGGGGAGTCACGGTGGCCGAGCGCGCGGGCATCACGACCTGGGACCTCGGCGACCTCCCGGCCGTCGTGGACACCCGGGTCGCGGGCGGCGTCGTGCGCGGGTACCCCGCCCTCGTCGACGAGCGGGAGAGCGTGGCGCTGCGGATCGAGTCGACTCCGGATGCCGCGGCCTCGGCCCTGCGCGCAGGCGTCCGCCGTCTGCTGCTGCTCGCGGTCCCCTCCCCCGCGACCTACGTCCTCGAGCACCTCACCGCGCCGGAGAAGCTCGCGCTCGCCGCGAGCCCCTACCCGTCGGCCCGGGCGCTCATCGAGGACGCGCGCTCGACGCTCGCCGACGCGGTCCTCGACCGTGTCGCAGGTTCGGAGCCCGTCAGGTCGGCCGCGGTCTTCGCGCGGGCCCGGGAGGAGTTCTCACGCGCAGGCGTCGACGAGCTGTTCGCCCTGGTGTCCCTGGCAGCGAAGATCCTCACGGCCGGGCGCGAGGTCGAGCGGGCTGTCCGCGCCGTGACCTCGATGGCGCTCCTCGGCGCTCTCGGCGACATCAAGGCGCAGCTGTCGGGCCTGATCTTCCCCGGCTTCCTCTCCCGCACCGGCGCCGCCCGGCTCGCCCACCTCCCGCGCTACCTGCGTGCCGCCGCCGACCGGGCGTCCACCCTCACCGACAACCCCGGCCGCGACCGGCAGCGGATGACCGAGTTCGAACGCGCCGCGGCGGCCTACGCCGAGGCAGGCGGGGTCATCCCGCTCCCCCCGGCCGCACCGCCCGCACTCGTGCGTGCCCGGTGGATGCTCGAGGAGTACCGGGTGAGCCTGTTCGCCCAGCCGCTCGGCACGGCCGAGCCGGTGTCGCTGCAGCGCATCCAGAGGGCACTCCGGGAATAGCCGACGCCGTCCTGCGTTCCCCGGGGTATGGCTCAGGCGATCGTGTACTCCTCCTTCGGCGACCCCGACGTTCTGACCCTCGTGGACATCCCCGATCCCCTCGCCGGGCCGGGCGAGGTCGTCGTCCGGGTCGAAGCGGTGGGGGTCAACCCCATCGATCACAAACTGCGTTCGGGTCTGCGTCCCTCGCCGGCGATCGAGGAGCCGCGGCGCATCGGAAACGATGCCGCCGGCATCGTCACCGCCGTGGGCGAGGGAGTGGACGGCTTCCGCACGGGGGATCCCGTGGTCGTCTTCGGCGCGACGGGCACCTACGCCACCGACCTCGCCGTCCCCGTCCGCTCGGTACAGCCCCGCCCCGCGTCCGTCACCGCCGCCGAAGGCGCGGCACTCGGTGTCCCGGTCGGCACGGCCTATCAGTCGCTGCGGTCGCTCGGCGTCCGTGACGGCGACACCTTGCTCCTCCATGCCGGATCCGGCGCGGTCGGTCAGGCCGCCATCCAGCTCGCCACGCTCTGGGGCGCCCGGGTGATCGCGACGGCCTCGCCGGAGCGCTTCGACCGCGTCCACGACCTCGGTGCAGAGCCTGTGGCGTACGGCGAGGGCCTCGCCGACCGGGTTCGCGCCGCGGCGCCCGAGGGCATCTCCGTCGCCCTGGACGCGGCGGGAACGGATGAGGCGATCCGCACCTCCCTGGCTCTCGCCCCAGCCGAGCGCATCGCGACGCTCGTGCGAGGGCGAGACGCGGAAGGCTTCGGCATCCGCGCCTTCGGAGGCGGTGCGCCGCACCCGCTCACAGCGCAGCAGCTGGCCTGGCGTGCCGAGGCGCTGCCGGTGGCGCTCTCGCTCCTGGCCGCGGGCTCGTTCTCCGTGGAGCGGGGTCCCTCCTTCCCCCTCGGCGACGCCGCGGCCGCGCACCGCGCCGTCGAGCAGGGCGCCCCGGGGAAGGTCATCCTGCTTCCGTGAGGCCACCGGCCACCCCGGTACGCTCGAACCCATGACTGGACTTCGCTGGGGCATCCTCGCCACCGGGGGGATCGCGCACGCGTTCGCCTCCGACCTTCGCACCGCCGAGCGCGACATGATCGCCGTCGGCTCGCGGCGTGAGGAGGCATCACGCGAGTTCGCCGCCGAATTCGGCATCCCCCACGCGCACTCCTCCTACGAGGCGCTCGTCGCCGACCCCGATGTCGACATCCTCTACATCGCCACCCCTCACCCCTTCCACGCCGAGAACGCGATCCTCGCGCTCGAGCACGGCAAGCACGTCCTGGTCGAGAAGCCCTTCACGCTGAACGCCGCCGAAGCCGCGGCGATCCGCGACGCTGCCCGTGCGAACGGCCTGCTGGCGATGGAGGCGATGTGGACGCGGTACCTCCCCCACATGATCCGCATCCGCGAGATCATTGCCGCCGGCACCCTGGGCGAGATCCGCGCCGTCTTCGCCGACCACACCCAGAAGATCAGCGCTGATCCCTCGCACCGGCTGAACGCGCTCGAGCTGGGCGGCGGGGCGCTCCTGGACCTCGGGATCTACCCGATCTCGTTCTTCTGGGACATCCTCGGCGCACCGACGTCGGTCGCCGCACGCGCGCGACTGGCCGACACCGGCGCCGACGCCGACGTCGCGACGATCTTCACCCACGCCTCGGGCGCCATCTCGACCTCGGTCACCTCGTCGCGTTCGGCCGGCCCGAACACCGCCCACATCATCGGCACCGACGCCCGCATCGACATCGACCGCACCTGGTACACGCCCACGAGCTTCCGCGTCATCGGGCCGGACGGCACCGTGATCGAGGACTACGTGAGCGACATCGCCGGACGGGGGATGCAGTTCCAGGCTCTGGCGGCCGAGGAGATCATCGCTCGCGGTGAGATCGACAGCCCGCTGCTCGGGATCGATGAGACGGTCGCGATCATGGCGACCCTCGACGAGATCCGCGCGCAGATCGGCGTCCGCTACCCCGGGGAGAAGTGATGGCCGATCCGCACGGCCGCGTGGCGGTCTACCTCGACTTCGACAACATCGTCATGTCCTGGTACGACCGGGTGCACGGACGCAACTCCTACGCCCGTGACCGTCAGCGCATCGTCGCCGGCGACGGCGACGCCGAGATCACCGAGCGCCTCGCCGCGGCGATGATCGACGTCGGCGCGATCATCGACTACGCCGCCACCTTCGGCACGCTCGTCCTGACCCGCGCGTACGCGGACTGGTCCTCTCCGGTGAACGCGGTGTACCGCTCGCAGCTCGTCGCCCGCGCGGTCGACCTGGTGCAGCTCTTCCCGGCCGCGGCGTACGCCAAGAACGGGGCGGACATCAGGCTCGCCGTCGACACCGTCGAGGACATGTTCCGCCTCGACGACCTCACCCACGTCGTCATCGTCGCGGGCGACTCCGACTACGTCCCGCTCGCGCAGCGCTGCAAGCGACTCGGACGCTTCGTCGTCGGCATCGGGGTGGCGGGATCCACCGCCAAGTCCCTCGCGGCCGCGTGCGACCAGTTCCACGCGTACGACGCCCTTCCCGGCATCCCCGCCCCGGAGGTGACGGAGAAGCCGGAGACGGCGCGCAGCCGGTCGCGGAAGAAGACCGTCGACCCGGGAGCCGAGCTCCTCCGGCGCGCACTGCGCCTGGAGAGCGACCGCGAGGGCGAGGACTGGCAGCACGCCTCGGCGGTGAAGAGCCTCATCAAGCGCCTCGACCCGTCCTTCAGCGAGAAGGCCTACGGGTTCCGCAGCTTCTCGGAGTTCGTCAAGGCCCACGGCGACGTCGCCGAGGTGGACGAGTCCGGCCACATCGTGCTGGTCCGCCTCGCCGGCGAGAAGACCTGACCCGCTACAGTGTGCATGTGATCCGCCGAGAGACGCCGCCGGGCTCGCAGTCGTCACTGCGTGAAGCCAACCGCGCGCGTCTGCTCGAGACGCTGAAGCGTCACGGCCGGATGACGCAGGTCGAACTCGCCGGCATCACGGGCCTCTCACCGGCCACGGTGTCGAACATCGTCAAGGAGCTCGTCGCATCGGGCGTGCTCCACACCTCGATCACCTCGCGCAGCGGTCGCCGCGCCACTCTGGTCTCGCTCGCCCGGCAGCTCGGCCTCGTCGCCGGAGCGCACTTCAGTTCCCGGCAGCTGCACATCGCGATCTCGGATGTCACCCGCACCGTGGTCAGCCAGAGCTCGCTCCCCCTTCCCCTCGACCACCGCCACGATGCCGAGCTCGACCGCCTGGCGCTGCTCCTCGGCGACATGATGGACTCCCTCGGCGGATCCGTCGACGATCTCCTGGCCGTCGGTCTCGCCCTCCCGGCTCCGATCGACCCGCGGACCGGGATGGTGAGCGCCGCCGGCATCCTCCGCGGCTGGGAGAACGTCGACATCGCGGCATCCCTCACCGCCCGCATCCAGCGCCCGGTGCTCGTCGACAGCGAGGCGAACCTCGGTGCGCTTGCCGAGGCGCGCGAGGGGGTGTCGCGGGATGTCCCGTCGTCGGTGTACCTCCGCGTCGGCCACACGATCAGCGCGGGCATGGTCGTCGCGGGCGAGCTGTTCCGCGGCGTGAACGGCAAGGCCGGGCAGATCGGGCATGTCACGATCGACGAGAACGGGCCCATCTGCCGCTGCAGCAACCGCGGGTGCCTCGAGACCTATGCCGGCGGACCCGCGCTCCTCTCGCTGTTCCCGCCGGGCGAGGGGATGCGGCGCCTCAGTGACCTCATTCAGGCCGCCGAGTCCGGCGACGGCAGTGCGCGGCGGGTCATCGCCGACGCCGGACGGCACATCGGCATCGCTGCGGCGAGCCTGTGCAACCTCCTCGATCCCGGGCTGCTCGTGGTCGGCGGCGAACTGGCCGAGGCCGGCGAGATCCTGATGGCACCGATGCGGCACTCGCTGGAGCGCACGGCGCTGGCGAGCGGGAACGGCCTGCCCGAGATCGTCGCGAGCTCGTTCGGGGAGTGGACCGAGACCCGCGGGGCGATCGCAGCCGCGCTCGACGCCGTCGCCTTCGATCACGTCGCGGTCGACACCGGAGTCGATCGCGCCACCGCGTGAGCGGCCCATGACCGCATCGCTCCGCCGCATCGGTGCGGCCCTCCTCGCGACGGCGATGGCGCTGGCGGCGGCCGGGTGCGCTGCGCAGAGCGGCGGGACGGAGGGGACGATCGCGCTCCTCCTTCCCGACGCCAAGACCGCTCGCTACGAGACCTTCGACCGCCCGTACTTCGAAGAGCGCGTCGCGGAGCTCGGCGACTTCCGCGTGCTGTACTCCAACGCCGACCAGGATGCGGCGAAACAGCAGCAGCAGGCGGAGGCCGCCCTCACCGGGGGCGCCGGGGTGCTCGTGCTCGACCCGGTCGACGCCAACGCCGCCGTCACGATCGTCCGGGAGGCCAACGCGCAGGGCGTTCCGGTGATCTCCTACGACCGGCTCGTCGCGGGGGGCGATCTGGCTTACTATGTCTCGTTCGACAACGAGAAGGTCGGCCAGCTGCAGGCGTCCGCGCTCACCGAGGCCCTGGCCGCGGATGTCGGCGCGATCGAACCCGACACGCAGCAGAGAGGCATCCTGATGGTGAACGGTTCGCCCACCGACAGCAATGCCGCGCTGTTCAAATCCGGTGCCGAAGAGGTCATTGACGAGGCGGGGATCACCGTGCTGTCATCCTTCGACACCCCGGAGTGGAGCCCCGACCTCGCGCAGGAGTGGGTCGCCGGGCAGGTCGCCCAGTTCGGCGATCGCATCGCCGCGGTCTATGCCGCCAACGACGCCACCGCCGGCGGCGCCGTGGCGGCGCTGCGGGCCGGGAACGTCACCCCGTTCCCGATCGTGACCGGGCAGGATGCGGAGCTGACGGCCATCCAACGCATCCTCACCGGCGATCAGTACATGACCGTCTACAAGGCCATCCGCCCGCAGGCGGAGCGGGCCGCCGACGTGGCGGTCGCCCTGCTCCGGGGCGAGGAGGTGGAGGCACCGCTGGAGATCGACGGAACGCCCACGACCCTCCTCGACCCCGTCGCCGTGACGATCGAGGACATCGCCGACACCGTCGTCGCCGACGGATTCTGGACCATCGACGACATCTGCACCGCCGAGTACGCCGAGGCCTGCGAGCGAGCGGGGCTTCGATGAACGGCGGCATGGCGGCGCCACGCCCCCGCCCCCGCGAGCGTGTGCTGACGATGCACGGTGTCGGGAAGCGGTTCGGTGCCGTACGGGCGCTCAGCGACGTGGACTTCTGGGTCGACGAGGGAGAGGTGGTCGCCCTCGTCGGCGACAACGGGGCCGGGAAGTCGACCCTGGTGAAGATCCTCGCCGGTGTCTACACCGCCGACACCGGGGTCATCGAGTTCGACGGTTCCCCGGTGCGTCTGCAGAGCCCCGCCGACGCCCAGGAGCTCGGCATCGCGACGGTGTTCCAAGACCTCGCCCTCTGCGACAACCTCGACGTCGTGGCCAACCTCTGGCTCGGTCGGGAGCTGGTCTCAGGGCGACGGCTGAACGAGGTCGAGATGGAGCAGCGCACCTGGACGCTGCTGCGCGAGCTTGCCGCGAAGCTCCCCTCGGTGCGCGTGCCCGTGGCGTCGCTCTCGGGAGGCCAACGTCAGACCGTGGCGATCGCCCGCTCGCTCATCGGCGATCCGCGGGTGGTGATCCTCGACGAACCCACCGCGGCGCTCGGGGTGGCGCAGACCGCCGAAGTGCTGAACCTCATCGAGCGCCTCCGGGAACGCGGGCACGGCGTCATCCTCATCAGCCACAACATGGCCGACGTGATGGCGGTGGCAGACCGCGCGGTGGTCCTGAGGCTCGGGCGCAACAACGGCGAGTACGACATCGCCGACATCACCACCGAGACCCTGATCGCGGCCATCACGGGCGCCACCTCCGACGCGCCGGTGCGCCCGGCCCCGGTGCCCGAGCAGACCACGCCGGGCCGCATCATCCCCCTCCCCACCGACCGACCGCGCCGACGTCCGCGCGCGCGGGACCTCGACGGATGACCGCGGCCGACACCGTCTCACGCGTCGCCGCGCGCGTGCGGGAGGGCGACCTGGGTGCGCTGCCGGTCATCGTCGGGGTGGTCGTCATCTGGTCGGTCTTCCAGTCGCTGAACCCGCTGTTCCTGTCCCCTCAGAACCTCGTCAACCTGACGATGCAGTGCGCGGCGATCGGGACCATCGCCCTCGGGGTCGTGCTGGTGCTCCTCGTCGGCGAGATCGACCTGTCCGTGGGATCGGTATCCGGCCTTGCCGCCGCGATCCTCGCGGTGACCTTCGTCCAGCTGCAGTGGGATCTGATCCTGGCCATCGTGGCCGCCGTCGCAGCCGGAGCCGCGATCGGCGCCGGATACGGGCTCCTGCTGACCCGGTTCGCCCTGCCGAGTTTCGTGATCACCCTCGCGGGTCTCCTCGGATTCCTCGGCCTGCAGCTCTGGGTGCTCGGCGAGACGGGCTCGATCAATCTGCCCTTCGACTCCTGGCTCGTGGTCTTCGCCCAGCAGCTCTTCCTCCCCGCCTGGCTCTCCTACCTCCTCGTCATCCTCGCCGTCGCCGGCTACCTCGTCACCCGGGTGCGCCGCGCCCAGCGGCGCGTGCAGGCGAATCTCGACAGCCAGAGCTATCGCGAGATCGCGGTGCGAACCCTCATCCTGGGTGTCTTCCTCGCCGGTGCCACCTGGTACTTGAACCTCTCGCGCGGCGTCGGGGTCATGTTCCTGTTCTTCCTCGCGCTCATCGTCGTCGTCGACATCGTGCTGCAGCAGACACGGTGGGGCCGGGCGGTCTATGCGGTGGGCGGGTCGAAGGAGGCCGCCCGACGGGCCGGGATCCGCGTGGGACGCATCTACGTGACGGTCTTCGCCCTGTGCTCCAGTCTCGCCGCCGTCGGCGGCATCCTCGCCGCCTCACGGCTGGCGGCAGTCAGCCAGAGTTCGGGCGCCAGCGACACGAACCTCAACGCCATCGCCGCGGCGGTGATCGGCGGGGCGAGCCTCTTCGGCGGGCGCGGCACGGCGTACTCCGCGCTGTTGGGCATCATCGTCATCCAGTCGATCTCGTCAGGGCTGACGCTGCTGAACCTCGACTCGTCGGTGCGCTTCATGATCACCGGTCTCGTCCTCGTCATCGCCGTCATCATCGATTCGCTGTCCCGGCGGACCCGGGAGGCCACCGGCCGGTAACTGCCTTCACGGACCGAACGCATGAGCGCCGTTGCCAAAGCGTTACGTTCACTACTTGACGCCAAGGGTCACCACTCGGGATGATCGCTTTCGTGAGCGGCTCCATGGGGGCGTCGCGCTCACCGTTCGACGATGAAAGGTGAACAATGAAGAAATCCTTCCTCTCGGCCGCGGCGGTCGCCGGCGCAGCCGTGATGCTGCTGGCGGGCTGTTCCAGCTCGACCGGTAGTGACAGCGGTGATGGCGGCGGCGACACCGGCGGCGGCGACGCCGCGGGCCGCGCCTGCGTCATCCTTCCCGACGCGGCGTCCTCGCCCCGCTGGGAGAACTTCGACCGCAAGTACCTGCAGGAGGGCCTGGAAGCCGCCGGCTTCGAGGTCGACATCCAGAACGCCCAGGGCAACACCAACACCTACTCCACGATCGCCGACCAGCAGCTCACCCAGGGCTGCGGCGTGATGCTGCTGGTGGACTACCAGGGCGCGGCCGAAGCGGTCGCCGCCGACGCCAGCGCCGAGGGCATCCCGGTGATCGCGTACGACCGTCCCTTCGAGGGCGCCGACTACTACGTCTCGTTCGACAACGAGGAGGTCGGTCGCCTGCAGGGCCAGACCGTGCTCGACGGCCTCGAGGCCGCGGGCAAGGACCCCGCGTCCGCGACGGTGGTCTACATGGGCGGTGACCCCACCGACGGCAACGCCGCGATGTTCAAGTCCGGTGCCGTGGAGGTCATGGAGGCAGCCGGCATCACCCCGGCCGCCGAGCCCCCGGGCGTGTGGGACCAGGCGGAGTCGCAGACCAACTTCGAGCAGGCTCTGACCTCGCTCGGCGGACAGGTCGACGGCGTGTGGGTGGCCAACGACACCAACGCCGCGGGCGTCATCAAGGTGCTGCAGGACAACAACCTCGAGGGCGTGGCCGTCTCCGGTCAGGACGCGAACGTCGCGGGCCTGCAGAACATCCTCCTCGGCTGGCAGACCGCGACGGTCTACAAGCCGGTTAAGGATGAGGCCGACGCGGCCGTCGAGCTCGCCGTGGCGCTGCTCAACGGCGAAGAGGTCACCGCCGAGGCTGAGCTCGAGGACGGCACGCCGTACATCCAGGTCACGCCGGTCCTCGTCGGACCGAACGAGGTCAAGGACGTCATCGCCGCGGGCGACGCCTCCTACGACGACGTCTGCACCCCCGACGTGATGGCCGCGTGCGAGGAGTTCGGCGTCACCGAGTGATGCCCCGCGCGTGTTGACGCGCCGAACCGGGGGCGCCACGGCACCGCGCCGTGGCGCCCCCGCCGCGCCCCTCCACCCGGTCGCAAGGAAGCGAGCATGACAGACACCATTCACACCTCCACCGCCGTGGAGCCCATCATCGAACTCGTCGGGGTCAAGAAGTCCTTCGGTCCCGTCACCGTCCTCAAGGGCGTGAACCTCAAGGTCCACCCCGGCAAGGTGACCGCTCTCGTCGGCGACAACGGCGCCGGCAAATCCACCCTGATCAAGGGACTCGCCGGCGTGCAGCCCTACGACGAGGGCGAGGTCCTCATCGACGGCCAGCACCGCGACCTCCACGCACCGCGCGACGCCTCGGGCCTCGGCATCGAGGTCGTCTACCAGGACCTCGCGCTCTGCGACAACCTCGACATCGTCCAGAACATGTTCCTCGGGCGCGAGGAGCTCACTTTCGGCATGTTCGATGAGGGGCGCATGGAGAAGGAGGCCTCCGACACGCTGCGGTCCCTCTCGGTGCGCACAGTCAAGTCGGTGCGCCAGAAGGTCTCCTCCCTCTCCGGCGGGCAGCGGCAGACGGTTGCCATCGCGCGCGCGGTGCTGAAGAAGGCCCGTGTGGTCATCCTCGACGAGCCGACCGCCGCGCTCGGCGTCGCCCAGACCGAGCAGGTGCTGAACCTCGTTCAGCGCCTTGCGCAGCAGGGTGTCGCCGTCATCCTCATCAGCCACAACCTGGCGGACGTCTTCGCCGTGGCCGACGACATCGCGGTGCTCTACCTCGGTCAGATGGTGGTGCAGATCCCGACCTCCGAGACGACCCGCGACGACGTGGTCGGTTACATCACCGGTACCAAGACGAACGGGGTCGACATCATCGACACCACCACCCTCAGCACGGGAGGAGCCGAATGAGCAGCAACGCGACCCGGACCGAGGCGGCACCCGACCCGGTGACCAGCGACCTCATCGGCAGCGGCGTCGAAGGCGGACTGATGGACCAGGTTCGCGCCTGGCTCCAGCGCGTCCGCGGCGGCGACATGGGAGCCCTTCCCGCGATCGGCGGACTGCTGGTTCTCGCCGTCCTGTTCTCCACCCTCAGTCCGTTCTTCCTCACCGAGCGCAACTTCGCCAACCTGCTGAACCAGGCGGCGACGCTCGTCGTGCTGGGCATGGCCCTCGTCTTCGTCCTGCTCCTCGGTGAGATCGACCTGTCCGCCGGCGTGACCGGCGGCGTCGGGATGGCGCTCTTCGTGGTGCTCACCGCGCAGTTCGGCGTGCCGTGGCCGCTCGCGCTCCTCATCGGATTCGGGTTCGGCTTCCTCACGGGGGCCTTCATCGGGTTCTTCGTGGCGAGGGTGGGGATCCCCTCCTTCGTCGTGACCCTGGGGTTGTTCCTGGGCTTCCAGGGGCTCGCGCTCACCGTCATCGGACCCGGCGGCCTCTACCGCGTCGAGGTGCCCGAGCTCCTGGCGCTGCAGAACGGGAACCTGCCCGTGTGGGGCGGCTGGGCGATGCTGGTGGTGATGCTGCTCATCTCGGCGGCGACGAGCTTCTGGGACCGCAACCGCCGCACCCGCGCCGGGGTGCCCAACCGGGCGCTGTCGCTGGTGTGGATCAAGCTCGCCGCGATCGCCGTCATCGGCGGCGTCGTGGTGTACGTCCTCAACCAGAACCGCGGCCAGTCGGTCGTCGCCGTGGAGGGCGTCCCGATCATCGTCCCCGTCGTGCTGACGATCCTGTGGATCGGAACACTCGTGCTCGACCGGACGAAGTTCGGCCGCTACATCTACGCCATCGGCGGCAACGCCGAGGCCGCACGCCGCTCGGGCGTGAAGGTGCGGTGGGTGAAGTGGTGGGCGTTCGTCATCTGCTCGAGCCTCGCCGTCGCCTCGGCCCTCCTGGCGGTGACCCGTGTCGGGTCGGTGGATGCGACGGTCGGTCGAGACATCGTGCTGAGCGGTGTCGCGGCGGCGGTCGTGGGTGGCGTCAGCCTCTTCGGCGGACGCGGGCGCCTGGTCCACGCGGCCATCGGTGCGCTCGTCATCGCGGTCATCACGAACGGCCTGGGCCTGCTGAACCTGCCCGCGGGCGTCAACCTGCTGGTCACCGGCGGTGTGCTGATCCTCGCGGCCACGGTCGATGCGCTGTCGCGGCTGAGGTCGGGCGGCATCAGGATCTGACTACCGGTCAGGGCGGAGCTCGGACACCCAGGCGGGAACGACCTGGGAGGCCGGGCCCGCCCTGACCTCGTCGAACGGGACCGCCGCGTCGCTCGGCACGAGGTTCAATTCGACGGTGCGGGCGCCCAGCGCCGAGGCGAAGGCGACGTACCCGGCTGCCGGGTAGACGTTGCCCGACGTGCCGATCGACACGAAGACATCGGCCGTCACCAGCGCCCGTTCGATCCGGTCGAGGTCGTAGGGCATCTCGCCGAACCACACCACGTCGGGGCGGAGTGCGCGTGATGCGCACTCCGGACACGCCGGGCGGCCCTCGAGGTCGTCCACGATGACCGAGACCGCGTCGCACGCGGTGCACAGCGCGTGGGCGAGGGTGCCGTGCATGTGCACCAGACGCCTCGTCCCGGCGCGCTCGTGCAGGTCGTCGACGTTCTGGGTGACGACGAGGAGGTCGTCGCCGATCGCCCGCTCCAGTTCCGCGAGGGCGAGATGGGCGGGGTTGGGCAGAGCGGATGCGACGGCCCGGCGACGTGCGTCGTAGAAGCGCAGCACGGTGTCGGGGTCTCGCTCGAACGCCTCCGGCGTGGCGACATCCTCGACCCGGTGCCCCTCCCAGAGTCCGTCGGAGTCACGGAACGTCGGCACGCCGCTCTCGGCGGAGATCCCCGCGCCGGTGAGGACGACGATGCGCACGGTCAACCCCGCAGGAGCGCCCGAAGCGCGTCGATCGTGTCGGCCTCGGCGGGCGTCTTGTCGGGTCGGTACCCCTTGACGCGCGCGAAGCGGAGCGCGACACCGCCGGGATACCGCGTCGAGCGCTGCACGCCGTCGATGGCGATCTCGACGACGGTCTCGGGCCGGACGTGCACGGTGTGCGCACTCCGCGACGTCTCGATCGTCGGGAAGTGGGCGGTCTGCCACGCGAGGAGCCGGTCGGTGAGACCCTTGAAGGTCTTCCCGACCATCACGAACCCGCCGGGCGGTCCGAATGCGCCGTCGGGGTCGTGAGCCCCGAGATGCAGGTTCGAGAGCAGCCCACTGCGGCGACCGGATCCCTCCTCCACGGCGAGGACCACGAGGTCGAAGGTGAGGACGGGCTTGACCTTCAGCCAGCTCTTCCCGCGCCGCCCGGCCTGATAGGCCGCATCGACACCCTTGACCATGACGCCCTCGTGCCCGGCGGCGAGGGCGGCGCGCGCGGTCTCCTCCGCCACAACCGGATCGGCGGTGCGCACCGCGGGAACGCGCCACTCCCCCGCGACGCGCTGGAGTTCCGCCTGGCGGACATGGAGCGGCTCGTCGAGCAGGTCGCGGCCGTCGAGGTGCAAAAGGTCGAAGAACCAGGGACGCAGCGCCACCGCCGTGGCCGTCTCGGAACCGAACCGCGCCATCGTCTCCTGGAACGCGCGCGGAGCGCCGTCCTCGTCGAGCGCGAGCGTCTCGCCGTCGAAGATCGCCGAGCGCACCGGCAAGCCGCGGACCGTGTCGACGATCTCGGGAAGCCGGTGGGTGACGTCGGCGAGGGTCCGGGTGAAGATCCGCACCTCGTCGCCGTCGCGGTGCACCTGGATGCGCGCCCCGTCCAGCTTGTACTCGACCGACGAGTCTCCGGTCGCCGCCACCGCGTCAGCCGCCGAGGACGCCGTCGCGGCGAGCATCGGCAGCACGGCGCGGCCGACCACGAGCCCGACGTCCTCCAGCGCATCGGGGCCGTCGAACAGCGCCACCGCGGCCGCCTCGCCGAGATCTCCCGAGAGCATCGCCGCACGTCGCACCGATGCCGCCGGGCGATCGGCGGCGAGAGCCACGGCGTCGAGGAGGACCCCCTCCAGGGCGCCGGTGCGCAGCTCGCCGAGGATCACGCGCGAGAGGAAGTCCCACTCCCCTGCGGTCGCGGCCCCGGCGAGGGCGTCGAGCTCGGTCTGACGGCGCGCGGCGGAGCCGCTTCCGGTCGCGACCGCCAGACGATCGAAGGCGGCGTCGACGTCGAGGACGCCGAGCGTGGCGGTCGGGGCGTGCGAGCGCTCGGCGGCGAGGGTGCGCCACCCGACGCCCAGCCGTCCCTGTCTCGGCTTGGCGAGCAGGAGCCCCACCGCACTTGGCACCTCCTCCGGCGTGAGGCGTCTCAGCACCTCGGCGAGGACGCCGATCTTCGCCTTCCTCGACGCCGTGCGTGAGACGGCGTCGGCGGCCTCGACCACCTCTCGAAGGAGCATGAGCGCGATTCTGCCACGCCCCTCCGACACCCGGTCAGGGCGCGACGAGTTCCGCCCCGCGATCGATGAAGCGCCGGGCCGCGGGGGTGTCGGCGGGATCCGCGATGATCATCCTCAGCACCACCTCGTCGGCGGCGTGGAGATACGCCGGCAGGCGTGCGGCAGCGGCCTGCGGGGTGATGACCGTGTCGGCGGGTGACAGCCCGAGACGGGCGAAGTTCGCGGCGTACGCGGCATAGCCGGCGTACGCATCGCGCTCCGCCTCGAGCCGGGGCACCGCGTCGGGATCGAATGCGGCACGGACATACAGGGCCGCGTGCGCCCCCGCGTCGGCGTCATGCGCCTCCGCCGTCTGGATCGCCGCGATCTCGGGGTCCAGCCAGCTGAGCAGAACGCCGTCGCCCGCCGTGGCGCCGAGGCGTCGCATCCGCGGTCCGAGAGCGCCCACGACGATGCGGGCATCGATCGCCTCGCGAAGGGGGATGATCGCCTCGCGCACCGCATCGAGGGCACCGCGTCGACGTCCTCCGGAACCGATGCCCAGCGTGAGGCGGTCGCTCGGCAGCTCCCGCTCGCGGACCTGCTCGGCGATCTCCTCCCCCGATCGCCGATCCACCGGGAGGACGCCGGTGGCGAGCCCGAGGGTCTCGGTGACCTCGGCGACGGCCGCGAGCACCTCGAGCGCATCATGCCCCGGGGTGTCGTTGACCCACAGCGCGGCGAACCCGGCCCGTTCCACCGCCGGGGCGATCTCGCGGGCGAAGGCGGGCCCGGCCGCGGCGGCGATTCCGATGGAGCATGCCATGACCTCAGCATGCCCCATCGGACCGGGCGTCAGGCCGCAGCGGCGACCGTCGCGACGGCGGCGACCCGCAGCATCCCCTCCCGGGCGTCGAGTCGGACCGTTCCCCCGTCGCTGAGCTCACCGGAGACGAAGAGGTCGGCGATCCGGTCGTCGACCTCGCGCTGGATGAGGCGGCGCAGCGGCCGCGCCCCGTACTCGGGCTCGTAGCCGTTCTCCGCGAGCCACGCGATCGCGGTGTCGTCGATCTCGAGCGACACCTCGCGCGCGGCGAGCCGCACCCGGGTGGCGCCGAGCAGGAGGGCGACGATCTGCTCCAGCTGCTCCTTCTCGAGCTTGCGGAACAGCACGATCTCGTCGATCCGGTTGAGGAACTCCGGACGCATGGCGTCGCGCAGACGCCCCATCACGCGGTCGCGCAGGTCCTTCTCCGAGCCGAAGCCGGTGGCTCCGCCGCCGTCCGCGATGAAGCCGATGGCGCCCGACCGGGAGGCGAGGAACTCGCTGCCGATGTTGGAGGTCATGACGACCACCGTGTTGCGGAAGTCGACAGTGCGCCCCTGCCCGTCGGTGAGGCGACCGTCGTCGAGCACCTGCAGCAGCAGGTTGAACACGTCGGGGTGGGCCTTCTCGATCTCGTCGAAGAGGACGATCGAGTACGGGTTCCGGCGGACGCGCTCGGTCAGCTGGCCGGCCTCGTCGTAGCCGACGTACCCCGGAGGGGCGCCGACCAGACGCGACACCGTGTGCCGCTCGCCGAACTCGCTCATGTCGAAGCGGATGACCGCGCCCTCGTCGTCGAAGAGGGACTGCGCCAGGGCCTTTGCGAGCTCCGTCTTCCCCACCCCCGTCGGACCGAGGAAGAGGAACGAACCGACCGGGCGACGGCTGTCGCCCATGCCCGTGCGGTTGCGACGCACGGCCTTGGCGACGGCGGTCACCGCGTCATCCTGTCCGATCACCCGCGCGTGCAGCTCGCTCTCGAGCACGGCGAGGCGCTCCCGCTCGGTCTCGGTGAGCCGCTGGACGGGGATGCCGGTCGCGCGGCTGATCACCGCCGCGATCTCGGGCTCGTCCACGACGGCGGCGCCGACCCCGACACCGGACTCGGTCGCTTCGCGCAGGCGCTCCTGCACGGCGGCGATCTCGTCGCGGATCTGCGATGCCTCCTCGTAGCGCTCGGTCGAGACCGCCGCGTTCTTGTCGGCCTCGAGCGTGGCGAGCCGCTCCATCAGCTCGCGCGTGTCGACCTTCACGCCCAGGCGCAGCCGCAGGCGGGCGCCCGCCTGGTCGATGAGGTCGATCGCCTTGTCGGGAAGCACCCGATCGGTGAGGTAGCGGTCGCTCAGCTCGACGGCGGCGCGCAGCGCCTCGTCGGTGTAGGAGACGCCGTGGTGCTCCTCGTAGGCGCCGCGGAGCCCACGGAGGATCTCCACCGCGTCGGGGAGTGAGGGCTCGCCGACCTTCACCGGCTGGAAACGGCGTTCCAGCGCCGGGTCCTTCTCGATCGTCCGGTACTCCTTGAGCGTGGTGGCGCCGACGAGGTGCAGCTCACCGCGGGCGAGCCGGGGCTTCAGGATGTTGCCGGCGTCCATCGCGCCCTCGCCGCCGCCTCCGGCGCCGACGACGGTGTGCACCTCGTCGATGAAGACGATCAACTCCTGCGAGCGCTCCGCGATCTCGTTCATCGTGTTCGTCAGGCGCTCTTCGAAGTCGCCGCGGTAGCGGGTTCCGGCGAGCATGGCGGGAAGGTCCAGGGCGATCACGCGCTTGTCGCGCAGCTGCTCGGGGACGGCGCCCGACACGATCGCCTGCGCCAGACCCTCGACGATGGCGGTCTTGCCCACGCCCGCCTCGCCCACCAGAACGGGGTTGTTCTTGGTCCGGCGGCTGAGGATCTCGATGGTCTGCTCGATCTCGTCCGCGCGCCCGATGACGGGGTCGAGCAGACCGTCACGGGCACGGGCCGTCAGGTCGGTGCCGAAACGGTCGAGCATGGGGGAATCGGATGCCGCGGCATCCGCGTTCTCGTCCGTGCTCGCCCCACCGGGGGTGACCGTCTCGCGCACGCTCTGGGTGAGCGCCTCCGCGGTCACGCCCGCCTGCGCGAGGATCTGCCCGGCGGGGGTGTCCTGTGCCAGGACCAGGGCGAAGAAGAGGTGCTCGGGGTCGACGTAGGTCGAGCCTGAGGAGCGTGCCACCTGGAAGGCGTGGAAGAGGGCGCGCTGCACCGACGGGGTGACGACGGCGCCGTCGACGTCGGCGGCCGACGAGGCGGCGGGGAGCCGCTCCTCGGCGGCGCGGGCGATCGCGCCCGGGTCGGCGCCGATGCGGGCGACCGCGTCCTTCGCCGGTGCGTGGTCGACGAGGACGCGCAGGACGTGCAGCGCGTCGAGCTCTCGCTGGCCGCGCTCGAGGGCGTAGCGGCCGGAGCGCTGCAGCATCTCCTGCGTGCGGGCGCTCAGGAAGCGGCTGAGATCGATCGAGCGCTCCGCGCGTGCCCGCTCGCCCGCGAGGTAGCGAGCGAGGAACTCGTCGAACGCACTCTGACCGTCTCCGGTCGGGGGGAAGTCTTCGGGCATGTCACTCTCCGTGAATGGTGATGCGAAGCCTGCTCGGTCGCCCCTCGCGGGGAACTTGAGCAGACACGTATCAACTTCAACGCGAGTGGGCGACCACTATTCCCGCCGTCGCTCACCGAATCGACGGGTTCGGATCGTCCCAGGTCCGCACGGTCTCTGCGATCCAGAACGCCGCGAACAGCAGCAGGAGGGCGACCTCGCCGACCAGCACGAGGGGGTCGACGTCGGCGAGGAGGAACACCACGAAAAGGAAGGCGATCGCGGCGAGGATTCCGACGGCGAGCGCCCCGTAGAGCCCCCGCGAGACGGGGCTCGAGGAGGAGGGCACCCACGCGGTCCACCCGGCGACGGCGGCGACGAGGGCGAAGAAGGCCAGTGTCGCCGTCAGGTGGCCGAAGCGGAGCAGTCCGTCCAGGTCCACGGCCGCCCAGGTGGGGAACCCGACGATCAGGATCCCCGCGACCGCCGCGGTCGAGAGGACGCCGCGGGTGAGGCTCCTCTGGGCGCGCGCGACGACGAGGGCGGTGATGAGCGCCGCGATCCCGACGATCGCGAAGGTGAGGAGGCCGTTGACGACGTCGGCGTGCACGGCCTCGGGCACGACGCCGTCGACGGGCGTCGGGATGATGGCGATCAGCGGGGCGAGGACGGCAGCGATGTCGAGGAGCGCCTGCGGGACGCTCCGCCCCGACAGTGCGAGAAGAGCCAGGGAGACGGCGAAGAGCGACCCCGTGAACACGGTGCGGGCCGGGGTGTAGAAGCCGGCGCTCAGCGATTTCGGCGTCACACCGGTGCCGATCGCCACCGCGGCGACGGAGACGAGGATCGCGAGCACCGCTCCGAGGATGGCCAGCCGGACGTACCGGTAGGTGCGGGCGAGGGATGTCGCTGCGGCGACCTGGCTCACCGGAAGCGCCGCCCCGCCGCCCACACGGCTTCGACCTCGAGAGCAGAGCTCAGGAGCACGACGTCTGCGGCGAAACCGGGGTCGAGGCGTCCGAGTCGATCCGCTCGCCCGAGGACCGCCGCCGGTGTCTCGGTGAGTGCGGCGACGGCCGCGGGGAGGGACAGCCCCACGTCGTCGACGGCCCGGCGGAGCGCGGCGTCCTGGGTGAGGGTGGACCCGGCGATCGTCTCCGAGCCCGCGAGCCTCGCGACCCCTCCCGAGACCGTGACCTCCAGCTCGCCGAGGACGTAGTCGCCGTCGGCGGCGCCCGCGGCCGCCATCGCATCGGTGACGAGCGCGACGCGCCCCGGGGCGAGATCGAACAGCATGCGGACGACCGCGGGGTCGAGGTGACTGCCGTCGAGGATCGCCTCGAGGAAGACGCCCGGGGTGTTCACCGCGGCCAGCACCGGCCCCGGCGCCCGATGATGGATGCCGCGCATCGCATTGAACGCGTGGGTGAGAAGGGTCGCGCCCCGCTCGAACGCGGCGTCGGCGAGGTCACGGTCGGCACCGGTGTGGCCGACGGCCACGACGACGCCCGCGTGCGCGAACGTCTCGATCGCCGTCAGCGCCTGGGGTCGATCGGGGGCCACGGTGATCTGGATGAGGGCGTCGCCCGCGGCATCCCGCAGCCGACCGACCGTCGCCGGGTCGGGGTCGCGAAGAGCCTCGGGGTCGTGCGCGCCCCGGAAGTCGGGGTGGAGGAACGGTCCCTCCAGGTGCGCGCCGAGCACGCGGGGGTCGCGGGCCTTCGCCTCCGCGATCGCCGCCAGGCGCGAGGAGAGGACGTCGACGGGGGCGCTGACCAGCGACAGCACCGAACGCGTCGTGCCGTGGCGGGTGTGGGCGTCCACGACCCGGGCGATCGAGTCCGCCCCGTCGTCGACGGCCGCTCCCCCGCCGCCGTGGCAGTGGAGGTCGATGAACCCGGGGGTGAGGATGCCGCCGGCGGCGTCGACGACCTCCGCCGCCCCGTTTCGCGGCCAGTCATCGCCGGTGCCGCGGGCGGCGACGGCCCCGTCCTCGAGCAGCAGCCAGGCGTCGTCGGCGATCGCGCCGCCCGACACCAGCCGGGCAGAATGCAGGATCGTCGTGCCGGTCGCGCTCACTCCGCCACGATATCCGTCCCCGCCTCGCTATCCTTCACAGGGCCGGAAGGAGCGGGATGTCGGAGCTGTGGCGCGGGGTGGGGCTTCTCCTTCGCGGGTTCGGGTGGTGGGCGCGTCGCCCCGCGGCGATGGCCCTCGGGCTCATCCCGGCGATCGTGGTGGCCGCGGTCTTCCTCGTGGGGCTGATCGTCCTGGGCGCCTGGGTGCCCGAGGTGGCCGAGTGGCTCACGCCGTTCGCCGCGGGATGGCCGGAGTTCTGGACCGGGGTCCTCCGCATCGCCGTGAGCGCCGCGCTCCTGGGCGGGGCGGGCATCATCGCGATCGTGTCGTTCACCGCCGTCACACTCATCGTCGGCGAGCCGTTCTACGACCGCATCTGGCGGTCGGTCGAGAAGAGCGCGGGCGGCGACATCCCCGGCGTGGACTACGGCTTCTGGCGATCGGTCGGGGACGCGCTCTCACTTCTCGGCCGCGGCATCCTCATCGCGATCTGCGCCGCGCTCCTCGGGTTCATCCCGGTCGTCGGAACGGTCCTCGGGACGATCACCGGCACGGTGCTGACCGGCTGGATCCTCGCCGACGAGCTGACCTCGCGTGCGCTGACGGCCCGCGGGATCTCGCGGAAGGCGCGGCGTGCGCTCCTCCGCCGCGCCCGCCCGCGCGTCTGGGGGTTCGGGATCGCGACCCAGCTGTGCTTTCTCGTGCCCCTGGGCGCGGTGGCGGTCATGCCGGCGGCGACCGCGGGCGCGACGATGCTCGCGCGGACGCTCGTCGGGGAGGAGGCGAGCGGCTAGCGCCGTCCGTCCGGTGTGGACCACAGCGCCACGGCGACGAGGACCGGCTGGAAGAACAGCCGGAGGAATCGCTTCCGATCGGTGTCGAGGCCGAAGCCGTCGCGCTTCTTCAGGTACTGCTCGACATTGCCCGGGAAGATCGCGACGAAGAACGCGGCGAGGAAGTTCCCGAGCGTGCGGCGGGACCCCGGGAGGACGACGAGGGACGCCCCGAGCATGACCTCCAGCACCCCCGAGACGATGACGACGTCGTCCTTGTCGAATCCGGTTCCCCGGGTCGTCCAGTCGGGGACCTGCGCCTGGAACTCCTTGCGACCCCAGAACAGGTGGGTGAGGCCGGCGAAGACCATCGCGCCGGCCAGCGACCAACGGGCGAGGGTGCGCAGAGGGCTCCTGGTGTCCGGCATCTGGTCAGCCTAACCGCGCTGCGCTCAGTCCCGGCCGCCGGGAGGTCCGACGATCAGCAGCACGACGAACAGCAGCACGACGGCTGCCGCGATGAGGAGGGCGAGCACCCACGGGCGCTGGAGGAAGAACCGCAGCATCCGGTCCAGGATCCGGGCGTCGCGGGGGTCGGAGGTCTCCTGTGTGCGCCAGGCGCCGCGAAGCCGTCCGGACCGCTGCAACCAGATCTCGGTGGGGATCGTCGCGTAGGGGATCACGGCGCTTCCGATCGCCACGATCGCAGGCCCCGGCGCCCAGCGCTGGTTGAGCGCGACGAGGACCGCCGTCGCGCCGTAGGCGAGGAAGACGAAGCCGTGGATGCCGCCACCGATCGTCACCGCGATGTCAAGGCCCGCGGTCGCGCGGAGGATCAGTCCGGTGATGAGCAGGGTCCATGACACCGCCTCGGCGATGGCGAGGGTGCGGAAGAGGGTCAGGGGCGTGCGGAACACGGGTTCTCCTCGGCGAGGGACGGGGTTTCCAGCCTAGAGAAGCGCGGAGAGCGGCCCAGGTCGATCGTGTCGATGTCAAGAGATCGCGGCGGCGTTTAGCGTGGTGGTGTGGAGTTCCCCTTCGACGCGCTGAGGCGGTGGCCCGACGTCGAGGCACCGGATCTCGTCGCCGTCGACGCCGCCGACCGGCTGATCCTGGATCTGTCCCGAGACGCGCGTTCAGACGCGGCACCGGGCGGGGTCGTCGTGATCGGCGATGCCTACGGGGCGCTCTCCCTCGCTTCGGCCGTCGACGGCCCGCCCGTGCGGGTGCACCAGGACTCCCTTCTCGGTGAGCAGGCGCTGGCCGCGAACGCCGCGAGGCTCGGGATGATCGGTCGGACGGAGTCCCTCCCCCTGAACGCGGACCTCGTTCGCGACGCGCGGCTGGTGCTCGTGCGCCTTCCTCGTTCTCTGGACGCGCTGGAGGACATCGCGGGGCTCATCGCGAAGTACGCCGACCCCCGGGTGCGGGTCTTCGCCGGCGGGCGGGTGAAGCACATGGCCCTCACCATGAACGCCGTCCTGCGAAGGCACTTCGGGCGTCTGGACATCAGCCCGGCGCGGCAGAAGGCACGCGTCCTCATCGCCGCGGAACCCTACGGCGGCCACGATCCCGAGCCGAGGCGCGCACGCGTCGGGGATCTCGAGGTCTGCGCCTTCGGCGGCGTCTTCGCCGGCGCCGGCCTCGACATCGGCACACGGTTCCTGCTGGAGAACCTGCCGCAGGAGATATCGGATGACGCTGTCGTCGTCGACCTCGCCTGTGGCACGGGTGTCGTGGGTGTGACCCTCGCCCAGCGTCATCCTCGCCTTCGGATCCACGCCTCGGACGTCTCGGCCGCCGCCGTCGCCTCGGCGCGGGCCACGGCTGCCGCGAGCGGCGTCGCGGAGCGCGTCGAGGTGATCCAGGATGTCGGCCTGTCCCGCCTCGCCGATGGTGTGGCCGACCTGATCGCACTGAACCCGCCGTTCCACACCGGCGCAGCCGTGCACGAGCGGCTCGCCCACGGTCTGTTCAAGGATGCCGCTCGGGTACTCGCCCCGGGCGGGGAGCTCTGGACTGTCTGGAATTCGCATCTCCGCTACCGGTCGGCACTCGAACGACTCGTCGGTCCCACGCGCCAGGTCGCCCGGAACGCGAAGTTCACCGTCACCGTGTCCAGGAGCGCCTGACATGCACGACGTCGGCCGGTGGACCGTCGCCCTCTCGACGCTGATCGGTCTGGGGCTGGCGCTCGGATTGAACCCCACTCTGTACGGCGCAACGGCCGACATGCTGGCGCGCAATACGCAGGTGGCTGCGCGGATGGCGTGGATGGTCGGGGGCCTTGCAACGGGAGCCACGATCCTCTTCGTGGCCCTGCAGAGCTTCAACCCGGCCAACCTGGTCAGTGCGGTAGAGCGCGAGGCCGACGCCCTGGCGCTCAGCCGCACCGTCGACCTCATCGCCGGCGTGGTCTTCCTGGCCGCGGCGGTCGGTGTCGTCATCTGGCGCCTTCGGGTCCCTCGACGGGCAGCGTCCGCCCGCCCGACGCAGGCGCGCGCGCATCCGGGCAGCTACTTCTGGCTGGGTCTCAGCTGCTCGATCGTCGGCTTCACGACGCTGCCGATCATGTACACCACGGGCCGCGTGACCGCGGGGCTCAGCGACGAGGTGGTCCCTCGGATTCTGGCCTACGCCGTCTTCCTTCTCGCTCTCATCGCCCCCTTCGTCCTGCTCGCCGGTCTGTGGTCGCGGCTGCCCGGTACTGCCGCCTTCGTCTCGCGCACCTACGACCGACTTATCCACCTCGACTACCGGTGGACGTACGCGGTGGTCCTGGCCGTCGCCGGCATCGTGTGTCTCGGCTTCGGACTTCTGGCCGGGCGATGACGGGAGGGCACGTCGTCCCTTCTCAGGCACGGCGTCCGCACGCTCTGACGCGACGGCCGTCGTCAGAGCGGCGGGGTCGCCCGAGCGGCGGGGTTGTCAGAAGGGTGGGGGTTGTCGGGGGTCGTCGGGGTGTTCGCTGGTGATGCGGAACTCGATGCCGGGGTTGGTCCAATTCGCCCACACGTCCTCAGGCAAATCCTCCTCCGGGGTGAAATGCACCCCGTGTCCGGGTGGGTTGTCGATGTAGACCCGGCCGGTCGGGGAGGTCCACTCGATGACGCCGCCGTCGAGTTGTTTCACTTTCCAGGCGGTGAACTGTTTCATGCTGTGGTGTCGTTGGCACAGGCAGCACAGGTTGCAGATCTCCGTCTTCCCGCCCAGGGCCGCGTCATGGTTGTGGTCGACTTCGCATTTCCTCGCGGGCATGCGGCAGCCGGGCCATCGGCAGTGCTTGTCCCGGCCTTTGAGGTACCGGTCCATGGCTGTGGTGCGCTGGTAGGTGTCCACCGCCATCGTCAACCCGGTGATGGGGTGGGTAAGTAGCCGTTCCCACGTGTCGTAACTGTTTCCCGCCAGCAGCCTCGCGGTTCCCGCATCGATCGGTCCCACCCCGGCGAGGTCGCAGGGGACATCGCTTTGCCCCATGAGCGCCATCACCGGGATCACGACCTGCACCTTCGCTTTGATCGCGCCGAGCCCGCCCGCCCGGCCGCCCGGGCGGCCGCCCGGGCGGCCACCGTCACCGACGGGGTCACTGGTGGGGTCGATGGTGGGGATGGCGGTGAGGAGCATGTCGGCGAACAGGTCCGCACGGACCTCGTCCAGGGACCGGGTATCACCGGATTCCGGTTCCCGGGCGGCGATGACGACGTTGGCCTGGTCGGTGACGCGTTGGAAGATCCCCTCGATCAACACCGAGGAGTGCACAGACCGCAGCTCTGACATCCCCTCCCCGATCGTGTACCGGACGATCTTCCGCCCCCGAAACGCCTCACCATGTCGTTCGGTGAGGGTGCGCGGGTTCATCCGCTCCGCGAGGATCTCGAGATCCGCGCGGGCACGGCCCGGGGTCTCGTCCAGGCAGATCTCCGCGGCGAGCTGATCGAACTCACCCTTCACCTCCGGCGGCAGCCGCCGGCCGATGTCCTCCACCACCGCCACATGCGCCCGCGTGAGCAACCCCTTCTCCCAGCAGTGCACCGTCGCGGGGAAGTCGTTGACCAGCGTGTAGGCGGAGTCGATCTGGCGCTGCACCGCGCGGTCGGACACCCGCACCGCCGCCGCGATCTCCGCCGCCACACCCCGGAGCGCCATATCCCGGTCCCGCACCACCGCGGACGACCCCTCCGCCAACCGCGCCGCGAACGCACCCGCCTCAGCCAGCGCCCGCGCCTGCTCAGCTTCGGCAGCCGCGAGCGCCACCTGCGCGGCCTCCACCCGGGTGAGCACACCGGTCAGCTCACCACGGTCCTCGTCGCTGAGGAGGGTAAGCCGCGGGTTCGAACGCATGTATGAAGCATCCCACCACCCTCCGACATCCACACCCGAAACCCTCAACCAGAGGTTGAACCCGAATCAAGGCCAGAGGCGCCGGCCCCAGCCGGAAGAAACCCCGCTCAGATGAGTGGACCCTGACCATCGCGCACCTCGAAGAGGAGCTGCGTCTCGGTCGCCCGCACAACGGGGTGCACGGTGATGTGCTCCAACACCACATCGCGCAGCGCTTCCGGATCGCGCACGGCCACATGGACGAGGAAGTCGTCCACTCCGGCGACGTGGAAGACACGCAGCGCGGACGGGATCGCACAGAGCGCATCGAACAGGTTGCGGACGCGAGAGGCGGAGTGGCTCCCCAGCCGGACGCGGATGAGCGCCTGGATCGGATAGCCCAGCGCAGCCTCGTTCACGCGCACCTGGGATCCGCGGATCACTCCCCGCGCGCGCAGCACGCGAACCCGATGGGCACACGTGGACTCGGCCAGGCCGAGCTGTTCGGCAAGAGCCCGGTTGGTGAAGTCGCCGTCACGCTGAAGCAGCCGCAGGATGCGGAGGTCGGTGTCATCCAGGAGCTCATCTCCGCTTTGAGATTTCATCAAGAACCCCTCCCCCGAACGCACCCGTCATGGAGAAAATTCGGATCAGCCACGCTTCTTCCGCTCTTTCAGCCGGCAGACCGGCCGCCTTCTTGCGATTACCCTCACACTAGCTGCATGGAATCTGCTCACCGCCACCACGACACCGTCGCCGTGCACGCCGGACGGGCCGACCTCGAGGGTCTCGGCGTTCACGCGCTCCCGATCGACCTGTCGACGACGAACCCCATCCCCGACCTGGAAGCCGGCGGGCTGTCGTACGAATCCATGGCGAGCGGGGGGCACCCGCTCGCCGACGGCGGGCTCGTCTACGCGCGGCTGTGGAATCCCACCGTCGCCCGCTTCGAGAGCGCGCTGGCCGAACTCGAGGGCGCCGAGGAGGCAGTCGCTTTCGCCTCGGGCATGGCGGCGATGACCGCCGCGATCATCGCCCACAGTGCGGCGTCGGGGAGATCCCACATCATCGCGGTGCGCCCGCTCTACGGCGGGACCGACCACCTGCTTTCGTCGGGACTCCTCGGCATCGAGGTCACGTACTGTCACGAGGACGAGATCGCCGCCGCCATCCGACCCGACACGGGGCTGATCGTCGTCGAGACGCCCGCCAACCCCACGCTCGACCTCGTCGACATCGCTGCGGTGGTGGCGTCGGCCGGCGGCATCCCGGTCCTCGTCGACAACACGTTCGCCACACCACTGCTGCAGAACCCGGTCGCGCTCGGAGCGACGATGTCGCTGCACAGCGCCACGAAGTACCTCGGCGGACACGGCGACGTCATCGCCGGTGTCATCGCATGCGATGCCGAGACCGCTGCCGCGCTCCGTCGAGTGCGCGCGGTGACCGGTGGGCTCCTGCACCCCCTCGGCGCGTACCTGCTCCACCGAGGACTGCCGACCCTGCCGGTGCGTCTGGAACGGCAGCAGGGTTCGGCGCGCCGGCTGGTGGAATGGTTGCAGGAGCAGCCGGAGATCGCAGAGGTGCACTACCCCGGACTGGACGGGGATCCGCGCGGTCTGCTCCGACGTCAGATGCGAGGAACCGGCGCGATGATCTCGGTGAGACTTCGCGGAGGGTTCGAGGCCGCGGCCGCCGCCACCTCAGCGGTCACGCTCTTCACGCACGCCGTGTCGCTGGGAGGGGTCGACTCCCTCATCCAGCACCCGGCTGCCCTGACGCACCGCCCGGTCCCCCCGCACGCGCGGCCGCACGCGGGTCTCGTGCGACTGTCGATCGGGCTCGAACACGTTGACGATCTCCGCAACGACCTCGCCCGCGCGCTGCGCGCGATTCCCGCCGAGCTGGTCAGCGCGTAACCCCACCCGGCGTCAGGATCGGGAGGTCAGAAGTCCCAGTCGTCGTCCTCGGTCGCGACGGCCTTGCCGATGACGTACGACGAGCCCGACCCGCTGAAGAAGTCGTGGTTCCTTTCCCGTGGCGGCCGTCAGCGGCTCACCCGCGGAATTACGCCCATCCGAGCCCGATAGAGCACGGCAAAACCCGATATCGGTCGCCGAACCTGTGGGCAAAATGTGGGCAAGTCACCCCGCCCTGCGCGGCTCGCGCGCCGCTCGTCGAACCTCCCGCACGCGCCGCAGACGGTGCGTCAGCATCGGGTTAAGCTCGAGCGCCTCACGGGTGTCGATCGCCCGATCGAGAAGCTGGTAATAGCGAGCGGGCGGAACCTCGAAGCGGGCACGGATCGCCTCTTCCTTCCAGCCCGAGTGACGCGGATGCGCGCCCTCGAAAGCGAGGAGCTCGTCGACGGGGATGGGGGCAGACATGGCATTTAGGATGCCACCGGCCTCCGACATCGACGTAGGCTCACGGTCATGATCGATGACCTCGAGCAGCCGCGCTGCCCCACCTGCCACACGGTGATGCGCGACGACCCGCGCGGGTTCGAGTGCGTCACCTGCGGCACGGTTCACCTCCGCGACGGGGGACGGTTCCAGCGCGTCGTTGACGCCGGGTAACATCATCGTTCTCGGCCGGAGGAAGGATGACCCGGCCACCCGTGACGAAGAACCGCCGCTACGAAGCGCACTACGACAACCTCAACGACCAACGCATCCAGCAAGGCACCAGTCGCCGACGCGCCTGCACCCTCGGGAGCAACGCCTACGGACCGCAGCCGATCCAGTGGGCTCCGCGCGGGCAGCTTCCGAAAGTGTGGGCGTGGATCTCTTGGGCGGATGATCCCGCCTCCCGCATCCCCGCCGAGGCGTCCGGCTGGAACGACCGCGTCGTGATTGTCGAGTGGGAAGACGACGGAGGGCGTCGCAGCGTCGTCGTGTGGCGGAACGCGGTCAGCCGCAGAAACGACAGAAACGCCCCGCGTCCACCCACCCGAGGGTGAGGGACGCGGGGCGTCGATGTGTATCTATCTGAGGGAGAAGGTGGCTGCCTGTAGGCGGACGCGTCCTGTCCGCGGTAGTTTCTTCAGCGTGGAGCGGACACCATTCGAGAAGCTTGGGGACTGGATCTCATCCCACCGGGCGACGATTGTCCGCCAGCGGTGGCAGATCGTGGCCGTGACCGTTCTGGCGGTCTACATCCTCGCGTTGGCAATAGCGAACTGAGGCGCTGTGCCCGCCCTGGGGGAGGCGAGAATCTGCGCGTTCAGTAGCACCCCGCCAGCGAGAATCAGAAACACCAGATTCTGCGGGTCGCCGATCACCGACGAGTTGTCGCCGAGGCCGTGAACGAAAGCCCAAAGGAACGCTGTCCCGGCGAGTGCGAAGCCGAGCCGTTCGTGCTTGGTCGCATTGACCGTTTGAGCCCTGAGCATAATCGTCAACACCACGATCACGAGCGCGACATTCGCGGTGGCGAACCCGAGGCCACCGTCCAGCCAGGCTTGCAGGAGCCAGTTGTGCACCGGGCGTGACGAGAAACCGAGGACAAATGTCCCCGCTTCGAGTTCGCGGGTCCAGTTCCCGAACCCGAGGCCGAACACCGGTGATCCGCCGATGGCGTTCAGTGCCGCACCCCACAAGATGAGCCGCGGTGTGAGGGTGTCGGCCGACGCCTGCACGTACTCATCGGCCGTGCTGAGGAACACCTGCGCACCGACCACGGCGACAACGAGGGCGACGAGAACCGCCCCGATCCGGCCAGCGGGACGCTGCGACCCAGCGGCGCGGGCCAGGAAGAACGCGAACAGCGGCATGACGATCAGCAACGCAAGACCCGTCTTTGACCCCGTCGCAACGATGGCGCCCGCGAGCGGCAGCGCCACCCAGATCGGCCACCGCTTCCGCGCAAGCGCGGCGTACGCGAGATAGGTGACGAGCATGATTCCCATCACGAGCGATGCGCGGTTGACGCTGACGAACAGGAATCCGCCGGCGCGCTCGAGCGCCACGACGTTGTTGTATCCCTGCTCGGTAGTGAGCGCCTGGCCAGCGCCCCCGAGGAACGGACGGCTCAGCCCCGACGCGTAGTAGTTCGCTTCAACGGTGGGAACGAACCGGAACAGCACGGTCGTCGCCGCCTGGGCGAGGGCGACCGGCGCCATAGCGGCGAGTATCTTCCCGGCTGCGGGGAGCCCGTCGCTCTGGATCATGTTCACGGCGACGACGGTCAACGTTCCGAGCGCGAACCATCGAGCCGCGGTGATGAACGCCAACGGTCCCGGCTCCGACCACACGGCCGACGCGGCAGCGACCACCGCACCGACCATGAGCACAGTCACGAGGGCCGATAGCCCCCTGACCGGCTGTGCAGGTCGGCGTCCACGGAGCAGACCCATCAACCCGCCGACGACCGCGAACACGGGGACGCCGAGAGCAGCGACACCCGAGAACAGGGAGCTCGCCCAGCCCAGGCCGGTGAGCATCCACGACCGCCTGACGGCGATCCCGATCAGCAGCAGGACCGGGATCGCCGCCAGCAAGACTAGGGTCTCCACCCCTGCATCTTGCCACGCGCGGTGCTCTACGCGACGCCCACCAGCAGGGGGACGCGGTTCATCGACGGTGTGAGGTTCGCGCCCGACGGTGCCGGGTTCGGGGCGGGATGCGCCGAGACCGACACGCTCCGGTAGTAGAACCCGGCTTGCAGGGAGGACGCGGTGCCGCTCAGACCCGCGAACACCGCGGTGACGTTGTCGCAGGACAGCGCGAGGAAGTCACCCGGCTCCACGTCGACCGCGGCACCGAGCGAAACCTCCGCGTACCCGACCGCGGGACACGCAACCGCGCCAGACGTCGCAGCGCGGGCCCCGGGCACCAGCGCACCCCCAGGCCCGCCCGCGCCACGGTAGACGGCGACGCTGATGTTCCCGTTCGACACCATCACCTCGAGAGCGATCTTCGAGATACGCCCGCCCTCCGTCACAGCGGCGAACGCGATCAGGTTGGACGTCGGCCACGTCTGATTCGTGACGACAGCCGCCCCACGGTCGAAGCCGCGGAGCGCTAGTTGAGACACGGCCTTCCCCGACGCGATCTCACTCCCCGACAGGTCTCCGACAATCGCGCCCGAGATCCGCTTCGGGGAAACACCGATCGCGCGAAGCTTCCCCGACAGGCGGATGTTGAGTGCGCCAGCACCGCGGAACCCGTCGCCAACGATTGTCAGATCGCCGCCGTACGTGGTGCCCGTCCCGTCGAGGTTGGAACCCGCGAACACGAGTTCACCGGAGCCCTCGATACGTCCGGTCTGAACGTCGAGGACGATGTCGGTTGCCTGCTCAATCACCGCGAGCCCGCGGCCTGAGTAGACGGTTGCCTCGGGCGCCACGATCCGCATCCCGGAGGAGGCGGCGCAAGCAAGGAAGGCGACCCCGCGGCCCGTGTAAGAGGGATCGATCACGCGGAAGCGCTTGTCGGGACCGTATTGACCGTTCCCGAACTGCCACCCCGAGGAGAAGGATCGTTCGTTAACGACAGTGTCACGCTTCGAGTAACAGTCCACGGCGCCGTGACCGTGGGTCTGGAAAGCCCCGAAGTAGGTGTTGTGCGCCGTCGCGTCGACCGAGCCGCACCGCACCGCCTGAACATGCGTTACGTGGTGGCGGGCGCCGCGCGACTCTCCTCCCACAACCTTTGAATCGGTGGACCGAATGAACCGCACAAGGTGTCCACAGCCTGACGTTGCGGGACGGAATGGGTCTACGCCGTTGACGTTGATCTCGGCATTCGCGGAGTCCCACACCTTCGCGGCGACGCCCTGCCACCCGATCACGGTGACGTCATCCACACGTGCGTCGACCGTGTAACGGAAGCTTAGGAGGTCGGCGTGGCTGCCGTAGATGCTGTTCGCTGTGACCGGGTCGTTCCCCGGGTTCGTGTCTCGGATGGTCCCGTTAGAAATGCGGGGGGAGGTGATCACGTTCAGTTTCACGAGCTGCGGGCTCACAGTCATACCCCACGGTGCTGGCGCGGCGAGGGTCACCGTGGACGCTCCGATGGCGACGATGGTTGTGAGGAACCTCTGACCGGTGGAGAACCAGGCGCCCGTGTCCCACTTGAGCAGTTCGGTCGAGTCTCGGATCTGCACCCAGTCACCGACAGCGAGTCCGCTGACGCTGTTCACCGACACGGTGAAGTCGCCCTCTGTCACCGAGGCGGTGATCGTCTTGAACGCGCCTTCCGATCCCGCGAACCCGAACAGGGGGGCCTCCGTGGATGAGCCCGTCCGGGTGCGGGTGATGACGGTTGAGCCGTTCAGGTCGAAGTGAAGCGCCTTATTGATCGTGATCGGGTCGATGCGGTAACGCCCCGCGCGGTCGAACAGGATCGTCGCCCCCGCCGGGGCCGCGTCTACTAGAGCTTGCAGTGCCACGGTGTCATTTGTGCCCGAGCCGCTTGCGTCGTTGCCCACCCAGTTCCCGACGAGTCCGTTCTGCCAAACGGGGATAACGGCGGCGTTGCGACTAGCAAACGCGGCAGAAAGGGCCTCTTTCGCCGGCCCGTTCTGAGTGACCGCGTCCGCGATCGCCTGCTGCGTCGGAACGGTGTTCGGACCTGCCGGGCCGACGGGACCCGCGGGACCAACCGGACCTGCCGGGCCGCGAACGCTTCCGATGAGAACCTTGCTCACTGCTCGTACCTCCACACGTTTCCTGTGTCACTGTCAAATCCGAGATCCCCGTTCACGGCGGTCGGCGGGAAGTCCAGACCTCCCGTGAGATCCCACCAGTAGGGGTTGGCGCCGCCCTCACCGCCGCCGCGGTTGAAAAGGAGCTCGCTGTACGACATCGTCTGGACGTCGGGGACGGACAGCGTGAAGCGAGCCACATTCTCGCCGTCGAGATCCTGCTCGAGCTCGAGGTACACGCCTTCCGGCGTTGCGGGAAGCGACCATGCGCCCGACGCGACAGTAGGAATGCCGTCGCGAACGTTGGCGGTGCTGGCGGCCTGGGTCACGTGGCCGGCTCCAGTATCGAAGGGCCGGGATGCGACGACGCGGAGAATCCCGTTCGCCGGCCTCCCCGCGGAATCGAGAATCGGACCTGTGATCGTAGGCATCCGGCCTACCCCCTGTTCGTTTCGTCAATGCGGCCCTGCAGGGCGCGCAGCTGGTTGGAGAGCCACTGGCGGTCGCTCGAGGGAACGGGGTAGCCGCCAGCGACGCGCTCGGGCGCGCACTGCAGCGTGACGTCGCCCTCGGCGTCGAACGAGATCCGGACGATGCGGACGCGGTAGATGCCGGCGGGGACGCGGGCGGTCGCGGCAACCTTGATCTTGGCCCAGTCCCCCGGCCAGTAGGTTCCGAGCTTCGGGTCCTCGTCGCGCGAGACCTTGAGGGTGAAGGTCTCGGTGAACGCGGAGTAGCGGACAACGGCCTCGTCGACGTACGCCTGCAAGGTCTCTGCACGGAGGACGCTGTTGCGGTTCTCGACGGTCTCCATCATCGGGAAGCCGGCGTCCAGCAGCGCGGTCGAGGACGCCTTCGCCTCGAGGCGGATCTGTGTCTCGTCGTTCGTCGCGCCGACGCCCCACGCGTGCGTGGCGAGATCGCGGCCGTCGCGGTCGAGGTCCGAGATGTAGGCGTTCGGTCCGGGCGCCGACACGTCCCAGTAGTGGTCGACGCCGCCCTGCGTGAGATCGGGGTCGCCGGTGAGCAGATCCCAGCGGACGTGGCGCGGGCCGTCGAGCTTCGGGCGGAAGGCGATGTCGGGACCGTCCTCGACCTCCGTGAGGTTCGTGAGGGCCTCGGCAACCCACATGAGATCCGCGCCGGGGTACTCCCGTTCGTTGGTGCCGGCAAAGTCGGGCTCGTAGTCGATCGGGATGCCGGCGGCCGGCCAGGCACAGGCCTGCTCGACGAGCCGCTTCGCGATCGTGCGGAGCGAAGTGTTGGTCCACTTCGAGGTGACGTTCGAGGGAAGCTGCGCGGCCGTGAGGACGGGGAGCACCTTGCGCTTGGCGAAGTACTCCCACGCGCCGGCGGCGGTGAGCGTCGACGAGTAGGGGAAGGCGAACGGGTCGCCCTGGATCTGGCCGGCGGCGAGGAGGACGCCGTTCTCGACCCAGCCGATGAAGTCGCGCTGCGGGAGCAGCTGGTTGGGGATGTCGAGGGCGACGTCGGTGGCCGGATCCACGTACGGCAGCTGCAGCTGCGCCCGCAGGGTCTCGGGGGCGTTGAGCGTGAGCTCCACGCCGCACGAGAGCGGGACCAGCTTGCGCAGGGTGATCTCTCCGGAGAGGAATCGCCCGCCCACGAGGTATCCGGCCACCGGCGTTCTCCCTTCTGTCAGCCGAGCGCGCGGCGGATCTCGGTCGCGGCTGCCGCGGCGTCGACTCCGCTGTTGCCGGCGATGACCGTGATGGTGGCCACGCGGCCGCTGCCGGCCTCTCCTGCGTCGATCGGGGCCCGGGTGGGGTCAGCGGGCAGGGTGGCCAGGATGAGGCGCAGGAGCGAGAGCCCAGCGGCGATGAGGGACGCCTGCAGGACGGTGGACCAGTCGACGTCGGTCAGGAACGTCGCAGGGGCGATGCCGGCGGCAAGGGCCTGGAAGAACGTCTTGACGACGCGCTCCACGGCGGCGAGCCACCAGGGCAGGTTCACGCCTTCCACCTCGGGGAGGCCGAACAGCGACGTCGCGAGCGAGGCGATGAAGCCGACCGCGGCCGCGGACAGCATCGCGAGCCACGGGACGTCGGCGACGAGCGAGCCGCCGACGTAGGGGATGGCGATCGCGACGGCGGTGTAGAGGCCGCGCAGCGCGGCGTCCTTCCACCAGCTCGCGTTCGCGAGGTTGGACAGGTGCATGGTGACCTCCTCAGTCACGTGGGGTTGATGGTGTCCTCGAGGCCGTCCGGGAGGGCGTCGGGGCTGATGCCGGCCATGCGAAGGCGGAAGGCGAGAAGGCCGGCGTACTCCTGCCAGGCGATGCGCCGGCGGCGTTCGTCGTCCGCGCGATCGCGTTCGTCGTCGGCGCGCTTGATAGCAGCGTCGCGCTGGCCGATGATGTCGTTCTTGCGGTTGGTCTCCCGGGTGGAGACACCGCGGCGGACCTTGGAAACGATGTCGGCGATCTCCCTGGCGAACGCGCCTAGTCCGCCTGCGCCGAGGACCGCGACGATGATGGTGACGAAGTTGACGTTCTCCACGCCTACTCCTCTCGCGGAGCGACGTTGCCCGTTCGCCTCCGTAGCGCTTCCGCGACCCGATCAGCGAAGCCGTGCACGTTCGGGTCCGTGCCGAAGATCTGCAGCTCGATGTAGCGCCGGAACATCTGGATGAGCGCGTAGAACACGAGCGTCGTCGCGACACCGGCGGTGACCGATGTGAAGAGCGTGCCGCCGAGCACCACGAAGTAGATCGCGGCGCCGGCGATCGCGGCGACGTCGGCCGGTGGCTCGAGGATCCAGATGCGGCTGATGCGCCCGACCATGCCGAGCCCGCCGCCGACGAGAAGGAAGCCCGCCCAGAGCGGGACGAGCCACTCGGCGCCCGCGAGCTCGCGCTGCACGCTGTCAGGCGTCCAGAAGAGCGCGTAGCAGCCGCCGACGAAGATGATGAAGTAGGCGACGATGTCGATGATCCGGATGATCGCCTCGAGCACGCGCCGCTTCTCCTGCGGGACCGCGTAACGTTCGACCATCAGCGCCCTCCCGTCAGCAACGGCAGCGACCAGGTGAGCTCCCAGATCAGCAGCGGCACCATCGCGAGGAGCAGGACGCTCGGTGGCCAGGGGCCGCGCCACCACGAGGTGTGGGGACGCGGCCCCGCGTGGCGCGGACCCTGGGAGCGCATCAGAGCGCCTTGTAGTTCTCGGCCTCGGCGCGAGCTGCGGCGGCCTTCATGTTGGGGCCCCACAGGTCGTCGTTGTCCGTGTAACCCCACTTTGCACGGAGCCACGCAGCGAGCGATCCGCCGTGGTTCTGGTCGAGGAAGCGCTGCAGGCCGGCCTGCGAGCCGCCGCCCCACTTGTTGTCCATCCAGGTCGACTGGGCCTGGCCCTTGCCGTAGCCGTAGAGGTGCGCGATCTTCTGCAGACCGTTCACCCACTGCAGCTCGGCGAGGTCGGCGACGGTGGCTCGGTGATAGGCGGGGTTGGGCTTCGGGGTCGTTTGCGCGACCCACTCGGCGTAGCGCTTCTCGTGGCCGGCCTGGGTCTTCGGGCCCCAGGCGTTGTCGATTTCGCCGTCGTACCAGCCGCGGCCCTTGAGGTACTGCTGGTAGCGGCCGACCGCGGCGCGGTAGAGCGGGCCGGCGAGGCCGTCGACGACGAGCTTCTCGCCCTGCGCGGCGTTGAGGAAGTTCTGCTCGTTCGCGACCTTCTGGGAGAAGGCGATCGTGATGTCGTTGTCGGCGCCGACCTGTCGGGCGAAGTCGAGCGTGTTGCCGAAGGTGTCGGCGTGGCCGGGCATGAGGGTGACGTGCACGTGCGCGCCGACGCCCCAGTCCTTGCCGTTTGCGGAGGCGCCCGAGTAGCCGACGACGTCGCCGCGGCGGACCTTCTGGCCCGAGTTGACGGTGATGCGCGACAGGTGGAGGTAGCGGACCGACTGGCCGTCGTTGAGGCGGATCTTGACGACGCGGCCCATCGCGCCGGACGCGCTGGTCTTGACGTACTCGATGTAGCCGTCTTCGGGGGCGCGGAGGGTCGAACCGTAGGCGATGCCGTAGTCGGTGCCGGGCTCCTGGGACGGTGGCCGGCGGTTCTTGTGGTCCTGCCAGCTCGAGCTGACGTAGTTGCTGGTCGCGGGCAGCTGGTAGCCGCCCTTCACTTCGGGCATTTCGGTGTCCTTTCATGGCGAAGCCCCCGACGGGCGCCGGGGGCGGTCGTGCTGTCTGCGGGTCAGCGGACGGCGCGCCAGGCGCCGTTCTGCTTCACGTAGGGGCGGGCGCGGCGCCAGACGCCGTTGACCTTGATCCAGGGCGTCGCTTCGCGCCAGGTGCCGCCGACCTTGATGCGGCCGCCGGCGTCCGTCGTGAGCGCGATGCTCGCGGACGGGCTGTTGCCCACGTTGCTGCGGGCGTAGACGTAGACGTGATAGGTCGTGCCGGGCTTGAGCTGCGGAGCGCCGGCGACGGCGCCGCCCTGCGGGTCTGTGTAGCCCTGCGAGTTGAGGTCGCGCCAGACGAGCGGGTTGTTCGCGTTGTTGATCTCGTACCAGTCGGCGGTGTACCCCTGCGGCGAGGATCCGCGCCAGTCGGCGGGGCCGTCGTAGCGGACGCCGGCGCTGATCGGCGACACGTTCTCGACGCGCAGGTTGCGTGGGGCCGTCGGGGGCTTCGGGATGCGGGGGGCGTCGACCCAGGCCTGCCCGGATCCGCCTTCGCCGATGTTCGAGTGCGGGACTTTGATGTAGGCGTCGCTCGCGAAGCCGGGGCGGAAGCCCTCGCCGTCGTGGCCGTGCCACGTCGACCCTGACAGGACGACGCGGTTCTGACCGGCGGTGCTCTGCGGGATGGTGAAGGTGCCGTAGTAATTGACACCGCCGATCGACGCCCAGACCTCACAGGTGCTGTTCGTCCACGATCCCCAGCCGGCAGCGTCGATGAGCTGCACGTTCCAGTCGAACCGGGAGCGGTTGCCGGGCCAGTCCTGGACGCCCGAGTACCAGATGTCGATGCGCGCGCGGTAGTCGCGCGCGCCGTTGAGCTGTCCCTCGGATACGGCCATGTCGACCCCCTACTCAGAGCGGCTGGAAGTACACGTCGCCGTCGCGGCCGAGCGTGTTCGCCGGCGCGCCGGATCCGCTGTGGGTGGTGGGGATGCCGAGGGCGATGCGGGCGTCGCCGGGGCTGGTGGAGCCGGTGCCGCCTTGTGCGACCGTGACGACGCCGACGTTGAGCCCGGACAGCGGTGCGATGTTGGTGAACGGCTTGCCGGCCTGGGTGTTGGTCGCGCCGGCAGCGATCTCCTTGCGTGCGAGCTCGAAGGCGCCGGCGGGGAGTGCTGGGGGCAGCGGGGAGGCTGCGGGGTCTCCCGACACGACGTCGATGATGAACTCGGTGTCGACGGCGGCACCGTCGATCGGCGGGTCGGGCTGCTTCGCGTAGATCCGGTCGATGCGCGGGTTGACGCCGTCGGCGGGATCCGTCGGCACGGTGACGCTCGAGGGCATCCCGACGAGGTAGGCGCCGCCGGACGCGGTCCGCACGAGAACCAGGCCGCCGCCGCTGACGGAGTACTCCATCGACGCCGGCGCACCGGCGACGACGAAGTGATCGGCGCCCATGCGGCCAGGTGTGGCCACGCCGGGCGCGGACTGCTTGAGCAGGACCGCGAGCGCTCGGCGGAAGCCGATGCTCGTCGTCCCGTCGCCGTCGTCATTCAGGTCGATCGCCAGTCCGGCGGTCACGGTCACCATCAGAGCCACGCTCCTTCCGAGTAGTCGATCGCCAGCTGCGAGCCCGGCTGCGGGTCTTCGGGGCTGAACAGGTAGCCGCGGGTCTCGCCTGGCCGGATCGGGACCCAGTCGGCGCGCAGCAGGTTGTGGGACACGTCGGCGCCGGCGAGGTGTGCGCGGCCGCCGGCGTAGGGCGTGATCGTGAGCTCCTGACCTCGGCCGATCGCGGCGTCGTACTCGATGACGCTGGACTCCGACGTGATCGCGAACCGTGGGATCGGCCCGCGGACGGTGAAGCGCTCGGGCACCAGGTCGGCGGTGCCCTGGTTGTGGATGACGAAGACACCGGGGAACAGCACTCCCCCGGACGTGCCGAACGACACGGCGCCGTCGACGAGGGGGAACTGCAGGCCGCCGGACGGTTCGATCGCGGCGTCCATCTCGATGCGGGCCTTGGGTCCGAACTTGCGCGGATCCGCGGCCCAGATGGGGATCTCGAACTCGGTGAAGGTCTCGTCGAGGTCGCGGACCTTGATCTGTCCGCGGATCTTCGCGTTGCGCAGCGACAACCACTGACCGCCGACGAACGCCCGGAAGCCGAGATCCTTCTTCTTGACGAGCGACGCGAGCCACGGCCGAACGACTCGGTCTGCCCAGGCACCGGACGAGGCCTCGCAGAAGCCGCGCACGACGACGCGTCGCGGCTCGAGCAGGATCTCGCTCGGGTCGAAGGCACCATCCTCCCCGGGGATGAGGTTCTCGTCGAACCGCGTCCCCGGGGAGTCGTAGAAGCCCTCGAGCTCAGTGAGCCACCATGCGCCGGGGCTGCCCGGCTCGATGTGGAGCCGGCGCCCGTCGATCTCGACCATCAGCGCGTCCATCGGAACTCCCTCGCGATGAGCTCGGCCTGCTCCTGCGGGCTCATGCCCGGCAGCGCCTGCACGGTGATGTTGGTGTCCCCGCCGCCGCGGCCGGCGACGTAGGCCGCCGATTGCTCCGGGGTGAGGACGGCCTCGGGGCGGCCGGACAGGTTCACTGCCATGCCGCCGTGAGGGATCCATCCGCCCTGGTCGTAGAGCTTCGGGACGACGCCGCCGTTCGCCATCGCCCAGTGGACGTGGTTGAAGTGCTGCGCGCGGACCGCGCCACCCCAGAGGTGTTCCTTGCCGTTGAGCAGCTGTCTGCTGCCGGCCGGGGAGAAGATCAGCTCGCTCGAGTTGGGGAACGCGCTCTTGAGCCAGTTGAAGATCTCCATGCGGGGCGGCAGGTCGATCGCGCGCCCAAGGGCGTGGTACGACTGGCCACCGTTGACGGTGCGGGCGCCGGGACGCAGCGCCGAGTTGAGCGTCGCGTCGGGGAAGCGGCCCCGGACGATGTCCCACATCGCCTGCCAGCCCATCCCCTTGCCTCCCGGCACGGTCGGCGCTGCGGCCTTGAACAGGTCGGCCATGCTCTTCACGGTGTTGATCGCGAGCCCGCCGACGGTCTGCCCGAAGATGTTCTGCCCCGCGAGCATCGGCTTGAGGAGCCCGTCGACGACGTGCGTCTGGATCGCGGCGGCGGGGTTGGAGAGGAACTCCCACGCGACCGATGCGGCCTTCTGCACGTTCTCCCACACGTCCCCGACGAAGTCGCCGAAGCCGTCGCCGATCTCGCCGCGGCGCGCGGCCGCGTTGAGCGCGTCGACGCCCGCCGGCCCGCCCACTGCGCGAGTGAACTCGGGCCGCATGATGGCCTCGCCGCCAGAGAGCGCGAGACCGCCGGCGGTGGGCGACCAGAACCGGTGCACGTCGCGCCCGGGCGTGTAGCCGGGCAGGACGCCACCGGAGGCGAACTTCACGAGGTCTGCCTTCGGCAGCTTCATGTCGTCGAGGCCGAGGGTGCCGACAAGGTCGTTCCAGAACGAGCGGAGCCCGTTGTTCCAGATCGTGTCGAGCACGAAGTTGATCGGCGTGGCGGCGGCGGCCTTGATGCCGTCCCAGGCGACGCCGATGGCCTTCGCTACGCCCTCGAACGCCTTGCCGACGAGGTCGATGCCGATCTTGAACGGGGTGAAGACGTTCTGGTCGATCCAGTTCCAGACCGTGCTGATGGTGCTCGAGATCCCGTCCCATACGGGCTTGATGACGTTCGCGTACAGCCAGTCGAAGACGATTCCGAGCCCGCGCAGAGCGAGCGCGATGTAGTCGACGACCGGCTGGATGACTGTCTGCCAGACCCAGTTGAAGACCTCGCCGATCGCCGCGAATACCGGCGACAGCACGTTCTCCCACAGCCACGTCGCGACCGCGCCCCAGAACCGGAAGTAGTTCACGACAAGCCCCACGATGGGGCTGATGACGTTCTCCCAGATCCAGGTGAACACGGCCCCGATGGCCTCGAACACCGGCGACAGGACGTTCTCCCAGAGCCAGGTCGCCGCGGTGGCGAGCGCCTGGAAGCTGTCCTCGACGAGCCAGATGATGACGTCGGCGACGACCTGGATCGCTCCGGTCAGGATGCCGAGCACCGGTGTCAGCACGGCCGCGATGATCTGCGCGACGACCGTGAGGATCGGTGCCAGCGCCTGCACGAGCGCGCCGATGAGCGGCATGATCGCGCCGAGCAACGACATGATGACCGGGACGATCGCGCCGAGGATCGGCTCGAGCGAGCTCAGCAGCACGTCGACGAGCGGCATGACTGCCACGAGCACGTCGGCGAACAGTCCGGCGAGCATCGTCACCAGCGGCAGCACCACCGGCAGCACCTGGCCGGCGAGGTCCGTGAGGATCCCGATGACCATGCCCAGGGTGGGCAGCACCGCCTGCAGCGCGCCGCCGAGCGCGGACGCGATGACGCCGGCCGCCTGGCCGAGGGCCGACCCGATCTGCGGCAGCAGCGGCGCGAGCACCTGGAAGACGAGCCCCAGCGGGGTGACGTACTGCAGCAGCTCGGCGAACTGGCTGACGTCGACGCTGCCGGACAGCGCGTCCCAGAAGCCGAGGACGGCATCGCGGAGGCTGAGCAGGAAGTCGACGACGGGAGAGTCCTCGGCGACGCCGAACGCCTGCGCGAACGCGCCGGTGAAGTCGCCGGCGACGATGATGTCGCGGAGTCCTCCGAGTGCGCCGCCGGCCCATCCGATGAAGCCGCTGAGGACGTCGGCGGCGCCGGTGATGGCACCGGTCAGCATGGGCTTGAGCGCGGTGAGCGCGTCCGACATGCCGCCGATGACGACGGCCTTGAGGGAGCCGAGGGCGCCCTCGAGGGTTTCCGTGGACTTGGCGGCTTCGACGGCGACGGGTTCGGAGCCGAGTTGCAGCAGCGCGGCGTTGAACTCCTCCGCGGTGATCTCGCCCTTCTCCATCGCCTCGCGGAAGTTGCCGGTGTAGGCGCCGTTTGCGAGCATGGCCGCCTGCAGCCGCCCGGAGGCTCCCGGGATGGCGTCCGAGAGCTGGTTCCAGTTTTCCGTCGTCAGCTTCCCGGCGCCGGCGGTCTGCGTGAGCACCATGCCCAGGGACTTGAAGGTGTCCGCGTTGCCGCCGGCGACGGCGTTGAGGTTGCCACCGGCCTCGACGAGGCGGTCGTAGTCCTTCACCCCGTTCGCGGCGAGCTGCGCCGTGGTGTTCTGGATGGTGGTGAGGTCGTAGATCGTCGCGTCGGCGTAGGCCCGCGTGGATGCCGACAGCCGGTCGATGGTCCCCGAGTCGATGTTCGCGAACTCGAGGGTCTTGGCGAACTTCTGGACGCCGTCCGACGTCGCCGCGGCTTCCGCGCCGAAGGATGACAGCGCGGAGAACGCGCGGTCGGCCAACTGGGACGCCACACCGGCCACAGCACCCGCGAGGGTGCCCATCCAGACGCTCGAGGAACGGACCTTCTCCTCGACGCCGCCGAGGGCACCCTTCATGCGGCCCCACAGCGACACCTGGCGGCCGCCGGCCGATTCCACGGCCTGCGAGGCGGACGACTGTTCGCGCTGCGCGTCAGCGACCGACCGGGCCGCGCGCTCGTGGCCGCGCTCGGCGTCGGCGAGTGCGACCTTCTTGAGCCGGACGCGCTCCTCCGCGGCGGCCAGCGTGGACGCAGACGCGGTTCCCTTCGCGCGCAGCTCGTTGAGCCGGATCTCCGCGATCTCGACCTGCTTGGCTGCGGCGGTGCGAGCGTTCGCTGCACGGGTGAGGCCGTCCTCGGCCTTGGCGAGCGAAGCGGTCGCCTTCTCGAGCGACTCCTTCGCGGCCGAGGAGGCGGCCGCGGAGGCGGCCTTCATCGCCGACGACATGCGCGAGCCCATTGCCTTGCCGAGCGCCTGGCCCATGTCGCCGCCGACGCCCGATGCGTTGACTGCCGAGGCGATGTCGCGGGCGGCGTTGGGCAGTCGGACGGTGAGTGCGACGTACGCGTTGGCGATCTCGAGCGCGTTCTTCGGCATCAGCACCCCCGTCTAGGTCTTGCTTGCCCGCCGTTTCTGGCGCGCGGCGTGGCGCTCGGCCTTCGCCGTCTGCTTGGCCTGCTCCTTGCGCACCTCGTGCGCGGGACGCGGCAGGTCGATTCGCTTCGGCGGGGTGCCCTTGGATCCGCCGTTGTGCCAGTCGATGACCTCGAGGCGGAAGATCGCCTCGCGCAGGAGGTGCGCCTCGTCGGTGAGCGCGATGGGCCCACCGGCAGCGCGCCAGAGCGCGCACCCGTGCGGGAGGCCCGCGACGAGGTCGCCGAGCTCGCTCGGCGTACGCTCCGGGTCGGTGCGGCCGTCGCGGAGCAGGCGAATACCGTACTCGGCTTGGAGCGATGCCCGCAGGGCGCCCTCGTGGTCGTCGAGGGCGCCCGCGAGCACGATCAGTTTGGGTTGAGCGCCTGGAACAGGTCGAGGACGAACTGCGCGCCGTCCGACGTCGTCACGCGGCCGTTGGGGCCACGGAGCTGGTCGAGGACGCTGCGGTACTGCTCGCCGACGAGGCGGCGCAGCAGGGACGGCAGGCGCGATGCGTCGTTCGCGTCCTGGACGGCGCGGATGTCGTCAAGGACCTCGAAGTCGTCGAGGGCCTCGTCGGCGACCTCGACGTCGATGCCGCGGAGCGTGACGCGCCGGCCGGGGATGGTGCGCTCGTCACCGTCCTCGGTGATCGTGATGGTGATCTTCTCGACCTTGGGCTTCTCGGTCTTGGGCTGGTGGTCCTGCGGTGCCTTGGCGGCGGTGGGCCTGGTGGCCATGATGTGTCTCCTCCGACTGTGTTCTCCGACTGGTGGATGGGGGCGGTGGGCGGAGCCGTCGGAGGAAGCTCCGCCCACCGGTCTGTGGGCGCGGTCAGTCGGCCGCCGGCAGCGCGGGCTGCGTGGGCGGCTCGGCCTCGGCCGCAGCGGCGGCCTCCGCGTCGAGGGTGTGCTTGTTGCCGAACCGGTCCTGACGGTAGACCTCGCCAACCTTCGGCTGCTGCGTGCGCTTGCGGGCGGCCATCACGCACCTGCCTCTTCGAGATCGGTGGCGAGATGGGTGTAGTCGCCGATGATCTCCCCGAGGAAGGGGTAGGCGGCGATGTCCGACCCGACGAACGTGCGATCGCCGTTGGGGGCGATTTCGAAGCGCGGGATGATGAAGCGCTCCTTGACGTCGTCGTCGTCCGCGTCGAAGAGGTCGATAACGGCCGCGCGGACCTGGATTCGCTGGCCGGCCCCGCGGGTGGCCTTGCGCACGCCGGCTGTCGTGGTGTCGACGACCTTCTCGTGGTAGCGCAGCGAGTTGGTCTGCGCCTTGGACTCGAGGCCGACGAACGCGATCTGCGTGCCGGACTCGTTCATCAGGGTGCGGACGACGCCGCGGCCCTGGTGCCCGCGCCGACGCTCGACGGAACCGGTGAGGGTCTCGGTGAGGCCGTCCTCCGACAGCCAGCCGACGTCCTCGAAGGCGGGATCGAGCGCGCCGTCGATCGTCGTCGGCAGCGTGGTGCCGAACGGCGCGAGGTGGATCGCGTCGGAGTCCGACCCGAAGATTCGGGCGAGCTCAGCTTTCACGGTCATGGTGTCTCTCTTTCGTGTGAGCCGGGGCATGACCGGCGTTGTGGACTCCCCTGGACCGGGGAGGGTCAGCGGGCCGCGCGGACGCGCAGCTGGACGGTGAACCGGTAGACGGGGGTCTCCGTGTCCTCGTCCGGGGTGAAGTAGGGGCCGGTGACGTCCTCGACGCGGCGAACCAACGGCATCGCCGTGTACTGCTGCAGGAGCGCGTCGCGGGCCTCGTTCGCGAGGCGTGCCGCGGTCTCGTCGTCGCTGGCCCAGGCCTCGACGGTGATCTGCGGCTGGTCGAGGACGCGGTTCGCTGCAGCGCCGCCGTTGCGCCAGGCGCGCAGGAAGGCCGGCGGCCGCGGCGACGGCACGCGCAGGGACACGGGCGCGTCGACGCGCTCCTCGAGGAAGGCGATGACGGCCGACTCGATGTCGGTGAACCTCACTGCCGGACCGCCCCGATCGCGCGCTCGAGCACGGCGTCGCGGGCCTGCCGGCGACGGGCGCGCGCGGTGGTCGCCTGCACGTAGCCGCGCGCCATCCAGCGGTGCGGCCGGGGGACGTACTCGAAGCCCTCGCCGGCGGCGGCGGCCATCTTCCGGCCAGCGGAGTCGACGACGGCCTGGACCGGCGCCGAGCGCATGAGCGTGTTGATCGCGGCGAGGTTGAGCTTGACGTCGTGCGCTGCCATGAGGGCCTCCTATCCGTCGGTGCGGCCGGCCTCGCTGGGGCGGTTCCAGCGCGTGGGCGCCTGGGTGTACGCCTGCGGGTCGCCGATGATCGTCACCGGCTCTCCCCCGCGGATCCGCACGCGGCATCCGGCGAGGCTCTTCGTGTAGGTCTTCGGCCAGTAGAGGGACCACTCGACGCGCACCCCGGCCGGGCGGGCAGCGTCGGACACGTCGGCGAGCGGGCCGGGGAACACGAGCACGTTGTGCACGTCCTCGTCGGCCCACTCGAAGCGCGGTTCGTTGCGGGAGTTCTTCCCGACCTGCGTCGGGCGCTCGACCACGACCGTCTCGCCGCGGATCATGTGTACGTCTCCGGCCACAGGCGACTCACCAGGCCCGGATCGGGGAACGACCCCATTGGGAGGCCCGGCGAGGAAGTCAGGCCGCACAGCGAGCGCAGAGACGCCTTGTCGTCTTCGGTGAAGCACGAGCCGATGTCGCGGTACGTCTCGCGCATCGGGCCGACGCCCGTCGAAGCGAGCGACCGGGGCGGAAGAGCGGCCGCCTCGGCGGCCACGCCGCGGAGGACGGCGATCGCGTCCTCCCGCAGCGGGCTGTCGTCGGGCAGCGTCTCGACGCAGGGGGCGATGATCCGCGCGAGCACGAGGATCCGGCGGGCCAGATCGGGATCTACCCCGAGGTGCTCAGGCTTGATCGGCATCATCGCCCCCTTCTGTCAGGACTGCTGCTTGGCGTCGTCGGCGACGAGAGCCGCGACCAGCTCCGGCCGGTTGCCCGGCTCGGCGACGCTGATCTTGTCGGCGTCCTCGCGGCTCTCGTTCCGCTTCTCGATCGCGGCCTTCAGGTCCGCGACCTTGACGCCCTCGTACGGCTCGTCCTCTTCGGACTCGTCGGGCTCGACGACCTCCGGCGGCGCCTCTTCCGGGTTGAGCCGGTCGAAGCGCTCGAGGTCGTCGTCGTGCACGTCCACCTCGTCGCCGAGGTAGCCGGTCTGCGGGCGGCCGGCCGCGTCCGTGAAGACGATGAAGCCGGCCCGGACGGTGCGGGCGGCCATCAGCCGGCCAGCCCCGTCAGCTTGAACACCGAGTACGGGTCGGTGATGTACGAGACGAAGCGGGCGTCGGTCTGCACCCACGTGCGCTGCGTCTCGGGCTCGCGCCACGTCTCGGTCGAGAGCGCCTTCTCGGGGCGGATCTCGCCGGGCTGGCCCGCGGCGAGCGCGTAGCCGGTGCCGGCGGCGACACGGTTCGAGACGCGGAAGTTCTCGATGCCGTACGTCTCCAGCAGCGACGACAGGTCGTCGCCGTAGACGATGCGGAGCTGCAGCGCCTGCGCCGGGTTCAGGATCAGGGTGTCGATCTCGACGCCCAGCTCCTGCGTGTCGGCGAGGGTCTGCACCCGCGCGATGTCGGACGCCGGCCACAGGGCCGCGTTCGTCTGGCCGGAGCCGCCGGTCACGACGTTGTTCCAGTTCGTGCCGACCACGACCTGCGACGAGAACTCGGCGAGCGCCGCGTCCACGATCGCGATCGAGCGCGCGTCCTGGCGTCGCACCATCGCGTTGATGAGCTTGCGGCCCTCGCGCTGGATGACGCCCTGGTCGTTGCGGTCGCGAGCCTCGTCGAGGACGAAGAACTTGCCACCGTGCTTCTCGACGGCAGCGGTCTTCGGCGTCGGGTTCTCGGACGTGATGTTCGGGAACTCGCTACCGGGAGCGACCTCCTGCACATCGCGCGTCGGGAACAGGTCGTTCAGCGTGAGCTGGTCGTAGACGACCGCACCGCCGGACACACCGCCCGGGCTGGAGAAGAACAGCCCGCTGATGTAGTTCCGGAGGGTGATGTCCGACAGGTATCGGGTGATACGCGTCGGCTGGTTGAGCATCGTCTCCACCGTGATGGTGGAGCCGTTGACGCTCGGCGCCGCGAGAGGGTACGCGACCGAGTTGGGAGTGGGCATGCGCGGGCTCCTTTCAGTAGAGCTCGATGAAGACGTCGGATCCGGACGTTCCGGCCGACCAGGCGCGGCCGCGGGCCTTGCCGGAGGCGAGCGTGACGGCACGCCCGTTGGAGCCGACCTCGACCTCGGCGCCGACGGCGATGGTGCCGCCCGCCGTGACGGGGACGACGGTGCCCTTGCCCCGGAGGACATGGAGCTTGGCGCCGGCCGCGGTGTCGCGCGAGGCGACGCCCACGGAGAGCCCGGCGGCGGTGGCGGGGCCGACGGTGATCGGCGTGCCGTTCGCCACGTTGAGCGCGGCGGTGATGTCGACGAACGTCTTACCGACGACTCCGCCGGCAGCGGCCGTCGCGGTGAGGTCGGCGCCCGGGCGGTACGCCGGGATGCTCTCGTTGGTCATGGTTCAGTGCTCCTCTCAGCGCTTCCAGTGCGCGGGGTAGGCGTCGTCGCGGGGCTCGCCGGCGGCGTGTCCCAGCTCGGAGGTGGGCAGGGCGGTGTTCTCGGGCAGGCCCGCGAGCACGCCCGCGAACTCGGCCTCGTCCTTGTCGAGACGGGCACGCCAGGTGGCGCGCGACTCGGCGGTGATGCGGCCGGTACGAAGCGCCTCCGCGACGATGCCGTCACGGCGCACACGGTCCTGCTCGGCAGCCGCCTCAGCGCCGCGCGTGGCGTTCGCCTGGAGCTGCGCGAGCACCGTGGCGTCGACCGCGACGACGCCCTCGGGCAGCGCGGCGGTGGGAGCCGGAGTCTCGGCGGTTTCGGTGGTCGGCTCGGCGCGCTCTTCGAGCGCCTCATCGACCGCGGCGAGGATCTCGTCGTCGGTGGCCTCGGCGCGCACGCCGAGCCGCTGGACGAGGCCCGCCTTGATGGTGTCGCTCATCGTGAGCGCCTCCTTCGTGTTGGGTTCTCCCGGCTCGGACGAGCTCGGGGGCTTTGGAGCCGCGGCGCGCGCGGATGCGGCGGCGGCACGGACTCGGGCGGAGCGCGCTTCGGCGTCCGCGTCGTCGGGTTCGTCGGGCAGGTACACGACGTCGATCTCGTCGTCCTCGTCGGCGCCGACCGTGGTGGAGGTGCCCGCATCCGGCACGACGGTGACGGCGTCGGCAAGCCCGAGCGCGACGGTGTCCGCGGCCGTCAGCCACGTCTCGTCGGCCAGCAGCGTCGGCCAGTCCTGGTCGCCCGCCTTCGCGGTGTAGACCTCGACCATCGACTCCTGGAGCTTGTCCAGGAAGTCGGCGTTCTTCCGCATCTCGGCGGCGTTGCCCCACGCGATCGCGGACGGCGAGTGGATCATCATCTGGCTGCCGGGGCTCATGAACGTCTTGTCGCAGCTCGCGGCGATGAACGACGCTGCCGACGCGGCGAGCCCGTCGACGACGGCCGTCACGCTCGCGCGGTGTGCGCCGAGCATGTTGAGGATCGCCATCGCCTCCCACACCTCGCCGCCGGGCGAGTTGATGCGGAGCACGATCTCCTCGACCGACTCGGGCAGGGCGTCGAGCACGCGGCCGACGTCTTCGGTGGAGATGCCCCACCAGCCGCCCCACGAGTCGATCGGCCCGTACATCCGGATCGTCGCGACGGTCGCGTCGCCGTCCACAGCGGACGGAGCGGTCACGGCGCTGAAGAAGTCGGCCTTCGCGGTGGGCGGCTCGACCGAGCCCCAGTAGCGGCGAGCCTGGCGCTCGTCGCCCTGGGCATCCTTCGCGTTCGGGCGGGCGCGCCCGGGGGCGGCCGATCGGATGGTGGTCATGCGGCCTCCTCAGGCTCTTCGGTCGAATCAGGGTCGGCGGCGGGCTCCGGCGTCGGCTCGGGCGTGGTATCCACGCGCACGGGCAGGCCATAGAGCCCGCGGAGGTGCGCCTCGAGCGCCGGATCCCACCGGACGGCGCCGGAGTCGAGCAGGGCCCGGATGGCTTCGGCGGTGGCGGGGTGCTCGGCGCCGATCTTCGGCGGGACGAGGCGGGGTGCAGGTTCGTTCGGTCCCCAGTTCGCGTCCACGAGGTCTTCGATCACGTGCTGTTGCGTCGTCGTGGCGATGTGCCGCGCGAGCGCGTTGAGCGAGTTCGTGAAGAAGTTGGCGAACGTGTCACCGAGGGCGTACGAGCCGGTCGAGTTGTCCCCGCCGAGGTTCAGGAAGTTCGCGAGTACTGCGCGCGCGATCTGCTCGTCGTAGTATCGGATCTGCTTGTCGAGGTCCGGCACCTTGCCCGTGACGCCCTCGAAGCGGAACGTCGCGCCGTGCGGCAGCGAGGCGCCGGCGGCGTCGCCCGCACGCGCACCCTTGGCGATCGCGAGGCCGCGCGCGATCTCGTCGTCGAGCCACTGCTTCTTCTGCTCGTAGCTGGCGTTGTCGGGCGGCGGAGCGCTCGTGTACACCGGCAGTCCGAGCCCGTTGCGTTCGGCGGCCAGGGCCTGGACGCGGAGCGTGCGGTCCTTCAGGAGCCACATCTTGTAGGCCGCGCGCAGCAGCGAGACGCCGATCCAGTTCGCGCCCTCGCGCTCGTTGACGTAGACGACGAGGCGGTCGACGGGGATGCGCACGCCCGCGATGGCGTTGATGAAGTTCGAGCGCCCGACGGAGGGGCCGAACGCGACGCCGTGCTGGCGAACGGAGACCAGGCCGCCGTCGGCTGCGACGTCGAAGCTCTCGATCGTGCGCGGCGGCCGCCATGCCAGCTTCGACAGGTGGGCGCGACCGAACGCGTCGATCGAGTAGACCTGCTCGAACACGGAGTGCCCGAACACCAGCTCGAGCAGCGCGAGGCGTAGGAACTCGTCCCACGAGAAGCGGCCCTTGGTGCGCAGCGGCGCCTTGCGGGGCTGGCCCTTGATCGCGAGGCCGAGGTCGTCGGCGACGTGCTGCGCGACCTCAGGCCGGACGCCGCTGTCGTCGAGCTGCCATTCCGTCTCCTGGATCGGGAGGGTGACGGCGCGCAGCACCGACATGACCTGAGGATCCTCGCGGCGCATCCGGTCGTAGACGATGTTCGACTGCGGCCACTGCAGCTCGGGGTTCGTCTCGGCGGCGGCCTCAGCGAGCATGCCCGCCCACCCCTGGAGCGGGGCGGTCTGGTATCCGATCTCTGCCAAAGCGGGCCTCCTGTCAGAATCGGGCGTAGGCGAGGTTCACCTCGCTCCGGCCGTCGACGTCGTCGCGGGTGATGATCTGCGCGGCCGGGGGCGGCGGCGACTGTTCGGGCGGCGCCGGCGGCGTCAGCACTTCGAGCCCGTAGAGCGCTTCGCTGAGCGCCACGAGCCCGGAGATGTCGACGGGCATCGACTTGCGTCGTGACCACGCCTTGTTCTCGGCGTACTCGGTGACCACGCCGCCCTCGATCGCGGTGTCGATGTCGGGCTGCTCGACGACGACGAGGCGCCGATCGAGCACGCGGTCACGGGTGCGGCCGGTGGCGGAGGCGAACGCGCCGCCATCGAGTGCGTGTACGGTCAGCCCGGCCTCTTCGAGCAGCGGCACGAACTCGGCCGCGGGGCATCCGCGGGCCTGCACGACCACCTCGCGGTGGCCGGACGCTTCGGCCAGGTCGGTCATGTACTTCGGGAGCCAGAGCATGCCGGCGCGGCGCATCCTCACCGTGGCGAACGGGCGGCCGTCGGCGGTGAGTACTGCGGCGCCCACCCAGGTGGTGGAGCGGTCCTCCGAGGTGTCGACCGCCCAGACGGTACGCGCGCCCTTCGGGATCGCGACCTCCGCGACGGGCACACGGCGTGGGCGCCAGTCCCGCGGTGAGATGAACGACTTGACCTGCGACGTCACCCACTGGCACAGCACCTCGGTGCGGTAGGACGCCTCGAGCATGTCGCGGGCGTCCTGGAGGCACATCTCGACGGTGATCTCGCCGTACCCGATGCTCGGGTTCGCCTGGAGGATCGCGTCGATGTCGTCGAGCGCGCAGCCGTCCGGCGCCGACCACTCGAAGAGCGCGGCCGTCGGGGCGACGAGCTCGCCGTTGGCGTAGGCCTCCAGCTCGTCCACGCCGCGGGCGAGCCAATCCTCGATCTCGGCGATGCGCGTCTCGCGCTGCTTCCGGAGCACGACCGAGCGCACGTCGCCGGCGTTCGAGATGCCCCAGAGCTGCGAGTTGAACACGGCCTTGGTGGTCTGCGCGACGGAGTCCCATGCGTCCCACGTCTGCTGCTCGCGCATCTCGTCCATCAGCACGCGCGCGGCCGACTTGCCGCGGCCGCCCTTGCGGGATGCCGCGCGGACTTCGTAGTGCGCGCCGTTGCGGAGGTAGATGCCGGGCTGGCCGTTCTTCCGCTGCAGCTTCTGTACGGCCTTCGCGAGCTCGGGCACGTGGCCCTCGTTCTCCTTGTCGCACCAGCGCCCGGTGAGGTTCCAGACGTCCTGCGCGGTGTCGAGGTTCTGGGCGGTGCCCAGCACCTTGAACCGGAACGGCGGCAGCCGGTCCTCGAAGCGGTCAGCGTCGACGAACAGCCACCAGGCGGCGAGTACTGCGGCGAGCATCGACTTGCCGTTCTGGCGCGCGACGAGAACGATCACGCGGCGGAAGCGGAACGTCCCGTCGGGGTTAAGCTCGAGCGCGTGGATCAGGAGCCACTTCTGCCAGGGGTAGAGGTCGATGCCGAGGAACAGCAGCGCGAACTCGATGACCTCGAAGCCGAGCGACGTCTCCGGGGTGAGCGGGCGCAGCGGCCGCGTCCACAGGCGAGGCTCCTCCGAGCCCTTCAGGTCGGCGTAGTCAGACGGCGCCTCCACGACGGCGGTTCTTGAAGTCGTCGAGGTCAACCGGGCTCCCCTCCTTCGGAGGCTCAGCCGGCGCGTCAGGGCTCGGCGTCGGCATCGATGCGTTCAGGGCGGCGCGAGCGGCCGGCGTCGCGCCGAGCTCTCGGAGCCCGTTCCACAGGTGCGGCAGCAGGTACATCGCCTTCGTCGCTTCGAGCGACGTCCCGTTCGCGACCGCGTGGTCGATCTGGCGCGCGACCTGCCGACACGACGCGATGAGCGCCTCGTCGGCGGCCGTCGTCGTGATCTCGGCGAGCGTCTTCTCGAAGGCGTCGGTGATCGCGTCCTTCACGCGCGTGGGCTCGCCCAGCAGGCGCTCCCGCTCCTGCATGAGCTTGATCACGCGATCGGTGGATGCCGCATCGCCGTTGATCGCCTTCTGCCAGTGCGCGCGGTGCAGGGCGTCGATGCGCTCGAGGTGCAGGATCCGCGCGGCGGTCTGGTCGAGAGCGACGGGCGACTCGTCGATCGCCTTCGCGACGGCCGACTTCGCCTGTGCGACCGTGCAGCCGAGCTGCACCGCGATCTGCTCGTACGGCACCGCGGCACGGAAGAGCGCGAACGCCTTCTTCCGGTCAGGCGCCGGCATCGGTCACCGTGAAGTCGACGGCCGCTCCATCGCGCACCGGCAGGACGCCCGTGTGCTCCTGAAAGCGGCGGCAGATGACGTCCGCGTAGGACGGGTCCAGCTCGACGAGGAACGCCTTCCGCGCGAGGCGGTGCGCCGCGATGAGCGTGGAGCCGGATCCGGCGAAGCCGTCGATCACCCACGCGCCCGGAGCGCACGAGTTGACGAGCATCGCCTCGACCAGCTCGACCGGCTTCATCGTCGGGTGCACCGCCGACTTCGACGGCCGCGCGACGTCGAACACGGTCGATGACCGGTTGTCGCCGTGCCAGTGGTCGCCGCCGCGCCCGAGACGGCCCTCGCCGCCGGCGGTGAAGCCGTAGGCGATCGGCTCGAACTCGCGCTCGATCTCGCCTTCGATGATCGGCTCCGACTGGTAGTGGTAGTCGGCGCGCGACAGCACGAAGCGGTCCTTCACCCACATCAGCGTCTGCCGGTACCGGATGCCGAGCCGCTCCATCGCCGCCTGCAGCGGGACGCGGAGCACGTCGGAGTGCGCGACGTAGATCGGGGCTCCCGGGCGGCACACCTTCGCGGCGACTTCGAGGAACGCGACCGAGACGGCGATCGCGGCATCCTCGCCGTCGTTCTGGATGCGCAGGCCGGTGCCGCCGACGTACTCGACGCCGTAGGGCGGGTCGGTCCAGCAGCAGTCGAACGTGATGCCGGCGGCCGCGGCGCGCACGGCGTCGAGGTCACCTGACGATCCGACCAGCAGCCGGTGCTCGCCGAGCTGCCACACGTCGCCGACGCGCGAGATCGCGTCCGCGGGCTCCGGGCGGTCGGGCACGTCATCCGGGTCGGTCAGCGACACCGGCGTGGACAGCTCCGCGATCAGCGTGTCCAGGTCGCCCTGCGTGTAGCCCGTCCCGTCGAGGTCGCCGGCCGCAGCGAGAGCCGTCACGAGGTCCGCGTCATCGTACGAGCCGAGATCCGCGAGCCGGTTGTCCGCGAGCACGATGCGCGTCGCCGTGGCGTCGTCGACGTCGACCGTCGTCGCCTGCACCGTCTCCCACCCGAGCGAGCACGCCGCGAGGTACGTGTGATTCCCCGCGAGGATCTCGTTCGGCCGTCCGGTGAGCGTCCCGACGTTCACGACGAGCGGGCGGTACTGCCCGTGCGCCGTCAGCGACTCCGCGATCGCGCGCACATCGCCGCGGCGCGGGTTCCGGTGGAACAGCGACAGGTCAGCGACCGCGAACTGGACGACCTCGAGGCGTCGGAGGGTCGATTCGTCCACCAGATCACCGTCCTTCGAGGGTCGTGCGCGTGCGCGCGTGCGATGGGGGTTACCCGAAAGGCCCGGGGAGAGAGGAACACAGCCTCCGGGAGTGGTCCGTGGGTCGGGCGAGGGCTGGATTTTCTGTGGGGGGGCCTCGGTGGGTCAGGCGCGGATGATCTCGGCGTGGGGTGAGGCGGCCAGGGTGGCGCGCAGGGAGTCCCACGCGGCCGTGTCACGCACCTGGGCGTCCACTCCCCCGTCGAGGTACAGGACGTCGGCGCTGTGGCCTCTCGTCCCCTGGCGGTGGGACCGGATGGTGACGCGTCCTCCGCTGGGGTAGCGGATGCTCTCCAGTCCGTTCGCTCTCCGCGCTGATGCTTCGGCGGGGGCGAGGGCTGCGATCTCTTCGAGCGCCGCCCGTGACTCGGTGGTGGTGACGGTGAGCACGATGATCCGCTTCCCCAGCTCGGCGTCCTGGTTGATCCCGACGGCGGCGTATCGGTTCATCGTCCCCGCCCTCTGCTCGGCACGTTCAGTCCCGCCGGGGCGTAGAGCCCGACGACGACGCGGGCGCCGGTGCGCTCGCACTCGTCCTTGTGCTCGTATCCCTGGCCGCCGTCGGTCGCGACGATCTCGCCGTTCGCGGCCTTCAGCCTCCACGCCCACTTCCCGTCGGCCCGCTGGTACACCTCGAACTCGGTCATCCCTCGCTCCTTCACCACCAGTCGGGGACGAGCTCGCCGAGCCCGCCCGAGTTGATCGCCCCCGCGCCGCGCTGCTGGTTGCAGAGCGTGTGCGCGTGGCGGAAGTTGTCCCAGTCCTCCTGCAGCTCGGGGTGCGTGGAGACGGGGTAGTAGTGGTCGAGGTTGTGGGAGTCGGGCGTGGTGCCGGGCTCGGCGTCGTAGTCGATCAGGCCGTGGCAGATGTGGCAGTTCGCGTCCGGGTCGCCCTCAGCGTCGAGCCGCTTCCCTTCCTCGAAGAAGTCGGTGCGGAGCTGGTGCATCCGGCGGCTGTTCTTGCGGGCCTTCTCGACGCCGGGGCCGAGCTTCGCGCCGGCGGGGAAGTCGTCGTCCATCGTCCCCCGATCGGTGGGTGTGCGGGGCGCCGGCGCCGTGGGTCGGTTCGGCGCCCCGCTCGGGGTGGTGCAGGTACCCCTAGCTCCGAGGAATCCCGAGCATCGTGAGGGCCCTTCGCGGCAGGCAGCTCCGCGTTGACACCGGTCTGACCTCGGCCGGGAGGAGCGGGCGCGACGGCTGTTCCGTGCCGTAGGGCGCCACGGTCAGCTCAGAACTCCCGGCCGAGGGTCGATATGGCGACGTCGTCGCCGTGGTTCGTGGTGGCCGTGCGGCCGTCAGTGTCGATCACGACGCCCTCGAGGGGGTAGCCGTCGCGGTCGTACCGGAGGATGTCCCCCACGCGGATGCCGTGAGCGTCGGAGGCGTCGAACGTGCGAGGTGTGGTCGCGTCAATCCAGGCGACCGCGGCGCGGGCCTGATCGGCGAGCATCCGGCCGTCGACGTGCGGTGACGTGTCGAGCACGTCGGCGAGTTGAGTGAGGCCCGCACGGTCGCGTTCGTCCTGCAGCCGGGCGATGTTCGCGCGGTTGATGGAGGCGAAGTCGCCATGTCGGTGCCCGTGGGTAGGCTCCACGGCAGCCCTCCGATCGATTCCCGTCGATGGTGGGTCAGACCCCGGCGAGCGTTCCCGCGCTCGTTCGGGGTCGTCTACGTCTAGTGACGCCGAAGGCCCCGCGAGCGTCGTGTGCTCTTCGGGGCCCTCAGCGTTGGTGTCTCCGTCCGACACCGTTCCAAGAATCAAGGTAGGGGTGTCAAGTACTCACGGGGGCGGAGGTGGAGAAACACGGCGTGTCGCGTCCTGTGCGGCTGCCTCCGCGGCTCGCAGGGCGCGCATGCGGTAGCGGTGCGTCGGCCAGTTGCCGAGGCGCTCACGGAAGTACGCCTGGAGCACGTGGAGCTCGACGACGCGGACCTGCTGCCCGTTCCGTTCTTCCCAGCCCATGACCATGCCGCTCCGCCGCCAATGGCGGATCGTGTTGACCGCGCGCCCGGTGAGCTTCGCGGCCTCACGGTAGGTCAGGGTCGGCATGGATTAGCGGCTCACCCCTGCGGCCTTGATCGCCTTCTCCGCCGCGGTCGCCGCGTCGCGGACGGCGCGAATCTGCATGAGCTTGTGCTGCAGCGCGGCATCGACCTGCTTGCCCGCGATGAGGTAACGCCCGAAGGACTCCCGCAGCTCCTTGACGGAGACGGCCGAAGATCCCCACGCGTACTCGCCGTCGACGACCCGGATGCCGAGAATCTCTGTCACCTCGGCCAGGAGAGCATCGGTGGCCTCCGCGCGGCGCTTCCAGTGCTCGGCGGTGCTGTTGTCGTACGACAGCCGGCGTTCGACCTCGGCGTCGATCGAGCCGCGGTGCTCGTCCTGCAGGGCACGAACGCGCTCGCTGATCGCCCGCATCCGCTCGGAGTCAGCCTTCTGGATGATGGCGTGCGTCGCCTCCCAGGACGGGTTCCGGTCCTCGTGGCGAGCGGCCTTCACCACGACGTTCATCCGTGTCTTCGTGCGCGGATTCGGATCGGGAACGATCAGCCCCCATCCGTGCGGTAGCTCCTCGGGGCGAACGATGCTGGTGTCGGGTGCGACGATCCACCACTCGTGCACGTTCTGTTCCCACGTCTCCGCCTTGGCGGGCTGGTCGAGTTCGGCCAGCCAGTCCGAGCGGGCGACCTTCACCTCGTACCCGCGAAGGTACCGGCCGCGCGAGCCGAAGAACCCGCAGTAGAGGCCGTCGATGCGGCGCGAGCCGAGAGCTACCTCAGTCATGAACATGCCGCCGGGCATGTCGTCGCCAGGCTTCACCAGCGACGCCCGCAGACGCTCGACGAGCACCTTCGCTGTCATTCGGCTAGCCATCACATCCACCCCGTTCCGATGCCCCACACCATCGCGATCACCGCAGCGACGATCAGCGCCAGCGCCGAAGCGAAGAGCCCGCGAGCGGCGGCGACGGCCGGGCCGCTGACGATGCCCCGAGGTGCAGCGATCGCGGCGATGGTGAACACCGCGACGACGCAGAGCACGATGCCGGCGAGCGAGCACAGCAGCAGCGCAGCCGGGGCGCTCACCGGATGCTCCCCGGCTGCGCACGATCGACGGCCGTCCACCCTCGCCCGAAGGCCTCCGCGAACGCAACAAACGCATCGTGGAGGGCTCGCAACTGCTGGCCGGCCGCCTCAGCCGGGTTGGCAGGCGGCTCTACGACCAGGGGCGGATTGATCAGCGACGGCCACCTGTCATCCATCCGCTGCAGCGCCTCGCGCGCCCTCGTGTCGATGAGAGCGCGCACGCGCGCGTTGCTCAGCAGGATCTCCTTCTCGACGTCCATCAGGCCGCCCCCTTCCTCTTCAGCGCCCGGCGCTCTCGCTCGGACTTCCCACCCCAGATCCCGAAGCGCTCATCGTTGCGAAGCGCATATTCCAGGCACTCCGCCACCACCTCGCAGTCGGCGCAGATGCTCTTCGCCTCCTTCGTCGATCCGCCCTTCTCGGGGAAGAACGGCTCGGGGTCGACCTGCGAGCACAGAGCGTCTTGCGTCCACGGCTCCGGCGACACGAACCCGCCCGACGCCCACGGCATCCCCGGCGCCCCCTCTGTCGCGAACATCACTTCCCCTTCCCGGCGGCCTCGAGGTCTGCGCGGCGAGCTGCCTCGCAGTCGGAGCACACGACGGCCGCCCAGTCGGACGTGAGCTTCGAGCTGGTCATCTTGCGGCCGCAGTAGCCGCGGCCCTTGGTCGCGCTCGTCGCGCAGATGCGCTCGGAGTCGGTGGTGGACGCCTTCCGCGGCTTCCATGCGTCGCGGTGCGCCTTGATCGGACCCTCGCTCATGCCGCGCCGCCGTACTTCGTTCCGCACACCGTGCAGGCCTTCGCGAGCATCGATCGCCCGTCGGCCGTCTCGATCCAGTCGATGAGCACCGCGCACTTCCCGCAGACGTCGCAGCGCTCCATCTCGACGGACTCGGGCTCAGCGCGCGCGACCGGCGCAGGCTCGGGGCGACGTCCGCTAGTGCGGCGGATGAGGCTGAAGAGCGTCTCTTCCAGCTCGACGAGATCGGGCCAGGCCCGGATGTCGTCCACGATGCGCGCGAGCCACGCGCGGGCCTCGTGCGCCCACCAGCGCGCGGAGTCGAGATCCTCGGGCAGCACCGCCGGCAGCGACACCCCTACCGCCTCGAGGTGCCGCGCGGCCGTCGTGAGGTACGCCCTCAACGCCGCCCAGAGCGCGAGCGTGTCGCGGGTGCCGGGCCCGTCGACGATCGGGATGTTGTCGATGTAGCCGCCGCCCGACACCTTCTCCTGGAGCTTCGCCGCGCGGAGGTGCGGGAGCACGAGCACGCCCGTCGTCTCGATGACGACCGGGAGCTGGTCGACGTGCCACAGGAAGCTCTCGCGCCACTGCCGGTAGCCGGCGTCCGGGTCGATCGCGTCGAGAGGGATCGTCATGTCATCACCCCGCAGCCGCACGCGCCGTTCAGCGCGATCTCCACGAAGCACTCCCCGCACACCGGCCGTGGCGGGCGCGAGGACGGGCAGACGTCGTGCACCCACCCTTCGGCCGTGCGACGGATCGGCTCGCTGAGTCGAAGGTGTCGTGGCACGCGCGGCAGACGCCCGGGTGCTTGGCCTGGATCACGGTCATGAGGTCGCCAACAAGCGCGCGACCGGCTCGAACTCACACCCCGGCTCGCATCCGTAGGGCGTGCACGAGCCAGGCCCGTGCCCCCACGGCGCGACGAGGTGCTCGCCGATGATGTCGAGGTCGGTCTTTCGCAAGCCGAGCCCGCCCTTCCAGGGAACCGGCTCGTCGAGCGCCCGCGCGTTCGTCAGGACGAGGTGGTGCACGTCCCGGTCATGCTCGTAGTCGGCCCACTCGGAACAGCAGTCCATGTCCGGATCGTCCTCGTGCCCCTGGTAGACGCCGAGCTGCGCCAGGCAGTCGTCCGCGAGGTGCACGTCGACGAGATCGACCACGCCGATGATGTGCCCGAGATGCAGCGCATCGCCGTCAACCCGATCGGTGTCCATGCCGTGCGACGCGACCCGCGACCACGACGGGTCGCCGGCGGGCATCGGCCTCAGCGAGACGTGGATCGCGACCGGCCCGCGGTAGGGACCGAGCGACCGCGACCGGTTCTCGACGTCCTTCCCGCCGTGGACGATCGCCCAGGCCCAGGGCTGTCGAACGGTGAGGACTCTCATGCTGCGCTCCATTCGCTGTCGAGGAGGTCGAACAGAGTCGGGATGCTCTGCTCGCGGTCGTGGCGCTCGAGGTAGACGAGCGAGTCGGCGACGGATGCCGGGTTCAGCTCGGATCCGTAGCCGCGGCGGCCCTGGCGCACCGCTTCGAGCACGGTGGAGCCGAGCCCGCTGAACGGGTCGTAGACAAGGTCGCCGGGGTTCGAGTACGTCGCGATGAGGCGGCGCGGGATTTCCAGGGGGAAGGGGCAGATGTGGTTCTCGACGGCGCGGCGCTTCTGCTCGCTGTTCAGCGTCTCGATGCGCAGGACGTCGTGCCACACGTTCGGCGCCCACGAGCCGGGCACCAGCGACGCGAAGGTGCCAGGGAGGGCATTGGCGGCCGCGAGGCGCTCGGCGAGGGCGACGTGCTGCTCGTAGTCGTAGACCGAGCGGAGCGACTGCTCGGTGAACAGCTTCGAGCGCGTGCCAGGGTCGAGCACTGCGAGCTCGTCGAGGGCGAGCAGCCGATCACCGGACGACCGCCAGTCCGCGGCCGCGTCGATCTGCCACCGGCCGACCGAGTACTGCTCGCGGTCCTTCACGACCCGCTCGTCGGCCCAGCCCTTCGACCGGTCGCTCTGCGGCTTGTGGAACAGGAGCACGTACTCCGGCGAGCCGACGCCCATCGGGGTGTGGTCGCGGAGCATCTTCGAGTACGACAGCCGGTAGGTCTGGTTGTTCTCGCGCACGACGTCGGTCGTGACGGTGATGGCGCCGTAGTAGTCGAAGCCGTGCTGGCGGTAGTGCGCGATCGCTTCGGCGTGCAGCTCGCTGACCGTGTAGACGCCGGCGCCCGTGACCGAGCCGAAGAGCTGCCGGTCCTTCACGTGGACGGCGAGGATCCGGCCCGGCATGAGCGCGCGGTAGAGCGACGGCGTCAGGTAGTCCATCTGCCACCAGAAGTGCGCGTTGTCGTCGGTGTGGCCGAAGTCGGCGTAGTTCGGCGAGTACTCGTAGTGGTTGCCGAACGGGATGCTCGTCACCATCAGCCCGATGGACTCCGCCTCGAGGTGCTCGCGCGCCTCCAGCACCGAGTCGTTCAGCGCGATCGTCCACGCCTCGCCGGTGTGCACTTCGCGCTCGACGCCCATCGCCCGCGTCAGCTCGGCGGAGATCGCCGCGGCCGACAGCCCGAACTCGCGGAGAACGTCGGACATGGTGTCGGTCAGGCGGTCGTCCTCCGCCCACTTCGTCTCCAGCACCGAGCGCACCTCGGACTCCGTCTCGGCGTAGATCAGGTGCACGTCGCACTCGCGCGTCTGGCCGAACCGGTGGATGCGGTGCACGGCCTGCACGACCTGCTCGTACTTGTGCGTGATGCCGACGAACACGGCCGTGCTGCACTGCTGCAGGTTCAGGCCGCGACCGAGCTGCACCGGCTTCCCGATGAGCGCGTACGTCTCGCCGGCGAGCCACGCACCGAGCTGCTGCTCGATCTGCTCATCAGTGAGGCCGCCGTGCACCGACGAGAACGTGCGCCCTGCGGCCGTGAGCGCCCGCTCCAGCGCCTCCTGCTCGTCGTTGAGGTCGCACCACAGGAGGATCTGTCCGTCGCCGTGACGGGCCACGATCTCCATCGCCCGGGCCACGCGAGCGTCGAGGGTGCGGCGCTTCTCGCGCGCGGCATCCACGAGCGACATCGCGCCGCCTCGGACGAGCACGCCCTGCCCATCACGGTCGATCTGGTCGGAGAGGATGCCGACCTGCACCTCGTCCCAGTGCACCCGGAGTTCGGGCAGCGCGTAGCCGGCGTCGGAGTAGCCGAGGTCGGACGGCCGCTGCAGGAAGCATGCCCAGGTGTTGAGCCACAGCCAGAACTCGCGCCGCTTGTGCGGGTAGAGGGTGAGGTTGCCAGCCTTCGTCGAGTCGCGCTGGAAGAACCGCGTCAGCGCCGCGCCGGTGTCCATGATGCCGAGGAAGCCGGCGTAGTGGATCAGCTCCTTGTGCCGGTTCGGCGAGGGCGTCGCGGTGGCGACGAAGCGGAACGGCACGTCGGCGAACAGCGGCAGGAACCGCTGGTACGTCTCGGATCCGAACGAGCGCAGCACGGCCGCCTCGTCGAGCGACACCGCGGTGAAGAGCCCGACGTCAAGCTTCCCGTCGCGCACGCTCTCGTAGTTCGTGACGTAGATCCCTGACCAGTCGGGGTCCACCTCCGCGGTGGTGCGGACGAATCGCACCTCGATGTCGAGCAGGTCGCGGCCGTCACGCACGATGTCGAAGCGCACGCCGAGCGGCGCGACGATGAGCGCGCGGCCGCCGAGGCGAGCGACGATCAGCCGGAGTACTTCGAGCTGCATCACGGACTTGCCCATGCCGTAGCGGGCGAAGATCGCGCGCCGGCCGCCGGCGACGGCCCACTTCACGACGTCGGCCTGATGCGGCTGGAACAACGGATGCCCGGGGCGGAAGATCGGCGACAGCTCGTCGTCGGTCACCTCGAAGCCGAACGTCCGGTCGAACGCGACCTTGTCGCGCAGGAACGCGTCGTAGTCGAGCGAGCCGTCGTTGCCCGTGTTCAGGGTCAGGAGCGTGCTCACAGCGGCACCACCCTCACGATCGCGTCGTACGACATCGGGTGCCGGAACACCGTCCCGCATACGGCGCACTGCGCGGCGCCCGCCCAGATGAGCGACCACCCCAGACGCGAACGCGACACGAAGTAGTGCGGGGTGCAGAGGAACGTCGAATCGCCGCAGCAGCGGAGGCTGACGCGCCAAGCCGCCTCCTTCTCGCACGTCTCGATGCCGCACGCGATCGGCTCGTCGAGGTGCTCTTCCATCTCGGTGATCACGTCCTCGTCGAAGATCGCCGAGTCAGCGGGCGTCAGGGCCGGGGCGCTCACAGCAGGCCCGCCTCTCGGAGCTTCGCCTCGGCGAGCGAGACGCGCTGGAACGTCGCCGCGTCGCCGCTCATGTCGGGGTGCGTCGTGCGCTGGGCTTCCCGGAACACGCGTCGAAGCGGCTGATCCGCCCAGGCTGGGCCGCACCAGCTCCGCAGGAACGCCTCGGCATCCGCTGCCGTGGAGAAACCCGCTGGCGCCGCGGTCGCCTCGATGGCGAGGAAGCCGCGGTACTGCTCGCCGCGCTTCGTCACGCCGTAGCGGTCGACCTTGCGCAGAGCCTCGAGCGCGAGAGCGATCGCGCGGAGATTGTCCTGCCAGGTCGTGAACGTGTCGCAGGGGTACGACAGCGCCCCGAACTTCGACTCGATCGAGAAGATGACGCCCGGGTGCTCAGCGACGGCGGATGCGCGCGGCCGTCCATCGAGCCGCCACGCGTCTCCCGCAGGAATCGCTACCAGCAGCTCCGCGGACTCCCGCTGCGAGCGGTTCTCCGTCAGGTGCCACACCTCGCGGTCGAGCAGTTGCAGCGTGTCGCTGAGGCCGGCCTTGAACATCGACCGGCTGCGGGTGCGGGTCAGCTCGCCCGGCCACTCGCGGATCGGCGCGACCTGCAGGGTGTTGGGCCAGTCGCTCACGGCCGCACCTCCCCGACCCGCGCGGGATGCCCGGCCGCCGAGCACCGGCACTCGACCTCGTCGATCTCCTCGCCTCGCTCCACGAACGCTGAGCCGATGCACGCGCCGTGCTTCCCCTCGGTGCAGTCGCGGCACGACGGCGCGAGATCGAACGCGTGCGCCGCGGCCCTCCACTCCTCCGCCTGGTGCTCGGACATCTCCGAGCGCATCGCGCTCTCGGCCGCGTCGGCGGCCGCTCGGAGCTCGTCGGCGAGCTGGCGCGCCTCGGCGGGCATGTAAGCCACCTTCCGGCGCCGCTGCCGCAGCTTCACCATGTAGTCGTCGGTCCAGTCGACCTTCGCCAGAGTGACGGGGATCTCAGCCTCGATCGCCATCTCGCACCTCCTCCATCCCGAGCGCCACGCGCGCCTCCGCGCGCAACGCATTCCGCTTCGCGGTGCGCTCGATCGCCTGCGGCGTCGTCGCCCGCTTCCCCTCGTCGTGCTCCAGCGCGGTCACGCCCATCCCGAGCACGGCGAGGATGTTCGACAGCCGGATCTCCGCGGTGAGCGCGTCGATCGCTTCGACCTGCGTGCGGCGCCCCGTCGAGGCGGCCATCAGAACGGCTCTCCCGAGTTCGCCGGCGTGGCCCACGAGCTGCCGCCGGACGGCTGCTGCGCCGGAGCATCCCGCACGACCGTGCCGACGGTGCGAGCGCGGATCACGATCTTGCGGACCTGCTTGCCCTCGCGGTTCTCGTACGAGGCGTCGCGCTCCTCGCCCTCGACGATGACGAGCGTGCCCCGGGCGAGCTGCGCGAGCGCATCCGGTGCCTGCCACGACTCGACGTCGTGCCAGATCGTGAACTCGTCCTCCCACTGGTTCGTCTCACGGTTGAAGCGACGCTTCGTCTCCGCGACGCTGAACGTCGCGACGTGCTTCCCGCCGGCGGCGCGCACCTCCGGAACGTTCCCGAGGCGCCCGGTGATCGTCTTCACTGCCATGTGCTGTTCCCTTCGTTGTCGTCGATCAGGGCCGACGGTGACCATGCGCGCGACACGACGCGGGAGAAGGTGCCCTCCCACTGCAGCGACACGCGCCCCTGCTGCCCCTGGCGGTTCTTCGCGATGTCCACGTCGAGCCGGTTCGGGGAGTTCTTCTCGTCGCGGTGCAGCAGCAGCACCGCGTCGGCGTCCTGTTCGATCGCGCCCGACTCGCGCAGATCCGCGAGCGTGGGGCGGTTCGAGCGGCGCGTCGTCGAGCCGCGGTTGAGCTGCGAGAGCGCGATGACCGGCACGCCGAGCGACTGCGCCAGGAGCTTCAGCGACCGGGAGAAGCCAGCCACCTCGACCTGACGGGACTCGACGCGCTCGCCCGACGTCAGGAGCTGGAGGTAGTCCACGACGACGCCGGCGAGACGCTGACCCTTCGGTGCACGCCGGGCGACCGATCGCGCGAACGCGCGCACCTGGGTGATGGTGGACACCTCGTCGGACGTCGAGACGAACAGCGGCATCTGCTGGATCTGCGAGCGGACCATCGCGATGTTCTGCCAGCTCGACTTCGTCACCTCGTGGTTCACGAGCGAGTGCAGCGACACCTGAGCGAGCTGCGAGACGAGACGCGCCATGAGGTCGTCGCGCGACATCTCCAGCGAGCAGAAGGCCACGGGGCCCTCCTTCGCCAGCCGCAGGGCGACCTGCAGGCCGACGATCGACTTGCCCTGGCCGGGGCGGGCGCCGACGACGTACAGGCCGCCAGCGCGGAGGCCTCCGAGGTGGTTGTTGATGTCCCACCAGGGCGTGGGGATGTAGCGCGGCTTCTCGTCGAGCCCGCGCACGAACGAGTCGAACGCGGCGCCACCGAACTGCTCGATCGAGGGCGCCGTGGTGGCGCCGACGCCGTCGACCTTCTCGCGCGAGATCTCCACGGCGTCGAGAGCGCCGATGCCGGTGTTCGACGCGACCTGCGCGATCGACGTGGCGGCATCCAGAAGGCGCCTACGGATCGCGTGCTCGTGGACGATGTTCGCGTAGTACGAGCCGTTCGATGCCGTCGGCACGATCGACGTCAGCTCGTGCAGATACGAGGCGTCGAGCGTGCCCTTCAGGTCGCCTGCCGCCAGCAGCTCGTCGGTGGTCGCGACGACGTCGGTCGGGGCGTTGCGCTCGTGCAGGCGACGCACAGCGGCGTAGATCGTCGCGTGCTTCGGGTCGAACATGTCGCCCGGCTCGACGATCGACAGCACGTCGTCCAGCACGTCAGGCGACAGCATCACGGCCCCGAGCACCGACTGCTCAGCGGTCTGGTCGTAGGGCAGGAGCACCTCGGTCACGAGCCCGCCCCCGCGCCGAGCTCGCGCAGAGCCCGCGACGGGCGGTCGCCGGCGGCGAGCCGAGCCTCGAAGGCGACCGGGTCGATGCCGCGAGAGCTAAGCCACGCGCGCCCGTCTACGTCAGCGGCGTCGCCCGCGGGCAGCTCATCGACGAGAGCCGCGATGTCGGCCGGCATCACCGAGCGCGTCTGCTCGCGGTAGTGCGCGGCCAGCGCCTCGAGCGCAGGCTGCAGCGGCACGTCGCCGAGCACCTGGGCCCACGCCGTCGCCATCTGCGCGCGCTCTTCCGGCTCGCGACGGAGACGGCCGTCGAGCAGCGCCGCCTGGGTCAGCAGCACGTTCGCCTCGCGCGGGGTCATGCGCCGGCCTCGATCCACTCCACGAGCGGCGCGACGCGCATCCCGAGGGTCGCTCCGACGTTCACCTCGAGGCGGGCTCCGCCGGATGCTTCCCAGCCGTCCAGCAGGGCGACCGCGTCGCAGCGGATGAGCTGAGCGAGGCCGGCGCGGAGCCAGCCGTGGTAGTCGCCCGGCGTCGGGTTCTCGTTCGTCGAGGGGTCTTCGACGTCGAAGCCGACGGCACGGAGCTTCGCCGCGGCCGCGCGGAATGCCGGGTAGTTGAACTCGGCCAGCCCGGTCATGGGGCCAGCGACGTAGATGCGCGTCATGCCGACACCGCCAGACGCTCCTGCTGCGCGAGGATCGCGTCAGCGGCCCGGCCGGCATCCACCGTCGAGAGGCGGCCGCCGCGAGGCATCGGAGCCTCAGCCGTCCAACGCTCCTGGTTCAGCCACGTCGTCATCGACGGCACGAACTGCGCCTCCGACGCCGGCCACGAACGCCACACCTCGGCGTGCGTCGCCGCGGCATCCAGGATGACCTTGACGTGACGGATGCCGCCCACAGCGCGCACGGCCGTCCGGAACGAAGATCCCGACTTCTTCCGAGTCCCCCGACGATGTGACGGCCACAGATCCCAGAGCCGATCGAACGCCGATTCCACCGCGTCCCCAGCGGGGACTACAGGGGGTACGTCTACGTCATTACGTCTATAAGAGGAGTGGTTGTTCTCGCTGTCGGTGAATACGCGCACCGCTGTCGGGGAATCCGTTCCCGGTGTCGGTGAATCCGCCGAAGCGTTCCCCGACAATTTGTCGGCGGAGCCCGACGCCCACGGAACGAGGATCGTGAACTCGTTCGGGCGGGACTTCGTGCCCCGCGAGTGCTCGACGAGCCCTCGGGCCCGGAGCTTCGGAATCAGCCGCTCGATCGTGCGCCGGTCGACGCGCGCCTTCCGCGCGAGCCCGCCGTACGTCAGGTCGTCGTCGTCCGTCATGAACCGGCAGCGGCCGTTGTCGTCGGCGACGTCGGCGAGCGCGAGCAGCAGGATCATCTCGTTCCCCGCCAGCTCGGCTGTCTCGTCGCCGTGCCACACCCAGCTCGATACCTTGACGCTCACCAGGAGCCCTCCACTTCCACTGCGCGGCCGCCGTCTGTCAGCAGCCACCAAGTCCTGTCGTTCCTCTGCACGCGCACGGCCGTCGGCGCGAACGCCGGCCCGACCGCGAGGCGAGAAATGAGCACGCCCATCTCGATCGCCTTGTCGCGCTCGCGCTCCGCCCAGCCGTGACATCCGGTCGTCCCGGATCCGCAGAGAGTGAGCGCGTTGGCCGGCGACGAGAACACCTCGGCGCCTCGCCCGCGCACTCCCCCGGCCCCGCGCGGCTTGCGGTGGTGCATCGACCACCCGTGGCCGCGGTCCTCGAACCGGAGCGTGCGCCGGCAGAGGAAGCACGCGCTCCCGTCGCGGTCGAAGAACACGAGCCGCACGGTGGCCGGGGTGAATTCGCCTGCGCCCATCAGGCACCCCCGCCATAGCCCTGCGAGTGGGCGCGGTCCCCGGCGCGAGCGTCGGCCCGGTCGGTGCGGTGGTTCTCCAGCGCCGCGTCGAGCGCGTCGAGGAACTTCCGCATCGCCCGCTCGCGCTGCTCGGCGACGAGGTATGAGAGTTTCAGCTCGTAGGCGTCGCGCTCCGCCATCGCCTCGGCCAGGCCGAGCGAGATCTTCTTGCCGTCGAGGTTCGCCTTCTCGGTGATCTCGACGACCTTGACGGCGACGGCGTTCTCGTAGTCGGCCTTCGCGGTGCCGTACACCTTGCCGGCGTCGCGGAGCTCCCAGACGAAGTCGAACCGGAGCGCCACGATCCGCTGGCCGTACGTCGCGCCCGGTCCCAGACGGCGCACCGTCTCAGAGAGCTTCGTGTGCAGCGCGTCGTCCGGGTCCACCTCCAGGCCGATCAGGTCGCGGAGTACTTCAGCGGGGGTGCTCATCGGTCGAACGACCCCACTCCGACGACGTGCACCCGCTCGCTCTCGCGGAACTCGTGCACGATCTCGGCGCCGTGCTCGTTGCGGGTGCCGATGTAGACGTGACCGGGGACGCCGTGCGCGCGGGTGGTGATCACGAGCACGTCGTGACCGGCGAGGCGCACCGTGTCGCCGGGCTCGACCGTGGACGCGGGCACGACGCCCGGCACCTCGTTGCCCGGCTTCACGAACCCGGAGATGCGGCGGTAGTCCGGCCCGAGGATCGCGCCGTCCTCCGTGCGCACGAGGGGCGTGCCGACGAGCGTCACGGCTTCACCTCGGCGGTGGGCCAGTCGTGCACCGGCTCACCCGCGGGCTCGTCCACGATTTCCGCGTCCACGACGTCTTCGGCCTGCTCGGGGAGGCGCTCGCGCAGCTCCCAGAGGTAGGCGCCGAGCGGGCGGCCGTCGCTGATCATGACGTCGAGGTCGCCGGCCGCCTGAGCCTCGGCGTAGACGGGGCGCAGCTCGTCGCGGGAGCGCGCGGCGTTCGCGAGCGCCAGCCAGTCCTTCGACGGCTGCCGCGCCTCGGCGGGAGCCGGGTCGGGGGTCGCGGCCGACGGCGCAGCGGGTGCCGCCTGACTCTGCTGCTCGAGCGGCGCGGGCTTGTCAGCCTGCGCCATCTCCTCGGACGAGTAGAGGCCGGACAGATCCTGCGGGAATGCCTTGCGGAGCGCGAGCATCTCGGCGCACTTCGCCAGCATCAGCGGGCCCATCTTCTTCCACATCTCCGTGACGTCGCCGTTGTACGTGCGCTGCACGTAGGCGTCCCAGAGAGCGATCGCGTAGAGCGCGTCGCGGAAGCCGCGGCGGTACACGCCGACGCGGGCGGCCTTCGGCGGCTCGGCGGCCAGCCAGACCTGCGTCCAGGTGATGCCGTCGGCGGTGAACTCGGGCGTCGTCTGTCCCTCGTACTGCCCCGACCGCTCAGCGACGAGGCGAGCGCCGTCGATGCTGATCTGGATCTGCCACTTGAGCTGGCCGCGGGACTTCCGTGCGATCGAGTAGATCTGCCGCGCGATCGGGTCCAGGCCGGTGCGGGCGCAGTGCTGGAGGAACGCGGCCACGACGGGGCGCTCGGCGAGCGTCTTCGTGTTCGACTGCGTGTCCACGTGCACGAGGCCCGCAGCCTCGACGAGCGCCCGCTCCTCGGGGCTCCACTTGCTGTCGTCGCTGCTGGTCGGCAGCGTCGCGAGAGCTGTCATTCCGCCTCTCCCTTCGTCTTCACCGCGGTGACCGTCAAGCTCGGCTTGGTCGGCACCGACTGCGCGGTGGTGGTCGTGTACGCGCCCAGGCATCCGGCCCAGGCGGCTTCGGCGGCGGCAAGCTGCTCGCGCGCCGTAGTGAGGGCGGACCACACATCGGGATGCGCCGCCCGCGCCGCGCCCTCATCGACCGAGGTCTGTGGCACGGTGGCGGTCCCACCGGGCACCCAGGTGACCTGGGCCGACGACGAACGCTGCGACAGCTCCTCGCGGCCGGCGAGCTTCTCCTGCAGCGCCTTCCAGGCCGTCTCCTTCTTGCGCTTTCCGGAGGCTTCCTCGACACGGCCCGCGAGGACGTCGAGCGCGAGCACGTCGAGCACCGGGTCGATGACGGGCGCGGTGACCTTGCCGGCGTCGACCTCGGCGCGCTTTTTGTCGAGCGCGGTGAAGAAGCGGCGAGCGACCGTCACGAGGTGCTTGGCCGTGGGCTCGTGGTAGTCGATCCAGTGCTCGAACTGCCGGCCCGCCTCAAAGCCCGTCTCCGGCGTGCCGAGCCGCTCCTCCCAGATGAACAGGCAGCGGCGCGCGCCGGTGACGTGCATCGCCCACTGCATCTGCTCGAAGTAGCCGGTGCGCTCAAAGGACGGCGAGCCGGGCGTCAGGTCGTGGCCGGAGGTCTTGTACTCCCCCACCAGCAGCACGCCGTCGAAGTCCGCACCGACACCGTCGGGCGACGCGAGCCATCGCGAGTCCGTGGCCGCGTGGAACACCCGCGATTCGGCGGCGATCCCACGGCGCTCGGCGACAGCGGCGAGGAACGGCTCGCGCAGCTTCCCCCACTCGGTGTAGGCGTTGCCGGAGAAGCCGTCCTCCTTCAGCCCCAGCTTCAGGTCGACGAGCTCGCCCTGGCGCTTCTTGCCGATCGCAAGGTCGCGGATCTCGGTGGCAGTGACGCCGCCGCGGCGCTCGGCGAGCCACGCGGTGCGGTCCTGGTCAGAGGCGCCGGCACGAGACATGAGGTCGGCGACGGCAGGCGGAACGAAGGTCGAAACGCTCATCAGTCGTCCACCACCTCGGCGTCGATGACGGGCTCTCGCGTCGCGACGACCATCCCGGAGATGGTCGATCCCACTGCGGTGATGACGTCGACGATTGCGCCCGTCGTGTAGGACTGGTCGATCGGCAGCGCTACCTTCACGACCGTGGGCTCCGTGCCGCCGCTCGATCCCTCGGGGAGCGCGAACGGGTGCCCCGCACCGCGGGTGGACTTGTAGTCACTCCCGCCGATGGACAGCGAGATCTTCAGCGCGCCCATCAGTCGTCGCCCTCCGGAATGTCGAGCGCGTCCTGGCCGGTGCGCTTCTTGTAGGCGGCGTCGCGGAGCTTCAGCGCGGCTGCGGACGCCTTCTCGTCCCACAGCGGCTCGAGGTGCTTCATCCCGACGACGGGCCACTCCTCGCCCGCGCGGCGCTTCTCCATGACCTCCTCGACAGAGAAGGTGGTGATGCAGACGATCTGCTCGCCCGGAGCCATCTCGATGAGCTGCTCCTCGACGCCGTAGAGGCCGTTGGCCTGCTCGGCGGGGACGCCGCGCTTGAACGCGGTCGGCTTGATCTCGGTCATGCTGCTGTTCCTCCTTCGACGGCCGCGGCCGCCTTCTCAACCGGCGCCGCGACGGTCGCGACTGCCGAGATCTCGGTGATGGTCACGTGCACGCCGGGCTCGGCGCCGTAGACCTTCGTGCTGTGGATCTCGACGACCCGGGAGTCGTCGGCCCAGACGTTCCCGGCCTGCGTGATGCCGTCCAGCAGCGCGCGCAGGAGCTTGTCGAGGTCGGGCGCGACGGTCGGGAGTTCGCGCTTCACCGACGGCTTGCGAGGCAGGACGAACGCCGCCTCGACGCGGCAGGGCCCGTCGATCGGCTTCTGGTAGGCCCAGGTGCTGAACGCGCGTCGAGCGATCTGCTCGCGCCACGGGTGCAGCGCGGCCTTGTTGTCGTCGACGATCTGCACGAGGGTCGAGCCCTTCGGCGAGAAGCCCTTCTTCGAGCCCTGCGGGATCGGGATGCCGGCGACGAAGAACGCAGTCATCGTGCGGACCCGACGTGCTGCGAGGCGGGGACGGGAGGGTAGGGCGGGTTCTGGAGGTCGGTGACCTCGGGCTGCTGCTGCATGGTGGGTTCCTCGGATGGGGTGGAGTGAAAGAAGTGGGACTTGAAGTCAGGGGCGGCTGTGGCGGTACTCCCGTTCGATCGCCGAGAGCTCGGCGTCGATGCGCGAGCAGTGGGCGTCGACCTCGGGGTCGTCGCTGAGCCAGAAGGAGCGGGTGAAGATGACGCCGGCACCGCAGGTCCAGAAGAGGACGCCGGCGAGGACGAGCGCGGCCGCCAGCAGCTCCCACGAGCGGTGGCCGTAGAAGAACGCCGCCATGACGGCGAGGAAGAGCACGAGCGAGAGCCAGCGCAAAAGGTTCAAGACTGCTCCCTCGTGGCGTGACGCTTCGACTGCACCCAGGCCCGCACGTCGGCTTCGAGGTAGACGACCTTGCGAGGGGTGGGGCGCGAGTACGCGGGGCCCGTGTTGTTCGACCGCATGTCTTCGAGGTCGCGGGGCGTCAGGACCGGCACCAGCTCGCAGACCTGCTCCGGCGAAAGGAACACCGGCGCAGCGGCGGCCGGACGGATCCTGGTGACGTTCGCGGGGGCGCTCATGACGCGACCGGGACCAGCTCTTCGGCGTCGGCCCTCTCGCTGACGACGACGACCTCGCCCATCGCCAGGCCGAACGCTTGAGCGATCCCGACGACCGTGCGGAGGCTCGGCTCGTTGCCCTTCTTCAGGTCGGCGAGCGTCGCCCGGCTGATCCCGATGAGGCGCGCGAAGGCGTCGTCGCTGCGGATGCCGGCGGTGTCCTTCAGTCGGTCCAGGAGGCCCGGGCGGATCTTGATCGCGGTGGGCTGACTCACCAACTGCTCATCTGTCCGATTCATGCGTCAACTGTGCGCCGCGTTCGGGGAAGTGTCAAGTCAGAGGAACAAATGACTTGTGTGTCGGACGGTTGTGTCTCATGATTGAGACATGAACTTGAGCATGAAGTGGCTGGACGACGTCCGCGGGACGGACTCGATCCGAGAGGTCGCTCGTCGCGTAGGCATGAACCAGGGCACCCTCAATCGCCAGGTGAACCTCGACCAGCTCACGTGGGAGGCGGTGCGAGACATCTCCCGCGCGTACGGCCGCCCCGTGCTCGCCGACCTTGTGCAGCTCGGCCACCTGAACGCGAGCGACCTTGGCGTGAGCGACATCGACACGGCGCTCCGCTCGGCGACGGAGGAAGAACTGATCGTCGAGGTGGGACGCAGGCTCGGAGTCTCCGGCTCGGTGCTCTTCGATGCGCCGATCAGCGCGGCCGTCGCTACCGCGAGCAACGTCGTCGGGCACGGCCGCTTCCAGGCCGCCGATGTCGGAGGTTCGGAGGAAGATCTGGAAGCTGTTGCGCGGCCGGCGGATCCGGAGAGCGGGGAGGACCGAGAGTGACGATCGACACGCACCTCGAGGCGATCGCCGCCATGATCGGCGTCCGCATCGAGTACGCACTGCTCCCGCCCGATCGCGACGGTGAGTACCGCTACAAGCACAACGTCATCCGGCTGCGACGCGGGATGTCCGCGAGGCTGCACCGCTCCGTGCTGGCGCACGAGCTGGCGCACGCGGTCTTCGGCGATGTGCCGAGCAAGTTCGGCCCAGTGCACGCGAAGCAGGAGCGTCGGGCTGAGGAGTGGGCGGCGCTCCGGCTGATTGACCGGGACGAGTACCGTCGCGCGGAGGCCCTCCACGAGGGTCACGCGGGGGCGATCGCGCAGGATCTCGGCGTAGTCCGCAGCATCGTCGAGACGTATCGGTCGCTGCTTCTCCGCATCGAGGTCGAGCCCGTCGATGAGCCCAACCTCGTCTACACGAAGTCGAAGATGGGCGCCGGCAACTGGCTGCACCGCGACGAGGTCGCCTCGTGATGCCCGCTCCGGCCGCGTGCGCCTCTACGGCGCGCGAAACGGCGGCCTGACATGGCTGGGTCGATCACGCCCTATGACAGCGCTCAGGGGAAGCGGTACCGCGTCCGCTACCGCAAGCCCGACGGGCAGCAGACGGACAAGCGCGGCTTCAAGACGAAACGTGAGGCCGAGACGTACCTCGCGGAGGTGACCGTCTCGAAGGCGACCGGCGGCTACCTCGATCCCTCGCTCGGCAAGAAGACCGTGACGATGTTCGGCGAGCAGTGGAAGAGCGGCCGCCTGGCTCGCCTGAAGCCGTCGAGTCGGAACACGATGGAGACGACCTGGCGCGTGCACGTCGAGCCGAAGTGGGGCGCTCGAGGCGTCGCCAGCATCCGGGCATCCGAGGTCGAGGATTGGGTGAGCTCGCTGATGGTCACTACCGACGACCGGAAGGCCCTTGGCGCGCAGACGGTTCGACGATGCGTGTTCGTCCTGTCGAGCGTCCTCGCGATCGCCGAGCGCGACGGGATCATCCGCTCGTCGCCGACGAAGGGCGTCCCGCTGCCGGCGAAGAAGTCGAAGCCGAAGCGATACCTCACGCACGAGCAGGTCGAGCAGCTCGCGGCCGCCGCGCCCGGGCACGAGACGCTGATGCTGCTGCTCGCGTACGCCGGCCTCCGGTGGGGCGAGGTGTCGGCGCTCCGGGTGCGGCACCTCGACATGCTCCGTCGACGGATGCTGATCGAAGAGAACGCGGTGCTCGTGAAGGGCGTCTACGAGATCGGGACGCCGAAGCACGGTGAGTCACGCGAGGTGCCCATCCCGCTCTTCCTCGTGAAGCCGATCGCGAAGCTCTGCGAGGGAAAGGGCCGCGACGGGTTCGTGTTCTCCGGCGGGGCCTCGCCAATGACGTACCCGCACCGCACCTCGGGATGGTTCGTCAAGGCCGTGACGGCGTGCCAGGCCGTCGACACGAGCTTCCCGACGATCACCCCGCACGACCTGCGGCACACGGCGGCGTCGCTAGCTATCTCTGCCGGCGCGAACGTGAAAGCCGTGCAGCGAATGCTTGGGCACGCCTCCGCGGCCATGACGCTCGACGTCTACGCCGACCTGTTCGACGACGACCTCGAAGCCGTCGCGGTGGCGATGAGCGAGGCGCGGACGGCAGCCGTCGGGTAGCCGCCCGCGCCCGGACAGTCAGCCTTTCGGGGGGTTGGGGTCGTTCCCGTAGGAGTTCTTCTCGCCGATCGTGCCGTCCATCTTGCGGATGGTGTGCTCCACGCCGCGATCCTGTGCCATCTGGCGGCCAACCGCCTGCTGCTCAGCCTTCGTTCCGCCGACGTGGGCGGCACGCGAGCTGCCCTCCACCTTCGACTTCCAGACGCCGTCCTCGTTGTAGGTAGAGATGTCACCCTTGGCCATGCTCTGATCCTTCCCATCGTTTCGGGTGTTGTCGTCTGCTCGCAAATGTGGGCAGAACGTGGTCAAGGCCCCCGTCCGCGGCTCGGCGTGAGCTGCGGGCGGGGGCCTCTGTGTTCATTGTGCTATCCGATGAAATCGCGTTTGATCAGGTACTTCAGAAGTCCCAGTCGTCGTCCTCGGTCGCGACGGCCTTGCCGATGACGTACGACGAGCCCGACCCGCTGAAGAAGTCGTGGTTCTCGTCGGCGTTCGGTGAGAGCGCCGACAGGATCGCCGGGTTCACGTCGGTGACGGTCGCCGGGAACATCGCCTCGTAGCCGAGGTTCATCAGCGCCTTGTTGGCGTTGTAGTGGAGGAACTTCTTCACGTCCTCGGTGAGGCCGACCTCGTCGTACAGATCCTGGGTGTACTGGATCTCGTTGTCGTACAGCTCGTACAGGAGCGAGAACGCGTAGTCCTTGATGTCCTGGCGCGCCGCGTCATCCAGCAGCTCCAGACCACGCTGGAACTTGTAGCCGATGTAGTACCCGTGCACAGCCTCGTCGCGGATGATGAGGCGGATGATGTCGGCCGTGTTCGTCAGCTTCGCCTTGGACGACCAGTACAGAGGCAGGTAGAACCCCGAGTAGAACAGGAACGACTCCAGCAGGGTCGACGCCACCTTGCGCTTGAGCGGCTCGTCACCTCGGTAGTAGTCCATGACGATCCGAGCCTTCTTCTGGAGGTTCTCGTTCTCCACCGACCAGCGGAAGGCGTCGTCGATCTCGGGCGTCGAGCACAGCGTCGAGAAGATCGACGAGTAGCTCTTGGCGTGCACCGATTCCATGAACGCGATGTTGGTGTACACCGCCTCCTCATGCGGAGTGATCGCGTCGGGGATCAGCGAGACCGCGCCGACCGTGCCCTGAATGGTGTCCAGGAGCGTCAGCCCGGTGAAGACCCGCATGGTGAGGGTCTGCTCCTGAGGGGTCAGCGTGTTCCACGACTGGATGTCGTTGGACAGTGGCACCTTCTCGGGCAGCCAGAAGTTGTTCACCAGGCGGTTCCAGACCTCGAGGTCCTTGTCGTCCTGGATGCGGTTCCAGTTGATCGCCTGGACCCGGTTGAGCAGTTGTAGCTTCTCAGCCATCATGTCTCCTAAAAAGTCCTGATCAGAGGGTCACAGCATGCAGCTGACGCACTCGGTCATGTCGGTTCCCTCGAGCGCCATCTGCCGCAGGCGGATGTAGTAGATGGTCTTGATGCCCTTCTTCCAGGCGTAGATCTGCGCCCGGTTGATGTCGCGCGTGGTCGCGGTGTCCTTGAAGAACAGCGTCAGCGACAGCCCCTGGTCGACGTGCTGCGTCGCCGCGGCGTACGTGTCGATGACCTTCTCGTAGCCGATCTCGTACGCGTCTTCGTAGTACTCGAGGTTCTCGTTCGTCATGAACGGCGCCGGGTAGTAGACGCGGCCGAGCTTGCCTTCCTTGCGGATCTCGATCTTCGACGCGATCGGGTGGATCGAGGAGGTCGAGTTGTTGATGTACGAGATCGAGCCGGTGGGCGGCACGGCCTGCAGGTTCTGGTTGTAGATGCCGTGCTGCTGGATGCTCGCCTTCAGCTCGCGCCAGTCGTCCTGGGTGGGAACGGGGATCTCGGCGAACAGCTCCTTCACCCGATCCGTGGCGGGCGCCCAGACCTGCTCGGTGTACTTGTCGAAGAACTCCCCCGACGCGTAGGTCGAGTCCCAGAACCCGTCGAAGGTGGTGCCGCGCTCGATGGCGAGGCGGTTCGATGCGCGCAGGGCGTGGAAGAGCACCGTGTAGAAATAGATGTTCGTGAAGTCCAGGCCCTCTTCCGAGCCGTAGTGGATGTGCTCACGCGCGAGGAAGCCGTGGAGGTTCATCTGCCCGAGGCCGATGGCGTGCGAGCGGTCGTTGCCGTCCTCGATCGAGCGGACCGAGCGGATGTGGCTCTGGTCGCTCACCGCCGTCAGCGCCCGGATGGCGGTCTCGACCGTCTGGCCGAGGTTGCCCCCGTCCATCGCCAGCGCGATGTTCATCGACCCCAGGTTGCACGAGATGTCCTTGCCGATCTGGGCGTAGGAGAGGTCCTCGTTGTAGGTCGTGGGGGTGTTGACCTGCAGGATCTCCGAGCACAGGTTGGACATGTTGATCCGACCCTTGATCGGGTTGGCCTTGTTCACCGTGTCCTCGAACATGATGTACGGGTAACCCGACTCGAACTGGATCTCTGCGAGGGTCTGGAAGAACTCGCGCGCGTTGATCTTGGTCTTCTTGATGCGGGCGTCGTCGACCATCTCGCGGTACTTCTCGGTCACGGAGATGTCGCCGAAGGGCACGCCGTAGACGCGCTCGACGTCGTAGGGCGAGAAGAGGTACATGTCCTCGTCGTTCTTCGCGAGTTCGAAGGTGATGTCGGGGATCACCACGCCCAGCGACAGCGTCTTGATGCGGATCTTCTCGTCGGCGTTCTCCCGCTTGGTGTCGAGGAACCGCAGGATGTCGGGGTGGTGGGCCGAGAGGTAGACCGCGCCCGCACCCTGACGGGCGCCGAGCTGGTTGGCGTAGCTGAAGCTGTCTTCGAGGAGCTTCATCACGGGGATGATGCCCGAGGACTGATTCTCGATCTGCTTGATCGGCGCCCCGGCCTCGCGGATGTTCGACAGCAGCAGTGCCACACCGCCGCCGCGCTTGGACAGCTGCAGAGCGGAGTTGATGCCGCGGGCGATCGACTCCATGTTGTCTTCGATGCGGAGGAGGAAGCACGACACGAGCTCGCCGCGCTGCGCCTTCCCGGTGTTGAGGAAGGTCGGCGTGGCCGGCTGGAAGCGTCCGGAGATGATCTCCTCGACCAGCTGCACGGCGAGCGCCTGGTCGCCGTCGGCGAGTCCGAGCGCGGTCATGACCACGCGGTCCTCGAAGCGCTCGAGGTACCGCTTGCCGTCGAAGGTCTTCAGCGTGTAGCTGGTGTAGTACTTGAACGCGCCGAGGAAGGTCTCGAAGCGGAACTTCTTGCCGTAGGCGAGGTCGTTGAGCTGCTGGATGAACTCGAAGGGGTACTTCTCGAGCACGGCGGGCTCGTAGTACTCCTTCTCCACGAGGTAGTCCAGCCGCTCCTTGAGCGAGTGGAAGAACACCGTGTTCTGGTTCACGTGCTGCAGGAAGTACTCCCGCGCCGCGCGCTTGTCGGCGTCGAACTGGATCTTCCCGTCCGGTCCGTACAGGTTCAGCATCGCGTTCAGGGCGTGATAGTCCAGGCCCTCGAATCGCGCGTCGGTCTTGAAGTCCTTCTCGGTCAGTGCAGCTTCCACCATCGTTCCAATCCATCGCTGACGCGTGCCACGTCTTCAGGCGTGCCGAATACTTCGAGCCGGTACAAGTGCGGCACCCGGCACTTGCGGCTGATGATCTCGCCGGCGAGGCAGAACGACTCGCCGAAGTTGCTGTTGCCCGCGGAGATCACTCCGCGCAGAAGTCGTCTGTTCCGCTCGTCGTTGAGGAAACGGATGACCTGCTTGGGAACCGCGCCCTTCTCTTCACCGCGTCCCTGGCCTCCCCCGTAGGTGGGGGTCACGAGAACGAAGGGCTCGTCCACGACCGGGGTCGGTTCGGAGGCGGTGATCGGGATGCGGATGGCGGGGAGGTCGAGCTTCTGGATGAAGCGTGCGGTGTTGCCCGACACGCTGGAGAAATAGACCAGGAGCGGGGCAGAGGTCGCCAGTGCGCTCACCGTTGCCTCCTGGGCTCGATCCTCGCGGGTCCCCGACGTGACGCCGGGCTCAGGCCAGGCGCGACGCCAGTTCGTCGATCTTGTCGGGACGGAAGCCCGACCAGTGGTCCTCGTCGGTGATGACGACGGGCGCCTGGAGGTAGCCGAGGGCCTTGACCTGCTCGAGCGCGGCCGGGTCCTCGGAGAGGTCGTGGACCTCGTATTCGATGCCCTTCGAGTCCAGCGCACGGTAGGTCGCGGTGCACTGCACGCAGGACGGCTTGGTGTAAACGGTGATCGCCATGTCGATCCGTTCTCCCCTCGTTCTCGGGTGATTCCTCCGGTGACCCCCACCGGGAGACCAATACTACATATGGGTGCCGACATCGGATAGCACCACTAGGGATAGTAGTTACATCCGTGTAGTTTTCTCACCGTCATCCCCATGTACAACACAGGTTGTCCACCGTTTCATCCACAGGCGGCCCGCCCGTTCCGCGATCGGAAAGCCCGGATTCGCGCGGCTTTCCGAACCGCTCCGAGAACTCCTCCACAGGGAGGACGGTATTCAGGGGTTCCGACATCCGATTTCCTGTGGACAGACGCCGACGGCGTGTCGCGGCGTGTCGCACTACCGTGGTGGGGTGGCGGGATATCGAGACCTTCTGCGCACACCCGGAGTGGCGCGCATCATCGCCGCACAGCTGACCGCCCGGTTCCCCAACGGCATGACGAGCCTTGCCGTCCTCCTTCACATCGAGCAGGTGACCGGATCCTACGGAGCGGCCGGCCTCGTGCTGGCCGCGACCTCCGTCGGTCAGGCGGTGGCGGGCCCCGTGACGAGCCGCTGGATGGGGCTGTGGGGCATGCGCCGGGTGCTGTCGATCACCCTGGCGATCTGCGCGGTGGCGATCGCGACGCTGGCGCTGGTGGAGATGCCGCTTCCCGCCTACATGGCGCTCGGCCTCGTAGCGGGACTGTCCACGCCCCCGGTCCAGTCGGCGGTGCGCACGATCTACCCGAAGATGGTCAACTCCCGCCAGCTCACGCCGCTGTTCTCGCTCGACGCCTCCCTGCAGGAGATCATCTGGATCATCGCCCCGGTCCTCGTGACCTTCGTGGCGACCCAGATCGGCACCGTCGAGGCGCTCATCCTCATCGTGGTGATCCTCGTCGGCGGCGGCCTGTGGTTCATCCTGTCTCCCGAGGTCGGGCGGGTCCGCATCCCGCGGAGCCGCCGCAGCATCGGCAAGGTGCTCACCAAGCCGCCGGTGCTCCTGGCCACGGTCATCGGGTTCCTCCTGATCGGCGGCTGCGCGGCGGTCGAGGCCGGCGTCGTGGCGACCTTCGGTCACAGCGGACTGGAGGCGGGGCTCGTCCTGGCCGTCTTCTCTATCGGGAGCCTCGCCGGCGGGCTGGGCTTCGGCCACATCCCGATCGGCCCGTGGGCGATGGCGCGCCGGATGGGGATCTTCACCCTCGGTCTCCTCCTCGCCCTGATCTCCCTCGATGTCTGGTGGCTCGGCGGCACCCTGTTCCTCGCCGGGATCGGGATCGCGCCGGCCCTGGCGGTGCTCTTCGCGATGACCTCGGCGAGTGTGAAGTTCAGCGAGACCGCCGAGGCCTACGGCTGGATCGGCACCGGGCAGCTCATCGGCGCGGCAGCGGGGTCGGCGGTCGCCGGCTTCCTGATCGACGGCGTCGGGCCGCAGGGCGCGTACATCGCCGCGGCGGGGTTCGCGGGCGTCGGCTTCCTCGTCGCGGTGGTCTTCGTCCGCGGGTTTCCCGATCTCCGCGGGCGGGACGCCAGCCCGATCCCCGACACCGAACCGGTCTCCACGATCACCTGAGCGGATGCCGCGGGCCGGCGCGCTACTGGATGCGACGCAGCAGCTCCAAGACCGCGAGCGCGTAGGCGTCGGCGGGTTCGGGGTGCTCGAACACGATGACGTCGCCGCCCAGTTCGATCTCCACCTGGTGGGTGTCCACGAGTCGGCGCAGCGACCGGAACGCCCCGCGCAGGAGCTCCCGCAGCTGACTCTCGTGCGGCAGCCACAGGGCGTCTTCGAGCGCGACGGAGTCGAGGGCCCACTCGGTCGTCCCGTTGAAGGCGAGGATGCGACCGGTGGGATAGTCACGCGGTTCGATCGTCATCTCGCTGACGGTGAAGACGTCGGCATCGAACTCGGGTTCGTCGAGCTGGAAGCGATCACCCGAGGTCGGATGCCACACGAGACCCGCCGCGCGCAGCTCGAGGGCGAGGTCGGTCGAGATCATGCCCTCCATCATCCGCCACGCCGAGGCGGCGGGGCCCGCTTACGCTGAAGAGCGTGATGTTCCCGGTGACTCTTCCCCGCATCTCCTGGGGTGAGCCGCGCGCGACGCGGCGGGCCCTTCTCGTCCACGGCCTGGGTTCCACCGCCGCGCTGATGTGGCGCTACGGGGTGGCGCTGGCCGAGGACGGCTGGCGCGCGGACGCCGTCGATCTGCGCGGACACGGCGCGGCCCCGCGCGTGCTCGACTATTCGATCCCCGCCTACGCGGCCGATCTCGTCCACGCCCTCCCCGCTCACGGCGAGCCGACCTGGGACCTCGTCATCGGCCACTCGCTCGGCGGGGCGGCGACCGCCCTGGCCGCGGCGGAGGCACCCGGATGGACCCGTCGCGTCGTCCTCGTCGATCCCGCCATCCACCTCTCCGACCACGACCGGGAGGTCGTGCGTCGCAGCCAGGAGGAGGCCTTCGCCGACCCGACCGAGTCGGCCGTGCGCGCGGCGCACCCCCGGTGGCATCCGCACGACATCGAATTGAAAGCCCTCGCGGCGCGCCAGGCCAGTCGCTGGGCGGTCGAGCAGACGAGCCTGCAGAACCCCGCGTGGGACGTGCGCGAGGCCGTCGCGCGTCTGGACATCGACGTCGACATCCTCGCCGCCGACCCGACCGTGTACAGCATCTTCGACGGCCCGCTCGCGAGCGAGGTGCTCGCGAGCAACGACCGGGTCCGGATGACGGTGGTCGCCGGCGCCGGACACTCGCCGCACCGTGACAAGCCCGAGGAGACCATCGCAGAGCTGCGCCGGGTGCTGCGGGAGCGACGGACAATGGGATCGTGACCGAACTCGAGACGATCCTGCCGCCGGAGCTTCTCGAGCGGTTCCGCGAGCGCGCCGCGGTCCACGATCGCGAGAACACCTTCCCCGCGGCCGATCTCGACGAGCTCCGCGAGATCGGATACCTCGCCCTCCTCGTCCCCGAGGACCTCGGGGGCCGAGGGCTGAGCCTCGCCGACGTCGCCCGCCTCCAGCAGCGACTGGCCACCGCCGCGCCCGCGACGGCGCTCGCGATCAACATGCACCTGGTGTGGACGGGCGTCGCGCGCCAGCTGTCCGACCGCGGCAGCGACGACCTGCGCTTCGTGCTCGAGGGCGCGGCGGCCGGCGAGGTCTTCGCCTTCGGCATCAGCGAGGCCGGCAACGACCTCGTCCTCTTCGGCAGCGATACCGACGCCGACCCCCGGCCGGACGGCGGGTACGCCTTCACCGGCACGAAGATCTTCACCACCCTGTCCCCCGCGTGGACGCAGCTCGGCCTCCACGGTCTCGACACCCGCTCGCCAGACGCCCCGCGCATCGTCTACGCCTTCGTCCCCCGGAGCGAGGAGGAGGCGGGACGGGCGCACATCCGCGACGACTGGGACACCCTCGGCATGCGGGCCACGCAATCGCGCACGACCGAGCTGCACGAAGCGGTGGCGCCGCCCGAGCGGGTGGTCAGGCGCCTGCCGCCGGGCCCGCAGCCCGATCCCCTCGTGTTCGGCATCTTCAGCGTCTTCGAGGTGCTCATCGCCTCGGTGTACACCGGCATCGCCCGTCGCGGCCTCGACCTCGCCGTCGCCGCCGCGACGCGGAAGGACAGCCAGAACCCGCGTCTGCGCTGGCAGGTGGCCGACATGGCCATCGCGTACGACGCGCTCCCCCCGCAGATCGACGCGCTCTGCCGCGATCTCGCCGACGGCGTCGATCACGCCGGGCGGTGGTTCTCGCTGCTGTCGGGCCTGAAGCACCGCGCGGTCACGACGGCGAAGGCCGTCGTCGACGAGGCGCTCATCGTCGCGGGCGGGTCGTCGTTCTTCGCGCGGTCGGAACTGTCGCGGCTGTACCGCGACGTCGCCGCCGGCGTCTTCCATCCCTCCGACCCCGAGTCGGCGCACTCCACCGCCGCCACGGCGTGGCTCGGGCCCCTGGAGACACCCGCCTGACTCTCGCGATCCGCACACAGACGCGTGCGAGGATGACCGGATGGCACGCACCCCGACGGCTCTCCTGAGTCCCGCCGATCAGCAGCGACGCAGGGGCCTGCGCACCATGAAGGCCGTGGCCCTGGGCGCGCTCCTGGCGATGGCGGTGGTGTTCGCGGTGGCGTTCTCGCTCCAGGAGCAGGTGCCGTGGCTGGGCTACGTCCGCGCGGCCGCCGAAGGCGGCATGGTGGGGGCGCTGGCCGACTGGTTCGCGGTGACGGCGCTGTTCCGGCATCCGCTCGGTCTTCCCATCCCCCACACGGCGATCATCCCCAAGCGCAAGGACGAGATCGGCCGCACGCTCGGGGAGTTCGTCGAGACGGAGTTCCTGCGCGGCGATGTGGTGCGCACGAAGCTGGCGGCCACCCACATCTCCCGGCGCGCCGGGGAGTGGCTCCGCCGGCCCGAGCACGCCTCGCGGGTCGGCTCGGAGGCGTCGGTGATCGCGGCCGGCGTGCTCCGTGCCCTGAGCGATGACGACGTGCGCGACGTGATCGAGGAGCTCGCGCGCGAGCACGTGCTCGTTCCCGAGTGGGGACCGCCGGTCGGCGCGTGGCTCGAGCGGGTCATCGACGCCGGCGCCCATCACGGCGCTGTCGATCTCGCCGCCGAGACCATCGAGCACTGGCTGGCGGCCAACCGCGTCGCCTTCGAGGGACTGGTCTCGCGCCGCCTCCCGGCCTGGGTGCCCCGGATCGCGCAGCGGCTGGTGGACGACACCGTCTACAACGAGGCCGTGAAGTTCGTCGCCGCGGTGCGGGCAGACCCCGACCATCCTGCGCGGCACGCGATCGACGGCTACCTCGAGCGCCTCGCCCACAACCTGCAGACCGACCCGGCCACGATCGGCCGGCTCGAGGACGCCAAGTCGGCGGTGTTCGACAGCCCGCGGGTGCGCGAGCTGGCCGCTCAGGCGTGGGGCACGGCGAAGTCCGGCCTGCTGGCGGCCCTCGACGACCCCGACAGCGGCCTGCGCCGGCGCCTCGCCGACGCGCTGGCCGACATCGGCGAGCGCCTCGTGACCGACGCGGCGCTGCAGCAGCGCGCCGACGGGTGGGTGACCGAGGCCGCGGTGTTCCTCGTCGATCGGTACCGTCACGACATCGCCTCGATCATCACCGACACCGTCGAGAAGTGGGACCCCGAGGAGACGACCGAGAAGATCGAGCTCATGGTGGGCCGCGACCTGCAGTACATCCGCCTGAACGGCACCATCGTGGGGTCGCTGGCGGGCCTGGTCATCTACACGATCGCCCGTGCCATCTGGGGATGACGGCCCTCCGGCGCTACAGTGAGCGCGTGGAATCGGTGGGCGGCGAACTGCTCTTCAGCTACGGCACGCTCCAGCAGCCCGAGGTGCAGCTGGACACCTTCGGCAGGATCGTCGAGGCCGAGCCCGACATCCTGCCCGGCTTCACGGTCGACTACGCCGAGATCGTCGACGAACGGGTGGTGGATGTCTCGGGGCACGCGGTGCACCCGATCGTGCGTCCGACCGGGAACCCCCTCGACAAGGTGGTGGGGAAGGTGCTGCACGTGAGCGAGGACGAGCTCGACGCCGCCGACGAGTACGAGGTGTCGCTGTACCGCCGGATCTCGGCGCCGCTTGCCAGCGGCCGGGTCGCCTGGGTGTACGTGTCGGTGTGAGCGCCCTCTTCCACGACCCCCTCTGGCCGCGGGCCGGTGACTGGCCGTCCGCCCACGACCCGGCGGAGGCGTCCGAGCCCGTCGATGTCGCTCTCCTGGGCGTACCGACCTGGCGCACCTCGCTCTCGGCCACCGGCGCGCACGCCACACCCGCCGCCGTGCGCGAGGCGCTCCGTCGCTACAGTCCGACGCTGATCGGACCACCCGCCGTCGATCTCGATGCGGCCCTCGCGATCGTCGACGCCGGAGACGTCACGGAGCCCGACGGCGATGAGGGCGAGGCGCGCGTTCGCCGCGCCGTGTCGGACCTCGTCACCCGCGGCGCGCTCGTGGTCGCGCTCGGCGGCGACAACGCCGCGACCGTCCCGGTCGCCCGGGGGGCGGCGGCCGGCGGCCTCGTCACCCTCGACGCGCACCTCGACCTCCGCGACGGCAGGTCGAACGGCTCGCCGGTGCGCCGTCTCGTCGAGGACGGACTCGACCCGCGCCGCATCGTGCAGATCGGCATCGCCGACTTCGCCAACTCCCCCGCCTACCTCGCCCGCGCGGCGAAGCTCGGCATCACCGTGATCACCCTCGACGACGCCCGTCGCCGCCCTGCCGCAGACCTCATGGCCGAGGCGTTCTCGATCGCCGGCGACGGGGCGGGGGGTGTGCACCTCGACATCGACGTCGATGTGTGCGACCGCGCGGTCGCACCGGCCTGCCCCGCGTCGGTGCCGGGGGGACTGAGCGCCCATGAGCTCCGCACGCTCGTGAGGGCCGCGGGGTCCTCCGATGCCCTCGTCTCGGCCGATATCGTCGAGATCGACGCGACCGCCGACACCGACGACGGTCGAACGGTGCGGCTGGCCGCGCTGTGCGTCCTGGAGCTTCTGGCGGGGAGGGCGACCCGATGACCATCGAGCTGGTGCTGGCACGGCACGCGAAATCGGACTGGGGTGACCCGGGCCTGCGCGATCACGACCGGCCGCTCAACGAGCGGGGCACCCGGGACGCTCCGCGGATGGCCGCGCGCCTGGCCGAGACGGGTTTCCGCCCCGAAGCGCTGCTGTCGAGCACCGCGCTTCGCGCGCGAACGACCGCCGACGCCTTCGCGGCTGCCCTCGCCACCACGGTCACCCTCGTGCCCGACCTCTATGGCGCCCCACCGTCGACGCTCCTCGCCGTCGCGTCGCAGAGCGGTCGGCGCCGGGTGATGCTCGTGGCGCACAATCCCGGGATGACCGAGCTCGCCGAGGCGCTCTCCGGCGGCGGCATCGGCGAGATGCCCACCTGCGCGGTGGCCCGCTTCCGGTGGGATGACGACGACTGGGCCGTCGTCGGCGCGGTCGACCCGACCGAGTGGCACCTCGACACGCCGCGCTGAGGCGGCGTCACACGACCTGCCGGCCGTCCTTCCAGACCGCCGCGACGAGCGGCACACCCGGGCGATAGGCGAGGTGGGTCCGCGAGGGCGCGTCCAGGAGCACCAGATCCGCGCGCATCCCGGGGGCGATGCCGCCGATGTCGGCGCGACGCAGCGCCCGTGCGCCGCCCGCCGTGGCCGCCCACACCGCCTCGGCGACGGTGAGCCCCATCTCGCGCACCGCGAGGGCGATCATGAGGGGCATCGAACTGGTGAAGCTCGACCCGGGATTGCAGTCGCTGGCAAGGGCGACGGTGACGCCGGCATCGACGAGTCGCCGCGCATCGGGGTAGGGCTGGCGGGTGGAGAACTCCACGCCGGGAAGCAGGGTCGCAACCGTGTCCGACGCTGCGAGCAGGGCGATGTCGGTGTCGCTGAGGTAGGTGCAGTGATCGACGGATGCTGCGCCGAGACCGACCGCGACGGCGACACCCGGGCCCGCGGCGAGCTGGTTTCCGTGCACCCGGGGCTCCAGGCCTCGAGCGACGCCCGCCTCGAGGACGCGGCGCGCTTCAGCCGCGGTGAAGGCGCCGTCCTCGCAGAACACGTCGACCCACCGGGCGAAGGGCGCGCAGCGCTCGAGCATCGGCCCGCACACGAGGTCGACGTAGCCCGCGCGGTCACCGGCGTACTCCGGCGGGATCACGTGCGCGCCGAGGAAGGTCACCTCGTCGGTGACCTCGGCGGCGAGGCGCGCGAGACGCTCCTCGTCGTCGACGCTCAGCCCGTAGCCCGTCTTGATCTCCACCGTGGTGGTGCCCTGCCGGCGCATCTCGTCGATGAACCCGGCGAGGCGGCGACGCAGCTCGTCGTCGCCGGCGGCGCGGGTCGCCGCGACCGTCGAGCGTATTCCACCGGCGGAATACGGCGTGCCGGCCATGCGCGCCTCGAACTCGCCCGCGCGATCGCCGCCGAACACCAGGTGGGTGTGCGCGTCGACGAATCCGGGAAGCACCGCCCGCCCCGCGGCATCCACGCGCTCGGTCGTTGAGCGAGCGAAGCGAGACGAAACGTCCGACGCCGCTGCTTCCCCGACCCACACGATCCGCCCGCCGTCGATCAGCACGGCCGCGTCGCGGAGCGTGCCGCACGGATCGCCGTCGGCGCCGACGTTGGTCGTCAGCTCGCCGATGTTGGTGATGAGCGTCGCCGTCACGGCATCGGCACCTTCAGCCCGCGCTCGGCCGCGACCTCGCGCGCCCTGTCATACCCGGCATCCACGTGCCGCATGACACCGGTCCCCGGGTCGTTGACGAGCACACGCGCGAGCTTCTCCGCCGCGAGCGGCGTGCCGTCGGCGACGGTCACCTGTCCGGCGTGGATCGAGCGCCCGATGCCCACGCCGCCGCCGTGGTGGATCGACACCCACGACGCCCCCGACGCGGTGTTCAGCAGCGCGTTCAGCAGCGGCCAGTCGGCGATCGCGTCCGAGCCGTCGGCCATCGCCTCCGTCTCGCGGTAGGGCGAGGCGACAGAGCCGGCGTCGAGGTGATCGCGCCCGATGACGATCGGCCCCGCGAGCTCGCCGGAGGCGACCATCTCGTTGAACCTCAGCCCGGCGAGGTGGCGCTCCTGGTAGCCGAGCCAGCAGATCCGCGCCGGAAGCCCCTCGAAGTGCACGGCGTCGCCGGCCTTGTCGAGCCAGCGCACGAGTCCGGCGTTCTCGGGGAACAGCGCCTTCACGGCCTGGTCGGTCTTGCGGATGTCTTCGGGGTCGCCCGACAGCGCCACCCACCGGAACGGTCCACGCCCCTCGGCGAACTGCGGACGGATGTAGGCCGGCACGAAGCCGGGGAACGCGAAGGCGCCGTCGAAGCCGCCGAGCTGCGCCTCCGCGCGGATCGAGTTGCCGTAGTCGAACACTTCGGCCCCGGCATCCTGGAATCCGACCATCGCGGCCACCTGCGCCGCCATCGACTCCCGAGCCCGACGCGTGAACGCCGCCGGGTCGCGTTCGGCCTCGGCGTGCCAGTCGTCGACGGAGACCCCGACGGGCAGGTACGACAGCGGGTCGTGGGCGCTGGTCTGGTCGGTGACGATGTCGATCGGGGTGCCGCGCCGCAGCAGCTCCGGGAAGACCTCCGCGGCGTTCCCCACGACACCGACCGACAGCGCCTCCCCCGCCGCGCGGGCGGCCACGACCCGCGCCACCGCGGCGTCGAGGTCGGTGGTGTACTCGTCGAGGTAGCGGTGGTCCACGCGACGCGCGAGACGCGATTCATCGACGTCGACGATGAGAACCGCGCCGCCGTTGAGCGTCACCGCGAGCGGCTGCGCCCCGCCCATGCCGCCGCAGCCCCCGGTCAGGGTCAGCGTGCCCGCGAGATCGTCGCGGCCCCGCGACCGCGCGACGGCGGCGAACGTCTCGTACGTGCCCTGGAGGATCCCCTGCGTGCCGATGTAGATCCACGACCCGGCCGTCATCTGGCCGTACATCGTGAGACCCAGGTGCTCGAGCCGCCGGAACTCCGGCCAGGTCGCCCAGTCGCCGACGAGGTTCGAGTTGGCGATCAGCACGCGGGGTGCCCACTCGTGGGTACGGAAGACGCCCACCGGCTTTCCGGACTGCACAAGGAGCGTCTCGTCGGGCTCGAGCTCGTCGAGCGTGCGGACGATGGCGTCGTACGCCTCCCACGACCGGGCCGCCTTGCCGGTGCCGCCGTAGACGACGAGATCGTCGGGGCGCTCGGCGACGTCGGGGTCGAGGTTGTTCATGAGCATGCGCTTGGCGGCCTCCGCCCCCCAGCTCTTCGCGGTGCGCTCGGCGCCGCGGGGCGCGCGGATCATGCGGGCAGGGGCCTGGACATCGGTCATGAGTCCTCCTTCAAGGGGGCGGATGAGAAAGCGGATGCGGCGGCGCGGGCGACGGCGCCGGTGGCGACGAGGTCGGTCACCGCCTCGATCTCGGGCGAGAGGAAGCGGTCGGGACCGGGCCCGCCGCAGGCATCCCGCACGAGACCGGCGACCGCGCCGGTCGCGGGCGCCGGGCGGAGCGGCGCCCGCAGCTGCTGCGCGCGCACCCCGACCATGACCTCGATCGCCAGCACGCGCGCCAGTCCGTCGACAGCACGGCGGAGCTTCCGCGCCGCAGCCCACCCCATGGACACGTGATCCTCCTGCATCGCCGAGGACGGGATGGAGTCCACCGAGGCGGGCGCAGCGAGGCGCTTCAGCTCCGACACGATTCCCGCGGCGGCGTACTGGGCAATCATGAACCCCGAGTCGACGCCCGGCTCGGAGGCGAGGAAGGGCGGCAGGCCCTGATTCCGCGCCACGTCGAGCGCGCGATCGGTGCGCCGCTCCGAGATCGACGCCACGTCGGCCACGGCGATCGCGAGGAAATCCAGCACGAAGGCGATCGGTGCCCCGTGGAAGTTGCCGTTGGACTCCACCCGGCCGTCCGGTGTGACGACGGGGTTGTCGATCGCGGCGGCGAGTTCGCGTGCGGCGACGGTCTGGGCGTGGGCCAGCGTGTCGCGGGCGGCGCCGTGCACCTGCGGGCTGCAGCGGAGCGAATAGGCGTCCTGCACCCGCGTGCACGCCCCGGGATCGCGGTGGCTGGCCACGATGTCGGAGCCGGCGAGCAGCGCCCGCAGGTGAGCGGCCGAATCGCGCTGTCCCGGGTGGGGTCGCAGCGCCATCAGGTCGGCGGCGAAGACGGCATCGGTGCCGAGCTGGCTCTCGATCGACAGCGCCGCGGCGATGTCGGCGGTGTCGAGCAGCATCTCGAGGTCGTGGGCGGCGAGGAGCAGCATCCCCAGCATCCCGTCGGTGCCGTTGATGAGGGCGAGGCCCTCCTTCTCCTCGAGGACGAGAGGCGTGAGGGATGCCGCGGCGAGCGCGTCACGCGCGCTGGTGACCTCTCCGCCGCCGACCCGCACCTCCCCCTCCCCCATCGCCGCGAGCGCGACGTGGGCGAGCGGTGCGAGATCGCCGGAGCATCCGAGAGAGCCGTACTCGCGCACGATCGGGGTGATCTCCGCGTTGAGCATCCCCGCGTAGACCTCGACGACGTGGGAGCGCACCCCGGTGCGGCCGGTCGCGAGCGTCTGGAGCCGCAGGAGCTGGAGGGCGCGGATCACCTCCTCCCCGACCTCGGCGCCGGTCCCCGCGGCGTGCGACCGGATGAGGCTCGCCTGCAGCTGGCGACGACGCTCGGGAGCGATGAAGGTGGTCGCGAGCGCCCCGAAGCCCGTGGAGATGCCGTAGTGCGGGTGGGGGTCGTCGGCGAGGCGTTCGATGAGCGAGCGCGTCCGGTCGACCCGAGCGAGGGTCTCGACGGAGACGCCCACCCTCGCCCCGTGCCGGGCGACCGCCACGACCTCTCCGGGCGTCAGCGGGCGATCACCGACGACCACCTCCGTGTGGCTGAGCTGCGACATGTTCCGATTCCACTCCGCGTCATCGCGCCGCACCACGCCCTGGTGGCATCCTGTGTCTGTGATCTCAGACATTTCGACATCGGAGGGCCGGCCGCATGTGCCCGCCGCCGATCAGGCGCTGCGGATCCTGTCGCACCTCGGCCGTCAGCGCGGCCCCGTGCCGGCGCGGACGATCGCCGATGCGCTCGCGCTCCCCCGCTCGACGGTCTACCACCTGTTGACGACCCTCGAGCGACGCGGGTTCGTCGTCCATCTCGCCGCGGAGCGGCGGTGGGGCCTCGGGATCGCGGCCTTCGAGCTGGCCGGCGGATACGCCCGTCAGCAGCCTCTCGCCCGACTGGGCCGTCCCCTCGTCGCGGGGCTGGCCGACCGTGTCGGCGAGAGCGCGCATCTGGCGGTGATGAGCGGCCGCGACGTGCTGTACCTCGTCGAGGAGCGCGCGCCCGGGCGGCCGACCCTGGTGACCGAAGTGGGCGTGCGCCTTCCCGCCCATCTCACCGCGACCGGGCGCGCGATGCTCGCCGCCCTTCCCCCCGCGCAGGTGCGGGCCCTCTTCCCCGACCCGTCGACGTTCGCCGACCGGACCGGGCGGGGCCCGCGGCGTCTCAGCGAACTGCGGCGGATCCTCCGCGACGTGCGTGCGCAGGGCGTCGCCGAGGAGCACGGCGAGGTCACCCTCGGCTTCCGGTCGGTCGCCGCCGTGGTGCGCGATCACGCCGGGTGGCCCGCCGCCGCCGTCGCGGCAACCTGGGCCGAGGAGGCCTCGCCGCGGCATCCCGATGTCGCCGCCGCCGTCCTCGAGACCGCCGGCGCGCTGTCGCGTCGGATCGGCGGGTGAAGGTCAGCGGACGACGAGACGCGGTTCGACGAGCAGTCGCTCGGGCGCACTCCCCCGAGTGGAGATCCGCCGCCCGGAGTCGTCGGTGAGGAGGTCGAGCACCGCACCCGCGACGAGCTCGGGCGCCTGCTCGACGCTCGACAGGCCCAGGGCCTCGGCGACCGGGGTGTTGTCGAAGCCGATCAGGCCCACGTGCGTCGCGCCGGTGTCGACAGCGGCCAGGTGCGCTCCGACGGCGAGGGCGTCGCTCACGCACACGAACGCGTCGATCTTCTCGCGCAGCGCCGGGTCGGCGAGCGCCTCGGCCACGACGCTCCGCGCCTGTGCGACGCTGTCGGGAACCCGGAGGACGGGTCCGGCGAGCCCGGCCGCGCCCATCGCCTCGCGCCACCCCCGCTCCCGGTCATCCCCCGTTCCCGCGTCGGGCGGCCACCCGAGCCACGCGACGCGCGCGCCGAAGGCCTCGAGGGCGTGGACGGTCGCCGCTCGGGTGCCGGCGGCACCGTCGACGTCGACCCAGGAGTGACCCGATCGCCAGACGTCGCCCCCACCCCACGGTCGGCCGAACGCGGCGTAGGGCAGCCCCCGGCCGTCGAGCCACCCGGTGCGCGGGTCGCCGAACGCGGTGCCGGTGATCACCGCCGCGTCGATCTCACCGCCGTCGATGAGGTCGCTCAGGCGCGCGATCTCCTCGTCTCGGCTGCGCGCGCTGTAGATGAGCACCCGGAGCGCCCGCTCGTTGGCGTTCTCGGTCAGGGCGTGGATGAAGCGGTCGAGGATCACTCCCGAGATCCCGCCGGTGAAGGGATCGATGTGCACACCGATCGTCGAGCTCCGGCGCGTCCGCAGGCTCCGTGCGGCGACGTGCGGGCGGTAGGCCAGCTCGTCGATGGCGCGCTGAACGCGCTCCCGCGTCTCCTCCCGCACGATGGCGGGGGTGTTGATCACGTTTGAGACCGTCTGACGCGACACCCCGGCACGGCGGGCGACATCTTCGACGGTCGGTGCCTTGGCCATCATCCGCCCCCACGGTCTGAACGATCAAAATCGTTATCCGAGCGTAGCCACCGCGCATTGACAGCGCCAACAACCCCGCCCTAACCTCAATCCGACACCGGATTTGAACGTTCATATTTGAACGATCAACCATCCTCGGAACCGGTGTCGCGACTTCATTCAAAGGAGAGGGAGACATGACACGCAGGAAGATGCGCGCCGCGTTCGGCGCGGGGGCGATCCTCACCGCCGGAGCGCTCGTGCTCACCGGATGCGGCGGCGGGAGCTTCGACGACGGCGGCGGCGCCGCCGCGGACGGCGAGCTGACCTCGTCCGACGACCCCATCACCGTCCTCATCGCCTCCAGCGGCGAGGCCGAGGCGACCGCGGTCGAAGACGCCGTCGCGGCGTGGTCGGCCGAGTCCGGCGTCGAGGCGAGCGTCGAGATCGCCAGCGACCTCAACCAGCAGCTGGCGCAGGGCTTCGCCGCCGGGTCGCCGCCGGACCTGTTCTACCTCTCCCCCGACGCCCTCGCCGGCTACGCCGACAACGGCTCGCTGCGGGCGTACGGCGACGAGCTCTCCAACGCCGGTGACTTCTACGCGCCGCTGGTGGAGAACTTCACCTACGAGGACGAGTTCTACTGCGCCCCGAAGGACTTCTCGACCCTGGCGCTCATCATCAATACCGACCTGTGGGAGGCCGCAGGCCTCACCGAGGACGACGTGCCGACCACCTGGGAGGAGCTCGCCACCGTCAGCCAGACCCTCACCACCGGCGGTGTCACGGGTCTCGCCTTCGGCCCCGAGGTGCAGCGCGTCGGCGCCTTCATGGCGCAGGCCGGCGGCGGTCTTGTGACCGACGGCGCGGCGACGGCCAACAGCCCCGAGAACGTCGAGGCGCTGGAATACGTCAAGGCCAACCTCGAGGGCGGCAACTTCGCCTACGCCACCGACATCGGCGCCGGATGGGGCGGCGAGGCGTTCGGCCTCGGCTCGGCCGCGATGGTGATCGAGGGCAACTGGATCGAAGGCGCTCTCCGCAACGACTACCCCGACGTGAACTACCTCGTCGCCCAGCTTCCCGAGGGCCCCGGCGGCCCCGGCACGCTGCAGTTCACCAACTGCTGGGGCATGGCCGCCGACAGCCCGAACCAGCAGGCAGCTCTCGAGCTCGTCGAGTACCTGACCTCCTCCGAGCAGCAGCTGGCCTTCTCCGAGGCGTTCGGCATCATGCCCTCGCTGGAGACCGCCGCCGACGCGTGGCGGGAGGCCAACCCCGACCTCGCCGCCTTCATCGACGGCGCCGAGTACGCGCAGTTCCTCCCCACGCAGGCAGACGCCGCCGCGGTGATCACCGACTTCAACGCGCAGCTGGAGTCGCTGGCCGAGTCCGACCCGAAGACGATCCTCGACTCGGTGCAGGGCAACCTCGAGGCCGTGGTCGGTTGACATGACCGCCACGGTCACCACCCCCCGCGTCGGGTCCCGGAACACCGGGATCCGACGCGGGGAGGCCGCCGCGGGGTGGGTGTTCGTCCTCCCCGTCATCCTGATCCTCGGGCTCTTCCTTCTGATCCCCGTCCTGATGGCGCTCTGGGTGAGCTTCTCGGACTGGGCGGGCCGGGGAAGCCCCCTCTCGGGAACGGTGAACTTCGTCGGCCTGGAGAACTACGCCGCCGTCACGACCGGCGGCGGGCTCGCCGAGCGCGACTTCGGGATTTCGCTGCGGAACATCGCCTGGTACGTGCTGCTGGTCGTTCCGCTGCAGACCGCACTGTCGCTCTTCCTCGCCGTGCTGGTCAACCGCGCGGTGCTGCGCGGCCGCGGCTTCTTCCGCACCGCGTTCTACTTCCCCTCCGTCACCTCGTCGGTGGCGATCACGATCCTCTGGCTGTTCCTGTTCTCCCAGACCGGTGTGGTCAACGCCGTCCTCGCCTGGATCGGGATCACCGGCCCCAACTGGTTCCAGGAGCCGAGCGGCATCGTCCACAACGCCCTCGCGGGGCTCGGGATCACGAGCGGTCCGGAGGCGCTCACTCAGACCGACGTGCTGGGCGTGAGCCTCTGGGAGTGGCTGGCCGGTCCCTCGGTCGCCCTGTCGGCGTTCATCCTCATGGCGGTGTTCACCACGAGCGGCACGTTCATGCTCCTCTTCATCGCGGCGCTGCAGAACGTGGGCGTCGAACTCGGCGAGGCCGGGATGATGGACGGCGCGAACGGCTGGCAGCGGTTCTGGCACATCACCCTCCCGCAGCTGCGCCCGACGATCTTCACCGTCGTGACCCTCGGGGTGATCGGCGGCTGGCAGGTCTTCGACCAGATCTACACCGGCACGGAAGGGGGACCCGCCAAGACCACGGTCACCCCCGCGTATCTGTCCTACGAGGCGGCGTTCACCCGTCAGGAGTGGGGCGAGGGGTCGGCGATCGCCTTCCTGCTCTTCCTCATCATCATCTTCTTCACCCTCGTCCAGCGCTGGGTGCTGCGCGAGCGCGGCGTCTCCAAGCGTCGCGCCGCGCGCTACGAAGTCAAGGGAGGCCGCTCGTGAGCGAGACACTTCCGCGGCAGGCGAAGGTCGCGCAGGTCGATCCGGAGCGGTCGACGCCCGCGCCGACGATCCGCCGTCCGGGCCTGTCCCGCCGGGTCACCGGGCAGATCTTCCTGTACGCGCTGCTGGTGATCCTCGCGATCATCTACATCTTCCCGTTCCTTGTCCAGGTCGCGACATCCTTCAAGACCGACTCCGAGGCGGCCAGCAACGCGCTCTCCCTCATCCCGCAGACGGTGACGTTCGCGGCGTACGAGACCCTCTTCGGCCGGAGCGACTTCCCGCTCTGGTTCGCCAACTCCACGATCGTGACCGTGGTGGTGACCCTCGGCCGGGTGTTCTTCGTCTCCCTCGCCGGGTACGCGCTCGCGCGCCTGCACTTCCGCGGTCGCGGGGCGATCTTCGCGCTCATCGTGGGCGTGATGGCCGTGCCGGCGGTGGTGCTCCTCATCCCGAAGTTCCTCGTGCTCAACCAGATCGGCATCTACGACACCTATGCGGCGATGATCCTGCCGCTCCTCGTCGATGCCGCCGGGGTCTTCATCATGAAGAACTTCTTCGAGTCCATCCCGGTCTCGGTCGAGGAGCAGGCGCGCATCGACGGCGCAGGGGCCTTCCGGGTGTTCTGGTCGGTGGTGCTGCCGATGGCGCGGCCCGCCCTCATCACGATCGTCATCCTGTCGTTCCAGGGGTCGTGGAACGAGCTCAGCCACTTCATCGTCGCCACCCAGTCGCCCGAGCTCACCACGCTAACCAAGGGCGTCGCGTCGCTGGCATCCGGGCAGCTCAGTCAGGGCACGCAGTACCCGATCAAGCTCGCCGCGGCGCTCATCATGACGATCCCCGTGGCCGTGCTGTTCTTCATCTTCCAAAAGCGCATCATGAACACCAGCGAAGGAGCCGTCAAAGGATGAACGCCCTCACCGAGCCCGCGACCCGCACGCGACAGCCGCTGCTCGACGACGCGATCATCACGCTGCGCGCCCCCACGCAGGTCTGGTCGCGGGCATCCGGCGACGCCGGAGGCGGCGCCATCGACGGGGTCTATCACGGCGACGTCCGGCATGTGCGCGAGCTGGAGCTCTCCTGTGACGAGTCGGAGGTCGAGTGGATCTCCGCCGCCCCCGACGGCCCGTCGCGGGTGGTCTTCAGCGCGGTGCTCCGCGGCATCGACGACGACACCCCCGATCCCAAGGTGCGCCTGCTGCGCGAGCGCGTCGTCCTGCCGGGCGAGGTGCGCGAGACCTGGACGCTCCGGTCGGCGCGGGATGAGCCGGTGTCGACGACCCTCCGGCTGCGCCTGGGCGCCGAGTTCGCCTCACTCCACGACGTCAAGGCCGGCGCTCCGGAGGCGGGGGTCGCCGAGGTCTCCGCGCGGGATGCCACGGCGTCGGCCCGGTCGCAGACGGCGTCGTTCACCCTCGAGGCGACGGGGGGCTCGGTCGAGGCGGACGGCGCGGAGATCCGCGCGGTCTGGCCGCTCGACCTCCCCGCTCGTGGCGAGGCGACGGCGTCGTGGCGGATCGCGCTGGCCGACACCACCCTGGTGGTGTCGGGACCGACCGCCTCGAGCGGTGTCGATGTCGCAGCCGCCGTCGAGGCGAGCCGGGGCGGCGACCCCCGTCTCGGTCGCTGGCTGGAGGTCGCGCTCGGCGATCTCGACGCGCTGCGGCTGACCCTTCCGCAACACCCCGACGACGCGTTCTACGCCGCCGGCGCGCCCTGGTTCTTCACGCTGTTCGGGCGCGATTCCCTGTGGGCGGCACGGCTCGCCCTGCCGCTGGACGTCGGGATGGCGGCATCCACCCTCCGGGTTCTCGCGCGCCTCCAGGGCGACCGTGACGAGCCGGACTCGGCGCAGGAACCGGGGAAGATCCTTCACGAGCTGCGTGCGACGACCCTCGTGCAGCCGGGCGAGGGGATCGCCCTGCCGCCGCTGTACTACGGCACGGTGGACGCGACTGCGCTCTGGGTCTGCCTTCTCGCCGACGCGTGGCGGGCGGGCATGCCCGAGACCGAGGTCACGGCCCTGGTCCCGGCGCTCCGCGGCGCACTGGACTGGCTCATCCGGTACGGCGACAACGACGGCGACGGCTTCATCGACTACCACGATCGCACCGGGCACGGCCTGGCCAATCAGGGCTGGAAGGACTCGGGCGACTCGATCCAGTGGCGCGACGGCCGACTCGCGGAGGGCCCGATCGCGCTGTGCGAGGTGCAGGGCTACGCCTACGAGGCCGCTCTCGCCGGCGCGGAGATCCTCGAGCAGCTCGCCGGGGACGCGGAGGAAGCGAGCCGGCTCCGTACCTGGGCGGCAGAGCTCCGGGCCCGCTTCGCGGAGGCGTACTGGGTGGAGACCCCCGAGGGCCGCTACCCGGCGGTGGCGCTGGACCGTCACAAGCAGCCCGTGGACACGCTGACGAGCAACATCGGTCACCTCCTCGGAACGGGCATCCTCGACCCGGGCGACGAAGCGCACATCGCGCGCCTGCTCCTCGGCCCCTCGCTGTCGAGCGGCTTCGGGATCCGCACGATGTCGACCGGGGCCGCGGGCTACTGGCCGCTGTCGTATCACGGCGGGAGCGTCTGGACCCACGACACCGCCATCGCCGTCCACGGCATGCTGCGCGCCGGTCTTCACGCCGAGGCCGAGCAGGTCGTCGCCGGTCTGCTCGCCGCGGCCGAGGCGTTCTCGTACCGGGTGCCCGAGCTGCACTCGGGCGACCCTGTCACCGAGGTCTCGCGCCCCGCGCCCTACCCTGCGGCGTGCCGGCCGCAGGCGTGGTCAGCGGCCGCGGCGGTCGTCGCGCTCAGCGCGGTGCGGGAGCGCTGACGGAGCCCGCGCTCAGTCCACCTTGCTCACGGTGCCGCCGGTGAGACGCACCAGCTCGTCGAAGGTGAGCGGGAAGACGGTGTGCGGCGTTCCGCCGGCGGCCCAGATCTCGGGGTACTGCGCGAGATCCTCGTCGACCACCGTGGTGAGCGCGGCCGGGTGACCGGTGGGTGCCACGCCCCCGATCGCCTGGCCCGTGGCATCCCGCACCTGCTCGGGGGTTGCACGTCGGATCGACTCGCGACCGAGGCGCGCGGCGAGCGCGGTGGTGTCGACGCGGTGCGCGCCGCTGGTCATCACCAGGAGCGGTGCGCCGTCGCTCCAGAACACCAGGCTGTTCGCGATCGCCCCCACCTCGACACCGAGGGCCTGGGCGGCCAGGACCGCCGTGGAGGCGGCGTCGGGGAGCACGACGATGTCACCGGCGATTCCGGCGGCGCGGAGGGCGTCATGGACCAGGCGGCTGCGGGCGGGAAGCGAGGAGGTCATGGCGCCAGCCTAGGGTCGCGGTGCGAGGCAGTTGAACCGCGGCCCCGGCGGTGATGCAATGGAGTCGGATGCGGCGAAGCGGCCGCATCCGAGAGCACGCCCACAAGGCCCGCCGAAAGAGGACGCGATGACGCACACCCTGCCCCTGCCCGATTTCACCCACGAGCGTGTGGAGGTGATCACGGGGCGGCGCAGCGGTCTGTTCCTCGCGGTCGCCCTGCACTCCTCCGTCCTCGGTTCGGCGCTCGGTGGCGCGCGCCTGTGGACCTACCCGCACTGGAGCGACGCGCTCGGCGACGCCCTGCGCCTCTCGGCGGCGATGACGCTGAAGAACGCCGCCGCGGGCCTCGACGCCGGCGGGGGCAAATCCGTGATCGCCCTCCCCGAGGGGACCGTGCTCGACGCCGACCGCCGGCGCGCCGCCTTCCTCGACCTCGGCGACGCCGTCGAGACGCTGAACGGCCTGTACCGCACCGCGGAAGACGTCGGCTCGACCACCGACGACATGCTGACCGTCCGCGAACGCACCGAGCACGTGGTGGGCCTTCCCGACGCCGTCGGCGGCTCGGGCGAGCCGGCGGGCCCCACGAGCCTCGGGGTCTACGCCTCGCTCCGGGCGACGCTCGAGCGGGTGACCGGGAGTGCGGATGTCGCGGGCCGGCGCATCACGATCTCCGGCCTCGGTCAGGTCGGCAGCCGCCTCGCGCTGCGCCTGGCCGCCGAGGGAGCGGTCCTCACGGTGACCGACGTCAACCCCGCCAAGCGCGACCTCGCCCGGGAGCTCCAGGCCGCCTGGAGCGAGCCCGGATTCGAGCACCTCGTGCCGGCCGACGTCTTCGTGCCGGCGGGGATCGGCGGCATCCTCACCGCCGAGGTCATCGACGATCTCGACGCGCTCGCCGTCTGCGGTCCCGCGAACAACCCGCTCGCCGAGCACTCCGGCGCCGACCGGCTCGCGGCGCGCGGCATCCTCTACGCGCCCGACTTCGTCGTCAACGCCGGTGGGGTGATCTACCTCGACCTCGAGGCCAAGAAGCTCGGCACGCGCGAGGAGATCATGGACCGGGTCGCCGGCATCGGCGACACCCTCCGCCGGGTCTTCGACGACGCCGCCGAGCGCGGGATCACCCCGCTCCTGGCCGCGGAGGGCCTGGCTGCGCAGCGACTGTCGGTCGGCACGCGGTCGCACGCTCTCGTCTGAGCCGCGTCACCACTCGGTGAGCGTCCACACCTCCGGACGCAACTCCGACCCCTGCACCTCCGAGAAGGCGATGGCCGACGCGCGCAGCGCGGCCATCGCCTCCTCCTCCCGACCGATCGCGTGCAGCAGGTCGGCCAGGTGGGAGTGCAGCGCGGCCTGACGGTGGCGGTCTCCCTGCGCCTGTGCGCGACGGAGTGCGTCGCGTGCGGCGGCGAGCGCCTCATCCGCGGCGCCCCTCGTCGCGCGCGCTCGCGCCAGGTTGTTGAGCGCCGCGATGGTCAGGTCGTCGTCGCCGTGGGCTTCGGCGCGAGCGACGGCGTGTTCCAACTGCTCCTCGGCGCCCCGCTGGTCGCCGTCGGCGAGGGCGATCATTCCGAGGACGTTCATCGCCTGGATCGCGGCGGCGGGGTCACCGGCCGCGTCACCGCTCTGCTGCGCCGACGCGGCGGTCGCGCGGGCATCGGCCGTCAGCCCGCGTCGGTGCAGCACGAGCGCGAGGTCGGCCAGCACCCTCGCGCGTCGTCCGAGGTCACCACCGCCGATCGCCTCCACCGCCGACTCCAGGTGGGACTGCGCGAGCCCCCACTCGCCGCGACGGTCGTGCACCCGGGCGATCGCGTGGTCCACCGTGGCCCGGACGTCGGCGTCGTCGGCCGCCGCCGACGCCTGGTCGAAGGCGATGAGCGCCTCGTCGTACCGGCCGAGCCTGACCAACGCAGCGCCGAGCGCCGCGTGCACCTCGCTGTCGCGGCGGCCGAGGGCGACCGCGGAGCGCAGCTGGGCGATCGCCTCCTCATGCGCGCCCAGCCGGGCCGCGTCGGCCGCCGCGCGCACGAACCAGTCCGCCGCGTCGGGGTCGCGACCCGCGGCCGCCAGGTGCTGCGCGACTGCACCCGCCGGCGCCCCGAGCGGGTCGACGCTGTGCGCCCGCGCGAAGATGTCGGCCACGCGCGCGTGGAGCAGGCGCCGCCGCGCCAGCGACAGGCCGCCCAGCGCCGCCTCACGGACAAGGTCGTGCGGCACGTCGTATCCGGGCGGTTCGGCGTGCTCGACGAGGAGGCTCCGGTCGACGGCTTCCTCGATCGCTTCGACGGTCTCGCTCTCATCGCGGCCGCTCACCGCCCGCAGCAGCTCGGGCGTCGCGATGCGACCGATCACGACGGCCGCGGCGACGACCTGGGTCGTCGTCTCCGACGAGCCGGCGAGCCGCGCCGCGACGATGTCGCGCACCTCGGCGTGTCCGAGGGCGGTGGGCGCAGCGGCCAGCTCGTGAACGAGCAGCGGGATGCCGCGCGTGCGGCGGAGGACATCTCCTGCGTCCAGGCTCTCACCGACGAGTTCTTCGATGTCAGGCGCGTCCAGCGGCGCCAGGGTGAGGATCTCGCCGACGTCGCGCACCGCCTGCTGCAGCGCCCCGCCGGTGGTTCCGGGCCGCCAGCACACGAGCATCAGGATGCCTTCGGGGAGGCGATGGGCGAGATACCCGAGGAGCACCGCCGACGGCCTGTCGATCTGTTCGGCGACATCCACGATGAGGAGCACGGGGGCCTCGGCGGCCAGGCGTTCGAGCGCGGCGCGGACGGCCTCGTGAACCCGCTGAAGATCACCGGGCGTGCGGATCGCCCCCTCGGGAAGGGATGCCCCGATGCCACGGACGAGGTCTGTCGCGGCCGCGTAGGCCAGCGACGCCTCCGCCGCGCGCCCGGTGACACGGACGACCCTCGGCGCCGCGCTCTCGTCCAGCGCCTCAGCCAGCGCCTCGGCGAGCGCGGTCTTGCCGATCCCAGGCTCGCCGACGAGGCCGATGAGCCGCGCGCGGCGCTCACCCGCGACATCCGTCCACGCGTCCTCGAGGATCCGCAGCTCCCTCTCCCGGCCGACGAGCCGGGGGCGCCCGGTGACGCGACCGCCTCCCCCCTCGCCCGTCGACGGTCTTTCGGTGGCGGCGGCGGGCGCGGCCCGAAGTCGGCCGGTGCGGATGTCTTCGTGGAGCGCGAGGGTGTCGGCGAGCGGAGCGACGCCCAGTTCGGTGTCGAGCAGGCGCACCAGCACGCGGTAGGCGTGCAGAGCCCCCGGGCGATCGCCCGCCAGCGCGGTCGCCCGGATGAGGTCGACATGCGCAGGCTCGGAGAGCGGGTCGATCCGCACCCGGCCGCGCGCCCACTCCTGAGCCTCCTCCCACCGGCCCTCGTCGATCGCGGCCCGCACGAGCCGGGCGAGGGTGCGCGAGAGGTCGTCGCGAAGCTCGTCGCCCACCTGCCGGACCCAGTCGTCGAACGGCGGGCTGTCGCGGAGCGCGAAGCCGTCGAGGAAGCGGTCGGCGGGGAGCGCCGCCGCCCGGGCCCAGTCCCCCGGGTCGTCGGAGGCGGCGAGACGCCGGAACTCGTCGACATCGCTCGTCGCTCCGGCGGTCAGGGCGACCCGGTCCCCGGTCACGTCGAGATCAGGACCGACCGCCGCCGCGACGGACAGGGTGCGTCGCAGCGTCGCACGAGCATGTGCCCGATCCAGATCCGGCCAGAGGAGCGCCGCCAGGGCGTCCCTGCCGTGGTCGCGCCCGGTGACGGCCAGATAGGCCAGGAGCGCCACGGCCTTCCGCGTGTCGAAACGCAGCGCGGTGTCATCCCGCCACACCCGCGGCGGACCGAGCAACTCCAGACGCACGGACACGTTCGACCTCTCCGCGCCCACCGTAGCGCTCGGGGGCCCTCCCTACACGTTCCGATCGGCGGGCGCCCGACCGGGCCGTAACGCTTTCGGAACGCTCCGCCGGGCACCATCGTTGCAGTACCGGTCACGGCGCGGGTGTCCGGTGGAGGAGGATCATGACCGGCACACTCGAGTCGCCCGTGGCGACCTCCCAGCGGAAGCCCCGGCGCCACGTGGAGCAGGCGGCCGCGCCGTCGAGCGCGCGCCGGATCGACATCGACATCGACCCCGCCGACCCGCTGCTGATCTACCTCCGGTCGGCGACCGGACCCGTGGAGATCGGGGCCCTTCCCTCCTCCTCCCCCGCCGTGGCCCGGCTGATCGCCCAGGATGTGCAGCTCGTCGTGCCGCTCGTGACCAGCGGCGAGCTCGTGGGCATCCTCGCGCTCGGCCCGCGACTGTCGGAGCGGACCTACTCCCGCAACGACCGGCGGCTGCTGGAGAGTCTCGTCCGCTACGCCGCGCCGGCGCTCCGCCTCGGCCAGCTCATGCGCGCCCAGGAGCGGCAGGCGCGGGAGCGGGAGCGGATCGAGCAGGAGCTGCATGTCGCGCAGCTGATCCAGCAGCAGTTCCTCCCGGCAGAGCTCCCCGAGCTCGGCGGCTGGCACCTGGCGGCGTTCTACCGCCCCGCCCGCACGGTCGGCGGCGACTTCTACGACCTCATCGAGCTCGCAGACGGGCGCATCATGGTCGTCACGGGCGACGTCACCGACAAGGGGGTGCCGGCGGCCCTCGTCATGGCGAGCACGCACGCACTCCTGCGGTCGACCGCCGCCGTCGTCACCTCGCCCGGCGAGGTTCTCCGACGGGTGAACGAGCTGCTCATCCCCCAGATCCCCGCCCACATGTTCGTCACGTGCCTCGTCCTCGTGATCGACCTCGACAGCGGACGCACCCAGTTCGCCAATGCCGGTCACAACCTCCCCTACGTGCGCCGGGGCGACCGCGTCGACCAGCTGCACGCCCGGGGCATGCCGCTCGGTCTCATGCCCGGCAGCCAGTACGACGAGCACGAGACCGTGATCGATCCCGGCGAAATCGTGCTGCTCTACAGCGACGGCATCACCGAGCAGCACGACGCGAGCCGGGAGATGTTCGGCTTCGGCCGCACCGCCGACCTCGTCGCCCGCGCCCGCTCGGGGCAGGACCTCATCGACGATGCGGTGCAGTCGCTGACGACGTTCTCCGCCGACGTCGAGCAGGAGGACGACATCACCCTCGTCGCGCTCGTCCGGGGCCGACGTGGCACCGCCCCCGATGCCGTGACCTTCACCGTGCCGAGCGTCTCGGGCACCGAACGCGACGTGATGGAGCGGGTCGCCCGCATCGCGTCGCCGGTTCTCGGCGGGGCGCGGCTCGACGCCCTGAAGACGGCGGTGAGCGAGACGGTCATGAACGCCATCGAGCACGGCAATCGCGGGGACGCAGGGCTGGATGTCACCGTGAGCGTGCGCTTCGGGGCAGACGCCGTGACCGTCGACGTGGGTGATTTCGGTCGCGGGCTGCGGCAGGACGCCGAAGTCCCCGACCTCGACCTGAAGCTCGCCGGCCTGCAGACCCCGCGCGGGTGGGGGCTCTTCCTCGTGCGTGAACTCGTCGACCGGGTGGAGGAGTTCCGCGACGGCGACCGACACGTGGTGCGACTGACCATGCGCACCGGCGAAGCGGATGCGGCGCACTCGACCGCCGCGGAACGGAGGGACGATGAGTCTGCATCATGAGATCAGGCGCCGTGACGACGTCGCCGAGGTGACACTGTCGGGCCGCATCGATCGCGATGCCGCGCCGGCTCTCGATGCCGCCTACGCCGCGGCATCCGTCGGTTCACCGGGGTCGATCCAACTCGATTTCACCGGCGTGGACTACATCAATTCGACCGGTATCGCCCTGATCGTGAGCATCCTCGCGCGGGCGCGCTCGGAGCGGATCGGCGTGCGGGCATCGGGACTGACCGACCACTACCGGCACATCTTCGAGATCACCCGGCTGAGCGATTTCATCGAGATCGTCGAACCGGCCTCGCATTAGGAGTCGACATGGGATCAGCACACATGGAGGTCACGCATCCCCGGGCGGATGCCGCGCAGATCGCCATCTCGGGCGATGTGACCGCCGCGTGCGAGGACGACCTGATGGCCGCCCACGAGCAGGCGTCCGACGCGGGCGCCGCCGTCATCGTCCTGGATTTCTCGGCGATGGAGTACATGAACAGCGGCGGCATCGGCATGCTCGTGACGCTTCTCGTGCGGGGGCAGCGACGCCAGCAGCGCATCGCCGCCGTCGGGCTGTCGGAGCACTACCGGCAGATCTTCGAGCTCACCCGCCTCGATGAGGCGATCGTCCTGCACGACGACACGGCCGCGGCCCTCCGCGCGCTCTCCCCTGGGAGGCCGTGATGGCCGACAGCGCCCCGCGGGATGCGGCGAACTGGGCGGCGAAGATCGACCGCCTCCAGGTGAGCGACCCCTCCGACACCCACGGCTACAACGTGCAGGGCAAGCGCGTCGCCGGCCCGATGAACGGGTTCGGACGGCTGTGGCAGCGCACCTACACGGCGGCGCTCGGGACGGCGGTGACGCCGGAGGCGGTGATCGCCGACTGGCGCGCCCACTTCGGCGAGTACTGGCCCCGGATGGGCCGGTTCCACAGCTCGCTGTCGACGCTGCAGCCGGGCGACGTCACGGCCCTCACGGCCGGCGGTGTCACGACCGGAGTCATGGTGCTTTACGCCGACGACACGTCCTTCACCTTCCTGACACCCGAGGGACACATGTTCGCCGCGATGATCACCTTCTCTGCCGAATCGGATGCCGCGGCGCACACGATCGCGCGGATCTCGATGCTGCTGCGCTGCTCAGACCCCCTGTTCGAGAGCATGTGGTCGCTCGCGCGGCGCGGTGAGGACCTGTTCTGGCCGGAGGTCCTCCGTAACCTCGGGCGCGCGCACGGAGTGACCGATGTCACCGTCGCCGAGCGCACGGTGTGCGTGGACCGCCGGAGGCTCTGGGCGAATTGGCGGAACGTGCGTCACAACGCCGGCATCCGCACGGTCGCCCACGTCGTCCGCGCGCCCTTCCGGCGCACCCGACCAGAAGGCGCGCCATGAGCGGCCGCGCCGCGTCGGCGCGCGAAGTGCTGCGGCGGAGCGGGATCATCCTGCTCTTCACCGGGTATCTCCTCCTCTGCACGCTGACGATCGTCGCGACGGGAGAGGTCTGGAGCCTCATCGCCTGGGGCGGCTTCGCGGTCGTCGGGACGCTGCTGCTGCTCCGCCGATCCGGAAACGCGATCGGCCGCATCCTGCTGGGGCTCGCGCTGTACTGGGGTCTGTACGGCGCGTTCACCGTGCCGGGTGTCGCCGAGGCGCTGCCCGCGGTCATGGAGGTCGTGCTGTCCTCGCTCGGCTACGCCGTGTGGATGCTGCTTCCCGTGCTCATCGTCGTGTTCCCGTCGGGCCGGGTGACCTCCCGCCTCGGCGGCACGGTCGCGGTGCTCGCCGGGGCGGTGGCCGCCCTCGTCGTCGCGATGGCCGTCGTCGGCCCCGGCGATCTGCCGTTCTCGGCGCGTCCCAATCCGCTCGGCGTCACCGCGCTCGCTTCCCTCTCCCGCGCGGCGCTCGGCGACGAGACCTTCCTCTCGGTTCCCCTCATCGGTGCGCTCGCGCTGGTGGATCTCATCCTGCGGTGGCGTCGCGCCGACGGCGCCACGCGGCTGCAGTTCCGGTGGCTGGCCTACGGCACCGCGGTCACCGTCCTCATCCTCGGCAGCTCGCTCCTCCTCACCGACCCCCCGCCTGTGGTCAACGCGGTGCTGACCCTGGGGATCAACGCCATTCCCGCCGCGATCTGGATCGCGGTGACGCGGCACGGTCTCTACGAGATCGGCCGAGTCGTCTCGCGCACCGTGTCGTACGCGATCGTCACGGCGGTCGTCATCGGCATCTACGTCCTGGCGGTGACCTCGGCGACCTGGTTGGTGCCGGGCCTTCCGGCGCTCGGCGTCGCCGTGGCGACCCTGGTGGCGGCGGCCCTCTTCCTCCCCGTCCTCCGATCCGTGCAGCGCCGCATCGACCGGCGGTTCGATCGCGAGCACTTCGACGCGCAGAAGACCGTCGACGAGTTCGGCGATCGCCTCCGCACGAGAACCGACCCCCTCACCGCATCGGATGACCTCGCCCGCGCCGTCGAGCGGACGCTGCAGCCGACCGTCATCGGCATCTGGACCTCGGGAGCGCGGCCATGAGCGCCGACCGTCTCGCCTCGGGCCGCACCCCGGCCGTGCTGGCGTTCGCCGCGGGTGCCCTGGTGTGCGCCCTGCTCGTCGTCACGACCGTCGCGTACCTCAGCAGGGGGCGCGAGGCAGCCGAGGCGGCGCCGTTCCTCGTGCTCCTCGCCGTCTTCGTCGTCGTCGGGTCGCTCCTGGCGTGGAAGCGCCCCGCGAATCCGATCGGGTGGCTGCTTCTGGTGATCCCCGGCCTCTTCACGCTCGGGACGCCGGCGATGCTCCTCGGCGAGGCGCTGCTCGACTCCGCCCCGGGCGTCTCGGCGTGGCTGTTCTGGTACGGCTACGACCGGGAAGACACCTGGAGCTGGCTGCCGCCGATCGGACTGCTCCTCACGCAGATTCCGCTCCGGTTCCCCGACGGGGTGCTGCCCTCGCGCCGGTGGCGCTGGTTCTCCTGGTTCACGATCGTCACGCTCGTGGTCGTCAGTGCCGTCCTGTCGACGGCATCGGCGGAGGTCTACCCCGGTATCGCGAACCCCGTCCACAGCGGTGTCCTGCTCGGCGCACCGGTCGTCATCGCCGCCTGCTTCGGAGCGCTCGCCGTCGCGTTCGTCGGGTCGCTGGCGTCGCTGATCGTCCGCTACCGGCGGTCGGGCGACGTGCAGCGTGCGCAGCTGCGCTGGATGCTCTGGGCCGTGTGCCTCGTGGTCGTGATCCTCCTCAGCAGCTGGGTCATTCCCGACGAGTGGGGAGCGGCGAACAGCATCGTCCTGGTCTCGTACGGGCTCATCCCCGTCGCCATCGCGATCGCCGTGCTCCGCTACCGCCTGTACGAGATCGATCGGGTCATCTCCCGCACCGCGGCCTACGTGCTCGTGACGGCGCTCGCTGTTGCCACCTACGCCCTGGTGGTCACGTCGGTCGCGTGGCTTCTGCCGGATGCGACGACGCTCGGCGTTGCGCTTGCGACTCTCGTGGCTGCGGCGGTGTTCTTCCCCGTGCTCCGGATCGTTCGGCGGCTGCTGGATCGCCGATTCAACCGCCGGCAGTACGACGCGGAGAGGGTCGTCGACGCCTTCGGCGAGCGACTTCGCACGGGTGCGGACCCGCACACCGCGGCATCCGATCTCGTCGACGCGGTCGATCGCACCCTCGAGCCCTCGGTCGTCGGCATCTGGACGAGACCGCTGGGGTCGTGACGTGCCTGCGGGCCCTGCTCGCGCCGAGGCACGCCGCGCGACGCGCCACCCGTCAAAAACTGTCACCTCCGCGGACTCCAGGCCGCAGTTTTCGACGGGTCGCGGCGGATCAAGGCCGTTCAACGCGAAAAGAGCCCGCCGTTGCGGCGAGCTCTTCTCGAATTGGTGGACCTGAGGGTGTGTGGGTTCACGACATAGGCGACAGGTGATCGGCGACACGTGAGTCGGGTCATAGGCGACAGACTCGGGCATGTCGTCGAAGCATCGGGTCGTGGTGTTGAAGATCGTCGCGGGGGGACTTACTGTGAGCGCGGCCGCGGCCGAGTACGGGATGAGCC
>NZ_JAKNUS010000020.1 GCF_023155745.1 Microbacterium kunmingense
CGTTCGATGCTCCTATATTCGTCAAGTGACGATTTGGGGCAGGTTGGCGTATATCTCTCGGGCTATGAATCTCTTCAGACAGCGGATGATCTCGCGTTTGCTCAGGCCTTCGGCAGTGCGGCGTTCGACGTAAGCGCGGGTGGGTTCGTGGCGACGCATCCGAACGATCGCGATGATGTAGAGGGCGCTGTTCGCGGCGCGATCCCCGCTTCGGGAGAGCCGATGCCGGCTGGAAGTGCGACCGCTTGAGGCGGGTTGGGGTGCGACACCGCAGAGCTTGGCGAACGCGCCCTCGCTGCGGATCCGGTCGGTGTTATCGCCGACGGTGACGAGGAACTGTCCGGCCAGCTCGGTGCCGACGCCGTGCAGGGAGACGAGGTCGGGGGCGGTCGCGGTGACGAGAACGGCGATCTGGGCGCTGAGCTGTTTGATTTCCTCATCGAGTGTCTTCCAGCGACGGGCAAGGTCGCGTAGGGACAGCTTGGTCGCGGCCAAGTGCATCCGCTCGGGCTCGGCGGCAAGTGAAAGCAGGTTGTCGGTCTCGGGCCGCAACCGCAGGCATCGGTTCACGAGGGTGCGTTTCGTGAGGTCGACGAGTTCGTCTCGCAGCTGCGAAGGCGCTCCGATCATCACGCCGAACAGTGTGTTGAACGCCTGGCTGCGCGCTTTGACCGCGCTGGAACGGGTGACGCGGAGGGTGCGGATCACCTCGATCACGCCGGACTTGCTCTTCGGGATCGCGGTCGACGTCTCGCCGAGGACGGCGCGAGCGATCTGTTCCGCATCGAGCCGATCCGACTTTCCGTCCATGCGTCGGGCGAGCCGGTTCGGACGATTCACCTCGACGACGCGCTCACCAGCACGGGTGAGTTCTCGGGCCAGAGCGGCGCCGAACGATCCGGTGCTCTCCACCCCGATTGAGGTCACCTCGCCCAGGCCGCGCATCCAGCCGCGGAGGGCCGCGTAGCCGGGTGCTGTCGCGGGGAACTCGTGGTGACCGATCAGGCGGCCCTGCGTGTCGATCACCGCCGCGTAGTGGGTGTGCTTGTGCGTGTCGACCCCGCCGATGACCGTGACAGGCTCCGTGTTGATCGTCATGCTGGGAGTGCTCCTTCCGTGCTGCTGAATCGGGACGGTCGGAGCGAGCCGGTCGGGCGGAGCGACAAGTCTGTGATGGGGCTTCTAGTCCAAGCTCCTATCAGGTCAGTTCCGTCCGGCCGGCACGCCCCACGATGCTGCGCCCGGGACCGGTCGACAAATCGAACGAAGGACACCGTGGTCATACCTTGGCCGGGGTCAGACCGAACCCAGCGCAGCACCACGACAAGTCTTCACAGATCTT
>NZ_JAKNUS010000021.1 GCF_023155745.1 Microbacterium kunmingense
ACGCGCTGCTACTGGCCCGGCTGCTGAAGATGGATGAGCTGACCGCGGTGCGGGTGCCGACCGAAGCGGAAGAGTCCGCCAGGGATCTGGTGAGAGCACGGGATGATGCCCGGGTGGAGCTGATGGCCGCCCGGCATCGTCTGTCGAAGCTGCTGCTGCGACGCGGGATCGTCTACGCGGGGACCAACACCTGGAGTCGGGACCACGACCGCTGGCTGCGCGCAGAACGCCGTGCCGGGCTCGACAATGCGGGCATCGGAACGCTGGCCGCGTTCGACGCCGGCTACGACGCGATCACGCAGATCGTGGCCCGCAAGGACCGGCTGGACCGTGAGATCACCGTCATGGCGACGGATTCGGAGTTCACCGCGGTCACAACACGGTTGGGGTGTCTGCGCGGGATCTCGACGCTGACTGGGTTCGCTCTCGCGGTCGAGATCGGCGACTGGCACCGGCTCACAGGGTCGAGCATCGCCGCCTACCTAGGGCTGGTGCCGTCCGAGCACTCTTCCGGCGGGTCCCGGTCGCTGGGCCCGATCACCAAGACCGGTAACACCCACGCCCGGAGGCTGCTGATCGAGTCCGCCTGGTATCACAAACACCCCTACCGGATCGGGAAGGTCATGCGGGACCGATGGGCCAACGCGCCCGCCACCTCGGCAGTCCGCGGCGACGCCGGCAACCGGCGCCTTCACCACCGCTGGATGGTGCTCGCTGCGAAACACAAGAAGCACACCGTCGCGAACACCGCGATCGCCCGCGAACTCGCCGGCTGGTGCTGGTCCCTGGCCGTCATGGACTAACCCCTCGAGCTCGTCCCGGACGCGGATACGGAACGCATGCAGCGTGAAGAGAACACCAGCGGTTCGACTGTGAGCAGCCGCCCCCGGCGGCCACGCTCGACCTCAGACAAGCTCGGATGCTCTCGCCGAAACAGGGTCCTGCGGTAACCAACCCGCGAATATCAGACTGACCACGCGTCGAAAGACACGCCGCACCCCCGGCCCCCGCCACCCGGACGAAGAAGCGCCGCCGAGCAGCCAGCCCGGCGGCGCTTCACCCTGCCCACTTGACAGAAAGCCCTACATATCAGTCGA
>NZ_JAKNUS010000022.1 GCF_023155745.1 Microbacterium kunmingense
CTCTAGGTGTACCGGGCCATGAGGTTGGTTCGGGTTTGGGCATTGTGAATGGGGAGAACCTCCGGGCTTAGTGGAGATATCTGACGTCTTCACGAACTCGGAGGTTCTCGTGTCCCACCGTAACGCTCGACTGACCGTGCACGGCCGGCTGCTGATCGTGGATCGCGCCCGTGCGGGGTGGAAGCAAGCTCATATCGCCGCGGCGATGGGCGTGTCACGCCGCTGCGTGAAGCGGTGGCTGGACCGGTACCGGGACGAGGGTGAGACTGGTCTGCACGACCGGTCCTCGCGCCCTCATCGCATCGCCAACCGCACCCCAGACGCCGCAGCGGCCGCGGTGGTCGCGATTCGGAAGAAGGAGCGAATCGGGCGTGACGAGATCGCGACCCGGACCGGCGTGCCGGCGCGGACGGTGTCGCGGATCATCGCGCGCGCTGGCCTGCCGCGGCTGGCGGAACTGGACCCGATGACCGGTGAGCAGATCCGCGCGTCCAAGACCACCACGGTCCGCTACGAACGCGAGCGACCGGGTGAGCTGGTGCACATGGACGTGAAGAAGCTGGGCCGCATCCCCGACGGTGGCGGCTGGAAGGCCCACGGCAGAGAGGCGGGGTCACTCCTGCGAGACCGGACGACGAGGATCGGGTTCGACTACATTCACTCGGTCGTCGACGACCACTCCCGGCTGGCGTACTCCGAGGTCCTCCCCGACGAGAAGGGACCGACCTGCGCCGCGTTCCTCGAGCGCGCGATCGGCTACTTCGCCCGGCACGGCATCGTCCGCATCGAACGACTGCTCACCGACAACTCCTGGGCCTACCGCTGGTCGCTGCGCGAGGTCTGCGCCGCGCACGGCATCCGACAGAAGTTCATCAAACCCCACTGCCCCTGGCAAAACGGTAAAGCAGAGCGATTCAACCGCACCCTGCAGACCGAGTGGGCCTACCGGCAGCCGTTCACCTCGAACGACGCTCGCACCGCGGCCCTTGACCCCTGGCTGGAGCACTACAACACTGGACGTCGCCACTCAGCACTCGGAGGCAAGCCCCCGATCAGCCGCCTGCAACCAACGTCCTGACCCGGTACATCTAGGGC
>NZ_JAKNUS010000023.1 GCF_023155745.1 Microbacterium kunmingense
GACAACACGATGCGGATCTTCTTTTCCGCCGGGATCGTCGGTGGACGACTCATAATTCTCAGACCTTCCAATAGGGGCGCTGCCTCAGCAACTAACTACCCCTGCCACATAGTCTGACGCGCGACAAGGAGATCTCTGACGAGGTGTGGGCCGTGATGGAGCCGTTGATGCCGACGGTGACCGGTCGGTCGCGGCCGTGGACGGATCACCGGCTCGCTATCGAGGGGATGGCGTGGAAGTACCGGACCGGTGCGCCGTGGCGTGACGTTCCGGAACGGTTCGGGAAGTGGAACTCGATCTACAAGCGGTTCAACCGGTGGGCCGGGGACGGCACCTGGCAGAAGCTGCTCACCGAGGTGCAGAAGCAGGCCGACGCCGCTGGGGAAATCGACTGGGTCGTCTCGATCGACTCCACGATCGCGCGCGTGCATCAGCACGGCGCGACCCTCGCCCGGGACACAGGGGGCTGTGCCGAATCACAAGAATCCGTGGTCCGAGCCGCCTGATCACGGGATCGGACGCTCCCGCGGCGGGCTGACGACCAAACTGCACCTGGTCTGCGACGGCCGCGGCCGGCCGCTGAGCATGATGATCACCGCCGGGAACATCAACGACACCACGATGATGAGCGCGGTGCTGGAGAACATCCGCGTTCCCCGCGACGGGAAGGGCCGCCCCCGCACCCGCCCCGACCGGGTGCTCGCCGACAAGGGGTACCCCTCAAGGGCGAACCGCGCCTGGCTCCGCGACCGGAGGATCGCGGCGACCATCCCCGAGCGGGACGACCAGATCGCGCACCGCCGCAAGAAGCCGGGCCGGCCGATCGCTTTCGGCGACAAGCAGAAGGAACGCTACAAGGGACGCAACGTCGTAGAACGCTGCTTCAACCGTCTCAAGCAGTGGCGCGGCATCGCGATGCGCTCGGACAAACTCGCCCGCAACTACCGAGCCGCCGTCAGCCTCGCCGCGGCGCTGATCTGGATC
>NZ_JAKNUS010000024.1 GCF_023155745.1 Microbacterium kunmingense
ACTAGGGCGTGTCTCCCAAAGGTTTGGGCTGGTCGCTGGAACGCTCGGTGTGTGTCTCGAACGGAGTTGCTGACTGATGCGCAGTGGGAGCTGATTGCTCCGTTGATGCCGTCCTCGCAGGGGCGTCGTGGTCGGCCGTTCGCCGATCATCGCACCGTGGTGGAGGGCATCATCTATCGCTACCGGACCGGGATCGCGTGGCGGGACTTACCCGGGTGCTTCGGGCCGTGGCAGACGGTGTGGAAGCGGCACCGCCGCTTCAGCGGTGATGGGACGTGGGACAAGATCCACAGCGTCCTGCTGGCCCATGCCGACGCCGCCGGGCTGATCGACTGGGAAGTCTCGGTGGACTCCACGATCAACCGCGCCCATCAGCACGCCACCAACCTGCCCCGGGACACAGGGGGACCTGACGAATTACACGAATCTGCGCATCGAGCCGCCTGATCACGCCATCGGCCGCTCCCGCGGCGGCCTGTCGACGAAGATCCACCACCTGTGCGACGGGAACATGCGGCCGCTGGTGATGCTGCTCGGGCCCGGGCAGGGCGGGGACTCCCCGATGTTCGAGCACGTGATGAACGCCCTGCGGGTACCGCGCCTGGGTGGGGGCCGGCCACGCACCAGGCCCGACCGGGCGCTGGGTGACAAGGCTTACTCTTCCCGGGCCAACCGCAAGCTGTTGCGCCGGCGCGGCATCCAGGCCGTCATCCCCGAACGCGATGATCAGATCGCCAACCGCAAGCGCCGCGGCGCCAAGGGTGGTCGCCCGGTCACCTACGACACCGAGGCCTACAAGCGCCGCAACGTCGTCGAGCGCGGATTCAACATCTTCAAGCAATGGCGCGCCTTGGCCACCCGCTACGACAAACTCGCCCTGACCTATCGCGGCGGCGTCGTCCTACGCGCCATCACCATCTGGCTCAAGGCTTTAAGAGACACGCCCTAG
>NZ_JAKNUS010000025.1 GCF_023155745.1 Microbacterium kunmingense
CGGCCTTGCGGCGCTCAGCGAGACGGCGGCGCTCCCGCTGATAGTTCGCCCCGAGGATCAGACCCTCGTCGCGCAACAGCCGCAGCACGGTCGCCTGCGACACCGGGTGCCCGTCGTGACGAGTCATCGCCCAGACCTTCCGATGCCCCCACGCCGGATGCGCCTTCGCGTGATGCACGACGACATCACGGACAGCGACGCGGGCCGGCTGCGGCCACGGGCCTTTCGACGGCCGATCCTGCTTCGCCTTGGCCTGCCAGCGCCGGAAGGTCCGTTCGGGCATGTCGATGAGTTCGCAGAACCTCGCGGTCGACATGCCCGCCTCGGTGCGGATCACCTCGAGGTCCTCGAAGGGCCCAACCGGCCCTCCGCGCTCTTCTTCCACACCCGGATCTCGACCGCCGCCTCACCGAGCGCCTGGGTGAGTTCCGCGACCTCGTCCTCGAGCTGCTGCTCCCGGGTCGAGGGCTTCGACTTGCCTGCCTCGATCCCCGCCTTCCCGCCCTCGAGGAACTGCCGCTTCCAGTTCCCGATCGCCTGCTCGGACACCTTCTCACGACGCGCGGCCTCCGCGATCGAGATCTCGCCCTGCAGCACGGACAACACGATGCGGATCTTCTTTTCCGCCGGGATCGTCGGTGGACGACTCATAATTCTCAGACCTTCCAATAGGGGCGCTGCCTCAGCAACTAACTACCCCTGCCACATAGTCTGACGCGCGACAA
>NZ_JAKNUS010000026.1 GCF_023155745.1 Microbacterium kunmingense
ATCGCTCCGTCCGGTTACTACGCGTTCAAGAAGCGGCCCCCGTCGGCGCGGACGATCAGCGATGCGGAGATGATCGTGGAGATCGAGAAGGTGTTCTGGGACCGCAAGCTGGGCCGCGGGATCAGCGGCGCCCGCAAGGTCTGGCATCTGCTCAAGCGGGAAGGGATCATCGTGGCCCGGTGCACCGTCGAACGGCTCATGCGTCAGCAGGGGCTGCGAGGCATCCGCCGCGGCAAGCAGTTCATCACGACAAAGCCCGACGGGGCGTCGTTCCGGCCCCCGGATCACGTGCAGCGCTGCTTCCGCGCGGACCGACCGAACGAGCTCTGGGTGGTCGACTTCACCTACGTTCCGACGTGGTCGGGGATGGCGTTCACCGCGTTCGTCACCGACGTCTACTCGCGCCGGATCGTCGGCTGGCGGACCATGAACCGGATGCCCACCGACCTCCCACTGGACGCACTAGAGATGGCGTTATGGGTCCGCGACCGCGCCGGCCAGGACGTCGCCGGGCTCATTCAACATTCCGATGCCGGAGCGCAATACACCGCGTTGCGCTACTCCGAGCGGCTCGCTGATGTCGGCGCGATCGCGTCCATCGGGACCGTGGGTGACTCGTTCGATAACGCCCTGGCAGAGACGGTCGTGGGCCTTTACAAGAACGAGTGCGTGAAGATCGACGGCCC
>NZ_JAKNUS010000027.1 GCF_023155745.1 Microbacterium kunmingense
GCGTTCGCGACGGAACCGTCGGGCCCGAACCAGGTCTGGCAGCTCGACTTCTCCGAGTACGAGACCACCACCGGCGGGACCTGGCGGATCGCGTCATGCCGGGACTACTGGGCGAAGTACGAGTTCGACGCGCACGTGTCCCCGACCGCGAACATGCACGACGCCGTCACCGCGGTCGAACTCGCCCTCGCCGAAGCCGAGAGGCTGCTCGGCCACCCGCTGATCGATGACTGTCAGGTCGACGAGGCAACCGGGGAATTCCTGCCGGTCTTGACGATCGTCACGGACAACGGCGGCCCGTTCCGCTCGTTCACGTTCGAAGCGTTCATCGCGCTCCACCCCGAGCTGCGGCACGTCCGCACGAGGGTCCGCACGCCCGGTCAGAACGGGTCACGCGAACGCGGTTTCGGGACGATGAAGTACGAGTGGCTGTTCCGGGAAGAGATCGACGACGGCCTCCAACTCGTCGAGCACGTGAACGCCTACCGGCAGGACTACAACCACGTCCGACCACACGAAGCGATCGCTTGGAACCGGCCCGCCGACGTCTACGCCGGCACCGCCGACCCCACCACCCCCAACTTCGAAATCGAAGAAACCCTGCCAACTACTTGACGCGGGACA
>NZ_JAKNUS010000028.1 GCF_023155745.1 Microbacterium kunmingense
GGCGACACGTGAGTCGGGTCATAGGCGACAGACTCGGGCATGTCGTCGAAGCATCGGGTCGTGGTGTTGAAGATCGTCGCGGGGGGACTTACTGTGAGCGCGGCCGCGGCCGAGTACGGGATGAGCCGGCAGTATCTGCACAAGCTGCTCGCCCGTTACCGAGACGAGGGGCTGGACGGGTTGGATGCGCGCACGCGTGCGCCGAAGTCCTCACCGCACGCGGTCACCGACCGTGTCCGAGAACGCATCGTGCAGCTGCGGCAGGCGTTGGCAGCGGCCGGGACCGATGCGGGCCCTGTCACCATCGCCTGGCACCTGCAGCAGGAAGGGCTCCGACCGCCGTCGACGTCCACGATCCGCCGCGTCCTGCACCAGGCCGCCCTGATCACGCCAGAGCCCCGCAAACGCCCCCGATCATCGTTCGTCCGGTTCGAAGCCGCACAACCCAACGAGACCTGGCAGTCCGACTTCACACACTGGCGCCTCGCGGACGGCACCGACGTGGAGATCCTGAACTG
>NZ_JAKNUS010000003.1 GCF_023155745.1 Microbacterium kunmingense
ATTCAACATCTTCAAGCAATGGCGCGCCTTGGCCACCCGCTACGACAAACTCGCCCTGACCTATCGCGGCGGCGTCGTCCTACGCGCCATCACCATCTGGCTCAAGGCTTTAAGAGACACGCCCTAGGCCGACCTCGGGAAGATCCTCGACGCCCGGTCCCCTCCGGTCGTCGGGGCCGTATACAGCAATTGAATCGATCTTGTTGTAGAGAGATTTGAGCTCGCCCGCGCCGCCCTCGACATCCTCGCCTTGACCATATCGCTCAAGAGCGGCGGCAAATGCTCGTCCGCCATCCTCGGCGAGTACGAAGTAAGTGGCGGAGTCATCGGTGCCAAGTACTTCCAACTCGCGAAGGCTGAGTGTGTGGTCGTCAGCGAACCCGGCTTCAGACTTGATCTTGAAGACGAATCGCGGGTCCACCCCATCCATTGCCGAACGAGCGGATGCGACAGGCATTGTTGCGAGTTGCGCACTAAGCGCCTGGCCATGTCGCCGGGGATTACGTGAAGGTGTAACTCCGAAGCCGGGCGACACGCGTCGCGAAGTCAAGGTTCTCCTGGGAGGCAGGAACGGATGACTTACCACTCCGCTTGCTTACCACGCGCGCTGGCGGATGCCGCGCAGAAGCTCGCTGACACGACTTGCGCTCACTTCCCCCCTGAGGATTTGCTCGCGGCGCACGTCGTACACGAATCGTTCGACGGCAGCGTGTGGGAGACCCTTCAATGCGGACGCAACTTCGTCGGTAGCAAAAGGTTTGACGCGCATGGCACGCGCGCGTAGGCGAAGCAAGCGACGGATGGCATGAACGCCGGGACGCTTGAACTCGGCTACCTCGTCGAATCTCCGCCAAAGAGCAAAGTCGAGGAGACCGGGGTAGTTGGTAATGGCGATCAAGATGCTGGGGCCGGAATAGTGGTCGAGGAACTGCAGGAAGGACGATACGACCCGCTTCATCTCCCCATGCTCCGACGAGTCGTCACGCATCCGCCCCAATGCATCGAACTCGTCAAAGACAAGGACAAGTCGGTGGTCCCGGGCAAACTCGAAAACGCGTCGCAAGTTCGTTGCTGTCTCGCCCAGGTAAGACGAGACGACGGTGTCCACACTGACCAAGCCCAGTGGCCAGCCAAGCATTGTCGCCAGTCCCTCAGCGGCACTCGTCTTGCCCGTGCCCGCCGGTCCGGTGAAAAGTAGCTTCTGCCGCTTGGGGACTCCCGCACTCGTAAGTTCTTCCCAGTGAGCGACCTCTCCAGCAACTTCATCCAAGGTGCTAGCAACGGACGGCTCTACAACAAGGTCGCTCAGATCCAATTCTGGGATCCGTACATCAATGAGATCCCACTCGTTGTCCCGTGACTTCGGCGCCGGAGGAAGCGTGAAGAGCGAGTCCGTTTGGCGCGCACCGCTCCCGACCGCGAGGAGAGCGCGGAGATCGCGGGCGATCGCGAAGTGGTGGCGAGCCTCTTCTTCCTCGATGATCTCGTTTACCGCGCGGCGGAATGCCAGCTCGTCGCGCGCCTGGAACGCACGCACGACATCCTTTATCTGCCTGCCCGCCATAGCGCCGATCCTAACGGGAGCTTCGGTCACTGTAAGCCGACCCGACGACGTTGCGTAAAGCTGCCCTGAGCGCTGAACGCGTCGCCCCGCTCATCACCACAAGCTCGGCCCTTTGGCGGTCTCAGGCCGCGCCCAATGGCGGCGCGTCAGCCAAGCAGGTGGCTCGATTCTTGCCGGATCACGCCATCGCCCGGGCGGGGCGCTCGCCGTAGTCGCGGCGCAGGCTCCGCCGCCTAACCCCGGCGGATCGCGCGGAGCTTCATCATCTGGTCTTCACCCAGTGGGGTCAGCCGCCAATACTTGGCGGTGTTGTTGACCGCTCGCTTCTTATCGCCTCGCGCGATAACTCCGATGGCGAACAGTTGGACGATGATGTCGCTGACGACCTCGTCGCCCACCGAGATCTTGCTGGTTCGTTTTCCAAAGTCTGCGTGGTAGTTCTCGGACACCTCAGCCGCTCGACTGTCAACCCACGCGTCGAGCGCACGGCGAATCTCCGGCTCTGACGCTTCGTGGAGCAACGTAGGCCCAACGGTCTGGAGAATCTCGTTCCACGTCGACGACAGGATCATCCACCATGTGCCGGGGGAGGTGAACATCTCCCGTAGTTGTCCGTCCTCACGAAGCTGGTCTTTCCGATATCCCTGAAACAGCATCTTGACCTCGTACTCATCTTCTCCTTGAGCAAGTTCGTCGATGCCTTCGAGAAACGCCGTTGAGGTCGCCTTGGCTTGTGCTTCCTGCGTCAGTTCTGCGACCTTGGCTCGAAGCTCCGCGAGTTCGGTACGGACTTCGGGCGTCATTGCTTGACTCGCACGCACCCATCCTTCAGCGGGGTAGTGATCACGAGTTTCCATGAGAGCCAAGGCCACGTGTCCGGGGAGTTCGGCTGGCGTGTTCCAGTACTTCACCACCCGCGACGCCTCGACCTTCGTGCGGAATGCATCGAGCTTCTCCCGGCGCTCCTTGTCGAGCTCGATCTGATCTCCGGTCAATTTGCCGGGAGCGCCATGAAGGAAGGCCATGATCGGCTTCTCGATCGACTCGGCGTAGTCGAACTCCATCTCCGTGTAGCTGAGTTCGGTCGCTGGGTCGAGCGATCCGTACTTACCGCCGATAACGAGGACGTAGTAGTCGCACTCGTTGATGACCCGCTGAATTAGCCGCCACTTCTCGTCGTTGCCCGCCGGAAACAACTCCATACCTGCGGGAATGCAACCGGCGATGAGCAATGCCTGGATGACCGACTGCCGCTCTTCGCGCAGATCAAGGTAGGTGGAACTGACAAAGACTTGTTCGCGGCGATCCCCGGGCATGATCTGAGGTTAGCGAGCCATTGGGACTTCCCAGCAGGAACGACGCCGTAGTGAGGGCGCACGGCGCGGCCTCTTGTGGTGTCTTCGTTGACGTCTTGCTGTTACGCCGGTACTCGTGGGGTGGGGACGCTCCGAGGCCGTCGGAGAGGCTGCACGGAGAGGACAACAGACTTCACCGCCTGATTGCGGGCGGGTAAGCCCGTGGCATGCAACTTCTCAAGCTGCGATCCGATCAGCGGAGGGTTCAAGTTGCCATTCGGCGACTTGAAGGCCGGTAGGTGTAACGGTCAGTTCCTAATTAGCTGCCTGGAGACTCTCGCCCGGGCCATTGACCCTCTTGGTGCGAGTTCGGGGGCGCGCTGGGTTTGATCCGGGACGCGGGGTCGCGTCTGTCGGCGGCGACCGGAAGGCGGTCCTGATCCGCGCCGCCGCTCCCTGTGCTGCGATCACTGCGTCAGCGGGAAGTCCTGCGCGTTTGGCAGGTGCAGAGAGATGAATGATGAGGGGACGGCAATTGAAGCCGGCCCCGCGGGCCGATCCGTCACCTAGAGCGGGTTTTCAGCTCACCGGCATCGATTCGTTCGACGCCACTCCCGCGTCGTGGTAGCGCCGCTCCAGCGCCCGTACCCGCACGATCCGCACAAGCGTGATCGGCCCGTTCACCACGAACTTGATCGCGTTCCACAGGCACACCAGTACGAGCAGGTTGATCCAACCCGGCGCGCCCCCGGCGACCCATTGCGCGAGTGCGGCGGCGATCACGACGTAGAAGACCGCGACGAGCATCGCGGGCACGCCCCACTTGAGTCCGCGGCGCGTGTGCGTCGCGCGAATCAGGATGTTCGTCGGCATCGTCCGCTGGAAGACGGCGTAGATGCGACTCACGAATGCGATGAGCAACTGGAACATCGGCCAGGCCTCTCCTTCAGGCGTGGGGCTTGCGGTTGCGCTCAGGTTACGCTCGCCCCTCCCGCACGGATAGGACTACCCGCTACAGGCTGTGGACAGATCCTGCACGAACAGGCACCCGCTGCGGCAGTGTAGGAGTATCGGCCCTCGACAACCTGAGCGCCCGATCCCGCGCCGCGGCTGCGGCCGCGGCATCCAATCGCTGGTTCGGCGAGGTTGCGGGAGCGCCGAGCGCGTCATCATCGAAAACGCCGTACCGGTCACGGTAGGCCGCCACAATGCGGGCTTGGCGCCGCCAGGCGCCCATGCGACCAGGATCGACAGGTACGCACCCGAGCGACGCGATCCAGCTCGCTTTCGAGGCCAGCGCCGCTTCCACGAGCGCGACGGCGCGCGCCTCAATCAGTTGCGCGCGTTCGTCGAGGGCACGCCGCATCTCGGCATCCATCTCCCCCATCGCCGCCGGAATGAGGCCCGCAATCAGGCGCTGCCCGCTCCCTCGCGAGCTGCCGCTCGACCGCTGAGCGAGGATGCGCTCGAGGCGTTCGTGGAGTACTGCTGCAGCATCCTGAGCATCTTCGAATCCACGGGCGGCGACTATGCGCGGCACAAGCGTCTCGACGTGGTGACCGAGCGCCTCGGCGCGTCGAAGGCCTGCGGTGAGGGCACCGAAGGCGTCCGACGCGATCACCGCTTCGGCCAGTTCGCCAGGCAGCCCGCACGCCTGAATGAGGTGCATCCACCGTGGCCGCTGGGCGGAGGCCGCGATCGTGTCGTACTCGGCGGCGAGTTGCGCGATCGATCCCCAGTTCTCCTGCTCGGCGGCGATCGTCTCGTGTGCCGACAGCTCTGCGCCGACGTGACCGAGCACGCCTGCGAGGATGTCGCGAGCCGACGCATCCAGACGCTCACCGGGATGCCGGGCGGAGTGATTGTTGTCGGTGCGCGACACGACCACATACGCGGTGTTCGAGACTCTCCCCCGTGTCATCGCGACGTAGAGGTTCTCGCGCGTCGTTCCGGGGTCGACGACGGCGTGCGCGGTGTCGGTCGTGATCCCCTGCGCGCGGTAGGCGGTCACCGCGTATCCGAGGTCGACGTTCTCAGCCACGTACTGAGCAGGTAGCGTGAGTGGTCGGGCGTCGGTACGGTCGGTATTTTGCACGCGTAGCGAACCGTCGCGACGAACGGCGACGACCTTCCACCGCGCTCCGTTGCGCACCCAGTCGCGCCCTGAGCGCAGGCGGCGGTCGTTCTTGCGGGTGATGACGACATCACCGACGGATGCCGCGGACTCATCCCACAGCGGAGCCTCAGCGCCCGCCTCCACAACGCCGTTGAGAATCAGCTCGGCGCGCGCCCGCCGGTTGAGCGTGGCGACCGACTCACCCGTCTCGGCGACGAGAACCGACGAAATGCCCGCTGCGACGTCTCGGAGCCAGGCGCTGTAGGCGGCATCCGCCATTGCGTCGGCGTCGCCGCCGACGATCCGATCATGCGCACCGTAAGTGTCGAGGGCGTGCACTCGCCCGTTACGAAGGTCGAGCGATGCGTCCTTCTCCCACGCATTGCGGAAGCGGTGGACGTCGGCGAGTTCTGGTGCATCTGGGCGGGCCTCGACGAGCATCCGGAACGCGCCGCCGGCGTCAACCGACTGCAACTGCGCCCAGTCCCCCACCAGCAGCACCTTCGCCCCGACCTGCGTCGCCAGCGTGCTGATGCGATCGAGCGCGAGCGTGCCGGAAAGGGATGCCTCATCGATGATGACGAGCTGTGCGGCCCGGAGGGTTACGCGGCCCTGGTCGTGCTCGTGCAGCCACTTTGCGGTGTTCTCGGCAGCTATGCCGAGGTCATCGGCAAGCTCGCGCGACGCCGCGGCGGATGGCGCGAGTCCGATTACCGAGCCCCGCCCGTGCTCGTGCTCCCAGGCCAGGCGCAGCGCATGCATCGCCGTCGTCTTACCCGCACCCGCCGGTCCGATAAGTACGTCGAGCGAGCGTGCGGAGGTTGCGATCGATTGGAGCGCCGTGCGCTGATCCTCCCCGAGGACGATCCCGTGATTGCGGCGGGCGCGCTCGGCACGCTCGAGGGTTGCAGTGCTGACCACCGGTGCATCGGGCGCGCGCGACGCGGTAAGCAAGCGCTCCTCGGCGTCGAGCAGCGTAATCGATGAGTAGCGCGTGGAGTTGCGCGGGCGGAAGACGCTCGTCTCGTCAGCACGGCGGAACTCAGCGGGCGAGACCGCGAGCTCGGGTGGCGTGAGGCGCGTGGAGCGCTGCTCCGCAGCATGGGTGATCATGCCGACGATCGCCTCGCGGTCCTCGGTCGCGGCGAACCGCCAACCCATCGTCTGGCGCGCGGCTTCGGCGTAGAGGTTCCAGCGAGTCCAGGTCGAGCGGCGCTCGCTGGCCGCTTCGACGACCCGCTCTGCGAGGTGGTTCAGGATGCTGCGCTCGATGTCTTCGGCACGGCGCGGCTGCGGGGCGTCCTGGTGCTCCACCGCGCCACGAGCCCACGCTGTCGCATTGCGGCCTAGCAGTCGGCTGGCGCGGGTGCGCCACTCGTGTGTGAGATCGGCGAGGGACCGGAGTTGCTTCTCGGGACGGGTTGCGAGGGTCGCCTGCTGACGGAGTCGGATGATCGTCACCTTCGACGGCGCGCGCCCGCGTGTCGCGATGTACTCGTCGATGAGCCGGTCCTTCTCGATGTCGATATGGCGCGAGCGGGACGAAAACTCCGCGACGAGCTGCTCGGGAACGGTTGCGATCGCCCACACCGGGTTGCGGTCGGCTTCGCGGTCGCGCAGCTCCCACCGCACGCCCAGCGCACGCGAAAGGTGGTCGGAGAACACAGCCGTGTGCAGCTCGGACAGCGCAACCGTCGCGGCGTGCAGCGGTCGTCCGTCGAGCGAGCGCCACTTGCCGTCCAGCACAGTGCGCACTTTGTTGCTCACCACGACGTGCGTGTGCAACTGCGGATCGCCGGCGCGGGAGTCGAAATGGTCGAAGCCCGCGGCGATGAGTCCGGTGACCTCAACCTGCGCGACAGCGCCATCACGGCCCGCTTCGCCAGCCCGAGTCGCGGCGTTTTCACGCTCCATGAAGGCGAGGACGTCGTCGATCGCTTTGTGGTGCGCCGCGGCGATTGTGGCCTGGGTGTTGGCGTCGGCGACTGCCCAGAGGACGGATGCCGACTTCGGCAACGAGAAGGTGAAGTCGTAGCCGGCGACTGCGCGGCGGCGGGTCGGTGCTGGAGCGCCCTCGGCTGGGCGGTCGGATCCGGGCGCGGATGCTGCGTACTCGGGGTACGCGCGGCCGAGCGGCGCTCCCTTTCCGGGGTCGCGCCCCATCCCGAGCAACAGCTCGAGCTGTGCCTCGGACACCCGCGATCCCGCGGCGATCCTGCCGTCGGCGAGCTCTGGCAGTCCGCTGCCGAGCCAGCGTCCCGGCGGCGTGCCGGCTTCGGCGTAGTACCGCGTCAGCGGGGTCGAGAGCGGCCGATCGCCGTCCGCTGCTGCCACGGTGCGGAGGAGGTACTTGTACCCATCGCCCGCGCTCATCACCCGCATCGACACCGACACCCGGCACCGCCTCTCCTTTCCCAGAGAGGTGGTCGAGCCGTGCCCGCTTCAGCGGGCGCGACCCTCGATCTGCAAGACGTGTGGAGGTGCATCGGTCGTTGCGCGAACAAGTGGCATCGGATCTGCGGGGAGCTCCTATAGCGAACCGGTTGTCCGCCAGCGAGATTGACTCGGCGGTCGGGGTGGGTTGTCGTCGGGAGCGAGCTACTCGCCGCGGTGCTACTCAGGCTACGCAATGCACCGATGGCCCCTGATCCCTGGGGCAATCTCCCTTTCACCGACGCGGTCGGGCCGGCCATTCGACATCCCGACCGCGTCCGTGACGACAACGCAAGTGCAAGGTCGCGATACTGTCACGCTCGGATTCACCGAGGACGGCCAACCGGCATGGTCGGGCCAACCGGTGGGGATCGCGCCCTCAGTTACCAAGGCGGAGACGTCCTCCTAGCCGTCGCGACGTCTCCATGACCGACATTGTTCAGCGCTGCGGCGGGAGCGGCGCGTTTGCCATCGCGATCAGCCCGTCGATCATCTCCGGCGTCACGCCGCCCGGGCTGTCGCTCACGGCGGCGAACATCCCGGCGCGGCCGATCGGGAACGACTCCATCATCTTCGAGGCGTCGACGCCTTCTGGCATGATCGCCTCGACGCCGTCCATCGAGCCCATCATCTGAGCGATCGCCGCCTGCACCATGGGTCCCACGACGGGGTGCGCCATGACCTCGCCGATCGACGAGGTCTTCGAGAGGGGCAGCTGCAGCGTGTCGCCGGTCACCTCGATCGAGACGGACGCGCGGATGTCGCGGCTCGACGCCGCCACGTCGACCGCGTAGGCTCCGCCCTCGACGACGAACCGGTCGGCGCGGATGTCCCAGTATGCGAGGTCGGCGCGGCGCACGGTCAGCGCGACGGTCTGCGTCTCGCCCGGCTCGAGGGCGACCGACGCGAACGCCTTGAGCTCTCGAGGGGCCCGCTGCACGCGCGAACCGGGCAGTGACGTGTAGACCTGCACGACCTCGCGACCCGCGCGGGCGCCGGTGTTCGTCACCGCGACGGTGACGATGACGTCGCCGTCCGCATCGACGGTGGCTGCGGCATCCGTGTACGAGAACGTCGTGTACGAGAGGCCGTGACCGAACGGGAACGCCACCTCAATGCGGCGCGCGTCGTACCAGCGGTAGCCGACGAAGATGCCCTCGCCGTAGCGGGTGTGCGAGAACTCGCCCGGGAAGTCGAGGAACGCGGGGGTGTCCTCGAGCCGAAGCGGGATCGTCTCGGTGAGCTTCGCCGACGGGTTGACGTCGCCGAACAGCACGTCGGCGGTCGCTCCGCCGCCTGCCTGGCCGAGCAGCCAGCCTTCAAGGATCGCGGGCACGCGCTCGGCGAAGGGAAGGGCCACCACCCCGCCGTTCGAGAGCACGACGACCGTGTTCGGGTTGACGGCCAGCACTGCGGCGAGCAGAGCGAGCTGCTCGGCGGGCAGGTCGATGTCGGTGCGGTCGTATCCCTCGGACTCGAGGCGGGCGGGCAGACCGAGGAACAGCACCACGACGTCGACACCGGATGCCGCGGCCACCGCCTCGTCGCGCAGTGCGGCGTTGTCGTCGGCCGTCGTGGTCGATGCGATGCCGAAGCCCTTGGCGTAGGTCACGTCGCCCGTCGCGAGTGCGCGGATCTCGTCGAGTGCGGCGTCCAGGCGCGTCGGGTTGATCATCGACGAGCCCGCACCCTGGTAGCGCGGCTTCTCGGCGAACTCGCCGATGACGGCGATGCGCGCGTCCTTCGCGAGCGGCAGCAGCGGCGCCTCGCCCCCCGCGGCCGGCTCGTTCTTGAGCAGGACGATGCCGCGGCCCGCCGCCTCGCGCGCGAGCGCGTGGTGCCCGTCGACGCCGAGCGGGCCTTCGACGCGGCCGGCGCCGGCCTGCGCCCTGCGCACGAGGTCGAGCACCCGGCCCGCCGCGACATCCAGCACCGACTCGTCGAGCGTCCCGTTCTGCACCGCCGCGACGAGTTGGGCGTCGGTGACCCCGTTCGAGGTCGGCATCTCGAGGTCCATGCCTGCGACGATGCCCGAGACCCGGTCGTTGACCGCACCCCAGTCCGAGACCACGAGACCCTCGAAGCCCCAGTCGTCGCGCAGCACCTCGGTCAGCAGCCACGGGTCCTCGGACGCGTACACCCCGTTGATGCGGTTGTACGAGCACATGACGGTCCAGGGCTGCGCGTCGCGGACGACCCGCTCGAAGCCGCGCAGGTAGATCTCGCGCAGCGGCCGCGGGTCCACGTCCGACGACGACCGCATCCGGTCGTCCTCCTGGTTGTTCGCGGCGAAGTGCTTCAGCGACGTGCCGACACCCTGCGACTGCACGCCGTCGACGTACGCCGCCCCGAGCGCACCCGACACGATCGGGTCCTCCGACAGGTACTCGAAGTTCCGACCGCACAGCGGAGAGCGCTTGATGTTGACGCCCGGTCCGAGCAGCACCGCCACCTTCTCGATCGAGGTCTCGGCGCCGAGCGCCTCGCCGACCCGCGACACGAGGTCGACGTCCCACGACGATCCCAGCGCGACGGCGGGCGGGAAGCAAGTCGCCGGCACGCTGTCGCCGATGCCGAGGTGGTCGCCGCCCTCGCGCTGCTTGCGCAGACCGTGCGGACCGTCGGTGAGCATGATCGCCGAGACCCCGGCGCGCTCGACGGGGGTGGTCCACCAGAAGCTCGCGCCGCTCGTGAGCGACGCCTTCTCTTCGAGGGTGAGGGTGCTGACATCGGGGATCGTCATGGTGTTCCTTTCGAGGGTTGTCAGATCGGTTGGGATGCCGCGAGCTCGGCGCGTCGACGGGCGCCGAGGTGCAGGAACCAAACGGGACGCCCGTAGTCCTTCTGCAGCCACGGCCAGAACGCCCACCAGATCAGCGGCGCACCGGCGGCGCCGGCGACGAGCCCGAAGAAGGTGTCGCTCAGCCAGTGCGCGTTGATGAGGGTGCGCTGCCACATCATGCCGACCATGATCACGCCGCCCACGATCCACCACACGCGGCGCACCGTGCGGCGAGCCGACGGGATGAGCGCGGCGATCACGAACACGAAGGCCGCCGCGGCGACCGCGTGCCCCGAGGGGAAGGACCCGTGGTCGACCGAGAACAGCGGGCCGTAGAGCCCCAGGGCCTCATCTGCGGCCGGACGCGGGCGGTCGACGAGGTTCTTCATGCCCTGCGAGTACAGGCCCATCGAGGTCAGGAGCGCCGCGATCGCGAACAGCGCCGATCGCCAGCGCCCGACGGCCACGAGGCCCAGCGGCAGCAGGATCACCATCACGAGGGCACCGCCGCCCTCGCCGAGGATCTGGAAGAACATCGCGATCGGCCCGAGGTGGGCGGTGCTGTCCGGGGCGGTGCCCACGAGGGCCCGCCACCAGTCGTCGAGGCCCTGCGTGAACGGCTCCTCAGCATTCACGGCGACCGCGGTCCCCATGAGGGCGAACGCGGCGGTGAGCCCCAGCGCCCACCACAGCAGCGCCATGGGGCGGCGGACTCGGGATGCCGCAGCATCCCGAGTCGTCGCGTCACCGGTGAGCGCAGTGCCCATCGTCACCTCACGGCCTTGATCGGCCACACCGCGAGGGCGCCCAGGATGCCGAGCACGATCGCGACCGGGAACAGGGCCTGGTAGCCCGCGACGAGCACGATCGCGCCGGCGACGCCGGGGGCGAGCGTCTGGGGAAGGGTGGCTGCGATGTTCACGACGCCGAGGTCCTTCGCGAAGTTCTTCGCCGAGGGCAGCACCTCGCTCATCAGCGCCGTGTCGACCGCCTGGAACATGCCGAAGCCGAAGCCCGCGATGAAGGTCATTAGCATCCACGCGTTGAGGTCCTGCCAGAACCACGGCAGGAGGAACGCGAGGCTCACGACGGCAGCCGACGCAAACACGAACGGCTTGCGCCGCCCGACCTTGTCGGAGATCGGACCCGACACGACCGTCGAGATGATGATGCCGACCAGCGACAGCAGACCCAGGAGCGGGATGACCGTCTCAGGGTGCTCGACGCCGAAGTAGTCGGTGAGGAGGAACAGCTGGTAACCGGTGACGGCGAAGTACCCCGTATACAGCAGCAGGCGACCGGTGAACGCCCAGAAGAAGTCCGGGTGCTTGACGGGGTTGACCCAGAACGTCTTGAGGAACTCGACGAGCGTGAACGGCTCGGGCTGGAGCTCCTGGCTCGAGTAGTCGGGGTTGAAGACGACGAACAGGCTCAGGATCACCACCGCGAACACGGCGAAGATGACGTAGCCGAGCGCGATGCTGTTGAAGAAGAACGAGCCGACGATCGTGCCGCCGAGCGCGCCGACCATGAGCCCGATGCCCGAGAGCGCCGCGAATGTGCCGCGCCGCTTGAGCGGCACGCGGTCGGGCATTACGGCCGACAGCGGACCCTGCGCGAAGTTGTAGGCGACCTGCACGAGCGTCCACGCGACGATGACGCCGACGAGCGAGTTCGCGAAGGCCAGGCCCACCAGGGCGAGGCCGCCGGCGAGCGCGCCGATGACGATCCACGGCGCGCGGCGACCGAAGCGGGTCCGCGTGCGGTCCGAGACCTGACCTGCGACCGGCTGGGCGATCATCGCGGCGAACGCGCCGATGGTCGCCACGATCGCGAGGTTGGCGACTTTGTCCTCCTCGCCGAACAGCATCGTGATCTGCTGCGGGAGAAGGATGCCGGGCACGGCGCCCCACACCAGAAAGATGCCGAGGTTGGCGGGGATGATCCACACCATGAGCCGGCGAAGGCCCTTGAGCGGTGCGGGCGGGTCGTCGTTTCCGGAGGCCGTGGCCATGAAGGTGTTCTCGGTCATGGGCGCCGCAGCGGGCGCGAGCTCGGGTTCTGACGTCATCGTCACGTGATCCTTTCGGCGACCACCGTGGGCGCCGACAAAACCATACGACATTCGGTTTTGAGAATCAAGCGTCGTTCGCTTTACTGGCTTCATGGCAGACCAGCAACGCCGCCGGGGCTCGTACGCGAAGGGCGTCGCCAAGCGCGAGGAGATCCTCCAGACCGCGCTCGACGTCATCGCCCGCGAGGGATTCCGCGGCGCCTCGGTGAAGGAGCTCGCCGACGCCGTCGGACTCAGCCAAGCCGGGCTCCTCCACTACTTCGGCAGCAAGGAGGAGCTCTTCACCGAGATCCTCCGCAAGCGCGACGAGCTCGACGCGGCCTCGTTCAGACTCCAGGACGCCGAGCTCGAGCCCGTCGCGTTCGAGGACGTCCGCGCCGGCTACGTGAACATCGTGCGCCACAACTCCGACGTCCCCGGCGTCGTGCAGCTGTTCGCCCGGCTCTCGGTCGACGCCGTCGACCCCCAGCATCCCGCCCACGACTTCTTCGTCGAGCGCGGCAGGCAGCTGCGCGGGGTCTTCGGGCTCGCGATCGCGCGCGCGCAGACGGACGGCCGGATCAGCTCAGAGGTCGAGCCCGAGACGGTCGCGAGGATCCTGCAGGCGGTGGCGGACGGCCTGCAGGTGCAGTGGATGCTGGAGCCCGACCTCGACATGGCGGCGACCGTCGACGCCCTGCTGACGCTGCTGATGCGGAAGGACACCGATCAGCGCACACGTTGACCAGCCCATCGTCGCCCCACCGGAGGGCACAAGCGCGGGTCATGCCTCGGCGAACAGTGGGGAACACCCGCGACCCTTGAGGCGTTGCATGCGTTATGAAGATTCGCGAGATTGAGATTCGGACCATGGAGGGCACCACAACCTCGCTCTCGGAGTTCGGCGACAAGATGTTGCTCATCGTCAACGTCGCTTCACGATGTGGGCTTGCTCCTCAGTATGCGACGCTGGAGCACCTGCAACAGCAGTATGGCCATCGAGGTCTACAGGTTGTCGGGTTCCCCAGCAATCAGTTCCTTCAGGAACTGCGGACCAATGATGCGATCAAGCAATACTGCTCCATGACATACGGCATCAGCTTTCCGGTTTTCGATCCGATCCGCGTCAACGGCCGCCGCGAGCACGCTCTCTACTCTGAGTTGAAGAAGACTCCCGACTCACGTGGGAAAGCCGGCAAGGTCCAGTGGAACTTCGAGAAGTTTCTGGTGACGAGGTCGGACGATGTGCACCGCTTCCGTCCTCACACGTTGCCCGACGACCCGGCGATCGTCTCGGCGATCGAGCGGGGGCTGCTCTGATTTTCAGTAAACGCCGACCGATGAAACTCCTTGCGATGAAGTGAACGGCGAGGTACAGCGAGATTTGCGACGCGAATGGGTACCACCCGCCGCGGTGGTCTGACTCGCCGGAATCAAGATCCTGCCCCATCTGCCCCCTCGAAAACCATCGCGGACGCAACGCGAACCGTTGCCCGATCACCGCGCCCACGCCACCACCTCTCGTCCCGCTCACACGCCAAGGCTCGTTAGCAGACCGCGGATCCGTTCGAGACTCCACACCTCTTGTCGGGGATCCTGGTGCCCGCGATAAGAGGGTTCCACGGCCATGATGAGCAGCCGGTGTAGTGCGTAGAGAGCTTTTCGCGCCCGCCCGCTCTCATCCCCTTGTACGACGCCGTATCCTCGAGCGAACGCCTGCTCCCTGGGGAAGATGGGGATGTTGGGGTTCATGAAGCCGGCTTCCATCAGCGGGTCGCCCCACAAAGAGCGCTCGTGATCTACCACTCCAACGAGCATCGACTTTGTGACGATCGCGTTTCCAGGCCAGAGGTCCCAGGACACCAGGACCGGGGAGGTAACGGCCCGCAGTGCGTCGCTGTGCAGATCGAGGGCGGCAGCCGCACGCTCCTCGATGTCTTCGAGTCGGACTTGCGCTCGGTGTCCGTCGGCGAGCACATCCTCGACCATGCGCCTGAATGCCTGTGGCCAGTCCGAGAACACGGGGTCCCCAACGTAGCCGAACGAGGACCCACGAATGCCGTTGAGCACGCGGTTGACGCGCCCCAACTCCGTCATCAGGTGATCTAACCTGGGCGCATCGGCTTTCTCGCCGTGCTCCAGCAGCTCACCCAGATTCTCTCCGTCGACGAAAGCCATGAAGAAGCATGGGGCGCCGACTGGGCCGGCGCCGTCGAAGATGTGCTCGACGTGAGGCACCGGTGCGGCCGAGCGACGTGCAATGAGCTCGATCGCGGCGAGTTCATTTGCCATGAGCCGTTGCTCGTAGGTGAGCACATTGACCTCCGGCGAAGGCGCGATCTTGAGTGCGACATCACGCCCGTCCCGAAGACGCACCCGATACACGGCGTTAAAACGCCCACGTTTCAGTTCGACGATGGACCCATCAGCCTTTGGCACCTGTCGCGCCCCGTAGGCAGCATCCACGAGCGCCTCGATCGTCTCGACAGTCTGGCGGTTCTTGGTAGGGCTTTCCATGTGCTCCGGGGCGAGCGCTGTGAGGTGGTGACGGTCGAAGAACGCGCCGCAACGTTCAATTGTCTCGTAACTTGATGTGAATCGCGAGCTCCTGTGGAACTCGGACTACCTGGCAGATTATCTTCGCGCAGCACTCCCGGTCCGCCGATTGAAGGCGCTCCCTCACCGGATAGGTGTCATGCCGTCTCCATGGCGCGCTCGTGGGGACGGACGAGAGGGTCACTCACGTGCGAGCTCGTTCGGCGTGTTCTGGGTGCCCGTCGTGGCGCCGTGCACGGGGTGGCTGCGTTCTAGCGCTGCTCCTTCGACGTCGACGTTGGGAAGGATCCGGTCGAGCCACTTCGGCAGCCACCATGCCTTTTCCCCGAGCAGGTGCATTGCTGCAGGGATGAGGACGAGTCGTACCACGAACGCGTCGATCAAGACACCGGCAGCGAGGCCGAAGCCGATGGGTCGAACCAGCGCGATGTGCGAGAACACGAATCCGCCGAACACGGCGCCCATGATGATTGCGGCGGCCGTGACAACTGCGCGTCCATTTCTGAGGCCGGCGATGACGGCCATCCGCGCGGGGACACCGTGCACGAAAGCTTCGCGCATGCCCGAGACCAGGAAGAGTTGATAATCCATGGCGAGACCGAACAGCACGCCGATAAGGATGATTGGCGCGAAGTTCAGCACAGGACCGGGGCTGTGTACTCCGAATACGGGTCCGAGCCACCCCCACTGGTAGATCGCCACGACGGCACCGAATGCGGCGACCAGGGACAGAACGAACCCGGCGGTGGCGACCAGCGGGACCAGGATGGACCGGAAGACGAGGACGAGGATGAGGAAGGAGAGTCCAACGACGAGCACGAGGTACACGGGCAGAACGTCGGCGAGTTTCTCGGAGATGTCGATGTTGCCACTCGCCTGGCCTGCGACTCCAAGCTCGATCTCGCCGATTGGGGAGAGGTCGCGCAGGTCTCGTACGAGTTGCTCAGTTGATTCACTGGAGGGTCCGTCGATCGGCACGACCTGGAAGGCGAGGAAATCCCGATTGTCTGAGATGCCTATCGGTGCGACGGCGATGACGTCGTCGTTCGCAAGCAACTGCTCGGCGATGTCTGCTTGAACGGCGATGACGTTGTCTTCATCGATGGACTCGGGCAGAGCGGCTGTGATGAGCAGCGGGCCGTTTTGGCCAGCGCCGAATGCCTCGGCGGCGGTCGTGTAGGCGCGGTACTGGGTGGAGTCGAGGGGCTCAGATGATCCGTCCGGCATGCCGAGCCTCATGGACAGCGCCGGGATCGCGACGATGAGCAGGGCGATCACTGCGATCGCGGTACGGAGGAGCGCGCGCGAGGTTGTCATGGGCTTCAGGTCGGGCGCGGCGTGCGACTCGTGCCCGATCTGCGCCCGGGCACGGCGGTTGAGCACGCGGGGACCGATGATGCCGAGCAGCGCCGGCGTAAGCGTCACGGCGATGAGAACCGCGACCAGAACGCAACCGGCGGCGACCGTCCCCATGGTGCCGACGAACGGGATGCCCGTGACATTCAGGGCCAGCAGAGCCACCAGCACTGTCGATCCGGCGAACACCACGGCGTTGCCTGAGGTCCCGTTCGCCAGTGGTATCGACTCCCTCAGGTCGACGCCGGCCAGGATCTGCTGGCGATGCCGATTGATGATGAACAGGGCATAGTCGATACCCACCGCGAGCCCGAGCATCAACCCGAGTACGGGAGTGGCCGAAGACATGTCGACAACCCCGGAGAACGCGAGCGCCCCGGCCACCCCAACCCCGACGCCGATGACGGACGACACAATGGGGAGCATCGCCGGGAGGAGCGCGCGGAACATGAGCACCAGCACCAGCAGGGCGAGTGCGATTCCCACGAGCTCACCGACCCCCAGGATCCCTTCCACGGCCGTCGCGATGGCCGCAGAGTAGTAATCGACCTGGACCCCGGCGATGTCGACTTCGTCGAGCTCCGCACTGACTGCCGTCACGACCTCCGCCGGAATCGCGAAGAGGTCATCTTCGAACAGCACTGCGCCGATCGCCGTCGAGCGATCTGTCGTCACGGTGCGGATTTCGGATGCCGCGGCGACGAGCCGTTGAGCATCCGCGATTTGGTCGCCCCTGTCCGCCAACTCCTTCGCACCGGCCTCGAGTTCGCTCCGGCGGGCGTCAAGCTCCGCCGCGCCGGCATCGAGCTGCGCTTGCTGAGCCAGGAACTGCGGTGCGGCAAGTTCGTAAGATCCTGCCGCATTCGCCGCCGCAATCGCCGCGTCGAGCTGCGCCTGCCCTTCTTCGAGCTGCGCCTGGGCCGCATCGAGCTGCGCAGCGCCATCATCGAGCTGCTGCTGTGCGGCGTCGAGCTGGGCGGCGCCGTCTTGAAGTTGCTGTTGCTGGTCCTCGCGAGTGGCCTCGGCGTCGAAAGGATTCACGACTTCGGCCACGCCGTCGATGCCACCGATGCGAGTCAGCAGATCCCCGATCTGCTCCTGCTGTGATTCGCTGAACTCGGACCCGTTCTCGCTCTGGAACACGACCGTTCCGGTACCGCCGCCGAGATCGCCGATCTCCTCAGTGAGCTGCTCGCTCACCCGCTCCGTCTCCGTGCCGGGGATGCTGATGCTCGAGGTAAGGGTGCCTCCGAAAGCGAGGAAGGCTCCGATGGCGAGGGCAAGTGCGACAAGCCATCCGACGATCACTGCCCACGGACGCTGCGCGGCGAATCGACCGAGGCGATAGAGGAGTTCTGCCACGTGAGAACCTTTCGTGATGGGACAGCGGGGGCGCACCGTCGGGCCGTCATCGAGACTAGTCGACATTTGTCGGAAATCAGACGGATGTCGGAGAACTCGAAAATGGTGCTGGTGCGGGATGGCAGAATCGCCACATGGATGTCCGCGTCGAACGAACCCGACGGTCCTTGCAGGAGGCGCTTTTCGACCTCGCCCGTGATCGCCCGCTTGAGGAAGTGACGGTCGCCGACATTGTTCAGCGCGCCGGCGTGAATCGGAGCAGCTTCTACCAGCACTATGCCGACAAGGAGACCTTGCTCGCCGACGCGCTCGACACCGCGGTGGATGACGCCGGCACGTTCCTGCCCGAGACCATCACCGCGCCAGACGGACCGCAACGCGCACTCACCGCTTACCTGCGCCACATCGACGAGCGCGCCGACGTGTACCGGCGCGTGCTCGGACGGCACGGCTCGGCGGCCGTGGCGTCACGGCTACGCGACCGCATCGAGGCCGTTGCACGAGAAGGCCTCGCCCGAATGGGCACGGGAGCGTTCGAGGGCATCCCCCTCGGCGTCGTCAGCGCGGGCATCGCCGGCTCTGCCCTCGGTGTCATCGAGACATGGCTCGCACGAGACCCCCGGCCGAGCGTTGAGACCGCCGCAGACTGGGTCTGGCGGGTACTGGTCGGCGTCGGCGACGCATTGGAGCACCAAAGGCAAGCACCTGGGAATTCGTGACCCACTGGTATCCGGATGACCCCGGAGGGCGCCTGCCCACCCGGACCTGGTTCTACGCCGAAACGGTCCGTGCGCATCGCGCCGGTCCCTCTCCGCGGGCGCGGTGCCGCTGGGCGCGTCAGCGGCGGCTGCGCAGGTCCGGAAGCAGCGCGCGCGGCGAGCGTCCGCGGATCGCGCTCACCCACACTCCGGCCCCATATGCCGCGTCGTCGAGTCGGCGCGCGAGCCCGAACCGCACCGGGTCAAGGCGCGGGCGCGTGCGGGCGAGTTCCCAGGCAGTGTCCGCGACTGCAGCCACGACCACCGCCCTGCGCACCCGGCGTGAGACGAGGCATCCAATCGCCGTCAACGGCCACCAGTGCCGCAGCAGCAGGGCGAAGCCCTGAGCGATCGCGGTCACGAGGCCGTACCCGGTGAGGCGAACGGCCAGGCGGTAGGGGTGACGCACCGCGGTGGCTCGGCGTCCGATCCGCACCATGGTCACCGCGAACAAGGCGGCTGCCACGGGAAGCGACCAGCGGCGCTGGGCCATCAACGCAACGAGCAGCGCCGCCGCCCACGGCGCTAGCGTGACCGGTGCGATGTCACGCGGATGCCGCACTGCAAGCAGATCGGCACCGGTGCCGTAGTACAGCTTGCGGCCTAGCCACGCCCGCAACGTCGCGCGGTGATCGTGCCGGACGACCGCTGCCGGCTCGTAGCGCACGCGATGGCCAGACTTGACGAGCCGCCAGACGAGGTCGACATCTTCCGCGACGCGCATCGACGCGTCGAAGCCGTCCCCGAGCGCGGTGACGCGTGCGGCGAGGCAGGCGGCGGGGAGCCACGTTACGCGGGCGCGCGGCCGCACGATCGATGCCTCGTGGCCGATATCCAGGGAGGACCTCGCGTCCTCGTAGCGCGTGATCCAGTTCGCCCTGGGCGCGTCGAAGCCGAGCACGCGCGGAGCGATCATCGCGAGGCGCGGATCGGCGAAATGTCGCAGCAGGAGCGGAATTGCGCCCGCCTCGACCACCACGTCGGAGTCCACGAACACCACGAACGGAGTCGCCACCCGAGCGAGCCCCGCGTTACGAGCGCCCGCGGGCCCAAGGTTCTCATTAAGGGTGACCAGCTCGGCGCCGTGCCGTGCCGCGACCGTGGCGACCGGGCGCGGGTCGACGGATGCGTCGTCGACGACGATGACGCGCAATCCGGCGAGAGAGGCGAGGAGGCGGTCGAGTTGCCTCGGTCGGTCGCGGACGGGCACGACGACGGTCGCAAGCCCGGGGTCGACGTCGGGTAGCAACTCGACGACCGGGTCGGCGATGCCGGCCGCGAGGAGATGGTCGGCGAGCGTGCGGGAGACCGCATCCTTCACCGTCAGGCGGTCGCCGTGGAGGTAGGGGCGGGCACGCGGCTTCAGCGCGGAGATGCGGGTCGGTGAACCGCCGATGAGCACCGCGCCGTCGTCGACTACGCGCGTGTGCCGGTCGAGCCGCACCGTGAATCCGTCGGGCAGCACGGTACGCGGCGAAGCCGTCACGAGATCGTCCCGGCTGTGGGGTCGGATGACACGGCAACACCACGCCCGACCTCGAGCACGACGCACCCCCGCGCGTCCACCCGGCCGAAGCGCAGCCGCGCCCAGGCCTCGGCGATCATCGCCTGGAGCAATGCCTCCCCCTCGGCGGCGGACGCCCCGTGCGGGTCGCCCAGTACCCCGTTCGGTGCGACACCGCGAACGCCCGACGCGCGCAGTTCGGGCAGGATCAGGCCGATGGGCCGCGTCTCTCCGGCCTCGAACCGGTCTGCGCGCACCCGCGAGGCGCAGAGGGCTTGCATGATCGAGGTTTCTGAGCGTCCCGCGTGCGCGTCCACGGGCACGCCGATCCCCGCCACCGAGGCCGGATCGCAAGGGACCCAAACCGTTGATCGTCCCTCGCCGATCAGGGTCAATACCGCCGTCGAGAGTGCCTCGACGTTGCCGCCATGCCCGTTGACTAAGACCAGCCGCTCGGCCCACTCCCCCGCCGACCGACCGAGCTCGACGAGCAGCATCGTCAGCGTCTCCGTCCCGATCGAGAGCGTCCCCGGGAAGCCCCGGTGCTCGCCGCTTGCCCCGACCGCGACAGCCGGGGCCACGACGGCATCCGTGCCATCGGTGCGATACCGATCGGCGAGCGCGTCCGCGACGGCCGAGGCAATGATCGCATCGGTGTCGAGGGGCAGATGCGGTCCGTGCTGCTCGGTCGATCCGACCGGCACGAGTACGACCGGGTGTCCGACATCGGGCCACGGGCGGTCGACGAGGTGCGGGAAGCCCTGGAAGGTCACGCGGCCGCCTTAGAGGTTGCCGGCGGCGACTGCATCAGTCGGCGGCTCGCCGGTGTCAGTCTCGAATGCAGCGCCGCGGGTCGTGGTCTGAGGAGTGCGCGCCGCGGGCTTGCGTGCTGCCGGCTTGCGCGCCGCGGGCTTGCGTGCTGTCGCAGCTGTCTCAGCCTCGGGACCGGCACCGAGTTCCCGCCGGAAGCCCGGGGGGATATAGAAGTCTGCCGGCGACAGCTCGGTGACCGAGCGGTGTCCCAGTCCGAGCACCGCCGAGTCGAGCCCGCCGCGGAGGACGTCGAGCACGTTCTCGACCCCCGCCTGGCCATTCGCGGCGAGGCCCCACAGGTACGCCCGACCGATCATCACGGCGCGTGCACCCAGGGCGAGCGCCTTGGCGACATCTGACCCGCGCCGCACGCCCCCGTCGAGCAGCACCTCGACCTGCCCGCCAACCGCGTCGGCGATACCGGGCAGCATTCGGACGGACGCGGGCGTGGTGTCGAGGTTGTTGCCGCCGTGGTTCGACACCGAGATCGCGGTAACGCCGACATCGACCGCACGCTTCGCGTCGTCGATGCGCGACACGCCCTTGAGCATGAACGGCCCGCCCCACTGCTCGCGGAGCCAGGCGACGTCGTCCCAGGTCGGCGGAGGCGTCGACATCCACTCGCCGTACGCGCCGAAGAACGTGGGCGCAGTGCCCCCGTCAGCCGGCGCGAGGTTCGGCGTCCTGAGGTCGGGCACCCACCCGGTCTTGAGGAAGTCGAACAGCCACGCGGGCTTGACGATCGCCTGAGGTGCGAACCGCATGGCGGCCATGAACGTGAGCTTGTCCGGGATCCACGGGCTTCCCCAGTCGCGCCCATGCGAGAATGACCAGTCGAGTGTGGCGATGAGGCCCTTCGCCCCGGCCGCACGCGCGCGGTCGAGCCGGTGGGCCATCGCCTCGCGTGTGCCGCTCCAGTACACCTGGAACAGCGTGTTCGGGTTCGCGGCAGCGACCGCTTCGATCGGCTTCGACGCGAACGAGCTGAGACCCATGATCGTCCCGCGGTTCGCGGCGGCGCGAGCGACCGCGACCTCGCCGTCGGGGTGAACCGCCTGTACGCCCGTCGGAGAGATGATCACGGGCAGCGAGATCGGGATGCCCATCACAGTGGTGTCGAGTGTGCGTTCGGCATGATGCCCGGCGACGTGCGGCGCGAACTGCAGTTCGGAGAACGCCTGCTGGTTGTCCTCGATGGTCAGGCCGCGTTCGGAGCCCGCGATCAGGGCGCCGTACACCGATCTGGGCAGGCGCCGCTCGGCTCGTCGCTGCGCCACCGCCACCGTTTCAAACCAGCTGTTGCTCATCATCCGTTTCCTTCCGCGGGTGCGTTCGCCGTTGTCATCGTCTCGTTCGCTGCCGTCCGGCACCGGGTCATCCGCCGAACATCGCGCTCACGGCGGGGGCCACGGCCCGGAAGTCTTCCACCACGTGCAGCGAGCCGCGGCCGAGGCGCGCGAGGTCGCGCCCGAGCTCGACGTCCCGCTCGCCGCTTGCATCGAGCAGCACGTCGAGGCGCGGCAACCTACCCGCGAAAAGCCGCGGGTCGGGCCCGGCGTTGTGCACGCAGTCCGACAGCAGCACGACCCGGGCGTCGCGAACAGGGGCGCGCGCGAACTGCTGTGAGGCCAGCTCGAGCGGAAAGGCCACATTCGTCAGGCCTTGCGCCGGGATCCGCATGATTGACTCGAGCAGGTTCATGGGCTTCACGGGCTGCCCGAGGTTCAAGAGAATTGCGGCATCCGACCAGAACGCGATCACCGCGAGGTCCTCGCTCACAAGCTCGCCCGCGAGGGCGCCTACGGTCGCTGCGGCCGTCGCGACCCGTTCACCTTTCATCGAGCCCGACACATCGACCGCGAGGACGACCGATCGCTTGGTGCGGATGCGGTCACGGACGATGATGTCCTCGTCCTCCGGCAGCGGACGCTCGGCGAGCACCTCGATCGTCCTGTCGAGGTCGATCTCGTCGGACCCGCCGCGATAGGGTACGCTGCCGAGCTCGCCGATGCCGCGCCGGCTGGTCGCATCGCGCCGTGGCCGGCGCACCGACAAGCGCGCAGCGATCTGAAGTGCGCGCGCCCGGGCCACGGAGTCGGCCGCGGCATCCGCCTCCGCCTGCACGAGACGTGCCTCCTCGTGGGTGAAGGTGGTCGCCGCGATGCCCTGCTTCGCCTTCCTCCTGGGTGCCCTCGAGTCGCCCACCGCGTTCTCGGTGCGGAAAAGCGTGCCGCCGGCGCCGGGTGTCGCATCGAACACGGTGGGCTCCTCGTCGAGTCGTTTTGGCTTGCGCTTCAGGGGCGTTCCCTCGATCGTGCGCCGGTCGGGACGCTCGCGCTGCAGCGGTCCATCGGCGGGAACCGCTCTTCAGCCGGGCGCCGCTGCGGCAGGTTCGAGGATGAACCGGTCCTCCCAGATCTCGCGAAGCACTCGTTCGGGTGTCGTCTCGATCGCCTCGTCGAGGTGGATACGCCCGGAGAGCGCGACGACCATGGCGTCGAACACGAGCTCCGGATAGTCGTTGTGATCGGGCGAATGGATGCCGCGCAGCTGCGCGAGCTGTGCGGCGACGAGCACGAGATCGATCGCGCCTCGCACGCTCGATCCTTGGCGCACGTCGCGGTGCTGCCGCGTAGCGCGGGTCACCGCAACCGCGTCCTCGATGACCCGCTCACCCACGTCGTTCGCTGCCCCGGCGCGCAATGCCACGATGCGCTCCTCACTCGGCGCATCCTGGTAATCGACTGCCAAACGATTCAACCGGTCGTGGACGCTCGTCGACAGCCGGGTCGTGCCTACGTTGTCGTACGGGTTCATCGAGGCGATGACACGGAACGTCGGCTTCGCCCGGATGCGACCCACGCGCGGGACAGCTATCGATCGATCGGCCATGGCCGTGAGCAGCGTGTTCAGGGTGTCCTCCGGCGCCCGGTTGAACTCCTCGATGTAGAGGAAGCCGCCAGCGCGCATGGCCTCGACGAGCGGCCCAGCGACGAAGTTCTCGGCACTGTAGTCCTCTTTCAGCACCCGGGCGGGGTTGTGGTGGCCGACGAGCTTCGCGGGCGTCAGGTCGGCGTTGCCCTCCACGAAGAGCAGCGGGATTCCCCACTCCTCCGTGATCGCCGTGAGTATCGTCGTCTTGCTCGTGCCGGGCGGACCCTCGAGCAGAATGTCGCGCCCCGCCGCCACCGCCGCGAGCGTCAGCTCGAGCTCGCGCTCGCGGCCGACGATGCGCGCAGCGATGCGCGAACGGCTGGCCGCGAGCCGACTCGCCCCATCCTCGATTAGAGGGACCTCGTCGGTCACAACCCCGCTCACTTCTGCATCGACCCCGCGTCGACCGGTAGCGTCACGCCAGTCACGTACCTGGACTCGTCGGAGGCGAGCCAGAGCACCGCGTTCGATATGTCGACCGGCTCGACCCAGGGAATGGGCAGCGCGTTCGTCGCCCGGAACCGTTCGCCGATCCGCTCGCGCGTGCGTTCGACCGGCTCGAGATCGGGGGCGAACAACGCGTAGATGGCCTCGTTCTGGATCATGTCGGTGTCGACGCTCGTCGGGTGCACTGAGTTCACGCGGATCATGTCGGGCGCCAGCTCGAGAGCGAGCGTGCGCATGAGCCCGACAACCCCGTGCTTAGCCGACACGTAGTGCGCGAAGTTCGGCAAACCCTTCAGACCGGCGACCGAGCTCGTGATGATGATCGACCCGCCGCCCGCGGCCCTGAGGTGCGGGATGGCGACCTTGCAGGTGCGCCAAACCCCCGACAGGTTGACGTCGATCATGTCTCCCCACTGCTCCTCGCTGAGCGCCTCAGTGGTCGCCGTCGAGAAGATCCCCGCATTCGCCGCCACGATGTCGAGCCGGCCGAGTTCGGCCACGCCCGCGTCGACGGCCGCACGCAGCGCCTCGACGTCGCGCACGTCAGCCGTGCCGGCAACGATGCGCCGGTCAAGCGCCTCGACCTGTCGAACCGTCTCGTCGAGGTCGGCCTGCGTCGCCATACCGTATGGCACAGTCGCGATCTGCTCGACGATGTCGACCGCGATGATGTCAGCTCCCTCTTCCGCCAGGCGGAGCGCATGACTGCGCCCCTGTCCTCGCGCCGCGCCCGTGATGAACGCGACCTTGCCGTCCAGTCGTCCCATAGTGTGCTCCCTTCTCTGCGTTCTACAGACCGTTGCCGCTACTTGACATTTGCTCCGGCATCCACCGGCAGGGCGACGCCCGTGACGTATCGCGCCTCGTCGGAGGCGAGCCAGAGCACAGCGTTCGAGATGTCGCGCGGGTCGACCCATGGGACCGGAAGTGCGTTGATGCCCCCGGCAGCCTGCTTGAAGTCCTCGACCGTCGGGTTCTCCAAATCGGGCCGGAAGAGCCTGAACGTGGCGTCGTTGTTGACCATCGGCGTGTCCACCACTGTCGGATGCACCGAGTTGACCCGGATCATGTCCGGTGCGAGTTCGAGTGCGAGGGTGCGCATCAGCCCGACGACGCCGTGCTTCGCCGCGACGTAGTGCGCGAGATTCGCGAACGCGAACAGCCCCGCGTCGGAGCTTGTGAGAATCATCGATCCGCCCTTGCCGCCCGCGCGGATGTGCGGGACGGCCGCCTTGCACGTACGCCACACACCGGAGAGGTTGATCTCCTGCATGTTGACCCACTCGTCGTCGGGGATGTCCTCGACCCTGTTGAATGTCCCCCCAATGCCGGCGTTGGCGGCGACGATGTCGAGCCGGCCAAGTTCGGCGACGCCCTTGTCGACAACTGCCTTCAGTTGGCCGAAGTCGCGAACGTCGGCTTTCTCAGCGACGATCCGCCGGTCGAGCGCCTCCACCATCCTCACGGTCTCTGCGAGGTCCTCCTCCGTCGCAGGCGGGTAGTTGTTTTCCGGAATGGCGGCGCAGATATCGATTGCGATGATGTCGGCGCCCTCTTCAGCAAGCCGTATCGCGTGACTGCGCCCCTGTCCTCGCGCCGCGCCCGTGATGAACGCGACCTTGCCTTCGACCCGTCCAGCCATAACTTCCTCTCCCTTTACTTCTTGTTGGTGAAGCCCGCGTCGACGGGCAGTGTGACGCCGGTGACGTACCGTGCGGCGTCGGACACGAGCCACAGGATCGCGTTCGAGATGTCGACGGGCTCGACCATGGGCACGGGCAAGGCATTGGCCATTGCCTGGCCCATCTGGGGATCTGACTGGAGGAATTCCTGCATGATGTCGTTGACGACCATGGGTGTGTTCACGCCGGTGGGATGGACAGTGTTGACCCTGATCGAGTGCTGAGCCAGCTGGTTGGCGTAGCTTCGCATGAGCCCGACTACGCCGTGCTTGGCGGCGGTGTAGCCGAGACCGCCGGGCGCGTCGCCGCCGATGCCATTCAGTCCCGCAGTCGAGCTTGTGATCACAATTGCTCCGCCACGTCCGCCGTTGATCATCGACGGTTTCGCAACCTCGACGGTGTAAAAGACGCCCGTGAGGTTGACGTCGAGGACGTCCTGCCACTCCTCGGGCACCGGGTGCAGCGACAGTGGCGCGATGCCCGCATTGGCAAGCACGATGTCGACCGCTCCCAGTTCGGCGACGCCCGCGTCGAACGCGGCCTGCAGCGCGTCCCGGTCCCGCACGTCAGCTTGCACGGCGTGGATGCGGCGATCGAGAGCCTCGACCTGCTGCACCGTCTCGGCAAGATCATCGGGCGTCGACATCGGGTACGGGACCGACTCGATCTGAGCGCAGATATCAACTGCGATGATATCGGCGCCCTCCTGCGCGAGTCGGATTGCGTGCGAACGTCCTTGCCCGCGTGCGGCTCCGGTGATGAAGGCGACCTTGCCTTCGAGCTGACCAGCCATGTTGCTCCGTTCTGTTGGTTTTGCCGATGCTGGGTACGGATAGCTGATTGAGTGGCTACTTCACTGGGTCGGCGTTGTAGCCGGGCATGAGCAGGTGTCCGGCGTCGACGGGGATAGAAACCCCCGTGACCGAGGACGCGAGGTCTGAGTTGAGGTACAGCGCCGCGTCGGCGATGCGTTGCGGGTCGAGGAATCCGTTGCCTTTGAGTGCGTGGAACGAGTACCCGGCCTCCAACATGTCGGCTTCGTTGCCCTCGCCTGCGGATTTGCCCGACATCATGTCCCACGCGCCCTGCCAGCTTGTCATCGGGGTGAGGATCGCGCCGGGGTGGATGGCGTTCACGCGGATGCCGTGCCGGGCGTACTCGAGCGCCAGCGTCTTCATAATGCCCACGACGCCGAACTTCGCTGCGCAGTAATGCACGTAGTTGACGCCCGGCTCGAGTCCGTTGATCGAACTGGTCATCACGATCGAGCCGCCACCTCGCTCCATCATGTGCGGCAGCACGGCCTTGGCTGACTTCCAGACCCCCGTGAGGTTCACGGCGATCATGTCGTCCCACATCTCGTCGGTCATCTCGTGAGCCGGCGCGAGCGAGAAGATGCCCGCGTTGGCGATGAGGATGTCGATACGCCCGAACTCGGCAATTCCCGTCGCGACCGCCCCGTCGAGGTCCGCCTGCCTCCTTACGTCACCGTTCACGGCGACGATTCGCCGGTCAAGCGCTTCGACCTGCTTCACGGTCTCGTCGAAGTCCTCCTGCGTGGCCATGGGATAGGCGACCGTCTCGATCTGCTCGAGCGTGTCAATGATGACGACGTCGGCGCCTTCACGTGCGCACGTAAGCGCGTGCGCACGCCCCTGGCCTCGCGAGCCTCCCGTAACGAGCGCAACCCTGCCGTCGAGCATTCCCATGATGGTTCCTCCTGTTCAAGGGCGTGCCGCTCCCACGCCACGGTGGCCGCACGACCACTGGCCGCAACGTCGCGGCCAGTTCGGGCGAGTCGGGTCTCACGCGAGATCGGGGCGGGTGCCTCCTTATTGACATTGACGCCGGGCGGCGCCGATCTTCATTGGGTCATCGGATGGTGCGAGGTGAAGCCCGCGAGCGGATCCTCGGCGCACGCGCTCACGGGCGGCGCCGCGAGGTCCTCGCGCCGGGTGAGAGTGAGGCGCACGGGGCCCACGCCGGTGCGCGGACGAGGCGGTGAGGTGCGATGCGAGTGGTCGCCGGAGTGCCTCGGCAGCCCTGAGTCGCCTGCTCGCTGTGCGAGAAGCTGCTCGCCGTAACCCTGCACGCACTCGGGGTCGGGACCATCGAGCGGCAGGCCTGTGAAGAACTTCGCGGCCATGCACCCGCCCTTGCAGGTGTCGAAGAACTGGCACGAGCTGCACGCGCCGCCAGACTGCGGCGAACGCAGTTCGGCGAATAGCGACGATTCGCGCCACACCTTAGAGAATCCACCCTCGTCGCGGACGTTGCCGGCGAGGAACTCGTCATGGATGGCGAAGGGGCACGCGTACACGTCCCCGACGGGATCGATGAGGCAGACGACGCGCCCAGCGCCGCAGAGGTTGAGCCCCGGGAGAGCTTGACCGTACGCCGAGAGGTGGAAGAACGAGTCGCCCGTGAGCACGTCGCCGCCGTGCGCGACGAGCCAGTCGTAGAGTTCGCGCTGCTGCGGCGGCGTGGGGTGCAATTCGTCCCACACGTCGGCGCCGCGGCCCGACGGGCGCAGCCGAGTGAGGCGTAGCTGGGCGCCGTAGCGATCGGCGATGGCCTTGAACTCGTCAAGCTGCGGGATGTTCTGTCTCGTGCAGACCACGGACATCTTGAAGGAACGCATGCCGGCGTCCGACAGGTTCTGCATCGCACGCAACGCGGTCTCGTAGGAGCGCGGCCCGCGGATATGGTCGTTGACCTCGGCGGTGGCACCGTCAAGCGAGATCTGCACGTCGACGTAGTCGTTCCCGGCGAGGCGCCGGGCGATCTCGGGCGTGATCTTCACGCCGTTCGTCGAGAACTTCACGCCCACGTTGTGTTCCGTGGCGTAGTCGATCAGCTCCCAGAAGTCGCTGCGCACCGTCGGTTCGCCGCCGCCGATATTCACATAGAACACCTGCATGCGCTCGAGTTCGTCGATGACGGCCTTGCACTCCTGGGTGCTCAGCTCGCGCGGGTCGCGCCGGCCGCTGCTCGACAGGCAGTGTACGCACGAGAGGTTGCATGCGTACGTGAGCTCCCAGGTCAGGCAGATGGGTGCGTCGAGGCCGAGCTCGAAGTGGTCGGCCAGGCGCATGGACCGCGGCGGCCCGGCGACGACAGGCGCCTCCACGATGCTCACGGCGTCCGCTCCATGAGCATCTGCGACTCGGCGAGGGTGCCAAGCGCCCCGAGGTACCGCGGCAGGTGCGCGTCCGCGACGCCGGCAGCCTCGCACGCGGCACGCGCGGACGCGGCATCCGGCAGTGCCCGCACAACCTCGAGCAGCGTGAGATCCTTGAGGAAGGACAGCTTGCGCGTGCCGAAGTGGTAGAGCAGCGCACCGAACGGCTCGGGCCGAACCGAGACCTGGGGGTGCAGCTGCCAGGCGGACTCAGGGGCGACGGCGGTCATGGGAATGTTAGTAGACGCCGCACATACCGTCGATCGAAATTTCCTCGACGAGCGACTCCGTCTCGATCACCTCGTCGACATCACCCGTTGGAACGACGAGGTCTTTACTTCGACTCATGGGATGCTCCTCATGTGCGATCACCGTCATTGGTGATCTACTCGGTTGGCCCGATACTAATGACACCCGGTGCCGTTGGGAAGGGGGTAGTGGCCTTGGTCCTGTCCCAGGGGGATGAATCACTGCCGCGCGCTCGTGTCGGCCGCTCGCCGTCGACCACTCATGCGCAGATCAGTCACGTCGCCCTCGAGCTGTTCATGGAGCGCGGCTTCGATGCCACGACGGTCGATGAGATCGCCCGAGCGGCCGGCATCGGGCGGCGAACGTTCTTCCGCTACTTCCCCTCGAAGAATGACGTACCGTGGGGCGAGTTCGACGAGATGCTCGACCGCATGGGCACGCATCTCGCCTCCCTCCCCGACACGATCCCGATTATGGAGCAGCTACGACGCGCGATCATCGAGTTCAATCGCGTGCCGGAATCGGAATCGGAGTACCACCGGCGGCGCATGGAGCTGCTCCTCAACGTGCCGACGCTCCTCGCGCACTCAACGCTCCGCTATCGATCATGGCGTGGGGTGATCGCCGACCACGTCGGGCGTCGCCTGGATCTGCCATCGAGCGACCTGATCCCGCAGACCATCGCGTGGACCTGCCTCGGGGTATGCCTCGCAGCGTACGAACAGTGGCTGGCCAACCCCGAGCGCATCCTGCTGGACCTGCTCGACGAGGCGCTGCTCATGATCGACGAGCGCATCGACACGAGAGTCGTCCAGGCACACCGCAGCCATAGGGGAGCCGATGACCAGCGCTGAGGCGACGCGCCCCACTGCAACCCGCACCACGGTGGTGGTCGGCGCGGGCGCCGCGGGGGCGGCCCTTGCCGCGAGGCTCAGCGAAGATCCCGAGCACCGCGTCATCCTGCTCGAGGCGGGCCCTGTACCCCGCTCTCCCGCCGAGTTCCCGCCCGAGCTGCTGGACGCGTCAACAGTGCAGGGCGCGATGCCGGGGCATCCGGCGAACTGGTCCTACCTCGGCAACCTCACGCCCGATCTGCCGTACACGATCGCGCGCGGTCGCATTATTGGCGGCTCGTCGACAATTAACGGAGGGTACTTCGTGCGCGCGCGCCCGGAAGACTTCGCCCGGTGGTCCGTTGCCGCGGGTCCGGACTGGGGCTATGAGAGCGTACTGCCCGTGCTCCGCCATCTCGAGCACGACCTCGACCTCGGGTCTGGAGTGTTCCACGGTGATGCCGGGCCGATGCCCGTGCGGAGGGCGGTCCAGTCGAACCCCGCGGCTCGGGCGTTCACGGCCGCGGCCCTTGAACTCGGCTTCGTCGCCGAGCCCGACAAGAACGCACCCGGAGCTCCCGGTGTCGGCCCCGTGCCGCAGAACGTCGTCGACGGCGTGCGCATCAACACCGGTCTGGCCTACTTGTCGCCCGCGCGAGACCGTCCGAATCTCCAGGTGATCGGACGATGCCGCGTCCTACGCGTCGTGTTCGAGGGCACACGCGCGGTGGGGGTCGAGGTGGCGGAGACGGGAGGCATGTCTGCGGCATCGGGTCGGAGTGGTGCGCGCGTCGCATCCATCCTGGCCAACGAATCCGGGGCGCGTGTGATCCCTGCCGACGAGGTGGTGCTCTGCGCCGGCGGAATCGGAACGCCGCAGCTGTTGCTCGTCTCTGGCGTCGGGCCGGCCCAGCAACTGCGCGACCACGGCGTGCGGGTGGTGCACGACTCCCCCGGCGTCGGCCGGGCATTCACCGATCACCCCGACATCGCCGTGGGCTGGCGAGCCCCGCGCAATCTCATGGATCCGCGCACGCCCGAGACGTTCACGACCGCGCTCAACTTCGTATCACCCGGAGGTGACGCCGCGGGAGACCTGGAGATCATGGTCTCAGTCAAAAGCATGAACCACCTGCTGACGGGGTCGACGAGTGCGCTGGCCGGCGGTGCGCGATCAGCGCTGCGGCATCCACTCGCCACTCATCGGTCGCTGCGCGGCTTGTCGCTCACGCGAGTGCGGGAACAGGCACTGCACGGGCGCGACCTCGTGCTCCTCGTCGGGCTGCAGCGGGAGGAATCACGCGGCTCGATCACCCTCGCGTCGGCAGACCCGACGGCGAACCCCCGCATCGACTACCGGTACCTCTCGACCGCGCGCGACCGGGAGCGTATGCGCTTCGGCATTCGCACAGCCGTGGCGCTGCTACACACCCGCGCGTTCGCGCAGCTGTTCGAGGGGCTCACCGAGCTCGATGAGGCAACGCTCGACCACGATAGGGCACTCGACGCGTGGATGCTCACCCACCTCGGCACCGCGATCCATCTCTGCGGCAGCGCCCCGATGGGGCCGTCACGCGACCCGTTCGCTGTCGTCGACGGGTTTGCGCGCGTTCGGGGCGTCACGAACCTCCGTCTCGCTGACACCTCGATCCTTCCCGATACTCCTTCGCGGGGGCCGGCCGCAACAGCGGTATTGGTTGGGGAACTCGTCGCGCGCTTCATCCGTCGCGGCGACTGATAGGCGCGCCCCTTCTGAAGACGAAAGGATCCTGGTCATGCATGAAGTCGCTCGGGGGGTCTACCAGCTGCATGGGCAGCCAGCGCACCTGTTCAACGTCTACCTCATCGAGAATCTCCTCGTTGACGCGGGCACGGCTTGGGCGCGGCGGCGAATCTTGCGGCAGGTCGCGGGTCGAGATCTTAAGGCTCACGTAGTGACTCACGCGCACTCGGATCATTTCGGGTCCAGCAGAGCAATCTGCGATGCCTTGTCGATCCCGTTGTGGGCTGGCGCAGCGGACCGGAGCGCCATCCAGGCGGGCACGCCGCAGATGAGGGCAGGGGTCTTGTCGAGCCTTGTGGGCAGGATGGTTCCCCGACCTCCGGCGTGCGACGTTCAACGAGCGCTCAGCGAGGGCGATGAGATAGCGGGATTTACCGTTCTAGAAGTACCCGGCCACACCCCGGGGCATATCGCGTTGTGGCGAGAGCAGGACCGAGTTCTTCTGTGCGGCGACGTCTACTCCCACCTCGGAAGAGTGACGCGGCCGCCCACGTTGTTCACGTTGGATCCGCGGATGAACGACGAGTCTCGCCGACGACTGGCGGAGCTCCGACCGCGACTCGTCTTGTTTGGGCACGGACGACCGCTCAGGCTCGGGCCCGCCGAGCGACTGCCAGTTCAGTAGCTTGCGGGGAACCGCAGGAGGTAGTGTCAGGCGGCTCCGGCATGGGTGACACCCGTGGACGAGTTCCCGGAAGTTCGAATGGAACCTGACGTGATGGTCACGCTGCCCGCCGCGTACTTGGCTCGCGTGGCGAGGGAGTCCTCGAAGATACAGGCTGCGATCAAACGTGCCGAATCGAACCCCAACCCCTTGCTTCCATTGCCGCTCAGGTCCTAGTGGCAAACGCCGTGTCCGAAGAGCTAGGGCAACGCGCTCCCAACCGGATCCCCTGGACCCGAGGTACGGCGACCGAGTCGGCGTCCTCCTTGACCAGTACCGCCGTCCCGCGATCGCGGTCCACAGGACGACTTCACAACCACCGGACCTACGAAACGGGGTCAGCCCGGCCGGGAGCATCGGCGCCGTGCTCGGCTTCCGTCCGACCATCGGGTCGCTTGTCTGGACCAGCAACCAGCGGAACTATCGCTTCTCCCCCCGCGGATATAGCGTCGAAGAGTGGCTCAATCGCAACCTCGTCGTGTCGTGGGTTGCGTTCGACGACGCTGTGCACGGGGCCGAGGTCGAACCGATCAAGAGGCACACGCCGCTACTGAACCCGCGCGACAGCCCGTCAGCGCCCACCGAACTGTCGAAGCTTCGGGCCCCGTGTTGTGAGATCGCCAGGACGCAAGCCGCTCGACGTCAGCCAGGTTGAGACAGTGGATCGCCAGCGCGCTTGGTCGGAATTCCACGTCATCGTGTGATGCGCCCCAAAGATTTCGAGCTGAACGAGATCTGGACGTAGCGCTTCGAGCTTGCGAGAGACGGCAGGCGGCGCTGAGTCGTCACCCGCTCCGTGGAGGATCAGAGTAGGGACTGCCAGGTCCTCTGCTCGCGCGATCCAGTCGATATCCCGGAGAGGGATACTGCCAGGCAGGCCGACCGCGCGTGCGAGCGTGGGCGACGTAAGCCACGGGAGCGCGGTCAGCCCCGCCACCGAAGGCAGGCCAGCGCGAGCGCAGTTCGCGTTGATCGTCGCGACCCAGTCGAGAACGGGAGACTCGAGAACAACCCCTGCTATCAGCCGTCGGTATTGCGGCCGTGTAGCGAGCTGGAGCGCGACCTGTGCTCCCATTGACCAGCCGAATAGAACGACCCGTCGCGCGCCTTGATCGATGGCGTACTGGATCGCAGCGTCCACGTCGTCGACTTCAGTGGCGCCGAGGGTTGACCGACCAGTTCCGAGCCTTGGGCCTTCGCCATCGTTCCTGTAGCTGACGACAATTGACGTGTAGCCCAGCTCAGCGGTGACCTGCACACCACGCAGTGTTCCGGCTCGCGGACTGCCGAGCCCATGGATGTGGATTGCCCACCTCGTTGATTGCGAGTCGCGGCCATCGATACGCCAAGCTGGCGCCGGCCCCGGCGGAGTGGGGATGTCGATGTCGTGGGCGCTGAGGCCCGCATCGACGGGCGTCATGAAGTAGATGCCGCTCCACGAGGCGCGATCGTCGGCTGACGGTGTGAAGCCGGGTGCTGTCGCTGTCACGGCTCGTGCGAGGCGCCCAGGCCCGCGATCAAGTACTTCGGCACCCAGCTGAACCCACTGGCCACCTGGAAACAGCAGAGTGAACTCACCTGGGGATTCAGTTTGATGCGTTCGATCCAGCACGATTGCTCGTCGGTCGCCATCCTGTTCGAGGCCACGGACGGACAGGTCGAATCGGCGCGGGCTCGGAGGGGCGGTCAGGCGCCGCGCGATCACTAGACCGAGGCCCAACGAAAGCGTCGCTGCGGCGGCCAGCGCGCCAGCCAGCACGATCGGGGCTCTCATGCCGCTCCTCGTTGAAACTTGGGCCGTGTGGCCGGCGCAGCCGGCGCGTGAAGTCGAGCTTCGTCGGTTCCGAGGAGATGCTGCTCCGCACGTTCAAGGACGAGACGGTCGCGTGCGTGGAGAGAGAACGACACGCGCGGGTCGATCATCGCGTCGCGGATCTCTACGACCTGTCGATGCAACTGCGCCTCGAGGCCATCGGTTTGCACGGACGCGGCATCCGTCTGACTCAGTCCCGGGCGAACGATCGTCGCCGCTCGCCACGCGGGCGATAGTTCCTTGATGAGTGTGCGTGTTCGCGCTGCCCTCCGTCGCGCGCTCAGGAAGCGCACGGTCGGCTGCCCAGCGAGTCCGACGCAGAGGAACAGGAAGGTCGATATGTAAAGCGGTCCGTACGCGATAGACACGTCAGTCATCACGTCTACACGCCCGGCAACGTGTGCGATGTCCATCATGAGGACGACGACGCAGAGAACCGCTCCGAGGATCGCGCCGACGACGAGACAACCGGCGGGCAGCCGCTGTAGACCAACGCTCAGCCGATACTGACGGCTCGCGAGGACTGCCATGGCGCCGACGACGATCCCGTAGTACGTGAACTGGATCATCGAGTACGCAGCTGCGGCAGGCTGCGCTCCGAGATCAATCATGAAGTTGGTCGTGGTGGCGCCACGGTCGATGAGCAAGAAGGCGACCCCGACGCCGCTCAGCGCAACAAGGAGGGCAGCAGGGCCCAGGGCAATGCGAACTGGGCCGGGCTGATACTCCCCCGCTTTCATGATCCCTCGGCCAAGGAAGAAGATCCCGACCATGAGCGCGCAATCCCCGATGAGGGTGGCGACATTCGAGCCACCGAGGAGTCCATCGATGAAGCGGTAGACCGTATCGACATTGATCGTCATCGCGACCGCGATCGTGATCGCCGCGTAGGTGATGCTGCGCTCGGCTCGTCCGCGGCGCAAGATGAGCAGGCTCGCCACGAGCAGCCACATGAGCACCGCGACGAAGGTCTGCATCACCCGAAGATCTCGAGGTAACGCGATTCCCCGTAAACCGAGCTTCTGATCGCCGCAGCCAGATGATCAGCCAAGGCCTCCGCCGCGATCTCGGTGCGAGAGTCCAAATCTTGACGAGTGAGCAGTCGACGCCGAGTCCGGGCGGGGATGTCGGGAAGCAGGAAGTCTTCCGTCGAGCATTCGTCGTCGTCTCCATGCCCGAGGATCATGTGGGCGAATTCGTGCAGGACGAACTGCTGGCGATGGAGGACGGAGTCGCTGTGCGCGTGAAGGACGAGGTCTTCGCTCTCGGTGATGAGCCACACTGCGCAAATGCCATCGTGGTCGCCGAGATCCGCAAGTTCCACGATTCGGAGTGTGCGCTGCCGGTGATCCTGAAGTGCCCCGACGAGATCGTCAAAGGTGAAGGTGGTGCCCAGCTCAAGGTCTGAGACGGCCGTCGTCACGGTCTGCTCGATATTCACGGTGTCACTCCCGTCTGGGGAGCATGTGCCGGTGGGGGCCGCCAAGGGACCGGCATGGGCACTGCTCAGGTGTGTGTCATTTCCTCATCCAGGAATCTGCTGATCGCCTGAAGGGCCTTCGGGGAGATATCTCCCAGCGTTCGCGCGGCGTAGGACTTCACCTTCGCGGCTCGCATCGCCCGCACGAGATCCAGCTGCGCGGTGACCTTGTCCGGCGTCGCTGCGCCGTCCTCCCCGAGCAGGAACGCGGCATCCACGTCGAAGAACGCAGCCAGCCCTTCGAATAGCGCGGGGTCTTGCACGTAGCGGTGGCCGTTGACCATGTATGTCCATCGAGATCTCGACAGGTTGATGCCGCGCTTCTCGAGGAACGCCGCGATCTGGGCGTAGGTCGGTTCGTAATCCGACTCGGTGATCGCGACGTCGAGGAGCAGCCTGAGGCGTTTCGCGAGGTCTTCCGCAGCCACCTTGCTCTCGTCTTCTGTCATTTCGGTAGACCACCCTTCCCCTCGGGTGAGGCAAGGCTTGTCGTTTGTGAGCGCTACTCGACGGGCGTTGAGAATGCTCAATGTACCCGTTGGGCATACTCAAATCAATCGTTGCGCATGATCGATGTCGGTGCTAAAAACAAATCAAAGCCGTTTGAGCATGCTTAAAGAGGAGGACATCGCCCAGGACGGTACGGAGGAGTTGTCGGCACTCCACCCCCCACAGAGCCGGCCCGCGGGCGCGCCCAAATTTCGTGAAGCCGCCCCGCGCGCGTGAACAGTGTGCGACCGGCTCGGGTCGGTCGTTCGCGCGCCCACCCATCGGCTCCGGTTAGATCGCGCGTACCTCCCACAGGAAGCCGCTCTGTCGGCTGATCAGAAGGAGGTGCCTACGCCATGACTCACCAACCCCCCGCAGTCGGTTCCACTGAGGCGAAGCTCGAACGGCTGCACGCTCAGCTGGCGGATGCTGTGGCCACGCTCGTGACGGGCGATCACTGGGTACGGGCTCTTGAGTTCGCCGCGCGATTCCGCTCCCGTTCGTTCAACAACACCATGCTCATCTGGACGCAACATCTCGCTGCGTTCGAGCAGGGCAGGGTGGCTAAGCCCACACCAACGTACGTCGCGGGGTTCCGGCAATGGCGCACGCTTGGGAGGTCGGTCGATCGCGGCCAGACCGGGTACATGATCTTTGCGCCCATCCACGCGCGGTTCACCTCCCCCACCCCAGAGGTCGCCGAGTCATGGCGTCGTCTTGCGCCTCGCGAGACCCCGAGACGCAACGACGAAGTGCGCACTCGAATGGTCGGGGTGCGGCCCGCATACGTGTGGGATGCCTCGCAGACGAGCGGTGTCCCGATCCCCCATGCCCCCACTCCGCAGTTGCTCGCGGGCGAGGCGCCACAAGGTCTCTGGGATGGGCTTGCAACCCTCGTACGCGAACAGGGGTACACGCTGCGCATTGTTGGGAGCGATCGCGATCTCGGCGGAGCCAACGGCATGACTGACTACCTCACTCGGAGCGTTGCCATTCGGGGTGACATAGACCCCGCGGCGCGTGCGAAGACCTTGGCGCACGAGCTGGCGCACGTGATGCTGCACGGCCCTGACAACGCCCATGCCGTATTCCATCGCGGGATCGGGGAGGTCGAAGCGGAGTCCGTTGCTCTGATGATCGGAGCAGCCCACGGCCTCGACACATCGGGCTACACCATCCCGTATGTGGCGACCTGGGCAGCATCCGTCGATGGAAAGACGCCAGTGGAAGTCGTGCAAGCGAATGGTGAGCGAGTGCGCACGGCAGCGGTCGCGATCCTCAAGGGACTGCCGACAGTGCAAGTCGGTTCGGGCGACCCGCCGGGTCTGACGAGGGAAGCGCAGCGGGGTGCACTTCAGCCAACCGTCGCTGGTCCGGTGGAACGGTTCGATGATGTCCCCTTCGCGAGGGTTCGGCACTCCTTTGCCCGATCCGCGATCTCGGCCCGGGATCTGTAATGGACGCCGTCGCCCTCTTCGCCGGAATGATCGGCCTCTCGCCGCGGGAAGGCGCCGCTCGGTTCGCTGCGGCAGGAGTCCCGATCTTCCCCTGCAAGCCAGCGGAGAAGCGGCCGCTCACAGAGCACGGGTTCCGCGACGCGACCTCCGACGACCGCCAGATCGCCCGATGGTGGTCTCGATGGCCCGAAGCGAACATCGGCATGCCGACCGGGCGAGCTTCCGCCGTCGAGGTCGTAGACATCGATGTGCATGGGCGGGTGCGCGGATTCGCTGCCTTCGAACTCGCTCGCCGGGAAGGTCTCGTGGATCACTGGCAGGCGCTGGTGAAGACGGCATCCGGCGGGATGCACGCCTACTACCCCGCAGACCCTGATCGCGTTCAGGCATCGTGGCAGGCCGCCCGCGCCGGCATCGACTTCCGGGGTGAGGGCGGCTACGTCATCGTGCCGCCGTCGCAAGTGCTGTTCGAAGGCAACAGGTCTGCGTATGAGCTGATCGGCGCCGGACGCGGGGACGCCGTGTCTATCGACGGACCGGCGCTTCGACAATTCCTGGACCCGAGGCCGACCCCTGCTGCGATGCCCGCGGAGGCCCGCCGCGATGTTGACGCGGAGCGTCTCGCGGCGTGGCTGGCCGGACGGGCCGTGGGCGAGCGGAACCGCGCCCTGTACTGGGCCGCATGCCGGCTCGCCGAGAACGGCGTCACTGATCAGAGCGCGCGCAACGTACTCGCGCCTGCTGCGGAGCACGCGGGGTTGCATCAGGCTGAGATCCTGACGACCATCCGATCTGCGTACCGAACGGTGGTGGGGCAGGCGCCACCCGTTCGCATCAGTGGCGGCAGCTCAGCATCCCGCTCGCTCAGCGGGCAGGTGATCTCGTGATCCCCGCTACGACCCACCCGCCGTCAGGACGGATTGCCGTATGGACCGCAGTAGTCGGCACCGTGTTCATCGCTGTCGGTGCGTTCTGGTTGTCGTTCACCGCTCTCACGGATCTCGCCGACGCGGCCGGCATCGCGGCGACGCAGGCGTGGGCGTGGCCGCTCATTGTGGACGGAATCATCGTCGTCGGAACCGTTGCCGTTGTCGCGCTCGCCGGACAGCGGGGTGCGTGGTATCCGTGGATGCTGCTCATGGCCGGCGCTGGGGTGTCGGTCGCCGCCAACTCGATCCATGCCGTCGTCGCGGCCGATGCCGATGTTCTTCCCGTGCTTGCAGCGTCGGTTGCCGCAGTGCCGCCGCTGGTGCTTCTCGCGATCACTCACCTGACGGTCGTTCTCACCCAGCGATTCCGGCTTCACGTTTCCTCCACAGCAGAGACGCCACGAGACCTGTCCACAGAAGTCGTTCCGATTCGCTCGCTGTCCGATGTTCCGGAGAAGGGTGCCCGTAGAGACGTTGCCGCGCTGATGCGTCAGCGCGGGATGTCGAACAAGGAGATTGCGAGCGCCACGGGAGTTCATCCGTCGACAGTCGGCCGGTGGTTCGCGGGGACGATCGGCACACCTGAGGTTCAGAAGGAGGTTACGTCATGAACGAATACGAGCGAGTCGAGCGACCCGGCCTGCCGCTTCGCGTGGACGCGTCCGAGCGCGAACGTGAACTCGTCGCCAAGCGGTCACCCGAAGAGGTCTCCGAGTTGGCGCGGCGCGGCGATCCTTCACTCGCGAGGCAGCCGCTCTCCCCGTCCGGCGCCGAGCAGGTTCGAAGTGAGGTCATCTGGATGCGGCCTACGGAACTCGTTCCCGCCGTCTCCGGGCGCGTCGCGGGGCAGGGCATCGACCTCGAGTCCTCGCTCGCGCGGCGAGCCCGCGCCATCCCGACGCAGGGAGTCGCAGCAACTCGCCGAGCAATCCGAGAACGGGCCCTTCACCTCCCGCCGGTGGAGGCATTCGGAAACGGCCGCGCTGATTACGGGTCTGTCCGTCGTTCCCGAATCGGTCGGTAGCGAGGTTGCCATGTCGAGCCAGGGTTCCCGCTCAGCTGCCGCCGCATCGGTGCACTCGCAACGCGTTCCGGACTCGTCCGAGTCGGCGAGCGTGCCCGCCGCGTTTGAGAGCTCCGAGGGGCTGCGCGAAGTGCTCGAACGCCTCGCCGCGCAGGACCATGGCGCCTGGCGTCGCGACGCCGAAGCCGCAGCGCTCATGGAGTATGTCGTTCGACGTTACGCAAAGCTGGCGCGCAAGCACGGACTCGATCCATGGGATGCCGCGGCGGCCGCATTCGACGCGATGCGCTCGTCGGCCGTGCGCAACGCTGACGACCCCTGGGCCGTAGTCACGCGAGCCGTACAGGTGACGCTGATCGCGGAGGAGCGCGCAAACGGCCTGATGTGCTCCGTGTACCAGGCGCGCCGACCCGAGTTCTCGTCGTTTCATGACCCCGAGCGATTCAGTGACCGAGAGAACCCCCTGAGCGACTATCACCCGTCACTTCGTGTCCAGGGCGCCGGGGACGCGCTCGATGACGGGTGCTCAACCGACGGCGCCGGGATTGGAGAGGCAGTCGAGAATGCGATCGCCTTCATGACCTTGCTCGGCTGGCCGCGCACGCCCGCGCGCACCGCAATGGAGTACATCTGCGCACGACTCAGTGAGGTTCCCTCGCGTGCAACTGCCTGGGAATCGCTTCGGCGCGACGTCCACGGAAGAACCCTCCTCGATCTGTCGTCCGCATCGTGGAACGGATTGCTCCGCGCTGTCCTCGGCAACCCGGAACCCGAGGTCGCCCGGACGACGGCCGGACGCGGCATCCTGCTCCGCCTGCTGATCGGTGAACCCTTGCGTTCACTGCTGACGGATGACGATCTCGTCCTCGCGGTGAGTCTCGCCGCCCCCGCCGAGCGATCGAGGTGGTGACCGTGGGAACCAGAGTCGGCCACATCGAGCTCGAACGATCGATCGAATCGATCGTCGTCGGGAAGCGGCACCGTACCGAGTTCGGAGACATCGATGAGCTCGCCCAGTCGATCACCCGCGACGGCCTGCTACAGCCGGTCACCGTGACACCGGAAGGTGTCCTGGTGTGCGGCGCTCGTCGGCTCGAAGCGCTGAAGCGGCTGGGTGAGAAGACGATCAAGGTGTGGGTGAGGTCAGGGATCTCGGATCGGCTCGCCGAGCTGTTGGCAGAGCAGGCAGAGAACGTCCTCCACAAGCCGCTCACGCCGACCGAAGCCGCGGCGCTCTACACCGAGTTGAAGGATCACATCGCCGACGATGCGACTCGCCGGCAGGCCGCGACGCGTTTCAGCCGTCCGGACGCTCGGGATGGAAAGGGCGGTGGTGCCACCGTGGCACCACCGCAATTCAAGTCAGGCAAGAGTCGCACCCAGGCAGCGCAGATGGTCACCGGAAAGGCGTCATACACCACGCTGGAACGCATTGCCGAACTACAGCACCTTGTCGCTGACCCCGGCGTCGATCCTGCACTGAAGGAGAGAGCCAGCGAAGAACTGCGGCTCATCGACGATGGCGGAAGTGTCGCCGCGTCACACGCGCGAATCAGGCAACTCCTCGAGCCGGGGGCGACACAGCAGTTCGAGGACTTCGAAGCGCCCGAGGACTTCGAGCCGCCCGACGAACTCGAGCAATTGGCGAATGCGGCGCTCGCGAGAGTCAAGGAGGCCAAGCGCAACCAGCGAACATCCAGGTCTCGTGCTGCTACGGCACACGGCTTTCCCGTCCGTGCGTTCGTGCGTGTGTGGGAGGACCTGGATCTCTGGTGGACCCATTTCGACGTCGCGGCTGTGGCCACTGAACTGACGGACGAGCAACTCGAGCAGTTCGAAGCGACGCTCGCTTCGACCGTGGAGTTCTTTGCGGCGATCCGCAGCGCGCGTGCCCAGTTGGGGAGGGAGATCGCGTGATGGCCGCGTCTGTGCGCCCTGGGCGGCGGGTCGTACTCGTCCTATCGATCGGGTTCGGTGTGCTGACGGCACTTGTCGGCGTCGGCTTGTACGGCCTTGTACTAGCACCGTCGCCCAGCACTCCGACGACTGCCGTCGAGTCGCCGGCCCCGGCTGCCTCGGACGTCAGCCCCAAACCGAGCGCCTCGAGCGCAATGCTTCCCCCGATCCGCTCGACATCGGATGCCGAGTCCTTCGCGCGCGATGCGGCCCGCGCGCTTATCCGCTGGGACGCCGCCACCGACTTCGATCCGGCCGACTACGCACAGGTGATCGTCGACGCAGGGGATCCCTCCGGTACCGAGACTGCTGGGCTTGCGTCCGATGTCCGCACCTATCTGCCCACGACGGACGCCTGGTTGACGCTGCGCACCTATGGCACGCGCCAGTGGCTCACCATCGACGAGGCGTTCGTGCCGGCATCCTGGAGCGACGCGATCGATCAAGCGACGCCTGGGCAGTTGCTCCCCGGAACGATCGCATACACGATCACGGGAACACGCCACCGCGCTGGCATCGTGGGGACGCAGGCTCAGGAGACGTCTCGACCGATAGCTTTCACCCTCTTCATCGCGTGTGAGCCGAGTTTCGACGAATGCCGCCTGCTCCGGCTCTCCGAGGTCGACAACCCGCTCCGGTGACGGACGTCGCGCATGAAGAAGCTCGTCATCGCTCTCGCCGTCGTTCTGGTCACCCTGCCGTTCGCCGGCATGATCGCGCTCCCCCTCGTCCTCTCCCCCGCCGCGCTCGCTGCCTGCCAGACATCCGGCCAGCTCGTCGTGACCGACGTGCCCGACAGGTTGACTGCGAAACGGAGCGACGGCGTGTCGGTGACCCTCGGGCAGTCACAACTCACCCGTGCCGCGACGATCATTACTGTCGGCAGCGGTATTGAGGGGGTGGGACGGCAGGGGGTGGTGATCGGGCTGATGGCCGCGCTCACCGAGTCATCCCTGCGGATGCTGGCGAACGACGCCCATCCCGCATCGCTCGGCATGCCCAACGACGGCATCGGCAGCGACCACGACTCACTCGGCCTCTTTCAGATGCGCCCGACCTCCGGCTGGGGCACTGTTGAAGAGCTCATGGATCCGGACTACCAGGTGCGCGCATTCTTCGGCGGACCAGAGGGACCCAACTTTCCCTCCCCCGCTGGGCTCCTCGACATCGCGGGCTGGCAGTCAGCCGATCCCGGCTCGGCTGCGCAAGCTGTCGAGCGCTCGGCTTTCCCCGACCGCTACCAGGATTATCAGCCCGTCGCGGAAGCCATACTCGTCGTGCTGACCCGGCCGATCGCGTCGGTGACGGGAGGGGGCGCACCTCTGGATTCCGTCCCCGAGACGACCCGCATAGTCTTTCCCCTCCCGAGCAACACGTGGGTGCTGGCCAGCGGCTATGGCGGGCGAACCGACCCCATGACTGGGCGACCTGCGTTCCATGCAGGAACCGACTTCTCCGCGGCAGACGGCACACCCATCTTCTCGATCGCTGACGGGATCGTCAGCTGGGCGGGACCGTATGGGGGTTACGGACAGCTGATCGTCATCGAGCACACGGTCAACGGAGAGCGGGTGGCGTCGGCGTACGCGCACATGTGGGCGACCGGCGTACACGTGACGGTCGGCGAGCGCGTCACCGCTGGCCAGCACATCGGAGACGTAGGGTCATCCGGCAAGTCCACGGGATCCCATTTGCACTTCGAGATTCGTCCCGGCGGAGCGTTCGAGCCGGCCATCGACGCAGACTCGTGGCTCGCCGAGCATGGGGCCGAAGGATTGGATGCCGCGACCGCTGGCCGGACAGCGTGCGCGGCAGGCGCGTGAGGTGACCGAAATGGACATCTTCCCGGACTTCGGAGCGGTTGGAGGAGCGGGTGAGCTCCGCGTGATCGTCGGCGCGCTCCTCATGTATGTCCTGGTCTTCGCGGTACTCGCGATCCTCATCTGCGCCACCACATGGGTGATCGCGTCGACGAGCGGGAACTACCAGTCGGCCATGCGAGCCCGTAACGGCCTTCTTGTTGCTGTCGGCGCAGCGGCGCTTGCCGGCGCGGCGGTCGCCTGGATGAACTTCCTCATTGGGGTCGGCCAACAGCTCTAGCCAGAGTGCGTGCACGGACTGCGCGGGTCGACGGATCTCGGGGACGCCGCACGCACCTTGTACGCAGGTTCGTTTCTGCGCAGACAAGGAGCACGACCGTGATCGACATCGTTCCCAACGGGTCAGGACTTCCCGGCATCGAGCAACTCCGCGTCATCGTCGGCGCAGTGATGACAGTCGGGCTCATTCTCGCCGTGCTCGCCCTCATCATCGCCGCAGTCGCGTGGGGGTATGGGGCCAACTCATCGAACCCCCATCTCGCCTCACGGGGCAAGCTCGGCGTTCTGGTGGCGTGCGGCGCGGCACTCATCTGCGGGGCGTCGGTCACGCTCGTGAACTTCTTCTGGGGTGTAGGCCAGTCCGTCTGAGCGAACGCGGCCGATTGAGAGGAACGACGCGAGTGGGTGGAGTTTGCGATATCCCGGCGATCGCTGAGGTATGCCAGACCGTCGGGTCGGGTGTCACATCGCTCGTTGCCGCGCCCTTCGATTGGCTCGCCCACACGCTCGCCGCAGCCGCCGCGTGGTTCTTCGAAGCGGTCTGGGCGGTGTTCGACACGACAACACTCGTCGACGTCACCGGTGACCAGTACACGCACGTGTACAACCTGCTCTTCGGCGTCGCGCTGTTCGTCATGCTCGTGTTCTTCTGCCTGCAACTGATCACCGGATTGGCGCATCGCGATCCGACCGCGCTCTCACGAGCTGCTGCGGGGCTCGGCAAGTCCGTGCTCGGCTCGTTCGTCGCAATCGCCCTGACAGCGACGCTGCTGGAGATCACGGATCAGCTGGCCATCGGTATCGTCCAGGCAACAGGAAACACGATGGAGGGAATGGGCGACAGAATCGCCCTGATGGCCGCCGGGCTGGTCGCGATCAACATCGCGAGCCCCGGCGTCGGCGCGATCATGACGATCTTCCTCGCAGGACTCGCGATCGCAGCCACCGCGATTGTGTGGTTCTCGCTCCTCATCCGCAAAGCCCTGCTCCTGGTGGCTATCGTGTTCGCGCCGATCGCACTGGCCGGATTCTCCTGGGATGCTACCCGCGGCTGGTTCGGCAAGTGGGTTGCGTTCGTTGTGGCCCTCGTGTTCTCCAAGCTCGTGCTTGTCGTCCTCTTCCTCGTCGCGATCAACCAGACCGCGGCGCCGATCGACGTTGATCTCGCGTCCATCAGCGATCCCGTGGCCGGAGTCGTACTCATGCTCGTCGCAGCCTTCGCGCCATACATGACCTACAAGTTCATCTCGTTCGTCGGCGTCGATATGTACCACGCGATGTCGACCGAACAGGAGGCTAAGGGCGCGCTGAATCGGCCAGTCCCCGTGCCAGTGAGCCCCGCGAGTGCGAAGTCGGCGAAGTCGATCCTCGACGGGGGTGGCACCTCGAGTGGATCGGCGCCCCCGGTGGCGACGAGCGCCGCTGCCAACACCGCTGGATCTGGTGCCAGCGCGGGTGCGTCTGGTGCAGCAGCGTCCGGCGCAGGAACTTCAGGCGCTGCGGCGGCCGCCGGCCCGGCCGCCGCAGTCATCGTCGGCCGTCAGGTGGTCGGCAAGGCAGCCTCCGCTGGACCCAAGCTCGGCAACGCCACCGGATCAGCAGCCATGGGACATTCCGAGGGCGCTAATCCGACAGACATACCACCGTCACCGACGACCTCCCCGGCTGCCGGGCAACCGACCCCACAGCCGCGCACACCGACCCCGCACCCGCGGCCGATCCCCACTCCGCGCGAGAGGACGACAGCATGACAGCGGGCAACACCCCGCGCGCGAACCAACTGCACCCGGTCCAGTTCTCCCGCCTGTCTAAGCGAGGCGTGATGCTCGGCCTCTCCCTGGCACAGCTCGTGACACTCGCCATCGGGCTAGTCGCGTTCACCAGTGCGGTGTACCTGGGCGGCGGCATCCTGTTCGGCCTCACATCACCGATCTGGGTGACGAGCGTCGCTCTTGCCTTCGTTCCCGTGGGTGGCCGGAAGCTCATCGAATGGGTGCCGATCTCAATCCGCTGGGTGTGGCGAAGCGTCGGCGGGCAGCTGCGATTCCGCGCGGACTTGGTCAAGCCGCGCCCCGCGGGCACGCTCGCACTCCCCGGCGACGCCGCCGCGCTCCGAGAGTGGGTCGACCCCGAGACGGGTGCCGCCATGATCCAAGACCCTCACACTCAGACCCTGACGGCAATCGCCGGCATCACGCATCCAGCGTTCGTTCTTCTCGACAGCGGCGAACAGGAGCGTCGGGTGGCCGGCTGGGGGCGAGTGCTCGCGACGGTCTGCCGGTCGGGCCGCATCGCGCGCGTTCAGATCTCCGAGCGCACAGTGCCCAGCTCCGGAAGCGGGCTTGCCGAATGGTGGGCCCGGCATGGCGTCGACGATGACTCTTGGCCCGCGGTCACGTACAAGGAGCTCATTGAGCGCGCTGGCCCCGCCGGCGAACGGCATGAGACGACAATCGCCCTCGCGCTCGATATGCGCGCGGCGGCCCGCCAGATCCGCGCCGCCGGGGGTGGCATGAAGGGGGCCGCGGGTGTACTGCGTCAGGAGATGACGACGTTGGTGGCAGCACTGCGGGCAGCTGACCTAACGCCCACAGGCTGGCTGAGCCCAGGCGAGGTCGCGGTGGTGCTGCGCTCCGCATACGATCCCGCAGCCGCTCCCGCGCTCGAGAGACACGGGGAGATCGGTCGATCTCTCGCAACGGCCGGCCCCGTCGCAGTCTCCGAAACCTGGGACCGGCTGCGTACCGACTCGGCCCACCACGCGGTTATCTGGATTTCGGAGTGGCCGAGGTCACAGGTGTACCCAGGCTTCCTCTCCCCCTTGTTGCTGACTTCGGGCATCCAACGAACATTCACTCTGACGTGCACGCCGGTCCGTGCCGACCTGGCCGCACGGGACATCAGGAGAAAGAAGGTAGGACTTCTCTCGGATGCCGCGCAGCGTGCGAAAGTCGGGCAGATCGAGGATGCCGCGCGCACCGCCGAGTACAACGACGTCGTCCAGCAAGAATCAGACCTCACGGCTGGTCACGGCGTGCTGCGATTCACCGGGCTCGTGGCAGTGTCGGCGCCGAGCGTCGACGAGCTGGATGCCGCAGTCGCGGCGATCGAGCAGGCCGCCGTGCAAGCTGCCTGCGAAACACGGAGGCTCGTGGGCCAGCAGGCGCAAGCGTTCACCGTCGCCGCTCTGCCCCTGTGTCGAACCGTATGACGCGCGGGGACACCTCGCGCACCTGACTGACGACTTCCGTTGCAAGGGGACACGCAATGCCTACATTCCAGGATCCTGTCGTCGATGGCGAGGAAGCGTGTCACGCTCTGCGCGCTCTCGCGCACGCCACGCGCACGTTCGATGACCCGGCACAGACGTACGAGGTGGTCGGGGATCTGCTGGGCGGCCTGAGATCGCTCGAACAGGTGCTCGATCAGCTCGCGTTCGCGCACACCAGCTCAGACTCGATCGCCCGAACTGACGACGGTGATCACTGGGCTGGGGTGGAGGAAGCCCATGCAGCCGCCCTCGCGCTGCGGCGTGCGTCGACCCTTGTCGCTCGGGCCGGCTTGGCCCTCGATCGCGCATCTCAGCACTCCGGCCGAATCGCCTGGAGCCCATCCGTCGGCGCCGCGCCGAAGGTCACGGAATCAGTCGCGCCCCGCGTCAATCCGAACGACTCGTTTCAGCGCCCTGACCCATTCGCCTTGCAGGGGTCTGGTGCCAAAGTTAGCCGCCGCAACGGGATGTCGCTGTGAACGCGCACGGAGGTGAGCGCATACACACCACAACGCTTGTGGACCCGGCAGGCGAACGCAGGAAGGAGCGTCGTGCCCGACGAAAGGCATCCCGGCGTCTCAGTGACGCCACTCGCGCTGCCACCACCGAATCCGACCGTGCCGAGGCCGAAGCGGAGCGCGCGGATCTACGCGCGACGACCTACCTACCTGCCTCAGGTGAGTCGCGGCCCGCCGCGCTCCGAACCCCCGGCCGCCTGCGCATACCGCGCCACCAGGACACCAGTGCCACGCTCGCCGGAGCGTACCCGTTCCTCGCCGAAGGCGGACTCGGTTCGCAGGGCGTCTTCGTCGGCCAGGACCTCTACTCGGGCGCGTCGTTCGTCTATGACCCGTGGGTGCTTTACTCACGTGGGATGATCACCGCGCCGAACATCGTCCTGGCGGGGATCGTGGGCTCCGGTAAGTCATCGCTCGTGAAGAGCCTCTACACGCGTTCGATTCCCTTCGGTCGCCGCGTCTACGTCCCCGGCGACCCGAAGGGCGAACACACTGCCGTCGCCGAAGCGGTCGGTGGACAGGCAATCGTGCTCGGGCACGGCATGGCGAACCGACTCAATCCGCTCGACGAAGGGCATCGCCCATCCGGCGTTTCCGACGAGAGCTGGGCCGGCCAGGTGGCTTCGCGTCGCCGCGACCTCATCGGCGCGCTGACCGAAACCGTGCTCGAACGACCACTGAGCCCGCTGGAGCACACTGCGATCGACCTCGCTCTCGCGGACACTGTCCGCTCATGTAAGACCCCGATTCTGCCGATGGTCGTGGAACGCATCCTCTCCCCGGACGTATCCCAGCAATCCGACCGCCGCCTCGTCGAGGACGGAAGGGTCGTCGGGCACGCACTCCGTCGGCTGGTCGCCGGAGATCTCGCCGGCCTGTTCGACGGCCCCAGCACCGTCACCTTCGACCCGACCCTGCCGATGATCTCGCTCGACCTGTCGCGCGTTGCCGAGAATACGACGCTCGTGTCCGTCCTCATGACGTGCTCCTCCGCCTGGATGGAATCCGCGCTCCTCGACCCGCACGGCGGGCAGCGTTGGGTCATCTATGACGAAGCCTGGCGTCTCATGTCGCATCCCGCCCTTCTGCGACGAATGGATGCACAGTGGCGACTCGCCCGCCACTATGGAATCGCGAACCTGCTCGTCTTCCACAAGCTCTCCGACCTCGACAACGTCGGCGACCGGGGCTCCGCGATGCGCGCGATCGCCTCATCCCTCCTCGCCAACGCGGAGACGCGAATCATCTACCGGCAGGAAGCGGACCAACTCGGAGCGACTGCGACCGCGCTGGGCCTCACTGGCACTGAGCAGAGCCTGCTGCCCGGCTTGGCAACGGGACAAGGTCTCTGGAGGATCAAGGACCGCAGCTTCGTGGTTCAGCACCAATTGCACCCCGCGGAGCTCGCAGCATTCGACACGACGAGCCGGATGACGGAGGGCGTGAAATGACGACAGCGCACGCAGTACGACGATCCACCGACGCGATCCGTGTGCCGGCGGTCCTTCCCGCTATCACCATGACGATCTCGGCGAACGGCACAATGACCGTCGCCGTCGACGGGACGCCATTCGAACCGCCTCGGTTCGGGGCACCCTGGACCCGCGCGTCCTTCGCGGAAGTCATAGACACGGTCCTGCTCGCTCTCGGCTCGCCGGTGCGGGTCGTAGTTTACGAGGCTGACGGCACTGTCTTCACCGACATCATCACCCGGCCGCTGCAGGGATCACTCAGCCCGAGCGCGCCGCCGAAGATTGAAGGCCGAGAGTCGAGTGCTCCAACGGAGTCGCAGGTCGCTCGCGAAGCACTTATCGATGCCATTCCCTCGATCGGGCCGCCTCGCGTTGTTTGCGGCGAAGAGGGTTTCCTCCCTGGCGAAGACGTAGCCCTAGCGATCATCGTGCGTCACATCCAGGCTTCTGCGGACGGGTCCGCTCGAGCGTTGCTGGAACCGGGGCTCTGCCGCGTGACCGCCGAGGGCGAGATTGTCCTCGTGGGCAGAATCTCCGGCACGTGTGCTTTCGGGATCGTCACATGACGGGTCCCCACGGTGTCGGTGTCTCCGGTCCCGACGGGCTAACCAACGTCGCGTTGCTCGCTCTCGGCGGGGCCGTTGCGATCGCCGGCATCCTGCGTGTGGGCGGCAATCTCGCCGCCTTCCTAACAGGAGCGGAGCAGCCGACAGGTGGTCTGGCCGCGGGGCTCGGTGTCTTCGGGTCCCCCGCCGACCCGGGGGCGGCACTCGGATCTCCTGGGCTCAACGCCGTGGCGTACTGGGCTGTCGTCGTGGCGTTCGTGGCGCTGCTCAGCTTTTCGGGGTGGTGGGTCTGGCGCGTCATCCGAAACCACACTCGTCATGCCAGATCCGACCCGAACAGGATCGCCGGAATCGCGACCGCGGCCGACGTGCGCCGCGCTGCCTCCGATCACGCGTTGCTGACGCGCGCTACGCACCTTCGCGCGTCCGTCGACAAGCCGCGATGCGAGGACGTCGGCTACCTCGTGGGAGTGGCGCGAGGAACGAAGGTGTGGACGTCGGTTGAGGATTCGATCCTCGTGATCGGCCCTCCCCGGTCGGGCAAGGGCGCCCACATCGTCATCAACGCGATCCTCGATGCACCTGGCGCCGTCGTCACGACCTCCACCAGGCCGGACAACCTCACGACCACCATTCGCTCGCGTATGAGACGAGGACCGGTCGCCGTGTTCGATCCGCAACATCTCGCTCCGGGTGTGCCGGCGGGCTTGCGGTGGTCGCCGGTGCGCGGCTGCGAGATACCACTCACCGCGATGATTCGCGCCACGGGACTCGCAGCCGGTACAGGCCTGTCGAGTGTTGGGGTGGAGAACGGCGGCTTCTGGGAGGGCAAGACCCGCACGGCTCTTCAGTCGCTGCTGCACGCCGCAGCGCTCGATGGCCGCTCACCTGGTGAGCTCTTTCGCTGGACGCTCGACCCGGCCGCGGCGAAGGATGCCGTCGCGATCCTCACCTCCAACCCTGCCGCCGCGACCGGATGGGCCGAGTCGCTTGAGGCGATGATCGACGCCGACCCCCGTACGCGCGACTCGATCTGGCAGGGCGTCTCCCTGGCGTTGGCGGCTCTGGCTGACCCCCGTGTTCTCGACGCCGTCAGCCCGAGCGAGGACGAGCGGTTCGATCCGGAGACCTTTCTCCGACGTAACGGCACCCTGTACCTTCTCGCGACGGGCGCCGGCGCCGGCGCATCCTCCTCCCTCGTCGCCGCGTTAGTCGAAGACCTGGTCGAGACCGCGAGGCGCGTTGCCGCGAGATCCCCAGGCGCCCGCCTCGACCCGCCGCTGCTTCTCGCGCTGGATGAGATCGGCAACCTCGCCCCTCTGCCGTCGCTGCCTGTCCTAATGGCCGAAGGCGGAGGCACCGGTGTCACCACGATGCCGGTGCTTCAGTCACTCGCGCAGGCCCGTCAGCGGTGGGGCGACAACGCAGCCACGGCGATCTGGGACGCGAGCATCGCCAAGATCGTGCTCGGCGGCGCCTCAGGGTCTCGAGACCTCCAAGACATCGCCACCCTGATCGGCGACCGCGACGAGGCCACCGACTCGATCACGATCGGTGAACGCGGTATGCGCTCCAACCAGCGATCAACGCGCCGTGTTCCGATCATGCCGCCCGACGTGATTCGCACGCTGCCGTACGGCACGGCGCTCCTGCTGCTGAGGTCGGCACCGCCGATCGTCACGCGCCTGCGCGAATGGACTGCCCGGTCCGACGCTGCAGAACTTCGCGCTGAACGGGCTCGAGTCGAGGAACAACTGCGGCGGGGATAGGGAACCCACCTAACGGGTGACGGCCGACATGCGGCCCCTGGCAGGAGCATCCGATGACTATCCACACCCAGCAATCTCTCTCCGGGTTCATCGCGTCGCAGCCTCAATTGGCGTTCAACACGAAAGGCGAAGCCCGCTTCTGGGTGCGCATCGGTCAGGAGCACTTCGAACGCAATGAAGACGGAACCTTCACTCAGACCGAGACCACGTACCACGACCTCGTCATGTTCCGACGTAACGCTGAGCGCGCCTACGCGATGTTCAACAAGGGCGATGTGTTCATCGCAGAGGGATACACGCACACCTCGACGCGGGAGCGCGACGGCGAAACGGTCGAGACCGAGGAGTTCGTCGCGAAGCGCCTCGGCCACGACTCCGCGCGCACGAACTACATCCTGCAACGCCGCCGCAACCAGCTCCCGTCGGTCACGGCATCCGCCCCGTCGACGGCAAAGCCCGCCGCTAGACCCGTGGCCATCTGAGCACCTGATGACCGCCGACGAGCCCTTGCATTTTCCGGGATACGAGTTCGAGCCACCGTCGCCGGACGGCCCTGAAGGTGAGGTCGATGGCCTGCCGAGTGTACCCCGCCCGGTGAACTGGAACGTGCTCACTTCGGATCGAGCTGCATTCGAGTGGGTGGAGCTGGACAGGTGGGTGAACTGGCTACGACGCACCTACGGTCTCGGACCGTCGATCATCCCGCCGCTGTGGCATCGCCACTCCGAACTCGTTTGGGAACTCTCCGCCCTACACCTGCACTGGCTCTGCGCATACGACGAGGAGCAGCATGGCTCCGCTCCCCTCGGCTGGCACCAGGACTTTGCCGAGGCGCGCGAGCGCCTGCACGACTGGGTCGCCGCGTGCGGCTCACGCCTCGACCGTGACAGGGCGACACGTCAGACCGCGTGGCCAGGGGAAGATCCCGCCCCGGCAGTCGAAGAAATACCCATTGCGGATCGCGCCGCCGACTTCCGCAGATTCGTCGTCGAGGACGTCGCGCGGCGCCGAGCCGTCGAGGATGCGTACATGGCGGCAGCGGCCAGCGGCGCTGAGTAGGTGTTCAGGACTCGTTGGGAGCGTCGAGACGCGTTGTCCTCCATCATGAGTCCGGTGGGACCTGGCTAGAGCCGGCGCGCGCCACCCCCACGAAGAACGTGCCGTCCAACGCGCTGACAATGCGTTCGCGCTGAACTCGGACGCACATGCGGATTGGTCCTTCGCGCCCGACGGACTCAGCGCCCGCTCAGGACCGTCTGGCGAAGCGTAGGTGGAGACTATGAGACGAACTGCGGGGGAAAGTACTCGTCGGGAACCTGGTGAAGGTCCAGGTGCGTCTCGAGGTGTTGGGCTGTCTGGCGAACCCTGATCAGGAGTGGGGTAGTTGAGCGCATGCGGGTCCCGGTGAGTCGGGCCGCATTCTCATTAGCCGTCACCCAGAGCTCTTCGGCGCTGCTCTGATTTTGCGCAGCGACGGCGGCGACGAAGCGGCGGACGAATGCTTCGGTCGGGCCGGCTAGGTCGGCTTCGGCAAGGTGCGCGTCCCTGCCGTAGGCGGCGAGGATGCGCGCCAGGGTGTAGTCGAAGAGCATGGCGTTTCGTCGGAGCCACTGCTCACCGGACGCTACCTGCATGCCGGTGATCTCGTGTTCCCACTCGGTCAGGCTGGCGTTGGTGGCCAGGCACATCACCGCCTTGGTGATCATGTAGTCCTGGACCAGGTGGTAGTCCTCCTGCTGAAGGGGATGCTTGTCCTCTGTCGCCACACCGACCTCCCAATCTCACGTTACGGAAGAGATTACGGCAGCAGGATGGTCGTTGGCTGGACCGGTCAACCTGGAGGGGGGAATGGTCAGCGGCGGCCGAGTTGCTCGAGGAAGTCGTCGGCGGCCTCGAGCTGAGCGCGCAGCCGATCGCGACGCTCGTTCGCCTCGGCACGCACGAGCTCCAGTCGGTCACGCAAGCCCTCATCACCGGGGTTCTCGGTCAGCGCGTCGATCAGCTCGAGTAGTTGCCCCGTCTCTTCGAGGGAGTATCCGAGCGGCTTCATACGTCGGATCAGGAGGAGGCGTGATTCGTCTTCGGCGGTGTAGAGACGGAATCCGCCTTCCGTGCGGCCGGTGGGCTTGAGAATGCCGATCTCGTCGTAGTGGCGGATGGTACGCAGTGACAGTCCGGTGCGTTCGGCGAGCTCTCCGATGTGCATCGTCATGGTGGCGGTCATGTCAGCGGCTCCATCCGATTGGCGACCAACTCTCACGTTACGGTAGTCTTCGTGGCGTTCGATCATTTCTTGGTCGTACTCCCCAATTCTCTCCCGCCGACCATGCTCGGCATTCTGGCGCACCGGTGCGCTCCCCTCCGGCTTTCACCCTGACAGCCCCATCCTCCCGCTTGGAGTGCCATGACTGACGTCATCCCCGTTCAAGATCCCAAGACCCGCTACCGCATCGAACCCACCGTGATGCAGGCCTTCCGCAGCCCCCGCATCCTGACCCGCGAAGTCCTCGCCGGGCTCGTTGTCGCGATCGCGCTCATCCCCGAAGCCATCGCGTTCTCGATCATCGCGGGCGTGGACCCGCGGGTCGGGTTGTTCTCCTCCTTCGTGATGGCCGTTGCGATCTCGTTCCTCGGCGGACGGCCCGCGATGATCACCGCCGCGACCGGCGCGATCGCGCTCGTGATCGCACCCGTGGCGCGCGAGTACGGGATGGACTACTTCATCGCCACCGTGCTCCTGGGCGGTCTGATCCAGGTCGTCCTGGCCGTGCTCGGCGTGGCGAAGCTGATGCGCTTCATCCCCCGCAGCGTGATGGTCGGGTTCGTCAACGCCCTGGCTATCCTGATCTTCATCTCCCAGTTCCCGCAGCTGATCGGCGTGCCCTGGCTGGTCTACCCACTCGTGGTCGTCGGGCTGCTGATCATGTACCTCATGCCTCGGTTCACCAAAGTGATCCCCGCTCCGCTGGTGGCGATCGTGCTGCTCACCGCCGCCGCGGTTGTGTTCACTCTCAACGTCCCCACCGTCGGCGACCAGGGCGACCTGCCGCAGAGCCTGCCGGAGCTGTTCATCCCGAATGTGCCTCTCACGCTCGAGACGCTCGGGATCATCGCCCCGTACGCTGCGGCGATGGCGATCGTCGGTCTGCTCGAGTCACTTATGACGGCGAAGCTGGTCGATGAGATCACCGACACCCACTCCCGGAAGACCCGCGAAGCCTTCGGCCAGGGCGCGGCGAACATCCTCTCCGGAGTCTTCGGCGGCATGGGCGGCTGCGCGATGATCGGCCAGACCATGATCAACGTCAAGGCCTCTGGCGCCCGGACACGGATCTCAACCTTCCTCGCCGGCGTCTTCCTGCTGATCCTGGTCCTGGTCCTGGGCGATGTCGTTGCCGTGATCCCGATGGCTGCGCTTGTCGCGGTGATGATCGTGGTCTCGGTCGCCACCTTCGATTGGCACAGTGTCCGCCTGTCGACGCTGAAGCGGATGCCCAAGAGCGAGACCGCGGTGATGCTGATCACGGTGCTGATCACGGTGTGCACGCACAACCTCGCCATCGGCGTCGGTGCCGGAGTCCTCGCGGCCATGGTGCTCTTTGCCCGTCGTGTCGCTCACTTCGTCACCGTCACCCGACGGATCGACAAAGAAGCAGACGTCCCCACCGTCCGCTACTCCGTCGACGGTGAACTGTTCTTCGCCTCCAGCAACGACCTCACCACTCAGTTCGAATACACCCACGACCCCGACCGCGTCATCATCGACATGTCCCAATCGCACATCTGGGACGCGTCCACCGTCGCCGCTCTCGACGCGATCGTCACCAAATACGAGCACCTCCAAAAGGACGTCATCCTCGAAGGCATGAACGACGCCACCACCAAACTCCACGGACGCCTCACCGGCGGGCTCGGCGCTGGCCACTGACCACCCGCCCTCAGGGGATCGGAGCTAGGCGTCCTGCTGGGACGGTGCGCGCGAAAGAGGAGGCGGCGTCGCGATCAGCACGCGCGTCGAGAGAGTCGGTGCTCGGGCGATGCCGGGTCGTCCACCACGGCGACCACAACGCCGCGATCCGGATCTCCGTCGAGCACCCAGGTGTTCAGGTCACCGATCTCGCAGCCGGGATACCTCATGTCACGTCGACCCGCAACGGTCTGCCGCTCCGATGTGTGGACGCGCATGGTCGTTGTGGCGCACCTATCCGCAACGGGAAGAGGAGTGATCCATGTCTTCAAGCCGAGACAGCAACGACCGTGCCGCAGACCAGAAGCAGAAACGCGAAGACACGGTCAAGATGTACCTGCGTTTTGCAGCGATGGCCCTGACCGGCATGGTGGTCATGTATTGGGTCATGTTCGCAGGCTCCTGGGAGTGGTCCCACGTCAGGTTCAGCGAGAGCCGCGTGTTCATGGCGCTGACAATGGGGGGCACGATGGGCGTGGTCATGCTGGCCTGGATGCTGCACATGTACAAGAACTGGAAAGCGAACATCGCCGTCGTCGCCGTCAGCCTGCTCCTCATCGGCGGCGGCATTGCCCTGGATCGCTCGCAGGTCATTGTCGACGACACCGACTTCATGCAGGGGATGATTCCCCACCACTCCCTCGCGATCACGCGGTCCGAACGGGCGCAGATCCAGGACCTTCGCGTCTGCCAGCTAGCGGTCGGCATCAGCGAAGCGCAGCGGCGAGAGATCCTCGAGATGGACTGGCTGATCAAGGACATCGCCGAAAACGGCGTGGCGACAACTCCCGAGGACGCCGCCGATCGGCGGGTGCCGCACTTCACCCGCTCGGCTGATCGCACCTGCCCCACCGAGTAACAACGCGCCCGCCCCAATGGCGACTGAAGGTATACGCGGTCACCGCGCCGAGGCAGGCGATTCCTCGCGAACGCCCCCTTCGTGTTCGCGCGCGAGCGGATCGAAGGGAGCAACCGTCTCTAGGCTGGGCGCATGCAAGAGGCGCCGCCAGACACCATGGCCTGCCCAACGTGCGGAGACCGGATGTCCTTCGAGGTCCTCGACGACGAGAAGTTCATCGTCGCCTGGTCATGTCTGAACTGCGGCCTCATCCGCACTACTGAGCCGACATAGTTCCGCGCTGCCCGGAAGCCACCGCAACCGCGCAATGCCCGAATGGGGATCGATCAAAGCGCCATGTCGGGTCGCCGTTGCGCATAATCGGTCGTGAGCCAGCGAAAGATCGTCAGCGATGATGTCGGGGAGGCGGCGTTGGCGCGCAGATAGCCCCGGCTTGCGAACTCGAGAGCGTGACGGCGTGGCTCCGTGTAAACGTCGAGCGGCAGCATCCCGCCCCGGAAGCGCGCGCGGGATACCTCGGCGACCCGTGCCCTCAACTCCACCTCGTGATCGGCGAAGTACTGATCGGCGATCGCGAGGATCTCACGCGCAACACGTCGGTTCTCCGAACGCTCCTGCCACGCGTGCACAAGATCCGGAGAGGTCGGCTCGTCCTGATTTCTGATACGGGCGATGTCTTCACCGGTGCGCTTCTGCGCGAAGAAGGCGTCCGCCGCGGCATCGTTGTGACGTCGCTCCGGCGCGTGCACGCGGTGTAGCTGGCGTTCGGGCAGCCCAGCACGGGCGCGACGACGCGCCTGGCGCCGCGCCGCGTTCTCACGCTCGCGATATGTCGCCCGCTGATCTGGAGTGGGCGACCAGGTCGAATCGCGGCCGGCCTCCCGGGCACGCTCGACCGCCCGGCGGCGCGCCTCGTTCGCCTTCTCCGGATCGGCAGCCTCGCGAGCGCGCCGGCGCTCAGCGATAGCCTCACGGTTCCGGTAGTAGTAATCGCGCTGAGCCTGCTTGTACGCCTCGAGATGCTTCTGCTTGTACCGCTCGCGCGCCTGCTGGCGTTCCTCCGGGTGTTCCTTAGCCCAGGCCTTCGCGCGATCGATCTGCTTCTGGCGTCGCGCCTTCTCCTCCCGCGCGCGTTGAGCACGATCGCGTTCGCGTTCGCGGTTCTTGCGGCGGATGTCCTCTCGGTTCCGCTCGCGGTACTCGGCGTAATACGTCGGGTGGGCCTCGTTCTATGCCTTCCGCTGTCGGGCCAGGCGCGCTGCACGCTCCTCGTCGCTCGGGTGTCCGTCACTCATATCGGATCCACCATGAGCACGCCGTCAAAGCTCGGCGAGCGCCGTGAACAACTCCTCGCGCGTGGCGGTCGGGTCGGTGATCGCTCGCACGAAGAGCGCGCCCATCCGTTCGCGCTGAACGTCGGACACGTTACCGAGCCGCACGAGACACCATTCGATGTCATCGGCGAGGCTATAGCTCGGATCATCCACCTCGATGCCGGGGTAGTACAGGAACGCGAGCACAGCCACGTGCTCCAAGACAGCGTCAGCGCGCTCACGATCGCTCATGGCATCAAGGTGCGCACCCCGCGCCCAACCGCTCGCACGGCGATGTCTGTTGGTCGGTTTACTCTCATGCGTGTTCGGCCGGAGGATGCCCAATGACCGAATCGCACCTATGGCACCCGCTGCTCGCAGCGCAGGAAGGTCCGACGGGCACCTGGACCTCAATAGACACGTGCGACCGCGTGTACGGCACGATCGAGCTCTCGACTCAACGCCACTACAGTTCGCTACCGCGTCAGCTTTCGGGGCGAAGTAATCGGCTGGTCCTCGACTCTCCGCGTTGCGTGCGAGCGGGTCCACGGCGAGTCCCTCCGGAACCACGGGCCAAACGGCGGGCCAATCGCGAGTTGGGGCGCGACGGAGCAAGCGCAGTGACCACAGGCCGCCTTCTCAGGTCGGCTGATCCTTGGAGAAGGCGCGGTCGAGCATCTCGGCAGTGGAGGGGTTCACCATCTCGTTTCGACGAATGTAATGCTGGATGGTGATCTTGGGATCCGTGTGGCCCAACAGCTCTGCCGCAAGCTCCACGCCCGCCTGTTCGTTGATCGCTGTCGCGACCGTGCGGCGGAACGCGTGCGGCGTGACTCCGGTGATGCCGGCGATCTCCATGACTCGTCGAAGTTGGCGCCGCACATTGTTCGTGGTCAACGGGGTGCCCTCCCTGCTGCAGAAGAGCAGAGCGTCCAACGCCGGATCACTGAGACTAGCCAGACGCCGACGGACGGCCTCGGCCGTGAAAGTCGGAATCGCGATAGTGCGTCGCGACTTCGCGGTCTTCGGGTGATCCTGCCGCTGGGTCGGCTCACCCTTGTTGCTGACAATCGTGCCCGCGATGCGAATCGACGGCACCGCGCTCGTGATGTCAACATCACGACGTCGAATCGCGAGCACTTCGCCGATTCGGGCGGATGTTCCGAGCATGACCTCGACGATTCCACCGAGCTGTCCATCCGGCTTCGGCCCTGAGATCGCACGACCGCTCTCCCACACGGCGATCGCCGTGCGGATCGCCGTCACTTCGACCGGCGTGAGTGCGTCAGGTGTGGTTGTCTGCCGATTCAGTCGAGCGACATGGTCCATCGGATTACGCGACAGGACCTCGTGACGGACAGCGAGGCCGAACGCCAGGCGAAGTACCACGCGCGCATGCTTTGCTCGGCTGTAGCTCCACTTGTTCAGCTGCTTGAGGAGTTGGTCGCAGCGCGCGACACCGATCTCACGCAGCGTCAGATTGCCGATCGCCGGCATGACGAGCGTTCGCATATTGCGCTCGTACAGCTGCCGTGTCGCCGTGGAGAGACGACCCTCCTGATCCAGGTCCTCAAGCCAGTAGTCCACGAGATGTGAGAACAGGCTGTCGGGCGTGAGCACCGATGTCGTGGGCTGAAAGACGCTCCGCGTTGAGAGCTTTTCTTTCAGTGCGCGCTCGGCAAGCGTGCGCGTCCCTGCGGAGACCTGCACGAGCCTGGTCCGGCCATCCCAATCGCGATATCGAGCTCGGGCAATCACGCGACCGGGTCCGGTGGCAAGGAACCCGATCTCGCCGAACGTGCCGATCGCGAGGCGTGCGCGGCTCATCGTGTCACCGCGAGGCGGCGGGCGGCGGACCACCCGTCTCCCGGTGCGCGTCGACCCAGGCCCGCACGTCCGTGGCCGCGAATGTCAGATGCTTGCCGTAGCGATGCGCGAGAGGCGCCTGCCCCTTCGTACGCCACTCGTAGATGGTCGACACCGGGACGCGAAGATAGGCCGCGAGCTCGTTGATATTGAGGAGTCTCTCCAGCCCCCAGAGCTCTAGCGTCAGGTTGTCTACCGTGTCCATGCCGATAAGGTGCGCAGGTCGTTGCCCCACCATTCGGAGGCAACCGGAGCGAAGCCGAGTCAGTCGAGGCTTCGCGCCGCGAGAGTGCGCCAGAGCGGTCAATTTGATGGCATTGCGATGACGTGATCAAGTTTCACCAACTAAGAAGTCCCGGGAACCCTTAGGTTCCCGGGACTTTCCGGTCGGGATGACAGGATTTGAACCTGCGACCCCTTGACCCCCAGTCAAGTGCGCTACCAAGCTGCGCCACATCCCGATGTCCCCGCCGAAGCGCGGACAACTCCCCCATCCTACCGGCTCGTCGGAGCGCTCGCGAACGCGCGCGAGCACCCTGCGCCGGGTACTCTCCCACCATGGCCTCGACGCGGACTTCCCCGCCCACGGCACTCGGCCACACCCTGCTGCCGTTCGCTCCGTACGCGCTGGTCGCCGCCGTCCACGTCATCTCGCTGGCGGCCGGTGCGTCCGCCGTCGCCGCGCCGACCAAACTCCTCCTCATGCCGCTCCTGGCGGTCGGCGTCGTCTGGGCCCTTCGCGGCGCGATCGCGCGCACCCCCGGCATCCTGCTCCTCATCGCGCTCGGCCTGTCGTGGCTCGGAGACGGCGCAGGCACGTTCTTCCCCTTCGCCCCGACCGTCCCGATGATGCTCCTCTGCTTCGGCCTGGCGCACGTGGCCTACATCGTGCTGTTCTGGCGCTTCCTGTCGCGTGACCCGGTGCCCGCGTGGGCCCTCGTGTACGCCGTCTGGTGGGGAGCGCTCCTCGCGGTGCTGTGGCCGCATCTCGGAGCGCTTCTGCTTCCCGTGGCGGTCTACGGCCTGGTTCTCGGCGGCACCGCGGTCGCCGCATCCCGCGCACGGGCGATGATCGCCGTGGGCGGGGCATTCTTCCTCACCTCCGACTCGATCCTCGCCTTCGACCTGTTCTGGCCCGACGCGCCGACGGCCGTGACCGGCCCGCTGGTGATGCTCACGTACGCCGTCGGACAGGGGCTCATCGCGCTCGGCGTGGTGCGGGCGGTCTCCTCCGCCGCCCGCGGAGGCCCGAGATGACGGCGGATACCGCGCGGGTCGATGCCTGGTTGTGGGCGATCCGCATCTACAAGACCCGCTCGGCTGCGACGACGGCGTGCCGAGCGGGGCATGTCCGCGTCAACGGCGAACGGGCCAAGGCTGCAGTGCAGGTGCGGGCCGGCGACGAGCTGCGCGTGCGGATCCAGGGGTTCGACCGCATCCTGGTGGTGCGCCAAACGATCTCCAAGCGCGTCGGCGCCGCTGTCGCCGCATCCGCCTTCGAAGACCGCACACCGCCCCCGCCCCCGCGGGAGCTCGCCGGCTCCGTCCCGGTGCGCGACCGCGGCGCCGGGCGGCCGACGAAGCGCGAACGACGCGACCTCGACCGACTGCGCGGCCGCTGATCTGCTGCGGATGTCGACGGCTGCCGCTACCGTCACCCCATGAGCGTCGAGATCCTGCCCGCCACATCCGACCGCCACGACGACGCCGTGCGCGCCATCGCCCACGGTGACGGGCCGAGCTGCCTGTGCCAGTGGTGGATGGTCCGCCCCTCCGATTTCGCCTCCTTGACGAAGGAGGACAAGAAGCGGATGCTGCGCGACGACCTGTCGGCCCCGGTGGCGCCGGGCCTCATCGCCTACCGGGACGGCGAGGCGGCCGGCTGGGTCAGAGTCGGCCCCCGGCCCGCCCAGACGCGCATCGCGCGCACCCGGGCGATCGTCGCCCACTCCCGCGAGCCCCTCGAAGACTCCTCGGTCTGGGCCGTCACCTGCTTCGCGATCCGGCGGGAGCATCGCGGCGAGGGTCTCATGCGGGATCTCCTCGACGCCGCCGTCTCACACGCCCGGGCCCAGGGTGCGCGGGTCATCGAGGGCTATCCCCTCGACCCGACGGTGAGAAGGCGCGGAGCGAACGATCTCTATCACGGCACCGTCTCGGTCTTCGAGCATGCGGGTTTCGAGGTGGTCGCCCGCCCCCGACCCGACAGCGCGATCGTCGCGCTCACCGTCTCCGACGCGGCCCGCTGACCCGCCGTCCCGCTATGAGCTCACCTCGCCCGGCAGGCGGTCGAGCAGCCATCGGGCGCCGCGACTGGCCGCACCGACAGCGCCCACGCGTGCCCCGAGTTCGCGATCGCTCGTGATCACGGTCACCGCTTCGCCGCGGGCCGCGGCGGCCGCCGCCGTCGCGACAATCTCGTCGTCCCCAGCCTGGGAAGCGCGGACGACCTCGAGTCCCGCCGGCACCGGCGCGCGCCGCGCCTCGCCCTCCACGACTGCGATGACGCGGGGAAACCACACATCGCCCCAGAGGTCGAGCGCCTCCGCGTCGACGCCGGCGTCGACGAGGTGCCGCAGGCGGCGGAGCATGCGGTCCGCCGCCCCCGCGCGATCGCGCCACCAGCCGTCGGGAACCGCACCGACGACGTTGGCCACATCGACGATCAGGGTGGGTCGTGTCTGCAGGTGCTCGCGCAACGACGGCCAGGCCGCCCCGAAGCCGGGATGCAGCGGGTAGTCCTCCACCTCGTCGACCCCGACCCATCCGAGATCGAGGCTCTCGGGATCGGCGATGACCGGTTCGAAGGGCGCCGTCACCTCGGCGACGACCGTCGTGTAGGTCCACACCTCCAGGTCGAGCACGCTGACGAATCGCGGACGGACCGCGCCGGCGGGGACCCCGGCCTCCTCACGCGCTTCGCGCAGCGCCGCATCGGTGGCATCCTCCCCCTGATGCCGCGCCCCGCCCGGGAGCCCCCAGGTGCCCCCGAAGTGACTCCATCCGACACGGTGCTGCAGCAGGACGCCGCGTTGCGGGTCGACCGCGAGGAGCCCCGCCGCACCGAAGCGACCCCAGTAGCGCTCGCCCGACTCGGTCACCACCCAGGCATCACCCGGGTCGCGCGGCCCGCTCGGACGGCGCGGCTCGCCGGGGGCCGGGGGTTGGATCGTCACCCTCTCAGCCTGTCACAGCGACACACCCCGTGGCCCCGCGGCCGTCATCGGAGGTCACGCCCTCTCAGCGCTGACGACGCTCCCGCACCCGCATGTTCAGCACGATCGGCGTGCCCTCGAACCCGTAGAGCTCCCGGAGGCGCCGCTGGATGAACCGGCGATACCCGGGATCGAGGAACCCCGTGGTGAACAGCACGAACGTCGGCGGGCGGGTCGACGCCTGGGTTCCGAACAGGATGCGGGGCTGCTTGCCGCCGCGGACCGGATGCGGGTGCTCGGCGACGAGCTCGGAGAGGAAGGCGTTGAACTTGCCCGTCGAGATGCGCTGATCCCACGACGCCAGCGCGGTCTCCAGCGCCGGCACGAGCTTGTCCAGGTGGCGCCCCGTGCGGGCGGAAATGTTCACGCGCGGCGCCCAGGCGACGTGAGCGAGGTCCTGCTCGATCTCGCGCTCCAGATAGCGGCGGCGATCGGCGTTCTCGAGATCGACGTCGTTCAGGCGGTCCCACTTGTTGAACGCCAGGACCAGGGCGCGCCCCGACTCCAGCACGAGGTCGATGATGCGGACATCCTGCTCGCTGAGCGATTCCGAGACGTCGAGCACGACGACGGCGACCTCCGCCTTCTCCAGCGCCGCCGACGTCCGCAGCGACGCGTAGAAGTCCGCGCCCTGCTGGAGGTGCACGCGGCGTCGGATGCCCGCCGTGTCGACGAATCGCCAGAGCTTCCCCCCGAGCTCGACGACCTCGTCGACGGGGTCGCGGGTCGTTCCCGCGAGCTCGTTCACGACGACGCGCTCCTCGCCGGCCGCCTTGTTCAGCAGCGACGACTTGCCGACGTTCGGCCGGCCGAGGATCGCCACGCGACGCGGCCCGCCGATCTCCTGCTTCGCCACCGCCGAGACCTCCGGCAGCACCTTCATCATCTCGTCGAGGAGGTCGGCGACCCCCCGGCCGTGGATGGCCGACACGGGGTGGGGCTCGCCGAGCCCCAGGTTCCACAGGGCGGCGGCCTCGGGCTCCTGCCGGGCATCGTCGATCTTGTTAGCGACGAGGAAGACGGGCTTGCCGCTCTTGCGCAGCAGCTTCACGACGTGCTCATCGGTCGAGGTCGCCCCGACCATGGCGTCGACGACGAACATGACGACATCGCACAGCTCGATGGCGATCTCGGCCTGGGCGGCGACCGACGCATCGATCCCTCGCGCGTCGGGCTCCCACCCTCCGGTGTCGACGATCGAGAACCGGCGGTCCATCCACTCGGCCTTGTACGTCACCCGGTCGCGCGTGACCCCGGGGGTGTCCTCCACGACGGCCTCGCGGCGACCGAGGATGCGATTCACGAGCGCGGACTTGCCGACGTTCGGGCGGCCGACGATGGCGACGACCGGCAGGGCCGGGAGGTATTCCACCCCATCGCCCTCGTCGAGAAGACCGGCCAGGAGCGCCGCATCCTCGTCCTCGAGATCGTAGTCCGACAGGCTCGCGCGCAGCGTCGCCGCGCGCTGCTCGGCGAGGTCGTCGTCGATGTCGGCGAGGGTCTCGGCGAGGTGGTCGTCTCCCCCGGCGTACTCCCCGTCCTCGGAAGGGGCGTCGGTGGGACGCGTGTCATCGGACATCGGAAACTCCCGTCTCCACGAGCGAGCGCACGACGCCGAGGACGGCGTCGACGGTCTGTGCGAAATCGAGGTCGGTCGAATCGATCACCGTCACCCCGGGGGCGGCGGTGAGGAAGTCGACGACCGTGCTGTCGGCTGAGTCGCGCCGTTCCAGGGATGCCGCGACCCGGGCGACGTCGTCGGCGTCGAGTTCGGCGGATCGGCGCGCCGCGCGCACCTCGGGAGCGGCGGTGAGGAGGATCCGGACGGGGGCGTCGGGGGCGACCACAGTGGTGATGTCGCGGCCCTCGACGACCACCCCGGGTCTGTGCGAACCGGCGATCAGCCCACGGAAGAGGGCGTTGACGGAGCGTCGGACCGGCGCGACCCTGGCGACGCCGCTCACGGCGTCGGTGACACGCTGCTCGCGGATCGCGGCCGTGACGTCGGTCGGGCCGACGCGGACCCAGTAGTCCTCGGGATCGAGGGAGATGTCGTAGTCGAAGTCGCCCGCGACCTCGAGCACCGCGGTGGAGTCGGAGGTGTCGGCACCGTGCTCGAGGGCATGCCAGGCCAGCGCGCGGTACGCGGCGCCGGTGTCGAGGTAGCCGAAGCCGAGGCGCCGGGCCACCTCCTTGGACACACTCGATTTCCCGCTTCCCGCGGGGCCGTCGATGGCGACGACGAGGGGCTCAGTCATGGGTGGTGCTCGCAATCTTCCAGCCGCGGGACTCCAGCCCCGCGATCGCAGGGCGGACGGCGCTGGGCGCGACGCTGATCTCGGCGAGGCCGAACAGCGCCCCCGGCGAATGCTCCAGCCGCAGATCTTCGACGTTCACCTCGAGGTCGCCGAGGTCGCCGAACAGCCGACCGAGCTGCCCCGGGCGGTCATCGACCATGACGACGACGGTCTCGAAGCGTCGGTTCTGCCCGTGCTTGCCGGGCAGGCGTTCGACCCCCTCGTTGCCCCGCTTGATCGTGTCGGCGATCGAGCGGCGAGCACCGGGCGCCTCCGGGGCGCGCAGGGCGTCCGCCACGTCGGCGAGGTCGCCGGCGACGGCATCGAGGACGGATGCCACGGGCGCGGCGTTCGCACCGAGGATCTGCACCCACAGCTCGGGCGCCGAGGCGGCGATGCGCGTCGTGTCGCGGACGCCCTGACCGGCGAGGCGGAGGAAGCCGTCGGGGGCGTCGACGAAGCGGGCCGCCAGGAGGCTCGCGATCAGCTGGGGAACGTGCGACATGAGTGCGACGGCGGCGTCGTGCTCCTCGGGGGTCATCTCCAGCGGCGTCGCCCCCAGATCCAGGGCGAGCCCCTCGACGAGGGCGAGGTCGCGGGCGGGGGTCTCCTCGTCCCGGCACACCACCCACGGGCGGCCGACGAAGATGTCGGCGCGGGCGGCGATCGCACCGCCCCGCTCCCGTCCGGCCAGTGGGTGGGACCCGATGTAGTGGGTCAGGTCGACCCCGCGCTCCCGGAGGCGGCGAAGCGGCTCGAGCTTGACGCTCGCGACATCCGTCACGACGGCCTGGGGGTGGCGACGCAGCTCCCTCTCGATGACGTCGGCGGTGACATCGGGCGGCACCGCCACGACGATGAGCGCCGGGTCGTCGTCGTCGCGGGCCGCGCGCCCGGCACCGTAATCGATCGCCAGGCGCAACTGCGACGGGGAGGTGTCATCGAGTGCGACGTCCACGCCAAGGGCGCGGAGCGCATGCCCGATGCTCGCCCCGAGCAGTCCCGAGCCGACGATGCGGACCGTCCCCTGAACCCGCGGCGCGAGCGGCGGGGCCGGGCGCGCGGCAGAGCTGTTCTCGAGGGTCACGGATTCTCCTGGCGCGACAGGGTCAGAAGCGCACCGCGTTCCACTGTAGTCAACTCCCGGGCCTGTCCTACGGCGAGGGTTCCCAGGTGCAGGGGCCCGAACTGCCGCCGTACAAGTTCCAGAACGGGGTGTCCGACCTCGGCCATCATGCGCCGCACGATGCGATTGCGCCCCGAATGGAGCGTGAGCTCGACGAGGGACTCGCCCTCCGACGGAGAGGAGGACAGCAGCCGGGCCCTGTCCGCCGCGATGGGCCCGTCCTCGAGCTCGACGCCGCGGGTGATCCGGGCGATCGTCTGGGGGGTGACCCGCCCGGCGACCTTGGCGACGTAGACCTTCGTCACCCCGAACGACGGGTGGGCCAGGATGTGCGCGAGCGCGCCGTCGTTCGTGAGCACGAGCAGACCGCTGGTGTCGGCGTCGAGCCGGCCGACGTTGTACAGGCGCTCCGGCCACGCGGAGGTGAAGGTGCGCAGATCGGGCCGTCCACGATCGTCTTTGAGGGAGCTGACGACCCCGCGCGGCTTGTTGAGCATGACGTAGCGCCGAGACTGGTCCAGCTGCACCGCGACGCCGTCGACGTCGATGAGATCGGCTTCGGGGTCGACCCGCGAGCCGAGTTCGGTCACCGTCTGCCCGTTGACCCGCACACGACCGTCGACGATCATCTGCTCGGCGACCCGGCGGGAGGCCACTCCGGCGTTCGCCAGCGCCTTCTGCAGGCGCACGCCCTCGGTCCCCGGTTCGGTGGTGTCGCTCATCGGATGTCCTCGAAGCCGTCCGAGCCGTCGTCCAGCAGCGGCGAGATCGGCGGCAGCTCGTCGAGGGAGTTGATACCGAGGTTCACCAGGAGCGCGTCCGTCGTCTCGTAGTGGATCGCCCCGGTGTCGGGGTCGGTGAAGGCCTCGGTGATGAGGCCACGGGCGAGGAGGGTGCGCACGACCGAGTCGACGTTCACCGCACGAATCGCCGCGACCTGGCCGCGGGTGACGGGCTGCTTGTAGGCGATGACAGCGAGGGTTTCCAGGGCCGCCTGCGACAGCCGCGCGGGCGCCTGGCCGCCGACGAAGTCGCTGACGAGGTCGTCGTGCTCGGCACGGACGTAGAGCCGCCACCCGCCGCCCACTTCGCGCAGTTCGAAGCCCCGGCGAGGCCCCCCGGTCTTGCCGTCGTAGTCGTCGACGAGCGACTCGATGGCCTGCCGGACCGCGGCGACGGGCGCGCCCACGGCGGTGGCGAGGCTCACCAGACTCTGCGGCTCCTCCACCACCAGGAGGATGGCTTCCAGCCGACGCGCCACCGACCCCGGCGAGACGGACTCGGTCACGGTCTGCCCGTCGGTCATGGTCTTCTCGTCGGTCATGGTCTGCTCATCGGTCATAGTCGGCTCCCAGGCTCGCGAGGCTCTCGTCGCTCCAGCGGTCGGCGGTCCACCGCAGGGTCAGCTCACCGAGCGGCTCCACCTGCTCGAACGACAGGGCGGCGTGACGGAAGAGCTCGAGCACCGAGAGGAAGCGGGCGACGACCACGCCGGGCTGATCGACGCCGGCGATCAGCTCGCGGAACGACAGCGAACCCGCGCTCCGCAGGAGCGCGACCACCACAGCGGCCTGCTCGCGGATGCTGACCAGGGGCGCGTGCAGGTGGTCCAGACGCACCTCCGGGATCTCCTTCGGTGTCATCGCCAGCAGTGCCAGGGCGGCGAAGTCGGCGGCACTGAGGGTCCAGACCAGTTCGGGGGTCGATGCCCGGTAGCGCTCGTCCAGCCTGACAGCCCGCGCGTGGCGGCGATCCTCCGCCTGCAGACGTTCGGCGAACCAGCTCGACACCTGCTTGAACGCGCGGTACTGCAGCAGTCGGGCGAACAGAAGATCGCGCGCCTCCAGCAGCGCCACCGACTCGGCGTCGACGAGCTCGCCCTGCGGAAGGAGCCCCGCCACTTTCATGTCCAGGAGCGTCGCCGCCACGACCAGGAACTCCGAGGCCTCCTCCAGCTCCTCAGCCGGGTCGAGCTGACGCAGATAGGCGATGAACTCATCGGTGACGGCACTGAGCGAGACCTCGGTGATGTCGAGCTCGCGCTGGGAGATCAGGGTCAGCAGAAGATCGAAGGGCCCGTCGAAGACGCCGAGAGAGACGCGGAATCCGTTCCCGGCCCCGCCGGGGGTGTCGGCCGACGACTCCGGACCGTGGACGGTCTCAGGCGACGGCGCCACGCGCGACCAGCTCCCGCGCGAGTCGCAGGTAGGCCTGCGCCGCGGCGTGCTCGGGCGCGAACTCGGTGATGGGCATCCCGGACACGGAGGCGTCGGGGAACTTCACGGTGCGTCCGATGACCGTTTCGAGAACCTCGTCGCCGAACGCCTCCACCACCCGCTCGAGCACCTCGCGCGAGTGCAGCGTGCGCGCGTCGTACATCGTCGCGAGCACCCCGTCGAGCGTGATCGTCGGGTTCAGGCGGTCGCGCACCTTGTCGATGGTCTCGATGAGGAGCGCCACCCCGCGCAGGGCGAAGAACTCGCACTCCAGCGGGATGAGCACGCCGTGGCTCGCGGTGAGCGCGTTGACCGTCAGGAGTCCGAGTGACGGCTGGCAGTCCACGAGGATGACGTCGTAGTCGGCCGAGACCTTCCGCAGCACCCGCGCGAGCGTGGTCTCCCGGGCGACCTCGTTGACGAGGTGCACTTCGGCGGCCGAAAGGTCGATGTTGGCGGGGAGGACGTCGAGGTTGTCCACCCGGGTGGAGACGATGACCTCGCCAGGATCGCGCTTGGTGTCCAGCAGCAGGTCGTAGATCGTCGGGATCTCGTGGGTCTGGATGCCCAGGCCCGCCGACAGCGCGCCCTGCGGGTCGAAGTCCACAGCGAGCACACGGCGCCCGTACCCGGCCAGCGCCGCGGCGAGGTTGATGGTCGTGGTGGTCTTGCCGACCCCGCCCTTCTGATTGCAGAGCGAGATGATCCGTGCCGGACCGTGACCATCGAGCTTCGGCGGCGTCGGGAACCCCTGGTAGGGCCGACCGGTGGGACCGATCGGGACGTCGCTGACAGCGGCCTTCTTCGCGCTCCGCGTGCTACCGGCCACGACTCTCCTGACTTCCGACATGTCTGATCGATTGTAACGACGCGCGCCCCCGCGCCCGTGGAGGCTCACCCACCTCGGCTCACCGGGCGCGGGGATGACTGGTCGCGTAGACGTCGCGCAGTGCCTCGACGCTGACGTGGGTGTAGATCTGCGTGGTGGTGACCGAGGCGTGCCCGAGGAGCTCCTGCACGACGCGCACATCCGCGCCCCCCTGCAGCAGGTGCGTGGCGAAGGAATGGCGCAGGGTGTGCGGCGAGACATGGGCGGTGAGCCCTGCCCGCTCCGCGGCCTGCTGGATCACCAACCACGCACTCTGTCGCGACAGCGGCGCGCCGCGCGCGCCGAGGAAGAGCCGCGGGCTCGCGCGGCCGCGCCGGGAGAGCTCGGGTCGCGCGCGGGTGAGGTAGGCGCCGACCGCCGCCTGGGCGTACGACCCCACCGGCACGATCCGCTCCTTGTCGCCCTTGCCGCGAAGCCGCAGAACCGCGGGATGGGAAAGGTCGTCGACATCGAGCCGGACCGCCTCCGACACGCGCGCTCCGGTGGCGTAGAGCAGTTCGAGCAGCGCCCGGTCGCGGAGGCCGAGCTCGTCGCCCGGCTGTGCGGAGCCCGGCGTCGGCCCCGCGGCATCCAGCAGCTGCTCGACCTGAGAGATGGTCAGCGCCTTCGGCAGCCGGCGGGGAGCCTTGGGGGGGCGGAGCGTGCTGGCGGGGTCGACCTCCTGCAGACCCTCCCGTACGAGGAAGCGGTGCAGTCCCCGCACCGACGACTGCAGACGGGCCAGGCTGGATGCCGCCGGCGGAGGGTCTGCGCGCGCGCGCTCGGCAGCGAACTCCTCCAGCAGCTCGGTGGTGACCTCGTCGAGATCGGTGAGACCGCGTGCCCGGAGCCACGCGAGATAGATCCCCAGATCGCGGCGGTACGCCGCGACGGTGTGGTCTGACAGGCCCCGTTCGACGGTGACGTGGCGGAGGTAGGCGTGCACCGCCCGGTCCGGCGTCATCGGCCTGAGCCGCCGGAGAGGAGCATCGCCCGACTCAGCCGTCCGCGCGTTCGCGCCGCAGAACCTCCGCGGCGGCGAGCGCGCCCGTGGCGAGGATCCCGTTGCGGAAGCGACCGGCGATGACGGCGTCGATCACATCGGTCAGGGCGACCCACTCCACGCGGATGTCGGCCTCCTCCTCGCCGCGGGCGTGCACCTCGGGCGCCGCGGAGAGATCACGGGCGAGGAAGAGATGGACGACCTCGTCGTTGCCACCGGGTGTGGTGAAGATGCTCACGAGCGGGTCCCACCGCGCGGCGGCGAGATCGACCTCCTCGGCGAGTTCCCGCTGCGCCGTCGCAAGCGGAGGCTCCCCCTCCACATCGAGCAGCCCCGCCGGGATCTCCCAATCCCGGTGGCGGATGGGATGGCGGTACTGCTGGATGACGACGATGCGGTCCTCGTCATCCAGCGCGACGACGGCGGCCGCGCCCGGGTGCGCGACGTACTCGCGGACGAGCTCGTCGCGACCGTATCGGACGACATCGCGCTGGACGTTCCACACCCGGCCGGCGTACACCCGATCCGCGGCGGCCACGTGCGGCGTCACCGGCTCGTCGCGCAGGGGTTCGGAGACGGTGTGCTCAGTCATTGTCGACGTCGAACAGTTCGCTGGCGCGGTGTCGATCCAGCGCCGCGCCGACGAGACCCCGGAAGAGAGGATGCGGCTCGGTCGGCCGTGAGCGCAGCTCGGGGTGCGCCTGGGTGGCGATGTAGTACGGGTGGACCTCGCGCGGCAGTTCGACGTACTCGACCAGGTTCCGGTCCGGTGAGAGACCGGAGAACACCAGTCCCGCCTCGGCCAACTGCGCGCGGTAGGCGTTGTTGACCTCGTAGCGGTGGCGATGCCGCTCGAGGACCTGATCGGCCTGATACACCTCGGCGGCGACGGAGCCCTCGGCCAGCTGGGCAGGGTACAGGCCGAGCCTCATCGTGCCACCGAGATCACCGCGATCGAGGATGTCGACCTGTTCGGCCATCGTCGCGATGACGGGGAAAGGCGTCTGCGGGTCGAACTCGCTCGATGAGGCGTCTGCGAGACCCGCGACGTTGCGCGCGTACTCGATCACCATGCACTGCAGGCCCAGGCACAGTCCGAGGGTGGGGATGCCCTGCTCGCGGGCGAAGCGCAGGGCACCGAGCTTGCCCTCGATGCCCCGGATGCCGAAGCCCCCGGGAACGATGATGCCGTCGAGGTCGCCCAGGGCCTTGGCGGCGCCCTCGGGAGTCTGGCAGTCATCGGAGGGGATCCAGCGGATGGTGACGTGGGTCTCGTGCGCGAAACCGCCGGCCTTGAGCGCCTCGGTCACGCTGAGGTAGGCGTCCGGAAGGTCGATGTACTTCCCGACCAGCCCGATCGTGACCTCGTGCTTGGGGTTGTGGACCGCCTGCAGCACCTTGTCCCACCGCGACCAGTCGACCTCTTCGGCGGTGTCGAGGCCGAGGGAGCGGACGATGTAGGCGTCCAGCCCCTGCTCGTGGAGCATGGTGGGGATGTCGTAGATGCTCGGCACGTCGACGGCGTTGACGACGGCGTCCTCGTCCACGTCGCACATCAGCGCGATCTTGCGCTTGTTGCTGTCGGTGACAGGCCTGTCGCTGCGCAGCACCAGTGCGTCGGGCTGAATGCCGATGGACCGCAGCGCCGCCACGGAGTGCTGCGTGGGCTTGGTCTTCTGCTCCCCGGATGCGCCCATGAACGGCACGAGCGAGACGTGGACGAAGAAGACGTTGCGTCGGCCGAGCTCGTGCCGTATCTGACGAGCGGACTCGATGAACGGCTGCGACTCGATGTCGCCGACCGTGCCGCCGATCTCGGTGATGATGACGTCAGGCCGGGGTTCCTCGCTCGCCTGCAGCCGCATCCGGCGCTTGATCTCATCGGTGATGTGGGGGATCACCTGGACGGTGTCGCCGAGGTACTCCCCGCGACGCTCGCGCGCGATGACCTGCGAGTAGATCTGGCCGGTCGTGACGTTGGCCGCCTGGCTGAGATCGATGTCGAGGAAGCGCTCGTAATGCCCGATGTCCAGATCGGTCTCGGCGCCGTCATCCGTCACGAAGACCTCGCCGTGCTGGAAGGGGTTCATCGTGCCCGGATCGACGTTCAGATACGGATCCAGTTTCTGCATCACCACGCGCAGACCGCGGGCGGTGAGCAGGTTGCCCAGACTCGCCGCAGTGAGGCCCTTGCCCAACGAAGAGACGACACCGCCCGTCACGAAGATGTGTCTGGTGGTGTCGTCGTTCGGTCCCGCCTCAGGAGTCTGCATCACGGGCTTCGATCCTATCAGCCGGCAGCGGCGACGCTGCGGTCGCAGCGCCGAGTTCGAGAAGCTCTTTGGCGTGCGTCAGCGCCGCGTCGGAGTCGGGCATGCCCGAGAGCAGGCGTGCCATCTCGGCCTCGCGATCTCGGCCGGTCAGCCGTCGGACGCTCGACGCCGTCACCGAGCCGTCACTGGCCTTCTCCACCGTGAGGTGATTGCCGGCGAAGGCCGCCACCTGGGCGAGGTGGGTGACCGCGATCACCTGCGCCGACCGGGCGAGCATCGCCAGCCGTCGGCCGACCTCGATCGCGGCGGCCCCGCCGACGCCCGCGTCGACCTCGTCGAAGACGAAGGTGGGCACGGGGTCGCTGCCGGCGATGACCACTTCGATCGCGAGCATCACCCGGCTGAGCTCGCCGCCGGACGCACCGCGCGCCACGGGCCGGGGCTCCGCGCCGGGGTGGGCGGCGAGGAGGAAGGTCACCTCGTCGCGGCCCGACGCGCTCGCCGATGTCTCCCCGACGTCGACCCGGATCAGCGCGTCGGGCATCGCCAGCGCGCGCACCTCGGCGGTGACCGCGCGCCCCAGCCGCTCCGCGGCATCCTTCCGGGCGGAGGAGAGCACCGCGGCCGCGGCGTCCAGGTCGGATGCCGCCCGATCGCGCTCCGCCGACAGACGCGCGACCCGCTCGCCGTCGTCGTCGAGTTCCATCAGCCGCGCCGAACCCGTCGCGAGGAACGCGAGGGCGTCGTCCACGGAACCGTGTCGACGCACGAGCGCGCCGAGCACGGCCCGACGCTCCTCGACCTGCTCGAGCTCGCGGGGACCGGCTTCGTCGAGATCGGCCAGGTAGGCCGAGAGAGTGGTGGCGGCATCGACGATGCGGTATCCGATGTCGGCCAGCTCGTCGGCGTGCGGTCGCAGCGCAGGGTCGTCCACCCGCTCCAGCGCCTGGCGGGCTTCGGCGACCAGCGTCGCCGCGTCGGGTACGTCGAGGTCGCTCGAGAGTGCATCATGCGCAGCGGCGGCCGCTCGTCGCAGCTCCTCGGCGTTGGCCAGGCGCTCCGCGCGGGCGGCGAGCTCGACGTCCTCCCCCGGCTGGGGATCGGCTTCCTCGATCTCCGCGACGGCGGATCGGAGATCGTCGGCCTCGCGGGCACGGACGTCGCGGGATTCCAGGAGTGCGCGCAGCTCGTCGTCGAGCGCCCGGTGGCGCTGGAAGGCCTCGCGGTACACCCCGAGGGCGTCGCTGACCGGCTCACCCCCGAAGCGGTCGAGGGCATCGCGCTGCGCGGACGCGGAGCGCAGCCGAAGCTGATCGGACTGACCGTGCACGACGACGAGATGGTCGGCGACGTCGGCGAGCACCCCCGCAGGGGCTGACCGGCCTCCCACGCTGGCTCGGCTGCGTCCTTCGCTGGTGACGGTGCGGCCGAGGAACAGCTCGGCGCGGTCGTCATCGAGGGGTTCGAGCTCTCCCCCGGCCTCTTCGACGCGGGCGGCGACCGGGCCGCGTGCCGGCACCGTCCAGACGCCGTCGACGGCGGCCTGGCCGCTGCCGGCGCGGACCACCGACGAATCGGCGCGCTGACCCAGAAGGAGACCCAATCCGGTCACGACCATCGTCTTGCCCGCGCCGGTCTCGCCCGTGATCGCCGTGAAGCCGGGCCCGAGAGGGAGGGTGGCCTCGGCGATGACGCCCAGACCGCGCAGCCGCATCTCCTCGATCATGAGGGCCGCTCCCGACCGGATGCCGGCGTCGGCCCCCGCCAGCCTTCGACCGGCAGGCGGAACTTCCGCACCAGGCGGTCGGTGAAGGCCGCGGGATGCAGTCGGGCGAGCCGAACCGGAACGGCGGCGCGCCGCACCACGACGCGGGCGCCCGGGGGCAGGTCGTGGGACCGGCGTCCGTCGCACCACAGGATGCCGGTGTCGTCGGTGCGGTCGAGCACCTCGATCGCGACGGCGTGCTCGGGCCCGACCACGAGCGGTCGTGCGAAGAGGGCGTGGGCCGAGAGCGGCACCACGGAGATGGCCTGCACGGTCGGCCAGATGATGGGTCCGCCGGCCGAGAAGTTGTAGGCCGTCGACCCGGTCGGCGTCGACACGACCACACCGTCGCATCCGAAGCTCGACAGCGGTCGTCCGTCGACTTCGATGACGACCTCGAGCATCCGCTGGCGGCTCGCCTTCTCCACGGTCGCCTCGTTCAACGCCCAGGTGTCGTAGACGACGGCGCCCGAGGCATCCTTCACCCGCACCGACAGGGTCAGCCGCTCCTCGACCTCGTAGTCGCGCGCGATCACCATGCGGACGGCGTCGTCCATGTCATCCGGCTCGATCTCGGCGAGGAACCCGACGTGACCCATGTTGATCCCGAGCACCGGCGCTCCGCCGTCCCGGACGAGTTCGGCGGCACGCAGGATAGTGCCGTCACCGCCGAGGACGATCGCGAGCTCGATGTCGTCGATCGCGACGTCCTCGCCCAGCCGCCCGATCTCGGTGTGCCGGGGGTCCACCTCCTCGGCGCGGAACAGACGCTCGGTGAGGAGTCTCATCTCCGTGGTGTCGTCGGCGGGCAGGACCGGTCGTGCCCCGGCAGCGGTCAACGCCGTGATGACGCGGGTCGCGGCATCGATCGTCGCAGGCCGGTGCGCGTGCGCGACGACCAGGATGTTGCGGTCCGCCTCGGTCATCGCTCCCCTGTCACATCGTTCACGGTCCCGAGCCATTCTGTCGGGTTTTGCCCGGCACCCGGTCGGAGGCGGATGAGGAACTCCCTGTTGCCGCGTGCTCCCAGGAGGGGCGAGGCGATCACGCCCGCCGTCCCCAAGCCACTGTCCCACGCACTCCAGAGCACTCCGGACACCGCATCGGCGCGTGCGGACGGATCGGTCACCAGCCCCTCCTTGACCCCGGTCCGCCCCACTTCGAACTGCGGCTTGACCAGCAGGACGACATCGGCCGCCGCGGGGACGACGCGTGCGATCGCGGGGAGGATGTGCCTCAGCGAGATGAACGAGAGATCACCGACCACGATCTCAGGGCCTACCTCCCCCGCCGACCACGATCGCCAGTGCGCGGAGGTCATCTCGCGGGCGTTGAAGCCCTCCACGACGACCACCCCGGGGTCGGCACGGATCCGCGGATCGAGCTGTGCGTGACCGACGTCGACGGCGACGACCGTCCGTGCACCCCGCTCGCGCAGCACCTGCGTGAAACCGCCCGTGGATGCTCCGAGATCCAGCGCGATCCGCCCGGAAGGGTCGACGGCGAACGCGTCCAGCGCGGCGGCGAGCTTCACGGCCCCGCGGCTGACGTAGTGATCGGTTTGGGCGACATCGATGACGGCGTCGTCGGTGACCCGGTGCGAGGCCTTGCGGATCTCCGCGCCGTCGACGCGCACGGCGCCCGCGGTGATGAGCGAGGCGGCATGCGTCCGGGATCGGGCGAGCCCGCGGGCGGCCAGGGCCGCGTCCAGGCGCTGCGTCATCGGCGCGTCGGGTCGCCGGCACCGAGCGTGTCGTCCAGGCGCCGAGCCAGGTCGTCGTGAATGGCCGTGAAGGCCTCAGCCCGTTCGCCCAGCGGCTGCGATTCGATGATCTCCAGCGCCGACAGCAGCTCCGACGGAGCCGCGGCGTCGGTCTTCCGATCGTCCTCGCCCATGGTCACATGCTACGTGCAATCCGAATCGCGCCCCGCTCCGAAGCACTCTCGTCTCTGACCTTCGTGAGGGGGGGACGTCGACCTGGACAGCGAGAGTGGGCACTCGTGTCGACGGCACCCGTCGCGGGGTGATCGAAAGGAACCCGAACCTTGACGGTCTACGATCCGTCCTCGCCGCTGCCCACGGCGAGACAGCACACGACACAACAGCATCACGCCGGATGGCTCGCCGCCTTCCGCCACGGGGATGACGCGCTTCGCGCGTGGGTCCTCTCCCATCCCCCGGAGGTGTGGTCCACCGATCCCGGCCTGCTGCTCGCGATGGCGGCGACCTACCGGTGGGAGGGTGCCGAGGGAGCCTGGACGATGCTCCCCTACCTCGAGCAGGCCGAATCCCTGATCGATGCCGACCCCGACGCGCCGGGGCGCACCCGCGCATCGGCGGCGCTGCTGAGGTGCCTGGCCGAACGGTCACGGGGCGATCTGCACGCGGCTCTGATCTACGCGGAGCGGACATTGGAGATCCTGGCCTCGACCGGGACCGATATCCGGGACCGCCTCGATCTGCGCTCGGCCGCACTGCTCAAGCGAGGCAGCATCCATGCGCTCAGGGGAGATCTCCCCCGCGCGCGCAGCGACCTCGAACGGGGCCTGCGCGACGCCGACTCCGATCTCACGCCGCGCAAACGCGTGGAGGCTCTGGGTTTCCTCGCGATCATCGAGGCGCTGACCGGGGCCCTCCCCGACGCCGAGCGGGTCCTGCACCGGGCACGCCCGGTGGCCGACCGCATGCCCGGCGGACTGTGGTCGGCACCCCTCGAGATCGCCGAGCTCCTCATCGCGGCGGAACGCTCCGAACTGGGCGCGAACGCGCCCACGCTTCGTCGACTGGTGACCGAGGTGGAAGGGTCGGAGTTCGACTTCCTCGCTCAGCATCTCCTGGCGCTCCTGGCGGAGGAGTCCGGCGACACCGACGGCCGACGCGCGGCGATCCGGCGCCTGCGGATCATCGAGCAGCAGGGGAAGGATCAGGGGCTGCTGCGCCTGCTCCGCATGGGCGACCGTGCAGAGGCGCTGCTCGACCTGGGCGACCTCGCGCGCACCGGCGCGGCACTCCGAGACGACCGGGACCACGCGCACCTCCTGTGCGCGGCAGCACTGCGTGCCCGCGCCGCGCTCGCCATCGGCGATGCGCGCGCGGCTGTGGCCGAGACGCGGTCGTGCCTGCTCGAAGAGGATCATCCCGTGCGGTCGCTCGTGGCGTCCGCCGCGGTCGATGCCGAGGCCCGCGTCATGATCGGCGACACCTCCTCCGCCGACGCCGCCTTCCGGCTCGTGTTGCGCGAGGCCGTCGCCACGGGGGCGCAGCGGGCGCTGCGCCGGATGTCGCCATCGGTCCGGCGGCTGCTCGCCGAGCGCGCGAGAGAAGGGTCGGATCCGGATGCCGCGGAGTCGGCGCTCCTCGCCGAGTTGGCCTCTTCGACTCTGCCGCCGGAAACACCGTCGGGCCCGACCGTCGCCCTCAGCCCCCGGGAGCGGGTGGTCCTCGCGAGGCTGGCCGCCGGCGAGTCGCCCCGCGCCATCGCCCAGGCGCTGCACGTGTCGTTGAACACGGTCAAGACCCAGGTGCGGAGCACGTACCGCAAACTCGGCGCGTCCACGCGCGACGGCGCTGTGGAGCGCGCCCTCATCCTCGGCGTCCTCACCACGGGCTGACGGCCCGCGACGGACCCGCGTGAGGGGCGGGAGGCGGAGGCCTCCCGCCCCTCACGCGTCTCATCCCCCATCACCTCGCCCTCACCCCTCGTGGCCCATCACTCCCCCTTCGGAAAGCCATATTCACCTCTGGATCAGGCTGTTTCTCGTCGGCTTCACCTCATCGTCCGCGTTCGACTGACGCAGACGAGAGGAGAGGTCATGCTTGTTGCGGTCATTCCGGCCCACAACGAAGAGGCGGGGATCGGCGCGGCGATCCGAGGTCTGCGACAGCAGACCACTCCGCCCGACCACATCGTGGTCGTGGCCGACAACTGCAGCGACGACACGGTCGGCGTGGCGGCGAGTCTCGACGTCGACGTGTGGCCGACGGAGGGCAACACCGCCAAGAAGGCCGGCGCCCTCAATCAGGTACTCGCGCGCATGCTGCGCGAACTGCACGACGCCGACCTGGTCCTGGTTCAGGACGCTGACTCCGCCCTCGACGGTGGATTCATCGCCACGGCGCTGCGCGAACTGGCCTCGCCGCGGATCGGCGCCGTCGGGGGTGTGTTCCGCGGGTCGGCGGGGGGCGGATTCGTCGGCCATCTTCAGCGCAACGAGTACGCCCGATACGGACGGGACGTGCGGCGGCTCGAGGGGAAGTGCCTGGTTGTGACCGGAACGGCCGCCGTGATGCGTGTGGCGGTGCTGCGGGAGATCAGCCGGGCTCGGATGCAGGGCGCGCTTCCCTCCGGTGACGGCCACGGGGGCGTGTACGACACCAGCGTCCTCACGGAGGACAATGAGCTGACGTTCGCCATCAAGCACCTGGGGTACGAGGTGCTCAGTCCTGCCGGATGCACTCTCGTCACCGAAGTCATGCCGAACTGGTCAGCACTGTGGCGTCAGCGTCTGCGGTGGAAGCGGGGCGCGGTGGAGAACTGCGTCCAGTACGGACTGACTCGGGTGACGTGGCCGTACTGGGGTCGCCAGCTCGTCACGATGGCCGGATGTCTCGTGACGTACCTCTACCTGGCGACCATCATCTTCGCTGCCGTCGCCGGCCAGTGGGGCCTGCAGCCGTTCTGGCTGTGCGTCACGGCCATCTTCGTGGTCGAACGCGTCGTGACGGTGCGCGATCGCGGATGGCGCTACATGCTGCCGGCCGCGCTGATGTACGAACTGCTGCTGGACGTCTTCCTGCAGCTGGTTCACACAAAGGCTTACCTCGACGCGCTGACCCGACGTCAACGCGCATGGTAGGAGGAAAGGAAACCCACATGTACAACGACGCCATCTCATCGACGGGGGCGGGCGCGGGCGCAGGCGTGCTCGCGGCCACCGGATTCGACTCGCTCTGGCTCGGACTGGCCGCCTTCGCCCTCATCGCCGCGGGAACCGCGGTGATGCGCATCGTGCCGCGCCGGCGGCGCGCCCTGGCGCACACCTCGTCGGACTGAGCGGGAGGAGGGGGATGTGCGACATCCCCCTCCCCCTCACGGTCGGTGGAAGGGGTCGGCGTACAGCCGCTCGGGCACACGGAAGCCGAAGATCGCCCGCCCGGTGTTCCAGATCGCCGTCGCCCCGGCGCGGAGGAGGTCGATCGGCCGGTCACCGTCGCTGTCGATGAGGACGTCGCCACCGTCGATCCGTACGCGCGCACGCCCGACGGTCACGGTGTCGCCGGACACACGGACGGCGGGGTACGGCTCGTGCAGCTCCCGCAGATCGCCCAGGAGGTAGGTGGGACGCGAACCAGGCGGTGCGGCGAGCACCTGCTTCGGACGGTCGATGCCCGTCAGCACGAGGGCGGAGTCGATTCCCGCTCGCTGCGCACCGAGGATGTCGGTGTCGAGCCGGTCGCCGATGAACAGGGGACGGTGCGCGCCGAATCGCGACACCGCCTCGTCGAAGATCGGCGTCTCGGGTTTGCCGGCCACCGTCGCCAGTCGCCCCACCGCGGTGTGCACAGCGGACACGAGCGTGCCGTTACCGGGTGCGATTCCCCGTGACTGAGGAATGGTCCAGTCGGTGTTCGTGGCGATCCACGGAATGCCCCCGTCTTCCTCGGGTGTCTTCAGTGCGTACGCGGCCTCGGCGAGCTGCAGCCAGCCGACGTCGGGGGCGAAGCCCTGCACCACGGCAGCGGGACGATCCTCCGCGCTGCGCGTGACGATGTACCCGGCCTTCTCGACTTCGCGCGTCAGACCCTCGCCGCCCACCACGAGGATCGTCGCCCCGGGGGCCACCTTCGTGGCGAGCAACCTCATCGCGGCCTGCGGACTGGTCACCACCTCGTCGGCGGCTGTCGGCAGCCCCAGGGATGTGAGGTGCGCGGCGACCGCCGCATCGGTCCGAGATGCGTTGTTGGTGATGTAAGCCAGACGACGACCGTCTTTGGCGCGTGTGAGCGCCTCCACCGCGTGCGGCAGTGCGCCCGCACCCGCGTAGACGACCCCGTCGAGATCCGCGAGGACGACGTCGACACCCGACAGCGGCGTCGGATCGCTGCGTCTGGTGAAAAGCGCCATCAGTCACGTACCCCCGCGACGTCGCCGTGGCCGGCAGACGCGGGGCCACCATCCGAGGACTCTTCGATCACCTCGTCGACCTCGACCGTCTCCCACTGATCCTCGCCGTTCGCGCCGGCGATGACATCGGCTGCGACAGCCGCCCGCTTGCGCCAGGACGCAGCGTCATCGTCGCGGCCGAGCTCCTCCAGCACCGTCGCCCGAGCGGCGAAGAGATCCGGACTCCAGGGGAAGGCGCGATCAGGATCGAGCTCGGGGATGTCGAGCTCCTGGAGGGCGCGCTCGGTCTCGCCGAGATCCAGGCGCGCGCCCGACATCGCGATCGCCAGGTGCACACGCACGTCGGTCGGGAGCGTCTTCCGGTCCACCGCACGCCCGACCTCGAGTGCCCGGTCAGGCCGCCCCACCCCCCGCTCACTGTCGACCATGAGTGCGATCTGATCGTCACGGCCGGAGATGCGGCGGTAGGTCCGCAGCTCGCGAAGAGCGAGCGCGAAATCCCCGACCGCATACGCCGTGATCGCCGCAGTCTCGCGCACGACCGCCACGCGCCCGGCGCGCCGTGTCGCGGCAAGGGCATGCTCATGCGCTCGCGCCGGATCCTCATCGATGAGCAGAGCCGCCATCGCCAGGTGTCGGGCGACCGCCTCGGCATTCTCTTTGCTGAGGGTCTTCAGCTGGTTACGTGCTGCCGCATCGAGGGAGCGGGGAGTGACATCCTCGGGAAGCTCGGGCTCGGGGATGCGCTCGGATTGGGGCGGGCGGGAAGGACGTGCATCGGCTCGGCGGTGATCATCGCGCCGTGGCCTGGCCCCACCGCCACCGTCGCGCCGAGGGCCACCGTCGCGGTCGCCCTCCCGACGCGTGGCGCCCCGTCGATCACCGTCGGAGGCCCGACGATCAGCGCCGCCGTGAGCTGAGCTTCCTCGTCCCGACAGCGGCGGTCGGTCTCCGGAATCGCGTCGAGGTCGTTCCCGGCGGTCGTCGTCACGTCCGGCACCGGCCTTACCGCGGCTGTCGCGGGACGGATGATTCCTGCGATCGTCCGATCTGCCGCGTCGATCCTCGGTCATGACGCTCCCCTCTCCGACCCGACGTGGGCCGTTAACGCGAAATGGCCACCCAACACTGGGTGGCCATTTCTCGAAAGAAGTCCGGCGGTGTCCTACTCTCCCACAGGGTCCCCCCTGCAGTACCATCGGCGCTGAGAGGCTTAGCTTCCGGGTTCGGAATGGGACCGGGCGTTTCCCTCTCGCTATGGCCGCCGAAACACTATTGATGTTTCAGTCTGCACAACAAAAGTCATTGTCATGCGATTCTCGACCGTACATCGAGAACCACTCAGTGGACGCGGGCAACACAAACGAAGTGTTATCAAGTCATCGGCTTATTAGTACCAGTCAGCTGCATGCATTACTGCACTTCCACATCTGGCCTATCAACCCAGTAGTCTGGCTGGGAGCCTCTCGCCCGAAGGCATGGAAGTCTCATCTTGAGGCCGGCTTCCCGCTTAGATGCTTTCAGCGGTTATCCATCCCGAACGTAGCTAATCAGCGGTGCTCCTGGCGGAACAACTGACACACCAGAGGTTCGTCCAACCCGGTCCTCTCGTACTAGGGTCAGATCCTCTCAAACTTCCTACGCGCGCAGCGGATAGGGACCGAACTGTCTCACGACGTTCTAAACCCAGCTCGCGTACCGCTTTAATGGGCGAACAGCCCAACCCTTGGGACCTACTCCAGCCCCAGGATGCGACGAGCCGACATCGAGGTGCCAAACCATGCCGTCGATATGGACTCTTGGGCAAGATCAGCCTGTTATCCCCGAGGTACCTTTTATCCGTTGAGCGACAGCGCTTCCACAAGCCACTGCCGGATCACTAGTCCCGACTTTCGTCCCTGCTCGACCTGTCAGTCTCACAGTCAAGCTCCCTTGTGCACTTACACTCGCCACCTGATTGCCAACCAGGTTGAGGGAACCTTTGGGCGCCTCCGTTACTTTTTGGGAGGCAACCGCCCCAGTTAAACTACCCACCAGGCACTGTCCCTGAACCGGATTACGGTTCTAAGTTAGATATCCAGAGTGACCAGAGTGGTATTTCAACAATGACTCCACATGAACTGGCGTCCATGCTTCAAAGTCTCCCACCTATCCTACACAAGCCACACCGAACACCAATACCAAGCTGTAGTAAAGGTCACGGGGTCTTTCCGTCCTGCTGCGCGTAACGAGCATCTTTACTCGTAATGCAATTTCGCCGAGTTCGTGGTTGAGACAGTTGGGAAGTCGTTACGCCATTCGTGCAGGTCGGAACTTACCCGACAAGGAATTTCGCTACCTTAGGATGGTTATAGTTACCACCGCCGTTTACTGGGGCTTAAATTCTGAGCTTCGCCTTGCGGCTAACCCGTCCTCTTAACCTTCCAGCACCGGGCAGGCGTCAGTCCGTATACATCGTCTTGCGACTTGGCACGGACCTGTGTTTTTAGTAAACAGTCGCTACCCACTAGTCTCTGCGGCCCCCAAACGCTTTCGGAGCAAGTCCTAGTACGTCGAAGGCCCCCCTTCTCCCGAAGTTACGGGGGTATTTTGCCGAGTTCCTTAACCACGATTCTCTCGATCCCCTTGGTATTCTCTACCTGACCACCTGAGTCGGTTTGGGGTACGGGCGGCTTGAACCTCGCGTCGATGCTTTTCTCGGCAGCATAGGATCACCCACTTTTTATCCGCATCGTGTCTCAGCCTGTATGAGTGACGGATTTGCCTATCACTCGGCCTACGCACTTGCACCAGGACAACCATCGCCTGGCTTGGGCTACCTTCCTGCGTCACACCTGTTAATACGCTAGCCGCACCAGCATGGGGTCGAGCGTTCACCAAGACGTCTTCACCCCGAAGGGATCCGTACATTCCTGGCTAGGACTCTTAGCACCACTGGATTAGCTTGGGCGGTTCTTCGCCGGTACGGGAATATCAACCCGTTGTCCATCGACTACGCCTGTCGGCCTCGCCTTAGGTCCCGACTTACCCAGGGAAGATTAGCTTGACCCTGGAACCCTTGGTCATTCGGGGGACGTGTTTCTCACACGTCTTTCGCTACTCATGCCTGCATTCTCACTCGTGTAGCCTCCACGGCTGGTTCACACCGCCGCTTCGCTGGCCACACGACGCTCTCCTACCCATCAACACGGCTGGACCACGAAGGCCTACCAATAATGTCAATGCCACAACTTCGGTGGCGTGCTTGAGCCCCGTTACATTGTCGGCGCGGAATCACTTGACCAGTGAGCTATTACGCACTCTTTCAAGGGTGGCTGCTTCTAAGCCAACCTCCTGGTTGTCTGAGCAACTCCACATCCTTTCCCACTTAGCACGCGCTTAGGGACCTTAGTTGGTGGTCTGGGTTGTTTCCCTCTCGACTATGAAGCTTATCCCCCACAGTCTCACTGCTGCGTTCTCACTTACCGGCATTCGGAGTTTGGCTGACGTCAGTAACCTTGTGGGGCCCATCGGCCATCCAGTAGCTCTACCTCCGGCAAGAAACACGCAACGCTGCACCTAAATGCATTTCGGAGAGAACCAGCTATCACGAAGTTTGATTGGCCTTTCACCCCTATCCACAGCTCATCCCCTCAGTTTTCAACCTAAGTGGGTTCGGCCCTCCACGACGTCTTACCGTCGCTTCAGCCTGGCCATGGATAGATCACTTCGCTTCGGGTCTAGGACACGCGACTGAATCGCCCTATTCAGACTCGCTTTCGCTACGGCTACCCCACTCGGGTTAACCTCGCCACGTATCGCTAACTCGCAGGCTCATTCTTCAAAAGGCACGCTGTCACAGCTGCTATGGCTGCTCCAACGGTTTGTAAGCAAACGGTTTCAGGTACTATTTCACTCCCCTCCCGGGGTACTTTTCACCTTTCCCTCACGGTACTTGTCCGCTATCGGTCATCTGGGAGTATTTAGGCTTATCAGGTGGTCCTGACAGATTCACACGGGATTTCTCGGGCCCCGTGCTACTTGGGATACTTCTCGCGCCAAGGGAGGCATTTCGACTACGGGGTTGGCACCCTCTATGACCGGCCTTTCAATGCCGTTCGTCTATACCTTCTTGTAACGCTGACTGCTCGGCAGAACAATCTGAAAAGTCCCACAACCCCGAATACGCAACTCCTGCCGGATATCACACGTACTCGGTTTAGCCTGTTCCGGTTTCGCTCGCCACTACTAACGGAATCGCGGTTGCTTTCTCTTCCTGTGGGTACTGAGATGTTTCACTTCCCCACGTTCCCTCTACCCGCCCTATATATTCAGGCGGGAGTCACTGGGTCGGCACGCCGCCCAGCGGGGTTTCCCCATTCGGAGATCCTCGGATCAAAGTGTGCTTATCCACTCCCCGAGGCTTATCGCAGATTGCTACGTCCTTCTTCGGCTCCAGATGCCAAGGCATCCACCGTTTGCTCTTAAAGACTTGAAATCACATGAGCTGATCTATCGATCATTCGTTTGTGAGGCGCGTCGTAAACGACGCGTCTCTAAGATGCTCGCGTCCACTGTGTAGTTCTCAAAGTACGGGCGGTACCCTTCCCGCATGCCGCACTGCGGCACCGAAGAAGGGCCCTGAGGTTCAGACTCGGCGAAGAGCGTCGAACGCTCCGCGCCTGCATCCGGTCCCTCAGGACCCAACAGCGTGCATGTGCCCCCCGAGGCGTGCCATTCCGTTCCAGCTGCGAGCAGCGTACTGAGATCGACACGATCCGTGAGGCACCTCGTCAAATGTTCCACCCATGAGCTGACCCCTTCGAGACATTCGCTCGAAGCGGGCTCTGGGATGCCGAAGCATCCAGATGCTCCTTAGAAAGGAGGTGATCCAGCCGCACCTTCCGGTACGGCTACCTTGTTACGACTTAGTCCTAATTACCGATCCCACCTTCGACGGCTCCCTCCACAAGGGTTGGGCCACCGGCTTCAGGTGTTACCGACTTTCATGACTTGACGGGCGGTGTGTACAAGACCCGGGAACGTATTCACCGCAGCGTTGCTGATCTGCGATTACTAGCGACTCCGACTTCATGAGGTCGAGTTGCAGACCTCAATCCGAACTGGGACCGGCTTTTTGGGATTCGCTCCACCTTGCGGTATTGCAGCCCTTTGTACCGGCCATTGTAGCATGCGTGAAGCCCAAGACATAAGGGGCATGATGATTTGACGTCATCCCCACCTTCCTCCGAGTTGACCCCGGCAGTATCCCATGAGTTCCCACCATTACGTGCTGGCAACATAGAACGAGGGTTGCGCTCGTTGCGGGACTTAACCCAACATCTCACGACACGAGCTGACGACAACCATGCACCACCTGTTTACGAGTGTCCAAAGAGTTGACCATTTCTGGCCCGTTCTCGTATATGTCAAGCCTTGGTAAGGTTCTTCGCGTTGCATCGAATTAATCCGCATGCTCCGCCGCTTGTGCGGGTCCCCGTCAATTCCTTTGAGTTTTAGCCTTGCGGCCGTACTCCCCAGGCGGGGAACTTAATGCGTTAGCTGCGTCACGGAATCCGTGGAATGGACCCCACAACTAGTTCCCAACGTTTACGGGGTGGACTACCAGGGTATCTAAGCCTGTTTGCTCCCCACCCTTTCGCTCCTCAGCGTCAGTTACGGCCCAGAGATCTGCCTTCGCCATCGGTGTTCCTCCTGATATCTGCGCATTCCACCGCTACACCAGGAATTCCAATCTCCCCTACCGCACTCTAGTCTGCCCGTACCCACTGCAGGCCCGAGGTTGAGCCTCGGGTTTTCACAGCAGACGCGACAAACCGCCTACGAGCTCTTTACGCCCAATAATTCCGGATAACGCTTGCGCCCTACGTATTACCGCGGCTGCTGGCACGTAGTTAGCCGGCGCTTTTTCTGCAGGTACCGTCACTTTCGCTTCTTCCCTGCTAAAAGAGGTTTACAACCCGAAGGCCGTCATCCCTCACGCGGCGTTGCTGCATCAGGCTTTCGCCCATTGTGCAATATTCCCCACTGCTGCCTCCCGTAGGAGTCTGGGCCGTGTCTCAGTCCCAGTGTGGCCGGTCACCCTCTCAGGCCGGCTACCCGTCGACGCCTTGGTGAGCCATTACCTCACCAACTAGCTGATAGGCCGCGAGCCCATCCCGGACCGAAATTCTTTCCAGCTGCTGAAGATGCCTTCGCAGCTCGTATCCGGTATTAGCAGCTGTTTCCAGCTGTTATCCCAGAGTCCGGGGCAGGTTGCTCACGTGTTACTCACCCGTTCGCCACTGATCCAGAGAGCAAGCTCTCTTTCACCGTTCGACTTGCATGTGTTAAGCACGCCGCCAGCGTTCATCCTGAGCCAGGATCAAACTCTCCGTAAAGAAATGTTGCTGCGAGCCGGTCGGAATAGACCGACAGCAGCGAGTTTGATCTGACCAAAGGGATGTCATTGCTGACTATCCGTTGCCGACCCGAAGGTCGGTCTTTGATCCAAAGGAATCTCTATCCGGTTTTCACCGGAACGAGGTTATTTGGCATTTGACAAGTGCACGCTGTTGAGTTCTCAAGGATCGGATGCTCCTGCTTTCTGGCCTCTCGACCATCTCCGCAGGGCAACTTCTCTAGCTTAGCCCCCGTGTTCGACTCCGTCAAATCGTGTCATTCGCAACCGAGAAGGTTTCGGATGACGCTCGATCAGCTCGATCGTCGGGGGGCTCCCCATCGTAGACCTTCCGGTCGACGACTCTCAAGTTTTGAGCCTGAGCTCATGTTGAGGGGGGATGTTCTCCGCTTGAGGGGGGTGAGGCTCTCGGCCTCTCTCGCTTCCCTTTGGGGCGAACAAGTAATAATTTACGTGCGCCCTGCGGGACTGGCAAATCGTGCCCGCATCCCGGGCGTGTCGCGCCCTCTTTCCGCGGAAAGACGCGGGTCCCGGCGGCACGACACGACGACGGCCGTGAGGATGGGCATGCCGATGCCGGGCGCCGACGATCCAGATCGCACGGCCAGACCGTGGAGGCGGAGTCCGATCAGGCCGCGGTGCGTTCGTCGTCACAGCGCGAGCGCCCACGGCGACGCGCTCACGACACGCGCCGGCATGCGCCTCAATGCGCTCTCGACAAGCGCGCAGAAGACCCGCGGCAGTCAGCGGACGAAGACGCCCGCGAGCGTCTTCTTGCCGCGACGCAGGACGGATACGCCGCCCGGAAGCGATCCCTCGACCGTGGCGGAGTCATCGCTGACACGCATCCCGTCGATGGCCACGCCGCCCTGCGCGATCGCGCGTCGCGCTTCCGAGAGGCTCGCGACCAATCCGGTCTCGACGAGTGCTTGCACGACAGGCGCGCCACGGTCCAGGTCGGCGTGGGGAAGTTCGCGCAGCGCCTGGATCAGCGTCTCGGCATCGAGCGTGCGGAGGTCCCCCTGCCCGAAGAGCGCATCGGACGCGGCGACGACCGCGCTCGCGGCATCCTCTCCGTGCACGAGAGCGGTCACTTCTGCGGCGAGACGCTTCTGTGCGGCGCGACGGAACGGCTCGTCCTCGACCAGCCGCGCGAGGTCTTCGATCTCCTCGCGCGAGAGGAAGGTGAAGATCTTCAGCCGCGCGATGACGTCGGCGTCGTCCGTGTTCAGCCAGAACTGGTACATCCGGTACGGACTGCACATGGCGGGATCGAGCCAGATGGCGTTGCCCTCGCTCTTGCCGAACTTCGTTCCGTCGCTGTTGGTGATCAGCGGCGTGCCGATGGCGTGCACCGAGGTGTGCTCTATGTAGTGGATCAGGTCGACCCCACTGGTGAGGTTGCCCCACTGATCGGACCCGCCGGTCTGCAGAACGCAGCCGTACGTGCGGTAGAGCTCGAGGTAGTCCAGTCCCTGCAGGATCTGGTAGCTGAATTCGGTGTAGCTGATGCCGGCCTCGGAGTTCAGCCGCGCGCTCACCGCGTCCTTGCTCAGCATCTTCCCGACGCGATAGTGCTTGCCGATCTCGCGGAGGAAATCGATCGCCGACAGCGGCGCCGTCCAGTCGAGGTTGTTCACGATGCGAGCGGCGTTGTCACCGTCGAAACTCAGGAAGCGCTCCACCTGCGCGCGCAGGTACCCGACCCACTCGGCGACGGTCTCCTTCGTGTTCAACGTCCGCTCGCTCGAGGGGCGCGGATCGCCGATGAGGCCGGTGGATCCCCCGACCAGGCCGAGCGGACGGTGGCCGGCGAGCTGAAGTCGGCGCATGGTCAGCAGCTGCACGAGGTTGCCGAGGTGCAGACTCGGCGCCGTGGGGTCGAACCCGCAGTAGAACGTGATCGGCTCGCCGCCGAGAAGCGCGCGGAGCTCGTCGACATCCGTGGAGACGTGGATCAGCCCGCGCCACACCAGTTCGTCCCAGACATTGTCGAAGGACGGATCGTTCGCGGGGGCGGTCGCGTTCACGACGACGGATGACACGCCTTCCAGGTTATCAGCGCGTTCGACGTGGCCCGACAGACCCCGGACACCCGACAGCGTTCGCGTTCGTCGCGCGGCACGTGTCGGACTCCCGTGGGACACTTACGCCATGCCGGATGCCATCGACGCCACAGATCCGCTGGCCGTCGCGGTCGTCGTCATCATCGTTTTCCTGTCGATGTGCGCCGCACTGGTTCTCGTCACGATCGCGCAGCGTCGACCGCGGGCATCCGTTCTGTCGGTGGCCGCGGGTCTCGTTCTGCTGTCACTCCTCGTCGTCGCGGTGCTGCCGTACAACATCCCGGTCCTCCTCGGGGCCATCCTGGCGGTCCTCGGCGTGGCCCTGGCGATCCTCGGCGGCAACCCGTTCACCCGGTGGGTCCTCGTCGCGGCCGACGGACGCACGACCGAGGGTCCGCGCGGCGGGATCCTGGTCGAGCTCGCCGCCGATCACGACGAGACGCGTCAGGAGGAGATCCTCCGGGGTGGCACCACGATCGGATTCCTCGAGCGGGCATCCGTCGCGCTCGGCATCCTCGCCGGATTCCCCGCGGTCATCGCGGTGGTGGTCGCCCTTAAGGGCGTGGGCCGCTTCTCGGAACTGGCGACCCCGGCCGCGCGCGAGCGGTTCATCGTCGGGACGATGGCCAGTCTTCTCTGGTCATCGGCTGTGGCCGCCGCTGTCTGGCTCGCGATCTGGTGATGCCGGCCCGCGCTCGCCGGTGAGCGCGCGGAGCCCCTCGAGCAGTGCACCCGCCTCAGCGGCGGCGAGCGCCTGCGAGACGGCGGACTGCACGACACCTTCCGCGGCGGCGAGGTCCGTCTGCGTACGCCCGCGCCATCGCCCGTAGACGAGCCGTCGCGTCCGTGCGCTCAATTGAGCGATCGCGCGATCGCGCGCGAGCAGTCCGCTGTTGGCGATCCCCACCATCTCGCGCGTCTCCGCCGTCGCGCCTTCGGCTGCTGCGACCCAGGTCCGCGCCGTCGGCGCGGTCCTGCGCGCAAGCCGCTCGACCTGGTCGATCGCACCGCGCGCCGCCCACCAGGCTTCGCCCTCGGACAGCGCTCCACCGACGGAGGGGATCTCCTCGATGCGTCCGAGACCGATCCCGAAGCGGAGCTCGAGCCCCTCCGGCAGAGCAAGCTGAAGCAGCATCGTCGCCGCGAGCGCGGAGGACAGATCGGAGTACACCCCCTGCACCTCGTCGCCCACCACGGGCCGAAGACCCTGCTCGGCAGGCGGCCCCTCCTCGCTGACCTGGGCGAGGACGGTCTCGAGATCTCGTTGTGCGACTTTCCTGTCCGCGAGCTCGCGAGAAGAGACGATGTCCGCGATCACGACGGCCGGCATGAAATCAGTCTACAGCTGATATGGGTGCGAATATCGCTTTTTCAGTGATAATGCGCGGAAGATCAGTGAATCACTGATTTCCAAGAAACGCGGTTGCGGCTGTCTGCGCTCGGGTGATGAGCTCGGCGCGTTGCTCGGCGACGCGCTGCGGGGCCGTTCCGCCGATGCCTGAACGACTGGCCACCGACCCCTCGACGGTCAGCACGGCGCGGACCTCGGGCGAAAGGTGCGGCGAGACCTCGGCCAGCATCTCGTCGTCCGCATCCTCCAGACCCGTCCCCCGCTCCTCGCATGCCCGCACCAGCGCTCCGGAGATCTCGTGCGCGTCGCGGAAGGGAACACCGCGTCTGACCAGCCACTCCGCGACGTCCGTGGCAAGCGAGAACCCCGCCGGCGCGAGTTCGCGCATTCTGTCGACGTCGAAGCGCATGGTCGCAACCATTCCGGCGAAGGCGGGAAGGACCACCTCGAGGGTCTGCACGCTGTCGAAGACCGGTTCCTTGTCCTCCTGCAGGTCGCGGTTGTAGGCGAGTGGGAGGCCCTTGAGCACCGTCAGCAATCCGGTCAGGTTGCCGATGAGCCTGCCCGTCTTCCCCCGGGCGAGCTCGGCGATGTCGGGATTCTTCTTCTGCGGCATGATGCTCGACCCCGTCGAGAAGCCATCGTCGAGGACGACGAAGGAGAACTCCCGCGTGTTCCACACGATGATGTCCTCCGCGAATCGGCTGACGTCGATGCCGATCTGGGCTGCGATGTAGGCGAATTCCGCCACGACATCGCGGGCAGCGGTTCCGTCGATCGAGTTCTCGGTGGGCCGTCCCAGACCGACCTCGCGGGCGACCAGGGCGGGGTCCAATCCCAGTGTCGATCCTGCGAGAGCGCCGGAGCCGTACGGTGAGGTGTCCGCTCGCACTCGCCAATCGCGGAGCCGCTCGAGGTCGCGCACGAGCGGCCAGGCGTGCGCCTGCAGGTGATGAGCGAGAAGAACAGGCTGCGCGTGCTGGAGATGCGTGCGTCCGGGCATGATCGCGTCCGCGTGCGCATCGGCCTGCGCGACGATCGCGTCGATCAGACGCAGCACGTCGCGGGCCACGACGGCGGCGTGGTCGACGAGATACATCCGCACCAGCGTTGCGATCTGGTCGTTCCTGCTCCGTCCTGCCCGAAGCTTGCCGCCGAGCTCGGGACCGACCTCGGTGATCAGAGCCGCCTCGAGCGCCCCGTGCACGTCCTCGTCTGCGGGACGGGGACGAAGCGTGCCCTCCCGCACCGCAGACAGCAGGCGGTCCAGTGCCGCGTGCATCCGCTGTTCTTCGTCGGCGGTGAGATACCCCGCCGACGCCAGAGCCTTCGCGTGCGCGTGCGATCCCACGATGTCGTAGGGGGCCAGCGCCCAATCGAAATGCGTCGACACACTCAGCGCCGCAAGCTCGGGCGACGGGCCGGAGGCGAAGCGCGCGCCCCACAGAGCACCCTCGTTGGTCTGTTCGTCCTTGGTCACGGAGTGCTCCTGTTCGTCAGTGTGCTCGGCACGATCAGCTTCGACAGCCTGTCGAAAGCCCACTCCAGGGGGCCTCGTCCGATCAGCAGCGCCCAGCCGGTGCATCCGGCGACGATGCCGAGCGTCAGGGGCCAGAAGGGTTCGAGCTCCCGGAACGGGGTGAGAAGACTCGTGGTGCCGAAAGCCGCCAGGGCGATGAACGCCCAGACGACGATCTGGGCGGTATAGGCGGTGAGCGGCATGGCCCCCACAGCTCGCAGGGGCAGAACGACCCAGACCACCAGCGTGCGGCACACCAGGAGCGAGGCGGCGAGGGCGGCGATGGCGAAGCCGCCGGACCCGACGACCTCGAGCAGTCCGCTCGAGTGGGGCTCGGCCGTCCACACCTCGCTCCACAGGGTGGGCATCACCGGGTCGGCGCCTCTGCTGGCCGCGGCATCCAGACCGTACCCCAGGGCAGCCAGGACGGCGCCTGTCGAAAGCGAGATCAGCTGGACGCGCAGCCGGGTCAGATCCGCGCGCGCGAGCCCCAGTCCGGCGAGGACGAAGGCCATCCAGACGGGGAACGGGTAGTGCCAGCCGATCGCGGCCGACAGTTCATCGCCGAGCGGAGTCGACCACAGCGGCGCCTCGTCGAGGAGCACCTGGACCCAGGGCATGACCAAGGCCAGCCCCGCGGCCACGGCGAGAAGCGCAACAGCCGGGAGCCGGGTGAACGGAAGGGCGAGGACGAACATGATCGCGTACGCCGGGAGGATGACGTAGACCGGCACACCGGTGGCGATGAGCAGCACGCCGAGTCCCCACAGGAAGCCTGCGCGCACCCCCAGGCGCATGCGGGCGATCGCCATCGCCTCACGTCCGAGCGGGCGCGGTCCTCCGGTGACCAGGCCGATCGACACCCCGGCGAGGGTGGCGAACAGGATGGAGGATCGACCGTCGACGATCCCCAGCCAGGTGGCGGGCATCGTCCAGAGCAGTTCCGGGGTCACCAGCAGGTGCGCGGCGAACATCCCGAGAACCGCCAGCCCGCGGGCCAGATCGATTCCGGCGAGCCGGCCTTCCCCGTTCAGCCAAGCCCAGTTGCGGGCGAGCGTCGCGGGTGCGCGACCGGTCACTGCTGGCGCAGCAGCCACACCAGCAGCGCCTTCTGCGCGTGAAGTCTGTTCTCCGCCTCGTCCCACACGACGCTCTGCGGTCCGTCGATGACCTCCGCATCCACCTCGTACCCGCGGTCGGCGGGGAGGCAGTGGATGAAGATGGCGTCGTCGGCGGCGAGCGACATGAGCTCGGTGGTCACCTTGTACGACCCGAGGTCGCGGAGCCGCGCGAGCTTCTCCTCCTCCTTGCCCATCGACACCCACGTGTCGGTGACGATGACGTCGGCGCCCGCAGCCGCCTCGTTCGGGTCGGTGAAGAGGACCACGCTGCCACCGGTCTCGGCGGCGCGACGGTCGGCCGCCTCGACGACGTCGTCACGCGGCGCATAATCCTCCGGGGATGCGACGCGGACGTGCATGCCCGCCGTCACGCCCGCCAGGAGGTAGGAGTGCGCCATGTTGGAGCGCCCGTCGCCGAAGAACGAGAGCGTGAGACCCGCGAGCTCGCCCTTGTGCTCGCGAATGGTGAGGAGGTCTGCCAGCAGCTGGCACGGGTGGAAGTCGTCGGAGAGGGCGTTGACGACAGGAACCCGCGTTCCCTCGGCCATCTCCTCCAGCCCCGCCTGCGCGTAGGTGCGCCACACGATCGCGGCCACCTGCCGCTCGAGCACCCGCGCCGTGTCCGAGGGGGTCTCCTTGCCGCCCAGCTGACTGTTGGCGGTGGAGATGATCAGCGGTGAGCCGCCGAGGTCGGCGATGCCGACGGCGAAGGACACGCGGGTTCGCGTGGAGGACTTGTCGAAGATCACCGCCACCGTCTGAGGACCCTCGAGGGGTCGCAGCTTCCACCGGTCGCTCTTGAGCTCGACAGCGAGGTCGAGGATCTCCCGCTGTTCGGCGGCGGACAGGTCGTCGTCGCGGAGAAGATGCCGCGTCATTTCGATGCCGTCCCTTCGCCGGATGCCGCGCCGGCGCCGTCGAGCACGAGCGCGTCCTCGACCGAGCGGATCGCCGCGGTGAAGAGCGCGACGAAGTCGTCGACCTCGACGTCGCCGATGGTCAGGGCGGGCGCGAGCCGGATGGTGGTGTCGTTGGGGGCGTTGATGATCAGACCGTGCTGCTGGGCCGCCGCGACGAGTGCCTTGGCGAGCGGATGCCGCAGCGCGACACCGATCAGGAGGCCCTGCCCGCGGCATCCCTCGATGAGGTCGGTGTTGATCGCAGTGATCGCGTCGCGCACCTGCAGACCCCGCTCTCGCGCGTTGGTGAGGAGGTCTGCCCGCTCGATCTCCCCGAGGACGGCGGAGGCGACCGCGGTGCCGAGGGCGTTGCCGCCGAACGTGGAACCGTGCGTGCCGGGGTAGAACAGATCGCTGGCCGCTCCGAAGGTGATCAGCGCCCCGATGGGGAAGCCGCCGCCGATGCCCTTGGCGACCGTGATGGCGTCAGGGGTGATGCCCGCGTGCTGGAAGGCGAACCACTCCCCCGTCCGGCCGGCTCCGGTCTGGATCTCGTCGACGATGAGCAGCGCGCCGTGGCGCTTCGTGATCTCGCGTGCCGCGGCGAGGTACCCGGGGGGAAGTTCCACGACGCCGGCTTCGCCCTTGATCGGTTCGACGAAGAGCGCTGCCACCCCTCCGTCGATCGCGTCATCCAGCGCCTCGACCGTGGAGTCGATGAACTCCACGCCGGGCACCATCGGGAGGAACGGCTCCTGCATCCAGGACTTGCCGGTGAGGGCGAGGGTTCCCATCGTGCGCCCGTGGAAGGCGTCGCGCAGGGCCAGGATGCGCGGACGTTCGGCCCCGCCGTGCAGGCGGGCCAGCTTGAACGCGGCTTCGTTCGCCTCGGCGCCGGAGTTGCCGAAGTACACCCGGCCGCCGTCACCGGTTCCGGCGAGACGCTTCAGCCGCGCGGCGAGTTCGAGCTGCGGGGGCGTGGCGAAGTAGTTCGACACGTGCGCCAGGGTCGCAGCCTGCCGCGCCACCGCGTCGACGAACACGGGGTGGGCGTGGCCGAGGGAATTCACCGCGATCCCGCCGAGGAAGTCGAGATACCGGGTGCCCGCGTCGTCCCAGAGGTATGCGCCCTCCCCGCGGACGAACATCGCCATCCGGTCGCCGAAGCTGCGGACGAGGTCGCGTCCCGCGTCATCCTGCCAGGTCATCCTCGCACCACCTCTGTTCCGATTCCGTTGCTGGTGAAGATCTCCACGAGCACCGAGTGCGGCACCCGCCCGTCGATGATCGCCGCCGTCTCGACACCTCCCTCGACCGCCTCGAGGCACGCCTGCATCTTCGGGATCATGCCCGACTCCAGCGTCGGCAGCATCTCCCGCAGGGCGGAGGACGTCAGGTGCGAGACGAGGGAGTCGCGGTTCGGCCAGTCGGCGTACAAGCCCGGCACGTCGGTGAGGACCACGAGCTTCACCGCTTTCAGCGCGACCGCGAGCGCCGACGCCGCGGCATCGGCGTTGACGTTGAGCGACGCGCCGGGGCGATCGAGGTCGGGCGCGATGCTGGAGACCACCGGGATGCGGCCGGCCGCGAGATGATCGAGGACCGGCTGCGGGTCGACCTCGACCACATCGCCCACCCGGCCGAGGTCATGCTCGATGCCGTCGATGGTGACGCCCCGCCGGCGACCGCCGAAAAGCCCCGCGTCCTCGCCGCTCAGGCCCGTCGCCAGCGGACCGTGGGTGTTGATCTTCCCCACGAGTTGCGGGTTGATCTGACCGGTGAGCACCATCCGCACCACCGAGATCGCCTCGGTGGAGGTGACACGGTAGCCGCCCTTGAACTCGCTCGGGATCTCCAGTCGGTCGAGCATCGACGAGATCTGCGGGCCGCCGCCGTGCACCACGACCGGCTTCACACCCGCGTAGCGGAGGTAGGCCATGTCGGCGGCGAACGCATCCTGCAGCTCTTCGCTGACCATGGCGTTGCCGCCGTACTTGATCACGATGACCTGATCGCGGAAGCGCCGCAGCCAGGGCAGCGAGTCGATGAGGACGGCGGCTCTCGCGCTGGCCTCACCCGGGTCGGTCGTCTGGATGTCGGTCATGAGGAGTAGGCGCTGTTCTCGTGGACGTAGTCGTGGGTGAGGTCGTTGGTGCGGATGAGGGCGTGCGCGTCGCCGGATTTGAGGTCGATGCGGACCGTCGTGGCCCGCGGCGTCAGGTCGACCTCCTCGCGGGGGCGGTCGGGGCCGCCCTGGGTGCACACGCGCACGCCGTTCATCCACACGTCGACGTCATAGGGATCGAAGACCGCGTCGGTGGTGCCGATGGCCGCGAGCACCCGTCCCCAGTTGGGGTCGTTGCCGAAGATCGCGGCCTTGAAGAGGTTGTTGCGGGCGACCGAGCGTCCGACGGTCACGGCGTCGTCCTCGGATGCCGCGTTCGTGACCTGGATGCTGATGTCGTGACTCGCGCCCTCCGCGTCGGCCTGGAGCTGCCCGGCGAGGTCGTCGCACACGGCGGTCAGGCGCCGTCGGAATTCCTCGGGATCCGGCGTCACGCCCGAGGCGCCGCTGACCATGAGCGTCACCTGGTCGTTCGTCGACATGCATCCGTCGGAATCCAGCCGGTCGAAGGTCGTACGCGTCGCTGCGCGCAGATGCGCATCGGCCTCCTCGGCGGTGAGGACGGCGTCGGTGGTGAGGACGACGAGCATCGTGGCAAGGCCCGGGGCGAGCATCCCCGCCCCCTTCGCCATGCCACCGATGGTCCATCCGTGGCTGGCCGTGACAGCCCGCTTCGGCCGCGAGTCGGTCGTCATGATCGCCTCGGATGCCGCATCGCCGCCGTCCGCGGCGAGCGACGCGATCGCCCGCTCGGTCCCGTCGAGCACCTTCTGCCGGAACACCTCGTCGCCTGTCCCGATGAGGCCGGTGGAGCAGACCAGGATGTCGCCGGCGCCGACGCCGAGGAGGGCGGCGGCCTTCTCGGCGGTCTGGTGCGTGGTCTGGAAGCCGAACGATCCGGTGAAGCAGTTGGCACCGCCGGAGTTCAGCACGATCGCCTCGACGACGCCGTCGCGGACCACCTGCTCCGACCACAGGATGGGGTTGGCCTTCGCGCGGTTGCTCGTGAAGACCGCGGCGCCGACCTTCAGCGGCCCGCGATTCGCGACGACGGCGACATCGGGCTTGCCGGTGGACTTCAGGCCCGCGGCGACCCCGGCCGCCTCGAAGCCCCGGGGCGCGGTGACGCCCGTGGCGGAGAAACCGTGCGGCCGATCGTCGTCGATGTTCACGGGGCGACTCCGTTCACGGTGAGCGCCCGCCCCTCGGGGAGGCCGAGCGCGATGTTCATGGACTGCACCGCGGCGCCCGCGGTGCCCTTGACGAGATTGTCGACCGCGGTGACGACGACCACCCGATTCGCGTCGCGATCGATCGCGAGCCCCATCAGCGCGGTGTTGGCGCCGAGCACGTCGGCCGTGCGGGGGAAGTGACCCGCGGGAAGCAGCTGGACGAAGGTCTCATCGCCGTACGCCCGCTCCCACGCCGCACGGATGTCGTCGTCGGTGGCGCCGGCTGCGATGGGCGCGGTCGAGGTGGCGAGGATCCCGCGTGCCATCGGCACGATCACCGGGGTGAAGGAGATCCGGATGGGGACGGCGGTCTCCGACATCGCGGCGGCGAGCGCCTGCCGGATCTCGGGAATGTGGCGATGACCACCCCCCACCGCGTAGGGGTTCGCGGTGCCGAGGATCTCGCTGCCGAGGAGGTGCGGCTTCAGACTCTTCCCGGCGCCGGAGGGCCCGACCGCGAGCACCGTGACGATGTCGCTCGGGTCGATCACCCCGGCGGAGACTCCCGGCGCGAGGCTGAGGCTGACGGTGGAGGCGTTGCAGCCGGGGGCAGCGATGCGAGTCGCACCCCGAAGCAGCTCACGCTGCGTGCCGCCGCCGACGAGGAGCTCGGGAACCCCGTACGTCCACGGGTGGTGGTGGTCGCCGCCGTAGAACTTCTCCCACTCGGTCGTCGATTCCAGCCGGTGGTCGGCGCCGGCGTCGATGACGAGCGGCGTGTCCGCCAGCGCGTCGGTGTACTGCCCCGACTGACCGTGCGGCAGAGCGAGGAAGACGATGTCGTGGCCGGAGAGCACCTCGGGGGTCGTCTCCTGGAGCGTCAGGTGCGCCAGTGAGCGCAGGTGCGGCTGATGCTCGATGAGCTTCTGTCCGGCGTTGGAGTGCGCGGTGACCGTGCGGATCTCGACGTCGGGATGTGCGGCGAGGATCCGGAGGATCTCGCCGCCCGCATAGCCGGATGCGCCGGAGACGGCGACCGAATATGTCATGGATTCCACCTTAGAGTCTGGGGTCGTGGGCTGCCGACGGCGACGCCCGTGACTCCCCTCCAGGGAGGTGCGCGGGGTCGCCTAGAGTCGGCGTCCGTCCAGACGTCGGCGCGCAGGAGCGACGCTCACAGGGAGCGTGGCGGAATCGAGCGCGGCCGAGGACATGGGCCGACCATAGCGGCGGGGTGCCGCCGCCCGCAAATCGGGACTCCTGCCCTGTCCGGTTACGGGCGCCACCGTCGTAACTCCTGCCGATCGTCGAGCGCAGCGCCTGCCGCCCGCGCAATCACGGGTGCCGTCGGCGTCAGCGAACGCGTTCTGCAGGAGTTAGGCGCGTGGGGTCAGCTCATCTCCCCCAGAAGCGCGAGTTCTTCGGCCCGGGTGAGTCCGCTGCGTCGCTCACGGTCGAGGCCGCGGGCGCGTTCGTCGGCGAGCGTGCGGCGCAGGGTGTCGTCGAGGGCGCGGAGCAGGCCGCCCGCGGCACGGTAGGCGGCATTGGACCGCGTCGCGAACCCCGGCATGTCGGCAGGCAGCCACAGCGGGAGCGACCGCGGCCCCATCCAGTGCTGCACGTCGTGCGCGACCAGCCAGGCGTCGTCGGCTGTCACGAGCTCGCCACCATGACCCGCCACCTCGCGGGCGGCGTCGATGAAGGTGCGGAACGGCAGGGGATCGCCGATCGCGTTCGCGACGACGGATCGCCCATCAGCCCCGCATGCCACGAGGAACGCGGCGAGGTCATCGACGTCGATCACCTGGGTCATCCGGTCATCGAGCGTCGGCGTGAGGACCGGCCGGTCGCCGACGAGGGCGAAGCGCGCCACCCAGTAGCCGAACCGGTCCGTGGGGTCGTCCGGGCCGACGATGAGTCCCGGACGCACGATGGCAGCCCGGTCGCCGAGGTGGTGGACAACGGATGCCTCGGCAGCGGCCTTCGCGCGCGAGTAGTCGTACTCCTCCCCCGGGCGGAGCGGTTCGCTGAGCGCCGCGTCCTCCGCCGCACCCACGACGTCGTTCGTCGCGTACACCGACAGCGACGACACGTACGTCAGGTGACGGGCGACCGGCGCGAGCGCGACGACGGCTGACGCGACGTGCTCGGGTGTCGAGGAGATCTCGACCACCTCGTCCCACTCGCGCCCGGCCACCGCGGCGTAGGCGTCCGGCTCTCCCCGGTCGGCGACGACGAGCTCCGCTCCGTCCGGTGCGGGCCGACCGCCGCGCGCGAGGCACGTGACATGCGCGCCGGCATCCACCCAGGCGCGCGCGACCCGACCGCTCAGCCAACCGGTCCCGCCCAGGACCAGCACATTCATCATGCCGTCATCTCATCAGAGAGTCGGGCAGGACGACACCGCGTTCCGCTCTGGGCGGAGCGCACCGGCTACTCGCGCAGGGTCGCCCCGAACCGCTCCGTCGCGACCGCGACGCCGGCGAGCTTGGCCTCCGTCGCCTCGGCCGCGGTGAGGGTGCGGTCGGGCGCGCGGAAGCGGAGGGCGAAGGTCAGACTCTTCGTCCCCTCGGAAACCCCTGCACCCCGGTAGTCGTCGACCAGGCGCAGCGATTCGAGCAGATCGCCCGCACCGTCGATGAGCGCCGTGCGGACCTCGGAGGCCGGCACCGTCGCATCCACCACGAGGGAAACGTCCTGCGTCGCCGCCGGGTAGCCCGACAGCGAAGCCGCCACGACCTTCTCCCCTGCCACGGAGAGCATGAGGTCGAGATCGAGTTCCGCGACGATGACCCGACCGGGAAGGTCGGCGTCCTCCGCGACGGAGGGAAGGAGCTCACCGACGTAGCCGACCTCGGTCGCCCCGACGGAGAGCACGCCGGTGCGTCCGGGGTGCAGGGCTGCGCGCTCGTCCTGCGCGACCTCGATCGCCACCCCCGCCGCGGCAGCGATCGTGCGGACGGCGTCGAGCGCGTCGGCGAGACCGGCGGTCTCGGCGGCGAGGCCCGGCTGCTTCGGGGTGATCGAACCGGTGAGCAGCACCGCGACGTGGCGGTGCTGCGGCGGGATCGACGCGTCGAGGGCCGTCAGGGTCCCGGCATCCGGTCGCACGGCCAGCGGTGGAACGCCCTCGGTGCCGTAGGCGACACCGGGCTTCGGAAGGAACACGACACCGGTCTCGAACAGCGCCAGGTCGGTCAGACCGCGCGCGACGTTGCGGTGCGCCACACGGAGAAGTCCCGGAACGAGGCTGCGGCGAAGGAATGGTGCCTGCCCGTCGAGGGGGTTGGCGAGCTTGACGCTCGGCAGGTGGGCTCCCGAGGCCGATCCGTGCAGATCGTTCTGCTCTTCGGTCGTGAAGGGGAAGGACGGCGTCTCGACGTACCCCGCGGCGGCGAGCGCGTTCGCCACGCGACGCCTGCCCTGCTGCGCCGAGGTCAGACCGCGGCCGGACGGCGGAGTCGGCAGCACCGACGGAATGCGGTCGTAGCCCTCGATGCGGGCGACCTCCTCCGCCAGGGTCCACTTGTCCGTGAGGTCGGGACGCCACGACGGCGGGAAGACGACCCAGGTGCGCTCGTTCTCACGCACCTCGCAGCCGATCAGCTCGAGGGCGCCGACGATCTCGGTCTCGCTGTAGTCGACGCCGATCAGCGCGGGGACGAAGGGGCGCGGCAGCTCGACGCCGGGCGTCTCGATCGTGGCATGCAGAGCGCCCCCGGCACGCGTGTCGGTGCCCCCGGCGTACTGGACCATGAGTTCGGCGACACGTGCCGCGGCGACGAAGGCGATCGCCGGGTCGACGCCGCGCTCGAAGCGACGGGACGCCTCGGAGGGCAGCTTGTGACGACGGGCGGTGCGGGCGATCGAGACGGGGTCGAAGGTGGCGGCTTCGATGAGCACGTTGCGGGTCGACGAGGTCATCTCGGTCGTTCCGCCGCCCATGACGCCGGCGAGTCCGATCGGTCCCGACTCGTCGGTAATGAGAAGGTCCTCGGGGTTGAGCTCGCGCACCTTGCCGTCGAGGGTCTCGAGCTTCTCCCCCGCCACCGCACGGCGGACGGTGATGCCTCCGCGCAGGGTGTCGAGGTCGTAGCCGTGGATCGGCTGCCCGAGCTCGACCATGACGTAGTTGGTGATGTCGATGAGGATGCCGAGCGACCGGATGCCGGCCAGCGAAAGCCGCGCGATCATCCACGCCGGTGTGGGCTTGGTGGGATCCACGTCGCGGACGATCCGGGCGACGAACTCCGACGCTCCGACGCGGCCGCGGATCGGGGCCCGATCGTCGACGGCGACGGTGAACGCCGTGTCGTCGTGGAGGTTGACCTCGCCCCACTCGCGCGCACCCGGATCGCGGAAGGTGGCCCCGGTTGCATGGGAGTACTCCCTCGCGATGCCGCGGACCGACAGCGCGTACCCGCGATCGGGGGTGACGTTGACGTCGATGGCGGCGTCGTCGAGACCGAGCAACGAGATCGCATCCGACCCGACGGGGGCGTCGATGCCGAGCTCGACGAGGCGCAGGATGCCGTCGTGCTCGTCGCCCAGACCGAGTTCCTTCGCTGACGCGATCATCCCGTCCGACACGTGGCCGTAGGTCTTGCGCGCGGCGATCGGGAACGGGCCGGGGAGGACGGCGCCCGGAAGAGTGACAGGCACCTTGTCGCCGACGAAGAAGTTGCGCGCGCCGCACACGATGCCGTGCACGGCAGGACCGCCGTCGGCGGCCGGCTGGCCGTCGGGCGCGACCTGCACCTGGCACCAGCGGATCGTCTTGCCGTTGGACTGCGGCTCCTCGACGAACTCGAGCACCTCGCCGACGACGATCGGGCCCTGCAGCTCGAAGCGGTGCACGTCCTCCTCTTCGAACCCGACGCGCACGAGCGCCGCGAGCACGTCCTCTGGGGCGGCGTCCGCCGGCACATCGACATACTCACGCAGCCACGAAAGCGGGACGCGCATCAGACCACCATCCCGAACTGCTCGCTGAAGCGCACATCGCCCTCGGCCATGTCGCGCATGTCCTGCACGTCGCTGCGGAACATCAGTGTCCGCTCGATCCCCATCCCGAACGCGAAGCCCGAGTACTCCTCGGGGTCGATCCCCGCCGCGCGGAGCACGTTGGGGTTCACCATCCCGCATCCGCCCCACTCGATCCAGCGCGCACCGCCCTTGAAGGTCGGGTGCCAAAGATCGAGCTCCGCCGACGGCTCGGTGAAGGGGAAGTAGTTGGCGCGGAACCGGGTCTTCGCCTCGGGACCGAACAGCACGCGGGCCGCGTGGTCGAGCGTGCCCTTCAGGTGCGCCATCGTGATCCCCTTGTCGATCACGAGGCCCTCGAACTGCGTGAAGACGGGCAGGTGCGTCGCGTCGAACTCGTCCGTGCGGTACACCCGGCCCGGGCACAGGACGTAGATCGGCAGGTCGCGCTCGAGCATCGAGCGCACCTGCACGGGGCTCGTGTGCGTGCGCATCACCAGGTGCCGATCGACCGGGTCGATGAAGAACGTGTCCTGCATCTGCCGGGCCGGGTGGTCGGCGTCGAAGTTGAGCGCGTCGAAGTTGAACCACTCGTGCTCGAGCTCGGGACCCTCCGCGATCTCCCATCCCATGCCGACGAAGATGTCGGCGACCTGCTCCTGAAGAAGGGAGATCGGATGCCGCGCGCCGACGCGGGCGCGGGCGGGGAGGGCCGTGACATCGATGCGCTCCGCTTCCAGCCGCGCGGCGGTCTCGGCAGCTGCGACCTCGGCCTCTCGGGCCGCAAAAGCCTGCGCCACCCGTCCGCGGGCCTGACCGATGAGCTTGCCGAATTCGGCCTTGCGCTCGGGCGCGACGTCGCGGAGGCGCGCGTTCAGCCGGGCGAGGGGCGAGCCCTCCGCCGCGTGCGCGGAGCGCGCCGCCTTCAGGTCAGCCGTGCTGGATGCCGCGGCGATTGCGGCGAGGGCGGCGTCGACCGCGGCCTGCACTGCGTCAGGGGTGATCTCGGGTGCGTCGGACACGAGAGTCGAGTCTACCGACGGCGGATACTCAGACCCGCCGCGCCGTCAGAACCCCGGGGCGTTCCCAGACTGCCGAGCGGACGCGCTCGCCTGCGCGACGAGAATCGCCTGGTCGGGATCCACGTCAGCACCGCCGCGCTTGGCCTTGCGCCCGCCGCTGGCCGTCCGCCGTGCGAGCCACCGCGCGAACCAGGACAGGGACAGGTTGATGGCGAGGTAGATGATCAGGCACACGAAGAACAGCGAGAACAGGTAGCGGTTGCCGTAGAAGCTCGCGAGGTTGTTCATCATCGTGCGGATGAGCTCGTTGTAGCCGACGATGTATCCGAGTGACGTGTCCTTGAGCAGCACGACGAGCTGCGCGACGATGATCGGCAGCATCTGGCGGAAGGCCTGGGGGAACTCCACCAGCACCTTCGACTGGAATTCGCGCATGCCCACGCTGAGAGCGGCCTCACGCTGGCCGCGCGGCAGAGCGGCCAGTCCCGCACGCAGCGCTTCACCGATCAGGGTGCCGTTGTAGAGGATGAGCGCGATCACCACGGCCCAGAACGCCCCCGTCGACGCGACGAGGAGGATGAACAGCATCATCAGCAGCACCGGCATGCCACGCAGGAACTCGATGAGCCATGCCGTTGGGATCCGCACCCAGGCGATCGAGGAGCTCCGCAAGAGGGAGAGCACGATGCCGAGCAGGATCGCCCCGACGGCGGCGACGGCGGCCGCCTGGAGAGTGGCGACGACCCCTCGGCCGATCGCGCCCCACACCTCGGGATCGAGGTAGATGTCCCACCGCACCGGATCGAGGATCGCCGGGACCGGCACGCCGCCGGAGACGCGCGGCGTCGCGAGAATCCAGATGAGCCACGCGAGCACGCCCAGGATGATGACCGCCCCGATCACCGAGGCGATGAGGGACAGCCGCCGGGCCCGGGGTCCGGGGGCGTCGAAGAGGACGGAGGGAGCACTCATCGCTGAACCACCACGCGCTTCTCGATCTGCCCGGCGAGCAGGCCGAGCGGGACGGTGATCACGAGGTAGAGGGCCGCCGCGGTGAGGAGGATGGGGATCACCATGTTCCCATTCGCGTTCGCCAGTGCGCGCGTGCCCGCGAACAGCTCCACCACGAAGAAGCCCCCCGCGACCGAGGTGTTCTTGGTCAGCGCGATGAAGACGTTGATGAGCGGCGGAATGGTCATGCGGAACGCCTGGGGCAGGACGACGAGCGACACCGTCTGGCTGAAGCCCAGGCCGATACTGCGCGCCGCCTCGGCTTGCCCTACGGGCACCCCGTTGATGCCCGAGCGGAGCGCCTCGGCCACGAAGGGAGACGTGTAGTAGGCCAGCGCGGCGATCGCCAGCGGCACGAAGGGCAGGCGCGCGCCGAGGAAGGGGACCACGACGGCGAAGAAGAAGAAGACAAGGGTGAGCGGGGTGTTCCGTGCGATCTCGACCCAGAAGGCTGCGAAGACGCGCAGGGAGCCGATGGGCGAGATGCGCATCGCGGCGATGAGCGTGCCGAGGATGAGGGACAGCACACCTGAGACCGCCAGGAGCAGCAGCGTCACCCGGAACCCTTCCCAGAATGTGGGCCACAGGCTCAGATACTGTTCCACTCCGCCTCCTCTCTCACAGTTGGATCATGTCGATGGATGCCCCGGACCGACGCCTCACGCCGGTCCGGGGCATCCCGTCGATCAGTAGCGGTCGGGTGCCGGCGGCTCGACGAACGGCAGGATCGTTCCCGCCGTGCTGTTCCACGCCTCTTCGTATCGACCATCCTCGTAGGAAGCCTCGAGGACGTCGTTGATCCACATGCGGAAATCGGTGTCGTCGAGCGCGAGGCCGATGCCGTAGGGCTCGTCGGTGAACGGCTCTCCGACGACCTTGAACTCGCCCTCGTTCTGGGCGGCGAGACCGGCGAGGATCACATTGTCGGTCGACACCGCGACCACGGCCCCGGTGCGAAGCGGCTCGAGGCAATTGGAGTACGTGTCGGTCAGGACGGGCTCGGCTCCCAACTCGGCGAGGTTCTCCGCGGGAGTGGATCCTGTCACCGAGCAGACCGGCTGTCCGACCAGATCCTCTTCGCTTTGGATGTCCTCGTTGTCAGCGAGCACGAGGATCGACTGGCCCGCCATGTAATACGGCCCGGCGAACGAGACGACCTCCTTGCGGGTTTCGTTGATCGTGTAGGTCGCGATGACGATGTCGACCTGGCCGTTCTCGATGAACGGCTCGCGGTTGGCCGAAACAGTCTCGACCCACTCGATGTTGTCCTCGGAGATGCCGAGCTCCGACGCGATGATCTTGCCGATCTCGACGTCGAACCCCTCCGGCACTCCCGAGGGACCGACCAGGCCGAAGAGCGGCTGATCGAACTTCGTGCCGATGGTGATGCTTCCGGCGTCGGCCAGCGCGGCCATCGTCGTGCCCTCTTCGAAGCTGACCTCTTCCGAGGGTGCGCTCTCCTCCGCCCCCGGGTCGGCCTCCGTGTCCGTCCCGCCGGCACAAGCCGACAGAGCGAGGGCCCCCGCCGCGACCAGTGCGATCAGCGGAATTCTCGTTCGCTTCATGTCTTCATCCTTTGCTGTGTACCGTCGCGCGTGGCGACTTTCCTCCGGTTTCCGAGCCGCTCGTAGCGGTCGGGTCTGACGTCAGTGATCGAGGATCTTGGAGAGGAAGTCTTTCGCCCTCTCGCTCTGCGGGTTGGTGAAGAACTGCTCGGGGGTCGCCTCCTCGACGATGGCGCCCCCGTCCATGAAGAGAACGCGATCCGCGGCTTTTCGCGCGAACCCCATCTCGTGCGTCACGACGATCATGGTCATGCCGTCACCGGCGAGACCGACCATCACGTCGAGCACCTCGTTGATCATCTCGGGATCGAGCGCGCTGGTCGGCTCGTCCATCAGGATGAGCTTCGGGTTCATCGCCAGGGAGCGGGCGATCGCCACGCGCTGCTGCTGGCCGCCGGAGAGCTGATTCGGCATCTTCTTGGCCTGGTTGGCCACGCCGACGCGCTCGAGTAGCTGCATGGCGCGCTCGTCGGCCTCCTTGCGCTTCATCCCCCGCACCCGCATCGGCCCGAGAGTGACGTTCTCGAGGACCGTCTTGTGCGCGAACAGGTTGAACGACTGGAACACCATGCCGACGTCCGCACGCAGGCGTGCCAGCGCCTTGCCCTCTTCGGGGAGGGGCTCGCCGTCGATGACGATGCGCCCCGAGTCGATGGTCTCCAGGCGGTTGATCGCGCGGCACAGCGTGGACTTGCCCGACCCGGAGGGGCCGATGACGACGACGACCTCGCCCCGGTTGACGACAGTGTCGATGTCCTTGAGAACGTGCAGGTCGCCGAAGTGCTTGTCGACGTGCTCGATCACCACGAGGGGCTCTCCGCGACGAACCGCGATGTTGGACGTCCGCGGCGCCGCCGTTGGTGCATCAGATGCCATGCCTGCCACCCTAGGCCGACGGCCGCTGCCAGACCGGTCAGGTGAGCAGACCTTAACCGAGTTGTAACAGCCGCTGTTTCGAATCGGCTGATCTCGCGGAAGCGAGACCTCAGCTCTGAGAGAGCACCGCGCGCTGTGCGAACGCGGTCTCGTAGAGGCACACACTCGCGGCCGTGGCGAGGTTCAGCGACTCGGCCGCTCCGTAGATCGGCAGGCGCACGGACAGGTCGGCGAGCGCCAGCGCTTTGGCTTCGAGCCCGCGCGCCTCATTGCCGAACAGCCACGCCGTGGGCTCCGACAGCGACGGGCGGTGGGCGAGGAAGTCCTCTCCCCCGACGTCCGCGGCAACCACGCGAACGCCTGCGGCTCGCGCGCGTTCGACGGTCGAGGCGAGTTCGACGCCGACGGCCACGGGGAGGTGGAACAGCGAACCGGTGCTCGCTCGCACCACTTTCGGGTTGTATGGGTCAACGGTGCGTCCTGTCAGGATGACCGCATCTGCCCCGACCGCGTCGGCGGCGCGGATGATCGTGCCGAGATTGCCCGGATCGCGCACCTCCTCGCAGATGGCGATCAACCGCGGCCCGGCGGCGAACACGTCGCGCATCGAGGTGGGGGTCTGGCGGGCGACGGCGACGATCCCCTGCGGCGTGACGGTGTCGGCCATCGCATCGAGGACCGCCTCCGTGGCGAAGGTCACGTCGATACCGGCGTCACGCGCAGCATCCCGGATCTCGGCATGCTTCTCCAGCGCGGTCGGCGTGGCATAGAGATCGATCACCGTGTCCGGGCGATAAGCGAGAACCTCCCGCGCGGCCTGGGGGCCCTCCAGCAGGAAAAGCCCCGTCTCCTGACGGGCACTGCGCTTGGTGAGCTTCGCCACGGCGCGCACGCGCGGCGACCGCGGGTTCTCCAGCACAGCCCCAGCATACGGGCGCCCGGCCCATGCGAAAGGGCACCCCTCCGTGAGGAGAGGTGCCCTGTCGAGGATGCCGGGACTCAGGCGCTCTTGGGAGCGTTGACGTTCTCGGGGAGAGCCTGCTTGGCCGTCGCGACGAGCGAGGCGAAGACGGCCGGCTCGTTGACCGCGAGCTCGGCGAGCATACGGCGGTCGACCTGCACGCCTGCGAGGCCCAGACCCTGGATGAACCGGTTGTAGGTGATGCCGTTCTGACGGGCGGCGGCGTTGATGCGCTGGATCCACAGACGGCGGAAGTCGCCCTTGCGCTTGCGACGGTCGCGGTACGCGTAGACGAGCGAGTGGGTGACCTGCTCCTTCGCCTTGCGGTACAGGCGCGAGCGCTGCCCGCGGTAACCGGACGCGCGCTCGAGGATGACGCGACGCTTCTTCTGGGCGTTGACAGCCCGCTTTACTCTGGCCATTTCGTTTCGTTCCTAACCTTCGAGTCCGGGTGCTCAGCGACCGAGCAGCTTCTTGGCGACCTTGGCGTCACCCGGGGCGAGGACCTGGTCCTGCGACAGGCGACGGGTGCGCTTGGTGGGCTTCCCCTCGAAGTTGTGGCGGAGGTTCGCCTGCTGCTTCATGAGCTTGCCGGTGCCGGTGATCTTGAAGCGCTTCTTGGCACCCGAGTGGGTCTTCTGCTTCGGCATCTTCTCATTCCTTCTGATCTCGCCCGGAGGCGGGGTGGGGTCCCGCCGGAGCGGGAGTCTGATCCCGCACGGCGTGCGGGAAGTCGGGTTATTCGGCCGGCGCCTCGGCGTCGCTGCGCGGAGCGCGTGCGGCTTCCTTGTTGGCGGCGCGCTGCGCGTTCTGCTCGGCCTTGGCCTCGGACTTGTTCTTGTGCGGCGCGACCACCATGGTCATGTTGCGTCCATCGATCGTGGGGTTGGACTCCACGGTCCCGAACTCCGCGACGTCCTCCGCGAATTTGCGGAGCAGACGCACGCCCTGCTCGGGACGGGACTGCTCCCGACCGCGGAACAGGATCATGGCTTTGACCTTGTCGCCGGCCTTGAGGAAGCCTTCGGCGCGCTTGAGCTTGGTCTGGTAGTCGTGAGCCTCGATCTTCAGGCGGAACCGCACCTCTTTGAGGACGGTGTTGGCCTGATTTCGTCGGGCCTCCTTCGCCTTCTGCGCGTTCTCGTACTTGAACTTCCCGTAGTCCATGATCTTGACCACGGGGGGCTTGGAGTTGGGGGCGACCTCGACCAGATCGAGATCGGCCTCCTGAGCCAGACGCTGTGCAACCTCGATGCGGACGACGCCGACCTGTTCGCCGTTGGGGCCGACGAGTCGGACCTCGGGAACGCGGATGCGCTCATTGGTGCGGGGATCGCTGATGCGGAACTCCTCTTCGGTGGCGGTTGGCATCCCGCGTCACGGTGCGACGCGGGGCGATCGAGGAACCACCCACCTGCGACGGCGCGAAGCGCCGGCTTTCCGCACCCGGTCCGTTTCCGGCTACCCCGGCCGCATGGCGGACGAGGCGGAGTGCATGACCCGGTAGCCTGGAGCGGCAAGCGCGGGTGGGATGTGATCCTCTTTCGAATCGGAGCAGAATGCTCCGAGCCCGTGGAAGTCTACCAGAGAGTGCGAGCGGCCAGCATCGACATGGACACCCGAGACGATTCCGCGCCCGTGGGCGATGAACGACCCGCGCAGTGGGAGGAACAGGATGCCGCGGCATCGGCTGCCACGCGAGACATCGCCGATGTGCCGGCCGTAGAAGTGATCACCACCACCGCGGTGCACCTCATGAGCGCGGCGGCGGTCAAGGTGGGTCTGGCCGACGATCCCGGGACGCAGCTGGACCTCGACGAGGCCCGCAAGCTCATCAACGCCCTCGCGGGACTCATCACCGCAGGTGCCCCGGAGATCAGCGACATGCACGCCCGGTCGCTCCGCGACGGCCTCCGGTCGCTGCAGCTGGCCTTCCGCGAGGCGTCGGTCATTCCCGACCCGATCGGCAAGGGCCCCGGCGAGAAGTGGACCGGACCGGTCACCTGACACCCGGGCTCTGCGACCGATGCTCAGGCTCCTCGCCGCAATCTGACCGTCAGAGAGTCGACGAGAACGGCGATGCGGTCATCGGCGGCCCACCGCTTAGCGAGCCGGCCGAGCACGGCGTCGAGCGCGGTGCGGTCGAGGCCCTGGACGAGCTGGAGCTCCACGACCAGCTCGGGTCCGCGCAACCGGGCGCTGGGGTCTCCGGGCGCGAGGGCGAAGTCGAGGACGGCCAGCTCGCTTCCGACGCTCTCGCGGAAGCCCGCGTAGACCTCGGGAGAGGTGTGGCTGGGTTCCCACGTCTGGCCCTGCGCGATCGCCCACACCGCGGGTCGGCGCAGCACGAACTCGGTCGGCGATCCGGGGTCGATCACGATCAGCTCGGTGTCCTCGGCGGCGACGGCGAGAGCCGTGCGCACCCCGTCCGCGGGCACCGGGCGCGCACCGGGGTCCCATCGCGACATCGTCGCCACGGAGGTGAAGACCGGCAGGACACGACGACCGTCGGGCGCCGCCACCGACACGATCGACAGCTCCTGGGTCTTGTCCACGGCCAGGCCGTGCGCACCCACCCCCTCCTCGCCCTTCTCGGCGATCAGGGGGATGAGCAGTCGCGCGGAGCGGTACGCCTCGACGACCGCCCGCTCGTCGGCCTCGCCACGGACGAAGGACTCCAGGGCGGCGAGGAGCCGGGGATCGGCGCTGCCGTCGTCTCCCGCGTGCGGATTGGGCTGGAAGGCCCTCCCCTCCCACGGAACGCCGGCCGAGTCGGCCCGGGGGCCGTGCTCGTGGGGCGGGTCAGTGTCCGGCGACATCCAGCGCCTCGCGCAGCGTGAAGGCTCCTGCGTACAGCGCCTTGCCGACGATCGCGCCTTCGACGCCGAGGGGCACCAGTTCGCGCAGGGCGGCGATGTCGTCGAGACTCGACACGCCTCCGGAAGCCACGACGGGCTTGGGGGTGCGCGCGGTCATCTCTCGCAGCAGTTCCAGGTTCGGGCCGCGGAGCGTTCCATCCTTGGTGACGTCGGTGACCACGTAGCGACTGCAGCCGGCACTCTCCAGTCGCGTCAGCACGGTCCACAGATCACCGCCGTCGCGCGTCCAGCCGCGTGCGGCGAGGGTGGTGCCGCGCACGTCGAGCCCGACGGCGACGAGGTCGCCGTACCGACCGATCACGTCAGCCGCCCATTCGGGATTCTCCAGGGCCGCCGTGCCGAGGTTGACCCGCGCCGCCCCGGACTCGAGGGCGGCCTCGAGCGACGCGTCGTCGCGGATGCCGCCGGAGACCTCCACCTGGACCCCGCGCACCTGCTTGATCACCTTGCGCAGGACTGTGGCGTTGCTCCCCCGGCCGAATGCCGCATCGAGATCGACGAGGTGGATCCACTGCGCGCCCTGTCGTGCCCAGTCCAGGGCGGCGTCGACGGGATCGCCGTAGCTGGTCTCGCTGCCGGCCTCACCCTGGGTCAGTCGCACCGCCTTGCCGCCCGCCACGTCGACGGCAGGGAGGAGGATCAAAGCGGGCGTGGACGCGAAATCGTTCATGGCTCCATGAGGGGTCGTGGGGCGTGGTGGGCCACCGCGCGAAGGCACGGTTTCAGAGGGTAGCCCTGCGAAGGCCCGCGATCCAATTGGCGAGCAGCCGGATGCCGGCCGAGCCCGACTTCTCGGGGTGGAACTGCGTCGCCGACAAAGGCCCGTTCTCCACGGCGGCCAGGAACGGCTCGCCGTACGTCGTCCAGGTCAGCGCCGGCTGCGGGAAGGGGTCGTGGACGTCGAGGTCCCAGGTCTTGGCAGCAAACGAGTGCACGAAGTAGAAGCGCTCGTCGGCGAGTCCGGCGAAGAGCCGACTCTGCGGATCGGGGCGGACGGTGTTCCAGCCGATGTGCGGCAGCACGGGCGCGTCGAGCTGCGTCACCTCGCCCGGCCACTCACCGAGCCCGGCGGTGTCGACCCCGCGCTCGCGCCCCCATTCGAAGAGCACCTGCATCCCGACGCAGATGCCGAGCACCGGGAGGCCGCCCGCGAGCCGCCGTTCGATCAGCTCGTCGCCGCGCTGCGCGCGGAGAGCCTCCATGACGGCGCGATACGCCCCGACACCGGGTACGACCAGCCCGTCCGCGTCTCGCACGAGCCCACGGTCGGCGGTCAGACGGGCGTCCGCCCCTGCTTCGGCGAGCGCCTTGACGGCGCTGTGGACGTTGCCGGAACCGTAGTCGAGGACAGCGACGAGAGGCCGGTCGCTCACAAGGCGCCCTTGGTGCTGGGAATGCCGTCGACCAGGCCGTCCCACGCCTTGGCGGACCGGAACGCGCGAGCGAACGCCTTGTACTCCGCTTCGGCGATGTGGTGCGGATCACGACCGCTGAGCACCTCGACATGGAGGGTGAGTCCGCCGTGGACGGCGAGAGCCTCGAAGGTGTGCCGGACCAGCGATCCGGTGAAGTGCCCGCCGATGAGGTGGAATTCGAATCCGGCGGGCTCGCCGCCGTGAACCAGGTAGGGTCTCCCGCTGATGTCGACCACGGCGCGGGCCAATGCCTCGTCCAGGGGGACCATGGCGTCGCCGTAGCGGGAGATGCCGGCCTTGTCGCCCAGCGCCTGACGGATCGCCTGTCCGAGGACGATCGCGGTGTCCTCCACGGTGTGGTGAGCGTCGATGTCGGTGTCGCCGTGCGCGCGGACGGTCAGGTCGGTCAACGAGTGCTTGGCGAACGCGGTGAGCATGTGGTCGAAGAACGGAACGGTGGTCTGGATGCTGCTGCGACCGGTCCCGTCGAGGTCGAGCTCGAGCTCGACGGTGGACTCGCTGGTCCCACGGCGAAGCGACGCGGTACGCGCAGGACGGGTCATGCGCCCGAGTCTATCGACGCTAGGGCGTCCAAGAAGATCGAGGTCTCCTGCTCGGTTCCGGCCGTCACGCGAAGGTGGTGCGGGATGCCGACGTCACGGATGAGCACACCGCGGTCGTACAGCGCTCGCCAGGTCACTGCGGGGTCGGACACACCCCCGAACAGGACGAAATTCGTCCAGGATTCGTACGGTTCGTATCCGAGCGCGGACACCGTCGCCGAGATCCTGTCGCGCTGCGCCACGATCTCATCGACCATCCGCAGCATCGTCGGCGCATGCTGGAGCGCCGCCGTCGCCGCCGCCTGCGTCAGCGCGCTCAGGTGGTAGGGCAGGCGCACCAGACGCAGGGCATCGATGACCGCCGGATCGGCGGCGAGGTAACCGACGCGCGCTCCTGCGAAGGCGAACGCCTTGCTCATGGTGCGTGACACGACCAGACGCGGGCGGTCCGGCAGGAGGGTCACGGCGGAAGGGGCGTCGTGCGGTGCGAACTCGACGTAGGCCTCGTCGACGATGACGATTCCGCGGGTCGCGCCGTAGACCGCGTCGATGACGTCCAGGGGAAGCGGCGTCCCGGTCGGATTGTTGGGCGCGCAGAGGAACACCACGTCGGGTTCGGCTTCGGCGACCTGTGCCGCCGCGCTGTCCGCCGAGACGGTGAAGTCGCGCTCGCGAACGCCCGCGCGCCAGGTGGCACCCGTCCCCCGCGTCAGCAGGGGATACATCGAATACGTCGGTGCGAATCCGAACGCCGTCCGGCCCGGACCGGCGAAAGCCTGGAGCAGGTGTTGGAGCACCTCGTTGGAGCCGTTAGCCGCCCAGATCTGGTCTCGCATCAGCCCGTGTCCGAGATACTCGGCCAGGTGCTCCCGCAAACCGGTGAACTCACGGTCGGGGTAACGGTTCACCTCGCGCAGCGCAATGGCGACCGCGTCGAGGATGTCGTCGGCGACCTCAGCCGGGACAGGATGGGTGTTCTCGTTGACGTTCAGCGCAACCGGCAGGGGAGCTTGCGGCGCACCGTAGGGTATCTGACCCCTCAGGTCGTCGCGGATGGGTAGGTCATCGAGCGTCGCACTCACCCTTCCCATCGTACGGCGCCCGACCCGCCGGGCCGCGGTCAGTCCGCGTACTCCGCGGGCACGGCCAGCTCCTGGCCTGCGGAAACCAGACCTGCGTCGAGACCGTTCAGACGGCTGAAGGCTGCGACCACATCACGGGGATCGGCCGAGGGCGCCACCCGCTCCGCGATCGCCCACAGGGAGTCACCCGCCTGCACCGTGACGGTCTCGAAGGTCGTCGCGGTCGCGCCGTCCTCACGAGAGGCCAGCGCCGACCCGCCGCTGATCATCGCCACACTCAGGGCGACGACCGCGGGCAGCGCGGCGAGCGCTGCAAGGACGCGGCGCCCGCGTGGCGTCAGCCGCAAGCGGGTCTCCCGCGACGCTCCCGCGATGCTGCTCGTCGAAATCGTGATGGCGCTCATTGGTGTGCTCCCGTCCCGGCTGAACCGGTCTCGTCTCGGGTTCGAAGTTCGCATCCGCCCGTCGGCCGGGACCGGCGGATGCGAACCTCTCTTCCGAAGTTATCTTCGATGTGGAATGCTGTCAAGCAGGTCGGGAGTCGTCGGATGATCGAACGCGACACGCGTGCGATCTCCGGTGGACACCCGTCGCAACCGGATACGGTTTCGACGAGGACACCTCATCACCGACCTCCGACATTCGAAGAAGCGACGACCAGACCACGGGGGCCCGGGAGGATTCCGGGGAGACAGGAGCAGACATGAGCGAGCCGAACGCCAAGCCGCAGACCCGGCGACGCAAGAGCCTGAGCGACAAGCAGATGGCGATCCTCGAGGTGATCCAGCGCTCGATCGCACGACACGGCTACCCGCCGAGCATGCGCGAGATCGGCGACGCCGTCGGGCTGAAGTCGCTGTCCAGCGTCACCCATCAGCTCAACCAACTTGAGCTCAGCGGGTACCTCCGCCGTGACCCCGGCAAGACCCGGGCCATGGAGGTCCTCATCGATCTGCCGGGCACCGCCGCCGAGAATCCGGCCGATCGCGCTCCCGCCGTCGGCGATGCCGCTCTCGTGCCGCTGGTGGGACGCATCGCCGCCGGCGTGCCGATCACAGCCGATCAGCAGGTGGAAGAGGTCTTCCCGCTCCCCCGCCAACTCGTCGGCAAGGGCGAGCTGTTCATGCTGAAGGTCGCCGGCGACTCCATGATCGACGCGGCGATCTGCGACGGGGACTGGGTGGTCGTGCGGTCGCAGGGAACGGCCGAGAACGGCGAGATCGTCGCGGCCATGCTCGACGGCGAAGCGACGGTCAAGACGTTCCGGCAACGGGACGGCCACACGTGGCTGCTCCCCCGCAACACCGCCTTCGAGCCCATTCTCGGAGACGAGGCCGTGATTCTGGGGAAGGTGGTCGCGATCCTCCGCGCCGTCTGAGCGCCCGGGCGGTATCGCACAGGCGCCCCGGGATCCGGTGACGGGCCGCGGGCCCTAGCGTGGGTGCATGGTCGAGCTCTCTCCCCGTCGTTCCGCACCTCCCGCGCCGCTCACGCTCCCCTTCGGCTCGTGGCCCTCGCGGATCACCGCAGAGGCGGTCGCCGCTGCGTCGCCTCGCCTCGACGGCGCCCGCTTCGTGGGTGACGACATCTGGTGGGCGGAGACGGTCCCGGAAGAGCAGGGCCGTACCACCGTGCGGCGGACACCGCGGGAGCGCGCGACCGGCTCGGCGCCGCACCTGCTCCTCCCCACGCCCTGGAATGCTCGGTCGCGGGTCCACGAATACGGCGGCGGGGCGTGGGGCGCCACGGTCTCGGGCGGGCTGGTCTTCGTGGAGAAGTCCGACCAGCGGGTGTGGTTCCTCCGCCCGGGCTCGGACCCCGTGCCGTTGACACCGGCCACCGCCGAACAGTCCCTCGGCGGACTTCGGGTTTCGCAGGGGCGCCTCCTCGCGGTCCGCGAGCTCGCGGGCGAGGTCACCGTCCACGACATCGTGGAGATACCCCTCGACGGGTCAGCGGCTGAGGACGCCGGGGCGCTCACCCCCCTCACCGCGGGGAGCGACTTCGTCGCGCAACCCGCGCTCTCGCCCGACGGCTCGATGCTCGCGTGGCTCGCCTGGGATCACCCGCACATGCCCTGGGACCGAGCCGAGATCCGGGTGCGCCGCCTCGACGACGAGAACGCCTCGGGCCGTCGCGTCGCCGGCGGCACCTCCGCCGCACTGCAACCGGAGTGGACCGCCGACGGCGATCTGCTCTACCTCGACGACGTGGGCGGATTCTGGAACCTGTATCGCCTGGATCCCGAGGGCGGCGGTGTCGAGGCGATCGCGCCCGAGGACCGCGACACCGGCGGCCCGCTGTGGGTGCTCGGGTCGCGGTGGTTCGCGCCGGTCTCGAACGGCGTCGTGGCCGTGCGCACCCACGGCCGCGACGAGCTTGTGCACCTCTCACCCGCCGGCGAGGTCACCCGCCTCCCGATTCCCGCCGTGGGAAACGTCCTGGTGGAGGATGCACGAGGAAGCGAGGTCCTGGTGTCAGGGAGCCCCGCCGACGCCCCGGCCGGCCTGTGGCACATCGATGTGAGCGATCCCGCGCATCCCGACATCCGTCTCGTCACGGGAGGACGGTGGGAGGACGATGAACTGTCGCCCTGGCTGCCCCGACCGCGGTCCTTCTCCATCGACGGACGCCATGGCGTGGTCCACGCTGTCGACTTCCCGCCGACCCATCCTCAGGTGACGGGCCCCTCCGATGCCCTCCCGCCCTACGTCGTCCTCGTGCACGGCGGACCGACCGCCCACGCACCCGGTGTCGTGAGCCCGAAGACGCTCTTCCTCACCTCGCGCGGTGTGGGGGTGGTGGAGGTGAACTACGGCGGCTCGAGCGGTTTCGGGCGGGACTATCGCGAGAGGCTCCGCGGCCAGTGGGGCATCGTCGACGTCGACGACGTGGTGGATGTCGCCCGCGCCCTCGCCGCGGACGGTGTCGCCGATCCCGCACGGATCGCGATCGCCGGCGGCTCGGCGGGCGGCTGGACGGTTCTGGGTGCCCTGGTCGCGTCCGACGCGTTCCAGGCCGGCATCTCCCGGTACGGCGTCGCCGATGCTCGTCTGCTCGCCGCCGAGACGCACGACTTCGAAGCGCGCTATCTCGACGGTCTGATCGGACCGCTGCCCGACAGTGAAGCGGTCTATCTCGAGCGCTCCCCGCTGTCCCACGCCGATCGCATCCAGGCTCCGGTCCTGCTCCTCCAGGGTGCGGATGATGCGGTCGTCCCGCCCTCGCAGTCGGAGGCGATCCGCGACGCGCTGCGCGCCGGCGGTGTGCCGCACGCGTACGTGGTTTACCCGGGAGAGGGTCATGGGTTTCGTCGGAGCGAGACCGTCATCGACGTGGTGCGGACGGAACTTGCTTTCCTCGGAGCCGCCTTCGGGTTCACCCCTGCCGACGTTCCTCCGCTCGCGCTCGAGACGACCGGCTGAGCCGGTCGCCTCGAGGCACAGGTCTGGTCAGACCCGGTAAGGCGCGAGCTCTGCGGCCAAACGCTCGCCCACGTGGGCGTGAAGGTAAGTCCCGTCGGCCCGGTGCTCCTCGGTGAGGATGAGACCGGAATCGTGCGCAGCCGACACGAGGTCACCGCGATCGTAGGGAACCACCGCGTGCACCTCGACCGCGGGCAGCGGCAGGGCATTCTCGATCGCCGCCCGCAGCTGGTCGATGCCCTCACCGGTACGGGAGGACACGAAATACGCGTCGGGTGCGAGGCCCCGCAGCACCAGCCGGGTGTCGTCGTCGACGAGATCGGCCTTGTTGAACACGACGATCTCGCGGGTGTCGCGCGCACCGACGTCGCCGATGACGTCGCGAACGGTCTGCAGCTGCGCACCGGGATCGGGGTGGGCACCGTCGACGACGTGAACGATCACGTCGGCGTCGCCGACCTCCTCGAGGGTGGAGCGGAATGCCTCGACGAGCTGGTGCGGGAGATTGCGCACGAATCCGACGGTGTCAGACAGGGTGTACACGCGACCGTCGGATGTCTCGGAACGGCGCACCGTCGCATCCAGTGTCGCGAACAGCGCATTCTCGACCAGAACTCCGGCACGCGTCAGCCGATTGAGCAGGCTCGACTTGCCGGCGTTGGTGTACCCGGCGATGGCGACCGACGGAATCGTGTTGCGCTTGCGCTCGGCGCGCTTGGCGTCGCGCGCCGGCGCGAACTGACGGATCTGGCGGCGAAGGTGCGCCATCCGTGTGCGGATCCGTCGTCGGTCGAGCTCGATCTTGGTCTCACCCGGACCACGCGATCCCATTCCGGCGCCTGCGGCGCCCACCTGGCCACCCGCCTGCCGGCTCATGGACTCGCCCCATCCGCGCAGTCGCGGGAGCAGGTACTCCAGCTGAGCGAGCTCGACCTGGGCCTTGCCCTCCCGGCTCTTGGCGTGCTGGCTGAAGATGTCGAGGATGACGGCCGTCCGGTCGATGACCTTCACCTTGACGACGTCTTCGAGCGCGCGCCGCTGGCTGGGCGCGAGCTCGGTGTCGGCGACGACCGTGTCGGCGCCGGCTGCCGCGACGATGTCGCGGAGCTCCTCGGCCTTCCCCCGGCCGACGTAGGTCGCGGGGTCGGGATGGGGGCGGCGCTGCAAGACGCCGTCGAGGACGACGGCACCCGCCGTCTCGGCGAGGGCGGCGAGCTCGCGCAGGGAATTCTCCGCCTCCTCCTGCTCGCCCTGAGAATGCACACCCACCAGGACGACGTTCTCCAGTCGCAGCTGACGGTACTCGACCTCGGTGACGTCCTCGAGCTCGGTGGACAGTCCGGGTACGCGGCGCAGTGCAGCGCGCTCCTCACGATCCCACTGGTCGCCGTCCGAGTCGCCGGAGATGACGGTCGCGGCATCCTGGAGCGCCTGGGCGGGTGCGAGCGAACGCGTTGCGGCGTCGGGGAACGTCGTGGTGCGAGCGCCGTTGCGCCCCTGCGCGCGGGCGAGGACGCGGTCGACCGGGTCGACGACGTCGTCGGTCGGGATCTGATCTGTCATGTGTTCCTTCCGGATGATCCGCGAGGAGGGGCAGGCGTCGGGCGGGACATCCGTCTGCGGAAAGGGATTCGTCGACTCTAGCGTCCCGCGCGGGAGGGCACCTCCGCTACGCTCGACAGCCATGGGGAGCGACCACTACTTCAGCGCGTCGCCCGCCAGTCCCGAGAATCTGCGCCGAATCCGTGTGGTGCTCGCCGGTCAGGAGGTGGAGGTCACCACCGCCGGCGGGGTGTTCAGCCCCGACCGTCTGGATGGCGGGACCGCCGTCCTGTTGGCGAACACACCGCCCTCACCGCCGGGCGGCAATCTGCTCGATCTCGGATGCGGGTGGGGCCCCATCGCGTTGTCTCTCGCCATGACCTCACCGCGCGCGACCGTGTGGGCGGTCGATGTCAACGAACGCGCCCTGGACCTCGTGCGTCGAAACGCCGAGTCCCTCGGCCTCCCCAACGTCAACGCCGCGACGCCCGATGATGTTCCCGATGACATCGGATTCCGCACCATCCGGTCGAATCCGCCCATTCGCGTCGGCAAATCCGAACTCCACGGCCTGCTGGAGCGGTGGATCCCCCGACTGGACGAACGCTCCGACGCGTGGCTGGTGGTGCAGCGCAACCTCGGCTCGGACTCCCTCCAGCGCTGGCTGGCGGCGACACTCGATCCGGGGTTCTCGGTGCATCGCGCGGCCACCGGACGCGGCTTCCGCGTGATTCGGGTGCGCCGCCACGGAACCCCGCCGACCGGACCGATCGCGCTGCCCTGACCAGATCGTCGCAGGGTCGATCGTCGCAGGGTCGGTCGTCGCAGGGTCGGTCGTCGCAGGGGCGATCGTCGCAGGGTCGGTCGTCTCAGGGCCGGTCGTCTCAGGCGAGGGTGATCTCGCCGGAGAAGACCAGCACCGCCGGGCCCGACAGCAGGACGCGCCCCTCGACCATCCGCACCACCAGGGTGCCGCCGGGAACCTGGACGCTCCAGTGGTCGGGGGCGCCCCGGCCCGCCCAGTGCCGCACGGCGAGCGCAGCCGCAGCGACACCGGTCCCGCAGCTCAGGGTCTCCCCCACTCCTCGCTCGGACACCCGCATCCGGATCATCCCCACTCCGTTGCGCACCAGCGGATCGGCGGGGACGACGAACTCGACGTTGGCGCCTGCCGGCGGGTCGGGATGGAGCATGGGGCGCGCGAGGAGATCGAGCCGCTCGAGTTCGGTCTCGGACTGCAGCGCGACCACGACGTGCGGATTGCCGACATCGATACCCAGCCCCGGGCGCGGGATGTCGAGTCCGCGCGCCCGCACGAGAGTCTCCTCCGGTGCCACCGACCACTCACCCAGGTCGACCTCGTACCCGAGGTCGCTGCGGGTCAGGGTCTTCGTCCCCGCCCGCGTGCCGATCTCGACCGGGCTGTCGAACCGGGCGAGCCGTGCGTCTTCGAGGTAGCGCGCGAACACGCGGATGCCGTTGCCGCACATCTCCGCCGCCGAACCGTCGGCGTTGCGGTAATCCATGAACCACTCCGCGTCGGCGGTCCCGGCCCCCTCGGGAAGGGACGCGCTGCGCACGACCCGGAGGATGCCGTCCGCGCCGATCCCGAAGCGGCGATCGCACAGCACCGCCACCTGGTCGTCCGAGAGCTCGAGCCGGCCGTCGGGATCTTCGACGATGACAAAGTCGTTTCCCGTGCCGTGGCCCTTCGTGAACGGCACTGCGTGAGGCATGGCACCAGCCTACGGGCCGCGGGAGGACGACTCGCTGTGCGGCTCAGTCCTCGATGAGACGCTTCCCCGTCGCCCAGGTGTCGAAATGCTCGAAGCCGAGGGCCTCGTAGAACCCCTGGGCTACACCGTTCTCCGGACGCACCATGAGCTGCACCTTCGGGCAGCCGAGCTCGAGGAGCAACTCCTCGGCCCGCTCGACCAGGCTGCGTGCGATGCCCTCGCCTCGATGATGCGGATCGCTGGCGAGGTAGTACAGCCAGCCGCGGTGGCCGTCGTAGCCGGCCATGACGGTGCCGACGATGTGGTCGTCGTCGCCCACCGCCACGAGGAAGAGCTCAGGCTGCACCTTCAGCTTGCGGCTGATGTCCTGATACGGGTTGTTCCAGGGTCGCGTCAGACCCGTGGTCTGCCACAGGAGGACAACCGCGTCGGTGTCGCCGGGGGCGAAAGACCGGATCTGCAGGCTCATGCCACCGAGCCTGCCAGACTCTGCGCCGCCGTCGCGCCATCCATCCACGTCACACTCTCGTAGCGGCGGAACCACGACACCTGCCGGCGCGCGTAGCGCCGCGTGAGCGCCTGCGTCTGCGAGATCGCCTCCTCGCGTCCGATTTCACCGCGCACCTGCGCGAGCGCCTGGGCGTAGCCGATCGCCCGCGACGCGGTGGGGCCTTCCTCGAGCCCCGCGCGGCGCAGTTCCTCGACTTCGTCCAGAATCCCGTCCTGCCACATGCGCTCGACCCTCTCGTCGAGGGCATTCACGAGCTCCGCGCGGTCGCGGTGAAGGCCGAGGAGGTGTGTCCGCGGGTACCAGAGGACCTGAGCCGCGGGGAGGGCTCCGCCGTGCGTGGTGTCTCCCTGTGCGAGCACCTCGAGGGCACGCACGATCCGGCGTGTGTTCCGGGGATCGATGCGCGCGGCGGCAGCCGGGTCGGCGCTGCGGAGCCTTTCGTAGAGCTTCTGCGGCCCGAGCTGATCGAGCTCCCTCTCAAGCGCCTGCCGCAACGCCTGGTCGCGCGGTGGGAACCGGAAATCGAAGAGCACGGCGGAGACGTACAGGCCCGAACCGCCGACGAGGACCGCATCGGTTCCCCTCTCGTGCAGACCGTCGATGATCTCGCGCGCGGCGGACTGATACCAGGCCACCGCAGCGTCCTCGGTGACCTCGAGCACGTCGAGCAGGTGATGGGGGATGCCGCGACGATCCCGCTCGGGGAGCTTCGCGGTTCCGATGTCCATCCCGCGGTACAGCTGCATGGCGTCCGCGCCGACGATCTCGGCGTCGCGCCCTCGGGCGCGCAGCGCCTCCACGAGATCGAGGGCGAACGCCGACTTGCCGGTTCCCGTCGCGCCGACCACGCCCCACAGGCGCGGACCGTTCTCGGCTGTGCGGTCGGAGGTCGGGAAACCGGATGCGGTGCTCACACGCCGACGCGGAGAGTGGGGAGCCCGAGCGACACCGCCCGCGGCGCTCCGGTTCCGGTGTCGGCGCCCGGTGCCGGGACGGCGCAGGAGGCCGCCTGAGCCCGGTCCCAGGCGTCGCCCGCCCGCGTGCGCCTGATCCGAAGCGGGGCACCCGCGCGATCGTCGGCGAGGAGATGGAAGGGGGCGGCATGCGTGATGGTCGTCGTCACGACATCGCCCGGCCGCGGGAGCGGCGAGTCAGCCGGGACCTCGAAGTGCACGAGCCGGTTGTCCTCGGCGCGCCCGGTCAGCCGGTGGGTGGCAGCATCCTTCTTGCCCTCCCCTGTGGAGACGAGCACGTGGACCTCGCGACCGAGCTGCCTCCGGTTCTCCTCCAGGCTGATCCGCTCCTGCAGGGCGACGAGCTGCTCGTAGCGCTCCTGCACAACCGACTTCGGCACCTGGTCGGGCATCGTCGCCGCCGGGGTCCCCTCGCGAATGGAGTACTGGAAGGTGAAGGCGCTCGCGAACCTCGACTGCTCGACGACGCGGAGGGTTTCTGCGAAGTCTTCGTCGCTCTCACCGGGGAACCCGACGATGATGTCGGTGGTGATGGCCGCGTGCGGGATGCGGTCGCGCACCCGATCGAGGATGCCCAGGAACCGTTCGCTGCGATAGGAGCGGCGCATCGCCTTGAGGATCCGATCGCTCCCCGATTGCAGCGGCATGTGCAGCTGCGGCATGACCGCGGGCGTCTCGGCCATCGCGTCGATGACATCGTCGGTGAAGGCGGCGGGATGGGGGCTGGTGAAGCGGATGCGCTCGAGACCGTCGATGGCGCCCGCGGCCCGGAGGAGCTTGCCGAAAGCCTGCCGGTCGCCGAACTCGACGCCGTAGCTGTTGACGTTCTGCCCGAGCAGGGTCACCTCGATGGCGCCGTCCTCGACGAGCATCCGGATCTCACTGAGGATGTCGCCGGGTCGACGATCCTTCTCCTTGCCGCGCAGGTGCGGGACGATGCAGAAGGTGCAGGTGTTGTTGCATCCGACCGAGATCGACACCCAGCCGCTGTGGACGTGGTCGCGCTTGGTCGGGAGTGTCGAGGGGAACACCTCGAGCGACTCGAGGATCTCGAGCTCGGCCTCGTCGTTGTGACGTGCGCGTTCCAGCAGGCTCGGCAGCGACCCCATGTTGTGGGTACCGAAGACGACATCCACCCACGGGGCCTTGTCGAGGACGGTCTGCTTGTCCATCTGCGCGAGGCAGCCTCCGACGGCGATCTGCATCCCGACGCGCGCGTCCTTGCGGGACTTCAGGTGCCCGAGCGTGCCGTAGAGCTTGCCGGCCGCGTTGTCACGCACGGCACAGGTGTTGATCACGATCACGTCGGCTTCCTCGCCGGCCTGGGCGCGACGGTACCCGGCGCTCTCGAGCGACCCGGAGAGGCGCTCGGAGTCATGCACGTTCATCTGGCAGCCGAAGGTGCGCACCTCGTAGGTGCGTGCGCTGCCGTCGGGAGCCACGGCGGCGGGCGAAGGAGCGACCAGGGTCGGCGCAGAGGAGGGAATAGACATCGTGGGAGCAATTCTACGAGTCGGGATTCTCCGCTCCCGCACGCACGGGCCGGGCGCTCACTCCGTCGAGCGCGCCTCTTGGAGGGCGGTGCGCGCGGCGGAGAGCGCCGATGAGCCCCCGAAGCCTCGGCGGGCGAGTTGACCCGCCAGACGCCGCAACGCCACGTCGGGGTCGAGTCGGGCGAGACTCGGGGCCTTGCCGCGTGCGAAGGCCAGGGCCCGCTCGTCATCGTCATCCGGGAGCTCGGCCAGCGCCGCGTCGGCGGCTTCGCGGTCGACCCCGCGCTGCGCGAGGCGTCGCGCGATGGCCTGCCGGCCTTCACTCCTGCGATTCGCCCCGCTCCACACGAGCTGCTCGGCGAGGCGACCGTCGTCGAGGTACCCGCGCTCGCAGAAGGCGGAGACGAGTTCCGTCGCTGCGTCGCGATCCATCCCGCGTGTCCGCAGGAAGTCCTCCGCCTCGCGCACGGAGAGCCCGCGGGCCCCCAGCCGCCTCAGGAGCATCCGCTCGAGCGCTGCGGGATCGACAGGCGGATCGGCGTCGACCGACCTCTCCTCGGTCTCGAGGGACCTCTCGACGGTGTCGACCGACCGCCCCCGCGACCGGCGGGCGACCGGCCCGCCGCCGGACGCCGGCCTCGCCGCAGCCGCCGGTCGATCCGCGGCCGAACCCGCAAAGAGCGGGATGACGGGGGCGAGGTCGTCCTCGCCCCCGCTCTCGACGAAGCGGACCATCAGGCCGGGCGACGCGCCGCAAGCTCATCGGCGACGGCGCCACCCCGAGGCTGGCCGATGCCGAGCTTGTCCTTGATCTTGGACTCGATGTCCGCGGCGATGTCGTCGTTCTTCAGGAGGAAGTTGCGGGCGTTCTCCTTGCCCTGCCCCAGCTGCTCGCCGTCATAGGTGTACCAGGCACCCGACTTCTTCACGATGCCGTGCTCGACACCGAAATCGATCAGGCTCCCCTCGCGGGAGATGCCGACCCCGTAGAGGATGTCGAACTCGGCCTGCTTGAACGGCGGCGCCATCTTGTTCTTGACCACCTTGACGCGCGTGCGGTTGCCCACCGCTTCCGTGCCGTCCTTCAGCGTCTCGATTCGACGGATGTCCAGACGCACCGATGCATAGAACTTCAGCGCCTTTCCACCGGCGGTGGTTTCGGGCGACCCGAAGAAGACGCCGATCTTCTCGCGCAGCTGGTTGATGAAGATCATGGTGGTGTTGGTCTGGTTGAGGCCACCGGTCAGCTTTCGCAGCGCCTGCGACATCAGCCGCGCCTGCAGGCCGACATGGGAGTCGCCCATCTCGCCCTCGATCTCGGCCTTGGGAACGAGAGCGGCGACGGAGTCGATCACCACGAGGTCGATGGCCCCGGAGCGGACGAGCATGTCGGCGATCTCGAGTGCCTGCTCACCGGTGTCGGGCTGCGACACCAGCAGCGAATCGATGTCGACACCGAGCTTCTTGGCGTAGTCGGGGTCGAGGGCGTGCTCGGCGTCGATGAACGCGGCGATGCCGCCCGCGCGCTGCACGTTCGCGATCGCGTGCAGGGTGAGCGTGGTCTTACCGGAGGACTCCGGACCGTAGATCTCGATGATGCGGCCGCGCGGAAGTCCGCCGATGCCGAGGGCCACGTCCAAGGCGATGGAACCGGTGGGGACGACCTCGACGGGAGCCCGCTCGTCACCGCCCAGGCGCATCACCGAGCCCTTTCCGAACTGCCGGTCGATCTGAGCGAGAGCCGTCTCGAGGGCTTTCTCGCGGTCGGCGGGTGATGGCATGGCGTGCTCCTTCTGCTCGCGTTCCGTCGCCTGTAGGCTGCCGCGCTCTGCACCGGATGGGGCGGATGCTGCGGCAAGGCGGAGGTGTCGTTCGACGCGATTCACGGTAGGCGGGGCCTCCGACATCGTCCGTCGACCCGCACCGATCCGTGGATAACCACCGTGCGACACCTGCTGTGCAGGAGCCTACGCCGACCTCGAACGCATCTTCGACGACACGCCGCGATCGTCAGCGTTGCCGAGGGTCCAGGCGTCCGACGCCGTACCAGCGCTCCGGCGGCACGTCCGCCGCCGCGCACAGCGCCCGCCACACCTCCCGGGGGGCGGCCCCGGCCGCCAACGCCTCGTCCGCGGTCCGTCCTCCGAGCTCGGGCAGCACGAGGTCGACGGTCAGGGCCGGACCTCGAGATCCGAACTCCGCTTCGACGGCACGCTGAAACTCGCTGCGGCGCATGGGGGGCGGCGCGTCAGCGCAGCGAGAGCTCGGCGTCGACGGAGGCGACCAGCTCGTCGGGAACCACGTCGGGGAAGGTCTGGAGACCCTCGAGAACGGCGATGCGGTCGCCCACCTCGCGCATGATGGTGGAGATCGGCACGTCCAGCGCCTCGGCGACCGAGGCGAGGATCTCGCTGGACGCTTCCTTCTGGCCCCGCTCGACCTCGCTGAGGTAACCGAGAGCGACGCTTGCGCGGCTTGCGACCTGGCGGAGGGTGCGGCCCTTCTGCTGGCGGAGGTCACGCAGGACTTCGCCGATCTCGTGACGTACCAGGATCATGTGGGTCCCCTCCTTACCGTTGATTCCGCCGCTGTCCGGGTGAACAACGGTACAACACCGATGCAGTCACACTAATCCCGTGCGCTGGGTGATGGGTGGGAATCACCGAATGTAACCGAGCGGAAACACGACATGTTCCCGATCCGCCGATCACGTTCGCGCCCGCACCTCGTCGAGGGCCCGGCGGACCGCCTCCGCGCGGATCTCGGCTCGGGTGCCGGTGAGCTCGAGCGGCACCACCACCGAGGTCTCGGGCGTGCGGATCCCGATGAACACCGTCCCCACGGGCTGGCCGTCCTGGGGGTCGGGACCTGCCACGCCGGTCGTCGAGACGCCGACGTCCGCGCCCAGTCGATCGCGCACGCCGACCGCCATCTGGCGCGCGACCTCCGGGTCCACGGCTCCGCGGGTGTCGAGCAGCGTGTCGTCCACACCGAGCAGATGGTGCTTCAGATCCGTGGCGTACGCGGTCACTCCCCCGCGCACGAGCGATGACGCCCCCGGCACCGAGACCAGGGCGGCGACGACCAGCCCGCCGGTGAGCGATTCCGCCACGGCGATGGTCCAGCCGCGACGGGCGAGGGAATGCAGCAGAGCGGATGCCGCGGCATCCCCTTCTCCGCCCTCGCCACCCGTCTGGGGACCGGGGCCGGCGTCGGTCATGAGCCGCCCCTGGCGCGCCGGGCGCCCCGCGCCTCGCTGATGACGTAATCGATGCCGCTGGCGATGGTGAGGATGACCGCGATCGTCATGGTGGCGCCGTTGACCCACCAGATCCACTCGCCGACCAGGAGCGCGAGCGGGAGGAGTGCCAGGGACAGCGCGACCGACTGGGCGACGGTCTTCAGCTTGCCCATCCACGCCGCGGCGAGCACGTGATCGCTGACGACGACGAACCGGTAGACGGTGATCCCGATCTCGCGGATGAGCACCACGACCGTGATCCACCACGGCAGCTCGCCGAGAATCGACAGACCGACGAAGGCGAAACCGGTGAGGACCTTGTCGGCGATCGGGTCCAGGAGCTTCCCGAGGTCGGTGACGATGTCGTGCCGCCGCGCGATCCATCCGTCGACGCCGTCGGTGGCGATGGCGACGATGAACAGCACCGCGGCCCACCACCGCAGCGGCCCGTCGGCGCCGGCGTCGATGAGCAGCATCGCCAGGAAGACCGGTGCGACGAGGATCCGCACGACGGTGATGATGTTCGGCAGCTGCCGCGGCACCGCCATCAGTCGCGCCCCGTGAGATCCCAGGCGTCCTCGCCGGCGTCGGCGTCGACGACCGGCAGGCCCTCGAACTGGGCGTCGACCGGATCGACGTCGTCTTCGGGCACGTCCTCGCCGCGGAGCCGCGCGAGGACTCCGGGCAGCTGCTCGGCGGTGACGAGCACGTCGCGGGCCTTCGACCCCTCGGACGGACCGACGATCTCGCGCGACTCGAGCAGGTCCATCAACCGGCCCGCCTTGGCGAAGCCGACGCGGAGCTTGCGCTGCAGCATCGAGGTCGAGCCGAACTGCGTCGAGACGACGAGCTCCGCGGCGGCGAGCAGAAGCTCCAGGTCGTCGCCGATGTCGGCGTCGATCTCCTTCTTCTCCGCGGGCGCGGCCACGTCCGGGCGGTACTCCGGCCGCGCCTGCTGGGTGACGTGCTTGACGACCTTCTCGATCTCGGATTCGCTGACCCATGCGCCCTGCACGCGGAGCGCCTTGGACGTGCCCATCGGCAGGAAGAGACCGTCGCCCTGCCCGATGAGCCGGTCCGCCCCGGGCTGGTCGAGGATGACGCGCGAGTCGGTGACGCTCGTGACGGCGAAGGCCAGGCGGGAGGGCACGTTGGCCTTGATCAGACCCGTCACCACGTCGACCGAGGGCCGCTGGGTCGCGAGCACCAGGTGGATGCCACTGGCCCGGGCCAACTGGGTGATGCGGACGATGGAGTCCTCGACGTCGCGGGGGGCGACCATCATCAGATCGGCCAGCTCGTCGACGACGACGAGCAGGTAGGGGTAGGGCTTGAGGACGCGCTCGCTGCCGGCCGGCAGCTGCACCTCTCCGGCGCGCACCGCACGGTTGAAGTCGTCGATATGACGGAACCCGAACGACGCCAGGTCGTCGTAGCGCATGTCCATCTCCTTCACCACCCACTGCAGCGCCTCGGCCGCCTTCTTGGGGTTGGTGATGATGGGGGTGATGAGGTGCGGCACCCCCGCGTAGGAGGTCAGCTCGACCCGCTTGGGGTCGATCAGCACCATCCGCACATCGGCGGGCTTGGCGCGCATGAGCAGGCTCGTGATCATCGAGTTCACGAAGCTCGATTTGCCCGACCCTGTGGAACCCGCCACGAGGAGGTGGGGCATCTTGGCGAGGTTCGCCACCACGTACCCGCCGCCCACGTCCTTCCCGACCCCGATCGTCATGGGGTGGGTCGACTGGGTGGCAGCGCCCGAGCGGAGCACGTCGCCGAGCGTGACGATCTCGCGGTCGGTGTTGGGGATCTCCACGCCGATGGCGCTCTTGCCCGGGATCGGGGCGAGGATGCGCACCTCGTTGGAGGCGACGGCGTAGGCGATGTTGTTGGTGAGCGCGGTGATGCGTTCGACCTTGACCCCGGGGCCGAGGGCGATCTCGTACTGCGTGACCGTCGGTCCGCGCGAGAAGCCGGTGACGCGCGCGTCGACCGCGAACTGCTCGAGCACACCGGTGATCGCAGCGACGACCGCGTCGTTCGCGGCCGAGCGCTCACGGTGGGGGGTGCCGGCGGCGAGAGCCGCGACGGAGGGGAGGCGGTAGGGGGCGTCCGACGAAGTCAGTCCCCCCTCGGTGCCGAGCCCCGAGAGCCCGGGAAGGTCCTCGCCGTCGTCCTGCGCGCCGTCCTCGCGGAGCGCGGTGGGCTCCGCGCTCCGCGACGCGGGCAGGGGCGGGCGCGCGGGGATGATCTCGGTGACGGCGTCGGGGGCAGGGGCCACGGGCGTGATCGCCTGCTCGAATCCGCCCTCGGCGGCGCCAGGGGTGAGGAGGGCGGTGAGATCGTCGGACGACAGCTCGCTCTCGACGTCCTTCTCGCGACCGGTGCGGTTGCGACGCCACCACGGCAGGGAGTCGGCACGCTCGTCGTCGCCGTCGCCGCCGCCGTCGGGATCGGATGCCGCCGGCCCGCGCTCGACAGCGGGCTCGGCGCCGAACATCCAGGCGTAGAGCTCGCCCAGTCGCCGTCCGATCCGGTTCGGCGGGGTCTTGGTCAGGATGAGGATGCTGAGGATCACCAGCATCCCCAGCGCGATGCACCCGCCGACGTCGGTCAGCAGCAGAGCGAGCGGCTCGCCCACCATCCACCCGAGGACACCACCGGCCTCGCTGAGGGCCGGGAGCCCTTCGCGGGGCTCGGGACGACCGCCGAGGACGTGGCAGAAGCCCGCCACGGCGAGGATGAACAGGGCGAATCCGATTCCGATGCGCCCGTTGTCGTGCACCGAGGGCGGGTGTCGGAACAGCCAGCCGGCGAGCAGGATCAGGAAGACCGGGAGGATGAACGCCTCACGGCCGATCAAGCCGCCGGCGGTGTACGCGCTGATGGTCCGCGCGACCTCGGAACCGATGAAGAACCACTCCACGACCGCGCCGGCCACCGCCAGCAGCACGAGGAGGAACGGGAAGCCGTCTCGGCGCTGATCCTTCTCGAGGGATTCGAGGCCGAAGGCCCGGAAGAGGCCTCCGACGCCGTGGGCGAGGCCCAGCCAGGCGCGGACGACCACGGGCGGGCGTTCGGCGTCGTCGACGTAGGCCCGGGGGGCGGGCGCGGCTTTGCGAGCGCGCGACGGGGCCCCCTTCGCGGGCGCTCGACCGCTTTTGGTCGGGCTGGTACTCCTGGCCATGCTTCGAGCGTAGGCGTCGCCACCCGCCTTCGCCCGGAGCGACCCCCCGAACGCCGGGCTTCGGGCGGGGGGCGGCTCAGCGCAGCCGCTTGACCATCGTGTCGCGCCCCATCCCCGACTGCGTCACCGCGAACCCTTCGGAGCGATAGAGCGTCACGGCGTAGTTGCCCCGCTCCACGCTCAGACTGAGGCGTGACAGACCGCGGCTGCGGGCGCGGTCGGCCAGGCTCCGCATGAGCTCACGACCGACACCCTGCGCCCGCCACAGGGGCTTGACTCCGATGATCAGCTCGGGCACCCCGGTGCCGACGTAGCCGAAGCCCGGGTCACTGCGCGGGAACACCCGGTACCACGCGGCACCGATGGCCTCGTCGTGATCGGCGAGCGCCACGAAGCCCTCGTCGCCCGGTCGCATCCATCCGGACACGTACCGGCTGTACTCCTCGCTCGCGAGGATCTGGTGGCGGGGACGGGATCCCCCCTGCCGCCAGTTCGCCGCCTCCACCACCATGTCGGCGAGGAATCCCCCGTCCGCCTGCACGGCGGGACGGATGCGGAAAGCGGCGGGCATGCGGCGATTGTAGGGCGCGAGGCCGGCTGTCGCCGAGGGTCAGGCCTCGATGACGAGGGGCACGATCATCGGCCGACGACGAAGCGACTGGTTGACCCATCGGCCGATGGTGCGTCGCACCACCTGGGACAGCGCGTGGGTGTCGCGCACCCCGGACTGCGCCGCCTCCGTCAGGGCCGCGGCGATCTTGGGCTTGACCCCCTCGAAGACCTTGTCGTCCTCGGCGAATCCGCGCGCATGGATCTCGGGACCGCTGATGATCTTCCCGGTTGCGGCGTCGACGACGACGATGACCGAGATGAAGCCCTCTTCACCGAGGATCCGACGGTCCTTGAGGTCGGCTTCGGTGATCTCGCCGACCGTCGAGCCGTCGACGTAGACGAAGCCGAGGTCGAGCTGTCCGACCACCTCGGCGACCCCGTCTCGGAGGTCGACGACGGTGCCGTTCTCGCCGATGATCGTCCGCTTCGGCGCGATGCCGGTGTCCTGGGCCAGGCGCGCGTTGGCCATCAGGTGCCGGTACTCGCCGTGCACGGGGAGGACGTTGCGGGGCTTGAGGATGTTGTAGCAGTACAGCAGCTCCCCGGCGGCGGCATGGCCCGAGACGTGCACCTGGGCGTTGCCCTTGTGCACCACGTTCGCACCGAGCTTGGTCAGTCCGTCGATCACGCGATAGACGGCGTTCTCGTTGCCCGGGATGAGGCTCGAGGCGAGGATCACGGTGTCGCCCGGCCCCGGCTCGATCTCATGGTCGAGGTTGGCCATGCGGCTGAGCACGGCCATCGGCTCGCCCTGCGAACCCGTCGACATGTAGACGATCTTGTCGTCGGGCAGATCGCGGGCCTTCTTGTAGTCGATCAGCACACCCTCGGGCACGGTGAGGTATCCGAGGTCGGACGCGATGGTCATGTTGCGCAGCATGCTCCGCCCGAGGAGGGCCACCCGGCGGCCGTGGGCCGCTGCGGCGTCCAGGACCTGCTGGACGCGGTGGACGTGGCTGGAGAAGCTCGCCACGATCACCCGGCGCGGCGCTCGGGCGATCACCTGGTCGAGCACCGGACCGATGGAGCGCTCGAGCGGCGTGAACCCCGGGACATCCGCGTTGGTGGAGTCGACCAGGAAGAGGTCGACGCCCTCCTCTCCCAGACGTGCGAAGGCGCGCAGGTCGGTGAGGCGTCCGTCCAGCGGCAGCTGGTCCATCTTGAAGTCGCCGGTGGCGAGCACCGTTCCGGCGGGGGTGCGGATGGCCACGGCGAGCGCATCGGGGATCGAGTGGTTGACCGCGACGAACTCGAGGTCGAACGGACCCACCTTCTCCCGACGCCCCTCGGCGACGGTGAGGCTGTAGGGCTTGATGCGGTGCTCCTTGAGCTTCGCCTCGACGAGGGCGAGGGTCAGCGACGACCCGATCAGGGGGATGTCGCTCTTCAGGCGCAGCAGGTAGGGCACGGCGCCGATGTGGTCCTCATGCCCGTGGGTGAGGACGACGCCGACGATGTCGTCGAGACGCTGCCTGATCGGCTCGAAGTCGGGGAGGATCAGGTCGACGCCCGGCTGGTGCTCCTCGGGGAAGAGGACGCCGCAGTCGACGACGAGGAGCTTGCCGTCGAACTCGAACACCGTCATGTTCCGGCCGACCTCGCCGAGACCGCCGAGGGGCGTGACACGGAGGGTTCCTGCCGACAGGGCGGGGGGATCGAAGGGGGTGGTGGGCATCTCTCGCCTTCCTGCCGCACGGTGCGCGGCGGTCGCGGGCTCGTCGAGAGCCGCGGGGGTTATCGCGTGGTACCCGACACCTTCGGCAGGGCGCCGCCGGCGGCGGCGTTGCGGTCGGGTCGGAAGTTGGAGAAGTCGGCGCCGGGAACCTCGGTGACGAGAGCCAGCTCGTCCTCGATCCGCGCGGCCTCCCACTCTTCGGGACCGACGAGCGGCAGGCGGACGCGCGGACTTCCGATGCGTCCGAGCCCGTGGAGGATGTACTTCGCCGCGACCGTGCCCGGCACGTGGGTCATCACCGCGCGGACCAGGGGCTCGAGTTTCTTGTGCGCCGCGGTCGCCGCGCCGAGGTCACCGCTGTTGACCGCGTCGACGATCACGCGGTACGGCTGGGCGGCGATGTTCGCCGTGACCCCGATGAGCCCGGTCGCGCCGATCGACAGGTGCGGGAGCACGTTGGCATCGTCACCGGAGAAGTACATCAGGTCGGTCTGGTTCAGCACCCGGCTGACCTCGCTGAAGTCGCCCTTGGCGTCCTTGATGGCGAGGATGTTCGGGTGCTTGGCCAGTCGCAGGATGGTCTCGTAGCGGATCGGCACGCCGGTGCGACCGGGGATGTCGTAGAGGATGACGGGAAGATCGGTGGCGTCGGCGACGAGACGGAAGTGCGTCAGGATCCCGGCCTGCGTCGGCTTGTTGTAGTAGGGCGTCACGATCATGATGCCGTCCGCCCCGGCGCGCTCGCTGGCCTTGTACAGCTCGATCGCGTGAGCGGTCTCGTTGGAGCCGCCCCCGGTGATGATGCGGGCGCGGCCCGCCGCGACATCCTTCCCCACCTCCACCAGCCGGATCTTCTCGGCGTCGGTGAGGGTGCTGGTCTCCCCCGTCGTTCCGGTGACGACGATGCCGTCGGCTCCGGCGGTGATGCACGAGTCGATGTGCTTCTCCACGGCGGGCCAGTCGACCTCGCCGTCGGCGGTCATCGGCGTGACCAGCGCGACGAGCACCTGTCCGAAAGGATTGCCCGTGTGCGTCATGCCCCCCAGGCTATCGCCCGCGGCTGTGCGGATTCAGCGGTCGGCGCCGAGGTCGCTGCGCTTCGCCCGTCGCGATGCGCGGCGGCGTCGCGCACATCAGGTCGGGCGAACCGGATGCCGGTGTGTTCGTCTGGCGCGATCGGCGGCCGGCCCGGGCGAGATGTGACAGGCGGAGGGCTGCAGCGCGAAGCGGCGAGGTCAGCGGCCGCGGGACGCCGCCGCAGCGACCAGTCCGTCGGGGAGCACCCGCGACAGCGCGACGAGCGCCTTGTACCGCAGCGACGGGACCGAGACGGCCCGCCCGCGGGCGACATCGCGCAGCGACTCCCGCACGACGTCGGGCGCGTGCAGCCACAGCGGGCCGGGCACGCCCTCCTTCCCCGGGGGCAGGCCCATCCGCTCGTGGAAGTTCGTGTGCACGAACCCGGGGCAGACCGCGGTGACGGTGACTCCGCGCGCGCGGTAGGCGACGTTCGCCCAGCGGCTGAAGCTGATCAGCCACCCCTTCGCCGCACCGTAGGTGCCCCGCGGCACGAATCCGGCGACCGAGGCGATGTTCACGATGCGCCCGCTCCCGCGCTCGAGCATGCCGGGGAGGACGGCGTGCATGAGCCTCATCGCGACCTCGACGTGGAGAGCCAGATGGCGCGCCTCGTCGTCGGGGTCGTTCTCCTCGAAGGCGAGCGGAAGTCCGAAGCCCGCGTTGTTGACGAGGAGATCGATCGGATGCCGCGGATCGGCCGCCCGCACCTCGACACGCTCCCGGTCGGCGGCGACGAGCAGATCCGCGGGGAGCACCTCGACGTCGGCGCCCGAGGCTCGGGCCTGATCGGCCACGTGCTCCAGCGCCGCGGGATCGCGCGCCACGAGGACCAGATCCATCCCCCGGGCGGCGAGCTGACGGGCGTACTCGGCGCCCAGACCCGAGCTCGCGCCCGTGATCAGTGCGGTCCGCGCCATGTCAGGGAGCCACCCGGCCGCCGGCGGTGAACGCCGCGTGGGTGAGGGGCATGAGCTCGGCCCAGAACGTCTCCATCTTCTCGGCGCACATCTCGATCTCGCGCTGCGGGAAGGAGGGGAAGTGGCTCCCCTCGGCCTTGGTCCGAAGCGACAGGAAGTTCATCAGCGACCGGGCGTTCATCGTGACGTACATCGAGGAGTAGATGTTCAGGGGAAGCACGATGCGGGCGACCTCCCGCGCGACGCCGGCCGCCAGCATCCGCTGATAGGTCTCGAACGCATCGACCGCGACCCGGCGCACCCCCTCATCGACGATCGCGTGCTGCTCGGGCGTGCCGGGGAGGAACTCGTAGGCGCCGGGCTTCCCGACCTGCACGAGGTTGCGGTCCTCGGCCGGGACGTAGAACACCGGACGCAGCTCCCGGTAGCGACCCGATTCCTCGTTGTAGGAGGCGATGCGATGCCGCATGAACTCGCGGAAGACGAAGATCGGCGCCTGGACGTAGAAGGTCATCGAATTGTGCTCGAAGGGCGACCCGTGACGATCGCGCATCAGGTAGTTGATCAGGCCCCGGTCTCTCGCGGTCGCTTCGGTGCCGGCGGCGGCGTCCTCCAGGGTCTGCTCCCCCTGCGTCGACACGCGCGCCGCGAAGAGCACATCGGCGTCGGAGGCGCTGGATCGGACGAGCTCGACCGTCACGTCGCTGCGGAACTCGATCTCAGGGCTGGCTTCGGCTTCGGTCACGGGGAAACCCTATCGCCGCGTCATATGTCGGCGCGGAAACGCCCACCGTCCCGAGGTCGATTAGCCTGGTCTGCTGTGGATCTTCTTCCCGCGGTGCTCACCCTCACGGCGCTGCTCGTCCTGACCGTCGGCATCGGTCTCGTCCTGCGCCGCCGGGAAGGTCGCCCCCGCCATCACGTCGCCCACGAGATCGTCGACCCGCGGCGCCTGGGGGCCGACGGCCTCGGCGAGCAGGCGACACTGCTGCAGTTCAGCACCGAGATGTGCTCTCGCTGCCCGAACGTGCACCGCATGCTGGCCGCCGTCGCCGACCAGCACGACGGCGTTAGGCACCTGGACGTCGACCTCACCCACCGCCCCGACATCGCTCAGCACTTCCACGTGCTGCAGACCCCGACCACGCTGATCCTCGACCGGACGGGCGCCATCCAATCCCGGATCGGCGGGGTACCCGGTCGCGAGGTGATCGAACTCGAACTGGCCCGCTTGGGAGAGGATGCCGGTGGCCGGGCGCGCACCGAGGTGACCGCGGATGTCTGAGGGACGCCCCGCCCGCGGCATCGACGCCCGGGGGCCCCGGTTCGCAGCGGGCATCACGGCCGCGCTGCTCGCGGTCGCTGTCGTGCTCTCCCTCCTCACCGTCGATTCCGTCGGCGCACCCTCCCGCTTCACCGACCCGGGTTTCCTCCTGACCGCGGTGATCGCCCTCCTTTTCCTCTGGGGCGTCGTCTCGCCGCGGACCGCGCCGTGGGGCGTGCTGTACCGGCGGGTCGTCCAGCCCCGCCTCGCCCCGGCGACCGAGTTCGAAGATCCGCGGCCGCCGCGCTTCGCGCAGGGCGTGGGCCTGCTGGTGACGGGCGTGGGCGTGGCTCTGCACATCGCGGGCGTACCGTGGGCGCTTCCGGTCGCCGCGGCGATGGCCTTCGTCGCTGCGTTCCTCAATGCCGTCTTCGGGCTGTGCCTCGGGTGCCAGCTGTACCTGCTGCTTCAGCGCGGCGGGCTGATCGGTCGCCGACGCGCCGCCTGACAAACCTCACGCAACCGGTCGCCCACCCCGCTCGCCGCCGTTAGGCTGACCGCGGGACCAGGGGTCCCGACCGTCGACCGAGGAGGTTCCCATGACCATCACGAGCGAAGCCAGCACCGCCTGGAAGGGCGGACTCGCCGACGGATCCGGGGCGGTGACCCTGGTGTCGTCGAACACCGGGACGTTCGACGTCAACTGGCGTGCCCGCAGCGAAGGATCGACGTCGACGACGACGCCCGAGGAGCTCATCGCCGCCGCGCACTCGTCGTGCTTCAGCATGGCCCTCTCGCACGCGCTGGGCGAGAACGGCACCCCGCCGGAGTCGATCGACACCACCGCGTCGGTGACCTTCAAGCCCGGCACCGGTATCACCGGAAGCCACCTGAACGTCAATGCCGTGGTGCCGGGCCTGTCGGCGGAGGACTTCGAGCGCATCGCCCAGGAAGCCAAGGTCGGCTGCCCCGTCTCGCAGGCGCTCGCCGGGATCGAGATCACCCTCGAGGCCACGCTTGCCTGAGACCGCTGACGTCGGCGCGGGCGGCGGAGAGAACTCCGCCGCCCTGCGCCATGTCGTCATCTCCGGCGCCTCGGGCCTCATCGGCCGGGCCCTGACCGAGCGACTGCGCGCGGAAGGCGTGCGCGTGACCCACCTCGTCCGACGCGCACCCGCGGGCCCGGACGAGGTCGAGTGGCTCACCTCCCCCGCGGCCCTGGACCCCGGAGTGCTCGAGGGCGCCGACGCGGTGGTGGGACTGAACGGCGCGAGCATCGCGCGCTTCCCGTGGACCTCGTCGTACCGCAGCACGCTGCTGTGGTCTCGGGTCACCCCCACCCGCGCGCTGGCCCGTGCCCTGCGCGAGCTCGGCGAGGGCGCACCGGCGTTCCTCTCCGCCTCGGCATCCGGCTACTACGGCAGCCGACCCGGCGAGCGCATCACCGAGGCCACGGGCCGCGGCGAGAGCTTCCTCGCGGACATCTGCGGCGAATGGGAGGGCGCCGCGCGCTCTGCCGGCGAACACACCCGGCTGGTGCTGCTGCGCACCACGGCCATCGTCGATCGCGGGGCGTTCCTGAAGCCCCTCATCCCCCTGACCAAGCTCGGCCTGAGCGGCCCGATCGGTCGCGGCACACAGGTGTGGCCGTGGATCTCCCTGACGGACGAGATCGAGGCCATCCGCTTCCTCCTCGAGGCCGACATCGACGGCCCCGTCAACCTCGCCGGCCCGACGCGGGCGACCGCCAACGACATCGGATTCGCCCTCGCGAGGCGCCTCAACCGCCCCTTCGTCCTCCGCGCGCCGGAGTGGGGTCTGAAGCTGCTGCTCGGGAAGGATGCCACCGAGGCCCTCCTCACCAACGACCAGGACATCGTCCCCGAGGTCCTGCAGCGGGCCGGGTACACCTTCCGTCATCCGACGGTCGAGCAGGCGATCGACGCCGCGGTCTCCGCGGCGGACTGACCCGTCCACGGTGACGAGGGCGAGAAGACCAGCGCGTCAGCCGTTCGCGCGGGCGTCCCGCTCCCGTCGGATGGCCTCCCGCACCGCCTGACGTGCCCGGCGTCGATCCCCGGCGGCGTCGTAGGCCAGACCCAGGCGGTACCACGCCTGCCAGTCGGTCGGATCCTCCGCCACCGCGTCGCGGTAGGTCGGGAAGACCGCCTCGCCATCCTCGCGGACGGGGCGACCGCTCGGCCTGACCGTGACGGATCCGGACGGCAGGCCTCCCTCGGCGTCCAGACGCCGGCCCAGTCTCTCCGCGCCGATGCCGAACGAGAGTTCCCGCCAGAGCGCCCAGGCGGCGATGACCGGCAGGATGATCAGGCCCACGCCGAGCGCGACGCCCGCGGGGTCGGCGCTCGTCAGCAGCAACCAGGCGCGCTGGGCGACCAGCGCGATGTAGAGCGCCAGGAGCACCGCCATCACGGCGACGCCGATCCGGGTGGTCATGCGCCGGTGACGCGCGCGACCTGACCCGGCACGCCGCGCTCCTCGATGTCGTGCGCCGCGTGCGCCCGCGGCACCCGGATGCCGATGTCGACGAAGCTGTCCAGACCCACCAGGACGCCCTTGGCCTCACGGGCGGCCCGGAGGGCGAGACGGATGCCCGGGGCGTAGGCCGCGGCCGGGTCGACGGTGTCATGGGTGAGGGTCACCGACTCGCCCGGGCCGGAGAGGATGACCTCCTGCCGGGCGATCACCCCGGGCCGACGCAGGGAGTGGATGGGGACGCTCGCGACCTGCTGGCCGCGGGCGCGCTGGTCGACGTGGGGCGATTCCACGGGACCCACCTCGGTGCGGGCGGCGGCGATCAGCTCGGCGGTGCGCACCGCGGTGCCGCTGGGTGAATCCACCTTCGTCTCCCGGTGCGACTCGACGATCTCGATCGAGGGGAAGAAGGGCGCTGCGGCGGCGGCCAGGGCCGAGCCGAGGACCGACCCGAGCGAGAAATTGGGGATGAAGACCGCGCCGGTGCCCGCCTGATCGACGAGGGGACGGATGAGCGCGATCCGCTCCGCCGACCACCCCGACGTGCCCACCAGGACGTTCATGCCGCGCTCGATCGCCGCACGGACGACGTCGATCGAGACCGCCGGGGTGGAGGCGTCGACGACGAGCTCCGCGCCGTCGAGCTCGGCGAGGTCCGAGCGCGAGGTCAGCCGTCCGACGATCTCGAGGTCGGGGTCCGCCTCGACGACCGATTCGATGATGGAGCCGAGCTTGCCGGTGTGTCCCACGATGGCCACGCGCGTTGTCATGTCTCAAGCCTAGGTGCGCCGGTCGTAGGCTCGGAGGATGGTCGAGCTCACCGCGACATTCGTCGACGACCCGGTCGCACGGTCCCTGCTGACCGACTACTTCCGCACCCGCGCCGACACCTTTCCCGGCAACACCTACACGACGGTCTTTCCGGCGCGCGAGGTGTTCGAGCCGCCGCGCGGCGTGTTCGTGGTGCTCACCGACGACGCGGGCGCTCCCGTCGGCTGCGGGGGCGTCCGCGAGATCGCCGCCGGCGCGCTCGGCCCGCGCTTCGAGATCAAGCACCTCTACATGGCGCCCGAGACGCGGGGGCGCGGCTGGGGACGGATGCTGCTGGCCGACCTCGAACGACGCGCAGCGGAGGTCGGCGCGCGCGAAGTCGTCCTCGACACCCATCACACCCTGGAGCCGGCCGCGCGCCTCTACCGCGCGGCGGGATACGCGCCCATCGAGCCCTACAACGACAATCCCAATGCGACGGTGTGGCTCGGTAAGGCGCTCGACGCCGGATCGCCCGGGCGATCGGCATCTCCCTCCGCTCAGACCGGATAGACCTCGGGCAGGCCGGTGCGCAGTTCGAAGGGCAGGTGCGCCATGTCGTTGTGGGAGAGCACGGTCCAGGGCCTGCCCTGCTTCTGCGCCAGGACCGTCAGTCCGCAGTGCGCCTGATTCAGCGTCATCCAGCGCCATTCGGGGGTCTGGAGCACCTCGCGGACGAACCAGGCGATGACGGCGTTGTGGGTGATGAGGAGCTCGTGCACCTCACCGCTCTTGCGCGCCAGGAATTCGCTGACCGCATCGGCCATCTGTGCCCTGCCCGCGTCGACCTCGGCCTCCGTCACTCCCCCGAAGAACGGTTCGTACACGGCGGGTGTGTCCTCGCACAGCCCGGTCGGAACGCAGTCGAACAGAAGCGCGGACGGTTCGGGCGAGAGCGAGGGCATACGCTCAGAGACCGCGCGCGCGGTCTGCGCGGCGCGCTCGAGCGGCGAGTGCCAGACCGCATCGAACGGAACGCCCGACAGCCGGTCGGCCAGGAGCGCGGCCTGACGCCGCCCCCGGGGCGAGAGGGGCCCGTCGACGAGGCCGTGCTCGGCGTCGAGATGCTCGCCGTGGCGCACGAGGTAGAGGTAGTGCGTCACGCTCGCTCACTTCGTCGGGGCCGGGCGCCGGACGGCGCTCTCCCAGCCTACGTCAGCGGGCCACGTCCCGACCCATCGGCCCCGCGCGTCACGACATCGCAGAGCGATCGCGTCACTCCGCGGCGCGCGCGATCTCGGCGAGCTGGGCACGACTGAGATGCACGCCCACACCCTGGACGAGTTCCTCGACGTGCTCGGGTGCGTAGGCGTTGACGATGGGCGCGGTGACGAGGCGCTGCGCCAGCAGCCACGCCACGGCCACCGCGGCGTCGGGGAGACCGAGGTCCGCCCCCACCTCGTCCAGCGCGCGCAGCACCCGTGTGCCCCGGCGGTTCAGACTGGCCGCCAGCTGCGCGCCGCGGGCGGAGAGCCCCCCACGGGTGCGGCTGCGGTAGCGACCGGCGAGGAAGCCGTGTTCCAAAGCGTGCGACGCGGTCACCGACATCCCCTGGGCGCTGGAGACCAGGCGGAGATCGGCGTCGAACTCGTGACGCCGCAGGATGTTGAACGGGACGTCGAGCACGCTGATGCGGGGGTACCCCGCCGAGGAGAGGATGCGCGCCTCCACCAGCTGGGCGGCGGTGTAGCCGACCCCGCCGAGAGCGCGGATCTTTCCGGCCTCGACCAGCCACTCGGCCGTGGCCAGGGTGTCTTCCAGAGCCGTGAGGCTGTCGGCGGTGGCGTCGAGCGTCAGCACATCGATCCGGTCGGTGCGCAGGCGACTGAGAGAGGCCTCCACGCTCCGGACCAGGTCGACCGGTCCGAGGCCGGGGTTGTCGGGGTGTCCCCCGACCCGCACCATGAGCACGACGTCGTCGCGCAGACCGCGCGAGTGCACCCACTGTCCGAGGATGTGCTCGCTGCGCCCGCTCGAATAGGTGTCGGCGGTGTGCACCGCGTTCCCGCCGAGTTCGGCGTAGGCGTCGAGGATGGCGTGGCTGGACTCGAGGTCGACGTTCCACCCGAATTCCGCCGCGCCGAGGATCACGGGGAAGATCGCCGCGCCGGCATCGCCGAGGGGAACGCGGACTCCGGCACCGACGCCCGGACCCTGCACCGGGATCGGCGCGGACGGGTGGGGTGCGGCGGCCGGGAGGTCTTTCCGGCGCTGCCGTCTGGACGACGCGGCCAGCTCGGTGCCCCGGTTCGTCATACGCACCCCCTCACGACGTCCTGTCGCGGTACGCGCCCCCCGACGCGTACTTCGAGGGTAGGGGCTCCTTCCGACTCGGCCCGCCATTGCGGTGTCCTGTCGGAGAACATCCCATAACGGTTTCGTCACGAAAGGGCCGGATGACGCGGATGCCCGCCCCTCACGAGGAGGGACGGGCATCCGTCAGGGCGTGTCGCTCAGGCGTCGGCGGCGACCGGAGCAGACTCGGCGGCCGCCTCGGTCTCCTCCAGCACGGGCTCGAGCGAGAGCTTGCCGCGATCATCGACCTTGGTGATGCGCACCAGGAGCTTCTGGCCGACGCCCAGGACGTCCTCCACGTTCTCGACGCGCTTGCCGCCGGCGAGCTTGCGGACCTCGCTGACGTGCAGCAGTCCGTCCTTGCCCGGGAGGAGGGAGATGAACGCGCCGAAGGTCGCGATCTTCACCACGGTGCCCAGGAACTGGTCGCCGATCTCGGGGTTGGTCGGGTTCGCGATCGCGTTGACCTGCGCCCGCGCAGCCTCGGCCGACGGACCGTCGACGGCGCCGATGTAGACGGTGCCGTCCTCCTCGATGGAGATGTCGGCGCCGGTCTCGTCCTGGATGGCGTTGATCGTCTTGCCCTTGGGGCCGATCAGCTCACCGATCTTGTCGACGGGGATCTGCACGCTGATCACGCGCGGCGCCGTAGGCGCCATCTCGTCGGGCGCGTCGATCGCCTGGTTCAGCACGTCGAGGATCGTCAGTCGCGCGTCGCGCGCCTGCTGCAGCGCAGCCGACAGCACCGACGACGGGATGCCGTCGAGCTTGGTGTCCAGCTGGATCGCGGTGACGAATTCACGGGTGCCGGCGACCTTGAAGTCCATGTCGCCCAGCGCGTCTTCGGCGCCGAGGATGTCGGTCAGCGCCGCGTAGCGGGTCTGACCGTCGACGACGTCGGAGACGAGACCCATCGCGATGCCCGCGACGGGCGCGCGCAGCGGCACGCCGGCGTTCAGGAGCGACAGGGTCGACGCGCACACCGAGCCCATCGAGGTCGAGCCGTTCGAGCTCAGCGCCTCGGAGACCTGGCGGATGGCGTAGGGGAACTCCTCGCGCGCCGGCAGCACCGGAACGAGCGCGCGCTCGGCGAGGAAGCCGTGCCCGATCTCGCGACGCTTGGGCGATCCGACGCGACCGGTCTCACCGGTCGAGTAGGGCGGGAAGTTGTAGTGGTGCATGTACCGCTTGTGCGTGACAGGCGACAGCGAGTCGATCTGCTGCTCCATCTTCAGCATGTTCAGCGTCGTGACACCCAGGATCTGGGTCTCACCACGCTGGAACACCGCCGAACCGTGCACGCGCGGGATGACCTGCACCTCGGCGTCCAGCGGCCGGATGTCGGCGAGGCCCCGTCCGTCGATGCGGACACCGTCGGTGAGGATGCGACTGCGCACGATGAGCTTCGTGACCGACTTGTAGGCGGCCGAGAACTCGATCGTGGCGACGGCCGGCAGCTCGCCCGCCTCGACCGCGGCGATGAGCTCACCGCGGACGCGCTCCTTGAGAGCGTCGTCGGCGCTCTGGCGCTCCTGCTTGTCGGCGACCTGGTAGATGCCCTTGAGCTCGTCGTAGGCGCGCGCGGCGACGAAGTCGTAGGTCTCCTGCGAGTAGGGCAGGAACACCGGGTAGGACTGGATCTCCTTGGCCGCCGTGCTCGCCAGCGCGGTCTGTGCGGCCACGAGCTCCTTGATGAAGGGCTTGGCGGCCTCCAGGCCCTGCGCGACGATCTCCTCGCTCGGCTTGGTGGCGCCGCCCTGGATGAGGTTCCAGGAGTGCTCGGTGGCCTCGGCCTCGACCATCATGATCGCGACGTCGCCGTCATCGAGCACGCGACCGGCGACGACGAGGTCGAAGACGGCCTGCTCCAGGACGCTGGTGTTCGGGAACGCCACCCACTGGTCGGGGTGCTCGCCCTGACCGGGGACGAGCGCGAGACGCACACCGGCGATCGGACCCGAGAAGGGCAGCCCGGAGATCTGCGTCGATGCCGAGGCGGCGTTGATCGCGAGGGCGTCGTAGAACTCGCCGGGTGCGATGGAGAGCACCGTGACGACGATCTGCACCTCGTTGCGCAGGCCCTCGACGAAGGAGGGGCGCAGCGGGCGGTCGATGAGGCGGCACACGAGGATCGCCTCGGTGGAGGGACGACCCTCGCGGCGGAAGAACGAGCCGGGGATCTTGCCGGCGGCGTAGGAACGCTCTTCGACGTCGACGGTCAGCGGGAAGAAGTCGAACCCTTCCCGGGGGTGCTTTCCGGCGCTGGTGGCCGAGAGGAGCATCGTCTCCTCGTCGAGGTACGCGGCGACCGCGCCCTGCGCCTGCTGCGCGAGTCGACCGGTCTCGAAGCGGACGGTGCGGGTGCCGAAGCGGCCGTTGTCGAGAACGGCTTCAGCGGCGGTGATTTCAGGACCTTCCAAGAGGTCTCTCCTTCTTTGTTTATGCTCGCGCACGCCTATCGGGCGCGAGGATGTGCGAAGGAGCAGGAACAGGCAGATCTCAGCGCGCGGCATGGCCGCGATACTCGCCAGCGCTGGTCACCAGAAGAAGAGCACCCGGCGCGATGATCGTCATCGAGCGACGGGGATTCCACCTCAGGGGACCAGCTTCCTGCCGGCCTGCTCCGGTGTGCTGTGCAGCACGGTGCTCGTATGGAATTGAGCGGTCACCCGCGGGCGACCCTCCCGATCCTATCAGCGTCGGGCTGCGAGCACCCCTGGCGCTCCCGACGGATGGTGCCTACGATGCGGGCATGACGAGTGAGGGCACCGGCGACTTCCGCGAGATCCGTTCCGACGACGAGCGTCCCGTCCCCGTCGACGACGACGCCGATCTCGAGCTTCCGCCCCCGACGATAGATCCGCTCGAGCGCGTCGAGGACGATGTGGACGAGGTCACATCCGAGGAGCGCGAGGCCGCGATCGAAACCGGTCACCTCGAGCCCTGATCATCCGACACGCGCGACGCCCCACCGCGGTGTGCGGTGGGGCGTCGACTGTTGCGGGGCGCTCAGCGGCCGACGAGGGCGCGGCGCTCGTTCTCCCGGGCGGCTGCGTGATCGATGGCGGCGTCCTCCAGTTCCGCCACGCCGACCGCGTCGGGGGCGTCGGAGAGTCCGTCGTGATCGTGCCCGGCGAGGGTGGCCTCGTCGAAGGGCACCTCGCCCGCGAGCACCCGGCGCGCGCGGGAGGCGTCGAACTCCTTGGTCCACGCCCCGATCAGCAGGGTGGCCACGGCGTTGCCGGTGAAGTTCGTCACCGCGCGGCCTTCGGACATGAAGCGGTCGATGCCCACGATGACGCCGACGCCGTTGACGAGGTCGGGACGGTACGCCTGGAGTCCTGCGGCGAGTGTCGCGAGCCCCGCACCGGTCACCCCCGCGGCGCCCTTGGACGCGATGATCATGAAGACCAGGAGGCCGATCTGCTCTCCGATGGACATCGGGGCGCCCATGCCCGTCGCGATGAACAGCGAGGCCATCGTCAGGTAGATCGCGGTGCCGTCGAGGTTGAAGGAGTAGCCGGTGGGCACGGTGATGCCGACGACGGGCTTGGAGACCCCGAGGTGCTCCATCTTGGCGATCAGTCGCGGCAGCGCCGACTCCGAGGAGGACGTGCCGACGATCAGCAGGTATTCGCGGCCCAGGTACTTCATGAGGCTGAACAGATTGACCCGGGTCACCGCCCACAGCAGCGTTCCGAGGATGACGATGATGAAGATCGCGCAGGTGATGTAGAAGGCGATCATCAGCGTGCCCAGGGCGATGATGGCCCGCACTCCGGTGGCTCCCACGACCGCGGCGATCGCGCCGAAGGCGCCGAGCGGAGCGAGCCACAGGATCATGCCGAGAATGCGGAACACCAGCGCCTGGAGGTTCTTCACCGCGTTCATGATGGGCGCCGCCTTCTCGCCCATCTGCTGCAGGGCGAAGCCGACGAGCAGGGCGATGAACAGCACCTGGAGCACGTTCTCACCGGTGAAGGCCGAGAAGAAGGTCGTCGGGATGATGCCGAGGATGAACTCCTCGGTCGTCTTCGCCTCGGCGGTGGACTCGTAGCTGGCTCCCGCCATGTCCAGTCCCGTACCGGGGTGGATGAGGTTGCCGACCACGAGGCCGATCGCGAGGGCGAGGGTGGACATCACCATGAAGTACACCAGCGCCAGCCCGCCGATCTTGCCGACCGTCGCGGCCTTGGCGATCGAGCCGACACCCACCACGATCGTGCAGAAGATGATGGGGGCGATCATCATCTTGATGAGCGACACGAATGCCGCGCCGAGCGGCTTGAGCGCCATGCCGAACTCCGGCCAGACGAGCCCGACGATCGCCCCCAGCACGACGGCGGCGATGACGGAGACGTACAGCCACGTGTGCTTGTCCCAGGCCTGCTTGCCCCGCCGGGCCGAGAACCGGGGAAGAGTGAAAGTGGTCGTGCGTGGTGAGAGAGCCATCATCGCCTCCAGGGAACGGTCGTTGTCCTCATCGGCGCGGAACGTCCGCGTCCTGAGTCAGAGTGCTCCGACGGGGGCCGAGGGTCGATTTGTGGTCGTATTGGTCGCCGCGCGTGCGTCACGATCGACGGCAGGATGGCAGGCACACGGCGATCGATGAGGAGTGCCATGGCACGACGGCCAGCCCCGGCGAGCGCGGCATCGCGCGTCTTCGCGGCGGTCGCGGCATCCGTCGTGGCGATCGTCGTGATCCTCGTCGGGGTCCTGGTGCTTGACGCGCAGGGCTCGGAGAGATCCGAGGCCGAAGAGGTGACCCGCACCGTGGCGGCGGCGCTCGCCGCCCTCCCCGAGGTCGAGGCTGCCGTCGAGGAGCCCGATGCCAGCGCTGTGCTCCAGCCGATCGCGGAGCGGATCATGCGGGAGTCGGATCTGGACTTCGTCGTGATCATGACGCCGGAGGGAACCCGCCTCACGCACCCCGATCCGGCGGAGATCGGCCGGGCCTACCTCGGCACCGTCCCGGCGGAGCCCGCGACTCTGACCGAGGAGTTCGTGGGCACCCTCGGACCCTCGGTGCGGACGATCTCGCCGATCAGCTCCGAGGGGCGCCTCGTGGGGTGGGTGTCCGTGGGGGTCACGCTCGGAAGCATCTGGGCTGAGATGCTCGCCCGCCTGCCGTTCGTGCTCGGCATCGCCCTGCTGCTGCTGGCGGCCGGCCTCATGGGCGCCGTCGTCGCCCGGCGACAGCTGCGCCGCATGGCCGGCGACCTCCCCGCGGGCACGATCCGCGACGCGGTGGCCTCATACGAGTCGGTGCGCACCCTCGGCGAAGCGCTGCGCGCCCAGACCCACGAGCACGGGAATCGGATGCACACCGCCGTGTCGCTGCTCGAACTCGGCCGCACCGAGGAGGCTGTGGAGATCCTCACCGAGACCTCGCGCCAGAGCCAGTCGCTCGTCGACCAGGTCGCCGCCCGCCGGGACGGCGACCCCACCGTCGGTGCCCTGCTGCTGGGCAAGGCCGCCCAGGCTCGCGAGCGCACCGTGGCCTGGGACGCCCGGATCTCCCCCGACGCACCGCGCACCACCCTGACCCCGATCGACGCCGTCTCGGTGGTGGGAAACCTCATCGACAACGCCGTCGACGCCGCGGCCACCGGGCCGGCACCTCGCTGGGTGCGGGTGGAATTCGACCCGGTTCCCGACGGAGCGCTGCGCATCCGCGTCGCCGACAGCGGCACCGGGATCGATCCCGCCGATCGCGAGCGGATCTTCGCCCACGGCTTCTCCACCAAGCCCGCCGGCGCCGAGGGCCGGGGAGTGGGCCTCGCCCTGGTACGCGCCATCGTCGACGGCGCGGGTGGCAGCATCCGGATCACCGACCATCCGACCACGTTCGAGGTCGTCCTGCCGGGACGCACGCGATGATCGGCGTGCTGCTGGTGGACGATGACCCCCTCACCATCGAGGTGCATCGTCGTCACCTGGAGCGGATCGACGGATTCGAGGTCGTCGGGGAGTGCCACGACGCCAGATCGGCGGTGGGCGCGATCCTCGAGGCCGCCCCGGGCGCGATCGACCTCGTGCTCCTGGACGTCACGATGCCCGACGGCACCGGGGTCGACGTCCTGCGGCACATCCGAGCGCGCGGCGACGCGGTCGATGTGATCGCGGTCACCGGCGTCCGCGACGCCGACGTCGTGCGGCAGATGGTGGCCCTGGGTGTGACGCAGTATCTCGTGAAGCCGTTCACGTTCGCGACGTTCTCCGACCGGCTCCGGCAGTACGTCGACTTCCGGCGCAGGGCATCGGATGCCGCGGGACCGGCGACCCAGGAGGAGATCGACGCGCTGCTGGGGGCCCTCCGTCCCCCGACGGCGACCGCGCTCCCCAAGGGCCTGTCGGCGGAGAGCCTCGACCGGATCGCGCAGGCCGTGCGTGTCGGCGGTCCACTCTCGGCGGTGGAGGCCGCCGAGCAGACGGGTCTGTCGCGGGTGTCGGCACGTCGGTATCTCGAGCACCTCGTCGACGCCGGACGCGTCGACCGGATCCCCCGCTACCACGGGCGAGGACGGCCCGAGTCGGAGTACCGCTGGCGCAGCTGACTAGGGCGAGTCGATCAGACGCGCCGGGGCCGCGCCCCCACCTCCGACGAGCACATAGTCGGCGTGCTTGGCGCTCACGCCGTCGCCGGCGGTCCTCCCCCGCAGGCGCCGCCAGATCCACGGCAGCGCGTCGCGGCGCAGCCAGCTCCCGACGGCAGGTGGGTCGTCATCGGCGTGGAGCGCGGCATCGAGTCTGCCGAGGGCTTCGGCGTCGGGCACCCCGAGCGTCTCGGCGGCCCGATAGGCGAGGAACCGGTGCCCGCTCGAGCGCAGGTGCACCCTGTCGTCGGCCCAGAAGGAGACATCCCCGATCGCGGGGTGGGCGTCGAGGTCGAGGAGCATGGCTCCCGTCTCCCCCGCCACCTGCCGCATCTCCTCGGCGTAGCGGGCGAACCGACGGGAGAACACGCGCGCCCCGGGCCGACGGGGCAGGAACGGAGTGACGAGCAGCACGTCGATCCCCGCATCCCGCAGGCGCCGCACCGCGGCGGCGACCTCGTCGGCGAGGACCGCGGGGTCGGAACGACCCCCGACGAGGTCGTTCGCGCCGATGAGGATCGAGACGAGCTCGGGTTTCAGCGCCAGCGCCTGGGGCACCTGCACCGACGTCAGATCGCGGACGCGGCGGCTGCGGACAGCAAGATTGGCGTACTGGAGGGGCTCGGACGCGCCCGCCGACCGTGAGCGGGCCAGGAGCTCCGCCAGGCGATCGGCCCACCCCCGGAACTGTCCCGACGGCATGCGCGAGACGTCGCACAGCCCCTCGGTGAGCGAGTCTCCGAGGGCGACGAAGCGGCGCCATCCCGGGCTGGCGACGAGCGGCGCAGGGGAGGTGTCGGGGCGTCCGAGGCCGCGGACGACCTGGGCGGCATCGATCGGATGGAGCCTTCGCGCCTCGTCGTAGTGATCCACCAGCTGCGCGCAGAGCGCCTCCCAACTGCGGGTGCGGACGGCCTCCCCCGCGGCGGCGGCGAACGCCGCGCGCTTGGCGCCGTCGCCGACGAGGTCCGCCACGCGGGTGCGGAGGTCGTCGAGATCGCCGGGGCGGTAGAGCCAGCCGTCGACGCTCGAACGCACGAGATCCACCGGCCCGCCGGTGCCCGTGGCGACGACGGGGACGCCGCTGGCGAGGGCCTCCTGGATCGTCTGACCGAACGTCTCGCTCTCCCCCGGGTGGACGAACACGTCGAAGCTCGCCAGCGCCCGCGCGAGCTCGACACCGCGCAGGTGCCCGGTGAAGACCGCCTCGGGCAGCGACTTCTGCAGCGCCTCACGCGACGGTCCGTCGCCGACGATCACCACGGAGGTTCCCGGGAGATCGTGGAGCACCCGCAGATCGGCCACCTGCTTCTCGGGGGCGAGGCGACCGACGTAGCCGACGATGGTGCGTCCCGGAGCGACCTCGGCCCGCCAGCTCTCGCTCCGCCGCGACGGGTGGAAGAGGTCGGTGTCCACCCCACGACCCCATCGGCGCACCCGGTCCACGCCCAGCTCGGCCAGCTGCGTCATCGAGGCGGTGGAGGGGGCGAGGGTCAGCGTGACCCTCCGGTGCAGCCGCGTGACGTGGGAGCGGACGAGGGCGGTGGCCCGCGGCATCCCGTACTTCTCGGTGTAGGCGACCACATCGGTCTGGTAGATCGCGACGGTGGGCACGCCCACCGCCTCGGCGGCGACCACCCCCTGCCAGCCCAGCACGAAGGGGGACGCCAGGTGGACGACGTCGGGCCGGAAGGTGCGCAAGATGCCCGCGAGACGCGCGACACGGGCGAAGACGACGCGCACCTCGGGGTAGGACGGCAGCGGCACCGAGCGCAGCAGCCGCGCATCGGCGCCCCACAGGCCCGCGACGACCATCTCATCGGAGGCTCCCCCGGCGCTCGGGGCGATGACGAGCGTCTCGTGCCCGGCCGCGGACAGGTGGTGGAGGATCTGCAGCACAGATCCGGTGACCCCGTTCATGTGGGGAAGGAAGGACTCGGCGATGACCGCGACTCTCACGCGTCCACCATCGCGCGCGCCGGTGCCCGAACGGATGCCGCGGCGCACCCCGTCGCCGAGAATTCACCGTCCGCACCGACGCCCGTCACCGGTCGTCCCCCGTTCGGTCGCCGTTCACCGGCCGCTGGTACCCACGGAGGTGTGATCGACGATCTGCTGGCCGGTGTCTCGGACAGCCCCTGGGCGCTCGTAGTGATGGCGGCCCTCGTGCTGGGCGATGCCTTCCTCGTCGTCGTCCCCGGCGAGGTCGCCGTCACCGCCCTGGGCGCCCTCGCCGTCACGCACGGCGCGCCGCCGCTCCTCGCGGTCATCGCCGTGGCGACGATCGCCGCCCTCGCCGGCGACACCCTCTGCTACCTCATCGGGCGCACGATCGGCGTGGAGCGCTGGCGGTGGATGCGCGGACGGCGGGTCCGCGCCGCCCTCGGGCTCGTCGGCGACCGGCTGCGGCGACGCACGGCGGTCGTCCTCTTCAGTGCGCGCTTCGTGCCCTTCGCGCGTCTGGCGGTGAACCTGACCGCCGGGGCGTCACGGGTGCCGGCGCCGCGCTACCTTCTCGTGGCGGGCCTGGCAGCCCTCGGATGGGCGGTGTACCAGGCGCTCGTGGGGGCGATCGTGGCGGCCGTCGTTCCCGGGGGGCCGGTGGTGGCGGTCGTGGTCTCGATCGCGGCAGCCCTGCTCCTGGGTCTCCTCATCGATCGGCTGCTCGCCCGTCGCACTTTCCCCCCGGCCGACGAAGCGACTCCTCCGGCCTCTTGAGCGAAGGGGTCACGCGAGCGCGAGCGTCTGCCGCGCGGCATCCGTCAGCGCACGGCCGTAGTGGCGGCCGTGCCCGGCGGCGTGGACGGCCAGCGGATGGAGCTGGTGAAGCGGCAGGCGGCTCCGCCACCCGGCGGCGAGGGGATGGCGCTCCTCGTAGCCGGCGACGATGTCGTCGAGGAACGGGCACCCGAAGAGGTCGAGCATCGCCAGGTCGGTCTCGCGATGACCGCCGTGGGCTGCGGGATCGATGAGGACGACGCCGTCGGGCGTCCACAGGACGTTCCCGTGCCAGAGGTCGCCGTGGAGCCGTGCCGGCGCGTCTCCGTCGTCGAACGCCCCGGCGGCGATCGCCTCGCACGCGTCGCGGACGACGGCCGCCTCCACGGGTGCGAGGAATCCCGCCGCCAGCGCGGGCGGCAGGAAGGGGAGCACCCGGTCGCGCGCGTAGAACACCCCCCACGTCTCCTCGGCCGCGGCCGGTTGCGCCCTCGCCCCGATGAAGAGCGCGGAGACGCCGGGCGGCGGAGCGCCGAATGCGGGTGCGCCGGCATCGTGGGTGACAGCGAGTGCCGCACCGAAGGTCCGCGCCGCGGCGGGGTCGGGAGCGACCGTGGGAAGGTGCTCGAGATCGATGGCCTCCGCCTCCACGCGCACGACGCGCGCGGTGCGCGCCCCGCCGGCGTCGGCGAGCCAGGACAGGCCCGCCGCCTCCGCGGCGAAGAATCCCTCGGGAGCCCCGGCACGCTCCTTGCGGAAGACCCCGCTCTCGCCCCGGGGACTCACTCGCCCGGATGCCCGCCGAGGAGATGGTCGAAGGAGCGCCCCTCACCGAGGTAGCTGGCCGGATCGAAGGGATCGGGAGCGGATGCCGCGGGCCGACCGGCGACCGCAGCGGCGAACTCCTCCGCGGCCCGGTCGATCCGCTCGGCGAGGGACGAGACCTGGTCCCCCGCCCCTCCCCAGTCGCTGGACGCCGCGAACACCCCGGTGGAGACCGGCGCGGCGTGGAGGTAGGCGAAGAGGGGACGCAGGGCGTAGTCGATCGCGAGCGAGTGGCGCGCCGTGCCGGCGTTGGCTCCGAGGAGAACCGGCATGCCGATCAGCGCATCGGGGTCGAGCACGTCGATGAAGGACTTGAACAGGCCCGAATAGCTGGCGGAGAAGATCGGTGTCACGACGATCAGACCGTCGGCCGACACCACCGCGTCGATCGCCGTCTCCAGGCTCGGCGCGGCGAAGCCGGTGAGGAGGTTGTCGGTGATGGCGCGGGCGTGATCCCGGAGCTCCACCACGTCGGTGACCGTCTCGTCGCCCCGGGAACCGAGTTCCCGCGCGACCGCCGCGGCGAGGCGGTCGGCCAGGAGGCGGGTGGAGGAGGGGCTGGACAGTCCCGCCGAGACGACGGCGATGCGACGAGCGGTCATCTCACTCGCCCTTTCGGAAGGATGCTCCGGCAGCGGCGGGCTGACGGTAGGGGCTCGGCCCTCCGGCGAGGTTGTCGCCGCGGTTGGGGTGCGGAACCGCTTCGGGCGCCTGACCCTCGCCGTACTTTGCGGCGACCCGGCCGGCATGGGTGGGCGCATCGGGGACGTGCGCGGGACGGCCGACGGCGAGCTCCCGCCGAAGGGCCGGTGCCACCTCGCCGCCGAGGATGTCGAGCTGCTCGAGCACCGTCTTCAACGGCAACCCGGCGTGGTCGATGAGGAAGAGCTGCCGCTGGTAGTCACCGTAGTGCTCGCGCATCCCGGCGTACCGGTCGATGATCTGCTGGGGCGAGCCGACCGTCAGCGGTGTCATCTCAGTGAAGTCCTCCAGGCTCGGACCGTGACCGTACACCGGCGCGTTGTCGAAGTAGGGGCGGAACTCGCGAACGGCGTCCTGCGAGTTCTTGGCGAGGAACACCTGGCCGCCCAGGCCAACGATCGCCTGCTCCGCAGTGCCGTGTCCGTAGTGCGCGAAGCGCTGGCGGTACAGCGAGATCAGTCGCTGGTAGTGCTCCTTCGGCCAGAAGATGTTGTTGGCGAAGAATCCGTCGCCGTAGTACGCCGCCTGCTCGGCGATCTCCGGGGTGCGGATGGAACCGTGCCAAACGAAGGGCGGCACGCCGTGAAGCGGTCTCGGCGTCGAGGTGAAGCCCTGCAGCGGGGTGCGGAACCGACCCTCCCAATCGACCACGTCCTCACGCCACAGCCGGTGCAGGAGCGCGTAGTTCTCGATCGCGAGCGGCAGACCCTGGCGGATGTCCTTCCCGAACCACGGATAGACCGGACCGGTGTTCCCGCGCCCGAGGGTCAGATCGACCCGCCCCTGGGCGAGGTGCTGCAGCATCGCGTAGTCCTCGGCGATCTTCACGGGGTCGTTGGTCGTGATGAGCGTCGTCGCCGTGGAGAGGATCAGACGCTCGGTCTGCGCGGCGATGAAGGCGAGGGTCGTCGTCGGCGAGGAGGACCAGAACGGCGGGTTGTGGTGCTCGCCCAGCGCGAAGACGTCCAGGCCCACCTCCTCGGCATGGCGGGCAATCGTGAGGGTCGCCTTGATCCGCTCGGACTCGCTCGGGGTGCGCCCGGTCGTGGGGTCCTCGGTGATATCGCTCACCGTGAAGATGCCGAACTGCATTCCCGGCCAGGTCGGGGTGGTCACGTGTCGTCTCCGCTCTCTCGCCGTGCGCGGGGCATCCGCCCTTCGACGAGTACATGCAAATGAATGTATCTCGTACAACGCGAACGCCCCCAGGCTATTCCCGACGCCCCGGGCGCCACCCGTGCCGCGCGGGACCCACCCGTTCCCGACCGACGAGCCTCCCCGGCGGCTAGTCTGATCTCGACCCGGGGAGGTGTCCATGTCCGGCAACAGTGCGCCACCCACGGCAGCCACCCCGACGACCGGTACGACCCGCACGAAACGACGGACGCCGTTCTTCGACAACGCCCGCTTCGTCTGCATCGTCCTCGTGGTCCTGGGCCACGCCATCCAGCGACTCACCTACGACTCCGACATCGCCCTGTCGCTGTACCTGCTCATCTACGCCTTCCATATGCCGGCGTTCGCGCTCATCTCGGGCTATTTCTCGAAGTCCGACGTCCCGGGGAAACGCCAGATGGCGCGGGTTCTGACCGACATCGTCGTCCCCTACGTCATCTTCGAGGGCCTCTGGGTCCTCACGAAGTGGATCGTCGAGGGTCAGGCCGACCCGAACCTCACCCGGCCGTCGTGGACGCTGTGGTTCCTGCTGGCGCTCGGCATCTTCCGTCTCGTGCTCCCCTACCTCGCCCTGCTGAGATGGCCGCTGGCGTGGACCATCCTGATCTCGATCGGCGCGGGCTATCTGCCGAACATCGACTCCACGTTCTCGCTGTCCCGCACGCTCGGGCTCCTGCCGTTCTTCACCCTCGGATGGTGGCTGCGCGAGCGCCGGGTCATCGAGCGGCTGCACCTGCTGGATCGTCGACCGTGGTGGAGCTTCCCTGCCGCGATCGCGACCTTCGCCCTCGCCGGATGGGCCGCCTGGTTCTTCGTCGACGAGTGGAAGCAGATGAACCTCGCGACCTGGTTCTTCTACGACGACTCCTACGCCGACCTCGGCGGAACCGCGTGGTGGGCGGGCGGCGTGCGCGTCGCGCTCATGCTCGTCGCCCTCCTCCTCTCGACCGCCCTGTTCGTCCTGGTCCCCCGCGGACAGAAGTGGTGGACCCACTTCGGCCAGTACACGATGTACGTGTACCTGCTGCACTCCTTCGTCCTCTACCCGTTCCGGGAGTCGGGAGTGCTTCGCGGCCTCGAGCCGACGTGGCTGTGGCTGCCTGTGGTGTGCGTGCTGTCGATCGGCATCGCGCTGGGTCTTGCCACGAAACCCGTGCGTCGGATCTTCCGCCCGCTCATCGAACCGCGTCCGGGCTGGCTGTTCGCCGACCCTTCGCTGGCGACCTCGGAGGGTCGCCGCTCGGATCCTACGGGGTCGCGCCGACCCCCCGAGCCGCCGAGGGCGCGGCCCGTCGCGCCGCCGCACGAGGCCCGCGGTCCCCTCTGATCCGCCGCTTCGTCGGCGTGGCGGTCTCGACGCGACGGTGTCGGTGTGACGGTGTCGGTGTGACGGCGTCGGCGTAACACTGTGCCGGAGGGCGCGTAACACGGCCTGAGGCGTCCGTCTCCTCGACATAGCCTGTCGCCATGACCGACCTGTCGCTGCCGATCCTCGACCTCTCCCGCCTCGACGCCGGGCCTGCCGAAGCCGCCGCTTTCCGCGATCAGCTCCGCGAGGCCACACACCGGGTCGGCTTCTTCTACCTCACCGGCACGGGCGTGAGCCCCGAGCTCGAGAATCGCCTGCACACTGCCGCGCGGGCGTTCTTCGACCTCCCCGAAGCGGACAAGCTCGCGATCGAGAACCTCAACAGCCCGCACTTCCGCGGCTACACCCGGATCGGCGGCGAGCGCACGCAGGGGAAGGTCGACTGGCGCGAGCAGATCGACATCGGCCCCGAGCGCGAACCCGTCACCGACCCGGATGCCGCGGACTTCCACCGGCTCACGGGTCCGAACCTCTGGCCGGCCGCGCAGCCCGAGCTGCGCGAGGTCGTCACCGAGTGGCATGACAGGCTGACCGAGATCTCCCGCGTCCTGCTGCAGCAGTGGGCCCTGGCGCTCGGCGCCGAGAGCGATCACTTCGAGCGTCACTTCGGCGAGCCCGCGAGCCTCATCAAGATCGTCCGCTACCCGGGGACGACCGAGCCCGAGCCGCAGCAGGGGGTCGGCGCGCACAAGGACTCCGGCGTGCTCACCCTGCTGTGGGTCGAGCCGGGGAAGGGTGGGCTCCAGGTCGAGCGCGAGGGTCGGTGGGTGGATGCTCCGGCCGTGCCGGGCGCCTTCGTGGTGAACATCGGCGAGATGATGGAGTACGCGACCCAGGGGTACCTCGTCGCCACGAATCACCGGGTGATCTCGCCGCGCTACCCCGATGACCGCATCTCGGTGCCGTTCTTCTTCAACCCCGCCCTGGACGCCGCGCTGCCGTTGGTCGAGCTCCCGGCGGAGCTGGCCGCGGAAGCTCGGGGCGTCACCGAGGACCCGTCGAACCCCATCCATTCACTGTTCGGCGAGAACGCCCTGAAGTCGCGGCTGCGGGCGCACCCCGATGTCGCGGAGCGGTGGCACGCCGACCTCCTGGCCGCGCGCACCTCCTCCTGACCCCCCGCCTCGCCGAGGTCGACCCCTCACAACATCCGCGAGAGTGCATCTGCGCGCCGAGAATCCGGGGTCACCCCGCATCCTCGGCGCGCAGTCGCACTCTCGGTGACGCGATCGTTCGTGAGCGCGTGACGTGGCCGGTCACCCGAAGACGAAGAGAGCCGCCCGACACCTCGGGCGGCTCTCACAAGAACGTTTTGCGCGATTGAACGCTCGGTCGCGATTAGCGGCGGAGCCCCAGGCGCTCGATCAGCGACCGGTAACGGTTGATGTCGATGTCCTGGAGGTAGCCGAGCAGACGGCGGCGCTGACCGACGAGCAGGAACAGCCCACGACGCGAGTGGTGGTCGTGCTTGTGCTCCTTGAGGTGCTCGGTGAGGTCCTTGATGCGCTGCGTCAGCATCGCGACCTGCACCTCGGGGGATCCGGTGTCACCGGGGTGCGTCGCGTACTCTTCGATGATCGCCTTCTTGACGTCTGCTTCGAGTGCCATAGATGGGATCCCCTTTCTCCTCATTGCGCGGTGCCCGACGCCCGATGCGTGAGCTCTCTTCATCCGCGGCCGATCCAACGGCAACTGCACGAGTCTACCAGCCCTCTCCCGAGACGACGACGCGGAGCCGGACGGTCGGATACCGGCGGAAAACGGACGAGGCGCTCGCCCACGCTCCGCCGGCGGTCGGCGCGACCGTAGTCTCACGACGTGACCACCGGAGACCTGATGACAGCGCCCTCGAGGACCCGCAGACCCGAGGCGTCCATCGTCGCGCAGTTCTGCCTCGCCGGTGTGGTCTGGGGCTCGAGCTTCCTCTTCATGAAGATCGCGCTCGAGGGTGTCGGCCCCGGCCAGGTCGCGTGGACCCGGTTGATCCTCGGCGCACTCGCGCTGGGCGTCATCGTCGCGATCCGTCGTGAGCGGATGCCGCGAAGCCTCCGCGTATGGGGACACATGACCGTGCTGGCGCTGTCCTTCTGCGTCATCCCGTTCCTGTTGTTCTCCTGGGCGCAGCAGCACGTCACCTCGGGGCTCGCGAGCATCTACAACGCCACGACGCCCATCATGACGGCGATCATGGCGGGGCTGCTGCTTCGGGTCGAGCGGCTGAGCCGCGAGCAGATCGCGGGCATCGCCCTGGGTATCACCGGTGTGCTGGTCATCATCGGCCCCTGGCAGGGACTCGATCTTTCGCAGAGCCTCGTCGCGCAGCTCGCGATCCTCGGAGCGACCGCCTGCTACGGCTTCAGCCTCGCCTACATGCGACGCTTCGTCGCGCACACAGGGATGTCGGCGTTGACGTTCTCGTTCCTGAACATCGGCATCGCCGCGCTCATCATGCTGGCGCTGACGCCCGTGATCGCGTGGGCGCCGGTGCAGCTGACCCCCGTGATCATCCTCAGCCTGATCCTGCTCGGCGCCCTGGGCACCGGGCTGGCCTACGTGTGGAATCAGAACGTCGTGCGGGCATGGGGCCCGACCGGCGCATCCACGGTGACCTACCTCACCCCGGTGATCGGCGTCGTCCTTGGCATCCTGGTGCTCGGAGAGCGTCTGAGCTGGAACGAGCCGGTGGGCGCGCTCGTCGTCTTCGCCGGGATCGTCCTGGCTCAGGGGCGCCTGCGCCGGTGGCGTGTGCGCGGAGGCGTCAGCCGACGGCGATGAGGTCGATCACGAAGATGAGCGTCTTGCCACCGAGGAAATGACCGCCGCCTTCGCCGTAGGCGAGGTGCGGGGGGATCACCAGTTCGCGTCGGCCGCCGACCCGCATGCCGGGGATGCCGTCCTGCCATCCCTGGATGAGGCCGCGAAGGGGGAACTGGATGCTCTCGCCGCGATTCCACGACGAGTCGAACTCCTCACCCGAGTCGAACTCCACACCGACGTAGTGGACGGTCACCTGGTCGCCTGGGCGGGCCTCCGCCCCCTCCCCCACGATCAGGTCGCGGATCTCCAGCTCACGGGGAGCGGGGCCTGCGGGAGCGTCGATCTCGGGCTTGGTGCGGTCATCCGTCATGGCTCCATCCAAGCCCAGGCGCCGCTCCCGGTCAACGCGACCGGCGCGACGAACGGGGTCTTGACAGCCGCAGGCGCGGCTCGGCATCCTGATGTCAGGCCGACTCAGCGCCCGGTAGACACGCAGGCATCGCCGCGGCACCGGGCGCTGAGTTCTGTCCGTCCAGGCGCTCCTCCCCCGGGGTCAGGGCGCGAACAGCGCAGCGCGCGCGGCGGTGACCCGCGCCAGGAGGACATGCTCATCCTCGGCGGCACGCGGATCGCGGCCGGTGATCGACCGCTGCCGAGCGGCTGCGAGCGCGGTGGCGTCGTGGATGAATCCCTTCATCGTCGCCGTGCGGTCGCCGCGCAGCCCCGCCGCCCACGCCAGTGCCGCGCGACGGCCCGACCCGGTCGCCAGCATGTCGACTTCCTGCGTCGTAAACCAACCCGCGGTGGCGTAATCCGACAGCCGTTCCCCGGTGAGGCGGGCCTCCTCACGGCGGAGCCCCAGTATCCCCAGGATGAACAGGATGAACAGCGGCACCTGGAGGGTCAGGTAGAGGCCGAAGAAGTCGCCGAACACCGCCGAGCCGTTCCAGAACGCGTGGAGGAGGATCGCGCCGGCGAGCCCGATGAGGAAGGGCCCCATCGCGTCGCGCACCCGACCGCTCCTGCGCGCGGCGAGCCCCAGTGCGAAGCCGATCACACTGGTGAACATCACGTGCGCGAACGGAGAGAGGATGCCGCGGAGGAAGAAGATCTGCGAGACGTCGGCGACTCCCCCCTCGATGAACCCGATGCCGAAGTACTGGATGTTCTCGGTGAACGCGAATCCCGCTCCCACGAGCGCGCCGTAGACAATGCCGTCGATAGGACCGTCGAAGGCCCGGCGGGCGGTGAGGAAGATCAGCAGGACGCCGAGGCCTTTGGCGACCTCCTCCACCACGGGAGCCTGAACGACCGCCGACAGCGCGTCGCCGAGCGGTGTGGAGCCGAACCCGAACACGAAGCCCAGCAGCAGGTCGACCCCCAGCGCGATTCCGACCGACGCGATCGCGCCCCAGGCCACGGCCAGCACCATGAGACCGCGGGGCTCGGGCTCCCACCGATCGATGAGCCTGATGGCCAGGAGGACGCCGACGAGGGGGATCAGGGCCGCCACACCGCCGATGATGGATGCGGCGGGCCCCAGCGCATTCAGGAAGTAGCCGACGAGCGCGATGAGGATGAGTACCAGCAGCGCGGCGATCCACAGGGGTGCCGAGCGGCCAGCGCGCGGCAGCGCGACACCGGCTGTGGGGATCGGAACGGGTTCTGGCGACACCCGCGCCTGCGGGATCGAGGCCCCGTGCGCGACCGGTGGCTGGGCGAAGACCGTGGGAAATGCCGGGGGAACGAGCGAGGGGGCCCCGCCCCCGAGACCGGCCGAGTTCGTCATGGCGAACAGCCTATGCGGGCGCGCGCCGCACCGCGGGGAGCGCGTCCCATTGCGTATACCGTGGAGGGATGCGCTTCGCCCACGTGACCGCTTCGGACCACGCGCGGCCCCGCCTCGTGCTCGTCCCCGGCGACGATGAGGCCGTCTTCGTCGACGAGCTCTTCCCCGGAGCGCCCGCCACCCTGCAGGCGCTGGTCGAGGGCGGGGACGATCTGCTGGCGAAGGTCGCGGATGCCGCTGCCGATGCGCCGCGGCATCCTCTCTCACCCTTCGGATTCGCCTCGGCCGTCCTGGGCCCGCCGGCCATCCTCGCCGTGGGCCTGAACTACGCCGCGCACTCGGGGGAGCTGGGGCTGAAGACCGATGCGACGCCGACCGTGTTCGTGCTGTGGCCGAACTCGCTCACCGGTCACGACGCGACGACGTCGTGGCCGCGGAGTCTGAGCGAATCGGTGGACTACGAAGCCGAGCTCGGAGTGATCATCGGCCGCCCGGCGAAGGATGTCGCGATCGACGACGCGCTCGCGCACGTGTGGGGCTACACCGTGGTCAACGACATCACCGCGCGCGACATCCAGTTCTCCGAGGCGCAGTGGTCGCGTTGCAAGTCGTTCGACGGTTTCACCCCGACCGGCCCCTTCGTCGTCACCGCCGATGAGGTGCCCGACCCCCAGGACCTCCACATCTGGACCGTGCTCGACGGTCGCACCCTGCAGGATGCCTCGACCGGCCAGATGGTCCGGTCGGTGGCCACACTCATCGCGTCGCTCTCGCAGTCGGCCACCCTGCTGCCGGGAACCTTGATCTCCACCGGCAGTCCCGGGGGTGCGGGATACTCCCGCGACCCGCAGGTGTTCCTCCGCGACCGCTCGACGGTGACGGTCGGCATCGACGGGATCGGCGAACTCACCACCCATTGCCGCATTCTCGACTGACCACGAGGCAGGGCGGGCCGCTAACGGCTCACCGCCCTACCTCTCCTAACTCAGGGCGTGGTCGTGACGACCTCACTGCATGGCACTTGTACGCCCCACACGTTGACGATCGCGTCCGGATTTGCGACACAGGTACTGGCCGCGCTCAGTGACGGGATGACCAGCGCGAAGACGATGATGAGCGTCACGATGATCGAAAGCGCGCTAATGACTATGGCGGCGACAGCCCAGCCGTTGCCGCGACCCGCCTTCCTGCTCTGAACGAGCGCCACGATGCCGAGAATGAGTGGGATGAGAGCGAGCCAGCTGAGAACGATCGACAGCACGAACGCGACGATGCCGAGGGTCTTGCCGGGGACCGGCGCTCCCGGGGCGGGCGGGGAGTTGTACGCGGGCGGAGGCGCCGAGCTGTAGGCGGGCGGGTTCTGCGGAGCGCTCGGCGGAACGGCGCTCGGGTTCTGCGGATCGGTCACGGTGGCTCCTTGATGACGGGAAAACGGTTCAGGTTGCGAACGAACGCTATCGGTCCGCGCCGGACAGCGCCAGCCTGACGCGCCGCGCTGGAGCGCGGTCAGTCCGCCCGTTCCGAGACGAGGTTCTCCGCCGGCTGGACGAGCGGGATCGCCGCGGTGGTCGCCTCCAAGCCCGACAGTCTCGCGGGAGAGAGCTGCTTGGTGACCTCCTCGCGCGACATGAGCCCCGCCTCCACGACGAGGTCGGCGATGTTGTGCCCGGTCAGCAGCGCGGTCTTGGCCAGCGCCGCTGCCGCCGCGTACCCGATGAACGGGGTGAGGGCCGTCACGACTCCGACGGAGGTGCCGACCATGGCGCCCAATCGCTCGCGGTTCGCGGTGATGCCGTCGACGCAGTTCACCCGGAGCGTGTGCATGCCGCGGCGCATCCAGGTGATCGACTGGAAGATGGAGTGCGCGATCACCGGCTCGAAGGCGTTCAGCTGCAGCTGCCCCGCCTCCACCGCCATCGTCACGGTGAGGTCGGCGCCGGCGACGGCGAAGGCCACCTGGTTCACCACCTCGGGGATGACGGGGTTGACCTTCCCCGGCATGATGCTCGACCCCGCCTGCCGCGGCGGGAGGTTGATCTCGCCGAATCCCGCCTGCGGGCCGGAGGAGAGGAGCCGGAGGTCGTTGCAGATCTTGGACAACTTGATCGCATTGCGCTTCAGCGACGCCGAGAACGACATGAATGCGCCGGTGTCGCTCGTGGACTCGACGAGGTCGGTCGCGAGCTCGAGGTCGAGGCCGGTGATCGCGCGCAGATGCGAGAGCACCGCCCTGCTGTAGCCGGGAGGGGCGGTGATGCCCGTACCGATGGCGGTCGCGCCCATGTTGATCTCGTACAGGAGATAGGCGTTCTCGGTCAGGCGGTTGTAGTCCTCGCCGAGCGTGGTGGCGAAACCGTGGAACTCCTGTCCGAGGGTCATCGGCACCGCATCCTGGAGCTGCGTGCGGCCGACCTTGAGGACGTCGTGGAACTCGCGCGCCTTCGCGAGGAACGCGTGGCGGAGCAGGTCGAGCTCGTCCAGGAGCGTCTTCAGGTCCAGGCTCAGGCCGACCTTCACCGCGGTCGGATACACGTCGTTCGTGGACTGGCTGCGGTTGGTGTCATCGATCGGCGACAGGAAGGAGTAGTCGCCCTTCTGCCGCCCCGCGAGTTCGAGGGCGATGTTGGTGATGACCTCGTTGGCGTTCATGTTCGTCGAGGTCCCCGCGCCGCCCTGGACCACTCCGACGACGAACTGGTCGTGATACTCGCCGTCGATGACCAGCTGTGCGGCGCGGTCGATGAGGTCGGCCTTCGCCGGGTCGAGGACGCCGATGTCGCGGTTGGCCCGCGCCGAGGCCTGCTTGACCATCGCCAGGGCCCGCACAAGGTCGCGGTACACCGAGATCGGCCGCTTGCTGACGGGGAAGTTCTCCAGCGCCCGGGCGGTGTGGATGCCCCAGTAGGCGTCGGCGGGGATCTCGAGGGATCCCAGCGAATCGGATTCTGTGCGGGTGCGCGTCGTTGCGTCCGGGGCCATCGAAAGTCCTTTTGGGTCGCGGCGGTCGGTGATCCCCCGAGCCTAGTCACGACTCCTCATCGCGCCGGTGGCCCCGGCGTACAGCCGAGACGTGCCCACTGTCCGCGGCGTCCCTCCCTCAACGCCGTTTGCGCGAGAAGACCTCGAGCCGCTCCTCGGGGCTCAGGCGCGACATCCGCTCCGCCCACTCCGGCGAGAAGTAGTCGCCGGTCGGCGCGTCGACGACGGGCACCACGTCGTGCGTGATGGTCGTCGGGTAGACCCGGACGACGTGGAACGACTGCCCGGCGTCGAAACCGTTCACCTCCAGCGCGGGCAGACCGAGATTCATGCCGTAGCAGGTCGACGACGCCACCGAGACGGGGATCCCCGCGAACGTCGCACTCGTGGAGTAGTGCAGGTGCCCGGCGAGGATGGCGCGGACGTCGGTCCCCGCCAGCACCCGGGCGAGACGGGATTGATCCCGCAGCTCGAGGATGTCGAACAGGGGCAGCGGCGACGGGATCGGCGGGTGATGCATCGCGAGGATCGTCCCGAGCGGCGCAGGCTCGGCGAGCACCTCCGAGAGCCAGGTCAGCTGCGCGTCATCCAAGTCGCCGTGATGCCAGCCGGGGACGGTGGTGTCGATCCCGATGACGCGCAGACCCCGCAGATCCCACACCCCGTCGATGGGAGCGTCGGTGGGCGTCTCGCCGAGCAGGTGGTGACGCATCGCGGGACGTTCGTCGTGATTGCCCGCCACCCAGATCACGGGCGCGTCGAGCGCCTCGGCGACCGGTTCGACCAGTTGCCGGAGGCGCCGATACGCATCCGGCTCGCCCAGGTCGGTCAGGTCGCCGGTGATCACGAGGGCGTCGGGCCGGGGACGCATGCGCTCGATCAGCCGGAGCGTGACCGCCAGGTGCTCCTCGGTGTCGATACCCGGACCGTGAAGCGCTCCCCCCGCCAGCAGGTGGGTGTCGCTTAGGTGCAGCAGCACCCGATCGGGCGGGGGGTACTGTCCGAATCGGAAGGGTGCCGCGTCCATGCCCCGAGCCTAACCAGGCCCACCCCCGCCGTTCCGGCCGGACCTCAGTGATTGAACACGATGAGCAGGATGCCGCTGATCACCGCCGCCGCGCAGACCCCGAAGCATCCGTAGGCCGCGTACAGGGCGAGACGCTTCTGCGCAAGGGTGAGCGGGTTCTTGCGCGCCGCCTTCGCGGCCGCCTTCTCGGCCCGACGGCGCTCCTTCGGAGTGATCACGGTGATCGCGTCGGTGAAGTCCGCGGGTGCGACCACCGGGACGCGGCCCGCACGCACCAGCATCCGGAGCCCGAGGGCGTAGAAGAGCACCACGGTGACGGCGGCGGTCAGCGCCGCCAGGAAGACCTGGACGAAGGCGAACCAGTCGATCGCGATCACGAAGCATCCCTTCCGGACGGACCGTCCTGGGCCGGGTCGTCCGGGCCCCCGGACCCCTCGCTGCCCGCGCTCCGCGTCGCGGCGGCGACGTGCTCGCGCTGCCGGCGCGTGGGCGGTGGAGTCTCGGTCACGTCGACGGCGTGGACGGAATCGGCCACCTCGCTCATCGCATTGTCGGCACCGACGGCGTTCCGCCGCGAGAGGAGGTAGATCCCGCCGACGACGACGGCCGCGAGGACCGCGTCGATCAGCACCCCCCACGTCCCGAGCCAGACCACCACGAGCGCGGCGAGGGCTCCGACGCCCCCGGCGGCCGGAAGGGTGAGGACCCACCCGATCATGATCCGCCCCACGGTGCGCCAGCGGACGATCGAGCCGCGCCGGCCCAAACCCGAGCCGATGACCGAACCCGACGCCACCTGGGTGGTCGACAGCGCGAACCCGAGCGCGCTCGAGGCCAGGATCGTCGAGGCCGTCGACGCCTCAGCCGAGAACCCCTGCGCCGGCTTGACGTCGGTGAGTCCCTTGCCGAGGGTGCGGATGATCCGCCACCCGCCCATGTACGTGCCGAGCGCGATGGTCACCGCGCAGGCGACGATGACCCACAGCTGCGGATCGGCGCCGGTCTGCCAGCCCACCGTGATGAGAGCCAGCGTGATGACGCCCATCGTCTTCTGCGCATCGTTCGTGCCGTGCGCCAGCGCCACGAGCGACGAGGTGAAGATCTGCCCCCAACGGAAGCCGTCCCTCCCGTCGGGCCGGCTGTCGTAGCGCCGCGTGACGGCGTAGGCGACCTTCGTCGCGGCGAAGGCGATGAGCCCGGCCGTCAGGGGGGCGATGACCGCCGGCAGGATGACCTTGGACAGCACGACACCGAAATCGATGGCGAGCACCCCGACCCCCACCAGCGTGGCGCCGATGAGTCCCCCGAACAGTGCGTGCGAGGAACTGGACGGGAGCCCCAGGAGCCAGGTGAGCATGTTCCAGGTGATCGCGCCGATGAGGCCGGCGAAGATGATCGCGGGGAAGACGTCGGCGGAGATCTGATCCTCCCGGATCATTCCCCCCGAGATGGTCTTGGCCACCTCGGTGGAAAGGAACGCGCCGACGAGGTTCAGCACCGCAGCGAGCAGCACGGCGACCCGCGGCCGCAGGGCACCGGTGGCGATGGGGGTCGCCATCGCGTTCGCGGTGTCGTGGAAGCCGTTGGTGAAGTCGAAGAAGAGCGCGAGTGCGATGACCAGGATGATGACGAGAGCTGCGGTGTCCACCGGATGCTTTCGAGGAAGGGGCGACGACCCCGACGAGGGGTGAACGAAGAGTTCACCGGGAATTCAACAACCGGTAACCGGCCATTCGGAATCCTCCCACCCGGCCGCACACGGGTCAATTCCAGGTCGTCGGAGGCGCAGTAGCGTTGATGCTCGTGACCACCTCTGCTGCCTCCGCTCCGATCCCCGACCGACGCCCCGTCGAGCGCGCGCACCACGGCGATGTGGTGAACGACCCCTACGAGTGGCTGCGGGCGAAGGAGGACCCGGCCGTCATCGCCCACTTAGAGGCAGAGAACGCCTATACCGCCGCCCGCACGGCGCACCTGTCGGGTCTGCGGGAGCGGGTGTTCGAGGAGATAAAGTCCCGCACCCTGGAGACCGACCTCTCCGTCCCCAGCCGTCAGGGCGACTGGTGGTACTACGGCCGCACCGTGGCAGGGAAGCAGTACGGCATCCAGTGCCGCGCTCCCCTGGCGGCTCCGGATGACTGGACCCCGCCGGTGCTCTCACCGGATGCCGAGGTGCCCGGCGAGCAGATCCTCCTCGACAGCAACGTCGAGGCGGAGGGCCAGGAGTTCTTCTCCCTCGGCAGCTTCGACGTCTCGACCGACGGCACGCGCATGCTCTTCGGCGTCGATGTCGCGGGCGACGAGCGCTACACCATCCGCGTCCGCGACCTCGTGACGGGCAGCCAGCTTCCCGACGAGATCCCCGACACCTTCGCGGGAGCGAGCTTCTCGCCCGACGGAAGGTTCATCGTCTACACCACGGTCGATGACGCCTGGCGCCCCGACACCGTGTGGCTCCATGAGATCGGCACACCTGTCGAGGACGACACGAAGCTGTTCTACGAGCCCGACGAGCGGTACTGGGTGGGCGCGGGATTCACACGCAGCGAGCGCTACCTCATCATCAGCCTCGGCTCATCCATCACCTCCGAGGAGTGGCTCGTCGACGCCGCCGACCTGCGCTCCGAGCCCAGAGTGGTGTGGCCGCGTCGCGAGGGCGTGGAGTACGACATCTCGCACGCGGTCGTGGACGGCGAGGACGTGCTGTACATCCTCCACAACGACGGCGCGCTCGACTTCGAGCTGGTGCGCGTCGCGGCCGCCGACCCGCAGGGAGCGCGCCTCAGCGTCATCCCCCACCGTCCCGGCATCCGTCTGCTCGGATTGTCCACCTTCCGCGACTGGGGCGTGATCGGCTATCGCCGCGAGGGCCTGGCGCGGCTCGGGATGCTCGACTACGGCACCTCGACGGTGTCGGAGATCGCCTTCGAGGAGCCCCTCTACGCCGTCGGCACCGGAGGGAACCCCGAATGGGCGCCGCCCCTTCTGCGGCTGTCCTACGGCTCGTTCGTCACCCCCGGCACGGTCTTCGACTACGAGGTCGCCACCGGCGAGCTGATCCTCCGCAAGCGCCAGCCGGTTCTCGGGGGCTACGATCCCGCCGAGTACGGCCAGGCGCGGGTGTGGGCCGCGGCCGACGACGGCACGAGCGTGCCGGTGTCTCTGGTGTGGAAGCGGTCGTTCAGCGAGCCCGGCGAGGCGCCGCGACCCGTGCATCTCTACGGCTACGGCTCCTACGAGCACTCCATCGAGCCGGGCTTCTCGGTGCCGCGGCTGTCGGAGCTCGACCGCGGCGTCATCTTCGCCGTCGCCCACGTGCGCGGGGGCGGGGAGATGGGCCGGCAGTGGTACGAGGACGGCAAGCTCCTGGCCAAGCGCAACACCTTCACCGACTTCGTGGCCGCCGCGCGGCACCTCATCGACAGCGGATACACGACTGCCGACCGGATGGTGGCAGAGGGCGGGAGCGCGGGCGGGCTCCTCATGGGTGCCGTGGCCAACCTCGCTCCGGAGAGCTTCGCCGGGATCCTCGCCGACGTGCCGTTCGTCGACGCGCTCACGACGATCCTCGACCCGTCGCTGCCGCTGACCGTCATCGAGTGGGACGAGTGGGGCGATCCCCTGCACGACGCGGACGTCTACGCCTACATGAAGTCGTACACGCCCTACGAGAACGTGCGGGAGGGAGTTCGGTATCCCCGGATCCTCGCCGTGACCTCGCTCAACGACACGCGTGTGCTGTACGTCGAACCGGCGAAGTGGGTCGCGCGGCTGCGCGAGGTCGGGGCCGACGCGCTGCTGAAGTGCGAGATGGTCGCCGGGCACGGGGGCGTGTCGGGCCGCTACAACGCCTGGCGCGAGCGCGCCTTCGAGCTCGCGTGGCTGCTGGACGTGCTCGGCGTCGCGGACTGAGCCGGCGCGCGACCCGGCGCGCGCACCGCGCGTAACCGCGGGCGGCGGGGGTCGACACGCCGGGTCGGCGCGCCGGGTGTCGGCGTGTCGGGCCTGACCCCCACGGTTGCGCACGGGCCGGCGCGGCGCGAAGCGCCGGCGCGGTGCGCGCCGACGACGTCAGCCGAAGAGGGCGGCGGCCTCGTCGTAGCGGTACCGCGGCACGGTGTTGAGCTCTCCCAGCGCCTCGGCGAAGGGCACCCGCACGATGTCGGTGCCGCGGAGGGCGACCATCTTGCCCCACTCCGCGTCCATCACCGCGTCGGCGGTGTGAAGCCCCAGGCGCGTGGCGAGTACCCGGTCGAATCCCGAGGGCGATCCGCCCCGCTGGATGTGGCCCAGCACCGTGGCGCGGGTCTCGATCCCGGTGATGCGCTCGATCTCAGGCGCCAGCACCTCGCTGATGCCGCCCAGTCGCGGACGGTTGAAGGCGTCGAGCCCCTTGTCGCTGAAGGCCTCGTCCATGCCCTTGAGCTTGAAGCCCTCCGACACGACGACCAGCGGCGCCCGGCCGCGGTCGTGCGCCTTGGTGACCAGCTCGCAGATGTCGTCGATCGTCAGCGGCACTTCGGGGATGAGGATCGCGTGCGCGCCGGCGGCGATACCGGCGTGCAGGGCGATCCATCCGACGTGACGCCCCATGACCTCGGCCACCATGCAGCGCTGATGCGAGTCGCCGGTGGTGCGCAGGCGGTCCATCGCCTCCGAGGCGATGTTGACGGCGGTGTCGAACCCGAACGAGTAGTCGGTGGCGCGCAGGTCGTTGTCGATCGTCTTCGGGACGCCGATGACGTTGATGCCGTCCTTCGACAGTCGATCAGCGGCGGCGAGCGTCCCCTCGCCGCCGATCGCGATGATGCCGTCGATGCGGTGGCCGTAGAGGGTCTTGGCGATGTTCTCCGCTCCCCCGCGCGAGCCCTCGTACGGGTTCGTGCGGCTCGTGCCGAGGATCGTGCCGCCGACCTTGGACAGGCCCTTCACCTCATGCCGGGTGAGGGGGAAGAAGTCCGCGTCCACCACGCCGCGCCAGCCGTCGCGGATGCCGACGAACTCCAGGTCGTAGTTCGTCGTGCCCTTCAGCACGACGCCGCGGATGACGGCGTTCAGGCCGGGGCAGTCGCCGCCGCTGGTCAGGATGCCGATCTTCATGTGTGTCCTTGGTGCTCTCGGGGTGGGGCTATCGGCGACGCTGCCTCACCCCGAGAGTACTGCCGGATGCCACGGGCACACCAACCCGGTGCACCAGGCTCCGCTCAGACCTCGCCCAGCGCCCGCCGGGTCAGGTGCATCAGCGCCGACAGCTGCACCGAGTCGCTGGACTCGGGGTCGACGGCGATGCCGTCGAGGGCGCGCTGCGCGAGCCCTTGCTTGGAGTCGATCAGCTCGGCGATCTTGGTGTCGATCGTGTGCGCGGCGATGATGCGCCACGCCGTGACCGGCTCCGCCTGGCCGATGCGGTGCACGCGGTCGATGGCCTGGGTCTGCTCGGCGGCGGTCCACGACAGCTCCGCCAGCACGACGTTGGAGGCCGCCTGCATGTTGACGCCGACTCCGGCGGCCGTCAGCGAACACACCGCGACCCCGACCTCCGGGTCGTTGTTGAACGCGTCGATCGCCTCCTGACGTGCCGTTGAGGTCTGGTCGCCGCGCAGCGACACCGACCGCACCCCGGACGCACGGAAGTGCGCCTCGGCGGCGTCCATGACGTCGATGTGCTTTGCGAAGAAGACCACCTTGCCGACCGACCGCTGCAGCTGCACCGCGTAGTCGGCGGCGAGATGGGCCTTGGCCTGACCGATGCGACGCACCATGGTGAAGACGTTCTCGGAGCCGGTGCCCTGCGCCTTGGACTCGTCGAGCTCGTTCTGGGCGACCAGACGCACGATGTCGTCGTCGAGCTCACCGGGCAGGTGCAGCGTGCCCTGGCCCTGGCGCGCGGTCCCCCGCGCCTCGATGATGCGGCGGTAGCGCGCGGCGAGGCGTTCGCCGAGCTCGCGCTCGGCCTGGCGGATGGATCGACCGAATTCGTCGTCGAGCTCGACCGGGAGGTCGGCGATGAGCTTGTCGGGGAGGTCCTCCGCGACATCCGTCTTCAGACGCCTGACGATCCCCATGGAGATGACCGCCTCGCGGGCCGCGGGGTAGAACGCCTTGTCGGCCGGGGTGAGCCCGGACTCGTCGAGCTTCGCCATCAGCTCGGGGCCGGGCTTCTCGCCGGTGGTCCACCCGAGGAAACGCCAGATGGCGTCGAAGTCCTCGACGTCGTTGATCAGCGGCGTTCCGGTGAGGGCCAGCATGAGGGGGTCGCGCACCTGCTCGCGGATGCGTCCCGCCAGGGCGAGGACGTTCTGCGAGCGGAGCGACGTGAGGTTCTTGATGAAGTGCGCCTCGTCGACGACCATGCCCTTCAGCCCGATGGAGCTCAGCCACGACAGGTGCCGGTCGAGGATCTCGTAGTTGACGATGAACACGTCGGCGAAGGCGTCCATGGTCTCGCCGTCGCCGTGGATCACCGTGGCGCGGCGCTGCGGCGTCCAGCGCGCGACCTCGCGCGCCCAGTTCATCTTCACCACGTTCGGGACGACCGCCAGCAGCGGATAGGCGTCGGCGACCGAGGCGGCGAGCACCGACTCGGCGGTCTTGCCCAGGCCCGGCTCGTCGGCCAGGAGGAACGACCGGTGTCCCTGACGCACCGCCTCGAGGAAGCGCGACTGGTGGGGCATCACCTCCAGCCCCTTGGGCGAGAGACGGTCGAACTCGGGGACGGGGGGAAGATCCATGGATGCCGCGCCGCCGCCGGCGCCGGTCTCGAAGGCCTTGTACAGGGGGCCCATGAGCTCCCATCCGTCCAGGCGTCGCCGGATGTTCTCCTTCGGCGCCAGGCGCGAGAGGTCGGGCGCGAGGAAGGGATTCGCCATCTGGCGGGCCTCGACGGTGGGGGGCACGACCTGTCGCTCGGCGAGCGCGGCGGGCACGACCTGGGTCGGCGCCGGCGCGCTGTCGGTGATGATCAATTCGTCCGGGGGCAGCTCCGCGCCGGATTCGAGCAGCCAGTCGCGCCGCATGCGGCGTGCGACCGGGGAGGTCGCCTGGTCGACCTCGAGCAGCTGGATGAGCGAGGTGTCGCGCGCGGCGGTCTTGGCCAGGATCGTCGCGACGCCGTCGAGCCGCTTCAGCAGCTCCGCACGGGTGGCGTCGGTGATCTCGGTGTCGGCCTTGACCCGCGCGCGCTCCTCGCGCACGAGGAACGCGATCACCTGGAACTTGACGCGGTTGGTGGGGCCGAGTTTGCCGCGCTGGGCTTTGGCTTCTACCTCGCGCACCTTGCGGGCGAGAATCGGGATGACGGGGGCGTCGTCGTCGCGGCGCGACGAAGACCTTCTGCGTCCGGATGCAGAGCGCGAACGCGAATCCTGGGCGGGTGCCGTGGTCGGCATGCTCCTCCTGAGCGTGAGTGCCGGTGAAGACCGGCGGGTGTCCGGCGAAGCCGGTGAGAGCGACGGGGTCCGCGGGCGGCGATCCGTCACGACGCGGGTCGGAGTCCTCGGCCGGGTGGCTGCAGGCACTCGCTTCAGCGAGCTGCGGCGACGCCGATGAGATCTCCGGCAACGATTCTAGCGTGCCGTCGGACCGCGCGCCCACCCGGGCCGCCGCCCGCGGCGCGTCGGGTCATCCCCAGAGCGTCTGGACGATGTCCTCGCTGTAGCCCTCCGGGGTGAAGTTGACGTACGCCGTGGCCACCCAGCCGTTGTCTCGGACGACGTGGACCTCGCCGCGGGTGTACGGCACGTCATCGAGAGAGACTCCGCGCTGCTCGATGCGGCAGATCGTGCCGCCGAGTGCGTCCTCGCAGCCGAAGCCCGCCTCCAGCAGGCCGGTGCGCAGCGCCGCCGCCTGCGTCGCATCGATGACGGTGACGGTGGTGGCCAGGCCCGACTCGCTCGGCACGCCCCAGGAGCAGCGGATCGACGGGGGCCCTGCGGCGAGGATCTCCAGGCCCACGGCGTTCTCGGTGGAGTACATCGTCACGCCGGGGTCGTTCAGGGGCGGATTCTGCTGGTTGAGGGAGTCGAGCATTCCCGCCGAGTAGATGTCCTCGCACCGCTCCGGCAGCTGGAGCGTGTCAGGGAGCATCGTCTCGATCGGCGAGGGCGTCGGTGCCGGAGACACCGGAGTGGCACCGTCGGACGGGGTCGGGCTCGAGGTCGACGCGGACGGCGACGGCGTCGAACCGGGCTCGGGAACGCAGCCGGATGCCAGGACGAGGACCGCCATCGCGCCGGCGGTGGCGACGACAGCGCGTCGGATGCTCATCATGGGTGCCCCTTCCCCTCGGACGTCCGGATCTCGACGATACCCGCGGGAGTAGGGTGAGCGCGTGACCGATCAGCCGGCGACACGGGAGCGTGTCGTTCTCCTCGTCGCGATCCTCGCGTCATTCGTGGCGTTCCTCGACAGCACGGTGGTCACCGTCGCTCTTCCCGCCATCGCCGAGGAGCTCGGTGGAGGGCTCGCCACCCAGCAGTGGGTGGTGGACGCCTACCTCATCACCCTCGGAGCGCTCATCCTCGTCGCGGGCTCCCTCAGCGACGTGTTCGGCCGTGTCGTGGTGCTGGTGTGGGGACTGATCGGGTTCGGGGTGACCTCCATGGCGATCGCCGCGGCGCCGACGGCGGAGTTCCTCATCGTCGCGCGCGGGCTCCAGGGCGTTGCCGGTGCGCTGCTGGTGCCGAGTTCGCTCGCCCTCCTCACCGCGACCTTCCGGGGGCCTGCGCAGGCGCGCGCGATCGGCACCTGGACGGGCGCGACGACGGCCGCGATGCTCGTCGGTCCGCTCCTGGGCGGCGTCTTCGTCGACCTGCTCTCCTGGCGCCTGGCGTTCCTCATCAACGTCCTCCCCATCGCGGTGACCCTTCTCTTTCTTCCGCGGATGGGGCTCGCCGAGAAGCGCGACCCCGCGCGCAGTGTCGATTGGGCGGGCGCGGTGATGTGCGCGATCGGACTCGGCGGGGTGGTGTTCGCCCTCATCGAGCAGCCGAACCTCGGCTGGTCCTCGCCCCTCATCTGGGCGACGCTCCTCATCGGCATCCTCGCCTTCGCGGGGTTCCTCCTCCGCCAGCGCCTGGCACGGAGTCCGATGATGCCGCTCGGGCTCTTCCGCGTCCGCAACTTCTGGACCGGGAACATCGCCACCGCCTTCATCTACGGCGCGCTGTCGCTGAACGGGTTCGTCGTCGGGGTGTACCTCCAGCAGGGGGCCGGGCTTCCCGCGACCCTTGCGGGACTGGCGATGCTTCCGAGCACCGTGCTGCTCATCGTGCTGAGCTCGCGCGTCGGCGCGCTCGCGGGCAGGATCGGCCCGCGCCTGTTCATGACGGTCGGACCGCTGCTCATGGCCGTGGGCGCCCTGCTGCTGCTGACCGTGTCGGAGGAGTTCGACTACTGGTGGCAGGTGCTGCCGAGCGTCGTCATCTTCGGTCTGGGCCTCGCGCTCACGGTATCGCCGCTCACCTCGGCCATCCTCGGTGCCATCGACAGCTCGCGCTCGGGAATCGCCTCGGCGGTGAACAACGCCGTCGCCCGCGTCGCGGGTCTGCTGGTCATCGCGGCCCTCGGCACGATCGTGGGCGGGTCGCTCGACCTCGACGGCTTCCACCGGGCCGCGATCGTCACCGCGGTGTTCCTCGCCATCGGCGGCGCGGTGTCGTGGTTCGGGATCCGCAACCCCGCGGCAAGCGAGAGCCCGGCGGAGGTCAGGTGAGGCGCATGGACCTCAGATGAGGCTCTTGGTGTGCCAGACCGTCTTCACCTCGGTGAAAGCGCTGATCCGCTGCAGGCTCGGCGCTGCCGCATCCGGTCCCTGTTCGGGCGGAAGCACACGGGTGAGTGTCTCGGCCGCCTTCACCTGCAGGTCGACCCAGTCGATGTCTCCCGCACCGACGAGGTCGAGCGCGTGCACGTCGGGGTGACCCGCCAGCCACGGCGCGATCTCGGCAGGCGACCCGGTCAGGATGTTCACGACGCCGCCGGGCAGGTCCGAGGTGGCAAGCACCTCGGCCAGGCTGACGGCCGAGAGCGGGAAGGCCTCGGAGGCGACGACGACCACGCTGTTGCCGGTGACGAGCGCCGGCGCGATCGCCGAGACGAGGCCGACGAGTGCGGTGTCCTGCGGGGCGATCACGCCCACCACACCGGTGGGCTCGGGCACGGACAGGTTGAAGTAGGGCCCGGCCACGGAGTTGGCGTTACCGGTGACCTGTGCGTACTTGTCGCACCAGCCGGCGTACCAGACCCACCGGTCGATGGCTTCGTCGACCTCGGCGGCCGCCTTGGACTGCGACAGTCCGGTCTGCGCGATGATCTCATCGACGAACTGGCCGCGGCGACCCTCGAGCACCTCGGCGACGCGGTAGAGCACCTGACCGCGGTTGTAGGCCGTGGCGCCCGACCAGGTCTTCACGGCTCCGACGGCGGCACCGACCGCATCGCGCGCGTCCTTCCGCGAGGCCTGCGCCGCGTTGGCGAGGAAGGCCCCACCGGGAGAGCGGACTTCGAAGGTGCGCCCGGACTCGCTGCGGGGGAAGGCTCCGCCGATGAAGAGCTTGTAGGTCTTGGGAACGGTCAAACGCTGTGTCATGTCCTGGGTCCTCAGCTGTTCGCGGTGCTCTTCAGGTACGCCAGCAGGCCGTGGCGGCCGCCCTCGCGTCCATAGCCGGATTCCTTGTAGCCGCCGAACGGGCTCGAGGGGTCGAAGCGGTTGAAGGTGTTGGCCCACACGACGCCCGCGCGGAGGCGATCCGCGACGGCGAGGATGCGCGACCCCTTGTCGCTCCAGATGCCGGCCGACAGGCCGTAGGGGGTGTTGTTGGCCTTCTCGATGGCCTCCGCGGGGGTGCGGAAGGTGAGTACGGACAGCACCGGCCCGAAGATCTCGTCGCGCGCGATGCGGTGGCTGGTCTGCACGCCGGTGAAGATCGTCGGCGGGAACCAGAAGCCGTTGTCGGGGATGACGCAGTCCGCGCTCCAGCGCTCCGCGCCCTCCTCCTCGCCGATGCGGCTCAGTTCGCGGATGCGGTCCAGCTGCTCCCGGGAGTTGATCGCGCCGATGTCGGTGTTCTTGTCCAGCGGATCGCCGAGACGCAGGGTGGACAGGCGCGCCTTCAGCCGGTCGACGACCTCGTCGTGGATCGACTCCTGCACGAGCAGACGGCTGCCCGCGCAGCAGACGTGACCCTGGTTGAAGAAGATCCCGTTGACGATGCCCTCGACGGCCTGATCGATCGGCGCGTCCTCGAAGACGATGTTGGCCGCCTTGCCGCCGAGCTCGAGGGTGAGCTTCTTCGGGGTGCCGGCGACCGCGCGGGCGATCTCGCGTCCGACGGCGGTCGAGCCGGTGAAGGCCACCTTGTCGACGCCCGGATGACGCACGAGCGCCGCGCCGGTCGCACCGGCCCCGGTGATGATGTTGACCACGCCCGGCGGCAGGTCGGCCTGCTGCAGGATCTCCGCGAACAGCAGAGCCGACAGGGGCGTCGTCTCGGCGGGCTTCAGCACGACGGTGTTCCCCGCGGCCAGGGCCGGGGCGACCTTCCACGCGAGCATGAGCAGCGGGAAGTTCCATGGGATCACCTGGGCGGCCACCCCGAGCGGGCGGGGGTTCGCGCCGGCGCCCGCGTGATCGAGCTTGTCGGCCCACCCCGCGTAGTAGAAGAACCATGCCGCGACCTGGGGGATGTCGACGTCGCGACTCTCCTTGATGGGCTTGCCGTTGTCGAGGCTCTCGGCGACAGCGAGTTCGCGGGCGCGCTCCTGGACGAGGCGGGCGATGCGGAAGAGGTATTTCCCGCGATCGCGCCCCGACATGGTCGACCAGGTCTTGTCGAAGGCGCGGCGCGCGGCCGCGACGGCGGCGTCGACGTCGGCGTCGTCGGCCTGGGCGACGGTGGCGATGCGCTTCTCGTCAGCCGGCGACACGGTGTCGAACGACGGGCCCGATCCGGGGCGGAACTCGCCGTCGATGAAGAGCCCGTACTCGTCCTGCAGGGTGAGGATCGACCGGGACTCGGGTGCCGGGGCGTAGTCGAGGAAGGACATGGATTCTTTCGTGGTGTCGAGCTCGCGGGTCATCCGGGTCTCCTCAGTCGATCGTGACGTAGTCGGCGCCGGTGTAGTGGCCGGTGCGCAGCTTCTGACGCTGGCGGAGGACGTCGTTCAGCAGGGACGACGCGCCGTAGCGGAACAGGTGGGGCTGCAGCCACTCCTCCCCCACGGTCTCGGCGACGAGCACCAGGTAGGCGATGGCGTCCTTGGCGGTGCGGATGCCCCCGGCGGGCTTGACGCCCACCCGCTGCCCGGTGGCGCGGTACCAGTCGCGCACCACTTCGAGCATCAGCAGGGTCGTCGGACGCGTGGCGGCCGGCTGCACCTTGCCGGTGGAGGTCTTGATGAAGTCCGCGCCCGCGAGGATCGCCAGCCAGGAGGCGCGCTTGATGTTGTCGTAGGTGTTCAGCTCGCCGGTCTCGAGGATGACCTTCAGCGACGCGAAGGTGCCGTCGGCGCGGCGGCACGCCTGCTTGACCTGGACGATCTGGTCGAAGACGAGCCCGTAGCGGCCGGAGAGGAACGCCCCGCGGTCGATCACCATGTCGATCTCATCCGCCCCGGCGGCCACCGCTTCGGCGGTGTCGGCGAGTTTGATGGCCAGCGACGAGCGGCCGCTCGGGAACGCGGTGGCCACGGCCGCGACACTGATGAGGCCGTCGTCGGGGTCGCCGTGCGCTGCGCCCAGCGCCGCCACGGCGTCGGGGACCATGTCTCCGTACACGCAGACCGCGGCCACGCGCGGGCAGGTGGGGTCGGCGGGGTCGGGGGTGAGCGCCTTGGCGACGAGCGAGCGCACCTTGCCCGGGGTGTCGGCACCTTCGAGGGTGGTGAGGTCGATCAGTTCGATGATGCGGTCCAGGGCCCAGGCCTTGGAGGTCGTCTTGATCGAGCGCGTCCCCAGCGCCGCGGCGCGCTGCTCGAGTCCGACGGCGTCGACGCCCGGGAGCCCATGGAGGTAGCGCCGGAGGGTCGTGTCGTCCGGCTCACCGCCGAGGAGATCGACGGCGCGCTCGGCGAGCGTCTGCAATTCGGTGCGGCTCATGGCCCTTCCCTTTCCCGGTTGCCTGCGGTCGGGCAAACCTCAAGCCTAGACGGTCAGCGCCGCCCGCACACGGTCGACGTCGTCGGCCATCTGCGCGACGAGTTGCGGAATGCTCTCGAAGGCGCCCATGCCCCGGATGCGATGCCGGAACTGCACCTCGACCCGGTGACCGTAGAGGTCGAGGTCGGTCTCGTCCAGCACGTACGCCTCCACCTGCCGACCGGTGACATCGTCGAAGGTGGGGTTCGTCCCGATGCTGATGGCGGCGGGATAGCGGATGCTGCTGCGCGGCCCCCCCGGCGGACTCGCCCCCATCGGGCCCTCGTCCACGAGCCATCCGGCGTAGACGCCGTCGGCGGGGACGTACCCTTCGCGGTCGGCGGAGAGGTTCGCGGTGGGGTAGCCCAGCTCCCTCCCCCGCCGGAAGCCGTGCACGACCTCGCCGCGCACCGACGGCGCCCGCCCGAGGAGCTTGGCGGCGGTGTCGACGTCGCCCGCCTCGAGGAGCTCGCGGATCCAGGTCGAGGACACGCGACGCTCGCCCTCCACGGCGCGCACGTCGTCGACGACCTGGAGGGAGAAGCCGTACTCGCGGGCGAGCGTCTCGAGAAGTCCGACATCGCCCGCGCCACCGCGCCCGAATCGGAAGTCGCGGCCCACGAGCAGCATCGCCACCCCGAGGGCGTCGACGAGCAGCGTCCGGACGAACTGCTGGGGGTCGAGGTCGGCGAGCGCCCGGTCGAAGGTCAGCATCAGGGTCGCGTCGACACCGGCCTCTGCGAGGAGCCGCAGTTTCTGATCGGGGCCGACGAGGCTCACCGGGCAGAGGTCGGGACGAAGGAGCGCGAGCGGGTTGCGGTCGAAGGTGACGGCGACGACCGGCAGGCCCATGGAGGCGGCGTTGACCTTCGCACGCTCGATCAGCGCGCGATGGCCGGCGTGGACGCCGTCGAATTTCCCGATGGCGACGACGGAAGGCCCGAATCCCCGGGGGATCTCCTGCGGCGTGCGGAAGACGATCATCGCGCCACCGCGTCGGCGGGCGTCGCCTCAGGCCGCCCCGTCGTCGGGCGATGCAGGATCAGCCACCAGAGCCCCAGGAAGGGCAGGACGAGCGGCACGAGCAGGTACCCCGCTCCGAACCACGACCAGACGGTGGGGTGGGCGAACAGATCGGGCAGGACGAAGCTGAGCGTTCCGACGACGAGTACGCCGGCGAGCTCGAAGCAGATCGCGATCCATGCCACGCGGTACCAGCCGCGTGAACCCGAGAAGACCAGCGCGAGCGTGGCGAGGATGTACACCACTGCGGCAAGGGCGGAAAGCGTGTACGCCAAGGGTGCCTCGGCGTACTCGCGCACGATCTGGACGAAGGATCGCCCGGTCGCGGCGAGCGCCATGATGCCGTAGACGATGACGAGGACGCGACCGATTCCGGTCATGCGGGGGCGGGGGGACGAGGACATGGCGTACCCCATCCTACGTTCGCCGACTCCGGTGCGGTCAGGCGAGCTGGACGGTCCAGATCACCTGCATGCGCCAGACCATCACCGCCACGGCGAGCGCTGCCACCCCCATGATCACCGTGCTCCACCGACTGCGCTCGACGAGCGCCCAGGCGACCCCCGCGGGCGGCAGCAGGGCGGCGGAGACGAGATAGACCCAGAACTCCAGCAGGCTGCCGGTGGGTGGGTTGCCCGCGAACGGCGAGACGACGGCGATCACGATCTGCACGATGAGCAGGACTTCGACCAGCGCCATCGCCCCCACCGTGAGATCGCTCGGGCGGCGCCCGGCAAGACCGAGGATCACGCCGAGCAGCCCGGCGACGACGGCGACGGCGACCTGGATCAGGGTGAACCAGAGGATCATCCCGCAACATCCTCGGGCATGTTGATGACGCTCTTGATATCCGGCCCGCGACGTTCGACGATCCCCACGAGCACCCCGTCGGGATCGATGGCGGCCACGCGGGGTGCCGGTAGGACGTCGGCGATGCCGGGGAGCCGTTTGCCGTGCCGGAGGTCGCGCGCCTGCGCGGCGGTGACGCCGATGGATCCGAGCACCGCGGCGGCCGCCTCGGCGGGGGGCCACGGCGAGGCATCGACGAGATCGTCGAGGGCGACGGCGTCACCGAGCGAGAACGGGCCGATCCTCGTTCGCCGCAGCGCGGTGAGATGCCCTCCGACGCCGAGGGCGGCGCCGAGGTCGCGGGCGAGGGAGCGGATGTAGGTGCCGCTGGAGCAGTCCACGACGACGTCCAAGTCGACCGCGGTTTCGCTGCGGCGCTCGTCGGTGACCTCCAGCCGCGACACGGTCACCTCGCGGGCCGCGAGCGTGACCTCTTCCCCGGCGCGGGCCCGGTCGTAGGCGCGGCGCCCGTCCACCTTGATCGCGGAGTAGGTGCTCGGGATCTGGGAGATCGTGCCCCGCAGCACCGCCAGGCGCGTCTCGATGTCGTGGGCGGTCAGCCCCGTGGCATCCGCTGTCCCGGTGGTCTCGCCGTCGGCGTCATCGGTCGTCGTCGACTCCCCCAGGCGGATGGTGGCCTCGTACGTCTTGTCGAGACCGACGATGAAGGTGAGCAGGCGCGTGGCCGCATCCACTCCCAGGACCAGCAGTCCCGTCGCCATCGGGTCGAGCGTGCCGGCGTGGCCGATCTTGCGAGTGCCGCGCGCCCGACGGGCGCGCGCGACGACGTCGTGGCTGGTGATGCCGGAGGGCTTGTCGACCAGAAGGATCCCCGTCATCAGCAGGAATCCGCCCAGACGCGACGGGGATGCTCGGGATCGGTGTTGTCGACGATGGCGGCGGCGTGGGCGCGGGGATCGGCCTCTTTCAGATAGAGCTCCTGGCCTTCCCGGTAGCGGGTGTTCGAGGCGGCCCACGGGTCGGGGTCGGTGCCGTCGCGGGCGGCCACGCGGGCGGCGGCGACATCGATCGGCACGTCCAGCCACACCGACCAGTGCCAGATGCCGCGCAGCTCCGGGCGCAGGAGGAAGACGCCGTCGACGATGAGGACCGCGTCCCGAGGACCGGTGACCCACTCGGCCTCGACGGGCGCGTCGCGACGATGGTCGAACGCGGCAAGCTGGAATCCGGTGGCCCCGCCGGTCTGAGCGCCGTCGCGGAAGGGTTCGATGAGCACGCGGCGGAAGGTGGCATCGTCGAACGAGTCGCGGTAGAAGCCCTCGGGCGAGGTGCGCCCGCGGGCGTACCTCTCGGCGCGCGGACGGTGGAAGTCGTCGATCGAGGCGCGGAAGACCGCGGAACCGTCCTCGGCGAAGACCTGGGCGAGATGGTCGGCGAAGGTGGTCTTGCCGGCGCCGTCGATGCCGTCGACGGCGAGGATGACACGCCCCGCGCGGTAGTGCTGGCGCACCTCATCGCGAAGCGACCGCCACAGGGTGGTGGCCGGCGTGACGGGCAACTGCATGTGACTCAGCCTATGACCGCTCGTGCGACCCGCGCACCGCGCACGGCTGTCTAGGCTGATCGCCATGCCCGACCTCGCCGCGCCGCTCATCGCGTGGTACCGCGACACCGCCCGGGACCTCCCCTGGCGTCGTTCCGGGTTCCCCGCGTGGGGGACGCTGGTGTCGGAATTCATGCTGCAGCAGACGCCGGTGGGGCGCGTCATCCCCCACCTGGAGGCCTGGCTCGCGCGCTGGCCCGACCCGGCGAGCCTCGCCGCCGATCCGCCGGCCGAGGCGGTGAGGCAGTGGGCGAATCTCGGCTATCCGCGGCGCGCGCTGTGGCTGCACCGGGCGGCCACCGAGATCCGCGACCGGCACCACGGCGTGGTTCCGCGCGATGTCGACGCGCTCCTCGCGCTGACCGGGGTCGGCGACTACACGGCCCGGGCTGTGGCGGTCTTCGCCTACGGCGAGCGGCATCCGGTCGTGGACACCAACACCCGCCGCGTACTCGCCCGCGCCGTGGCCGGGAGGTCCCAGCCGGGGCCCCCCGCGCGCCGCGACCTGGCGGCCATGGCGGCGGTCCTCCCGCCCGATGACGAGGCGGCGGCGATCGTCAACGCGGCCGCGATGGAGCTGGGAGCGACGATCTGCACCGCCCGGGCTCCCCGGTGCGCGGGCTGCCCGCTGGCGGCGATGTGCGCGTGGCGGGCGGCGGGGTACCCCGATACCGGCGATGAGCGCCGGCGTCAGGCGCGTTACGAAGGCAGCGACCGGCAGGCGCGCGGAGCGGTGCTCAAAGCGCTGCGGCACGCCGCGCACGACGTGCCCCAGGAGTCGGTGCTCGCGGACTGGCCGGACGCCCTGCAGCGCGACCGCGCGATCGACTCCCTCATGGCGGACGGCCTCATCGAGGGATCCGAGGGGATGCTGCGCCTTACCGGGGCCGGTCAGTCCTCGTCGTCGTCGCGGGGCTTGACGTACGGGTCGGCCTCCCCGGCGTAGGTCGCCGAGGATGCAAGACCCGCGACCGCCGCGTCGCGCTCGCGCGCCTGGCGCAGGAGGTCCTCGATGTGCCCGGCGTTCTCGGGAAGGGCGTCGGGGATGAACTCCAGCGTCGGGGTCAGTCGCACGCCGAGCCCGCGGCCGACCTCGCTGCGGAGCATGCCGGTGGCGCGTCGCAGAGCCTCGCCCGAGGCCAGGCGCGCCTCCTCGTCGCCGAGGACGGTGTAGAACACCGAGGCGTGCTGCAGATCCCCGGTCACCTTGACATCCGTGATGGTGACGAAGCCCAACCGCGGGTCGCGCAGACCCTTCTCCAGTCGCTCGGCGATCAGGACCTTGATGCGGTCGGCCAGTCGAGCCTGTCGTTCCCCAGCCATCTTCTCTCCTTACTTCCACCCCGCGGCGTCTCGACCGGGCGGAGGTGACGGATGCGCCCTGGACAGTCGGGGTCTTGGGGGTCCTGTTGTCCAGGGCGCATCCGTCACCGGAGCCCTCAGCGGTCGATCAGCCGCGCGGCTTCTCCACCATTTCGGTCGTCTCGATCTCGTCGCCGATCTGGATGTCGTTGTACTTGCCCAATCCGATACCGGCCTCGAAGTCCGTGCGGACCTCGGTGACGTCGTCCTTGAACCGGCGCAGCGACTCGATGGCGAGGCCGTCGGCTATCACGACGCCGTCGCGGATGACGCGAGCCTTCGCGTTTCGAGTGATCGTGCCCGAGCGGACGATGACACCCGCGATGTTGCCGAACTTCGAGGAGCGGAACACCTCGCGGATCTCGGCGACACCCGACTGGACCTCTTCGAACTCCGGCTTGAGCATGCCCGTGAGGGACTGCTCGACATCGTCGATCGCGTTGTAGATGACCGAGTAGAACCGGACGTCCACGCCTTCACGCGCGGCACGCTCGCGCGCCTTGGTGTCGGGACGGACGTTGAAGCCGATCACGATCGCGTTGTCGATCGTGGCCAGGTTGATGTCCGACTCGGTGATCGCGCCGACGCCGCGGTGGATGATGCGCAGCTGGACGCTGTCGTCGACCTCGATCTTCAGCAGCGACTCCTCCAGCGCCTCGACGGCACCGGAGACGTCGCCCTTGATGATGAGGTTGAGCGACTCGACCTTGCCCTCCTCCAGCGCACGGGTGAAGTCCTCGAGCGAGATGCGCTTGCGAGCCTTCGCCAGGGCGGCGTTACGCTCCGCGGCCTCGCGCTTCTCGGCGATCTGGCGAGCCGTGCGGTCCTCCTCGGTGACGATGAAGACGTCGCCGGCGCGCGGAACGGAGTTGAGCCCCTGCACCTGCACGGGACGGGACGGGTAGGCCTCCTCGACCGGGTCGCCGTTCTCGTCGATCATCGCGCGGACGCGGCCGTACGCGGTGCCCGCCACGATCGCATCGCCGACCCGGAGGGTTCCGGACTGGATGAGCACCGTCGCAACCGAACCGCGGCCCTTGTCGAGCTTGGCTTCGATGGCGACACCGCGGGCGGCCTTGTTGGGGTTGGCCGTGAGGTCGAGTCCCGCATCGGCGGTCAGCAGCACCGCGTCCAGGAGATCCTGGATGCCGATGTTGTTGCGCGCCGACACGTCGACGAACATCACGTCGCCGCCGTACTCCTCGGCCACCAGACCGTACTCGGTGAGCTGCTGACGGACCTTGGCGGGGTTCGCCTCGGGCTTGTCGATCTTGTTCACCGCGACCACGATCGGCACGTTCGCCGCCTGGGCGTGGTTCAGCGCCTCCACCGTCTGCGGCATGATGCCGTCGTCGGCGGCGACCACGAGGATCGCGAGGTCGGTCACCTGCGCACCTCGGGCACGCATGGCGGTGAACGCCTCGTGACCCGGGGTGTCGATGAAGGTGACGGCGCGTTCGATGCCGTCATGCTCGGTCCACACCTGGTAGGCACCGATGTGCTGGGTGATGCCGCCGGCTTCGCCTGCGACCACGTTCGTCTGACGGATGGCGTCGAGCAGTCGCGTCTTACCGTGATCGACGTGGCCCATGACGGTCACGACCGGGGGACGGATCTCCAGATCCTCTTCGCTCTCGGCCTCGAGTTCGGCATCGAGGTCGAGGCCGAAGCCCTCGAGGAGCTCCTTGTCCTCGTCCTCGGGCGAGACCATCTGGATCTTGTAGCCCAGCTCCTCGCCCAGCACCTCGAAGGTGGCTTCGTCCAGCGACTCGGTCGCGGTGGCCATCTCGCCGAGGTTGAACAGGATCGTCACGAGCGTCCCGGGCTGGACGGTGTACCCGCGCAGGGCCTCGAGCTTGTCCGCGAAGTCGGCGATCGACGCGCCGCGGCGCAGGCGGATGATCTCGCCGTTGCCCTTCTGGACGTTGACGCCGCCGACGACCGGCGCCGACCGCATCTCGAATTCCTGCCGCTTCGCCCGACGCGACTTGCGCTGCTTGGACTTGCCGCCGCCCTTGCCGAAGGCGCCCGCGGTGCCACCACCGGGGCCTCGGCCACGGCCGCCGCCGCCACCCGGGCGACCGGCGAAGCCGCCGCCGGCGGGAGCGCCGGGACGGAAACCGCCGCCACCGGCACCGCCGGGACGACCGGGGCCGCCGGGACGCTGCTGGAAGGGCGCACCGGGACGACCGCCGCCGCCGGGACGGCCGGCGCCGCCGGGGCGCGGTGCACCGGGACGGGGGGCACCCGGACGGGGAGCCTGCGGGCGCGGGATGTTCCCGGGAGTGGGTCGCTGCCCCATCCCCTGCTGAGAGGAGAACGGGTTGTTCCCCGGACGCGGTCCGGCGGGGCGCTGCCCCATCCCCTGCTGGGACGAGAACGGGTTGTTACCCGGACGCGGCGCGCCCGGACGCGGGGCACTGCCGCCCGGTCGCGGTGCCGGCGGGGTCGGCGCCGCGGGTGAGGGCGCGGGAGCCGATGCCGACGGGGTGGCGGGCGTCGCTGCGGCGGGCCGCTCGACCTCGGGGGCCGGGGCGCCGGGCGCGGCGGGGCGCGGCGACGACTGCGGGGCAGACGGGGCAGCCGGCGCCGGCGCGGCAGACGCGGGAGCCGACGGCTTGGCCGCGGGCGCAGGACGTGAGGGACCCGGGCGACCCGCCGGGCGGGCGGTCGGGGCCTTGGTGTCGCCCGCCGCGGGGGCGGGAGCACCGTCCGCCTGCAGAGCAGCGCGGAGCTTGCGAGCCACGGGGGGCTCGATGGTCGACGAGGGGCTCTTGACGAACTCGCCGAGTTCTTTCAGCTTGGCCAGAGCGACCTTGCTGTCGACGCCGAGTTCGGAAGCGATCTCGTGCACGCGTGGTTTGGCAGCCACAAATTCTCCTGTCTGGGCCCGCCCAGACAGGGCAGGCCGTTAGTCGCGGACGGGTCTCATTTCGAGCCGTTCACTTTTTTTCCATAGCCGTTCAGCCGTTTCTCGAGGGCTTTCGTGTCAGGCGCACCTGACACCCGCAATGCGCGAACGAATGCGCGGCGCCGCATCGCGGCATCCACGCACTCCTGTGTGTCATGAACCCACGCGCCTCGCCCCGGCATCGACGCGCGCTCATCGAGGACGAGAACGGAATCGACCGCGACCACCCTGATGAGGGTGGCCCGGGGAGCACGCGCGCGGCAACCGACGCACATTCGTACAGGTTCCATGGTACACCTCGCCGGGCGTCGGCCCGGTGCGGGATCAGCCCTCTTCCAGGATCGAGTCCGGCTGGATGTCGATCTTCGCGCCCGTGAGCTTGGCCGCAAGTCGTGCGTTCTGCCCCTCTTTGCCGATGGCCAGCGACAGCTGGTAGTCCGGCACGAGAGCGCGGACGGCCTTGCTGTTGGAGTCGAGGATGAAGCTGGAGGTCACCTTCGCCGGCGACAGGGCGTTCGCGACGAACTTCGCCAGCTCGCCGTCCCAGTCGACGATGTCGATCTTCTCCCCGCCGAGCTCCTCGGTCACCGCCCGCACCCGACGGCCGAGCTCGCCGATGCACGCACCCTTGGCGTTGACGGTCGGATCGTTGGCCTTCACCGCGATCTTCGTGCGGTGTCCCGCCTCGCGCGCGAGGGAGACGATCTCCACCAGGCCGTCGGCGATCTCGGGCACCTCGAGCGCGAAGAGCTTGCGCACGAGCCCCGGGTGGGTTCGCGACACCGTGATGGACGGACCCTTGGTCCCCTTGGTCACGGAGGTGACGTACACCCGTACCCGCGCGCCGTGGGCGTAGTCCTCGCCCGGCACCTGCTCCTCCGGCGGGAGGATCGCCTCCACGCTGCCGAGGTCGACGTGGACCATCCGGGGGTTCGGCCCCTGCTGCACGACGCCGGCGACGATGTCGCCCTCCTTGCCGCGGAACTCTCCGAGCACGGCGTCGTCGGCGATGTCGCGCAGACGCTGGCTGATCACCTGCTTCGCGGCGAAGGCGGCGATCCGGCCGAAGTCGTCGGGGGTCGTCTCCTCCTCGCCGATGATCGCGCCCTCATCGTCGGTTAGAGGGAGGTAGATGGCCACATGACCGGTCTTGCGGTCGATCTGCGCACGCGCGCCCGCGGGCAGCTCACCGGTGGCGGAGGAGTGCTTGGCGTAGGCGGTCAGGATGGCCTGCTCGATGATGCGCAGCAGCTCGTCGAAGGGGATCTCCTTCTCCCGCTCGATGGTGCGCAGCAATCCGAGATCGATGTCCACGATGCCCTCTCCTCTATTCAGCTCTCTCCGGCAACAGCCGCTCCGGAATCCTTCCTACGGTACCCGATCGGCCGCCGCGGGGTGTCGGTCGGTCACCGCGCGCAGTCGTCGCGATCGAGCTCGCGCAGCTGGAACCTCTCGTCGCTCCACCGCACGAGAACCGGCAGGAACCGCGAGCCGGGAAGGAGGATCTGCAGGTGCTCGTAGTCGTCGTACACGAGGGTGCGGATGCGGCTGTCCGCCGCGCACGACCGGACGACGAAGTCCTCCTGGAGGGAGGGCGGGATGACCTCGTCGGCGCTCCCCCACGCCAGGAGGACGGGCATCTCCCACGGGCCCGACGCGGCATTGGCCTCCAGGCGCTCCCCCAACGGTCCGGCGGTGAGATCGCTGGCATACAGCGGGTTGTCGGCGGAGACCCCGAGCGCCGTGGCCACCGAGACCACCACCCCCGGCTCGCTCGGGCAGCGCTGCGTCATCTCCCGCACGATGGGTGCGGCGCCGGGGGCGAGGTATCGCGAGAGCTCGACATCGTCGTACGTGTCGGAGTACGGCACCAGCACCCAGGAGATGAGGATCGCCAGGAGCGCGTTCGGTTCGCCGGAGATGAGCTCTTCGGCCAGCTCCCTCGGCTCCGCCGCGGGAGCCAGGGCCGCCACCCCGAGGACGTCCACGTCGGGGGCGTAGTCATCGGCGATCTGCGCCGCCCAGAGCGCCGCGTGCCCGCCCTGCGAGTGCCCCCACGCCATCGTCCGCTTCGACAGGATGAGCCCGTCGATCTCGCGCGCGGCGAGCACTGCGTCCAGCGACGACCGCGCCTCGCCGGTGCCGATGAGGTACGGAAAGACTCCGGGCGCCCCCTGCCCGGTGTAGTCCGTGGAGACCACGACCCAGCCTTTGGCGAGGGCGTCCTCCAGCGCCGGGATCGCCCATCGTGTGGCGGCGTCGTCGCGGAGGCTGGGCGCGCATCCCCGGGCGACCCCGGTCGTGCCGTGATGCCACATCACCACCGGGCGCGCGCCGCGCGGCGGATCGACGGGCGAGATCACCAGGCCGCTGGCGACGGCGGGCTGCCCCGCGGCATCCCTCGTCGTGTACAGGATCCGCTTCACCTCGCCCCCCGCCGGCGCGCGACCGGAGTAGTCGTCCACGCGGATGAGCCGCCCATGGTCGTAGGGCACGACCTCGGGAGGGGTGTAGAACGCGTCGACGACCGGAGCACCGTCCTGCAGCCACTCATTCACCCACCATCCGCCGGCGCTGACGGCGACCAGGAGCAGCGAGAGGGCGTAGCGACCGGCCGCCTGCCAGCCACGGACGCGGCGCGACTCCCGTGCGGGAGGGCCGCCGTCCGCCCCCCTGCGCGAGGACAGCGCCGCCTGTCTGACGACGCGGACGAGCTGGGTGGCTCCGAAGACGATGGTGCGGATCCCGAAGACGACGGCGACGACGAGGACCGTGACATCGGGCCAGGTGACGGCGAGGATGGCGAAGACGATCTGGCTCCCGCCCCAGGTCGCCGAGAGCACGCGCTCGCTCGCGCGACCCCGCATGACGGCGTCGGCCAGGGAGGTGAGGCCACCCACGAAGAGCAGCACCGCGATCGCCGCCGGAAGGATCTGCAGCGCACCGCGCAGGCCCAGCAGGATGCCGAGTCCGAGGGCGACCCAGACGATCGCCAGCACACGCGACAGCCACCGCGGCTCACGCGGGCGGACCACCTCGGCAACGCCGGTGGCGATGGCGCTCAGCGCGACGTAGATCGCCAGCAGCACCAGGGAGGTGAGCGGTCGCGTGACCACGAGCAGCCCCAGGAGCACCGCCCCGGCGCCGATGACCACCGACACCCACGGTGGCGCGTGGGTGGCGAAGTGCGCGAGCGTGCGCCACCGGACGCGGCGCGGGGTCGGGTGTGCGCTCACCCGGGCCAGCCTATTCGCCCCCGGGTGGGAGGAGCCTCGACACCCGCCGTGCCGGAGGACGCTCGCGAAGGGGCGCCGCGGCCCGCCATACTTTGCGGATGGACGACGTCAACGCCTGGCTCCTGACGTGGGGCGACAACCTGTGGACCTGGGTGGTGCTCCCGGTGGTCGTGCTCCTCGGGCTCTACTTCACGGCTCGGTCAGGGGTTGTGCAGTTCCGCCTGATCCCCGAGATGTTCCGCACGCTCACCGACCGCACGCCCCGCACGGAGAGCGGAGCCCCGCAGTCGGTGTCGGCCTTCCAGGCCTTCACGATCTCGGCCGCGTCGCGGGTGGGGGTGGGCAACATCGCCGGGGTCGGCACCGCGATCGCGGTCGGCGGACCCGGAGCGGTCTTCTGGATGTGGCTGATGGCGTTCGTCGGCGGCGCGTCGAGCTTCATCGAGTCCTCCCTCGCGCAGCTGTTCAAGGTGCGCGACAAGGACGGCTTCCGCGGCGGCCCCGCGTACTACATGGAGCGGGGCCTGAAGGCCCGGTGGCTCGGCATCTGGTTCGCGGTCATCCTCATCATCTGCTTCCCGTTCGCCTTCAGCTCGCTGCAGGCCAACACCATCGCGGCCACGGTCGTCGCCACGATCGGCGACGGCTCCCCGGGGTGGCTCCCCTGGGTCATCGGCGCCGCGGTGGCGGTCTTGACAGCGCTGGTCGTGTTCGGCGGCGTCCGCCGCATCGCCTCGGTGACGCAGCTGCTGGTTCCTGTCATGGCCCTGGCCTACCTGCTGCTCGGACTCATCGTCGTGGCGGTGAACATCGAGCGGGTGCCCGAGGTCTTCGCGCAGATCTTCACCCAGGCCTTCGGGTTCAACGAGGTCGTCGGCGCCGCGTTCGGCTACATCGTGCTGACGGGTGTCAAGCGCGGGATGTTCTCCAACGAGGCGGGCCTGGGGTCAGCCCCCAACGCCGGGGCGAGCGCGGCGGTGACGCACCCGGTCAAGCAGGGGCTCGTGCAGACCCTGGGCGTCTACTTCGACACCTTCCTGGTGTGCTCGATCACGGCCTTCATCATCCTGGTATCGGTGCCTGATCTCGCCGGCGCGCAGCGCGGGATCGACCTGACGCAGGGAGCGCTGGTCAGCACGCTCGGCGCCTGGTCGAGCGTGGCGTTGAGCGTCATCATCTTCCTGCTGGCGTTCTCGTCGATCCTGGGAAACTACTACTACGGCGAATCGAACATCGAGTTCATCAACCCCGCGCCCTGGCTGCTCACCGGCTATCGCACCCTGGTCGTCGTGGCGGTCCTCGTCGGATCGGTGGTCGGGGCCGACCTGGTCTGGAACTTCGCCGACGGTGTGATGGGCCTCATGGCCCTGACCAACCTCATCGCGATCGGTCTGCTCTCGGGCGTCGCCTTCCGGCTGCTGAAGGACTACACCCAGCAGCGACGCGAGGGACGCGACCCCGTCTTCACCCGCGACCGACTGCCTGAGGTCACCGGCATCTCGGTGTGGGAGGACGAGCTCTCGGTGACCGGTCCCATCGACCTGCCGACGCGCGAGCGGCAGAGCCGCAAGCACCGCGACCACCTCCACGCGCCCGCCAAGCGGTCGTGACGGCACGCGTGGCTACGCTGGGGTGATGGGGGCGGCGTCCGAGGCACGAAGCGCAGCACGCGCCGTGGAGGACGCCGAGTGGTTCCGCGTTCTGGCGCGCTCGGGCTACGTCGCGAACGGAGTGGTGCACCTGATCCTCGGCGTGCTGACCCTGGCGATCGCCCTGGGCTCGGACGGCGCCAGTGACCAGACGGTGGTCTTCAAAGCGATCGCCGCGGCGCCACTGGGTTTCGCGGGCCTGTGGGCCCTGACCGTGGCCCTGTCGGCGCTCGGCATCTGGCAGCTCGTGCAGAGCGTGCTGATGCGGCGGCGGGGCGATGAGATGCGCCTGGCCGTCTGGGGTCGGCGCCTCGGAGCGGTCGGACAAGCCGTGATCTTCCTCGCGCTGGGACTCATCTCCGCCGCGGTGGCGCTCGGTGCCCGGCCCGACGCCGAGGAGACCACCGAAGACCTCAGCTCCGTGCTCCTGGACATCTGGGGCGGCGCCGTGGTGCTCGCGCTCACCGGCCTCGGGGTGGGGATCGGCGGCATCGCGTTCGTCGTGATGGGCGTGCGACGAAGCTTCGAGAACCGGATGACGCTGCCGGACGGCCGGCTCGGCACGACCGTCCGACTCCTCGGGGTCGTGGGGTTCCTCGCCAAGGGCATCGCGCTGACGATCGTCGGGATCCTGCTGCTCGCCGCCACGGTGACCGCCGACGCCGACGTCGCGGGAGGTCTGGACGGCGCCGTGCAGGCGCTCTTCCGTCTCGCCCTCGGACCGTTCCTCGTGGCGGCGGTGGGTGTCGGGCTGCTCTGCTACGGCGTGTTCAGCATGTTCCGGGCGCGGTACGCGCGACTCACCTGGCGGTGAGCTGCGCGATCGCGGCCTCGACGTCCATGACCTGTCGCTCGCCGGTCGCACGGTCCCACAGCTCGACATCGCCGGCAGCGGCGTCGCGCCCTGCGATGACGATGCGAGGCACGCCGACGAGCTCGGCATCGGCGAACTTCACCCCGGGAGACACCTTCGGACGGTCGTCGTAGAGCACGTCGCGCCCCGTGGCCTCCAGCCGCGCGGCGATGTCCTCGGCGAGAGCGTACGCCGCGGCATCCTTCCCCGTCGCGACCACGTGCACGTCGAACGGCGAGACGGACTCGGGCCAGATGAGACCCCGGTCGTCGTTGTTCAGCTCGGCGAGGATCGCGAGGATGCGGGTGACACCGATGCCGTAGGAGCCCATCGTGACGGTGACCAGCTTGCCGTTCTCGTCGAGCACCTTCAGCCCGAGGGTCTCGGCGAAGAACCGACCGAGCTGGAACACGTGGCCGATCTCCATGCCACGGGCCAGCGACACGGGGCCCGAGCCGTCGGGGGCCGGGTCACCGGCGCGCACCGAGGCGACATCCACCACGCCGTCTCCGACGAAGTCGCGACCCGCGACCAGGGAGTGGACGTGCTTCTCGTGGATGTTGGCTCCGGTGATCCAGCTGGTGCCGTCCACGACGCGGGGGTCGAGCAGGTAACGGATGCCACTGGCCGACTCCTCCCCGAGGATCGGCCCGGTCTCGGACCAGGGACCGATGTACCCGCGCACGAGCTGCGGGTGGCGTGCGAAGTCGGCGTCGGTGGCGGCCTCGACCTCCGCCGGCGCGAAGGCGACCTCGACGCGCTTGTCATCGACGTCGCGATCGCCCGGAACCCCGACGACCACGATCTCCCGCGTGCCGTCGAGGTGGGTGAGGGCCAGCACGACGTTCTTCAGGGTGTGCGCCGCCGTCCACTGCGTCGCGCCGTCGGTCGCCGGTCCCGCGACGCCCGGAGCGGGCGCGGCGAGGTGGGCGTTGGCGTGATCGACCAGGGTCTGGATGGTGGGGGTGTCGGGTGAGTCGAAGACGACCGGAGCGGGGAGGCCCTCGATCGACCGGGGCGCCGGCGCGATCGTCTGGAACGCCTCGACGTTGGCCGCGTAGCCCGCCTCCGACCGGACGAAAGTGTCTTCGCCTACCGGGGTGGGGTGGAGGAACTCCTCGCTGCGGGCGCCGCCCATCAGGCCGTTGTCGGCCTGGACGATGACGTATTCCATCCCGAGCCGCTGGAAGATCCGCTCGTACGCGTCGCGCTGCGCCTGGTAGGAGACGTCGAGGCCCTCATCGGTGTAGTCGAACGAGTAGGCGTCCTTCATCGTGAACTCGCGTCCGCGGAGCAGGCCCGCGCGGGGACGAGCCTCGTCGCGGTACTTGTCCTGGATCTGGTAGATCGCCAGCGGCAGGTCCTTGTACGAGGAGTAGAGGTCCTTCACCAGGAGCGTGAACAGCTCCTCGTGCGTCGGCGCCAGTAGGTAGTCGGCGTCCTTGCGGTCCTTCAGCCGGAAGATCCCGTCGCCGTAGGCCTCCCATCGCCCGGACTCGCGGTACGGATCGGCGGGCACCAGGGCGGGGAAGTGCACCTCGTAGGCGCCGATCGCCCCCATCTCCTCGCGGATGATGTTCTCGATGCGGGCCTTCACGCGCAGCCCGAGCGGGAGCCAGGCGAAGATGCCGGGCGCCTGGCGACGGATGTACCCGGCGCGGACGAGGAGGCGGTGACTGGTCACCTCGGCGTCGGCGGGATCTTCGCGGAGGGTGCGGAGGAAGAAGTGCGAGAGACGGGTGACCACGAGCGACAAGTCTAGGGCGACGCTCGAGAGTCACGCTCCGGGCTGCCGTCGTCGCCACGGTGCGCCCACCCGCTCCCGCAGGAAGGAGTCGCCGCTTCGGAGCGTATGCACGATGCCGAGGGCCGGATCGCCGGCGGTGAAGTGGAACAGGTGCGACAAGCCCCACCCGCCGGGGTCGTCCGGGTCGTGGTCGCCCCCTCCGCACGCCAGGACGGGATCGAGGTCGGGGTCCTTCGATACCCACAGGATCGGGCGGGTGTCGTTCAGGACGTGGATGCAGGCGATGCCCATGCGCAGATTCATGGCCCGACGCTAGGGGCGCGGACCCGGGTCGTCCCGGGCCGAGCGGTCATCTGTGGACCGATCGACGCTCGGGCCCCGCTGTGCAGGAAGCGAGGGCCGACATGCGGGAGTCGGGCTCACACGCGGGAATGCAATATATTGCAATCACCTCCGCATCGCACGCACGAAAGGCGCCCCGTGAAGCTGCACGATTTCCCCCGGCATCCGCTCACCTTCGGACCGAGCCCGCTCCAGCCGCTTCATCGGCTCACGCAGCACCTCGGCGGGGCGGAGATCTGGGCCAAGCGCGAGGACGTCTCCAGCGGCCTGGCCTTCGGTGGCAACAAGATCCGCAAACTCGAGTACATCGTCCCCGACGTGCTGGCCTCGGGCGCCGACACCCTTGTCTCGATCGGCGGGTACCAGTCCAATCACACCCGTCAGGTGGCCGCCGTCGCCGCGCACCTTGGGCTGAAGGCCCGGCTGGTGCAGGAGAAGTGGGTGCCGTGGGACGACCCGGTGAACGACCACGTCGGCAACATCCTCCTGTCCCGCATGATGGGCGCGGACTCGCGGCTGGATGACGCGGGGTTCGACATCGGCATCCGCGATTCGTGGAAGCAGGCGCTCGCCGAGGTGGAGGCCTCCGGTGGCACCCCCTACCCGATCCCGGCGGGCGCGTCCGAGCATCGGCTCGGCGGGCTCGGCTTCGCGAACTGGGCCTTCGAGGTCGCCGAGCAGGAGAAGGCGCTCGGGGTGTTCTTCGACACCGTCATCGTCTGCACGGTCACAGGGTCCACCCACGCGGGGATGATCGCGGGATTCGCGGCGCTGGAGGAGCTCACCGGTGTGCGGCGCCGTGTCATCGGCATCGACGCCTCCGCGACCATCGAGAAGACCCGCGACCAGGTCGCGCGGATCGCCCGGAGCACCGCAGAGCTGATCGAACTCGGCCGCGATCTCCGTGACGACGAGATCCAGGTGCTCGAGGGCTGGGCCGGCGACCTGTACGGCATCCCGGTCGACTCGACGATGGAGGCCATGGCCCTCGGGGCCCGGCTCGAGGCGATGATCACCGACCCGGTCTACGAGGGGAAGTCCCTCGCGGGGCTCATCGATCTCGTGAAGGAGGGCGAGATCCCCGCGTCATCCACCGTTCTCTATGCCCACCTCGGCGGGCAGCCGGCGATCAACGCCTACCACTCGCTCTGGAGCTGAGCGGGGCGTCAGCTCGTGACGACCTGCGCCGTTCCGAGGGGAGCGTCGGGGCCCATCTCGTCGGCGATGCGGTTGGCCTCCTCGATAAGGGTGGCGACGATCTCGGACTCGGGGACGGTCTTGATCACCTGCCCCTTGACGAAGATCTGACCCTTGCCGTTGCCGGAGGCGACGCCGAGGTCGGCTTCCCGCGCCTCGCCGGGACCGTTCACGACGCAGCCCATGACGGCCACGCGCAGCGGCACGGTCATGTCCTTCAGGCCGTCGGTGACGCTGTCGGCGAGCGAGTAGACGTCGACCTGGGCACGTCCGCACGAGGGGCACGAGACGATCTCGAGCTTGCGTTCGCGCAGGTTCAGCGACTGCAGGATCTGGTGGCCGACCTTGACCTCCTCCGCCGGGGGCGCCGAGAGCGAGACGCGGATCGTGTCGCCGATCCCCTCCCCCAGCAGGATGCCGAACGCGGTGGCGCTCTTGATCGTGCCCTGGAAGGCGGGGCCGGCCTCGGTGACGCCGAGGTGCAGCGGCCAGTCGCCGCGCTCGGCGAGGAGGCGGTACGCCTTGACCATGACGACCGGGTCGTTGTGCTTGACCGAGATCTTGAAGTCGTGGAAGTCGTGCTCCTCGAACAGCGACGCCTCCCACACGGCGCTCTCCACGAGCGCCTCGGGGGTGGCCTTGCCGTACTTCTCCAGCAGCCGGGGGTCGAGAGAGCCGGCGTTGACACCGATCCGCAGCGACACGCCCGCGTCACTGGCGGCCTTGGCGATCGCGCCCACCTGGTCGTCGAACTTGCGGATGTTGCCGGGGTTCACCCGCACGGCGCCGCAGCCGGCGTCGATCGCCTGGAAGACGTACTTCGGCTGGAAGTGGATGTCGGCGATGACCGGGATCTGGCTCTTCTTGGCGATGATGTGCAGCACATCGGCGTCGTCCTGGGAGGGCACCGCCACGCGGACGATCTCGCAGCCGGATGCCGTCAGTTCGGCGATCTGCTGAAGGGTGGCGTTGATGTTCGTCGTCGGCGTCGTCGTCATGGACTGGACGCTGACGGGGGCATCACCACCGACGAGCACCTTTCCGACGCGGATCTGCCGTGTCTTGCGGCGGGGGGCGAGGACCTCGGGCACACGAGGCATACCGATGTTCACAGCAGGCACGGATTCAGCCTACGCCGCACGAGTGGGCCGGGGTGGGAAAACCGTCTCGCCCGCAGTGTCGGGATGCCGGTGTGGTAGGTTCGCGGCATGTTGGCGCACTGGTGGCTCACCGCGTAGGCGGTGGTGTTCGCGCGACATCCGACCGCCTCCGGGCGGTCTTCTTCGTAGGGTGACCGCCCCCTGACGAAAGACCGAGATGACCGGCTTCCCCCACGACCTGTTCGCCGAGCTCGCCCAGGGCGCTCTTCCTTTCGCCCTCATCGCCCGCGACGCCGAGACCGTGGAGCTGCTGACCGGTGACGTGGTCGACGTCGACCTCCTCGCCGACATCCCGCTGACCGACGCCGCGGGTACTCCGCACGAGGTCCTCGCCCTCGTCCCCTTCCGGCAGGTCCGCGAGCGCGGCTTCTCGTGCCACGACGACGGCGCGCCGCTGCGCTGCCTCATCGTCACCGGCCGCACCGTGTTCTCCCGAGCGGAGGCGCTCGCCGAACTGCCGAGCGCACCGGTCGCCCTGCAGGACGCCGGCTTCGACATCGACGACGAGGAATACGCCGACATCGTCCGGCGCGTGATCGCCGACGAGATCGGCCGCGGCGAGGGCGCGAACTTCGTCATCCGGCGTGACTTCACCGCCGCTGTCGACGCCGATCCCGTCACGACGGCGCTGACCTGGTTCCGGGCCCTCCTCGAGCACGAGCGCGGTGCGTACTGGACCTTCGCCGTGGTCACCCCCGATCATGTCGCGGTGGGCGCGAGCCCCGAGGCGCACGTCAGTGCCCGCGACGGGGTGGTGACCATGAATCCCATCTCCGGGACCTTCCGCCACCCGGCGGGCGGCGCCACGGTCCCGACACTCACGGAGTTCCTCCGATCGACGAAGGAGACCGAGGAGCTCTTCATGGTCGTCGACGAAGAGCTGAAGATGATGAGCGCGGTGTGCTCCGACGGGGGGCGCATCACCGGACCGCACCTGAAGGAGATGTCGCGCCTCACCCACACGGAGTACGTGCTGCGGGGACGCAGCCGACTGGATCCCCGCGAGATCCTCCGCGAGACCATGTTCGCCCCGACCGTGACCGGGTCGCCGATGCAGAACGCCTGCACGGTCATCACGCGCCACGAGACCTCGCCCCGCGGGTACTACTCCGGCGTCGCCGCCCTCTTCACGCCGCGTACCGACCTGGTGCTCGAGGGCGAGTCGACGCACGATCTCGACGCGCCCATCCTCATCCGCACGGCCTACCTCTCCGACGGCCGGCTACGGGTGCCCGTGGGGGCGACGCTGGTGCGTCACTCCGACCCCTACGGCGAGGTCGGCGAGACGCACGGAAAGGCCGCCGGGGTGCTGGGCGCGATCGGTGCGATCCCGCGTGACGTGCCCGCGCAGGCCGTACTCCCGGTCGTGGCCGCGTCGGAGGACGCGATCGACGAGGATGCCCCCGCCGCCGACGCGCGGCCGCTGGGTTCGGACCCCGAGATCGCCGCGCTCCTGGCCTCGCGCAACGCCCGACTCGCCGCGTTCTGGCTCAACCCGCAGGCGACGCCCGAGGGCGGAGGTCCGTTCGCGGGCCGGTCGGCGATCGTCGTCGACGCGGAGGATCGGTTCACCACGATGCTCGCCCACCAGCTGCGCCACCTCGGTCTCGACGTCGAGATCGTGCCGTGGGACCGCGTCTCGGACGAGCAGATCGATGCCGCCGAGCTGGTCGTATCGGGCCCGGGCCCGGGTGACCCGCGTGACCCGTCGACACCGCGGATGCGGCGCATGCGCGAGGTGGTCGCCCGTCGCCGGGCGCTGGGGCGCCCCCTCGTGGCGGTGTGCCTGAGCCATCAGATCCTCGCCGACGGCCTCGGCATCGACCTGGTCCCCCTCGATCAGCCCCATCAGGGGCTGCAGAAGACGGTCGACGTCTTCGGCGAGGCGGCATCCATCGGCTTCTACAACACCTTCACCGCGCGCGTCCCAGCCGGAACCACCCGGGTGGGCGCCGACGTCGAGATCGAGGTGGCTGCAGACCCCGTCAGCGGTGACGTCTTCGCCCTGCGCGGGCCCGGCTTCGCCTCGATCCAGGGACACCTCGAGTCGATCCTGTCTAGGGACGGGATGCTGACGCTCGAGCGGCTGGTCGCCGCCGCTCTCTCGCCGGTCACCGCCTGAGCACCACGCGCCGACGAGCGGCGCCCGTCATCCCAGAAGCGAGATGGGGTTGAGGATGTCGGCGAGGATCAGCGTGCCGCCCATGACGAGCAGCGCGATGAACACGACGAAGGTCACGGGGACGAGCTTCGTGGCGTCGACCGGCTTCGGGGGCGGGCGGCGGAACAGCTTCGCCCAGGCCCGCTTGATGCCGTCCCAGAGCGCCACGACGACGTGCCCGCCGTCCAGGGGCAGCAGCGGCAGGAGGTTGAAGGCGAACAGGGCGACATTCAGTGACGCCAGGAGCGAGAGGAACCCGGCCACCCGGTTGAGGATCGGCGCCTCGGCGGCGGCCACCTCGCCGGCGAGCACGCCGACACCGACCACGCTGAGAGGTCCATTCGGGTCGCGCTCCTCGCCCGTGAACAGAGTCGTGGCCGTATCGAAGATGCGCACGGGCAACTGCCAGATTACCCCCGCCACGGCGCCGACGTTCTCGAACGCGAACTGCGGACCCGCCCAGATCGGCTGCTGCACGTAGGTCGACGAGGGGGCGATGCCGGCGAACCCCACCTCTTCGGTGACGGGGTCTCCCGCGGCATCCGTCACGGGCCTTCCGGCATCGTCGTAGACGTCGCGCTCGGCCGTGGTGGGCACGAGCTGAAGCGTGCGCTCCTCGCCGTCGCGCTGCACCACCACTGAGAGGGTGTCGCCGGGGGACGAACGGATGATCTCGGACGCCTCGGCGAAGGTGGCGATCGGCGTCCCGTCGATCGAGACGATCTCGTCGCCCGGCTGGAAGCCCGCCGCGGCGGCGGGGGCTGCGGGATCGGAGGGCTCGCACACCGTGCGCTCCTCCGACGCAGGGATGACGCATTCACTGATCGTCTGGACGGTGGTCGTCGACGTCTGCACGCCGATGCCTGAGAGGAGGATCGCGAAGAGGACGATCGCGAACAGGAAGTTCATGATCGGTCCGCCCAGCATGACGACGATGCGCTTCCACACCGGCAGCTTGTAGAACACCCGGCGGTCGTCGTCGCCGTCGAGGGTCTCGTCGTTCGCCGCCCGCGCGTCCTGGACCATCGTGGCGAAGAAGCCGCCTCCCGCGCGACCGCCCCGCTCCCCGCTCTTGGGCGAGGGCGGGTACATGCCCGCCATCGAGATGTAGCCGCCGAGCGGGATCGCCTTCACGCCGTACTCGGTCTCGCCGATCCGACGCGACCAGAGGGTCGGGCCGAAGCCGATCATGTACTGGCCGACGCGCACCCCGAACCGTTTGGCCGGCCACAGGTGTCCGAGCTCGTGGAGGGCGATGGACACGGCCAACCCGACGACCATCAGGGCGATGCCGATGACGAATGCAAGGACCTCCACGGCGTTCACGCTATACCCGCGTTCTTTGAGTCAGCCGAGGGCGTGCGGCAGGGCTCGGTCGAACGGTCATGTCAGAAGGGTGCGACGGCGTATCCGCCGTTGTCGTCGGTGGGGACGAAGGCGACGCGGGAGGGTGGGTGGCTGTCGTAGGTCTTCCCGCCGGGGCTGGTGAATTTCAGGATGCCGCCGGGCAGTTGCTCCACGTGCCAGTTCGTCGCGTGTTTCAACGTGTGGTGTCGGGCGCACTCGTTGCAGAGGTTGTCGTTGCAACTCTTCCCACCCAGGGCGAAATCCTTCGAGTGATCGATGTGGCACAGTTTCGCGGGCCTTCGACAACCCGGTGTGCGACACGTGACATCGCGGGCGTTGAGGTATCGGGTTTGCGAGGGATGCAACTGATATCGATCCACCGCGGTGACGACGCCGGTGATGGGGTCGGTCATCACCCGTTCCCAGATCTTCGCGGTCCCTGCCATGCGCCTTGCGGTGTCGGGGTCGACGGGGGTGACCCCGTTGAGCTCCGCCCCGGAGTTCGTCACCCCGGTGAGGGTGGTGATGGGGATGGTGATCTGCACCTCGGCCCGGATCGCGCCCAGCCCGCCGGTGGTGGGGTCGGTGGGGTCGATCACCGGGGAACCCGCGAGCAGCATGTCCAGGGCGAGGTCGCAGCGGATCTCATCCAGGGCGCGGTCGTCGAACCACGGCTCCGCTTCCTCAGCCGGGGCGCCGTCGCTACCGTTCGCTTCCGCTTCGGCCCGCGCGGTGGCGTAGGCGCGTCGCTTGGCGCGGTCGATGTCCTTGATGGTGGTGCCCTGGCCGGTGAGGCGGTGGTAGGCGCCGTGGATGTAGACGTTCCCGCCCACGATCGTCAACGCCGACAGCGTGTCATCCAGATCGGTGACCCACACCCGCCGCTGCCGGATCGCGGTGTCATGCCGCTCCTGCAACGGCCGCGGATCCAACACCTCCGCACGCTGGCGGGCGTACGTCTTCGTCCGCGGCACCGTCTGCCGCTCCGCCTCCACCAACACGATCCGCTCGAACGACGCCCGATCCACCGGATCCTCGATCACCCGCCCAGCGTCCTGGATCACCTGCGCATGCGCCCGACTGACACGCCCATCCTCAAGGGCCGCCATCGTCTGCGGGAACCGCTCGACCAACTCGTGCGCGTCATGCATCTGCGACTGCATCGACCGGTCATTCACCCGCACCGCCAACCCCAGCTCCAGCGCCATCGACCGCAACGGCATGTCCCGCTCCCGCGAGGAGACGGAGCCGATCCGTGACCGCTGCTCCACCGTCAACGCGTACGCGTCCGCCAGCAGCCGGGCCTCCTTCGCCTCCAACGCCGCGCGCCGACGGCGCAGCTTCGCCAGCTCATCCGCGAACACCCCGGCGCGTTTCTCTTCCGCCTGCCGCCGCTTCTCGTCCGCGTCCACCTGGTAACCCCGTCTCGATGACCTACCCACATCATCGCAGGCGGCTCCGACATTGACGATCAACTGTTGAGGAAACAATCGAAGAAATATTCCCACTCGACGAGAGTTTCACCGACATGCGGCGGTGCGGCGAACGCCGTAGCCTGGTGTCGCCCCCATCGACACCGTCCCGAGGATGCCCGTGAGTCCCCGCCACCTGCGCGCCGGCCGTGCCGTCGCCGCCGCCACGGCGGCCACGGTGATCGCGGGCACATCGCACACGTTGGCTGCGGACGGCCCACCCCCGGTCATCCTGCTCCTCGTCGCAGCCGTGCTGGCGACACCGATCGCCCTTCTGCTGATCGGACGTCGACCGAGCATGGGCCGCACGCTCCTCACGGTCACCGCAGCCCAGACGGTCTACCACCTGGCGTTCGCTCTCGTCGGACCCGGCGGGGCATCGGGCACGGCTTCGCAGGGCGGACACCTGCACCACGTCCCGCTGACGCTGGGCAAGGGCGCCGTCGCCACGGTCCCCGACGCGCCCATGATCAGCGCGCACGCCGTGGCCGCCGTCCTCACGGCCCTTCTCCTTCATCACGGAGAACGGATGCTGCGGGCTCTGGGTCGTGGCATCCGCGCCCTCGTCGCCGGCCCGCCCCCGCTCGTCCTGACTCTCCGCGCCTCGATCGTTCGTCTCGGTATCGACGGCGCGGTCTGCACGCCGCTCGCCGTGGCGGCGTCGGGCTGCTCCTCCCGGGGTCCACCGGCACGCACCGCGGTCATCTGAGACCGCACCACCCGCACCGGCGTGCACCGCGCGCCGGTGATCCGCGCGCGTCCGCCGACCCGGCGGCGCGCCGTCGACCCTGCTTCGCGTGAAGGAAAGAACCACCATGACCGCTCACACTTCTGCCCGCCTGCCCCTCATCGCCACCGGTTCCGTCATCGGCGTCGCCCTCGTGCTGACGGCCCCCCTCGCCGCCTCGGCGCACGTCGGGGTGTCGCCCGAGGTCGCGCCCGCCGGGACCCGGACCACCCTGCAGTTCTCGTTCTCCCACGGCTGCGACGACTCCCCCACCACTGCCCTCGCCGTCGACATCCCCGACGCGGTGACGACGGTTACTCCGGTCGTCGACGGGGAGTGGTCGATCACCCGCGACATCGGCGCCGACGGCGTGCCGACGCGGGTGGTCTTCACCGCCGACGACCCGATCGACAGCGGCCTGCGCGCCTCGGTCGCGCTCGACGTCACCTTCACCGAGGGCGCCGCCGGCGAATCCGTCGCCTTCCCAGTCGAGCAGAGCTGCGTCGTCGGCTCGACGGCATGGAACGAGGCGACCGAACCGGGAGAGGAGGAGCCCGCGCACCCGGCCCCGGTCGTCGTCGTCTCCGAGCCCGGCGAATCCGAGCCCGGCGCGGAGCACACGTCGGGGCACGGTGCGGCGCACGCGGATGACGCGCAGGACGCCGCCGCCACGCCGGCCGCGGCCGCATCCACCGGCAGCGACGATCCCGTGGCCCGCGGTCTCGCCGCTGCGAGCCTGGTGACCGGAGTCGGCGCCCTCGTGGCGGCGCTGTGGCGCCGACGCGCGCGGAGCTGACCCCTCCCGGTCACGGTCTCGGCCGGAGCCGGGTGAGAGGATGGAGACGCCATGCCCACGGATGACGCTCCCCACCTGCCCCCCGTGCTCCGGCCGGATCACCCGCCCGCGCACCGCGTGGCCCATCTCGCCGCACGTTTCGCCCGCCGCGTCAGCGGCGACCCCGGCGGGTCGACCCTCACCGGTGTGACCCTCGCCACCGCCGATCTGCGTCCCGGCGACGTCTTCGTCGCCGTGCGCGGCGCCAACCGCCACGGCGCGGAATTCTCCGCGGATGCCGCGGCACGCGGCGCGGTGGCTGTGATCACCGACGACACGGGTCTACCGCTCGCCGCAGCATCCGGACTCCCGGTCCTCGTCGTCGACGACCCGCGCGCGCTCCTCGGCGCCATCTCGGCGTGGGTATACGGCACCGGGCGCGATGACGATCTGCCGCTGCTGTTCGGCACCACCGGCACCAACGGCAAGACGAGCGTGTCGCACCTGCTGGAGGGCATGCTCGACCAGCTCGGCGTCGTCACCGGCCTCTCCTCGACGGCCGAGCGGCACATCGCCGGGCAGGTGGTGGTCTCGCGGCTGACGACGCCCGAGGCGTACGAGATGCACGCGCTGCTGGCGCTGATGCGCGAACGCGGCGTGGAGGCCGTCGCGGTGGAGGTGAGCGCTCAGGCGCTCAGCCGTCGCCGCGTCGACGGCATCGTCTTCGACGTCGCGGGGTTCACCAACCTCAGTCACGACCACCTCGACGACTACGCCGACATGGCCGAGTACCTCAAGGCGAAGCTGCCGCTCTTCACCGCCGAGCGGGCGCGTCGCGCCGTCATCTCGCTCGACTCCCCCGCAGGAGCCGACGTGGTCGCGCGATCCGAGGTGCCGACCCTGACGGTCGGGACCCCCGCCATCGCCGCCGATCCCACCGCGGCGGCCGACGCGGACTGGGTCGTCGAGATCATCGAGGAACGTCAGCAGGGCACCCGGTTCCGGCTGTCGTCGAAGGACGGGCGGATGCTGGAGACCGTCGTCCCGGTCATCGGCCAGCACATGGCCGCCAACGCCGGTCTTGCGATCGTGATGCTCCTCGAGGGCGGGTACGCGTGGGACGACCTCGTCACGGCCTTCCACCGCGACGGCGGGATCCGCGCCTACCTCCCCGGCCGCACCGAACTCGTCTCGGGCGAGCGCGGGCCTGCGGTCTTCGTCGACTTCGGCCACTCCCCCGACGCCTTCGAGAAGACCCTCGCCGCCGTACGGCACGTCACTCCCGGCCGCGTTCTCATGCTCGTCGGGGCCGACGGCGATCGAGACGCCACCAAGCGGCTCGACATGGGTCGCACCGCCGCAGAGGGCAGCGACATCCTCATCATCACCGACCACCACCCGCGGCACGAGGATCCCGACGCGATCCGGGCCACCCTCATCGCAGGCGCCCGACGCGCCAGGCCCGACGCCGAGATCCACGAGTTCTCGCCGCCCGAGCGCGCGATCCGCGAGGCCGTCGCGCGGGTCGGCGAGGGCGACGCGATCCTGTGGGCCGGCCCCGGCCATCAGGATTACCGCGACATCCGAGGCGTCCGCACACCCTATTCCGCGCGCGAGCTCGCCCGACGGGCACTCGCCGCCCGCGGATGGCCCGTCCCCGAACCGCGGTGGCCCGTGCCTTACCCGGACGACAGCACCCCGTCATCCGATCCCCTTCGCCCCGCCTGAGACGAGCCGCCGGGCGAGCCCTCAGCGCGCGACGATCAGCTCGTCGGCGGTGCGACGGGCCCACGCCTCGGCGTCGACCAACGACTCGCGGGTAAGCGCTGCGGGGGCCTCATGCCGGTCGACGACGTCTGCGACGAGGTCGACGATGTCGAGGAAGCGCAGCCGCCCCTCGTGGAAGGCGTCGACGGCCTGCTCGTTCGCCGCGTTGAACACGGCGGGGAAGGTCGCGCCCGCCTTCCCGACACGCTTGGCCAGACGCACCGCGGGGAACGCGTCCTCGTCGAGCGGCTCGAACGTCCACTGCGTCGCGCGGGTCCAGTCGATCGGCCCCCCGACCCCGGCCACGCGCTGCGGCCAGTCCAGCCCCAGGGAGATCGGAAGGCGCATGTCGGGCGGTGAGGCCTGCGCGATCGTCGACCCATCGACGAATTCGACCATGGAGTGCACGACCGACTGCGGATGGACGACGACGTCGATCGCGTCGTAGGGCACGCCGAAGAGCAGATGCGCCTCGATGACCTCGAGGCCTTTGTTCACGAGCGACGCGGAGTTCGTCGTCACGACGCGGCCCATGTCCCAGGTCGGGTGGGCCAGCGCCTGGGCGGGGGTCACCTCGGCGAGCTCGGATCGCGAGCGACCGCGGAAGGGTCCGCCCGACGCGGTCAGCACCAGGCGTCGCACCTCGTCGTGCGTGCCGGCGCGGAGGGCCTGAGCGATCGCGGAGTGCTCCGAATCGACGGGGACGATCTGACCGGGCGCGGCGAGGGCGGTGACGAGCTCCCCGCCCACGATGAGCGACTCCTTGTTCGCCAGCGCAAGGGTGCGACCGGTCTCCAGCGCCGCGAGTGTGGGCCCGAGGCCCACCGATCCGGTGATGCCGTTCAGGACGACGTCCGCAGCGACGTCGCGGACGAGCTGCTCCGCTTCGGCGGCGCCGAGCGCGCAGGCGCTCTCGGCGACGCCGAATTCCGCCGCCTGAGCGGTCAGCAGGTCGCGGCGGCGTCCCGCCGCGAGCCCCGCCACCTCGAAACGATCCGGGTTCGCGGCGATGACCTCGAGGGCCTGCGTGCCGATGGAGCCGGTGGAACCAAGGACGAGGATGCGCCGCATCCGGTCAGCCTATCCGCGCTCTCGCGCGCGGCGGCGTCAGGGAGCGGTGGTGGCGGCGACGTGCTGGACGCCGAGGATGTCGACCACGAAGACGAGGGTCTCCTCCTGCAGCTCGTTGCCGTCGACGGCGCCGTAGCCGAACTCGGGGGGGATCACCGCCAGGACCTGCGACCCGACGGTCTGACCCTCCAGCGCCTGGCGGAAGCCGTCGACGACGCCGGTCGTCTGGAACGACGCGGGGGTGCCGGCCTCCCAGCTGGAGTCGAACACCTCGTTGTCGGACCACTTCACGCCCGTGTACTGCACCAGCACGGTGTCGCCGGGCTCGACCGTCTCGCCGTCGCCCTGCTTGAGGGTCGCGAGCTCGACCTCGGTGGGAGCATCGGCGTCGGGGACGGTGATGGTCGGCTCACCGTCATCGGCCAGTTCCACCTCGGGAAGGCCCTCGGGTGCGGGCTGCTCGGTGCCCCATGCGGCGTCGGGGACGGTCTCGAGGAAGTCGAAGACGTAGACCTCGCCGCCGTTGGTCTCGGTGGCGGGGAAGGTGGCGACAACGCGTGTGCCGGGCGTCGCGCATCCGAGCACCTGGCCGATGGGGTTGTCGGCGGAGATCTGCTGCGGGAGGAACTGGCCGGGCTCGTAGTTGAGCGATCCCAGCTCTTCGCCCGTCTCGGCGCTGAAGGCGGTGAAGGCGATGTTCACCAGCTCGCCGGCCTGGACCGCGTCGCCCTCGCCCTCGGTGACGACGGTGCTCTGCAGCTCGGAGATCTCCAGCGGGGCGGTGAAGACCGCTTGCGACGCGGCGCCGGGCTCACCCTCGACCGTGACCGACTCGGACGCCTCACCCGACGGGGCGACCGCGTCGCACAGGTCGGCGACCTGCGCCGACGGGGACTGGGTCGCGTCGGGGGCGTCGCCGGAGCACGACGTCAGCAGAAGGACCGATGCGGCGGCGACGGACAGGGCGGCGAGCGGTCGAATACGCACAAAAACCTCAGGGTCGAGGGACGGAAGGACCTCCCTATCCTGGCCTACGTTTCCTCTGTCTGGGCTGAGAGGTCGCGATGCCCCGGCGTGAGGGCGAGGCCCGAGGCCCGGGATGCCGGCACGGGAATGAGAGCGAGAGTACCCTCGTCTGGTGACGTCCGAGGCAGCCAGCGATCTCCCCCAGGGGGCCCCCGACGCGTCTTCGCACTCGATCGGCATGACCTATGCCCTGGGACGGATGGTGATCGCCCCGCTCGGGCGCCTGATCTACCGCCCGAAGGTGGAGGGCAAGGGGAACGTTCCCCGGCAGGGCGCCGTCATCTTCGCCAGCAATCACCTGTCGTTCATCGACTCCATTGCCATCCCGGTCGCCGCGCCCCGACCGGTGCACTTCCTCGCCAAGGCAAGCTACTTCGAAGGCAGCGGGATGAAGGGATGGATGTCGCGGGAGTTCTTCCGCGCGATCGGCGCCATCCCCGTGCAGCGCGGCGCCGGGCAGGCGGCGCTGGACGCGCTGGAGCAGCAGCGCCTTCTCCTGGCGGAGGGCCGCGCCGTCGCGCTCTACCCCGAGGGCACGCGCTCACTGGACGGGCGCCTGTACAAGGGACGCACGGGCGTCGCCTTCCTCGCGTTGGAGACCGGTGCCCCCGTGGTGCCGGTGGGTCTCATCGGTACCGACCGCGTGATGCCGGTCGGGGCCAAACGCCCTTCGCTCTCGGAGCGCATCACCGTCAGGTTCGGCGCGCCGCTGGACCTCTCCCACCACGGCGCGGCGTCGTCGGGTCGGGCGCGCCGTGGCGCCACCGACGAGATCATGTCGGCCATCCAAGCCCTCAGCGAGCAGGAGCTCGCCGGCGTCTACAACGAGGTCCCCGCGCAGAACCCGATCGAGCGCATCAAGCAGGTACTCCCCCACGAGCGCCTGTAGCCCGTCGCGCGCGACGCGGAATCCGTCACTCGGCGGCGTCGGCCACCAGGATGGTGGCCTCGTGGCGAACGGGGAAGTTGACCGAGTTGGCGATGAAGCACAGGGCGTGAGCCTTGTCGTGCGCCGCGATGGCGGCATCCCTCATCTCTTCGGTCGCGACGGTGACGCGCGGGTGCAGCACCACCTCGCGGAACGCCCCGCTGCCCGCACCGTCTTCGACCATGAGTCCGACGGCCTCATCGGTGTAGTCCACGACGACGACCCCCGCCATCACGCACGCGTGGAGGTAGGACAGGAGGTGGCACTCGCTCAGCGCGGCGAGCAGGAGGTCTTCAGGGTTCCAGCGCGCCGGGTCTCCGCGGAACGGCTTATCGGCCGACGCCAGCAGGGCGGGCTTGCCGTCGACCTCGATGGTGACGGAGCGGTCGTAGTCGCGATATCCGCTCGTGCCGCTCCCCCGGTTGCCGGTCCACGTCGCGCGCAGCGCGTATCGGTGCTCACCCCACATGGCCCCAGTCTGGCACGCGGCGCCCGAGGCGCCTCCGGCGTCGAGGGTAGGCTGACGTGCGTGCCGCAGACCATCGCCGCCGAGAAGGCCGTCGAGCTCGCCGTCGTCGAACGCAGTGGGTTCGTGGAGTCCCGTCACACCGGGGTGGCCGTGGTTCTGGATGCCGACGGCGTGGTCTCCGAGCGCCACGGCGACGTCGAGGGCCTCATCCTCCCCCGCTCGAGCCTCAAGCCGCTCCAGGCGCTCGCTCTCCTCACCGCCGGAGCGGACCTGGCCGGCGAGGAGCTCGGCCTGTCCACCGCGAGCCACACCGGAACCGATCGGCACGTCGCCGTCGTCCGGAGCATCCTCGATCGCGCCGGGCTCGACGAGCGGTCCCTCGGGTGCCCTCCGGCCTGGCCGTCGGACCAGCCCACCCGCGACGCGGTCGTGCGCGCCGGGGGCGAGCCCACGCGGGAGCGGATGAACTGCTCGGGCAAGCACGCCGCCATGCTCCTGACCGCCGTGGCGAACGGCTGGGACACCGCCACCTACCTCGAGCCGGGGCATCCGCTCCAGTCCCACATCCGCCAGGTGATCGAGAGGCTCACCGGCGAGCGCGTCGCCGCGACCGCCGTCGACGGCTGCGGGGCGCCGGTGTACGCCGTGACCCTGCTGGGCCTCGCCCGCGCCGTTCACCGCATCGGCGTGTCGTCGGAGCGCTCGCCGTTCGCCCTCCACCGGCAGGCGGGCACGCTCGTGAGGACCGTCCGCGAGCACCCTTGGACCATCGAAGGACCCGGCCGGCCCGACACCGTCGCGATCGAGCGCCTCGGCGTCTTCGCCAAGACCGGCGCCGAAGGCGTCTTGGTCATGACCGGCCCGGGTGGCACGACCGTCGCCCTGAAGGTGCTCGACGGGTCGTCGCGCGCGGCGACCGCGGTGGCGCTGCGCCTCCTCGAGCGTCACGGCGCCCTGCCGGCGGACGACGTCGCCGCAACCCTCGCCGCACTCCCGCTGTCGGTCACCGGCGGCGGCCGAGATGTCGGGGAGATCCGCCCCGTCGTCTGACGACCGGCAGGCTCAGCTCAGCCCGCCGTCCACCGACCGCTGGTAGGCGCCCTCGTCGGGCACGAGCACCGGGGTGTCGCGGTTCAGCCGCTCACCGCGGAAGAAGGGCTTCGAGGTCGGGAAGGCGTACCAGACGAACATCAGCACCACGCCGATCGCCAGCGAGCCGACGCCGACCACGAAGGTGCCGCCCACGCCGAGCAGCACCGTGTATCCGTAGTCGACGTCGTACATGTCGATCGCGGACTGGATGAACGCGTAGGTCAGCATCAGCGCGCCCAGCAGCGGCAGGATCCCGCGGTAGACGAGGTTCCGCCCCGACGTGAACAGATCCCGCCGGAAGTACCAGACGCAGGCGTACCCGGTGAGGGCGTAGTAGAACGCGATCGCGAGGCCGAGCGAGAGGATGGAGTCCTGCAGGATGTTGTCGCTGATCAGCGTCATCCCGATGTAGTACAGGCTCGCGACGATCCCCATGACGATCGTGGAGAACGAGGGCGTCTTGTAGACGGGGTGAACGGTGCGGAACCGCTGGGGCAGCGCCTTGTACACCGCCATCGACAGCGTGCCGCGCGCCGTGGGGAGGATGGTGGTCTGCGTCGACGACACCGCGGAGATGAGCACCGCGATGAGAAGCAACGGCGCGAGGGGCCCGAGCAGGTCGTCCTTCAGCGCAAGGAAGATGTCGTCGGCATTGGCCTCGTTGCCCAGGCCCACGCCCGTCGTCCCGAGACCGGCGTACATCATCGCGGCGATCGTGACCCCGACGTAGGTGAAGACGAGGATGAGGGTGGTGAGCAGGGCTGCGCGGCCCGGGATGCGCTTGGGGTCCTTCGTCTCCTCGTTCAGCGCGAGGCAGGTGTCCCATCCCCAATAGATGAAGATCGCCAGCAGGATCGCCTCGGTGAAGGCGCTCCAGTCGGTGAATCCGAGCGGGTTCAGCCACGACAGGTCGAAGGGCGTCGGATTGGGCGCGGTGCCGGTGAAGAACTGCCAGAGGGCGGCGACGATGAACACCGCCAGCAGGAGGTACTGGATGGTCAGGAGCACGTTCTGGATCCGCTCGCCGATCTCGACGCCGCGCCAGCTCACCCAGGTCATCAGTGCGATGAAGAAGACACCGGTGGCGGTGACCAGCGGCACGTTGTCGGCCAGCGACCCGTCGCCGAAGAGCGACCAGAAGTAGATCCCCGCGATCTGGGCGAGGTTCGCCAACACGATGGTTCCGGCCACGGCCACGCCCCACCCCCCGAGCCACCCGATCCACGGTCCGAAGGCCTTCGTGCTCCAAGTGAACGTCGTGCCGCAGTCGGGCACGGCGTTGTTGAGCTCGCGATAGGCGAATGCGATGAACAGCATCGGCACGAAGGCGATGATGAACGCGATCGGCGCCTGAGCGCCGACGGCGAGGACCACGAATCCGAGGGTCGCCACCAGCGAGTACACCGGCGCCGTGGAGGCCAGACCGATGACGGTCGAACCCCACAGGCCCAGCGTCCCTGCTGCGAGGCCCTTGCCTTCGGGTCGACCCAGGGTCACAGGGGAGGTTGCCATGCGCTGACGCTAGGGCCACCGGGCGACGGCGGTCAAGCACGCGCGGGAGTGTCGGGAAGAAGGATGCGACGCGGGTCGCCTCCCGCCTCCCGCACCCAGGCGCGACCGCGCCCGGTCACGCAGTAAGGAGGGAGCGCGCGGTCGGCGGTCAGCATCCGGTACTCGGGCCCGCAGGACGCGTCGACGACGAGGTCGTGCTCGGATCGGATGAGGCCGAGGGTCCGCCAGTGCCGCTGCCACTCGTCGGGCTCTCCCACGACCACGACCCGCCCGGTGCGGCTGCCGCGCTCCACCCCGGCGTCGAAGGCGTCCAGGTCGATCAGCGCCGCGCCGGCGGCCTCCCACGCCGCCAGCGCCGCACGCGCCTGCGGTGAGCGCCGGGTGACGACTCCGGCGAGCCCTCGGGGCTGCCAGACCTCTGGGGGCACCACTGACCCCGGCAGGGGTGCATCCCACGCCGTGGCCACCTGCAGGGCGTGGCCGTCCCAGGTTCCCCGTCCGGGTCCCGCGCGGTCGTCCCAATCCGCCGGTGCGCCGCCGAGGGCGACATGGTCGGCGCGAGAGGCGGAGGCCAGCAGAACGCGCCGGGACGCGAGGTCGACCAGACGCGCCACGCCTCCGGCCACCCGCTGCGCGGTGAGGGCGACGAGCGTCCCCTCTCCCCCCGCGCCGCGGAGGAGATCCTCGAGATGCTGGAGCAGGTCGCCGGCATAGTCCATCGGGTAGCGTCCGACGAGCGCATCGATGTCGTCGACGAGCACCAGCCGCGGTGCAGCCGAGGCCGCGTGCGGGGCGCGGACGAGATCGGCGACCACATCCCACGCCCCCTCCGGATCGGCCGGCACCCAGGTCACCGCATCCGGGCGCTGAGCCGCGAGCGTCTGCAGCGCGGTCGTCTTGCCGCTCCCGCCGCGCCCCAGGATCACCAGCCCCGTCGCGCGGGGATCGAGCACGGCCGGTCGCTGCCGCTGCTCGTCGGGTTCGTCGAGCAGTCCGAGGACGAGAGGCGGGGTGGCACCGGCGTCGGCGGGCGGCATTCGCAGGTCGGCGAGGTCGACGCGGGTCGGCAGCGCCGGCAGCCACGAGCGTCGTGGTGTCGGGCCGCGGGAGGAGCGGACGACCGCGGCGACATCGTCGGCGTCGGCGAGGGCCACCCGGAAGCGCCGGGGTGCCGCGTCGATGCTTCGGCGCAGCCATGCTGTGCCCCGTTCGGTTCCCGTCGACGCCGGTCGGGCTGCGTCATCCGTTCCGATCACCGCGCGGCTGTCGGCGGCGTCGGCGACGCGGAGGCTCAGCCGCAGCGGCAGATTCGCCCACAGACCCTCCCGGATCACGCCGGTCGTGCGCTGCGTCCCGAGGATCAGATGCATCCCCAGCGCCCTCCCGCGCGCAGCGAGGTCGGTGAACAGCGCCTGGAGCTCCGGATGGTCCGCGAGCAGCGCGGCGAATTCGTCGACGACGACGACGAGTCGCGGGAGCTCGGCCCGCTCGTCGCGGATGTCGCGGGCGCCGGCCCGGGCGAGCTCCGCCTCCCGCCATCTGATCTCGGCACGAAGGCTCTCGATGGCCCGTCGGGCGCCGCTGGGATCGAGGTCCGTGATGACGCCGGTGACGTGCGGGAGGCCCGCGAGGCGCTGGAAGGCGGTGCCGCCCTTGAAGTCGGCGAGGAGGAAGGTGACCTCGCGGGTGGAGTAGCGCGCACAGAGCGCCAGCACCCACGTGACGAGCAGCTCGCTCTTGCCCGACCCCGTCATCCCGGTGACGACGGCGTGGGGGCCGTCCTCCACGAGGTCGATCGAGACGGGGACCCGATCGCGTCCGACGGTGGCGGCGAGTCCGCCGCGCGCCGCGGGCGACGAGCCCGGGTCGGCGAGATCGGCCAGTCGCACCGGGCCGTCGTCGGCGTCGAGGTCTCCCCAGGAGCGCGCGGCACGCGACGCGAGGGTCTCGGCGATCGTCACCGCCTGCGCCCGTCCGACCGCCTCGGGCCGGATCTCGTACGTCTCCCCTCCGATGTCGGCGTGGGCGAGGCCCGGGCCGTCGAGGCGCAGGACGACCGCACACCCCGGTGGCGGCGGCTCGTTGGGACCGACGCGGACGATCCGGATGTCGGCTGCGTCCGCGGCATCCGCTCCCCCCACCCGCAGCGCGAGCGTGCGTGAAGCGCCGATGCGCCGATGCGGCAGCCGCGCGAGCCAGGTCTCGTCGTCGGCCGAGGACGGCAGAATCGAGAAAGAACCCGGCGGATGCAGCAGACAGGCCTGCAGCACCAGCGCGCGGGCGACCGCGGCGCTCACGAGCGGCGGCCCGATGACGGCGATCCCGGCTTCCAGGGGCACCGCGATCGGCGCGTCCTCGAGCACGGCGGCGCGGCGCCGCAGCTCGCCGGCTCGCGCATCACCGCGCCCGCCGCTCACCCGGACCGCGCTCGGTATGCGACCCCGCCCGACGACCACCGTGTCGCCGCGATCGCGGTGGGGTCGCCACACCTCGATCTCGGATGCGACGAGCCGAGCGACGTCGGGGTGGACCCCCCACCACCGCTCGCGCTCCCGTCGGTGGCGCGACGCGACGGCCCGCGCCACCTCGGCGCGGGTCTCGGCGCTCGCCTGCTCGGCTGCCCGGCGGTCCCGACGAGCCGTGCGGGCGGCGTCGGCGATCGACGCGAGGGCGATCAGTGGGCCGAGAGCGGCGAGCCACAGGGCGAGGACAGACCCGGTGACCAGCCACAGTGCTCCCGCCCCGAGGATCGGAACCGTCGACGCGACGATCGGGAGCGGGGGCCGGGGCGGTCTCTCCCACCGGTCGTCGAGATGCAGGAGGTCGTCCGTCGACGAGTCGTCATGCGGGTCCACGGTGTCCCGCGCGCCGCCGTCGACCGCGGGGGCCTGGGCCAGCGGGCGGCTCGCTGAGAAGGATCCGCGGGGACGGACCGGCGGGAGCGGGGTGAAGGATGGCACGTTCCCACTCTGTGCGCCGCACGTGCGGTCACCCGCGCCTCACCGCGAATCGGTGGAGAACTCGTCGTCAGGCGGAGGCTGTGGAGGAGTCGACGCCGGCCGCCGCACCGGCCGTCTTCTCGCGGAGGGACACGTTCACCACGATGATGGTGATGTTGTCGCGCCCGCCGTTCTCCAGCGCCGCATCGAGCATCGCCTCCACGGCCCCCGCCGGATCCTCGTGCTGCGAGAGGAAATGGTGGATGCCGAAATCGGTGAGCTCCTTGGTGAGACCGTCGGAGCACACCACGAAGCGATCGCCGTCGACGATGTCGAGGCGCACGTAGTCGGGCGTCACGCTCTCACTCGGTCCCACCGCACGGGTGATGACGTTGCCGTAAGGGTGGTTCTCGGCCTCCTCAGGACTGAGACGTCCCGAGGCGACGAGCTCCTGCACGACGGAGTGGTCGGTGGTCACCTGCACGACGTCGTCGTCGCGGAGGAGGTAGACGCGGGAGTCTCCGATGTTGAGCGTGACCCAGGTCGCGGGCTCGGTCGTGGGATCGAGGTAGACGCCCGTCAGGGTCGTTCCGGTTCCGTCATCTGTCGTCTCGGGGTGCGAGGCGATGTCCTTCACGGCGCGGCCGAGCGCCTTCTCGATGGTCTTCGCGCTCACCGGGCCCGTCTCCACGACCGCGCGGAGCCGATCGACGGTGCTGGCACTGGCGATCTCGCCGCCGACGTGCCCGCCCATCCCGTCAGCCACGGCGAAGAGGGGGAACGAGGCGAGCACCGCGTCCTGATTCACCTCGCGTCGGCGGCCGGTGTGTGTGGTCGCAGCCCAGCGCAGCGACAGCGTCGCGTCCGGCAGTTCGATCAGACGGTCTCCGGAGGAGATCTCAGGCACCAGCTCTCCTCTCCCCACGTCGGCGCGCATTCGCCACCGGATCGGCACGACCGCCGGCGATGGCGTCCTCACATCCTAGTGGACACGCCGGACGAGGCCGGGGACTCCCCCGCCGCGTCCGCGGCATCCGATTCGTCGTCCTCATCCTCGGTGACGGCCGCCCGGAACTGGGCGTCCGACAGTCGGCGGTAGGCGCCCCCCGCCCTCAGCAGCTCGTCGTGCGTGCCCTGCTCGACGATGCGCCCCTCCTCCATCACCAGGATGAGGTCGGCGTCGCGGATCGTGGAGAGCCGGTGGGCGATGACGAACGACGTCCGATCCTGGCGCAGCTCTGACATCGCCCGCTGGATGAGCAGCTCGGTGCGGGTGTCGACCGACGACGTCGCCTCGTCGAGGATGAGGACGCGAGGGTCGGCGAGGAATGCCCGGGCGATCGTGATGAGCTGGCGCTCGCCCACGCTGAGGCTCCCCGCCTCATCGTCGAGGACGGTGTCGTAGCCGTCCGGTAGCGCGTGGACGAACCGGTCGACGTACGCGGCGCGGGCCGCTGCGGAGATGGCGGCGTCGTCGGCGTCGGGACGGCCGTAGGCGATGTTCTCGCGGACGGTGCCGGCGAACAGCCACGTGTCCTGGAGCACCATGCCCGTGCGCGATCGCAGGTCGTCGCGGGTCATCCGGCGCGTGTCGACGCCGTCGAGGGTGATGCGACCGGAATCGACGTCGTAGAAGCGCATGATGAGGTTCACCAGCGTCGTCTTGCCCGCCCCGGTCGGACCGACGATCGCGATGGTGCTGCCCGGTTCCACGGTCAGGTCGAGATCGTCGATGAGCGGAGTGTCGGCGGTGTACCGGAACGACACGTCCTCGAAGGCCAGTCGCTTCGCCGACGCGGGCGCGGTTTCGGCGGGCTCGGGGTCGGGGCTCTGCTCGACCTCGTCGAGGAGCTCGAACACCCGCTCGGCGCTGGCGACGCCCGACTGCAGGAGGTTCGCCATCGAGCCCAGCTGCGCCAGCGGCTGGGTGAACTGCCGCGAGTACTGGATGAAGGCCTGCACACTGCCGATCGAGAGAAGACCGGATGCCACCTGGATGCCGCCGACGACGGCGATGGCGACGTAGACGAGGTTCCCCACGAACATCATCGCGGGCTGGATGATCCCGGAGAGGAACTGCGCACCGAAGCTGGCGCGGTAGACCTCCTCGTTCTCGGCCAGGAAATCGGCCTCGACCTCGCGCTGGTGCCCGAACACCTTCACGATGGCGTGGCCGGAGAAGGTCTCCTCGACCCGGGCGTTGAGCACTCCGGTGGCTTTCCATTGCGCGGCGAAGAGCTTCTGGGAGCGACCGGCGACCACGGCGGTGATGACGAGCGTGAGCGGGACGGTCACGAGCGCGATGACGGCCAGGAGCGGGGAGATGAGGAACATCATCACCATCACGCCGATCACCGTCAGCAGCGAGATGATGACCTGCGACAGCGTCTGCTGCATCGACTGGCCGATGTTGTCGACGTCGTTGGTGACGCGGCTGAGGAGCTCCCCGCGCTGCACCCGGTCGAAGTAGGACAGCGGGAGGCGGTGGATCTTGTCCTCGACCTGCAGTCGCAGCCGGTTCATCGCCCGCTGCACGATGCCGTTGAGCAGTCGCGCCTGCAGCCAGCCGAAGACGCCCGAGAAGATGTAGACCGCGAGCACGGCGAGGATGACCGCGCCGAGGGCGTCGAAGGCGATCCCGGCGCCGGGGGTGAAGTCCACGGCGCGGACCAGGTCGGCCTGCTGCTGCTGACCCGAGGCCACGAGCTGGTCGACGACCTCCTGCTTGGTCGCCCCCGCCGGCACCTGCAGCGAGAGGAACCCGGCGAAGACGATGTTGGTGGCGTCGCCGAGCAGCTTCGGGCCGAGGACCGACAGCCCCACGCTCAGAACGCCGAGGACCAGCACGATCACCAGGCGGGGCCTGTCCGAGCTGAGGGTTCCGAGCAGTCGGCGTGCGCTCGGGCCGAAGCTCTTGGCCTTCACGACCGGCGCCGTCTGCATGCGCCCGTGTCCTGGCCCGCTCATGCGGCCTCCACCGAGAGCTGGGATTCGACGATCTCGCGATAGGTCTGACTGGATGCCACGAGGTCGTCGTGCGTGCCGATGCCGACGATGCGTCCGTGGTCGAGCACCACGATCTGATCGGCGTTCTGCACGGTGGAGACGCGCTGGGCCACCACGATCCGCGTCGCGTGGGGAAGGTGGGTGTCCAGGGCGTCGCGGAGCGCTGCGTCGGTGGCGAGGTCCAGCGCCGAGAACGCGTCGTCGAAGAGATAGATCTCGGGCTTCTTCACCAGCGCCCGCGCGATGGCGAGCCGCTGACGCTGACCGCCGGAGACATTGGTACCGCCCTGGGCGATCGGGGCGTTCAGGCCCTCGGGCATCGCGCGGACGAAATCGGCCGCCTGCGCCAGTTCGAGGGCATGCCAGAGCTCGGCGTCCTCGGCGTCGGGGTCGCCGTAGCGCAGATTGGAGGCCACCGTCCCGGAGAACAGGAACGCTCGCTGCGGCACGAGCCCCACCCGACGCCACAGCTCGTCGGGCTCGAACGCGCGGACATCCGTCCCATCCACACGCACCGACCCCGCCGTGGCATCGAACAGCCGGGGCACGAGACCGACCAGGGTGGTCTTACCCGACCCCGTCGACCCGATCACGGCCGTCGTCGTGCCGGGCGTCACCTCGAAGGAGATGTCGCTGAGCACCGGGTCGGTCGCACCGGGATAGGCGAAGGCCACCTGCTCGAAACGGACGGCTCCGCGCGCCGCGGGGGGCGGCGCAGGGGTCGACGGGGGCGCCACCGAGGGTTCGGTCTCGAGGACCTCGCCGATGCGGTCGGCGCAGACCGCGGCCCGCGGGATCATCACGAACATGAAGGTCGCCATCATGACGCCCATGAGGATCTGCATGATGTACGTCAGGAAGGCGAAGAGCGTGCCGATCTGGACGTCGCTCTGCTGCACCTGGAACGCCCCGAACCAGATCACGGCGACACTGGAGACGTTCAGCACGAGCATCACCGCGGGGAACATCAGCGCCATCAGGTTGCCGGCGCGAAGGCCGGTGGCCATCACCTCGGCACTGGCCACCGAGAACCGGGCACGCTCCTGAGGCTCCCGCACGAAGGCGCGGATGACGCGGATGCCGCTGAGCTGCTCGCGCAGGATCTGGTTGACGCGGTCGATGCGCTTCTGCATGACCGTGAAGGCCGGCACCATGCGCCACACGATCAGACCCACGATGATCAGCAGCAGGGGGATCGAGACCGCCATGAGCCACGACAGGCCCACGTCCTGACTGATGGCGAGGATGACGCCGCCGACGGCGAGGATCGGTGCCGACACCATGAGCGTGGCGGAGACCTGCACCAGCATCTGCACCTGCTGGACGTCATTGGTGTTGCGCGTGATGAGCGACGCGGCCCCGAAGTGCCCGACCTCGCGCTGCGAGAACGCCACGACGCGGTGGAAGAGGTCTGCCCGCATCTGGCGTCCGACCCCCATCGCCAGGCGCGAGCCGAAGTACACCGCGACGATGGCGCAGACGATCTGGACGAGGCTGACCCCGAGCATCACCGCACCCGTCGACCAGATGTAGGGGATGTCGCCGGTGATGACGCCGTTGTCGATGATGTCGGCGTTCAGCGTCGGCAGCAGGAGCGAGGCGATCGACTGCGCGAGCTGGAACACCACGACGGCGACGATCAGCGGCCAGCCGGGACGGAGGTAGCGAGCGAGGAGCTTGCCGAGCACAGGTTTCCCTTCCACGACGCGGGTCCGTCACGGCACCCGCACCTTCGTGAACGCTACAGCCGTTGCGTCAGGTCAACCACCTGCACCGGTGCGCTCTGAGCGAACCGCGGTACCCGGGTCAGGCTGCCGGGTCGTTGGGAAGGGGGAAGATCGCGTCGATCTCTGCGACGTCCGCGACGGTGGGGGTCCATGCCGTGGCCGCAGCGGCGTTGGCGCGCACCTGTTCGGGGCTCGTGGCGCCCGCGATGACGCTGGAGATCGACGACCGCGCCAGCAACCATCCGAAGGTGGCCTCCAGCATGGTGATCCCCTGATCGCGGCAGAAGGCGGCATAGGCCTCGAGCGCGTCCCACGGCGCGTCCTCCCACAGGTGGGGGCGCTGCCGCATGATGCGCGTGTCGGAAGGGGCCTCGGTGCGGGAGAACTTGCCGGTGAGAAGCCCGTTGTGGAGCGGGAAGTAGGGCAGGAACCCCAGACCGAAATGCTCGGCGGCGGGGAGCCGCTCCCGTTCCACGCCCCGGGCGAGAAGGCTGTAGTGGTCCTGCGACGACACGAAGCGCGCGGTGCCGCGACGCTCGGCGACGAAGTGCGCCTCGGCGATCTGCCACCCGCTCAGGTTGGAATGCCCGATGTAGCGGATTTTCCCCTCCCGAACGAGATCGTCGAGGGCGTCCAGGGTCTCCTCGATCGGCGTCCCCGGATCGGGCGTGTGCAGCTGATACAGATCGATCCACTCGGTCTGCAGGCGCGTGAGGGAGGCCTCGACCGCTCGCCGGATGTAGGTGCGGGATGCCTTGGCGCCCGCGAGCCCGTACCCCATGTCACGGCCGGAGTGACCGAACTTCGTTGCGAGCACGACGCGATCCCGTCGCCCCGCGAGAGCCTCGCCCATGAGCGCCTCGGACTGCCCCGGGTCGCCGCCGTACATGTCGGCGGTGTCGAGGAAGGTCACCCCGGAGTCGATCGCGGCATCCAGGACCGCGCGGGTTCCCTCGAGGGTCTCGGTCCGCGTCCCGGGCCGGCCGAAGTTGTTGCAGCCGAGACCGACGGCCGAGACGAGCAGACCGGATGATCCGAGGCGGCGAAGCGGCACAGAATTCATGCGTCCACGCTACCCGGGCGTGGACGCGGACAGCCCCCGGCCGTGGGCCGGGGGCTGTCCGGATGGGTCAGGGGCGCGGCGCGCCCGGGTCTGCGGGCGGCTCACCCGCCGGAGGTGCGGCGGGGTCGGCCGCGGGCGGCGCGGGCGGTGCGGCGGGAGGAGTCGCCGGCGGTGCGGCTGCCGGGGCGGGCGGAGCCTGGTAGCCCGGCGCGGGGGCCGGCGGCGCCTGGTATCCCGGCGCCGGCTCGTACCCCGCGGGAGGTGCCGCGGGGGCTCCGGGGGCCGCGGGCGGGTACCCGTAGCCGGGAGCGGCGGCAGCGCTCGGCTGCTGCGGGATGCCCGCCCACACGGTGGTGTCCTTGAGGAACGAGTTCGCCCACGGTGCCGGCGGGATGTTCGGGTTCCAGCGCGACCGGTCGAAGGCCATGATGCCGAGCCAGACGACGTAGAGGAACACCGCGAGGATGATCCACGGCGTCTCCTTGCCGAGCTTGGTCTGCACCCGCCACGCGGCGAGGATGATGTAGACGAAGGCCGCCACGCTCGGCACCCAGCCGAGGAGGAAGTTGACGTAGGGGATCAGGTTCAGCAGCACCGCGGCCCCGATGAGGATGAGCACACCCCACGGGTTGAGATCGCCGAGCTTGGCGAAGACCATCTCGCGGTAGACGGGCACCCACGCGCGCCACTTGCCCTGCACGCCGGCCTTGTCGAACACCTTCATCGTGAAGAACGACGTGATGACGTAGCCGGCGAGGATGATCACCAGCCAGAAGAAGAATGCAGCGATGAGCAGTCCGACGACCGCTCCCGAGTTGTCACCGTACGGATCCATTCCCATGCCTCTCGCCCGGGGAGGTCTGCGGCGAAGGCCCGCAGACGACGGGACGACGCCCCGCGTGTGTCATGGTAGCGACGAGGTGCGGTCGTTGTGAGGAAATTCCCAGAAACACGGGGTCGGGCGCGTCGCGATCGGTAACGTGACGGGAGGACATCGACGAAGGACGAGGACCATGAGCACCGAGACCCCTCCCCCGCTGCCCCGCCAGCCCGCCGCGGAAGCGGCCCGGGCCACCGAGCCCGCGACCCCCGGTATCGCCGGCGTCGACGACACCGGCGTGCCCGCCTCCGACGCGAAGGATGCCGCTGCGGTCGGCCGTGGGTTCTTCCGCTCTCTGTTCGACCTGTCGTTCCGCACCTTCATCACGCGGCGACTCGCCGCGGTGTTCTACGTCGTGGGTCTGATGGCGATCGGCATCGCCTTCGTGGTCTATCTCGTCACGGGCGTCGTCGCAGGTGTCGGCGCCCTGTGGTTCAACCCGGGCGCCGGGATCTCACTGATCGTGGCGACGGTCATCCTCGTTCCGCTCTTCTCGTTCCTGGCGGTGATCGCCCTTCGCTTCGTCATCGAAGCCGTCGTCGCGCTGATCGCGATCGCGGAGAACACAGAGCGCACCGCGGCGAACACGCGCCGTTAGCGCGCGTCAGACGACGAGATCGAGTTCTGCCGACCCGGCGTCCCCGATAAGCCGCAGCCCCGCGTCATCCGCCCACTGCCGGAATCCCGCCACGCTGCGCACCCGTGGCCGCTCGATGGCGAGGCGACGCACGAGCTCGCCCTTGGCGTGCTTGTTGAAGTGGTTGAGCGCCCGCACGGCGCCGCCTTCGGCGTCGGTCACGACACGCAGGGACACCGCCGGAACGGTGCCCGGCACCGGTCCGAGGGCGACGTAGGCATGCGAGCGGAGGTCGAGGATGAAGGGCGGCGCCGAAGCCGCGAGCGCATCGGTGACCGCCGCCGCCCAGTGCTTGTTGGGCGACGCCAGTCCGGGGAGGCGCGCAGCTGCTCCCAACCGGTAGTTGGGAAGGGGATCGAGGGCGCGCACCGGACCGAACGGCGCCGAGTGGATCAGGACGTGGGCCTTCAGCCAGCGGCGCGCTGCCGCGTCGAGCGTCGGCGCATCGAGCGCATCGAAGAGCACGCCGGTGTAGCGGTCGACGGCGGGAGTCGTCGGAGCGGAGCGGAGGGCGGCATTGACGGCGACCTCGTCACGCTGACGCGGTCCGAGGCCCAGCACCCGGGCGGCCTCGTCCGGGTTCTCCGACAGCGCGATCAGCGCGGACAGGACCTCCTCGCGCTGCGGTCGCAGGAACGGCAGCGCGAGAGCGTCGAGGTCGAGCGGCTTCCCGGAACCGCCGGGCTGCTTGGTCTCGGAGGGCGGGAGGAGGATGAGCATGGATGCACCCCGGCGAACACGGGGCGAGGATGCATGTGGCCGCCGAGAGCACGGGGTTCACCCGTGCTCTCGGCGGCCAGTTGCACTCTCGCGGGAGGCGGAGAGGAGGATCAGTCGGTCAGGAGATCAGTGCGGCGTTTCCGGCCACGATCGTGACCTCGTCGCGCTCCATCGACAGGAAGCCGTCCTGGGCGTTGGCGACGATCTTCGAGCCGTCGGTGCGGGTGATCCGCACCTGACCCTCGGCGAGGATCGCCAGCACCGGCTCGTGTCCGGCCATGAAGCCGATCTCGCCCTCGACGGTCTTGGCGACCACGAGCGACGCCTCGCCGGACCAGACCTCCGCGTCGGCGGAAACCAGGCTGACTTTGAGAGGCATGATCAGCCGTTCTCCTTCTGGATGCGGGCCCATGCCTCTTCGACGTCGGAGATGCCGCCGACGTTGAAGAACGCCTGCTCGGCGACGTGGTCGAAATCGCCCTTGACGATCGCGTCGAACGACTCGATCGTCTCCTTGATCGGGACCGTGGAGCCCTCGACACCGGTGAACTTCTTCGCCATGTAGGTGTTCTGCGAGAGGAACTGCTGGATGCGACGTGCGCGGGCCACGACGACCTTGTCCTCTTCGGAGAGCTCGTCGACACCGAGGATCGCGATGATCTCCTGCAGCTCCTTGTTCTTCTGCAGGATCTGCTTCACCGCGGTCGCGACACGGTAGTGGTCCTCGCCGATGTAGCGGGGGTCGAGGATGCGGCTGGTCGAGGCCAGCGGGTCGACCGCGGGGTACAGACCCTTCGACGCGATCTCACGGGAGAGCTCGGTCGTGGCATCCAGGTGGGCGAAGGTGGTCGCCGGCGCCGGGTCGGTGTAGTCGTCGGCGGGGACGTAGATCGCCTGGAGCGAGGTGATCGAGTGACCGCGCGTCGAGGTGATGCGCTCCTGGAGCACACCCATCTCGTCGGCGAGGTTCGGCTGGTAACCCACGGCGGAGGGCATGCGGCCGAGCAGCGTCGAGACCTCGGACCCGGCCTGGGTGAAGCGGAAGATGTTGTCGATGAACAGCAGCACATCCTGCTTCTGCACGTCGCGGAAGTACTCCGCCATGGTCAGCGCCGACAGGGCCACGCGCAGACGCGTGCCCGGCGGCTCGTCCATCTGGCCGAAGACGAGGGCGGTCTTGTCGAAGACGCCCGCCTCCTCCATCTCGCCGATGAGGTCGTTGCCCTCACGGGTGCGCTCGCCGACACCGGCGAACACCGACACACCACCGTGGTCCTGCGCGACGCGCTGGATCATCTCCTGGATGAGGACGGTCTTGCCGACGCCGGCACCGCCGAAGAGTCCGATCTTCCCACCCTGCACGTACGGGGTGAGCAGGTCGATGACCTTGATGCCGGTCTCGAACATCTGGGTCTTCGACTCCAGCTGGTCGAAGTTCGGCGCCTGGCGGTGGATCGGCCAGCGCTCGGTAACCTCGATGGTCTCGCCGGGAGCGCCGTTGAGCACCTCGCCGGTGACGTTGAAGACCTTGCCCTTGGTCACGTCGCCGACCGGCACGGTGATCTGCTCGCCGGTGTCGCGCACCTCCTGGCCGCGGACGATGCCGTCCGTGGGCTTCAGGGCGATGGCACGGACGAGGTCGTCACCGAGGTGCTGGGCGACCTCGAGGGTGATCTCGGACGACGAGTCGCCGATCGTGATCGTCGTCTTCAGCGCGTTGTAGATGTCGGGGATCGAGTCGTGGGGGAACTCGATGTCGACGACGGGGCCGGTGACGCGGGCGACCCGGCCGACGGCGGGCGCTGCGGCCGTCGTGGCTTCCGTCTTCTCAGCGGTGAGGCTCATGGCTTCTTCTCTTTCGTGTGGGTCTATTTGCCCGACGCGAGAGCGTCGGCGCCGCCGACGATCTCGGCGATCTGCTGCGTGATCTCGGCCTGACGCGCGTTGTTGCGCAGCCGGGTGTAGTCGGTGATGAGCTTGTCTGCGTTGTCGCTGGCCGACTTCATCGCCTTCTGCGTCGCGGCGTGCTTGGCCGCCGACGACTGCAGGAGCGCGTTGAAGACACGGCTCTGGATGTAGACCGGCAGGAGGGCGTCCAGCACCGTCTCGGCGTCCGGCTCGAACTCGTAGAGCGGGTACACCTGGGCCGACGACTCCTCCTCGGCCTCGACGACCTCCAGCGGAAGGAGACGCACGGTCTCGGGGCTCTGGGTCATCATGCTGACGAAACGGTTGTAGACCAGGTGGATCTCATCCACGCCGCCCTGCTCTCCGCCGCGGTTGTAGGCGTCGAGGAGGGTGGCCGAGATCTCCTCGGCGGTGTGGAACTGCGGAGTGTCGGTGTCACCGGTCCACTCGGCGGCGGCCTCGATGCGTCGGAACTGGAAGTACCCGACGGCCTTGCGCCCGATCAGGTAGAACACCGGCTCGCGACCCTCCGACCGCAGCAGCGCCGCCAGTTCCATGCCTTCGCGGAGGATCTGGGAGTTGAACGCACCCGCGAGCCCCCGATCCGACGCGAAGATCACCACGGCCGAACGGCGGATGGTGGGCCGCTCCTGCGTCAGGGGGTGATCGACGTTGGAGTGCGTCGCCACCGCGGACACCGCGCGGGTCACCGCGCGGGCGAAGGGTGTGGAGGCGCGCACGCGCCCCATCGCCTTCTGGATCCGCGAAGCAGCGATGAGCTCCATCGCCTTCGTGATCTTCTTCGTGGTCTGAGCAGAGTTGATCTTCTGCTTGTAGACCCTCAGTTGTGCGCCCATGATCCTTTACCGGTTCCGCTCAGCGACGGCCCTTGACGATCTTCTCCTGGTTGACGTCCTCGGCCTCGGCGGCGGCGACATCGTCGCTGCCGGGACGGTTGATCGACTGTCCCTTGCCGGAGCGGAACTCCAGGATGAACTCGTCGACCTTCTTGTCCAGCTCGGCGACAGTGTCGTCGTCGAGGACGTTGGTCTCGCGCAGGCGGTCGAGGATCGTCGTGTTGCGACGCAGGTAGTCCAGCAGCTCGCGCTCGAACGGCAGCACGTCCTCGACCTCGATCGAGTCGAGCTTGCCGTTCGTGCCCGCCCAGATCGACACGACCTGCTCCTCGACCGGGTACGGCGAGTACTGCGGCTGCTTCAGCAGCTCGGTGAGGCGCGCGCCGCGCGCCAGCTGGCGGCGGGAGGCGGCGTCGAGGTCGGAGGCGAACATCGCGAAGGCCTCGAGCGAGCGGTACTGCGCGAGCTCGAGCTTGAGCGTTCCCGAGACCTTCTTGATCGACTTCACCTGCGCGTCACCGCCGACGCGGGACACCGAGATGCCCACGTCGACCGCCGGACGCTGGTTGGCGTTGAACAGGTCGGACTGCAGGAAGATCTGTCCGTCGGTGATCGAGATGACGTTGGTCGGGATGTACGCCGAGACGTCGTTGGCCTTGGTCTCGATGAGCGGCAGGCCGGTCATCGAGCCCGCGCCGAGCTCGTCGGAGAGCTTCGCGCAACGCTCGAGCAGACGCGAGTGCAGGTAGAAGACGTCGCCGGGGTAGGCCTCGCGTCCCGGCGGGCGGCGCAGCAGCAGCGACACGGCGCGGTACGCCTCGGCCTGCTTGGTCAGGTCGTCGAAGACGATCAGGACGTGCTTGCCGTCGTACATCCAGTGCTGGCCGATGGCCGATCCGGTGTACGGGGCGAGGTACTTGAAGCCCGCCGGGTCGGAAGCGGGCGCGGCGACGATGGTGGTGTACTCCATCGCGCCGGCGTCTTCCAGGGCGCCCTTCACCGCGGCGATGGTCGAGCCCTTCTGACCGATGGCGACGTAGATGCAGCGCACCTGCTTGGTCGCGTCACCGGACTCCCAGTTGGCCTTCTGGTTGATGATCGTGTCGATCGCGATCGCCGTCTTGCCGGTCTGGCGGTCGCCGATGATCAGCTGACGCTGACCCCGACCGATCGGGATCATCGCGTCAATCGCCTTGATGCCGGTCTGCATCGGCTCGTGCACGGACTTCCGCTGCATGACGCCGGGCGCCTGCAGCTCGAGGGCACGGCGACCGGTGGTCGCGACCTCGCCGAGGCCGTCGATCGGGTTGCCGAGCGGGTCGACCACGCGACCGAGGTAGCCGTCGCCGACGGGGACCGAGAGCACCTCGCCGGTGCGGGTCACCTGCTGACCGGCTTCGATGCCGGCGAAGTCGCCGAGCACCACGACGCCGATCTCGTGCTCGTCGAGGTTCAGGGCCAGGCCCTGCGTGCCGTCGGCGAACATCACGAGCTCGTTGGCCATGACGCCGGGGAGGCCCTCGACGTGGGCGATGCCGTCGGCGGCGTCGATGACCGTGCCGACCTCGGTCGCGGCGGCGCCGGTGGGCTCGTACGCGGCGACGAAGTCCTTCAGCGCGTCACGGATGACGTCGGGGCTGATAGAGAGGTCTGTCATGATCTTCCTTCGTTCGGTGGGGCCTCACCGTCGAGTGTGACCCCGAATGCTCCGTCGCCTCCTGGGAAGCGCACGGGAAGTCTGTTATCCGGCCAGTCGCTGGCGGAGGTCGGCGAGACGCGAGGACACGCTGGCGTCGATCACGTCATCGGCGATCTGCACGCGCAGACCGCCGACCACGGTCGGGTCGACGACGGCGTTGATCGACACCTCGGTGCCGTAGCGGGCCGAGAGCGTCCGCGCCAGGCGTGCGATCTGCGCGTCGCTGAGGGCGACGGCGGTGACGACCGTGGCGACCTTGCGGCCCCGCTGGTCGGCGACGATGCGCATCGCCCAGGTGAGCAGCTGCCGCACGCGGCGTTCGCGGGGCTGCTGGACGAGGGACTCGGCGATGACGATCGCCGAACCGCTCGCACGCCCCGTGAGGAGAGAGGACACCAGCCGGCCCTTGGCCGCCGGGTCGCCCAGACGGCTGCCGAGCGCCAGCTCGAGCTCGCCGTTGTCGGCGACGACGCGGGAGAAGGCGAACAGGTCGGCTTCGACGTCGGCCTGCGGTTCCGCGACGGCGGCGGCGCGCACGGCGAGCTCTTCGACCCCCTCGACGAGGTCGGCGGCCGATGACCAGCGCTCCGCGACCACGGCGCCCAGGAGCGTGCGCGTCGTGGCCGACACCTGACGCCCGAAGACGTCGTCGACGACCTTCTGTCGGGCAGGTGCCGGCGCCGACGCGTCGGCGAGAGCCGAGGCCAGCTGGGGGGTTTCCCCCACCGCGCGTGCGACCCCGAAGAGTTCACGCGCCACACCGAGGTCGGTGATCGCCGCGGCATCCAGTGCAGCGATACCCGACACCCGAGCCTGCGTGGTCGCGCTTCCCATCAGGAACCCTGCTTCTGACCGGTCGCCGCCTTGGCGGCTTCGTCGGCCTCGAGCTCGGCGAGGAAGCGGTCGACGACGGCCTGCGCCTTGGCGTCATCGGAGAGGGTCTCTCCGATCACCCCGCCGGCGAGGTCGAGGGCGAGCGTGCCCACCTCGCTGCGCAGCGACACCAGTGCCGACTGACGCTCCGCCTCGATCTGGGCGTGCGCCGTGGCCGTGATGCGCGCGGCCTCGGAGGCGGCGGCCTCCTTCGCCTCGGCGAGGATCTTCTTGCCGTCCTCGCGGGCGGCGTCGCGGATCTCACCGGCTTCGCGCCGGGCGTCGGCCAGCTGCGCGGTGTACTCCTCGAGCGCGGCCTCGGCCTTGCGCTGGGCCTCGTCGGCCTTGGCGATGTTGCCTTCGATCGCGGCAGCGCGCTCGTCGAGCAGCTTCTGCATGCGCGGCAGAACGATGCGCCAGAACACCGCCAGGATGACGATGAAGCACACCAGCGACCAGATGATGTCGTAGTACGCCGGCAGCAGCGGGTTCTGCGACTCACCCTCTTCCGCAGCGAGAGTGACAAGAGCGTTCAGCATCTCGTCTCCTTAAACGTGAGGAAGTCGGATCAGAAGCCGAAGATGAAGCCGGTGGCGATGCCGATGAACGCCAGCGCCTCGGTGAACGCGATACCGATCCACATCAGGACCTGCAGGCGGCCGGCCAGCTCGGGCTGACGAGCGACGCCCTCGATGGTCTTGCCGACGACGATGCCCACGCCGATGGCGGGGCCGATGGCGGCGAGACCGTAGCCGACGGTCGCGATCGAACCGCTGACCTGGGCGAGAACCGTAGTTGCATCCACGGGTGTGTTTCCTTTCGGTTGGGTGGACAGGCCGGAGCCGGTCCGCTCAGTGCTCTTCCGCGACCGCGAGCTGGATGTAGACCGCGGTGAGGATCGTGAAGACGTAGGCCTGCAGGAAGGCGACCAGCATCTCGAAGAGAGTGAACGCCAGCCCGAAGGCCAGGGTGCCGACGCCGAAGGCCTTGAAGATGCCGTCAGCGGTGAAGAAGAAGAACTGCGTCGCCGAAAAGAACAGCACGAGCATGAGGTGCCCGACGATCATGTTCATCAGCAGTCGGAGGGTCAGCGTCACCGGCCGGATGATGAAGGTGGAGAGGAACTCCAGCGGCGTGACGATGATGTACAAGGCGGGCGGGACGCCCGAGGGGAAGAGCGAGTTCTTGAAGAAGTTCTTCGGGCTCTTCTTCAGTCCCGCATAGATGAAGGCGAAGTACGACACGACGGCCAGCAACAGCGGCACCGCGATGACGCTCGTCCCCGCGATGTTCAGGAACGGGATGATCCCGGTGATGTTCATGAACAGGATCATGAAGAACATCGTCGTCAGCAGCGGCAGGAACCGGTCGCCGTCCTTGCGGCCGAGCAGATCGTGGGCGATGTTGACGCGGACGAAGTCCAGCCCCATCTCCACGATGCTCTGGAAGCGGGTCGGGACGATCCGCATCCGACGCGTACCGATGACGAACACGAGGATGAGCACGATCGTCGCAAGCACCTGAACCAGGTTGATGCGCGTGAACTCGATCGGAAGCCCGAGGCCTTCGAGGATGTTCGGCGGGAAGAAGTCCGAGATCGAGGGCGGGTAGAATTCACCGTCGGACGACGAGGCATTCGCGATCAGGGTCGCAGCTTGAGTAGACAGCGCGGGCTCCAGCTTCGGGGCACCGGTCGGGGACCGTTGCGACGATGGTCGGTGAGAGTCGTTCCGCAGACGCGCGCAGAGCGGCGGGCGGGCGCAAGGACCACCCTATCAAACTCAGGGCGCGGCGTTTTTCCCCGTATCCGGGTCCTTCTCGTCGTCGAGAGGCCGGTTCAGGTCGTCATCGGGGTCCGTGGTAGGGAGCGAGACGTCACTGACGTGCGGCACCCGCATTCGCGTGAGCACCACCACGTCGATCGCGAGCGATGCCAGGACGCTCACCACCACCGCGACGAAGAACACCGGACCCTCCAGCCACGGCTGTCCGCGCAGGATGATCAGGGCGACGATGAAGATGATGAGCTTGAGGATCCAGCCGCCCATGACGATCCCGAAGAACACCGGGATGTAGAGCGGGTCGCCGAACCAGCGGTTGGCGATGAGGATGCTGGCGCCGGTGATGCCGAGGAAGACCGCGGCGAGGATCACGCCCGAGAGGGCGCTCCACACCCCGTCGGGCCCTGCCACGAGGCCGCCGACGATGGCGGCGGCGACGGCGAGCACCACGGTGACCACCCCCGACCACAGCAGGGTGGTGCGCAGGATCGGATTGCTGGACACGTCGGAGGTCATGAGGCTTCCTGGGGGACGTCGGCGGCGCTGCGGCCGCGCTGGCGAGCGGGGAGGAGGGTGACCACGAGGCAGGCGACGACGCCGACGGCACCGAGGGCGACGCCCAGGAGGTAGTCTCCCGGCCATTCCTCCTGGGTGCCGACGTACATCAGCAGCACCGCGAGGCTGACCACGGCGGTCCACGAGTAGAAGATGAGCACGGCGTCGCGGTCGCTGTGCCCCATGTCGAGCATCCGATGGTGCAGATGCTTGCGGTCGGGAGAGAACGGCGACTTGCCGGCGCGCATGCGTCGGATGACGGCGAGGCCGAAGTCGAGGAGGGGCAGGAGCACCACGACGATCGGCAGGATGATCGGGATGAACGCACCCAGCAGCTGGGAGCGGCCGAAGCGCTCGGGGTCCAGCAGCTCGGGCGAGAGCTGCCCGGTGATCGAGATCGCCGAGCAGGCCATGAGCAGGCCGAGCATCAGTGCCCCCGAATCGCCCATGAACAGCTTCGCGGGGCTCCAGTTCAGCGGCAGGAACCCGATGCAGGCCCCGATCAGGATCGCGGCGATGAGCGTGGCGAGGTTGAAGTAGGTGTTCTGGCCGGTGTCGCGCGCGAGCAGGTAGGAGTAGGCGAAGAAGACGACGTTGGCGATGAGGCAGACACCCGCGACCAGACCGTCCAGACCGTCGATGAAGTTGACCGCGTTCATGACGATCACGATCGACAGGACGGTCAGGAGGAAGCTCTGCCACCCGGAGCCGATGATGAGGTCGCCGATCGGCAGGGTGTAGATCTGCAGTCCCCCGAACCACGCGATGATGCCCGCCGCGACGAACTGCGCCCCGAGCTTGACCATCCAGTCCAGATCGAACAGGTCGTCGGCGACCCCGACGACCACGATCAGCGCGGTGGCGACGAGGATCGCGATGACGGTGCGCGGTTCGAGCCACACGATCGCGAAGAACGGGTTCTGCGACGACACCAGGAAGGCCGCCACGACCCCCAGGAACATCGCCACTCCCCCGAGGCGCGGCGTGGGGGTCTTGTGCACGTCGCGCTCGCGGATGCCCGGGTAGAGCTTGAAGCGCAGACTCAGTCGCCAGACCACCCACGTCAGGACGAACGTGACGGTGGCGGTGAACAGGACGGTGAAGACGTACTGCTTCACCCTGTGCCCGGCTCCGGATCCTCCAGCAGATCGCCGAGCAGCTCACGGAGTCGGTCGCGGCCCACCGCGCCCTCGCGGAGGATCCGCACCCGCGGCTCGGCGCCGCGGACCACGAGCGGCGTCGCGTCGACGATGGTCGAGGCGACCCCGACGTCGGCCGGCCCGCCGTCGAGGTAGACGGCGATGCTGTCGCCGAGCATCTCCTGCGCCGCACCGATCTCCACCGCCGCCGGGCGCCCGGTGAGATTGGCGCTGGAGACGGCAAGGGGCCCGGTCTCCTCGAGCAGCTCGAGGGCGATGCGATGGGCGGGCATGCGCACGGCGACCGTGCCGTGCGTCTCTCCGAGGTCCCACGACAGCGAGGGCTGGGAGGGGAGGACGATCGTGAGGCCGCCAGGCCAGAACTCCGCGACCAGCCGCTCGACGGGTTCGGGGACCTCGGCCACGAGGGCCCGGAGCGTCGCCTGCCCCGCCACGAGCACGGGCGGCGGCGACTGACGACCGCGGCCCTTGGCATCGAGCAGCCGCTGGACGGCGCGGGCGTTGAAGGCGTCGGCGGCCACGCCGTAGACGGTGTCGGTGGGCATCACGACGAGGTCGCCGCGGCCGATGGCCTGCCGGGCCTGCCGCATGCCGGGGAGGAGCTGCTCGTCGTCACGGCAGTCGAAGAGGGTAGACATGACGCCACGAGTCTACGGCCCGGCGCTCGCAGACCCCCCTCCCGGACCCGCCGCGCCGGCACCCGGTCAGGGCCGGAGCGCGGTGGTCGCCCGGTCGCGCAGGGTGAGATCCCGGTGGGTGGCGGCGGCGCGCCATCCGTCCGAGGTCAGCAGATCCCGGATGGCGGCTCCCTGCCATTCACCGTGCTCGATGATCAGCACACCGCCCGGATGCAGCAGTCGCATGCCCACGCCGCTCAGCACCCGGATGACGTCCAGGCCGTCGGGGCCGCCGTAGAGCGCCGCGGGCGGGTCGAAGAACCGCACCTCCGGGTCGCGCGGGATGGCGTCGTCGGGAACATAGGGCGGGTTGGACACGACGACCGACACCGTCCCGTCGAGCTCGCCGAACGCCGCCGCGAGGTCGACGAAGGCGACGCGGGCGTTGCGTGCTCCGACCGCGGCGAAGTTCTCCTTGGCCCAGAGGAACGCCGCGACGTCGTTCTCGGCCGCGTGGACCTGCGCGTGAGGCACCTCGGTGGCAAGGGACAGGGCGATGGCTCCGCTGCCGGTCCCGAGGTCGACGGCCACGGGCTCCGGCGAGGCCGCGGCCCGGAGGGCGTCGATGGCCAGCTGGGCGACCATCTCGGTCTCCGGGCGGGGGACGAACACTCCAGGGCCGACGCGGAGCTCGAGGTGACGGAACGGGGCGGACCCGGTGAGGTGCTGGAGGGGGACGCGCGTGGCCCGCTGGGCGACGACGTCGTCGAAGCGCGCACGGTCGGCGGCATCCAGGCGGGCACCTCGGATCACGGCGGCCTGCACCTCGCCCCGGCCGACCCCCAGCACGTGGGCGGCGAGGAGTTCGGCGTCGACCTCCGCGCCCCCGACTCCGGCGCGCTCGAGCCGCACGCGGGCGTCGCGAAGGGCGTCCGAGAGCGCGGAATCGTCGGGAGGGGTGTGCATGACCGTCGTCCAGACTGTCACATTCGGGCCCCCTGGCCGCTCCTCCCGTAGGCTTTCACCGTCACCCCTACCGCCCGAAAGGTCAGCCATGCCCGGCATCCACCCCGACATCACGTCCGCTTTCGGCGACACGCCGCTCGTCCGACTGAACCGGGTCACCGAGGGCCTTCCCGGCACCGTTATCGCCAAGCTCGAGTTCTACAATCCCGCCTCCAGCGTCAAGGATCGCCTCGGCATCGCGATCGTGGATGCGGCGGAGGCGTCGGGCGAACTGAAGCCCGGCGGCACCATCGTCGAAGCGACGAGCGGCAACACCGGCATCGCGCTCGCGATGGTGGGCGCCGCCCGCGGCTACAAGGTGGTCCTGGCGATGCCGTCCTCCATGTCGATCGAGCGGCGTATTCTGCTTCGCGCATACGGCGCCGAGGTCATCCTCACCGATCCCGCAGGCGGAATGAAGGGCGCGGTCGCGAAGGCGCAGGAGATCGTCGCCGAGACCCCGGGGGCGGTCCTCGCCCGTCAGTTCGAGAACGAGGCCAACCCGGCCATCCACCGCAAGACCACTGCCGAGGAGATCCTGCGCGACACCGACGGCGCCGTCGACTACCTCGTCGCGGGGATCGGCACCGGCGGCACCATCACGGGTGTGGGGCAGGTGCTGAAGGACCGCGTTCCCGGCGTGAAGATCGTCGCGGTCGAGCCGGCCGACTCCCCCCTCCTGACCAAGGGCACGCCCGGTCCCCACAAGATCCAGGGGATCGGCCCCAACTTCATCCCCGCCATCCTCGACCGCGACGTGATCGACGAGGTCTTCGACGTCGAGTTCGACGACGCCGTCGCCACCGCGCGTGACGTCGGCGCACGCGAAGGCATCCTCGTGGGGATCTCCTCGGGTGCGGCGGTCTGGGCGGCGCTGCAGCTGGCGGCGCGTCCCGAGGCGGCCGGCAAGAACATCGTCGTGATCATCCCCTCGTTCGGCGAGCGCTACCTCTCGACGCCCCTGTACGCCGACCTGCGCGAGGACTGAACCGGGCCCGCCCGGGTTCGAGAGGCCACTGCCGTGTCCGCGATCCATCCCGACATCACCACCGCCTTCGGCGGCACCCCGCTCGTGCGGTTGAACGCGCTGACGAAGGGCCTGGGCGCTGAGGTCGTCGCCAAACTGGAGTTCTACAACCCGGGGGCGAGCGTGAAATGCCGCCTCGGGATCGCGCTCATCGACGCCGCGGAGGCTTCGGGAGAGCTACGACCCGGCGGCACGATCGTGGAGTCGACGAGCGGGAACACCGGCATCGCCCTGGCCCTCGCAGGTGCCGCTCGCGGCTACCGCGTGATCCTCACCATGCCCGCGTCGATGTCGAAGGAGCGGCGGACGCTGCTGAAGGCCTACGGGGCCGAGCTGGTCCTCACCGATCCCTACAAGGGGATGACCGAGGCGGTCCGCACCGCACGGCAGATCGCCGCCGACACTCCCGGGGCGATCCTCGCGCGGCAGTTCGAGCATCCGGCCAATCCCGAGATCCACCGGCGTACGACCGCGGAGGAGATCTGGCGCGACACCGACGGGCGCGTGGACTACTTCGTCGCGGGCTCCGGCACAGGCGGCACCATCACCGGCGTCGGCCGCGTGCTGAAGGAGCGCAATCCCGCCGTGAAGGTCGTGCTCGTCCAGCCCGCCGATTCTCCCGTCCTCACGGAGGGCCGGGCGGGCGGTCACCGCATCCAGGGCATCGGACCGAACTTCGTCCCCGATGTCCTGGACCGGGAGGTCGTCGACGAGATCATCGACGCCGACTTCGACGACGCGATCCGGGTCGCTCGGGATCTCGCCACCCGCGAGGGCATCCTGGCGGGGATGTCGGCGGGCGCGGCGGTGAGCGCGGCGCTTCAGATCGCACGCCGCCCCGAGGCATCCGGCGCACGGATCGTCGTGATCGTGCCCGATTCGGGGGAACGATACCTCTCGACGGCGATGTACGCCGATCTTCGCGAAGAAGAGGCGGTGCCGGCATGATCCTCACCCGCGCCGTCACGCGGGTGCGCGAGGACCTTGCGGCGGCGAAGCTGCGTGACCCCGCCGCGCGGGGCGCCTTCGAGATCGCGCTGCTCTATCCGGGTCTTCATGCTGTCTGGGCGCACCGCGTCTGGCATGCGCTGTGGCGGCGCGGACTCCGCTTCCCCGCCCGGTTGGGCTCGCAGGTCACCCGCTGGCTCACCGGAATCGAGATCCATCCCGGGGCGGTCATCGGCCGCCGCTTCTTCATCGACCACGGCATGGGGGTCGTCATCGGCGAGACGGCCGAGGTCGGCGACGACGTGATGCTCTATCACGGCGTGACGCTGGGCGGTCGTCAGCGGGAGGGCGGGAAGCGCCACCCCACCCTCCTCGACGGTGTCGCCGTGGGTGCCGGCGCGAAGATCCTCGGGCCCATCACGATCGGGGCACGCTCGGTCGTGGGCGCGAACGCCGTCGTCACCAAGGATGCCCCCGCCGACAGCGTTCTGGTCGGCGTGCCCGCGAAGCCCCGTCCGCGGCGCGAGGGGATGGACACCCGCGCGGTGCTCACCGCTCCGGAGTACGTGATCTGAGCGTGTTCAGGCCCGAGCGTCCCGACCGTCGCGCCGATCGTCGATGCGGCGCTTGAGGAAGATCATCGGAAGGAACAGGGTCGCCAGGGCCGTGACGAGCCACACGATCACCGGCGCCAGGATCCAGGTCAGGACGAACGGCTGGCCGATCGTGATCCCCGCCCCCGGGATGAGGACCACCACGACGAGCGCGACGAGGGTCGAGATGATGCCGATCCCCCCGAGAAGTGCGGGGGCGTTCCGGCGCGCGACGCTCGCGATCCACGGGGTGAGGATGCTCTGCAGCACCGCGAAGATGACGATGGCGAGGGCGAACCCCCACCAGTTGCGCCAGTCGATGAGGAACCCGGGGAGCAGCAGATCCGCCACGATCAGCCCGAGCGCCGCGGAGACGAGGAAGATGAGCGCGCGGATGAGGAAGATGATCACGCGCTCAGGGTACGCCCCGGCGCCGTCCGCCGCCGGCCGTACGGGCGCGCCACGCCGCGGCATCCCGCCGGAACGGACGGCGGTCGGAGGATGAGCGATCTCCTCGCGATGTCGGCGGTCGATCTCGCGGCGGCGCTGCAACGGCGGGAACTGCGCGCCGTCGAGGTCGTCGAGGCTGCTCTCGCCCGGGCGGCGGAGACGAGGGAACTCGGGGCTTTCGTCGAGCTGATCGGCGATCAGGCCCTCGAGCAGGCCGCGCAGCGCGACGCCGCAGCGCCGGAGGGGCCGCTCTGGGGCATCCCGATCGCGGACAAGGATCTGGTGGCGCGCGCGGGCGTTCCCACCCGGTACGGATCGCGTGCCCGCGCCGATTTCGTCCCCACGGTGTCCGACCCGCTCGCTGCGGCCCTGGATCGCGCGGGCGCGGTGAGCATCGGCAAGACGAGCACGTCCGAGTTCGGACTCACGGGGTACACCGAGCCCCGAGGCGGCGGCGCTTGGGCCCGCGACCCCTGGAATCCCTGGGACGGTGCCGGCGGCTCGAGCGGTGGAGCCGCGGTCGCCGTGGCCACCGGGGTCCTGGCGGTGGCCCCGGCCTCGGACGGCGGCGGCTCGATCCGGATCCCTGCGGCCACGGTGGGCGTCGTCGGGCTGAAGCCCTCGCGCGGGCGCCTTCCTGTGGGTTCGGGCCTGGACGCCCCGGAGGGCCTCGCCGTCACGGGGCCGATCGCCCGGACGGTCGCCGATGCCGCCTTCCTCCTCGACGCCCTGTGCGGGCTCGCGCCGTACGACTTCTCGGTCCGCGCCGTCGACAGGCCGCCCTTCCTTCCGGCGACGGCGGCTGACCCGCCGCGATTGCGGGTAGGCGTCACCGTCGTGTCGCCCTGGGACGACGACATCGAGGTCACCGTGGATCCGACGGCGGTCGACGCGGTCCAGCGGGCCGCGACGATGCTCGCCTCCGCGGGGCATGAGATGACGGATGCCACGTGGCGGCCGCACGGCTACGGGGCGCTCTTCCGGGTGCTGTGGCGGGCGAGCGCCGCGCGCATCCCGCTCACCGACGACGACCTGCAGGTCGTGGAACCGCTCACGGCATGGCTCGTGCGCGAGGGGCGATCGCTGGACGCACGGGCCCTCCTCGGCGCCTTGGCTGCGGCCCGGGCCTTCGAGCGGGAGACCGTGTCGGCCTTCGCTCCCTACGACGTGGTGCTCACGCCTGCGCTCGCGCAGACGCCCCGGCCCATCGGCTGGTACGACGGCGACGACCCCGAGCGCTGCTTCGCGCAGCAGGTGCAGTACGCGCCGTTCAGCAGCTTCGTCAACGTGGCGGGCCTGCCGGCGATCGTCCTCCCCCTCACGATGGCCGGCGGACACCCGGTGAGCGTGCAGCTCATCGGCCGCCCGGGCGCCGAGCGGACCGTCCTTGCAGCCGCCGCGCAGCTGGAGCGGATGCGGGGGCTCCTCCCCCGTCCGCCGGCGCCCTGACCCTCCCGCGTCGCTCCCGCGGCGCTCCTGGCGCCGCTCCCGCAGCGCTCCTCGGCTGCACAGCGGAGGAGATCCGCACGTGGGAGGGCTTCGCCGCAGCATCCGTCCTCCCGTGCACGGATCTCCTCCCGTGTGCCGCTGAGATGGTGGTGCGCCGCTGAGATGGTGGTGCGCCGCTGAGACGACGGTGCGCCGCCGAGAGGGCCGCGCGCCGCTCAACGTCGGTACGCGGCCCTGCGCCCGGAAGCGGGCGACGCCTCCGATAACGGAGGTGGCGTCAGGCGTCGCCGCCGAGGGCGGCGAGGCGCTCCTCCTCGTCGGCGGTGATGCACGACTCGATGAGCGGCTCGAGCGCGCCGTCCATCACCTGATCGAGGTTGTACGCCTTGTAGCCCGTGCGGTGGTCGGCGATCCGGTTCTCGGGGAAGTTGTACGTGCGGATGCGCTCGGACCGATCCATCCCGCGGATCTGCGACTTCCTGGCATCGGATGCCGCGGCATCGCGTTCCTCCTGCTGACGCGCCAGAAGCCGCGCCCGGAGTACGCGCATGCCGGCCTCGCGGTTCTGCAGCTGCGACTTCTCGTTCTGCATCGACACGACGATGCCGGTCGGAAGGTGGGTGATCCGCACGGCGGAGTCGGTCGTGTTCACCGACTGACCGCCGGGCCCGGACGAGCGGAACACGTCGATCTTCAGGTCGTTGGGGTCGATCTGCACCTCTTCGGGCTCGTCGACCTCGGGGAAGACGAGAACACCGGTGGTGGAGGTGTGGATGCGTCCCTGCGACTCCGTCGCCGGCACCCGCTGCACGCGGTGCACTCCGCCCTCGTACTTCAGATGCGCCCAGACGCCCTGCGCCGGGTCAGAGGATGACCCCTTGATCGCGACCTGGACGTCCTTGTACCCGCCGAGGTCGGACTCGGTGCGCTCGAGGAGCTCGGTCTTCCACCCCTTGGCGGCGGCGTACTGCAGGTACATCCGCAGCAGGTCGGCGGCGAACAGCGCGCTCTCGGCACCGCCCTCGCCGGCCTTGATCTCCATGATCACGTCGCGGGCGTCATCCGGGTCGCGCGGGATCAGCAGGCGCCGCAGCTTCTCCTGCGCCTCCGTCAGCCGTGCCTCCAGCGCCGGCACCTCCTCGGCGAACGACGCATCCTCACGTGCGAGGTCGCGCGCGGCATCCAGATCCTCGGATGCTGCGAGCACGGCCTCGTGCGCCGCGACGATGCGCGACAGCTCGGCGTAGCGCCGGTTGACGCGCTTCGCGCGGGCGGCGTCGGCGTGCACCGCCGGATCGGACAGCTCCTGCTGCACCGCCGCGTGCTCGTCGATCAGCGCGCGGACGGAATCCCACATCGCGGGCTCAGCCACCGGCGGCCCCGCTCAGCGGATGCTGTTGTCGTGACCGTGGCTGCTGCCGTGGCCGCCGTGACCGCCCTGGGCGGGTGCCGGCATCGACTTCTGCATCTGCACGAGGAACTCGACGTTCGAGCCGGTCTCCTTGAGCTTGCCGAGCACGACCTCCAGCGCCTGCTGGGGGTCCAGGCCCGCGAGGGCGCGGCGGAGCTTCCAGGTGATTTTGACCTCGTCGGCCGACATCAGCATCTCCTCGCGACGCGTCGACGAGGCGTTGACGTCGACGGCGGGGAAGATGCGCTTGTCGGCGAGCTGACGGTTCAGGCGCAGCTCGCTGTTGCCGGTGCCCTTGAACTCCTCGAAGATCACCTCGTCCATCTTCGAACCGGTCTCCACGAGCGCCGTGGCGAGGATCGTGAGCGACCCGCCGTTCTCGATGTTGCGGGCCGCGCCGAAGAAGCGCTTTGGCGGGTAGAGCGCCGAGGCGTCGACCCCGCCGGTGAGCACGCGGCCCGAGGTGGGGGCGGAGATGTTGTACGCACGGCCGAGACGCGTGATCGAGTCCAGCAGCACGACGACGTCGCGACCGAGCTCCACCAGGCGCTTGGCCCGCTCGATGGCGAGCTCGGCGACCGTGGTGTGGTCCTCGGCGGGGCGGTCGAAGGTCGAGGCGATGACCTCGCCGCGGACCGTCCGCTGCATGTCGGTGACCTCTTCAGGGCGCTCGTCGACGAGCACGACCATGAGGTGGACCTCGGGATTGTTGATCGCGATGGCGTTGGCGATCTGCTGCAGCACGATCGTCTTCCCGGCCTTGGGCGGCGCGACGATGAGGCCGCGCTGGCCCTTGCCGATGGGCGCCACGAGGTCGATGATGCGCTGCGTCAGCTTCTCGGGCGCCGTCTCCAGCCGCAGGCGCTCCTGCGGGTACAGCGGCGTGAGCTTGCCGAATTCGACGCGTTCGGCGGCGTCGTCGACCGACAGGCCGTTGACCGCGTCGACCTTGACCAGCGCGTTGTACTTCTGGCGGCTGGACTGCTCGCCCTCGCGCGGCTGTTTGATCGATCCGACGACGGCGTCGCCCTTGCGAAGGTTGTACTTCTTCACCTGACCGAGCGAGACGTAGACGTCCTGCGGGCCGGGGAGGTAGCCGGTCGTGCGGACGAAGGCGTAGTTGTCGAGCACATCGAGGATGCCCGCGATCGGGATGAGGACGTCGTCCTCGTTGATCTCGGTCTCGAACTCGTCGGCCTGGCCCTGGCCCCGGCGCTTGCTGCGCTGGCGACCGCGTCCGCCGGTCGAGGAGGTGTCGTCATCGGATGCGTCGGGGCCGGCGTTCGCGGGGGCGTTCTGGTTCTGCGCGCCGCGACCGTTTCCCCCCTGGTTCTGGCCGCCCTGATTCTGGCCGCCCTGGCCGTTGCCGGCCTCCTGGGCGTTGCCGTTCTGGCCGCCGCGGTTGCGGTTGCGGTTGCGGCTGCGGCTGCGGCCGCGCGAGGGGGTGTCGTCGCCGGCGCTGTCCTCGCGACCGCCGGACTCGGCGTCGCCGCCCTCGGACGAGGTGGTCTCCTCGGCCTGCTCTGCCGAGGGTGCAGTGTCGTCGCTCTGGGCGGTGCCGTCTGCGGCGGGAACCGCAGCGGCGTCATCGCGGGGCTGTGCGGCCGCGTCGGCGGACTCGGCGCCGGCGGCCGGGCTGTCGGTGGCAGTGGTGTCCTCGACCGTGCTCTCCGCGACGACCGGGCTCTCCGCAGCTGTCGCGTCCGAGGTCGCGACGTCGGGCGACTGAGCCGCGTCGGCGGGCTGGTCCGCGGCGGGCTCGGCGGCGGGGGCGTCGCCGGCCGCTGCGGCCTCGGCCGCCGCGGTCGCCTTGGTGGCGCGGGTGCGCTTGGGACGGGTGGTCGCGGTCGCGCCCTCGGTCTTCGCGCGACGCGGCGCGCGCTTGCGCGGCTCGGTCTCGGCGGGAGCGTCCTCGGCGGCGGGCTCCGAAGCGGGCGCGCCATCGGCCGGAGCCTCCTCGGCGACCGTGGCCTGGTCGGCGCTGTCGACGGGCGCTTCCTCGACCGTCGCCTCGGCGGCGGCATCCGAGCTCTTCTCGGCGTCCGGCACGGCGTCGACGTCGGTCTCGGCGTCCGCGGCGGCGGACGAATCGTCAGGGGTGGTGTTCGGGTCCGTGGCGACCGCCTCGGGCGCGTCGGCGCGCTCGTCGGTGGTGTCGTCGGGGGTGTGGACCTCGGAGATGGACTCCACGAGTTCTCCTAATCAGCAGATTGCAGGCAGATGAATGTCAGACGGTGCACGATGACCGCACGCGCGGCAAAGCGGAATCTCGTCCGGTTCTCGGCGACCCGGCGTGGCTAGAGCGCCGCGGCAGGACGAGAGGTGTGCGGTGGTTTCGCAGAATTGCGACGGAGGCCAGATTCACGTATCACGTGGAACCCTCCGCGTACTCCCTCACTGTACCACCCTTGACATCGACGGCCAGCATGAGGGCCTCCCACGGGGTGTCGGTCGCGCGCTCGGCGACGGCCACCGCCTCAAGTCGTCGTCCGGGACCGTCGGCGAGGACCAGGACGCTGGGACCGGCGCCCGACACCACCGCCGCGAACCCCACCGCCCGCAGCGCCCGCACCAATCGGTCGGTGTCGGGCATCGCCTGCGCCCGGTAGTTCTGGTGCAGCTTGTCCTCGGTCGCCGCGAGCAGCAGCTCGGGGCTCTGGGTGAGCGCCGCGATCAGCAGCGCCGACCGCGAGACGTTGAACACCGCGTCCTCCCGCGGCACCTGGAGGGGCTGCAGGCTGCGCGCGACCGACGTGGACATCGTGAACTCCGGGACGAAGACCAGCGGCGCGACACCGCGGTGCACGAGGAGCTTCTTGTGCTGCGGTCGTCCGTCATCGACCCACGCGATCGTGAGACCGCCGAACAGCGCCGGAGCGACGTTGTCGGGGTGGCCCTCCATCTCGGTGGCAAGGCGCAGCAGGGTGTCGTCGTCGAGATCGACGTCACCGGCGAGGAGACCCTTGGCGGCGAGGAGGCCCGAGACCACGGCGGCGCCGGAGGAGCCGAGGCCCCGTCCGTGCGGGATGACGTTGACCGCGTGCAGCCGCAGCCCCGGCATCTCGCGCTCCGCCGCGTCGAAGGCGTACCGGATGGCCCGCACCACCAGGTGCGACGCGTCGCGCGGCACACCCTCCGCGCCCTGCCCCTCGACCTCGATCTCGATCCGACCGGGTTCGAGGGCGGTGACGGTGAGCTCGTCGTAGACGCTCAGCGCGAGGCCGAGCGTGTCGAAGCCGGGGCCGAGGTTCGCGCTCGTCGCCGGCACCCGCACGACGACTTCTCGCCCCACGGGCACCGCGCTCACGCCGGTGCCGCGACAGGGGCGAGGTCGAGCACCGAAGCCACCTCGGTGGTCGCCGCGTCGACGACCGTCGGCTGCACCTCCGAGCCGTCGGCGTTGCGCAGCGCCCACTGCGGGTCCTTCAGCCCGTGCCCGGTCACGGTGAGCACGACGCGCGAGCCCGCGGGGATGACCCCGGCCTCGGCGCGATCGAGCAGCCCCGCGACGCTGATGGCCGACGCGGGCTCGACGAAGATGCCGACCTCACCCGAGAGCAGCTTCTGCGCGGCGAGGATTCGCTCGTCGTCGATGGCGCCGAAGTAGCCGTCGGTGGCCTCGCGCTCCTCGATGGCGAACTGCCACGACGCGGGGTTCCCGATGCGGATGGCGCTGGCGATCGTCTCGGGATGACGCACGACCGAGCCGGTGACCAGGGGGGCGCTGCCGGCCGCCTGGAACCCGAACATGCGGGGAAGGCGCGTGGCGACGCCGCGCTCGACCTCTTCGCGGTAACCGCGGGAGTAGGCGGTGTAGTTGCCGGCGTTGCCGACGGGGATGAAGTGGAAGTCCGGCGCGTCGCCGAGAACCTCGACGACCTCGTACGCCGCGGTCTTCTGTCCCTCGATGCGGTCGGGGTTGACCGAATTCACCAGGTGCACCGGGTAGTTGTCGGCGAGCTCGCGGGCGATCTCGAGGCAGTCGTCGAAGTTGCCGCGGATCTGGATGAGCCGACCCTGGTGGGCCACGGCCTGGCTGAGCTTGCCCATCGCGATCTTGCCCTCGGGCACGAGGACCGCCGCGGTGATGCCGGCGTGCGCGGCGTAGGCCGCCGCCGAGGCGGAGGTGTTGCCGGTGGACGCGCAGATGACCGCTTTCGCGCCGTGCTCGACGGCGCGCGAGAGCGCGACCGTCATGCCGCGGTCCTTGAACGAGCCGGTGGGGTTCATGCCCTCGAACTTCACCCAGACGTCGGCTCCCGTGCGCCGGGACAGCGCCGGCGCCGGCAGGAGCGGCGTGCCGCCCTCTCCCAGGGTGACCACGGTGGAGTCGTCGGTCACTCCCAGTCGGTCGGCGTATTCGCGGAGGACTCCCCGCCAGACGTGCGCCATGTCACTCTCCTTCCACTCGCAGCACCGAGACGACCCGCTCGACGACGCCGCTGGCGGCCAGTCGTTCCACGGTCTCGCTGAGGTCCTGCTCTTTGGCCTTGTGCGTGCCGATCACCAGGCGCGCGGTGTTCTCCGGGGTCTGCGGCGCGGTGCCGCCGCCCGGCACGGGCTCGCCGGCGACGGTCTGCTCGACGGTCGCGATCGAGACACGACCCTCCGACAGGATCCCCGCCACCGTGGCGAGCACGCCCGGCTGGTCGTCGACCTCGAGGGTGATCTGGTAGCGCGTGGTGACCCGGCCGATCGGCACGACGGCCAGGTTCGCACGGGTGGACTCCCCCACGCCGACGCCGCCGGCGATGTGACGCCGCGCGGCCGAGACCACATCTCCCAGGACCGCGGAGGCGGTCTGCACGCCGCCGGCTCCTGCGCCGTAGAACATGAGGTTTCCCGCCGCCTCGGCCTGGACGAAGACGGCGTTGTTGGCCCCGTGGACGCTGGCGAGCGGGTGCGTGCGGTCGATCAGGGCCGGGTAGACCCGGACGGAGATCGACTCGGAGTCGTCGGCGTCGCGCAGACGCTCGCAGACGGCGAGCAGCTTGATCACGAGGCCCGCGTGCCGCGCGGCATCCATCATCGCCTTGTCGATGCCGGTGATGCCCTCGCGGTGCACGGACTCCAGGGGAACCGAGGTGTGGAAGGCCAGGCTCGCCAGGATCGCGGCCTTCTGGGCGGCGTCGTAGCCCTCGACGTCCGCGGTCGGGTCGGCCTCGGCGTACCCCAGGCGCTGCGCATCGGCGAGCACGTCGGCGAACTCCGCCCCCTCGGTGTCCATGCGGTCGAGGATGTAGTTCGTCGTGCCGTTGACGATGCCCATGATGCGCTGGACGCGGTCGCCGGCGAGCGAGTCGCGCAGCGGCCGGATGATCGGGATCGCGCCCGCCGCCGCCGCCTCGTAGTAGACCTGCGCACCGACCCGGTCGGCGGCGTCGAAGATCTCGGGCCCGTGGGTGGCCAGGAGCGCCTTGTTGGCGGTGACGACGTCCGCGCCGGAGTTGATCGCCTGCAGCAGGTAGGTGCGCGCCGGCTCGATCCCGCCCATCAGCTCGATCACGATGTCGGCCCCGACGATGAGGCTCTCGGCGTCGGTGGTGAACAGCTCCTTGGGGAGGTCGGTCTCGCGGGGGGCGTCGAGGTTCCGCACCGCGATGCCGGCGAGCTCGAGGCTCGCGCCGGCCCGGTCGGCGAGCTCGGCGCTGTGGAGGCGCAGCAGAGCGGCGACCTGCGAGCCGACGGCGCCGGCTCCCAGGAGCGCGACGCGCAGGCGACGGTAGTCAGGCATGGGGTCCCTTCGTTGATGCGTCGGCAGGCCGCGGCGCGGCGCCGACGTCTCGGGCGAGGAGGTCGTCCACGCTCTCGCCGCGGACGATGAGCCGGGCCTCGCCGTCGCGGACGGCGACGACCGGGGGCCGGGGTACGGCGTTGTAGTTGCTGGAGAGCGAGTAGCAGTAGGCGCCGGTCGCGGGCACGGCGAGGAGGTCGCCGGGGGCGACATCCTCCGGCAGGTACTCGAGGTCGACCACGATGTCGCCCGCCTCGCAGTGCTTGCCCACGACGCGGCTGAGCGCCGGCCGGGCGGTGCTGGTGCGCGAGGCGATGCGCGCGGAGTACTGCGCGCCGTAGAGAGCGGTGCGGGCGTTGTCGCTCATGCCGCCGTCGACGCTGATGTAGAGCCGGTCGACGCCGGACTCCAGGTGCACGGGCTTGACGGTGCCGACCTCGTACAGGGTCACCCCCGCCTGACCCACGATCGAGCGGCCGGGCTCGAACGCCAGCGCGGGAACGGGGATGCCGCGGGCGGCGCACTCCTCGGCGACCGCACCGACGATGGCGGTGGCCAGCTGCTCGATGTCAGTCGGCTCGTCGGCTTCGGTGTAGGCGATGCCGAAACCTCCGCCGAGATTCAGCGCGGGGACCTCGCCCCCCTCGCGCAGCGCCGCGTGCAGGTCGATCAGGCGCGAGGCTGCCTCGCGGAAGCCGGCGACACCGAAGATCTGCGACCCGATGTGCGAGTGCAGCCCACCGAAGCGCAGTCCCGGCACCTCCCGGATGCGACGGACAGCGGCCGGTGCGTCGTGCAGGGCGAAGCCGAACTTCTGATCCTCGTGCGCGGTGGCGAGGAACGAGTGCGTCTCGGCGTGCACGCCGCTGTTGACGCGGACGAACACCGTCTGCGGGTCCGCGCGCCTGGTGTCGGCGCGCGCGGTCAGGGCGGCGAGGCGTTCGATCTCGATGTGGCTGTCCACGACGATCGATCCGACGCCGACCTCCAGCGCCCGCTCCAGCTCGACCACGCTCTTGTTGTTCCCGTGGAAACCCAGCGCCGCGGCATCCGCACCACCGGCGAGCGCGATCGCGAGTTCCCCTCCGCTGGCGACATCCACACCCAGCCCCTCGGAGGTGACCCAGCGCACGATCTCGGTGGAGAGGAAGGCTTTGCCCGCGTAGTAGACGCGTGCCGTCGTGCCCCGCACAGCGGCGGCGCCCTGGAACGCGGCGCGGACGCGCCGGGCGTGCGCGCGCACCTCGGCTTCGTCCATCACGTACAGCGGGGTGCCGAACCGTGCGGCGAGCGCACCGGCTGCAACCCCGCCCAGCACGAGCTCACCCGCGGCGTCGCGGGCCGCGCTCGTGGGCCAGACGGTCGGGACGAGGGCGTTCGGATCGGCGGGCATGTCCCGTGAGGGGGACGAGCCGGGCGATGGGGCGGCGGACACGGGTGGGAGACCAATCAGTGGATGCTTCGGCGCGACGTCGACCGGGATCGCCGGCGTGACGGGCTGCCGCGACCGGAGGACTCACGTGCCGGGCAGTCCTTGCAGTCTAGGGCAGAGCCCCACCGGCGAACGGTCGCGTGACGTCCCGCTCCCGCGCTGGGTCGGTCAGGCACACGTGCCGTTCTGCTGCAGGGAGGCGTCGCGGACGATGGCCGGGTCGATCGCGAACGATCCCCTCAGCCGGTCGCCCTCGACGACGAGGTCGGTCAGTGTGATGCCTGCGGGAAGGTCGCCCGCGATGCACACGGTCCAGGTGCGGAGCACCCCGTCGGCGAGTCCTCCGAACTGATCGCGCACGCCGTCGGCGGTCAGTTCCGCTCCGGCGACCGACACCGCCGAGGGGGTGAGGGCGAGGTCGCCCGCCACCGCCGAGGGGACGACCGCGACGGTGACGGGCACCTCGACCCCGAACACCGGGAAGGAGGTCGAAAGGCGCACATCCGGAGCATCCAGGGCCAGCTCGGCGCCGTCGGGGACGTTCTCCAGGCCGCTCAGGAGCCCTTGGAGCTGGGCGGCATCGAGCGTGACCGTGCCGGACCCGGCGGCGAGGTCGGCATCCCCGCGGATGGGCACCCCCTGCACATCGACCGCGATGTCGCCGGTCAGCGGACCGATCGTGACATCGTCGGAGGAGATCGACAGGTCGTCGAGCGTGCCGCGGATGAGCTGCGGAAGAACCGCACCGGTGACCTCGACGTCGATCTGCTGGTCGGGCGGGAGAGCGAGGGTCGTGATGACCTGTTCGCGGGCGGTGCGGGTCACGAGGTCCCGCGCGACCGCCTCCCCGACGAACCATGCCACGACGGCGAGCCCCGCCACGACGAGCAACGCCAGCAGCCACGGCCAGACCCGTCTGCGGCGTCGGGCGGGCGGCGCGGTCTGGAGCGACCACGCAGGGAGCGGCCGGGTCGGCTGGGTGTCGCCCGCGGACACCGGCTACATCCGCTCGGGTGCCGAGACGCCGAGGAGCGTCAAACCGTTGCGCAGCACCTGACCGGTCGCGTCGTTCACCCACAGCCGGGTGCGATGCACCGGCTCGATGGGCTGGTCCCCCAGCGGGATGACGCGGCAGTTGTCGTACCAGCGGTGGTACAGGCCGGCGAGCTCCTCGAGGTAGCGCGCCACCCGGTGGGGCTCCCGCACCTCGGCGGCGAACGCCACGACCCGGGGGAACTCCTGCAGAGCTCCCAGCAGCGCCGACTCGGTCTCGTGGGTCAGCAGCTCGGGGGCGAACTCCGACCGGTCCACCCCGGAGTCGGCGGCGTTGCGCGCGACGTTGTGCGTGCGCGCGTGGGCGTACTGCACGTAGAAGACCGGGTTGTCGTTGGTCCGCTTCTGCAGGACGTCGAGGTCGACGTCGAGATTGGAATCCGCCGAACTCCGTGTGAGGGCGTACCTCGCCGCATCCGTACCCACGATCTCGACGAGATCCTCCATCGTCACGACCGTGCCGGCACGCTTGGACATGCGGACAGGCTGACCGTCTTTCACGAGGTTGACCAGCTGGCCGATGAGGATCTGCAGGTTGACGTTGGGGGTGTCGCCGAATGCAGCGCACATCGCCATCATCCGTCGCACGTAACCGTGATGGTCGGCGCCGAGCATGATGATGCACTGGGTGAAGCCGCGCTCGCGCTTGTCGAGGTAGTAGGCCAGATCACCGGAGATGTACGCCGGCTGCCCATCGGACTTGATCACGACACGGTCTTTGTCGTCCCCGAATCGCGTGGTCTCCAGCCACGTCGCACCGTCGGCCTCGTAGATGTGGCCGAGCTCGCGAAGGCGTGTGACGGCACGCTCCACGGCACCCGAGTCATGGAGGTCGTTCTCGTGGAAGTAGACGTCGAAGTCGACCCCGAACTCGTGGAGGCTGGCCTTGATCTCGTCGAACATGAAGGAGACGCCGAGTTCACGGAACGTTTCCTGCTTCGCCTCGGCGTCGAGGGCGTCGATGTCGCCCTCATAGGCAAGAGCGACGCGACGGGCGATGTCGCCGATGTACGCTCCGCCGTAGCCGTCCTCCGGGGTGGGCCGCCCTTCGTGTGCGGCGACCAGGCTGCGCGCGAATCGGTCGATCTGCGCGCCGTGGTCGTTGAAGTAGTACTCGCGGGTCACCCGTGCGCCCTGCGAGGACAGCAGGCGCGCGAGCGCGTCGCCGACCGCTGCCCACCGGGTGCCGCCCAGATGAATCGGGCCGGTCGGGTTGGCCGAGACGAACTCGAGATTGATCACCTCGGCCGCCAGCGTGTCGTTGGTGCCGTAGGCCTCGCCCGCCTCGACGATCTGCTTGGCCAGGGCGCCGGCGGCAGCGGCATCCAGTCGGATGTTGATGAATCCGGGGCCCGCCACCTCCACCTCGGCGATGCCGTCGACCTCCCGCAGCCGCGCGGCGATCTCCCCCGCGAACTCGCGGGAATTGGCCCCGACCGCCTTCGACAGCTTCAGCGCGGCGTTGGAGGCCCAGTCGCCGTGGTCGCGGTTCTTGGGCCGCTCCAGCACCAGGTCGGCAGCCGTCAGCCCGTCGCTCGCGCCCGGGCGTCGGGCCTCGGCGAGCGGGGCGATGACGTCGAGCAGGGCGGCGGAGAGCGTGTCGGGATTCATAGCCCGACCAGTCTAGATGTGGCGGGTATGCCCGCCGGATGCCGCGGCTCAGCCGATGCGCACGAGGGCGCGGTGGTCGTCCGCGCCGCCGGGAAGATCGGGATCGACGCCCTCGCCCGCTGTCCACTCGGCGTCGACCCGGAGGTGCTGGAGGCCCACGGCACCGCCGTGGTAGCTGAGGAAGGCGCAGTCCGCGGCATCCCTCCCCGTCGCGATGCGCACCAGCGAGCGCCGGTCGGCCAGGCGTGTGGCGTCGATGACGTACCAGGCGCCGTCGAGGTAGGCCTCGGCGACGGCGTGGAAGTCCATCGGCTCGAGCCCCGGGGCGTAGCAGGCGGTGTAGCGCGCGGGGACGTCCATCGCCCGCAGAAGGGCGATCACGACGTGCGCATAGTCGCGGCAGACGCCCTGGCCGGTCATGAGGGTCGTGACCGCGCTGTCTGTGCCCTGGCTGAGCCCGGGCGCGTAGGTCGTGCTCGTCGCGACGAAATCCTCGACGGCGGTGAGCAGGTCCGCGCCTTCGAGGCCCCGGAACTGCCGGCGCGCCTGGGCGAACACCTCGTCGGACTGGCAGTACCGGCTCGGCCGGAGGTAGGTGATCGTCTCGAGGTCGCGGGGTTCGGTCGCCGCGGCAGGGCCGGTGACCACCGCGCGGTAGCGGACCTGGAGCACCCCCGCCTCGCCGGTGATCCGGTGGAGGCGGCTGCCGTTCTGGTCGACGATCTCGGTCGGCATGTACTCGCGATCGCCCTGACGCAGCGTCAGCGACTCCTCGGCGAGGGGGGTGTGACGGGTCGCCGCGACCTGGAGGATCAGGTCGACGGGAGACCAGATCTCCAGGTCCATCTCAGCGGTCACGACACGCGGCACCGGAGTATCCTCGCACGCCTCGCGAGCGTCGGATTCGGTGGAGCGGCTCGCGTGATTTACCCTTCCCGTGTGACCCGTGCCCTCGCCCCCCGGCCGTCGTGGCGGGCCCGCGCGATCGTGACCGTCCTCGCGCTGGCCGTGGCCGTCGGCGCGGTCGCCGGCGTCGCCGGCATCCGGGCCTGGCTCACCCCTCCCCCGGCCCCGCCGGTGGCTGTCGCGGCACCCGAGGACGCGGTCATCCAGCCCGCACCGCTCGTGCTGCCCGACACCCCTCGCATCCTGGTGTTCGGAGATTCGTGGACGTTCGGCTCCGCGGCCAGCGATCCCACCCTCGGCTACGCCTACCTGCTGGCCGATCGCCTCGGCGCGGAGGTGGTCGTGGACGGCGTCCGCGGCAGCGGGTATCTGAAGCCGGGCCTCGACGGCGGATCGTTCGGCGAGCGCGTCGCGGCGCTCGACCCGGCGTTGGACCCCGACCTCGTGCTGCTGCAGGGCTCGATCAACGACCGTCGCCTCTACCCCGCCGGATACCGCGATGCGGTGACGGCGGTGTGGGATGCCGTCGCGGCGACCTACCCGGACGCGACCGTGGTGATCCTGGGCCCGGCTCCGCAGGTGCTCCCCGTGGAGGCCGCGACCGCGCAGATCGACGACGACCTCGCCGCTCTCGCCGCCGGTCGCGGCTGGTGGTACATCTCCCCCGTCGATGAGGGGTGGATCACCGAGGCCAACTACGACGCGGTCATCGACACCGGCATCGGCCGCGACCACCCCTCGACCGAGGGCCACGCATACCTCGCCGATCGCGTCGCCGAGGCGCTGCGGACCCTCGGGGAGGGCGCCGACGTCGTCGCGGATGCGCCGGTGGACGAGGGCGTCGTCGCTCCCTGAGCGTCGGGGAAGCCCGTGCGCGGGTGGTAATCTCGACCGGTACGCCTCCGTAGCTCAGGGGATAGAGCGTTGGTTTCCGGTACCAAAGGTCGCAGGTTCGATTCCTGTCGGGGGCACTCCTTCATCTCGGCGTGATCATGGTGCGGCGCGCGCGTTGCGCGTCGTGCGATCGATGTGGCGCAGATCGTCACGGTGACGCGCTCAACCTCGCCATCTGCGTCACCTTCTGGCTGCCCCGCCACCCTGCGCGGGATCGAAGTGACGGAATTGGTCGCCCGCAGCAGCCCAACGCGACCAATAGCGCCACCTCGATTTCGTCGGCCAGATCGACGTGGCGCAAATGGTCGCCCACGGCGGCCGAACGCGACCAATAGCGCCACCCCGATCCCCTCGGCCAGATCGATGAGGCGCAAATGGTCGCCCACAGCAACCCAACGCGACCACTCACGCCACCCCGACCCCCGCCCCCACATCGACCTGCCGCAAATGGTCGCCCACAGCAGCCGAACCCGACCGAGCGGACCCGCGTCAGGGGCTCGGGACGAAGAACAGCCCGTCGAGAAGCCCCGGGTTGTGGGCGTGCACGAGCACGGCGAACACCACCGCGTCGAAGAGCAGATGCACGGTGACCACGTACGCGAGCGACCGGGTGCGCATGAAGATGTACCCCTGCAGGAGCGCAAAGGGGATGGTGAGCACCGGACCCCACGCGCGATAGCCCAGCTCCCATAGGAACGACACGAAGATGATCGCCTGCAGCACGTTGGCCTGCACGTCGGGGAAGTGTCGCCGCAGCAGCGCGAAGCACGTGCAGATGAAGAACAGCTCGTCCCAGATGCCTACGGCACCCACCCCGACGAACAGCCGTGCGATGAGGTCGGGCGTATCGACGACGGGCCAGTTCTGGTACACGCCCGAGGTGATGAAGTAGAACGGCAGGATCAGCCAGCCGAGCACCAGCACGCCGACGAGCCAGCCCCACTGGAGCGCGCTCCAGCGGCCTCCGCCCCGCCACGGGAAACGGATCGCGTAGTCGCGGTAGACGAACCGCGAGATCAGGTAGGGCACGAGCACCGCGCCGCCGAGCGCCACGGTGAAGCGCAGCATCGCGATGTTGTCGAGCTCGGCTTCGAGGGGGATCGCGCTGACGATGAGCATGCCGGCGGCGATGAGGGAGAGATCACGAAGGATGCCGGGGGCGCGGCGCCCCTCGAACGCCGCGGGCTCCTCGCCGCCCACCTGCAGGGCGCGTCGTTCGAGCAGGAACGCCGATACGAGACCCGCGGCCAGCAGCACCCAGCCGAGCCACGGCAGGAGGAGCACGAAGAAGGCCGGCGCGGCCAGGCAGACGAGGATCGCCGGGGCGAGCTTGTACGACAGCGCGGGGCGGTGGAGCGTCGCGACCTCGGGAAGCGCGGGCATCAGCTGCCGCCGGCCGTCCGGTAGGCCAGGTCGCGGATCGCACGACCGGCCCGTTCGCCCTTGCGCTCGAAGGCGGTGAGCACCCTCCCGGGGTGGCGTTCGGCCCACTCCCCCGCGAAGTCGCGGGTGAAGCCCTCGGCCCCGTCGAACACGGTGCGCATCTGCCGCGCGTAGTCGTCCCAGTCGGTGGCGAGCCTCACGATCCCACCGGGCCGCAGCGCCCGGCGCACCATCGGGGGGAACCCCCCGTCGATGAGGCGGCGCTTGGTGTGCCGCTTCTTGTGCCAGGGGTCGGGGAAGAAGATCCACAGCTCGTCCACCGAACCGGCCGGCAGCAGGTGTTCCAGCACCTCGGGCGCATTGGCTTCGGCCAGCCGGAGGTTGCGCGCCCCGACCCGGTCGGCATCGAGCATGGTGCGGGCCAGGCCCGCCTTGAACACCTCGACGGCGAGGAAGTCGGTGTCGGGACGGGATGCCGCGGCGTGCACGATCGCATGACCCTGACCTGATCCGATCTCGACCACGAGGGGGGCGTGCCGGCCGAACTCCCGTGCGGGGTCGATGGCGGCGCCGGGGCGCACGCTCGTGGCGGCGTCCCCGCGCGGGATCGGCAGCACGTAGTGCCCCGAAAGCTCCGCCCACGCGCGCTCCTGCGCCTCGGACATCCGGCCGCTGCGTCGGACGAACGACACCGGCCGCTCGCGGAAGACGCGCACGTCGGTGGATTCGGGCATGCCCCCAGGCTACCGACCCGTTACGAGGCGCCGGGTTCGGTCAGTGTGCCGGTTCGGTGACGAAGTCGATGAGCTCCTCCACACTCCCGAGGAGCGCCGGTTCCAGGTCGCGATACGAGCTCACCCGTCCGAGGACGCGCTGCCAGGCGCGGGCGATGTCGGCCTGGTCGCGCGCGGGCCAGCCGAGCGCCCGGCAGACGCCGACCTTGAACTCGACCCCCCGCGGAACCTCGGGCCACGCGGCGATGCCCATCGCCCGCGGCGTGACGCACTGCCAGACGTCGATGAAGGGATGCCCGACGATGCGCACCGAGGGGCCGTGCCGCGAGGCCTCCACCGCCGCGGCCAGCCGCGACTCCTTCGATCCGGGGACGAGGTGATCCACCAGGACGCCGTAGCGGCGCCCGGGTCCGGGCGGGTCGGCGTCGAGGACCTCGGCGAGATGGTCGATCCCTTCGAGGTACTCCACCACCACCCCCTCGACCCGCAGGTCGTCGCCCCACACCTTCTCGACCAGCTCGGCGTCGTGCCGCCCCTCGACGAGGATCCGGCTCGCACGGGCAGTGCGCGCCCGAGCATCGGCCACCGCGAACGATCCCGACGCGGTGCGCCGGGGCGCCGATGCGGCCGCCCGGCTCGGCGGGTCGAGGATGACGTCGGCTCCGTCGATGAGGAACCCGGGGCCGAGCGGGAACACCCGCCGGCGCCCGAGGCGGTCCTCGAGTTCGACCAGACCGCCGGTGACGCCGGTCACCGCCCCGCAGAAGCCGTCGTCGGCGACCTCGACCACGAGGTCGCGCTCCGCCGCGACGCGCGCCACCACGGGACGGCCGCGCTCGCGCCATCCTGCCGACAGCACGTCACCGCCGTATCGATCGTCCATCTGCACCCTCCGCAAGCCGCGAGAACCCTACCCGGGCGGCGCCCGCCCACGGCGAAGCGACCCGCGGGTCGGGCGAGCCTGGACGTTTCCCTACCGCGGTGTCTTCACCCCTGCATAGACTCACGGTGGGAGGCTGATCCATGCGTGCGCGATGGGCGGCGGCGGTCACGGCGGCGCTGACGATGATCCTCATGGCGGTCGGGCCCGCCGCCTCGGCGACCGACCCGGTGGAGCTGGGGGCCGGCTACGTGGTCGACGAGTCCGACGTGCTCGACCAGGCCCAGGAATCGGCTGTCCAGGATCGCCTCGCCGAGCTCTACGACCAGACCGGCATCGACCTCTACGCCGTCTTCGTGTCAGAGTTCACCAACCCTGCCGACAGCCAGCAGTGGGCCGATGAGGTCGCGAGTCGGAACGGACTGGGCGTCGACCAGTACGTGCTCGCCGTCTCGACCGACGGGCGGGAGTACTACATCTCCGCCGACAGCGCAGGCCCGGTCTCGGCCGACGAGCTGACCGCGATCGAGGGGGAGATTCGCCCCTTCCTGCGCGACGGCGACTGGGTGGGCGCGGTCACCGCGACGGCCGGCGGATTCGAGGCGGCGACCTCGTCCAGCGGAGCGTCGGGGTGGATCTTCGTCCTCGTCCTGGTGGCGATCGCCGCGGTCGTGGTCATCTGGCTCGTCGTACGCCGTCGCCGCTCGACCGGCGAGGTCGCTTCCGGAAAGGCCGGCGCGCCGGGCGCCCCGCAGGTGCCGCTCGCCGACCTCGAGCGCCACGCATCCTCGGCGCTGGTCGACACCGACGACGCCGTCCGCACGAGCGAGCAGGAGCTCGGCTTCGCCCGGGCCCAGTTCGGAGACGACGCCACCGCCGATTTCGTCGTCGCGCTCGACACGGCGAAGGCGCAGCTCGCCGAGGCCTTCACACTCAAGCAGCGCCTGGACGACGAGATCGCCGACACCGACGCCGAGCGTCGCGAGTGGAACGAGCGCATCCTCCAGCTCTGCCGGGAGGCCAATGCCGGGCTCGACGAGAAGGCGGCCGATTTCGATGCGCTGCGCGAGCTCGAGCGCACCGCCCCCGAAGCGCTCGCCCGGGTCGCCGGCGAGCGAGAGCGCGCCGCCGCCGCGCTCGGCGCCACCGAAGAGCGGATGACGCGGCTGCGCGAGACGTACCGCGATACGGCGCTGAGCGCTGTCGCCGACAACGTCGATCAGGCCCGCCAGCGACTCGGGTTCGCCGAGCAGCAGCTGGCCGAGGCGAGGACCGCGCTCGACGGCGGCGACGGCGGGGAGGCCGCCGTCGGGATCCGCGCCGCCGAGGAGGCGGTCGATCAGGCGGACGTGCTCGAGAATGCGGTGGAGAAGCTGGCCGCTGATCTCACCGAGGCCGAGCGGGCGGCATCCGATCTCATCGCCGAGCTCGAGCGGGAGAGCGCCGCCTCGGGCGCCCTCCCCGACACCGAGGGACAGGTCGCGGCGGCCGTGGCCGCCACACGTCAGGTCATCCAGCTCGCTCGGGACGAGCTCGCCGCCCGCCCCCGCGATCCCCTCGCGACGCTGCAGCGACTGCAGGCCGCCGACCAGCAGCTGGATGCCCTCGTCGCGGGGATCCGCGATGCCCAGGCCGAGCAGCAGCGGGTGACCGAATCGCTCGCGCGCACCCTCGCGTCGGCCCGGGCGCGAGTGGCGGCCGCGGAGGACTACATCACGACCCGGCGCGGGGCGATCGGGGCGAATGCCCGCACCCGGCTCGCCGAGGCCGGCGCCGCCGCCGTGCGCGCCGATCAGCTCCAGGCCACCGACCCGCGCGCTGCTCTGGCCGAGGCGCAGCGCGCGCAGGCCCTCGCCGACGAGGCGCTCTCCTCGGCCCAGCGCGATGTCGGCGCCTTCGACCGCGGCGGGTACAACAGCGACGGGATGTTCGACGGCGGTCCCGGCGGCGGGGGCGGCAGCGACATCCTCGGGGCGATCCTCGGCGGCATCGTCGTCAACTCCCTTCGCAGCGGTGGCGGCTCGTCGCGACGCTCCGGCGGTTCCGGGTCGTTCGGCCGCCGATCGGGCGGCGCCGTCTTCCGCACCGGTAGCTTCGGAGGCGGCGGCACGCGGGGCCGCCGCGGAGGTGGCCGCTTCTGACCACCCGCCCCGTCCCGCGCCTTCAGACCCGCATCACCGGAAACCGACCCCGAGCCACGGCTCACCCCACGTACCGACAGGAAGGAAACACGATGGCCAAGCAGTCCATCTTCGGTCGCATCTCCACGCTCGTGCGAGCGAACATCAACGCCCTCATCGATCAGGCCGAGGATCCGCAGAAGATGCTCGACCAGCTGGTGCGCGACTACACCAACTCCATCGCCGACGCCGAGTCGGCCATCGCCGAGACCATCGGCAACCTGCGCCTGCTCGAGCGCGATCACCAGGAAGACGTGCAGGCCGCCGCGGAGTGGGGCAACAAGGCCCTGGCGGCCAGCCGCAAGGCTGACGAGCTGCGCGCCCAGGGCAACACCGCCGACGCCGACAAGTTCGACAACCTCGCCAAGATCGCGCTGCAGCGCCAGATCAGCGAGGAGAACGAGGCGCGGGCGATCGCCCCGACCATCGCCACGCAGACCGAGGTCGTCGACAAGCTCAAGGACGGCCTGAACGGAATGAAGCAGAAGCTCGAGCAGCTGAAGTCCAAGCGCTCCGAGCTGCTGTCGCGCGCGAAGGTCGCCGAGGCGCAGACCAAGGTGCACGACGCCGTCCGCTCGATCGACGTGCTCGATCCCACCAGCGAGCTCGGCCGTTTCGAGGACAAGGTCCGCCGTCAGGAGGCGCTGGCCCAGGGCAAGCAGGAGCTGGCCGCCTCGAGCCTGGACGCCCAGTTCACTGCGCTCGAGGATGTCGGCGAGCTCACCGAGGTCGAGGCGCGCCTGGCCGCGCTGAAGGCCGGGGGCTCGACGCCGCAGGCGCTGCCCGCCAGCCCCGACACGGTCTGACCGCATCGACGGGGGTGGGCGCGCGTCGCCCACCCCCGTCGCCGTTCTCCTGGAAGGAGCCGAGGTGGCACGCTTCATCGTCGTCCCGCAATGGCAGGGGTCGTCGTCCTCGCGGGCGATGCGCCTCATCGACGGCGCGCTCGCCATCGCCGGCGATCTCCCGCGCGCGGCGACCACCATCCTCGACGTCCCCGCCGAGGCGGGTGAGGATCTCGGTTCGGGGGTGCGGCGGTTCAGCTCGCTGACCCGGATCGCCGACCTCGTCTCCCGCGCCGTCGCAGACGGGGACGGGCCGGCGGTCGTCGTCGGCGGCGACTGCGGTGTCGCCCTTCCCGCCCTCGCGGCCCTGGACACCTCCGACATCGCCGTCCTGTGGCTCGACGCCCACGCCGACCTCCAGGCACCCGCCACCTCACCGAGCGGAGCCTTCCACGGCATGGTGGTCCGCGCCCTCCTCGGTGAAGCCCCGACGGGCCTCGCGCTCGACCCCCCGCTCCCCGCCGACCGCGTGCTCCTGGCCGGAACCCGCGAGTTCGATCCCGAGGAGGAGGCTTTCGCCCCGGCATCCGGAATCACCCTCCTGGGTGCCGAGGCCTTCGAGAGCCCCGAGGCCGTCGCCGAGGCGGTCGTGGCGACGGGGGCCGCCCGGGTCTACCTGCACGTCGACCTCGACGTGCTCGATCCCGGCGTGATCGGCGGCGTCAGTCATCCGGTGCCCTTCGGCGCGTCGGTCGATCAGGTCGTCGCAACCATCCGCGCGGTCCGCGCCCGCCTCCCGCTGGCCGGTGCCACGCTCACCGAGTTCTCCCCCGCCGCCCCCGAGTCCGCCGTCGACGACCTCGGAACGATCCTGCGCATCATCGGAGCGCTGGCGTGAGCGATGACCGGCCCGATCCCGACCGCCTGCTCCCGGCGTTGCTGCTCGACTCGCCGCTGAGCTACCTGGGATACCTCTACGGATGCCTTCTCGGGCGGGTGTGGGGGACCCTCTGGAGCACCGGCCGCATCGAACGCCGCGGGGGCCTGCTGATCTTCCGCGGCATGCCCGCCTGGAGCTTCGCTCGCGGCGGGGTCTGCGTCGGCGACTGCTTCCTCACGGGGACGGGCATCATCGACGATCGGCTTCTGCGGCACGAAGCCGTGCACAAGCGCCAGTGGCGCCGGTACGGGTTCCTCATGCCGGTGCTGTACCTGCGGGCCGGGCGCGACCCGCTGCGGAACCGTTTCGAGATCGAGGCGGGTCTAGAGGACGGACGCTATCTCCCGCGCAGACCGGAACGCGTCAGCGCGCGGAGCTGAGACCGTAGCGGGCCGGCGTGTGGATGCGCGCCGCATCGATGCCGCGGACCCCGGTGAGGTGCTCGAGGATGTCGGCGGTTGCGAGGTAGCCCCCGAGGAGATGGATGCGGGTGGCGTCGGCGTCGTCGCAGAGCATCTCGTCGGCCCACGCGATGACCGCCCGGGACAGCGCGTGGCCCGAGGCGCAGCCACGACCCGTGCCGGGCGCGCCGCTGCGGCGGGAGCGGTCGAGCCAGGTGAGCACCATCCGGGGCGGCACGACGAGGTCGGTGCGCTCGGAATCATCCGGGATCTCGATGAAGACCCGGCCCGTCGAGCACAGGGGCAGCGTCGCCAGAAGCGCCTCGAGCTCCGTGAGCGAGGTCTCGTCGGCGGCGATCACATGCTGCACCCGCGTGTGACGCGAGGAGCGGCAGGCGGCGGTGCTGTGCTCGGTGTGAGACGCGGGGGAGGTCGACATGGCCCCACCATCATACCTCCGAGGAAGGGTTGCCTAACCTGGGTTGCTCGATGCGGAGGCTATCTCCGGCGCATCGGAACCCTCGTAGACGAGCACCTCCCGAAGGCGCCTCACCTCGTCCTCGGTGAACCCGTGAGCGACGAGGAACCCGGCCGGCGACCCGTGGCGGGCGTCGAGGTCGTCGAGGAACGCGCGCATCACCGGCGCGGGCGACCGGGTCGCGAGCTCCTCGAGATGGACGGCCTCGGGATGCCACTGCTTGAGCCGGGCCACGAGGTCGCGGTTCCGCCACTCGGGCAGGAGCCCCTCGGTTCGGGCGTAATCGGCGATCACGGCGTCGCGGTCCACCCCGGCCGCGGCGAGCGCGACGGCCACGGTGACTCCGGTGCGGTCCTTCCCCACCGTGCAGTGGACGAGGGCCGGCGGATCATCGAGGATCGCGCGGATCGCGCTCACGATCTGGGCCCCCGATTCCTCGGCGAGCGAGCGATACATGTCGGACAGGCTCATGTCCTGGGTGAAGAACGAGGTCACCGAGCCGAGGAAGAGCGGCACATGGGCCGTCGCCACCGGAAGCGACTCCACGCGGCTCGGGGCGTGGGCGACCTCGTCGTCGGCGCGCAGGTCGACGATGGTGCGGATGCCCAGGCGTTCGATCGCCGCGACCCCGTCGTCGTGGAGCTGGGCGAGGTTCCCCGACCGGAAGAGGACGCCGGATCGCGTCCGGCCACGGCCGGCCGGCAGCCCCCCGGTGTCACGGAAATTGACGCTGCCGGGGACGTGCGGGTCACCGGCGGTCATCGTTGGCTCGCCGCGCTGGTGTCTCGCGGCGGAACGGGGTATCGCCCGGCGATCGCGAGGCGGTTGAAGGCGTTGATGGAGATGAGGATCCAGCTGAGGGCGACGTACTCGGCCTCGGTGAGGACACCCCCGACCCGGTCGTAGACCTCGTCGGGAATGCCGTCCTCGTGGATGAAGGTGAACGCCTCGGCAAGCTCCAGACCGGCACGCTCGCGCTCCGTGAACACGCCCGAGTCGCGCCACGTGGCGATCTGGGCGACCGCGTCGGCATCCAGCCCCGCCTTCATGCCCTTCTCCACATGCACGCGCACGCAATAGGCGCAGCCGTTCAGCTGCGAGACGTGGATCTGCACAAGCTCCTTGAGGCGGTCGTCGATCCCCGCGTCGGCGGCGATCGCGCCGACCTGCTTCGCCAGGCCCGCGAGCGAGCTGTAAGCGGGGGGAGCCGACTTCGCCAGGTGTACGCGCTGTTCCGCGGTCATGGCGTCAGCCTACCCGCGCGCCCGGGCACCGGCTGGGGCAGAATGGCCGCGTGACCGAACCCGCCGATGAGTTCTCCTTCCTCGCCGACCAGGCCGCCGATGCCGGACTCGACGGCCCCCTCCCCCACGGTGAGCGCCTGCGCACCGACCTGCCCGACGGCCGGGTGGTGAGCGGCCTCCGCTGGTGGTTCGACTCCCCCGACGAGCGTCCGGTCGTGACCCTCCTCCACGGCGCCGGGCTCAACGCCCACACCTGGGACACGACGGTCATCGCCCTGGGCCTCCCCGCCCTCGCGATCGACCTGCCCGGCCACGGCGACTCGTCGTGGCGCACCGACGCGGCCTACGTCGGACGGATGCTGGCTCCCGACGTCGCGGCGGCGATGACGGCGTGGACCGACCGGCCCCAGGTGCTCGTCGGGCAGTCTCTCGGAGGCCTCACCGCTGCGGCCGTCGCCGCCGCCCGCCCCGAGCTCGTCGAGCGTCTCGTGGTGATCGACATCACCCCCGGCCTCGATCCGAACGCCGGCGCCGCGGAGATCCGCCGGTTCTTCGCCGGCCCGACCGACTGGGCGAGCCGCGACGAGCTCGTCGACCGCGCCATGGCGTTCGGACTCGGTGGCGGGACGCGCGAGAAGGCGGCGCGAGGTGTGTACTTCAACTCCCGCGTCCGGGAAGACGGCCGCGTGGAGTGGAAGCACCACTTCGCCCACCTCGCCGCCGCGGCGGCGCGTTCCTCCGCGGCAGCGGACGACGCGGCGGCGGGCGCAGGGAGCGACGCCGTGGCCGCCGTCCTCGGCGAGGCCGGGTGGGAGGATCTCGCCGCGGTTCGCGCCCCGCTCGAGCTCATCCGCGGCGAGCGCGGCTACGTCACGGATGCCGACGCCGACGTCTTCGGCGAACGCGTCCCCGGAGCATCCGTCCTCACCCTGGCAGGCGGCCACAACCTGCAGGAGGACGCGCCCGTGGCCCTTGCTGCCGAGCTGCGTCGCGCCGCCGGGAAGGGTTAACGCTTCTGTTGCGTTCGGTGTAACGGGTTCGGCAGGGTTCCCGGCGGTTCCCTAGGCTGTATCCGCACCACGGCTCGCTCGGGCGAGCCGGCCGGCATCCCCTCCCCCGGGTGCCGTCCCGAAAGGAATCACATGCTTCGCCGCACGGCCTTCGCCGCCACCGCACTCTTCGCCGCGTCCGCCCTCGTGCTCGCCGGCTGCACCTCCTCCGCCGAACCGGGTCCGACGGGCGCCACGGGCGAGCCGAACCCCGACGCCTCGGTCGCGATCCGCCTGGTGCTCGAGCCCGGAAACCTCGACATCCGTCAGACCACCGGCGCGGCCCTCGACCAGGTCCTCATCGACAACGTCTACCAGGGGCTGGTGTCGCGGACCACCGACCAGGAGATCGTCCCGGCGCTCGCGAGCGACTGGGAGGTCTCGGACGACGGGCTCACCTACACCTTCACCCTCGAGGAGGGCGTCACCTTCCACGACGGGCAGGAGCTCACCGCGCAGGATGTCGTGTGGTCGCTGCAGACCCGGAAGGACACCCCCGAGTGGGCCGAGTCCTCGCGCCTGGCGAACGTGACCTCGATCGCCGCCGACGGGCAGACCATCACCCTCACCCTCGCCGAGCCCGACTCGAGCCTGCTGTGGAACCTCACCGGTCGCGCCGGGATCATCCTGAAGGAGGGCGACACGGTCGACTACCAGACCGCGGCCAACGGCACGGGGCCCTTCGTGCTGGACGAGTGGCAGCAGGGGGCGAGCATCACCCTCGCCCGTTACGACGACTACTGGGGCGACGCCGCGGGCGTCGGCGAAGTGGTCTTCCAGTACATCGCCGAGGACCAAGCCGCGGTGAACGCCGCCGCCGCGGGCGAAGTGGACGTGCTCACCGGGTTCGATCCGAACCTCGCCGAGCAGATCGAACAGAACGGCGACTGGACCGTCGTGCTCGGCACCGCCACCGACAAGAGCGTGCTGGCGATGAACAGCACCGCAGCACCCCTCGATGATCAGCGGGTGCGCCAGGCGATCCGTCAGGCGATCGACCACGACGCCATCGTCGAGGCGGTCGGCGCCGGGCAGACGCTGTACGGCCCCATCCCTGAAGTCGACCCCGGCTACGAAGATCTCAGCGACACCGCCCCCTACGACCCCGAAGCGGCGCGCGCGCTGCTCGAGGAGGCGGGGGTGGACGACCTCGAACTGACCCTCACGATCCCGTCGTTCTACGGCACGACGATCCCGCAGATCCTCGTGTCCAACCTCAACGAGGTCGGCATCACCCTCGAGGTCGACGCGGTCGACTTCGGCGTCTGGGTCAACGACGTCTACACCAACAAGGACTACGAGCTCAGCTACGTCAACCACGCCGAGCCCCGCGACTTCGAGAACTGGGCCAACCCCGACTATTACTTCACCTACGACAACCCCGAGGTGCAGGACCTTTACGAGCAGTCGCTGCGCGCCACGGACGAGGCGGAGGCCGATGCCCTCCTCGCCGAGGCGGCCCGCATCGTCGCCGAGGACGCCGCGGCCGACTGGCTCTATAACTGGGCGGGGGTCAGCGCCGTGGCCACCGGCATCGACGGCATGCCCGCCGACAACGTCAACGCCCGCCTCAACCTCGCAGAGCTGACCAAGAGCGAGTGATCCGGTACGCGCTGACCCGGGGAGCCCTGCTGCTGCTGGGGCTGTTCGTGGCCAGCGCGCTGATCTTCCTCACCCTTCGGGTGCTCCCCGGCGACGTCGCGCAGCAGATCGCCGGCACCAACGGCACCCCCGAGCAGGTCGCCGCGATCCGCGAGAATCTCGGGCTGAACGCGCCGCTGTGGGCGCAGTACACCGACTGGATCGGCGGTGTCTTCCGCGGCGATCTCGGGACGTCTCTCTACACGGGCCTGACGGTGACCGCCGAGCTCGCGGAGAAGGCGCGCGTGACGGTGCCCCTCGGCATCCTCTCCCTCGTCTTCGCCCTCGCCCTCAGCATCCCGCTCGGGGTCCTCTCCGCCCTCCGCCGCGGGAGGGCCGACGGCACAGCGCTGAGCGTGGGCGCGCAGGCCCTCGCCGCGGTCCCCGTGGTGTGGGCGGGCATGATGCTCGTCGTCGTCTTCGCGGTGTGGCTCGGGTGGCTCCCCGCCCAAGGCTTCCCCCGGGGCGGCTGGAGCCAGCCGCTCGACGCGTTCCGCGCCCTCATCCTCCCCGCGCTCACGATCGGGGTCATCGAGGGTGCGATGCTCCTGCGCTTCGTCCGCAGCGCCACCCTCCAGGCGATCGGCCAGGACTACGTCCGCACGGCCGCGGCGAAGGGGCTGACCCGCAACACCGCCCTGATCCGGCACGGCCTCCCCAACGTCGGTCTGTCGGTGATCTCGGTGCTGGGGCTCCAGGTCGCCGGCATCGTCGTGGGCGCCGTGATCATCGAGCAGCTGTTCAGCCTTCCCGGGATCGGACGGATGCTCGTGGCCGACGTCGACGCGAGAGATCTCCCCATGGTGCAGGGCGAACTGCTGATCCTCACCGGCTTCGTGCTGCTCGTGGGCTTCCTCGTCGACATCGTCCACCGCCTCCTCGACCCCCGGCAGCGGGAGGCCGCATGAGCGCGCTCCGCCGGCTGTGGCGGCTGTCGACCGGCCGATTCGGCCTCATCGTCGTCGCCGTGATCCTCGTCACGGCCGCGCTGTCTCTGGTCTGGACCCCCTTCGACCCGCAGCAGGTCGACATTCCGAACCGGTGGGCACCGCCCGGCTGGCCGCACGTGCTCGGCACCGACGGCACGGGTCGCGACATCCTGAGCCTCCTCATCGCCGGCTCGCGCACGACCGTGATCGTCGCCGTCGGCGCAGGCCTCGTCGCCACCGTCATCGGTCTCGCCCTCGCCGCGCTCGGCGCGCTCACCCGCCGCTGGGCGCGGGAAGCGGTCGCGGTGACCGTCGACATCCTCATCGCCTTCCCGGTGCTCCTCATCGCGATGATGATCTCGGCGGTCTGGGGCGGGTCGCTCTGGGTGGTGATCTGGGCCGTCGGCATCGGGTTCGGCGTGAACATCGCCCGCGTGACGCGCCCGGAATTGCGCCGCGTGCTGCAGAGCGACTTCGTGCTCGCCGGCCGGGCCTCGGGTCTCACCCCGGCGCAGAATCTCATCCGCCACCTGCTGCCGAACGTCGCGCCGGTGTTCATCGTCCAACTGTCGTGGGGCATGGCCGTCGCCGTCCTCGCCGAAGCGGGACTGTCGTACCTCGGGTTCGGCGCTCCCCCGACCGAGCCGTCGTGGGGGCTGCTCCTCGCCCAGCTGCAGCAGTACCTCACCGTGTATCCCCTCTCGGTGCTGTGGCCGGGGCTCGCGATCACCTTCACGGTGCTCGGGCTGAACCTGCTGGGCGACGGCATCCGCGACGCCACCGACCCCACCCTGTCCCGCCGGGACGGGTCGGCCCGCCGCGCCCGGACGCACGTGCCGGAGGTCGTCGCATGAGCCTGTCGGTGAAAGACCTCGTCGTCGAGATCGACGGCCGACGCGTCGTCGACGGCATCTCGTTCGAGGTTCCCGACGGCGCCCGGGTGGGCCTCATCGGCGAGTCGGGGTCGGGCAAGTCCCTCACCGCGCTGGCGATCCTCGGGCTCCTCCCCGACGGTGCGACGGCGTCGGGGAGCGTGCAGTGGAACGGCCGCGAGCTCATCGGCCTTCCCGACCGCGACCTGGCCGCACTCCGCGGCGACGAGATCGGCATCGTCTTCCAGGAGCCGCGCACGGCGCTGAACCCCATCCGGACGGTCGGCCGGCAGATCGCCGAGTCGGTGCGGATCCACGAGGGCGTGAGCCGGAAGGATGCCGCGGCCCGCGCCGTCGCCGAGGCGGCGCGCGTCGCCCTGCCCGACCCCGACGGGATCGTCAGGCGCTACCCGCATCAGCTCTCCGGAGGGCAGCGTCAGCGGGTCGCGATCGCGATGGCCCTCGCGTGCCGGCCGCGCCTGCTCATCGCCGACGAGCCGACCACGGCGCTGGACGTCACGATCCAGGCCGAGATCCTCGAGCTGCTGCGCACCCTCGTCACCGATGACGGGATGTCGCTGATCTTCATCACCCACGACCTCGCCGTGCTCTCTCAGGTCGCGACCCACGCGGTCGTGCTCGAGGACGGGAGGATCGTCGAGGCCGGCGCCGTCGCCACACTGCTCGGACATCCCTCCTCCCCCGTCACGCAGGGACTCCTGCGCGATGCCACAGCGACGCTGTGGCGCCCCGAGGGGAGGACGCTGTGAACGACGTCCTCGTGAGCGCCCGCCGCCTCACCCGCCGCCATGCGCTGCCGAAGACCACGCTGTTCGAGCGTCGCCGGTACACCACCGCCCTCGAGGACGCCGACATCGATGTCCGGGCGGGGAGCACCCTCGGCATCATCGGCGAGTCGGGGTCGGGGAAGTCCACCCTCGTCCGCCTCCTCCTCGGGCTCGATGCGCCCACCTCCGGCACCGTCGAGGTCGACGGGCGCGTCGTCGACGCCACCGCGTCCGCGCGCTCACTCCACTGGCTCCGGCGGCTGACCGGCGTGGTGTTCCAGGACCCGTACGCCTCGCTGGATCCGCGGATGAACGTCGGGCGGATCGTGGGAGAGCCGCTCTGGGCCCTCGGCATCGAGGGCGACCGGCGTGCACGGGTGCGGGAGGTGCTCACCCAGGTGGGGCTCGAGGCCGAGATGGCCGACCGCTTCCCCCACGAGTTCTCCGGCGGCCAGCGGCAGCGGATCGCCCTGGCCCGCGCGCTCGTGCACCGGCCGCGCCTGCTCATCGGCGACGAGCCGCTCTCGGCGCTCGATGTCACCGTGCGCGCGCAGATCCTCGCGCTCCTGGCCGACCTCCGGCGCGCGGAGGACCTCACCCTCGTGATGGTGTCCCACGACATCGGCGTGGTGCAGAGCATCTGCGACGAGGTGGTGGTCATGAAGGACGGCAGGATCGTCGAGGAGGGCCCGACCGAGAAGGTGCTCCAGCAGCCGCAGGTCGCCTACACCCGGCGACTCCTGGCCTCCGTGCCCACGATCGATCCCCCTTCCGGTCGCCCCGACGTCGGAGGGGGCCGCTAGCGTGGTCGCCATGCGCGCGATCATCCCTCCGTACCTGCTCGCCCGGATCGCTTCGGTGCAGGAGCCGACCTTCGCCCACGCGGCCGCGGCGGCGCGTGCCACCCTCCAGGCGACTCCGCCCTACCGCGTGACGCGGAGCAGGCTGCGGCTGTCGATCGGTGACGACGGCACGATCACGGCGGAGGCCGCGCCGGCGCCGGATCGCACGATCTCGGATGCCGCGGGGCGGGAGGTGCTTCCCGGCCGGCGGGTGCGCGGGGAGGACGACCCCGCCACCGGGGATGCCGCCGTGGACGAGGCGTTCGACGGCCTCGGCATCACCTTCGACGCCTTCTGGGATGCCTTCGGCCGGAACAGCATCGACGACGCCGGCGGGCAGTTGCTGGCGACCGTGCACTTCGGCCGCGACTACGACAACGCATTCTGGAACGGCGAGCGCATGGTCTTCGGCGACGGCGACGGCGAGGTGTTCTCCGGGTTCACCGGCTCGCTCACCGTCATCGCCCACGAGCTCGCCCACGGGGTGATCGAAGCCGCTGGGGGGCGGGAGTACCAGGACCAGTCCGGCGCCCTGAACGAATCGGTCGCCGACGTGTTGGGGGTGCTGGTCGAGCAGCAGCATCTCGGCCAGACCGCCGACGAGGCGAGCTGGCTGGTCGGCGAGGGCATCTTCACCCCCGCGGTGCAGGGGCGGGCGCTCCGGTCGTTGGCGGCGCCGGGAACCGCGTACGACGACGACATCCTCGGCCGCGATCCGCAGCCGGGGCACATGGACGACTACGTCGTGACCGCAGATGACAACGGCGGCGTGCACATCAACTCCGGCATCCCCAACCGGGCGTTCCACCTGTTCGCCACGGCGCTCGGCGGGTACGCCTGGGAACGCGCGGGCCGGGTCTGGTACCTCACCCTGACCTCGGGCACGCTGTCGCCCACCGCGGACTTCTCCTCGTTCGCCTCGGCCACGGTCGCCGCCGCGGAGTCGGAGTACGGTGGATCATCCGGAGAAGCAGCGGCCGTGCGCGCCGCCTGGGCGGATGTCGGCGTCGACCTCGCCCGGTGAGGCGCCGCGGCCCCGAGAGCATCGTGGACGGGGATGGCCGATCAGAAGGACGTGGACGATCGCGGCGACGAGGCGATCGTGGTGATCATGGTGGAACGCACCGGCGGGATCACCGGCATCCCCCGGCGATGGCGCGCCGAGGCCGAGGGTGATGACGCGTCATCCTGGATCCCCCTCATCGATGCATGCCCCTGGGACGGCGCCAGGCGCCCGACGCGGGGCGCCGACCGGTTCCGCTGGCGCGTGCACGCCACCGCTCACGGCGCCGATCGGGAAGCCGAGTTCGGCGATGCGGAGCTGGAGGGTGCCTGGCAGACCCTCGTCGAGCGCGTGCGCCAGCACGGTCGCCCCGGGTGATCAGCGCCCGAAGAGGGCTCTGCGCTTCTTGACCGGCTTGAGCGACTTCTGCAGGTAGACCGTTCCCAGCCACCGCCCGAATTTGAAGCCGACCCGTCCCATGCGGCCGACCTCTTCGAAGCCGAGCTTCTCGTGGAGGGCGATCGACGCTTCGGCCCCCTTGTCGCTGATGACGGCCACCATCTCGCGGATCCCCGCCTGTTCGCACGCCGTGATGAGTGCCTCCAGGAGCGCCCGCCCGAGTCCCTTCCCCGTCGCCGCCTGACCGAGGTAGATGGAGTTCTCCACCGAGTACCGGTAGGCGGATTTGCTCGACATCGGCTGGACGTAGGCGTACCCAAGCACCTGCCCGGAGGGCGATTGCGCGACGAGGAAGGGCAGACCCAGCTTCTTCAGGTGCGCCACCTTGTCACGCCACTGCGCGATCGTCCACTTCTTCTCATCGAAGGTCACGACCGAGTTGGTGACGTAGTAGTTGTAGATCTCGCGGATGTCGGGGATGTCGCCGTCGACGACGGGGCGGATCTCGAACGAGAAGGGACGCTCCGGCTCGGGTCGGCGGCGAAGGTGACGGGGAAGGCGGCGCCTCGCCGTCTCGTACTCCTCCTCCAGCATGGCGACAGCCTACGCGGCGGGGGGCAGACGCCAGTCCACCGGCGCTGCGCCCTGCGCGGCGAGCATCTCGTTCGCGCGCGAGAACGGTCGAGAACCGAAGAATCCCCGGCTGGCGGAGAGGGGCGAGGGATGCGCCGAGGCGATCACCGCGGTGTCGCCGAGGAGGGGACGCAGGGTCGCGGCATCCCTCCCCCAGAGGATCGCGACGAGCGGCCGGCCGCGGGCGGCGAGCACCCCGATGGCGTGCTCGGTGACCCGCTCCCACCCCCACCCGCGATGGGAGCCGGGTTCCCCGGGGCGGACCGTGAGCACTCGGTTGAGCAGCATGACCCCCTGGTCGCTCCACGCCGACAGATCGCCGTGCGCGACGGGCTCGATCCCGAGGTCGTCGCGCAGCTCGCGGTAGATGTTCGCCAGGCTCCGCGGCAGCGGCCGCACCCGAGGATCGACGGCGAAGGAGAGCCCGATCGGATGCCCCGGGGTGGGGTACGGGTCCTGACCGACGATGAGCACCTTCACCTCGTCGAGTGGACGGGCGAAGGCGCGGAGCACGCGGTCGCCGGCGGGGAGGTACCGGCCTCCGGCGGCGGTCTCGGCCCGCAGCCGCTCGCCGAGCGCGGCGATGTCGGGGGCGACGGGAGCGAGGGCGGCAGCCCACGCGGCATCCAGGAATCCTTCCCCGGCGAGGTCGTCGAGCGATCGTGCCATCATCCGGCGGTGCGCACGTGCAGCGGCCCGCGGGCCAGGAGGTGCTGCGCCGACTGCGCGACCGGTCGCATCGTGACGAGATCGAGGTTCACATGCCCCGGGGCCGACAGGGCGTAGCCGATCACGTCGGCGACGTCGTCGGCGGTGAGGGGCGCTTCGACGTCCTCGTACACGCGGTCGGCGGCCGCGCGGTCTCCCCCGAGACGGTTCAGGGTGAACTCCTCGGTCTGCACCATCCCCGGCGCGATCTCGATGACCCGGATCGGCTCGCCGTTCAGCTCCAGGCGCAGCGCGTGGGCGATCATCGCCTGCCCCGCCTTGGCCGCGTTGTACCCGGCACCGCCGGCGTAGGCGATCTGCGCCGCCGTCGAGGTGACGAAGACCACGTCGGCGTGCGCTGCGCGGTCGGCCGCGGCGCGACGCAGCAGCGGCAGGAGTGCGGCGGTGAGCCGCTGGGTGGCGAGCACGTTGACCTCGAACATCCACTGCCAGTCCTCGGCGTCACCGTCTTCGACACGGTCGGTGCCGCGGGCCCCTCCCGCGACGTTCACCAGCGCGTCGACCGGCCCGGTCTCCGCCAGCCACTGCGCGAGCGCGTCGACATCGGCGGCCGCGGTGAGATCGGCGGCGAACGCCACGACGCCGATCTCGTTCTCGAGGGCGGCGAGACGCTCCGCCCGACGGGCCACCGCCACGACGTCCCAGCCCAGGGCCCGCAGCTTCCGGGCCGTCGCTTCGCCGATCCCCGAGCTCGCTCCGGTGACCACGGCGCGCCTGGCGGCCGGTCGATCTGCAGCATCCGTCGTCGAGGCATCGGTCATACTCCTCACGCTACAAGCCGCGCCCGGTCCCGGGCGCACGGCCCGCAGATGCCTGCATTACGTCACATTTCCCCGGCATTGTCGGCCTGAGGGGCCTTCCGTACCCTCGAAGAGGTCGCGGAACCCGCCGCGGCACCCATCGACCGGTAGGAGCAGCCCATGTCCGCACCCGAGAACTGGCGTTTCGAGACCAAGCAGATCCACTCGGGCGCTCAGCCCGACCCGGTGACGAAGGCTCGCGCCACGCCCATCTACCAGACCACGTCGTACGTGTTCGACAACACCGACCACGCCGCGAACCTCTTCGCGCTGGCGGAGTTCGGCAACATCTACACCCGCATCCAGAACCCCACGCAGGATGTCGTCGAGCAGCGCATCGCCGCGCTCGAGGGCGGCACCGGCGCGCTGCTGGTCTCCAGCGGTCAGGCGGCAGAGACCTTCGCGATCCTCAACCTCGCCGAGGCCGGCGACCACTTCGTCTCGTCGAGCTCGATCTACGGCGGCACCTACAACCTCTTCAAGTACACCCTCGCCAAGCTCGGCATCGAGGTGACCTTCGTCGAGAACCAGGACGACGCTGAAGAGTGGCGCCGCGCGGTGCGGCCGAACACCAAGGCGTTCTTCGCCGAGACGATCGGCAACCCCAAGATCAACGTGCTCGACATCCGCACCGTCGCCGACGTGGCGCACGAGGCCGGTGTCCCGCTGATCGTCGACAACACCATCGCCACCCCGTACCTCATCCGTCCGTTCGAGCACGGCGCCGACATCGTGCTGCACTCGGCGACGAAGTTCCTCGGCGGCCACGGCACCGTCATCGGCGGCGTGATCGTCGACGGCGGCACGTTCGAGTGGTCGAAGAACGTCGACCGGTTCCCGGCGTTCACCGAGCCCGACCCGTCGTACCACGGCGCGAGCTACACCGCGGCGGTCGGCGACGGCCTGGCCTACATCATCAAGGCGCGCGTCCAGCTGCTGCGCGACCTCGGGTCATCCATCTCCCCGAACAGCGCGTGGCTGCTGCTGCAGGGCATCGAGACGCTGTCGCTGCGCATCGAGCGTCACGTGCAGAACGCCCAGGAGATCGCGGAATGGCTGGAGAACCAGTCCGACGTGGCCTCGGTGAACTACTCGGGTCTTCCCACCTCGCCCTGGTACGCCGCGGCGAACCGCTACGCCCCCAAGGGCGTCGGCGCCGTGCTGTCGTTCGAGCTGAAGGGCGGTGTGGATGCCGGCCGCGAGTTCGTCAACTCGCTGACCCTCTTCAGCCACCTGGCCAACATCGGCGACGTCCGCTCGCTCGTCATCCACCCCGCATCCACCACCCACTCGCAGCTGACCCCCGAGCAGCAGCTCACCGCCGGGGTGACCCCCGGCCTCGTGCGGCTGTCGGTGGGCATCGAGAACGTCGACGACCTCAAGGCCGACCTCGAGCAGGCTCTCGCCGCCGCGCGCCGCGTCTTGGAGGCCGCCCGCGCCTGACCTGTGTCGCCTCGGCGCCCCGCGAGCGGTTTCATCGCTCGCGGGGCGTCGTGCGTTTCCCTCCCGCCTCCTTTCCTCCTTCACGAGGAGATCCGCACCCACGCGGACCATTCCGCGCTCTTTCGTCCTCACCAACGCGGAAATCCTCGTGAGCGACGGTGATGCGGCACGACGAGCGCACCGCGCAGGCGCCCGCGCGGGCCGGACCCGCCCGCGTCAGACCTTCATGCGCGGGCGCACGCGCGCGAGCCCGCCGTCCACGGCGAGGACCTGGCCGGTGATCCAGTCGTTCGCGGGATCCAGGAGGAACGCCACGGCCCGCGCCACGTCCTCGGGCGCCCCGAGGCGCCCGAGCGCGTGCATGGCCTCCGACACCTTCCGCGCCCCTTCGGTCTCGGTGAGCGATGCGGTCAGAGATGTCTGAGTGAGCCCCGGCGCGACGGCGTTCACGCGCAGGTTCCGTGGCGCGTAGGTCGCGGCGGCGGAGAGCGCGAGTCCGATGACCCCCGATTTCGCGGCGGCGATGGCCTCGTGATTGGCCGTTCCATGCATGGCCGCCGCGGATGACACGAGCACGACCGATCCGCCGCGCTTGAGGTGCTTGCCCGCGCCCCGCACGGTCGCGAACGCGGTGGTGAGGGACGCGGCGATCACCTCGTCGTACTCCTCCGCCGTCGTCAGGTGCGCGGGCTTCAGCAGCAGCGACCCGGCGAAGCACGCCACGCCGTCGAGCTCGCCCGCCGCGGCGAAGACGTCGTCGACCGCGGCGAAGTCTGTGGCGTCCACCACGTGGTCGGGGGTGATGGTGCTCTCGCCGCGGGCGGTCGTGACGACCTCGTGCCCGCTGTCGCGGAGGATCTTCGCGGTGGCCTGACCGATGCCGCTCGAAGCGGCGATGAGAAGGAAGCGCGCCATGCTCCCATCATCGTGCGCTCAGAGGGCGACGGGCTCGAATCGGCGAGATCCGGGAAGGGCCACCCAGATCCGGGCCCCGCCGAGCGGAGAATCGCTGATCCCGATCTGTCCCCCGTGCGCCTCGACGATCCGGCGACAGGTGGCAAGACCGAGCCCCAGCCCCGGGGCGGTGACGTTCTGGCCGCGCTCCATCAGGCCGAACACACGTTCCCGATCCGCCACGGGGACGCCGGGGCCGTTGTCGTCCACGGTCAGCCGCATGCCCGAGGCCGAGCGCTCCACGCGCACCTCGACCCGCGGTCGCGTGCCCGACGCGGCGGCGAACTTCACCGCGTTGGCGACGAGGTTCTCCACGAGCACCCGCAGCATGGTCCGGTCGCCCTCGAGGTCCGCGTCGGCCGACACCGCGACGTGCGCGCCGGTCTCGCCGAGCGCCGCATGGAGGTCGTCCTGGATCTCCTCGAGCAGATCCGCGACATCCACCCTCACCGGCGTCGGCGGCACCCCGCCGATGCGCGCGAAGGCGAGGAGGTCGTCCAGCATGGTCGACATGCGATCGGCCGCGGCCTCGGCGCGCTCGATGGCCCGCGCCGCGACCGGTGCGTCGGCGAGCTCGGGTGCGTCGACGGCCAGCTCGAGGAACCCGCTGATCGCGGTCAGGGGGTTTCGGAGGTCATGACTGACCTGGCGCGCGAAGCCCTCGAGCGCCTCGTTCGATCGTTGCAGCTCTCGCGCGAGGCGCCGCAGCTCCAGCACATCGACCACCTGGTGGGCCAGCACGTCCAGGGCTGCGCCCTGCTCATCGGTGAGCTCGCGCGGGTCGTCGTCGAAGACGCAGAGCGTTCCGATGGGCACACCGCCCGGGGTGACCAGGGGGCTCGAGGCATAGAAGCGGATGCGGGCGATGTCGCCGGTCACGAAGGGGTTCCGGGCGAACCGCTCGTCGCGACGGGCATCGCTGACGACGACCCGATCGGCGTCCTCGAACACGACCGCGCACATCGAATCCTCGCGCGTGCACACGGAGGGGGCGATGCCGACGGTGGCGATCTGGTGCTGATGCCGATCGTCGATGATGTTGATCACCGCGGTCGGCACACCCGAGATGGTCGCCGCGAGGTGCACCAGTCCCTCGAGGTCGGGCTCGGGGGGTTCACCGACCACGCCGTACTGCGCGATGACCTCTCGGCGCGTGGCGTCCTGTGCTGTGTTCACGTCCGTCCCCCCGGCCCCCACAATAGCCGGGGCCGTAACACAGCGCGGGGCGCCGCGACCAGCGGCGAGAATGGCAGACATGGACTGGCAGACCTCCGAAGACACCGTGCCCAGCGCACCGGTGACGGAGGCCGATGCCCGGCTCCTCCTCGGGCGTCCGCCGGTCACCGGCGCATGGCGCGACGGCGACCCCGTGGGGGCGCGTCAGTTCGCCGCTTTCGGGGCGTTCCGCACCGAAGGCGGACGCGAGCTCCCCGGCATCCGCCTCGCGTTCGAGACATGGGGTGAGCTCGCTCCATCACGCGACAACGCCGTGCTCATCCTGCACGCCCTCACCGGCGACAGCCATGTGACCGGCGAGGCCGGGCCCGGGCACCCCACCGACGGATGGTGGGACGACATCGTCGGCCCGGGGAAGCCCATCGACACGGATCGCTGGTTCGTCATCGCACCGAACATGCTGGGCGGATGCCAGGGCTCGACCGGCCCCGCGAGCATCGCGCCCGACGGCTACGAGTGGGCGTCGCGGTTCCCCTACCTCACCGTCCGCGACCAGGTCGCCGCCCAGGTGCGGCTTGCCGACACGCTGGGCATCGACAGCTGGGCCGCCGTGATCGGCGGCTCGATGGGCGGGATGCACGCGCTGGAATGGGCCGTCTCGCACCCCGAACGGGTGGAGCGGATGGCGGTGCTGTCGGCCCCGCCCGTGACGACCGCCGACCAGGTGGCCCTGAACTCCGTGCAGCTCGAGGCGATCCGCATCGATCCGCGGTTCCAGGGCGGGGAGTACTACGACGCCGGCGACGGCGACGGGCCGCACCGGGGGCTCGCGCTCGCGCGACGCATGGCGCTGCTGAACTACCGGTCGCCCACGGAGCTGAATCAGCGCTTCCAGCGGTCGTGGCAGTCGGGGGTGAGCCCCCTGGGTCACGGCGGGCGCTTCGCGGTGGAGAGCTACCTCGACTTCCACGGCAACAAGTTCACGCGCCGCTTCGACGCGAACAGCTACCTGACCCTCGTCGAGGCGATGAACTCCCACGACATCGGGCGCGATCGCGGCGGGGTCGAGAGCGCCCTGGAGCGGGTGACGGCGCGCGCGCTCGTGCTCGGCATCGACAGCGACCGGCTCTTCCCCGTCGACGGGCAGCACCGGATCGCCCGGGGGCTCCGCCACAACATCGACGGCGACCGCGCGGTCGAGCTCGTCAGCGACTTCGGCCACGACGGCTTCCTCATCGAGACGGGGCCGGTCGGCCATCACCTGACCCGGCTGCTCGCCGCCGCCTAGCGCCGCAGGTACCGCCAGGGGAGACGTCCGATCTCCAGACGATGGCGCGCGTCGCCCGACGCCGGCGCGAGGTATTCCGCATCCTCCTCCCACAGGAGGACGGAGCCGTCGGGCCCGGTCCGCGCCACGGTGTCGTACCGGCGGATCCCCGCCATCCGGGTCGACGCCACGGCGTGCTCGACGCTCGTCGCGTCTGCCAGGTCGTGGAGGGTCACCCAGGTCGGCGGGTAGAGCACGAGTTCGCCGCGGCCGTGGGAGGCGAGCGCCTCGACGGGGCGGATCCACTGCGCGCGGACGACCTCCTCGGGCGCGAGGACCAGGTCGTCGACTCCGGAGGCGTGGTCTCCGGAGATCTCCGCGAGGAAGAACCACGTGCGGATCCGAAGGGGAAGGCCGGGCGGCGGATCCCACCGCGAAAGGGTCGTGAGCGCCGCCGCCTCGACGTCCAGGCCGGTCTCCTCCCGCGTCTCGCGCGCCGCCGCGCGCCGCGCCGCCGCCTCTTCACCGGCACTCCCCGCGCCCTCGGCATCACTCGGCTCGAGCTTTCCGCCCGGAAACACCCACGCGCCGGCGAACGACCCGCGGCTCGGCCGCTCGAGGAGGAGCGCCTCGATGCCCGACGGCGCGTCGCGCAGCAGCACCGCGGTTCCGGCGACGGGCACCGCGGGGTCGTCCCGGTCTTCCGCGACGCGGGAACGCGACGACCCGGCCGCATCGGCCAGAACCCGCGCGAGCCTGTCGGCCGCGGACTCCGGCAGGGCCCCGGGCTCCCCCGGGGTCGACGTGCTCACACCTCGGCCGACGGTTCGACCCCGTCGACGATCGCGCGCTCGAGGCGTTCGATCTTGGCGTCGATCTCGCCGGTGCGCCCGGGACGGATGTCGGCCTTGAGGACCAGCGAGACCCGCGAGCCGAACGGGAGCACAGCCTCGGTCGCGCGCTTGACGACATCCATCACCTCGTCCCACTCCCCCTCGATCTCGGTGAACATCGACGTGGTGCGATGCGGCAGACCAGAGCTGCGCACCACGCGCACGGCGGCGGCGACAGCGTCGTGGACGGAGCCGTCGGAGCGGCCGGTGCCGCTCGGGGCGACGGAGAAGGCGACGAGCATGGGGGTTCCTCTCGGTGGGCGGATCAGGTCAGGGCGTCGGCGACGGCCGGTGCCGGCGCGCGCCGGGGGGTGCGCGCGAGCAGGGCGACGCTCCAGACCAGGAGCGCCACGAGCAGGAGGTTTCGGAGGGTGAGCGCGCCGACCGCGATGGGGTCGCCGCCGAGCACCCGGCCGTACCAGAGCGGGTAGACCAGGTGCGTGAGGGCCGCCGTCACGAGCCCGAGGCAGGCCGGCGACCACCATCGCTCGCGGTCGAGCACGAGCCCGACCACGAGCGGGGCGATGATCCAGGTGAGGTACTGGGGCGAGCCGACCTTGTTCGTGACGATGAAGACCAGCACCAGACTGAGCGCGAGGGCGGGGAAGACCCGGAGGAACGGGATGCCGCGGCGCACCCGCACCGCGCCGACGAGCGTCACCACGGCGACGGCCGCGACGAGCACCGGGGTCATCGCGTCGCTGACGGCTGAGACGCCGGGCCCGGCGACCTGCCAGGTGAGGATCTCGTCGTCGTAGTACACGCGGGAATCGGCGGCCCCCAGCGCCGCACGCCAGAGCCAGAAGGCGCTGACCGGGGCTTCGATCTGCAGCCCGCGCTCGGTCTGGTCGGACACGAATCCGAACAGGTGCGCGGCGCCGCCGACGGCGACCACCACGGCGACGACGATCGTCGACAGCGCGGCCGCGCCCCCGAGGAGCGCCAGGCGGCGGCGGGTCGCCACGACCGCCGCGAGAAGGAGCGCTGCCGGCCAGACCTTGATCCACGTGGCTGCGGCGAGAAGGAGCGCCGCGACCCACGGTCGGGAGAGGAGCCACAGGCACCCGGCGACGGCCACGGGGACGGTGATCGCGTCGAGCCGGTACATCCCCACGGGCCCGAGCGCCAGGATGAACACCAGCCAGAACCACGCCGCCACCGCGCGACCCTGGGACCGGCCCCGGCCGATCAGGAGCGCGAAGGCCGCGGCGTCGACGGCGGTGACGACGACGGCCCATGCGATGACGTACCAGCCGAAGAGGGGCGCGAGGGCGTGGGTGAGCAGGAGGGGGACAAGCGCGAGGGCCGGGTACACCCAGTTCTCGGTGATCCCGACGACGCCGAACCCCGTCACCGCACGGGCGGACCAGGGCTCGTACACCATGTACACATCGCCCATCGGCTGGTTGGGCTCGACGAAGCCGAGGACCGCCACGGCGCCGTGCACCAGCACGAACGCGACCCACAGCACCGCCCGCTTCGACACGCGCCCATCCTAGGCGCGCCGCTGTGCCGCACCCTCGACGACGGCCCTGCCGATCCCGGTCAGCCCGAGAGCACCTCGGCGACCACGGCGGGTAGGGCCTCGGCCACATCCAGTGCCGTCACCGGGCCGCCGTTCGTCGCGCCGCCGGCCGCACGGGATGCGGCGCGGACGCCGGCGCGCTGGTGGAGCCACACCGCCGCGGCAGCGCGCCGGGCCCAGGGCTCGAGACCGCCGTCCGACGACTGCCGAGCGCTCGCGTGCACCCCTGCCCGCTCCTCCCGGGCCGCGGCGCCCGCGACCACCGCGGCGAGAACCCCGGCGAGCACGTCGCCGGTTCCGGCGGTGGCGAGCCAGCCCGTCCCGTCCTGGGTCACCACGACGCGGAAACCGCCCGGTTCGGCGACGACCGTCCGGGCACCCTTCACCACGACGACCGCGCCGGTGCGGCGCGCGGTCTCCGCCGCCGCGTCGAGGCGCCGGTCGCCCGCATCGGGGCCGAGGGGGGCGAGCCCGATCGCCTCGCGCACCCGGTCGTGCTCCCGGTCGTGGGGTGTCAGGATCCGCACCCCGCCCTCGCGCGACCCGTCGGCGACCAGATCGAGCGCGCCGGCGTCGACGACGACCGGCTCGGGGCGGGAGAGGATGCCGCGCAGCGCCGACACCTCGCCCGGCGGCCGCGCCGCGGCATCCGTTCCCGACCCGATCAGCCAGGCCTGCACCCGCCCGCCCGAGGTCACCGTCTCGGGACGGCGGTGCAGCACGAGCCCGGTGGGTCGGTCGGGACCGAGATAGCGGACCATGCCGACGCCCGTGCGCCACGCCGCCTCGACGCCCAGCACCGCCGCTCCGGGGTACTGCTCCGAGCCGGTGCGGATCCCGACGACGCCTCGCCGGTACTTATCGTCGGTGTCGGTGGGGGCGCGCAGCTCGGCCGCCGTCTCGGTCGGACCCCAGGGGACGCTCATCCCGTCACCCTACCCAGGCCTCCTCTTCCCTCGAAGGGCCGTCAGCGACGACGCCGGGTGGCGTCCTGCACCTCGCCGACGAGCTCTTCGATGACGTCCTCGAGGAAGAGCACCGCGGTGATCGTGCCCCGCTGATCGCGCACCTGGGCCAGGTGACGTCCGTCGCGGCGCATGAGCGCGAGAGCGTCCTCGAGATCGGTGGTCTCCTGCACGGGCACCATGTGGTGGATGCGCTTGGCCGGGATCGGGGTGTCCATCGCGGCATCGGGCCCCTCGGCCACCCGCAGGATGTCCTTGAGGTGCACGTAGCCCACCGGCGTGCCGTCGGCGCCGACGATGACGTACCGCGAGAAGCCGTGCCGTGCCACGGCCCGCTCGATGTCGCCGGGGGTCGTGGTCTCGGGGAGGGTCACGAGGTCGGCGAGCGGCACGGCGATGTCCTTCGCCTGCTTGTCGGTGAACTCCATCACCGCCGCCACCGTCCCCGCGGAGTCATCCAGCACCCCCTCGATGCGGGACTGGTTGACGATCGTGGCGACCTCCTCGAGCGTGAAGGTGGAGGCGGCCTCGTCCTTGGGCTCGACCCGGAAGAGCCGAACGATGTGGTTGGCGATCCAGTTGAGCGTGAAGATCACCGGGTGGAAGACCTTCGACACCCACACCAGCGGGGCGGCGAGCATCAGCACGGCACGATCGGGCACCGAGAACGCCAGGTTCTTCGGCACCATCTCGCCGAAGACGACGTGGAGGTACGACACCAGCACGAGCGCGATGGCGAAGGCGATCGCATCGACCAGGCCGGCGGGCAGTCCGGTGAGGGCCAGCGGCTCTTCGAGCAGGTGGTGGATGGCCGGCTCGGAGACGTTCAGGATCAGCAGCGAGCAGATCGTGATGCCCAGCTGCGACGTGGCGAGCATGAGGGTCGCGTGCTCCATCGCGTACAGCGCGGTGCGCGCGGCGCGGACGCCCTTCTCGGCGAGCGGCTCGATCTGCGAGCGCCGCGCCGAGATCACCGCGAATTCGGCGCCGACGAAGAAGGCGTTGCCGAGCAGCAGCACGACGAGCCAGGCGATCCCCGCCCAATCGTTCATCGGTCCTCACCCCCGGCCTCGGCGCGGGCGGCGACGACCGCGGGCGTGAAGCGCACTCGGTCGACGCGGCGGCCGTCCATCCGCTGCACCTCCAGGGCACCGTCCTCGATGCTCACGGTGTCGCCGACGGCGGGGATGCGCTCCAGGACGCTCATGATGAATCCGCCCACGGTGTCGTACACGTCTCCCTCAGGGATGCGGATTCCGGTGCGGTCGCGCACCTCGTCGGGCCGGAGTTCGCCGGGGAAGCTCACGTAGCCGCTCCCGCGCACGATTCCGGCGCGCCGCCGGTCGTGCTCGTCGAGCACCTCGCCGACGATCTCCTCCACGAGGTCTTCGAGGGTCACCACCCCCGCCGTGCCGCCGTACTCGTCCACGACGACGGCCATCTGGTACCCACGGGCGCGCAGCTCCGACACCAGGGCGTCGAGGTGCACGGCCTCCGGCACCCGCAGGACCTCGCTCGCGAGCGCTGCCGCCGGCACGTCCGCGCGACGATCCCTCGGCACGCCGATCGCGGCCTTGAGGTGGACGATCCCGGTGATGTCGTCCATCGACTCCCCGGTCACCGGGAAGCGCGAGTGGCCCGTCCGCCGCGCCAGCTGGATCACATCGTCGGCGCTGTCGGATGAGGACAGGGCATGGATGCTGGGGCGCGGGGTCATCACATCGGCGGCCGTCAGCCGGGCGAAGTTCAGACTGCGGTCGAGAAGACTGGCGGTGTCCTTCTCCAGCACACCCGCGCTGGCCGAACGCCGCACCAGGCTCGAGAGCTCCTCGGCCGTGCGCGCACCGGACAGTTCCTCCTTGGGCTCGATGCCGAGGGCCCGCAGCACGGCGTTGGCACTGCCGTTGAGGAGACGGATCGCGGGACGGAAGACGGTGGTGAAGGCCACCTGGAACGGCATGACCAGCTTGGCGGTCTGACGTGGGACGGCGAGGGCGAAGTTCTTCGGGACGAGCTCGCCGATGATCATGGAGAACACCGTCGCGATCGAGACGCCCACGATGGCCGAGAGCGGAACGACGAGGCCCTCGGGCCAGCCCCAGCCGAGCAGGACGGGGCGCAGCAGGTTCGAGATCGCCGGCTCCATCGTGTAGCCGGTGAGGAGCGTGGTCAGGGTGATCCCCAACTGCGCGCTCGAGAGGTGCGTCGAGGTGATCCGCAGCGCGCTGATCGTCGGCGACAGTCGCGACTCCCCCGCCTCGCGGCGGGCCTCGAGGTCGGCACGGTCGAGATTGACCAGAGCGAACTCGCTCGCGACGAACAGTCCGGTGCCGACGGTCAGCAGCAGCCCCACGCCCAACATGACGTAATCCATCACGCGTCACCCCCGATCAGCGCGAGGGCAGGGCGGTGGGGCGAGGGTCTACAACTGGGAGGGTCGTCCATCTCGCCGAGAAGTCTACGGCAGGACGCCCGGGGAAGCGGCGGCTCGGCTGCCGATGAGTGGGAACCATCCGCCGCGGCGGCGGGCCATGGACGTAGTCTTCCTCCGACGCATTCACGCGAATCCATCCGTGGACCCCGTCCACCGACCGACGAAGGAACAACGATGTCGACCGTCACCGATTCCACCACGACCACGACCCTGATCGATCCCGACGTCTTCGCGGGGCTCATCCACATCGACGGCGCCTGGGTGCCCGGGGAAGGCGGTCAGATCGCGTCGGTCGAGCCGGCGACCGGCGAGACCCTCGCCATGGTCGGGATGGCCGGCCCCGCCGATGTCGCGAAAGCCGCCGAGGGAGCCGCGCGCGCGCAGCGGGAGTGGGCGGCGACTCCGCACCCCGTGCGGGCCGGCGTGCTGCGCAAGGCGGCGCAGCTGTGGGAGCAGCACGCCGAGGAGATCATGGGCTGGAACGTCCGCGAGGTCGGGGCCATCCCCCCGCTCGCCGGCTTCGCGCTGCACGTCACGGCCGCCGAGTGCTACGAGGCCGCGTCGCTCCCGTCGGCGCCGCTCGGCTCGATCCTCGCGAGCGAGGAGCCCCGTCTGTCGCTGGCGCAGCAGGTGCCCGTGGGCGTCGTGGGCGTCATCTCGCCGTTCAACGTTCCGCTGATCCTCGGCATCCGCGCCGTCGCGCCGGCGCTCGCTCTGGGAAACGCCGTGCTGCTCAAGCCCGACCCCCGCACGGTCATCACCGGCGGGGTCAGCATGGTGCGCATCTTCGAGGAGGCGGGCCTTCCCAAGGGGCTGCTGCAGCTGGTGCCCGGCGGTGCGGACGTGGGAGAGGCGATGGTCGCCGACCCCCGCGTGCGCGTCGTGGCCTTCACCGGCTCGACCCGCGCCGGCCGTGCCGTGGGCGAACTCGCCGGTCGCCACCTCACCAGGGCCCATCTCGAACTCGGCGGCAACTCCGCGTTCGTCATCCGTCACGACGCCGATGTGGATCAGGCCGTCAACCTCGCCACGTGGGGCGCGTTCCTCCACCAGGGCCAGATTTGCATGACGGTCGGGCGCCACATCGTGCACGAGTCGCTCTTCGACGCGTACGTCGAGAAGCTCGCCGCCAAGGCCGAGTCGATGGTGGTCGGCGACCCGGCCGCGGGTCAGGTGCACCTCGGCCCCCTCATCGACGAGGTGCAGCGCGACCGCGTCCACACGCTCGTCCAGGACGCCGTGGCCCAGGGGGCGCGGCTTGCCGCGGGTGGCACCTATGAGGACCTCTTCTATCGTCCGACCGTGCTCGCGAACCCGCCGAAGGATGCCGCCGCCTATTGCGACGAGGTCTTCGGCCCGGTCGCCTCGGTGGTGTCGTTCTCGACCGACGATGAGGCGGTCGCGCTCGCCGCCGACACCGAGTACGGCCTCTCGCTCGGCATCGTCACCGCCGACGCGATGGCGGGATGGGAGATGGCCCAGCGCATCCCGTCGGGGATCGTGCACGTGAACGATCAGACCGTCAATGACGAGGCCAACGCCCCGTTCGGCGGCGTGGGGGCCTCGGGCACCGGTTCGCGCCACGGCGGCGCGCAGGCCAACATCGACGCGTTCACCGAAACCCGCTGGATCACGATGCGACGCGAGCCCGGTCAGTACCCGCTCTGACCGGCGACACCCGCCGGCAGGTCACCTGACGGCATCACCAGCTGACAGGGAGGGCCTTGCCCTCCTCGTAACCGGCGGCGGACTGCAGGCCGACGCGGGCGCGCTCGTGGAACTGCGCCACGGTGTGCGCGCCCGCGTAGGTGAACGACGACCGCACGCCCGAGGTGATCATGTCCAAGAGATCCTCGAGCCCGGGGCGGAGGGGGTCGAGGTAGATCTTGGATGACGAGATCCCCTCGGCGAAGAGCTCCTTGCGAGCCCGCTCGTAGGGATCGAGGCGGCCGAAGCGCTCCTGCACGGCTTTGGTCGAAGCCATGCCCCACGACTCCTTGTACGCCCGCCCCGCGTCATCCCTCAGGAGCTCCCCCGGAGCTTCGATGGTGCCTGCGAACCACGAGCCGATCATGACGGATGCCGCGCCTGCGGCCAGGGCCAGAGCGACGTCCCTGGGGTAGCGCACGCCGCCGTCCGCCCACACGTGCGCACCGCGGGCCCGCGCGGCCTCCGCGGTCTCGAGGACGGCGGAGAACTGGGGGCGCCCCACGGCCGTCATCATCCGCGTGGTGCACATCGCGCCGGGGCCGACGCCGACCTTGAGGATCGTCGCGCCCGCGTCGACGAGGTCGGCGACCCCGTCGGCGGTGACGATGTTCCCCGCCACGATCGGGACGCCGAGGCCCTCGGCCGACACCGCGCGCAGGGCCCTGAGCATGCCGTCCTGGTGTCCGTGCGCGGTGTCGACGACGAGGACGTCCACACCGGCGCCCACGAGCGCACGGGCCTTGGCCGCCACATCCCCGTTGATGCCCACCGCCGCGGCGACGGCGAGACGCCCCGAGTCGTCGACGGCGGGGCGGTAGAGAGTCGTCCGCAGGGCGCTGCGCCGAGAGAGCGTGCCGATGACGAAGCCGTGGTGCAGCACGCAGACCGTCTCTGCGTCGGCGGCGACGATCAGGTCGAATGCGTGGCGGGCGTCGTCGACGTCGTCCGCGTCGATGGATGCGGCGTGCCCGCGGGCGAGGTCGCCCAGGCGCGCGTCGGGGAGGGCGGAGCCCAGCCGGCGTGCCGGCACCACACCGAGGACGTCGTCGATGTGCACGCGCCCCGCCGGAGCGTCGCTGACGACGATGCCGTGCCCCTCGGTCGCCGGAAGGAGTCGAGCGGCATCGGCGACAGTGGCTGAGGACGGGAGCACGAGCGGCGTGTCCCACGGCACCGGCTGCGCCTTGACCCAGCGGATGGCGGCGTCCATCTCCTGCAGCGGCAGATCCTGCGGCAGGACGCCCAGGCCGCCGCGACGGGCCAGGGTCGCCGCCAGGCGCGCACCCGTCACCGAGTTCATGTTGGCCGACACCAGGGGAAGCGTCGCGGGCGTTCCGTCGGCCGGGGCGAGGTCGACGTCCAGGCGACTGGTGATCGCCGAATGGCGGGGCACCAGGAACACGTCCGAGTAGGTGAGGTCGACCTGCGGGTTCGCGCCGTAGAACTCCATTGCACCGATCCTAGAGACCTTTTCCCCCGGAAAAGAGGGCGATTCTTGCCATCCCGCCCGGCGCAAGCCCGGAAACGGCGCGCACAGACTGGGTTAGTCTTAACAACCGTGCGTGCGGGCCGTATCGAGACCTGCGCGGCGGACGAATTTCGGCGATGAAAGCAGGCGATCGAGCGTGTCGAGCCAGGTGACCGGCGTCGGGGTGTCGAGCGAGGGAGAGTTCGGGGCCAACGAATGGCTGGTCGACGAACTGTACGAGCAGTACAAGGTCGACAAGAACTCCGTGGACAAGGAGTGGTGGCCGATCCTCGAGGCCTATCACCCCGTCGAGGTCGACGGGGAAGGCGCGGGTGACACCGGCGCCGCCGCAAGCGACGCGGCACCGGCGAAGGACGCGGCGCCCCCGGCATCCGATGCGCCCGCCGCATCCGACGCTCCGGCCGCGTCCCCCGCGAACGATGCCCACCCGATCACCGCACCGGTGCCCGTGATCGGAGCCCAGCCCGTCGCGCGGACGACGGCGAAGCCCGCCGCCCCGCAGCCGATTCCGGCGCAGGCTCCGAAGGTCACGCCCTCAGCGGCGCAGGAGCAGACCGATGAGGACAAGGTCACCGTCCTCAAGGGCATGACGAAGACCCTCGCGGCCAACATGGACCAGTCGCTGACCGTTCCCACGGCCACGAGCGTGCGGACGGTTCCCGCGAAGCTGATGATCGACAACCGCATCGTCATCAACAACCACATGTCGCGTACCCGCGGCGGGAAGATCAGCTTCACCCACCTCATCGGCTGGGCGATGATCCAGGCGCTGAAGGAGTTCCCGAGCCAGAACGTCTTCTACGCCGAGGTCGACGGCAAGCCCTCGGTGGTCGCCCCCGCGCACATCAACCTCGGCATCGCCATCGACCTGCCCAAGCCCGACGGAACCCGGTCGCTCCTGGTGCCCAGCATCAAGCGCGCCGAGACCCTGACCTTCAGCGAGTACCTCGCCTCGTACGAGGATCTGGTCACCCGGGCGCGGGGCAACAAGCTCACCGCGGCCGACTTCCAGGGCACGACGATCTCCCTGACCAACCCGGGCGGCATCGGCACGGTCCACTCCGTGCCGCGCCTGATGAAGGGCCAGGGCTGCATCGTCGGCGCCGGCGCGCTGGACTACCCGGCCGAGTTCCAGGGAGCGAGCGAGAAGACGCTCAACGAGATGGCGATCGGCAAGACGATCACCCTCACCAGCACCTACGACCACCGCGTCATCCAGGGCGCAGGTTCGGGCGAGTTCCTGAAGATCATCCACGAGCTGCTGATCGGCAAGCGCGGCTTCTACGACGACATCTTCGCGGCGCTCCGCATCCCCTACGCGCCCATCCACTGGGCCAGCGACATCAACGTCGACGTCGCCGAGCGCGTCGACAAGACCGCCCGCGTGCAGGAGCTCATCAACTCCTTCCGCGTGCGCGGGCACCTGATGGCCGACATCGACCCGCTCGAGTACGTCCAGCGCACCCACCCCGACCTCGAGATCGAGCAGCACGGGCTGACCTTCTGGGACCTCGACCGCGAGTTCGTCACCGGCGGCTTCGGCGGCAAGCGCCTGATGAAGCTCCGCGAGATCCTCGGCGTGCTGCGCGACTCGTACTGCCGCACGATCGGCCTGGAGTACATGCACATCCAGGACCCCGCGCAGCGGCTGTGGTTCCAGCAGAACGTCGAGGTGAAGTACACCAAGCCCACCCACGACGAGCAGCTGCGGATCCTGTCGAAGCTGAACCAGGCCGAGGCCTTCGAGACGTTCCTGCAGACCAAGTACGTCGGTCAGAAGCGCTTCAGCCTCGAGGGTGGCGAGTCGCTCATCCCGCTGCTCGACGAGGTGCTGCAGGGCGCCGCGCAGGCGGGCCTCGACGGCGCGGCGATCGGCATGGCGCACCGCGGGCGCCTGAACGTGCTGACCAACATCGGCGGCAAGACCTACGGACAGGTCTTCCGCGAGTTCGAGGGCTCGGTCGCCGTGGGCGCCAAGCGCGGCTCGGGCGATGTGAAGTACCACCTCGGCACCGAGGGCACCTTCATCGCCGACGACGGCAGCGAGCTGCCCGTGTACCTGGCCGCCAACCCGTCCCACCTCGAGACCGTCGACGGTGTGCTCGAGGGCATCGTCCGCGCCCGACAGGACCGGAAGCCCGTCGGCACGTTCTCCTGGTTGCCGGTGCTCATCCACGGCGACGCGGCCTTCGCCGGCCAGGGCGTCGTCGTCGAGACGCTGCAGATGTCGCAGCTGCGCGGATACCGCACGGGCGGCACCGTGCACATCGTGGTCAACAACCAGGTCGGCTTCACCACGATGCCCACCGACGCCCGCACCTCGGTGTACGCCACGGATGTCGCCAAGACCATTCAGGCGCCGATCTTCCACGTCAACGGCGACGACCCCGAGGCCGTCGTCCGGGTCGCCCAGCTCGCCTTCGCCTATCGCGAGAAGTTCCACCGCGACGTCGTGATCGACCTCGTCTGCTACCGCCGGCGCGGCCACAACGAGGGCGACGACCCGTCGATGACGCAGCCGCTCATGACGAACCTCATCGAAGCCAAGCGCTCCGTGCGACGCCTCTACACCGAGGCCCTCGTCGGACGAGGCGACATCACCGAGGAAGAGTACGAGCAGGCCAAGCGCGACTTCCAGAATCGCCTCGAGATCGCCTTCGCCGAGACGCACGCCGCAGAGACCGGGTCCTCCCCGACCGTCGGTCCCGATGCGGATGACGCGGGGGCGACCCCTGCGGGCGAGCTGGACACCACGGGTGTCTCGCGCGACATGGTGCACCTCATCGGCGACGCCTTCGTCAACAAGCCCGAGGGCTTCACCGTGCACGGCAAGCTCCAGCAGCTGCTGGACAAGCGCCTGGACATGAGCCGCAACGGCAACATCGACTGGGGCTTCGCGGAACTCCTCGCGTTCGGCTCGCTCCTGGTCGAGGGCACCTCGGTGCGCCTCGCGGGTCAGGACTCGCGCCGCGGCACGTTCGTGCAGCGGCACTCGGTGCTGCACGACCGGCAGAACGGCCAGGAGTGGATCCCGCTGGCGAATCTCGCCGAAAACCAGGGCCGCTTCTGGGTGTACGACTCCCTCCTGAGCGAGTACGCCGCCATGGCCTTCGAGTACGGGTACTCCGTCGAGCGCTCCGACGCGCTGGTGCTCTGGGAGGCGCAGTTCGGCGACTTCGCCAACGGCGCGCAGTCTGTCATCGACGAGTTCATCTCGTCGGCCGAGCAGAAGTGGGGGCAGCAGTCCAGCGTGACGCTCCTCCTCCCCCACGGGTACGAGGGCCAGGGGCCCGACCACTCCTCGGCGCGGATCGAGCGCTACCTGCAGATGTGCGCGCAGGACAACATGATCGTCGCCCGCCCGTCGACGCCCGCGTCGTACTTCCATCTGCTGCGCCGTCAGGCCTACGCCCGCCCGCGCCGCCCCCTGATCGTCTTCACCCCGAAGGCGATGCTGCGGCTGCGGGGAGCGACGAGCAAGGTCGAGGACTTCCTCACGGGTCGCTTCGAGCCGGTGCTCGACGATGACCGCGGTATCGACGCCTCGAAGGTGGAGCGTGTGCTGCTGCACTCGGGCAAGCTGCACTGGGACCTGCGCGCGGAGCTCGACAAGAAGCCCGACCCCCGCATCGCGCTGGTGCGCCTGGAGCAGTTCTACCCGTCCCCCGTCGGGGCGCTGCACCGCGTGCTCGCGAACTACCCCGGCGCCGACCTCGTGTGGGTCCAGGACGAGCCCGAGAACCAGGGCGCATGGCCGTTCATCGCCCTGGAGCTGAGCAAGCACCTCGACGGACGCGATGTCGAACTGATCTCCCGTCCTGCCATGGCGTCGACCGCGACCGGGTCGCCGAAGGTGCACGCCGCCGAGCAGGCGGAGATCATGCGGGCGGCCCTCAGCTTCTGAGTCTCCTGGCAGACGCAACGGCGGGGACGGCGCACGACGCGCCGTCCCCGCTGTCGTCTCCGTCGGCGTGTCACGGCGGATCCCCGCCGTTGCGCACGGACGGGCGGTCCGTCAGACCGGGAGGTGCGTCAGTGGGTGGCCTGCACGGCGCGCAGGCGCGCGAGGATCTGATCGCGCAGCTCTTCGGGCGCCGTCTCCTTGCACGCACGGGCCACGACCTCGGTGAGCGTGCGCGCGACGAGCGCCTCGTCGCGGCATCCGGGACAGTTGTCCAGGTGCTCGGTGATGTCGTTGTGCTCGGTCTTGCACACCTCGTTGCGGAGGTACTCCTCGAGGTCGCGCCGGGCCTTCTCGCAGCCGCAGTCCGTCATTTCTTCACTCCCGTGGCGGCGGTGTCGATGCCGCGCTCTCTCGCGTAATCGGCCAGCAGGTCACGCAGCATCCGCCTGCCTCGGTGCAGACGGCTCATGACCGTGCCGATGGGGGTTTTCATGATGTCGGCGATCTCCTGGTAGGCGAAGCCCTCGACGTCGGCGAGGTACACCGCCAGCCGGAAATCCTCGGGGATCGCCTGCAGGGCGTCCTTGACCACCGACGCCGGCATGTGATCGATTGCTTCGGCCTCGGCCGAGCGGGTGCTGATCGCCGTCGTGGATTCGGCGCCGCCGAGCTGCCAGTCCTCCAGCTCGTCGATCGCCCCTTGGAAGGGCTCGCGCTGCTTCTTCCGGTAGGTGTTGATGTAGGTGTTGGTGAGGATCCGGTAGAGCCACGCCTTCAGGTTCGTGCCCTGGGTGAAGCTCTTCCACGACGCGAACGCCTTGACGAACGTCTCCTGGACGAGGTCGGCGGCGTCGGCCGGATTGCGCGTCATCCGCATCGCCGCGGCGTACAGCTGGTCCATGAACGGCAGCGCCTGCTGCTCGAACTGCGTACGCGTGTCCTCGACGGAGGCTGGCTGGTCAGACATCACGCGCCAGTCTACGGCGGCGATCTCCTCGACGACCTGTGCGTCGGGCCGTTCGAGCGTGGCGATCATCCCGGCTCCTCTCGGTGGTTCGTTAGGGTAGAACCCGATGACACCGCCCGGGTATTCCCCCGACTCCGACGTCCGCGCGTGGGCTGCCCCGACGGCGGAGGGTCCGTTGCGCGCCGTCGTGACCGTCCCGGGGTCGAAATCCCTCACCAACCGCGAGCTCGTCCTCGCCGCCCTGGCCGACGGCCCGAGCCGGCTGACCGCGCCCCTGCACAGCGACGACTCGGCCCGCATGATCGATGCGCTGCGGGTGCTCGGCGTCTCGGTCGAGGCCGAGCCCGGTGAGGGCGATTTCGGCGACGATCTCCTCATCACCCCGACCTGGCCCCTGCACGGCGGCGGCGCGGTCGACTGCGGTCAGGCCGGGACCGTCATGCGCTTCATCAGCCCCGTCGCCGGCTTCGCCGACAACGACGTCGAGGTCACCGCCCACGAGACGGCGCTGCACCGCCCCATGGGCGCGATGATCCGGGCGCTCCGCGACGTCGGGGTCGACATCGACGACGCCGGCCACTGGTCGCTCCCCTTCCTCGTGCGCGGCCGCGGGCACGTCCGCGGCGGCGAGGTGACGATGGACGCCAGCGCCTCGAGCCAGTTCGTCTCCGGGCTGCTCCTGGCCGCTCCCCGCTTCGACGTGGGTCTGCACCTGATCCACTCCGGCGGCCGGCTTCCGAGCATCCCGCACATCGACATGACCGTGGAAGCCCTCGCGCGCCGCGGCGTCCACGTCGAACGCCCCGCGCCCGGCGAGTGGGTCGTGCCCGCAGGTCCGATCCGGGCGAAGGATGTCGCGATCGAGCCCGATCTCTCCAATGCCGCCCCGTTCCTGGCCGCGGCGATGATCGCGGGCGGGTCGGTCTCGGTGACCGGCTGGCCGCTGCACTCCACCCAGCCGGGCGCCATGCTGAGCGACATCCTCTCCCTGATGGGTGCCCGGGTGGTCCGCCGCGGAGGTGCGCTGACCGTCACCGCCGGCGACGCGATCGCCGGCGTCGACCTCGACCTGTCCGCGGCGGGCGAGCTGACCCCGACCCTGTTCGCCCTCGCCGCGTTCGCCGACGCCCCGACGACCCTTTACGGCATCGGACACATCCGCGGGCACGAGACCGACCGCATCGCGGCGCTGGTGGAGAACCTCCGCGAGCTCGGCGGTGAGGCGCACGAACTCGACGACGGCATCCGCATCGTTCCCCGGCCGCTGCGCGGCGGACTGTGGCGCGCGCACCACGACCACCGCCTGGCGACGACCGGCGCCCTCATCGGTCTGCGCGTCGCCGGGGTCGCGGTGGACGACATCGGCACGACCGCGAAGACCATGCCGCAGTTCCCGCAGCTGTGGCAGCGCATGCTCGCCGGTTCCCGCGGCGACGCCGCGGAGGGATGACCACGCCGTGAGCTGGCTGGACGACGCCGACGATGACGACGACCTCGCCTTCGACGAAGCCGACGTGCGCGTCCGGCCGAATCCGAAGGCCAACCGGCCACGCACCAAGCGCCGTCCGGCGCACGCCGACGCGCAGATCGGGCGGGTGCTCGGCGTCGACCGCGGCCGCTACGCCGTCCTCGTCGACGAGGACGGCGCCGACGAGCATGAGATCGTCGCGATGCGGGCGCGCGAGTTGCGGAAGGTCCCCATCGTCACGGGAGACCGTGCGCGCCTGGTCGGCGACACCTCCGGCGACGAGGGCACCCTCGCCCGGATCGTCGGCATCGAGGAGCGCTCCTCGCTCCTGCGTCGCAGCGCCGACGACACCGATCAGGTCGAGCGGGTCATCGTCGCCAACGCCGACCAGATGCTGGTCGTCGTCGCGGCGGCCGACCCCGAGCCGCGGGAGCGCCTGGTCGACCGCTATCTCGTGGCCGCGCTCGATGCCGGAATCCGTCCGCTCCTCGTGGTGACCAAGACGGATCTGGCCGACCCGGCGGAATTCCTCAGCCACTTCGAGGGACTCGACCTCGAGGTGTTCACCAGTGCCCGCGGCGAGATGCCCGTCGACCGCATCGGCGCGTCGCTCGCGGGCCATGCCACGGTGTTCGTCGGCCACTCCGGCGTCGGCAAGTCCACCCTGGTGAACGCGCTCGTCCCCGACGCGCGCCGAGCCACCGGTCACGTCAACGAGGTCACCGGGCGCGGGCGCCACACCTCCAGCTCCACCGTGTCGCTGCGCTACCGCGGGGAGGGGGGACCCGGCTGGGTGATCGACACCCCGGGCGTCCGCTCGTTCGGGCTCGGGCACGTCGACCCCGCGAACATCCTCCGCGCCTTCACCGAACTGGCCGAGGTGGCCGACGAGTGCCCCCGGGGGTGCACGCACCTTCCGGACGCCCCCGACTGCGCTCTGATCGAGGCCGTCGCCGAGGGGCGACTGGGCCCCACCGGCCCGGCTCGACTGGACTCCCTGCAGCGGCTCCTCGCGACCTTCGCCGATCGCGGTGATCGGACCGCACCGCGGCATCCCGTTCGTCCTAGGCTGGAGCCATGACGCGTCTGGAACCCGGAGACCTCGCCCCCGACTTCACCCTCAACGACCAGGACTCCTCGCCGGTCTCGCTCGCGGACTTCCGCGGCCGCGGCGTGGTGCTGTTCTTCTACCCCGCCGCGATGACGCCCGGATGCACCACCGAGGCGTGCGACTTCCGCGATTCGCTGGCCCCGCTCCAGGCCGCAGGATATGCCGTTCTCGGCATCTCGCGCGACGACGCCGCGACGCTGCGGCAGTTCCGCGAGCGCGACAGCCTGACCTACCCCCTGCTGAGCGACCCCGACCACTCCGTCCACGACGCCTACGGGGCGTGGGGCGAGAAGACGAACTACGGGAAGACCGTGCAGGGTGTCATCCGCTCGACGTTCGTCATCGACGAAGAGGGGCGCATCGCTCACGCTCTCTACAACGTCAAGGCCACCGGCCACGTCGCGCGGGTGCGCAGCATCCTGGGTCTGGCCGCCTGAGACGACTCCGCCTCAGGCCTCTGAACCCGCATCGTCCGCGGCATCCTCGCGGGGTGCCGACGTGCGCGTCGCCCAGATGAGGGTCGCGAGCACGACGAGCGCCGGCACCGCCAGCACGAGCGCGGAGAAGGGCTGCGCGTAGGCTCCGGTCGCGGCTCCCAGGGCGACGGCGAGGATCAGCAGCTGGGTGACGATGCCCCCCGATCGTCCCCATGACACCCGTCGCCACGTGGCCCCGGCGAACGCGAGGACGATCGCGGCACCGGCGAGGGTGAGCACGAGGAGGGCGAGCGCGGTCGAGAGAATCCCGGTGTCTCCGCCGACCAGCGCGACAACCTGCCATCCGACGAGGATCAGCAGTCCGATCCCCTCGAGAGCGAGCAGGAAACCGGCGATCCGGTGGGCGATGATGTCGCGCATGAACCTCTCTCGTTCCGGGGGGCGGAAGGAAACCTGGCCGAAACCACGACGTCGACTCTTGATTCCCTTCATATGCTATGGGACCATTGAACAAGCCGTGTGCTCCCACAGCGACGTGGGGCGAGCTTCCGCTCGCACCCCGACAGGGTATCGGCCCCGGAATCCGGGACATACCATTCCCCCACCCCTCTGCAACAAGGAGCACCACCATGGATTGGCGCGACAAGGCCGCCTGCCTCACCGTCGACCCCGAGCTGTTCTTCCCCGTCGGGAACACCGGCCCCGCCGTCGACCAGATCGAGAAGGCCAAGTCCGTCTGCGCCCGGTGCACCGTGACCGAGACCTGCCTGCAGTACGCCCTCGAGAGCGGTCAGGACTCCGGCGTCTGGGGCGGCCTGTCCGAGGATGAGCGTCGGGCCCTCAAGCGCCGCGCCGCGCGCGCCCGTCGCGCCAGCTGACCCCCGCCCCTTCGGCCCGCCGCGCACAACGGCGGGTTCGAAACACGACACCCCGTCGCATCGGGCGCCCCACCGGCGCGTCCCGCCGGATCCCCGCCGTCGTGAACGCCCGGCGGCGTGAGGCCGACCGTCGCGGGGCGCCTCAGCCCTGCATCCGCTCGATGTAGCGGAGGGGGATCTCGATGGTGACCTCCGTGCCGCTGCCGACCAGCGTGTGCCAGTCGATGGTGCCTCCGAGCTCTCCCTGGATGAGCGTCCGCACGATCTGCGTGCCCAGTCCCCGGCCGACGAGACCCTCCGGCAGGCCCACGCCGGTGTCACGGACGCGCACTTCAAGGCGCTCGTCCGTGCGATCGGCGAGGATCTCCACGTCGCCCTCCTGCCCGGCGAGGCCGTGTTCGACGGCGTTGGTGACGAGTTCGGTGAGAGCGAGTGCGAGCGGGGTCGCGTAGGCGCTCGGAAGGGTGCCGAACCGCCCGGTGGAGCGCGTCCGCGCCCGGGTGTTCGGCGCGGCCGCGACCTCGGCGACGAGCTTCAGCACGCGCGCGAAGACGTCGTCGAAGTCGACGCTCTGCGTGAGCCCCTCCGAGAGCGTGTCATGCACGACGGCGATCGCCGACACGCGCCGCATCGCCTGGGTGAGCGCTTCGCGGGCCTCCTCCGAGTGCGAGCGCCGCGCCTGGATGCGCAGCAGCGACGCGACGGTCTGCAGGTTGTTCTTCACCCGGTGGTGGATCTCGCGGATGGTCGCATCCTTGGTGATGAGCTCCTGCTCCTGGTGCCGGAGCTCGGTGACGTCGCGGCAGAGCACGATCGCGCCGATCCGGGTCCCGCGGTCGCGCAGCGGAATGGTACGCAGCGACACCGTCACCCCCTGCGCCTCGATATCGGCGCGCCACGGTGCACGGCCGGTCACCACGAGCGGCAGCGACTCGTCGAACTCGCGCCGGGTGGTGAGGATGCGGGTGGTGACCTCGACCAGCGACTCGCCCTCCAGCTCGTCGTCGAATCCCATCCGGTTGAACGCCGACAGCGCGTTCGGGCTGGCGAAGGTGACCACGCCCGCGGGGTCGATGCGGATGAGCCCGTCCGAGGCGCGCGGCGCCCCCCGGCGCGGGGCGGTGGGCGTGGACAGATCGGGGAAGTCGCCCGAGGCGATCATGCCGAACAGGTCGTCGGCGCAGTCGTTGAAGGTGATCTGCTGCCGGGACGGCGTGCGCGTCTCGCCCAGGTTGGTGTGCCGGGTGAGGACTCCCACGGTCTCGGTCACCTCGCCGGTGCGACGGACGATGGGCACGGCGCGCACGCGCGTGGGTGTCTCCTCGAACCAGTCGGGTGAGGCCGAGTCGACGATGCGCGCCGACACGAAGGCATCCCGCACCTGCGTCGCCCACTGCGGACGCACCCGGTCGCTGACGATGTCGCGGTAGAACAGCGTCGCCGCACCGCTCGGCCTCGTGTGCGCGACGGCGACGAAGGAGTCGTCGGAGGTCGGCACCCAGATCACGATGTCGGCGAAGGCGAGGTCGGCCAGGAGCTGCCCGTCGCCGGCGAGACGGTGGAGCCACTCGACATCCTCCGCCCGGGAGCGGCCCTGCGCGTACACGAGATCACTGAGTGTCGACACGGCTTCCAGCCTAGAGGCGGCGACGAAGACGGATGCTGCGCCTCAGCGCACCTCGGAGGCGGCGACCCTGCCGCGGCGGGCCGCGCGCCCCTCGCCTCCCTGAGCCTGCCGGCGATCGGGGCGTGGCGCGCGCCCCGATTCGGCAGAACCCGCGCGCCGCGCGCGCTCTCCACGGCGCGAGGCGCCGGGATGCGGCGGTGCGAGCGTCTCGCCGACGAACCGGCGGATGGCGGCGGCGAACGGCGAGCGCGGAGCCACCTCGGCGATCGGTCGCGCCGACAGCAGCGCCGCGTCCGCGGAACGGGCGTCGTAGGGCACGAACCACACGTCGCGGATCCCGGCGAACCGGTCGAGGGTGCGGCGCACCTGCCCGCGCGCGTCGATTCCCAGGGAGCCCGGGCGGAGGCGGTTCGCGAGCACCGCGACCGGGGTCGACCCGACCGTCGCGCGCAGTTCGGTGTAGCCGCGGAGGAACCGGGCGATGCCGACGGGGTCGGCCGCCGCCACCGCCACGACGCGGTCGGCGACCTCGAGCGCGGCCAGCGTCGCGGCGTTGCGCCGTGGTCCGTCGAGGTCGCTGACGATCTCCTCGTCGCGCTCGAGGGAGGCGGCGACGTCGACGACGGTGACCTCCGCCCAGGCCCGGCACGCCTCCAGCGCCGCCGTCACGCGGGAGTGCGAGAGCTCGGGCCACCGCGACGGTCGATTGATGCCGGTGAGCACGCGGACCGAGCTGCGCCCGAGCGGCGCACTGATGCGTTCAAGCTCCGCCACGGTGAGCTCGCCCCGACCCGCGTGACGACAGGCCGCAGCGAAGCCCGGTCCCTCGTCGGCGAGACCCAGGGCCAGGGCCAGGGCGGGCGCGTGGGTGTCGGCGTCCACGAGGGCGACTCGTCGCCCGCCGCGGGCGAGTTCGAGGGCGAGTTCGACCGCCACGGTGGAGCGCCCCGGCGACCCTGCGGGACCCCAGACGGCGATCACCCGCGGCGTGGGCTTTTCTCCACCCGCGCCGGGGTCGGCGGGGTCGGCGGGCGCGGCGGGCGCGGCGCGCGTCAGCTCGGCGAGGGTGAGCGTCTCGGCGATCCGCCACCCGGGGTCGGAGAGGGCCAAGGCCGAGGACAGCCCGTACGCGTCGACGAGGGGGCGGTCGGCGTCGTGGGCGCACAGTGCGAGGATCCGGACGCCGTGACGGTCGCAGAGCGCCACCGCCGCGGCGGTCAGAGTCCGTCGATCGGCCTGGAGGAGGACCGCCTCCACCTGTCCGAGCGCGGCCGCGGTCGTGCGTGCGTCGCTGCCGTAGGCGGCATCCTCACCGGCGAGCGCGAGCGCATCGGCGGCGACCACCGCCACCACCTCGACTCCCTCCGGCGCGAGCTCGTGAGCGATCGCTGCACCCCGCGGCTGATCCACCGCGACGAGGACCCTCATTGCGAGCCGCCGACGGCGGGTACGACCGAGAGCGCCGATTCGTCCGACATGGCCTCGAGCACGACGGCGACGTCGGCACGCGGGATCACGATCTCGAGAGCCGCCGCGCCGCCGCCGATCATCGAGTCGTCGCGCGTGACCGAGGCCACGGTGGCGTCGGCGACGAGGATGCGCGGCACGTCGTAGGTGCCCGGTTCCACCAGGGGCGCCGCCCAGACCTCGACCACCGACCCCGGCTCCACCGCCGCGGGGACATCGACCGAACTGCGCAGGACGACGGTGGTGGTACGGACGGCCTCGCTGGACTCGATGGCACTGCGGGGAACGAGCTCGTCGGAAGCGATGGTGCGCGTGGCCACCATTCCCTCGGTCAGCGATGTCCGCCACGAAGCCGGATCCAGATAGGCGTCCTCGAGGGCGCCCAGGGCGACCTCCTCGACGCGCACGTCCTCGGCCGAGACGACCTCGCCCGAGACGATCGTGCGCGCGGCGACGAAGACGGGCACCGTCTGCCGCGCGGAGGACACGACGAACCAGACGCCGGCGACGGAGGCGACGATGAGGAGGATGCCGAGGAGGAAACGCGCATCGGCCCAGAAGGCGCGATGGCGGCGGCCGGTGTCCACTGCGGTCATGGATTCATGGTCGCTCAGACGCGAAAACGTCCCCGCGCGTTATCCACAGCCGGCGTTATCCACAACGCCGCGCGGGCTCTGCCGTACGGCGGGGGGCGGGACGATAATGGGGGGCATGCCCGAATCCCCGTCTGCAGACGTGCGCATGCTCGCGCCCGCGCAGGTCGCCGAAGTGCTGGGGATCTCGGTCGACGAGGTGATCGCCCTGGTCCACGAGCGGCGCCTCCGCGGCGCCCGGGTGGGCGCTCCGGCCCGCTGGCGCGTGGAGGAGCAGAGCGTCGCCGAGTACCTCGACGACCAGGCCGAAGAGGCGCGTCGCATCGCCCTGTGGCACCAGTCCCAGGAGGCCAGCTTCCCCGAGCTGTGGGGAACGGGCTTCGTCCGCAACCCCGACTGATCCCGGCAGCGTCAGAGGACGCTCAGCCCGTCCTCGGCCCGCACCCATGCCAGAGCGGCGAAGGGCACCATCCGGTACCCCGTCACCTCCCCCGTCCGTCGCGGCGAGCCGGGGTCGTGCAGGGCGATGTCGAGGTGGTCGGCTCCGGCTCGGTCGATCGTCCCGGTCATCCCCCGTCCGGATGCCAGCTGCAGCGCCACTGCTGCGCGGCGGCGCACCAGATCACGGATGACGAAGCCGAACGTCATGCGACTCGACAGCCCGGAGCCTGCCCCGGCGTCCGGGCGGGCCGTGCGCAGGAGGTCGGGTTGGGTCATCCTGATCCCGACGATCGCCGTGAACGGGACGAGCGTGACCCCGGCCCGTGGGCGGGTGTCGCGAAGCGCCACCCAGTCGGCGCCGACGCCGACCGGTGCGGCGGTGACCGTCGAGCCGTCCGTCAGCTCCCACGACACGGCATCCTCGCCCGCCGGCGCCGGGAGGGCCGCAATGCGCTGACGCATCTCGAGGCGGGAGAGCCGCAGCCGCTCGGCCTCGGTGTCCAGGGCGGCGCGCTCGGCCTCCCACTCGGAGGCGAGCTGGTCTTCGAGGTCGTCGAAGAAGCGGTCCCATCTCACCCCGTGAGAGTAGAGCAGAACGTGAGGACTCGATGAGAACTTATCCCCAGGGCCCATCCGGGCTCTTTCTGGGAGTTGTCCGTGTGTTCTACTTTCGGCAACCGATGTCCTGACGAGATTGGCGAGAGATGGCACCGACGCCGCCGGCACCGGCCCGTGCACCCAAACCACCCACGGGTGCGCGAGAGCTTTCGGAGTACTTCGCGCCTCAGCGCACCTCCACCGAGGCCCTGCCCGATCCGCAGGTGTTCATCGAGAACCTCACCCGCGGGGTGCTGGAGGTCTTCGCCGGAGTGCGCGAGGTCGAGCAGCTCGCGCGCTGGCTGACCGAGGACGCCTACCGGAAGCTGCTGACCCGGGCGAACCTCGCGGCCCGTGCGCGCAGCGCCCGCGGGGTGCCCGCCAAGCGGCCCGTGCACCAGATCCTCACGATCCGCCACTCCTCCCCCGCCGACGGCATCATCGAGGGGGTCGTCGTGGTCGCCGGCCCGGCGCGCACCCGCGCGGTCGCGGTGCGCCTGGAGGGCATGGACGGCCGCTGGCGCACGACGTCGCTCGCGCTGCTCTGACTTCTCGCACCGCCTACTGGCGGTAGGACGACAGGAAGTTCCCGAGCCGCTCGATCGCTTCGCTCAGCACCCTCGCTTCGGGCAGCGTGACGATGCGGACATGATCGGGTGTCGGCCAGTTGAAGCCCGTTCCCTGCACCAGCAGAACGTGCTCGGCGACGAGGAAGTCGTAGACGAGCTTGGCATCGTCGCGGATCTCGTAGACATCGGGATCGAAGCGCGGGAAGGCGTAGAGGGCTCCCGCCGGACGCACGCACGTCACCCCGGGAATGGCCTCGAGCCCTTCCCATGCCGCATCGCGCTGTTCGTGCAGTCGCCCGGTGGGGGCGATCAGCGCATCGATTGACTGAATCCCCGAGAGGGCGGCCTGCACGGCGTGCTGGGCGGGGACGTTGGGGCAGAGCCTCGTCGAGGCGAGGAGGGTGATCCCCTCCAGGAAGCCCGCCGCGTGATCCTTCGGACCCGTGATGACGAGCCAGCCCGAACGGTACCCCGCCACGCGGTAGGTCTTGCTCAGCCCGTTGAAGGTCAGGCACAGCAGGTCGGGCGCGACGGCCGCCATCGGGATGTGCTCGGCGTCGTCGAAGACGATGCGGTCGTAGATCTCGTCGGCGAGGAGAAGCAGGGAGTGCTCGCGCGCGATGTCGGCGATCCCCTCCAGTACCTCGCGGGTGTAGACCGCGCCGGTGGGGTTGTTGGGGTTGATCACGACGATCGCCTTCGTGCGCTCGGTGATCTTGGAACGGATGTCTTCGAGGTCGGGCTGCCACCCCGCCGACTCGTCGCAGTGGTAGTGCACCGGCGTCCCGCCGCCGAGGCTCGTCATCGCGGTCCACAGCGGGTAGTCGGGCGCGGGGATGAGCACCTCGTCGCCCTCGTCGAGCAGCGACTGCATCGTCATCGTGATGAGCTCGGACACCCCGTTGCCGAGGTAGACGTCATCGGGGTCGACCTGCGGGAACCCGGGGGTCTGCTCGTATCGGTAGACCACCGCCAGCCGGGCGGACATGATGCCCCGGCTGTCGCTGTAGCCGTGGGCGTGCGGGACCGCGTCGATCATGTCGCGGACGATCTGGTACGGCGCCTCGAAGCCGAACGCCGCCGGATTGCCGGTGTTCAGCTTCAGGATGTTGTGACCCTCGGCCTCCAGACGCTGAGCCTCCACCAGTGCCTGGCCGCGGATCTCGTAGAGAACGTCGCGGAGCTTGCGCGATTGGTCGAGCGGTCGAAGGAGGGTCATCGGTTCAGGATAGCGGCGGCCGATCGGCCGCCCTCGACGGTCGGTGCCGTCCAATCGCCCGCCCGTGGACCGAGCGGGACCGTCAGCGCTTCTTGCCGGCCGCGCGGCGCTCCGCGCGGTTCTGCGGCGAGGGCTGCTGGGTCCCGGCGTCTCCCCCGGTCCGCTGTCCGAACGCCCCGCGCGGCGCTTCGGCCTGCGGCGGCTCCGCGACGGCCGTCGCCGCGGCCGCGGCCTGGCGGATGCGGTTGGTCGCCGCCTGCTGCACCTGGCCGCGCTCGTTGCGCACCTCCACCTCGCCGGCGTCGTTGGCTGCGGAGTACTGCAGCCGCTCGCCCTCGACAGGCACCGCGCCCAGGCCCTTGGCTTCGACCTCGGCGGGCTGGTCGCCCTCCCCGGCGCGACGGACCTCGACCTCCAGGTTGTAGAGGTAGCCGACCGACTCCTCCTTGATCTGGCCCATCATGGCCTGGAACATCTGGTAGCCCTCGCGCTGGTACTCGATCAGCGGATCGCGCTGCGCCATCGCGCGCAGGCCGATGCCGTCCTTGAGATAGTCCATCTCGTAGAGGTGGTCGCGCCAGCGGCGGTCGAGCACCTGCAGCACGACACGGCGCTCCAGCTCCCTCATCGCCGGGGACCCGAGCGACTCCTCGCGGTTCGCGTAGGCGATCCTCGCGTCGGAGAGCAGCTCGCGCTTGAGCACCTCAGGGGTGATCCGCCCCTTGTTGCCGGCCTCGGCCACGACCTCGTCGATCGTGACACCCACCGGGTAGAGGGTCTTCAGCTCGGTCCACAGCGCGTCGAAGTCCCAGCTCTCGGTGTGGCCCGACGAGGTGTGGTCGTCGATGACGGCGTTGATGGCGTCCTCGATGAAGTGCTGCACCCGATCGGCGATGTCGTCACCCTGGAGGATGTGACGCCGGTCGGCGTAGATCGCCTCGCGCTGGCGGTTCAGAACGTCGTCGTACTTCAGCACGTTCTTGCGGATCTCGGCGTTGCGCGCCTCGACCTGCGACTGCGCGCTCTTGATGGCGCGCGAGACCATCCCGGACTCGATGGCGACGTCGTCGGGGAAGTTCGTCCGGGCCATGATCGCCTCGGCCGCTCCCGACTGGAACAGTCGCATGAGGTCGTCGGTGAGCGACAGGTAGAACCGGCTCTCCCCCGGGTCGCCCTGTCGGCCCGATCGACCCCGCAGCTGGTTGTCGATGCGGCGCGATTCGTGGCGCTCGGTGCCCAGCACGTAGAGGCCACCGGTCTCGACGACCTTCGCCGCCTCCTCGGCGACGCGGTCGCGCACCGCCTCGTACACCGCGTCCCACTCGGCCTCGTACTCGTCGGGCGTCTCGACGGAGTCCAGGCCCTTGGCCTTCATCTCCTGCACGGCGAGGAACTCGGCGTTGCCGCCGAGCATGATGTCGGTGCCGCGGCCGGCCATGTTCGTCGCGACGGTGACGGCGCCCAAGCGCCCCGCGCGTGCCACGATCTCGGCCTCGCGCGCATGGTTCTTGGCGTTGAGCACCTCGTGCTTGACGCCCTTCTTCGCAAGGAGGCGGGAGAGGTATTCGCTCTTCTCCACGCTGACGGTTCCGACCAGCACCGGCTGACCCTTGGCGTGACGCTCGACGATGTCCTCGACGACCTGGGCGAACTTGGCCTCCTCGTTCTTGTAGACGAGGTCGGACTGGTCCTTGCGGACCATCGGCTTGTTCGTGGGGATGGGGACGACGCCGAGCTTGTAGGTCGACATGAACTCGGCCGCTTCGGTCTCCGCGGTACCGGTCATGCCCGAGAGCTTGTCGTAGAGGCGGAAGTAGTTCTGCAGGGTCACCGTGGCGAGGGTCTGGTTCTCGGCCTTGACCGGCACGCCCTCCTTGGCCTCGATGGCCTGGTGGATGCCCTCGTTGTAGCGTCGCCCGACGAGGATGCGTCCGGTGTGCTCGTCGACGATCATGACCTCGTCGTTCATGACCACGTAGTCGGTGTCGCGCTTGAACAGGGCGAGCGCCTTGATGGAGTTGTTCAGGAACGAGATGAGCGGGGTGTTCGCCGACTCGTAGAGGTTGTCGATGCCGAGGTAGTCCTCGACCTTCTCGATGCCGGGCTCGAGCACACCCACGGTGCGCTTCTTCTCGTCGATCTCGTAGTCCACGCCCGGCTCGAGCGTGCGCGCGATCTTGGCGAACTCGGTGAACCAGCGGTTGGCCTCGCCCGACGACGGTCCCGAGATGATCAGCGGCGTCCGCGCCTCATCGATGAGGATCGAGTCGACCTCGTCCACGATCGCGAAGAAGTGGCCGCGCTGGACGAGGTCCTCCTTCCGCCAGGCCATGTTGTCGCGCAGGTAGTCGAAGCCGAACTCGTTGTTCGTGCCGTAGGTGATGTCGGCGTTGTACTGCTCCCGCCGCACCTGCGGGTTCTGGCCCGAGACAATCGTTCCGGTCGTCATTCCGAGGGCGCGGAAGATGCGGCCCATCAGTTCGGACTGGTAGCTGGCGAGGAAGTCGTTGACGGTGATGACGTGCACGCCCTTGCCGGCAATGGCGTTCAGGTATGCGGGGAGGGTCGCGACGAGCGTCTTCCCCTCACCGGTCTTCATCTCCGCGATGTTGCCGAGGTGGAGGGCGGCGCCGCCCATGAGCTGCACGTCGTAGTGCCGCTGGCCGAGCGTGCGCTTCGCCGCTTCCCGGACGGCGGCGAACGCCTCGGGCAGCAGCTGGTCGAGGGTCTCGCCGGCCTCATGGCGGGCACGCAGCTCGGCGGTCTCGCCGCGCAGCTCCTCGTCGGTGAGCTGCGCGTAGTCCTCTTCGAGGGCGTTGACCGCCTTCACGATCCGCTGCAGCTGCCGCAGGATCCGGCCCTCGCCGGCGCGGAGCAGTTTCTCGAGAGGATTGGCCACGCAAATCTCCATACTGTCGGGCGAACCTCCCCATGTTATCCACCCGTGACCTTGGCGTGGGCTGGGCGCGGAGCGCGGCGGTGGAGATGTTGCCGGGTATGCATATACTCGAGCCGCCCCTGCAGCGAGAGCGAGTGACGGATGTCGGTACCGCAGAGCCTGCTCGCGATCCTCGACCAGGGTCCGTGCTACGGCTACCAACTGCGCGCCGAGCACGACCGGCGCACCGGCGCCGATCAGCCGCTGAATGTCGGACAGATCTACCGCACCCTCGAGCGTCTCGAGCGCGACGGACTCGTCGTCCGCGGCGAACCCGACGCGCAGGGCCACATCTACTGGAGCATCACCCCGGCCGGGTCGGCATCCGTCGCGGAGTGGTTCGGTTCCCCCGTCCCGCGGGCCCGGGCGGGACGAGAGGATGTCGCGGCGAAGGTGGCGCTGGCGGCGAGCCTCCCGGGGGTCGATGTCGACGGTGTCGTGTCGGCGCAGCGTCGCTCCACCACGGCCGAACTGGCCCGGGTGCGCCAGGAGGCGGCCGCCGCCGCGGAGGACGGCGCGCTTCCCCGCTCCCTCGTCCTCGCCGCCCGCCGGGAGGCGCTCGAGGCCGAGCTGCGGTGGCTCGACCATGCCGGTGAGGTGCTGGCGCAGCATCCCGATCATGTCCTGGCGGTGGCCCTCGCGACCCAGCGTCCGCGGCGCGGCCGTCCGCCGCGCCCGTGACAGCACAGCGGGTTACGCCCTGGGCGAAGCCTCCCCTCCTCGACGGCGTTCCCCAGCCGTTCTCCAGCGGTCCGCTCGAGCCGGAACCGTAGGATCGGACCATGGCCGGATTCTGGGGCAGTCGCAAGAAGGAACGCGAAGAACTCGCGGCGCAGGACGCCGATCTCGCGCGGCGGGCGCAGTCCGCTCTGGTCGCGACCGACGAGCGCATCCGCGTCACCACCGACGAACTCGCCTTCGCCGAGGCCGAGCTCGGCGCCGGTCCGACCTCCGACCTCCGCGAGGCGCTCGAGGCCGTGCGCACCCACATGGGCGAGGCCTTCCACCTCCACCAGCTCAACCACGACGAGATCCCCGACACCCCCGAGGAGCTCCGCACCCGCAACGCCCGGATCGTGCAGCTGTGCGAGTGGGCCGAGGAACTGCTGGATGACCGCACCGAGGCCCTCGCCGAGCCGATCGCCCGCGCCCGGCGAGCGCCGGAGATCATCGCCGGTGTACGGCGCGACGCCGAACGACTGCGGGGCCGCCTGCCTCAGGCCCGCGAGACCGTGACCCGTCTCGGCGCCCGCTACTCCGCCGACGCCCTGCGACAGATCGAAGCGAACCCGGCCGAGGCCGAGCAGCTGCTCGGGTTCGCCGAACACAGCGCGGGCATCGCCGAGCGGCGCCGCGAAGCCGGCCAGCGCGAGCAGGCCAACCTGGCCCTGGAGGCCTGCACCGAGGCCGTGCGCCGCGCCGAGACCCTGATCGACGCCGTCGAGACCTTCGAGGTCGAGGCGCTGCGCGCCGAGTCGACGCTCGCCGCGGTGGTGGAGGACTCGCGCGGCGACCTCATCGCCGCGCGCACCGCGCCGCAGACCGCGGGCGTCGCCGAGGCGATGGGCGAGCTGCAGGCGGCGCTGGCGGCGCTTCCGGCCGCGGGCGTCAACACCGACCCGTTCGCCCAGCTCACACGCCTGCGCGCGGCGAACATCGCCCTCGATGAGGCCGTCGCGAAGGCCCGCGAGCGCGCGGCGCGCCCGATCCCCGACATCGCGCATGTGCGGCACTCCATCGACGACGCCGACCGGCAACTGGCCGTCGCGCGCGACGTGATCGCGGGCCACCGGGGATGGATCGGCGCCGACGCGCGCACCCGGATCGCCGAGGCCGAACGCATCCGCATCGATCTCGACCGCTACCTCGGCACCTCCGCCTCCGCGGCGATCGACATCGACGAGGACCACCGCGAGCAGGCGATGACCATGTCCCGCCGCGTCGCGCACCTCGCCAGCGAGGCCCTCCAGCTCGCCCAGCGCGACATCGACTCCTCCCGTCCGCAGAACGGTCCCGACCAGTGGGGCGGCGGCTGGGGCGGCGGGCGAGGCAACAGCGGAGGAAGCGGCCTGATGGGCGGCATCCTCGGCGGCCTCGTGATCGGCAGCCTCCTCGACGGCTTCATCGACTGACGCCACCGCGGCTCCGGCGCGGTGCCGAACGAGCGGATGCCCCGGGCTGACCTTCGCCCGGGGCATCCGTCTTCCCGTCAGGGGGTCAGGAGACCAGCTCCGCCGGCTGCGCCTGGGTGGTCAGCGAGATCACGCCGTAGTCCCATCCCTTACGCCGATAGACCACGCTCGGGTGATCGGTGCGCACGTCGATGAAGAGGAAGAAGTCGTGCCCGACGAGTTCCATCCGGTCGACGGCGTCTTCCACCGTCATCCATTCCGCCTCGAATTCCTTCGTGCGGATGACCACGGGGGTGTAATCCTCCTCGTCTGCCTCGCTGTTCACGATCGGCACCTCGCCCGTCGCGACGGCGCGGAGAACATCGACGGAGGCGGGCTCGACGTCGATCCCCGCCAGTGAGCCGGTCCCCTTCTCGAACTTCGGGCCCCGCGGATGGTTGCGCGCATCCACCCGCTTGTCCTTGGCACGGCGCAGCTGCTCGCAGAGCTTGTCGACCGCGAGGTCGAGGGCGGTGAACTTGTCGGCATCCGTCGCCTCGGCCCGCACCAGCGGGCCCTTGCCCGTGACGGTGAGTTCCACCGTGTGGTCCTCGATGTGACCGTTGCGGTACGTGCGGTGGGTCACTTTGACGTCCAACCGCTGCGCCCGCGGCGCGAGGTGTTCGATCCGGGGCGCCTTCTCCTCGACGACCGAGCGGAACCGATCGGTGATACCGACCCCCACGCCGACGATGCTGCTCTCCATGTCAGACCTCCTTGATCCGGTCCGCCCGGACAAGGGCGGACCATCAGTCGCCTCTGTTTACACGGCAGTGTGCGTGTGTCCCCAACGTAGTGCCGGGGCGCCGATGTGTCACGCGTGACGGGCGTTCGATCACCTGTGAGTTCCCGACGTGCGTCGAGGCGTGGCGGCGACGGTGGCGGCCGCGACGACGGTGAATCCCGCGGATCGGAGGGTGCGCGCGGCCTCGAGGAGGGTCGCGCCGGTGGTGAGGACGTCGTCGACGATCACGACGGGGCGGCCACGCACCGCCTCGGCGTGTCGGGCGCGCACGCGCATGCTCCCCGAGACGTTGACCGCGCGAGCCTCGCGGTCGAGCCCGCGTTGGTCGGCGGTCACCCGGTGAGGCGCCAGCAGCGGGATGCCACGGAAGCCGGCGCGATGCAGGAGAAGGGGTGTGACGGCGAAGCCGCGACGGCGGAACGCGGCACGCGAGGACGGCACGGGAACGAGCACAGCGCCCTCGGGGGGACCGGCGGCACGCACGGCTGCCCGCAGCGCCCGCCCGAGCGGCGAGGCGAGGCCCGTCCGCCCGTCCTCTTTCAGACAGCGGATGACGCGGGCGGGCACCCCTTCGAAGACGAGCGCGCTGTGCGCCCACACCCCGTCATCGAGGCGACGGCGCGCCGCCCGCGGAGCGAGTGCCCCGCGGCATCCCTCGCACAGCGCCACATCCTCGAGGTCGCACCCGGCGCACTCGACGGGGAGGACGAGGGCGAGGGCGTCGGCGAGTGACGTGCGGACAGCAGCGGCGAGGGTGGCGGACCGGGAGGACGGGCTCGGCATGCGGCCAGCCTGGCGCGCCCGTCGACGGGGAAGCCGGCCCGCGGGCCGATCGGTGGACAACCCGCGGCCGGGCCGGCCTGGGGAGGAATCAGCGCGGCGACCCCTGCTGGGTGGCGAGCACCGTGACGCCCTCGGCCGTCTGGGTCCAGTTCGCACCCCGCCGGATGAAGAGCCCTCCCTGATCGGTGTGGACCCGCAGGGTCGAGGCGGAGTTGCCGCCGGCCAGCGTGTCGGCACCGGAGGGCGCCGCGGATTCGGTGCCCTCACCGCCCACGACCTGCTCGCGCAGACGCGGCTCGGTGCCGGCGTCGACGAGGGCTGCGACGGAGGAGTCGTCCAGCCACGCGACGGACGAGACCGGTCCGTCCAGATCGCCGAGGACCGCGGGGTCGCCCAGACCGCTCGGCACCCCGTCGCCGTCGCGGATCACGCCGGCGACGCTGAGAGTGGTGCGTCCGCCCGCGGTCACCGCGGCGGCCATGCGCGTGCCGTCGCGCGAGAGCGCCATCGCCGAGATCGTCGCCGCCCCGGGCCACGCGCCTGCGATCTCGATCACTCCGCTCGGAACGATGGCGCGAAGCGCCGTCGGCGAGGTCGCGGGCACGCTCCAGACGTACCCGAAGGGGTCGATGGTCGGCGCGAGGAGCCCCGGGCGCTCGTCGAACACCTGGACGTCGCCGTCGGCATCGACCCGGCCCACCGACGCGTCGGTGGCGAAGCGCACGGCCGCGAACGCCCGGTCGGGTGAGAGCTGGAGGTCCTCCACCGGAGCCGCCTGCGCGAGCGCGTCGGACAGCCCCGGCACGGGCTCGAGCTCGTCGCCGGTGAGGAAGCCGAACCGTTCGTCGGCGGTGACCACCAGCGGTTGCGCCGCGACGCGCGTCGAGCGGACCGGCACGGTCCCCGCGTCGACATCGGAGGACCCCACCCGCATCTGCACCTGCGAGACGCCGGCCGAGGCCAGGCTCTCGTCGAGCTGGGTCTGCATCCGGTCCAGGGTCAGCTGCTCCACCGTCAGGGCAGCCTCGTTGAGGCTGACCTGCGCTTCTCCCGCCGAGACGGGCACCGCGGTCGGGCTGAGCGCCACGCTGTCGGGGAAGGCCGAGACCACCGAGCCCGCGAGCCACTCCGCCGGTGATCCTTCGATGAGAGCCGCGGCGATGCGGGTGGGCGCGTTCGTGGTCGGGAACCAGCGTTCGTCGGGCACGAGGAATCGCCAGCTGGGATCGAAGAAGGCCAGGGTGTAGCGGTCGAAGGCCGTGACGAACGAGTCGCGATCGAGCACGATGCCGTCGGGGGCCTGGCTGATGCGCCACTCGCCGTCCTCCTGCTGAAGGAGCTCGAACCGCAGCGGCGGGGTTCCGCCGGTCGCCGGCTCGTAGACGCCGGTCGCATCGACCGTCGCCGTCGGGGCGACCGCCACCTCGACCGCGTTCTGGCCGACGGCGACGGGCGTGCGGGTCGTGCCGGTGGGCTCGATGATCACCCCGGCCGTCGGGTCCCACGTGTCCCGGAGCGCCGGGGCGAGGAACTCCCGTGCCCGCGCCCAGTCGCTGACCGGCCCCGCGCCCGCGCGGAGGAATCCGTCGACGATCTCCTCGGGTGTCGCGCCGGGCTGCGGCCGGTCGGGAAGGCGCAGGAAGTCGGGGCCCGGGAGCTGCTCCCCCACCGAGCGCCCACCCTGGACCGTGCCGGTCAGCGGCAGCCCCGCGCACGCGGTGAGCGCCAGACCGGCGACGGCGACGACCGCCAGCGCCCGCAGCACGCGGGCGACCCTGCGAAGGGCGGTCATGAGGCGCCGCCCGATCCTCGGTCGTCCGCGGATGCCGCGCCGGCGGCGCTTTCGGAGAGCACCTGGATCGGCTGGGTGAGCCCGAGGGCGTCCAGCGGCGCGGTGCTGTCGTCGCCGGGGTCGAGGGCGATCGGCGAGGGGCCCTGCAGACCGTGGGGAAGGCGGGGAAGGGTGAGGACGAAGTGCGACCCGCGCCCGAGCTCCGACCAGACCCCGAGTTCGCCGCCGTGCAGGCGCGCGTCGCCGAGGGCGATGGAAAGGCCCAGCCCGGTGCCGCCGATCGTGCGCTTGCGCGACGGGTCGGCGCGCCAGAACCGGTCGAAGACGTGCTCGACCTCCTCGGGTCGCATCCCGAGACCGAAATCGCGGACCCCGAGCGCCACGGCCTGATGGTCGCTGTCCACGGTGACGACGATCGGACGCCCCTCCCCGTGCTCGATCGCGTTGCCGAGGAGATTGCGCACGATCCGCCGCACGCGCCGGGGGTCCATGTCGACCGAGGAGTACCCGCCGGGCGCGACCAGGCGGACGTCCGAGCCGTGCTGCTCGGCGAGCTGGCTCATCGACTCGATGACGTCGCCGGCGAGGTTCGCCAGACTCGTCGGCTCGAGCTCCAACTGGATCGACCCGGCGTCGTAGCGGCTGATCTCCAGGAGGTCGGTGAGAAGGGTCTCGAACCGCTGCACCTGAGCGTTCAGCAGTTCGGCGGCGCGGGCGGTGGCCGGGTCGAACGAGTCGCGCTGGTCGTTGATCATGTCGGCGGCCAGTCGGATGGTCGTCAGCGGCGTCCGCAGCTCGTGCGAGACATCGGAGACGAACCTCTGCTGCACCAGCGACAGTTCGGCGAGCTCCTTGATCTGCGACTCGATGCTGTCGGCCATCGCGTTGAAGGACTGACCGAGCGTGGCCAGCTCATCCTGCCCCCGCACCGGCAGGCGCACGTTCAGCTCACCGCTGGCGAGTTTCGCGCTGGTCTCGGCCGCCTCGCCGATGGGGGTGGTGACCGAGCGGAGCACGAACCACGCGATGAGGCCGATGAGGAGCACGAGGCCCACGCCCACCACCCACAGCGTGCCCTGGATGAAGGACAGGATCTGCGATTCGCCGGCGAGGTCGTAGGCGATGTACACCTCGTACGCGCCAACGACCGGGAAGGAGATCTGCTGGCCCACGACGATGCCGGGCACCGTGCTGCCGTCCTCGGCCCGCAGGGCGACGGACTGCCACCACTGCTGCACGTCGCCGTCGGCGCGCACCTTCTGGCGGAGCCCCTCGCTGAGGACGTCCTCGGGGAGTCCGGGGGTCACGAGGTCCTGCGGTGCGATGCGAGAGGCCCGGTCGATGCGGAAGATCGCGATGCGGTCGCTGCCCGACTGCTGGGCGAGATCGGTGCTGAGGGTCGTCATCAGCAGCTGCAGCTGCACGGGATCGTTCCCTGGTTCAGCGGAATCGAGCCGCTCCTGCGCCGACTGCGTGGCGCGGAGCGCGCCGCTCTGCGCCTGATCGCGCCCCGCGGTGAAAAGATCGTGCTGGATGGCCAGGGCCATCCAGACACAGGCGACGAGGATCGTCAGGGCCGTCAGCGCCAGCGTGATCAGGACGGTGCGGAACCGCAGCGAGCGCCGCCACAGATTCGTCAGGCGGTCGGGCCACGACCGCCAGTCGCGCCACTGCGCCATCCGTCGCCCGAGCGCGGTGGACCCGGTGTTCGTGCCGATCGTCGGCGCCGCGCTGGTCACGGTGCGCGGAGCCGAGCCGGTCGTCATGGGGCCCTCACATCGGCTCCGTCACGCAACGGCGCCCGCGCGGTAGCCGACGCCGCGCACGGTCGTCACGATGCGCGGGTTGTCGGGGTCGCGCTCGACCTTCGCGCGCAGGCGCTGGACGTGGACGTTCACCAGCCGCGTGTCGGCCTTGTAGTGGTATCCCCACACCTGTTCGAGCAGCATCTCGCGCGAGAACACCTGCTGGGGCTTGGAGGCGAGGGCCACGAGGAGTTCGAATTCCAGCGGGGTCAGCGCGATCGGCTCGTCGCCGCGGCGGACCTCGTGGGCCGAGACGTCGACGGTGAGGTCGCCGATGCGCAGCACGTCGGGGGTGGTCTGGGATGCCGGGCGGAGCCGGGTGCGGATGCGCGCGACGAGCTCCTTGGGGTTGAAGGGCTTGACGATGTAGTCGTCGGCGCCCGACTCCAGCCCCCGGACCACATCGGCGGTGTCGGTGCGGGCGGTGAGCATGATGATCGGGATGCCCGACTCCGCACGGATGCGCGTGCACACCTCGATGCCGTCCATGCCGGGGAGCATCAGATCCAGCAGCACGAGATCGGGCCGCTCCTCCCGCCACGCGTCGACCGCACGGGCGCCGTCGGCGCAGAAGGCGGTCTCGAAGCCCTCCGTGCGCAGCACGATCCCGATCATCTCTGCCAGAGCGGTGTCGTCGTCGACAACCAGGATCCGTGATGTCATCGGGTCTTTCGTCCTTCGGGTCCGGTCGGGCTCGGCGAAACGCCACGGGTGTCGAACGCTCTGAGCAACACTAGTCGACGGCGCCTGGGGGCGCACCGAGGATCGGCCGGGAGTCCGGAGGCGCCCGCGCGTCGATATGACACGATGGAACCGGTGCGGCGCGACCGCGACCGCATGGCCGCAGACGCGAGGAGGACCGCCCCGTGACGTCGTATCCGGCGTGGACGCCGGCATCCCGGCCCGGCATCATTCCGCTGCATCCCCTGACCTTCGGCACGATCCTCGGCAGGTCGTTCACGGCGCTGCGGCACAACCCCAAGGTGCTGCTCGGCTTCGCCCTGGGCATCCAGGCCGTCACGTACATCGTGGTGATCGTCGCGATCGGCGCGATCGCCATCGCCGCCTTCTCGCGCCTGGACACCCTGCGCCCGGGCACCGAGGAGTTCGACACGGTGCTCGCCGGGTCGATCGCGCTCGTGGTGGTGGCGGGCATCGTGCTGGGGCTCCTCGCCGGAGCGGTCGGGGTGATCGTCCAGGGCGTCGTGGTCACCGAGGTCGCCCGCGGCGCCGTGGCCGAGAAGCCGACACTCGGCGCGATCTGGGCTCAGCTGAAGCCCGTGGTCTGGCGGTTGGTCGGCTACGCGTTCCTGCTCGCCGCTGCCGGGGTGCTGGCGGTGACCTTCGTCGTGCTGATCCTCATCGCCATCGGGTTCGCGGTGCTTCCGGTGGCCATCGTCCTGTCGGTGCTGGCGGTTCTCGGCGCGATCCCGCTCGTGCTGTGGCTGTCGACCAAGCTGATGCTCGCGCCGTCGGCGATCATCCTCGAGCACGCCACCATCCGCGGGGCGATCGTGAGGTCGTGGACCCTGATCCGGGGCCGATTCTGGGTGGGACTCGGCGTGCTGGTGCTGGTCTCCCTCACCTTCTCGGTGCTCGCGCAGCTGGTGAGCGTGCCGTTCAGCCTCCTCACCAGCGGCGTCACCACGATCATCTCCCCGACCGGGGACCCCGAACCCGGCGCGATCGTCGCCCTCATCTTCGGGCTCATCCTCACCCAGGTCGTGACCCTGCTCATCCAGGCCGTGGCGGTCGTGGTGCAGTCCACCGCCTCGGCGCTGGTGTACATCGACTGCCGGATGCGCCGGGAGGGGCTCGACCTCGACCTGCAGAGCTATGTCGAGCAGCGCGATGCCGGACGCACCGACCTCCCCGACCCCTACCGCCTCCACGTCGGCCGCGCGATCGCCCCCAGGCCCGTCGCGCCGGCGTACCCGGCCTACCCGGGCCCGCAGGGCTACGGACCGCCGCCGGGATACCCCGCGCCCCAGGGCTACGGCCCTCCGCCGGGGTACGCCGCGCCGCCGTCACCCGCAGCGCCGTCACCCGCAGCGCCGTCACCCGCAGCGGCCGCACCGCCCGCGCCCGTGCCGCCCGGCCCGAGCTCGCCTCCGCCGCCCGTCCCTCCGACGAGCTGGGCGGCACCCGGCGGCGCGCCCGAGCGCGACGCCCCGTGATCGCCGGCGTCGGACGGATCCTCGCCGCGACGCCCGTCACGCCCGACGGTGACGAGGCGCGCGAGTGGGCGGAGCGGGAGCTGTCCGATCCCGCCTACGCCGAGGCGCAGCCCACCGCGTTCGATCGCATCGCCCGCGCCATCCTGGAGTTCCTCGGGTCGCTGTTCTCCACCGACGTCTCGGGCGGGTGGGGGTCGACCTTCGCCCTCATCGCGGCGATCGCGGTGGCGGCGCTGATCATCGTCGCCCTGCTGGTGTGGGGACTGCCGCGCGCTCGGCGCCGGGCTGCCGCGCCGGTGGCGACGCTCTTCGGCGAGTCCGACGAACGCGGCGCCGACGATCTGCGCCGAGCCGCCGCATCCGCCGCCGACGCCGGACGATGGGATGAGGCCCTCATCCTGCGCTTCCGCGCGCTCGCGCGCGGGCTGGCAGAGCGCGGCGCCGTCAGCACACCGCCCGGCGCCACGGTGCACGCCTTCGCCCGGTCGGCCGGACGCGTCTTCCCCGCCGCCGCCGACGAGCTCGAGTCCGCCGCCTCGGCGTTCGACGACGTCCGTTATCTGCGTCGCCCCGGGTCCCGCGACGACTACGAGCAGCTCCGTCGCCTCGATGAACAGCTGATGGCCGCCCGGCCGGTCGCCCCTGTCCGGGTGGGGGCGAGCGGATGACCGCGGCGCCGCCCCGCACCGACGCCGATGCCTCCGGCCGCGCACCGGGGCGCTCACGACGACGCCGGATCGGCGGCTGGATCATCCTCGTCGTCGCCCTCCTCGCCGTCGGAAGCGTCGGCGCCCTCCTCTCGGGGCTCGGCGAGTGGGCGGAGCGCGACGCGTTCGACCCGGAGTCGGCGGGCCCGACCGGAACGCGGGCCCTGGTCGAAGTGCTGCGCGACCAGGGGATCGAGGTCGAGGTCGCCCGCAGCCGCGCCGCGGCCGAGCGCGCCCTCGACGGCGCGCCCGAGGGGGCGACGCTCGTGCTCCCCGACACCCCGGCACTCTCCGACGAGGGGTTGGCGGAGCTCGCGGCGCCCGCCGACGACGTCGTGCTCGTCGATCCCCGGTCCCGCGCGCTCAGGCTCTTCCTCCCCGGCTCGACGGTCGGCGGGCGCGCGGACACGCTGCTGGATCCGCAGTGCGACCTTCCCGACGCCGAGAGGTCGGGCGCAATCGCTCCCGGTGCGGTCTTCGACGCCGGCGACGCAGCGGTGGGGTGCTACCTCACCGGCGACGGGGCCGCGGGCCTCCTCGTCTCCGAACGCGACGGTCAGCGCGTCGCGGCGATCGATGGACGCGCTGTCCTCCTCAACGAGGTGCTGGCCGACGACGGCAACGCCGCCCTGGGGGTCAACCTGCTCGGCCGTCACCCGGTCGTGGTCTGGTACGACCCGGTGCTCGGCGACACCGACCTGGAGAACACCGACCCCTCGCTCGGCGAATCCACACCGCCGTGGGTGAGCCCCGCCATCGCCCTCCTGATCCTCGCCGCCGTGGCCGCGGCCGTGTGGCGCGGTCGCCGCTTCGGTCCCCTCGTCCGCGAGCGCCTGCCCGTCACCGTGCGCGCCGCCGAGACCGCCGAGGGCCGCGCGCGCCTTTACGCCCAGACCCGCGACGCCGGTCACGCCGCGGACGACCTTCGGATCGCGGCCCTCCGACGGATGGCGCGCCTCCTCGGCCTCGGCCCGAACGCCGCCGCGGACGAGATCGCCGATGCCGCCGCCGACCGGCTGAGCGCTGATCGACGGGTCGTGCGCGGCATCCTCCTCGACGATGTCCCCACCGACGACGCCCAACTCACCGTCGTCGCCTCCCGCCTGCGCGAGCTCGAAGGCGCCGTCCGCGACGCCGTCCGTCCCGAAAGGAACCGCCCATGACCGATCAGCCGCCGCCCGCACCCGCACCCGCCGCACCCGACGACGCCGCCCTGCGCGAGGCGATGCACCGGGTGCGCACCGAGGTCGGGAAGGCCGTGATCGGCCAGGACGGGACGGTGACGGGGCTTCTCATCGCCCTCCTGGCGCGCGGTCACGTGCTGCTGGAGGGTGTGCCCGGAGTGGCCAAGACCCTCCTCGTGCGCGCCTTCAGCACGGCCCTGGGCCTGGACACCAAGCGCATCCAGTTCACCCCCGACCTGATGCCGGGCGATGTCTCGGGGTCGCTCGTGTACGACGCGCGCACCGGTGAGTTCGAGTTCCGTCCGGGCCCGGTGTTCAGCAACATCGTGCTGGCCGACGAGATCAACCGCACCCCGCCGAAGACCCAGGCCGCACTTCTGGAGGCGATGGAGGAACGTCAGGTCTCCTCCGACGGCGTGACACGGCCGCTTCCCTCTCCGTTCCTTGTGGCGGCGACCCAGAACCCCATCGAGCAGGAGGGCACCTACACCCTGCCGGAGGCGCAGCTCGACCGGTTCCTCCTGAAGCTCATCGTCGACCTCCCGCCGCGCGAGGCGGAGCTGGCGGTGCTCCGCCGCCACGCCGAGGGATTCGACCCTCGGAACCTCGGCGCCGCGGGTCTCGCGCGGGTGATCGACCCCGAGGAGATCGTCGCGGCCCAGCACGCCGCGGCGCGGGTCACGGCGACCGACGACGTGCTGGGCTATGTCGTCGACCTCGCCCAGGCCACGCGTCAGAGTCCGTCGGTGCAGCTCGGGGTGAGCCCCCGCGCGACCACCGCGCTCCTCGCTGCCGCGAAGGCCTGGGCATGGCTCGGCGGCTACCCGGCGATCACACCCGACCACGTGCAGACCCTGCTCGTCCCCACGTGGCGGCACCGGATCCGGCTGCGCCCCGACGCCGAGCTGGAGGGCGTGTCGGTCGACGCGGTGCTCACCGCGGTGGTGCAGCAGACGCGCGTGCCGGTCTGAGCGTGTACGTCACCGGTCGCCTCCCCCTGTTCGTCGGCCTCGGCGTCGTGCCCGTCGTGCTGCTGTCGATCGCCGGGGTGAACGCGTGGCTGGCCATGCTCGGCTGGGCGGTGCTGTCGACGGCGCTGGCAATCGGGGATGCCGCGGCCGCGCCAGATCCGCGGCACCTCGACGTCGTCCGCGACATCCCCCGGCGAAGCCTTCTCGGCCAGCAGGTCGAGACCGGCGTGACCCTGCGCAACACCGGCGCCCGGACGCTGCGCGGCCGGATGCGCGACGCGTGGCAGCCGACCGCCGGGGCACCCCTCGAACGCCTCGCCCTCGACATCCCTCCGGGCGAATCCCGCCGGGTGCGGGTGCCGCTCCTCCCCCGCCGGCGGGGTGAGTTGCGCACCGCGTTCGTCGTCGTCCGAGGTGCCGGGCCGCTCGGCCTCGCGGGTCGTCAGCGCCGCCTGGATAGCCCGGGGGCGCTGCGCGTCCTGCCGCCGTTCACCTCGCGACGACACCTTCCCTCGCGTCTCGCCCGCCTCCGCGAGCTCGACGGCAACACCAGCGTCCAGGTGCGCGGGCAGGGCACCGAGTTCGACAGCCTCCGCGAGTACGTGCGCGGCGACGATGTGCGCTCGATCGACTGGCGCGCGACAGCCCGGGCCGGCACGACCATGCTCCGCACCTGGCGGCCCGAGCGAGACCGGCACGTCGTGATCATCATCGACACCGGCCGCACCGCCGCCGCCCGCGTCGGCGACGGGGTGCGGATGGATGCCGCGATGGAGGCGGCGCTGCTGCTGTCGGCCCTTGCGTCCCGAGCCGGGGATCACGTGCACCTGGTCATGTTCGACCGGCTCGTCCGGGCACGGGTCACCGGCGTCGACGGTCCTGGGCTCCTCCCCGCGCTCGTCGACGCGATGGCGCCCGTGGACCCGCAGCTGATCGACACCGACTGGGACGCAGCGATCGCGCAGGTGCGACGCCTCACCTCCCGTCCCTCGCTGGTGGTGCTGCTGACGGCGCAGGACGCCCCCGAGGCCGCGCGCGGGTTCCTCGGTTCGCTTCCCGCGCTCACCGCGCGCACCCGCGTCGTCGTGGCATCCGTCACCGACAATCCGGCCCCGGTCGACCCCCGCCCCGACGCCGACGAACTCTACCGGCAGGCGGCGTACGCGCGGGCGGCGCGTGACGCCGAACGCGTCGCCGCCGCCGTGCGGCGCGCGGGCGCCGAGCCGATCGCCGCGTCGCCCGACGACCTCCCGCCCGCCGTCGCCGACCGCTACCTCGCTCTGAAGGCCGCGGGCCGGCTGTGACCGGTCCGCTCGTCGTCACGCGCTGCCCCGCCGGGCGTGTCACCCCGCGTCACCTGCCGCGTGTTCGGGCGTGCGCACCGGCGCCCGGCGCTACGCTCGGCGCGGAGAGAGGAGTCCGCCATGACGGATGACACGAAGGATCTGCGTCCCGCCGAATCGGCCCATGGCGCCCCCACGACCACCACGAAGCTCGTCGCCGAGGCCCTGGGAACCTTCCTCCTCGTCTTCGGTGCGATCTCTGCCGCCCTGTTCGCCGCCGATTTCGGCGCGAGCGAGAACGGCACGTCGCTCGGCATCGGTTTCGTCGGCGTCTCGCTCGCGTTCGGTCTCGCGCTCATCGCCGGCATCTATGCCTTCGGTCCCCTCTCGGGCGGTCACTTCAACCCGGCCGTGACCCTCGGGCTCGCCGCGGCCGGCCGCTTCGCCTGGCGCGACGTGCCCGGCTTCCTCATCGCCCAGATCGTCGGTGGACTGGTCGGCACGACCCTCATCGTCCTCATCGGTCTGTTCGGCCCGGGCGACTGGCTCGCCCAGGCCCAGGACGGCGGCTTCGCCAGCAACGGCTTCGGAGAGCTCTCCCCCGGCGGCTTCGGCCTGGGAGCTGCGATCATCGCCGAGGTGCTGTTCACCGCGATCTTCGTCATCGTGATCCTCGGCGTCACCCACCCGCAGCGCGGCACCGCAGGCTTCGCCGGGCTCGCCATCGGGCTGACCCTCACCCTCATCCACCTCGCGACGATCCCGATCGACAACACCTCCGTCAACCCGGCGCGATCGATCGCGACCGCCGTGTACGGCGGGGCCGAGCCCTTCCTGCAGCTGTGGGTCTTCGTGGTGTTCCCGATCGTCGGCGGTCTCCTCGCCGGGTTCCTCCACCGGGCGCTGTTCGAGAAGACGCCCGCGCCGCCGGCGCAGAAGGAGGCCCGGACGCGCTGACGCAGGCCCGCGTCATCCGCTTTCCGAATGCTTCGCAGACCACGGGCCCGCCCTCCTGAGGAGAGCGGGCCCGTGGTCTGCGCGGGATGCCGCGGCGCGAGCGTCAGACGAGGTCGAAGCGATCGAGCTCGGTGACCTTGGTCCAGGCCGCGACGAAGTCGCGGACGAACTTCTCGGTGGCGTCGTCGCTGGCGTAGACCTCGGCGAGCGCCCGCAGCTCGGAGTTCGAGCCGAACACGAGGTCGACGCGCGTGCCTATGCCGACCGACTCGCCGCTGCCGTCACGGCGGCCCTGGAAGGCGTGCGATCCAGGGTCCAGCGGCTTCCAGGTGACGCCGAGGTCGAGCAGGTTCACGAAGAAGTCATTCGTGAGCACGCCCGGCCGATCGGTGAAGACGCCGTGGTCCGAGCCGTCCCAGTTCGCTCCGAGCACTCGCAGGCCCCCGACGAGCACCGTCATCTCCGGCGCGGTCAGGGTGAGGAGGTTCGCGCGGTCGAGCAGGTGGTACTCGGCCGGGAGCGTCGCGTCGGGTCCGTAGTAGTTGCGGAAGCCGTCGGCGACGGGCTCGAGCCAGGTGAACGAGTCGACGTCGGTCATCTCCTGCGTGGCGTCGGTGCGCCCCGGACGGAAGGGCACCTCGACGGTGACACCCGCGTCGGCGGCCGCCTTCTCCACACCGGCGTTCCCGGCGAGGACCAGCACGTCGGCGAGCGAGACGCGCTTGCCACCGGTCTGCGCCTCGTTGAAGCGCTGCTGCACGCCCTCGAGGGCGGGCAGCACCTCGGCGAGCTGCGCCGGGTTGTTCACCGCCCAGTCCTTCTGGGGAGCGAGGCGGATGCGCGCGCCGTTGACGCCGCCGCGCTTGTCGCTGCCGCGGAAGGACGACGCCGCCGCCCACGTGGTGCCGACCAGCTGCGAGACCGTCAGGCCCGACGCGAGGATGTCGGCCTTCAGCGCCGCCGCGTCGGCGGCGTCGATGAGGTCGTGGTCGACCGCGGGGACGGGGTCCTGCCAGAGCAGCACCTCATCGGGAACCTCGGGGCCGAGGTAGCGATCGCGCGGACCCATGTCGCGGTGGGTGAGCTTGAACCAGGCGCGCGCGAACGCGTCGGCGAAGGCCTCGGGGCTCTCGAGGAACCGGCGCGAGATCTTCTCGTACTCGGGGTCCATCCGCAGCGCCAGGTCGGTGGTGAGCATGCGCGGCTCGCGACGCTTCGAGCCGTCGTGTGCGAGGGGGACCATGTCGGCGCCGGCACCGTTCTTCGGACGCCACTGGTGGGCACCCGCCGGGCTCTTCATCAGCTCCCACTCGTAGGCGAAGAGGATGTGGAAGAACTCGTTGTCCCAGCGCGTCGGGTGGTAGGTCCAGGTGACCTCCAGGCCCGAGGTGATGGTGTCATCGCCCTTGCCGCTGGCGTGGGAGCTGCGCCACCCGAGACCCTGCTCCTCCAGGGGCGCGGCCTCGGGGTTGTCGGCGAGCGCCGAGTCGGGTGCTGCGCCGTGGGTCTTGCCGAAGGTGTGACCGCCGGCGATGAGGGCGACGGTCTCCTCGTCGTTCATCGCCATGCGGGCGAAGGTCTGACGGATGTCGTGGGCAGCCGCGATCGGGTCGGGGTTTCCCTCGGGGCCCTCGGGATTGACGTAGATGAGCCCCATGTGGGTGGCGCCCAGCGGCTTGTCGAGCTGGCGGCCTTCGCCCGAGAAGCGCTTGTCGCTGCCCATCCACTCGGTCTCGGCGCCCCAGTACACGTCGTCGTCGGGCTCCCAGACATCGGCCCGGCCACCGGCGAAGCCGAAGGTGGGGAAGCCCATGTCCTCCAGCGCTACGTTGCCGGCGAGGATCATGAGGTCTGCCCACGAGATGCTCTGGCCGTACTTCTTCTTCACCGGCCACAGCAAACGCCGTGCCTTGTCGAGGTTGACGTTGTCGGGCCAGCTGTTCAGCGGCGCGAAGCGCTGCTGCCCGGCACCGCCGCCGCCCCGACCGTCGGTGACCCGGTAGGTGCCGGCGCTGTGCCACGCCATGCGGATCATGAGCGGACCGTAATGTCCGAAGTCGGCCGGCCACCAGTCCTGCGACGTGGTGAGCAGCTCGGCGATGTCACGCTTGACGGCGGCGAGGTCGAGGGCTTCGAATGCGGCCCGGTAGTCGAAGTCGGCACCCAGCGGATCGCGCTCGGTGGGGTTCTTCGCGAGGATCCGCACGTTCAGCTGGTTCGGCCACCACACCCGGTTCGCCGAGCCTGCGGTGGGGTGCGGCATCGCGGTGTGCACCACCGGGCAGGAGGCTGCCTGCTGCTCGGGCTCGTCGGTGACGGTGACGGCCTGGTCGACCTCCGTCTCACCGCCGATGCCGGTGGCGGCGTCGATGTCGGTGTCGGTGGCGGTGCTGACGTCGTCGTGATGCGTCATGTGTTTCCTTCCTCAGGGGGTGGGGCAGAGCGGACGGCGGCTGATGGCGAGAGGACGGATGCCGGGCCGAAGCCCGCGTCGTCACCGCAGCGTCGTCGGGGGGTGCGGCGCCGGTGCCGCGGGAGCGGTGTCGCCGGCGGCTGTGCGTTGGGCCAGACAGTCCGCGCACAGCCCCCAGAACGTCACCTCAGCGGTGTGTACGGCGAACCCGTGCGTCGATGACGGGACCAGGCACGGCGCCTCGCCGGTGACGCAGTCGACGTCGGCGACAGCGCCGCACGCCGTGCAGACGAGGTGATGGTGGTTGTCGGCGACGCGGCGCTCGTAGAGGCCGGGATGCCCGGCCGGCTCGATCCGCCGCGCGATCCCCGCCGCGACGAAGTCGGCCAGGGCGTTGTACACCGACTGCAGATGGGTCTGGGGGGTGCGCTGCGCGACGCGCCGATAGAGCTCGTCGGCGCTCGAGTGCGGCGCCTCGGTGAGCGCGTCGAGCACCGCGCGACGCGAATCGGTGACCCGCAGACCCGCCGCGCGCAGCGCGTCGGCGGAGGTCGGTGCGGTGGAGGATGTCACGCTTCCACACTAGTGCGTTCTTTTGACCGATTCAAAAGAACGCACGCTCGGGCGCGCCGCCGCACGACCGTGCCGCGGCCACGTGGCCGGGGCGCGGTGGGGGTGGCACAGATGGTCGCCTCGCGCCCCTGCGACGACCCCTTCCGCCACCTCGATCAGCCAGGCGCCAACGAAGTGGCACAAATGGTCGCCCCGCGCCCCGCCACGCGACCACCTCCGCCACCCCGATCACCCCGACACCATCGGAGTGGCACAAATGGTCGCCCCGCGCCCCGCCACGCGACCAACTCCGCCACCCCGATCACCCCGACACCATCGGAGTGGCACAAATGGCCGCTCCGCGCCCCGCCACGCGACCACTCCCGCCACCTCGATCACCCCCACGCCATCGGGGTGGCACAAATGGCCGCTCCGCGCCCCGCCACGCGACCACTTCCGCCACCTCGATCACCCCGACACCATCGGAGTGGCACAAAGGGTCGCCCCGCGCCCCGCCACGCGACTGATAACGCCACTCGGCAGCATCCTCTCCCACCGACGTGACGCACATTGCGACCTTCGGAGGCGCAACGCCACCATCTGCGCCACCTTCGCGCCCGCGCCCGACGCAGAAGTGACGCAGATTGCGACCTTCACGCGCCCGAGGCCACCATTTGCGCCACCTTCACCGTCCCGCGCCCCGCCACGCGACCAATCTCGCCACTCGGTCGCATCCGCTCCGACCAAAGTGGCGCACATTGCGACCTTCACACGCCCAAGGTCACCATCTGCGCCACCTTCGCGCCCGCGCCCACGCGCGCCGGCCCGCCCGCGCGCGCCCCACACGCGCGCCGCGCCGCACCCTCAGCCGGCGACGAGCGTGGGCGTGCCGGTCTCGAACTCGGTCATGTCGCCGGTCTCACCCAGCCGCTCCGCGCGACGGCCGACAACCAGCATGTACGCCAGGAACGCACCGAGCGCCAGCGCGCCGATGCCGATCTTGACCGGCCACGGCCAGGGCTGCGCGGTGACGAATCCCTCGATGACGCCCGCGACGGCGAGCGCGAGCACCAGTCCGATCGCGACGGTCGCGAGCGACCGCCCGGCTGCGGCCAACGCCTCTCCCCTCGGGCGGCGGCCCGGCGCGACCCAGGCCCAGAAGATGTGGAGCCCCGCTGCACCGGCGACGAAGATGCACGTCAGCTCGAGCAGACCGTGGGGAAGGATGAAGAGGATGAAGACGTCACCGCGGTCGAACGCGAGCATGATCGCCGCGGCCGTACCCACGGCGACGGCGTTCTGCACCAGCACCATCACGGGCCAGACCCCGGTGATGCCGAACATCACGCACTGCGCGGCGATCCAGGCGTTGTTGGTCCAGACCGTCCCGGCGAAGGCGGCGGCGGGGTTCTCACTGTAGTACGAGGTGAACTGCTCCTCGGCGTAGTACTCCAGCTGGGCCTGCGGCCCGAGGGTGGCCACGAGCGCCGGGTCGGAGGAGATCCAGAACGCCACGACCGCGCCGACAGCGATGAAGGACAGCGCAATCACGAGCGTCGTCCACCGCAGCCGGTACAGCGCGGCGGGAAGCTGCAGCAGGAAGAACCGGGGAATCTGGCGCAGCGGATTCTCCCGCCCCCCGGTCAGGCGCAGCCGAGCGCGCGCGAGGATCGTCGAGACATGGTCACCCTCGGGGGTCCGGCCCGCCGTGGTTTTGATCTCGGCGAGATCGGCGGATGCTGCGCGGTAGCGGTCGACGAGTTGGTCGACCTCGGCCCCGGTCAGCCTGCGGCGCCTGCTGAGCTCGTCCAGCCGCGCCCACTCCTCCCGCCGGGCAGCGGTGAGGGCGTCGAGATCCATGTGTTTCACTGTAGTCATGCCCTCCGACGGCTCGGCGACCACGTCTTCCCCGCGCGCCGGAACCGATCCGCGAACGAGCGCGGCCACCCGCCCGCAGATCGTGGAGATCGACCAGGACGAGATCCTCACCGGCGAAGCCGTCGCCCTCGACGTGCAGCCCATCGGCTTCTTCCTGCGTGCCCTCGGAACCCTGATCGACGTGCTCATCGGCGCGGCGATCCTCATCCTCTTCGCCATCGCGGCGGGGTGGCTGACGGCGTCCGGCGCACTGGACCCGGTCGTGACCCCGATCCTCACGATCGCGGTGATCGTGATCGTGCTCGTCGTCGTCCCCACCGTCGTGGAGACCGCCACCCGGGGCCGGAGCCTCGGCAAGCTCGCGGTCGGCGGACGCATCGTCCGCAGCGACGGCGGCGCCTCCGGCTTCCGGCAGGCGTTCATCCGCGCCCTCGTCGGGGTGCTGGAGATCTGGTTCACCCTCGGCGCCCTGGCCGCGATCGTCGGCGCCTTCACTCCGCGTTCGCAGCGCCTGGGCGACCTGCTGGCGGGAACCTACGCCGAGCGCACCCGCACGCCGCGCCTCCCCGCCCCGGCGCCCGGGATGCCGTCGGCCCTCGAGAGCTGGGCGGGTGTCGCGGATGTCGCGCGCCTCCCCGACCCGCTCGCGCGGCGCATCGCGCAGTTCGTCCGCAATGCCGTGAACCTGGAGCCCGCCGCCCGTGCGCGCGTCGCGGCGTCACTGGCGAACGAGGTGGCCGCGCATGTCTCGCCGCTCCCGCAGACCGACCCCGAGACGCTGCTGCGGGCGGTGGCGAGCATCCGGCGCGACCGCGAGTTCCGCGCGCTCACCCTGGAGGCTCGGCGGGTCAGCGCGCTGACGGCGGGTGAGACCGCCGCGCCCCGAGGATTCCCGGAGCGCTGACCCGCGTCATCCGCTGCCGGGCTCAGTACCGGTAGTGATCGAGCTTGTACGGGCCCTCGACGGGCACCCCGATGTAAGCCGCCTGCGCCGGCGAGAGCTCGGTGAGCTCGACGCCCAACGCCGCCAGGTGAAGACGCGCGACCTTCTCATCCAGCGCCTTCGGCAGCACGTAGACGCCAGTCGGGTACTCCTCGCGACGGGTGTAGAGCTCCAGCTGCGCGAGCACCTGGTTGGTGAACGACGCGCTCATGACAAAGGACGGATGCCCCGTGGCATTGCCCAGGTTCATCAGGCGCCCTTCGCTGAGGACCAGAACGCTCCGCCCGTTCGGGAGGCGCCACTCGTGCACCTGCGGCTTGATCTCCACGCGCTCCGCGCCCGGAAGCGACTCCAGTCCCGCCATGTCGATCTCGTCGTCGAAGTGACCGACGTTGGCGACGATCGCGAGGTGCTTGAGCCCCAGCAGGTGATCGACCGTGACGACGCCGGTGTTGCCGGTTCCGGTCACGATGATGTCGACCTGGTCGAGCACCGACTCCAGACGCGCCACCTGGAAGCCGTCCATCGCGGCCTGCAGGGCGCAGATCGGGTCGATCTCGCCGACGATCACGCGGGCACCCTGGCCGCGCAGCGCCTCGGCGGCGCCCTTGCCGACATCACCGTACCCGGCGACGAAGGCGACCTTGCCGCCGATGAGGACGTCGGTGGCGCGGTTCAGCCCGTCGGGCAGCGAGTGGCGGATGCCGTAGACGTTGTCGAACTTGGACTTCGTCACCGAGTCGTTGACGTTGATGGCCGGGAAGAGCAGCGTGCCGGCGGCGGCGAGCTCGTAGAGGCGGTGCACGCCGGTGGTGGTCTCCTCGGTCACGCCGATGAGGTCGCCCGCCATCCGGGTGAAGCGCTCCGGGTCGCGGGCGAGGCTGCGGCGGAGCGTGTCGAGGACGATCCGGTACTCCGCCGACGCCGACTCCTCCGGCTCGGGAACGGCGCCGGCCTTCTCGAACTCGACGCCCTTGTGGACGAGGAGGGTGGCGTCGCCGCCGTCGTCGAGGATGAGGTTCGGACCCGCGAACCCCTCGGCCGACCAGTCGAAGATGCGGTCGGTGCACGCCCAGTACTCCTCGAGCGTCTCGCCCTTCCAGGCGAACACGGGCACACCCGCGGGGCTCTCGACGGTGCCGTCCGGCCCGACGACGACCGCGGCGGCGGCTTCGTCCTGGGTGGAGAAGATGTTGCAGCTGGCCCACCGCACCTGGGCGCCGAGGGCGACCAGAGTCTCGATCAGCACCGCGGTCTGCACGGTCATGTGGAGCGATCCGGCGATGCGGGCACCGCGCAACGGCTGCGACGGACCGAACTCCTCGCGCAGGGCCATGAGGCCGGGCATCTCGTTCTCAGCGAGGCGGATCTGGTGGCGTCCGGCCGCCGCGAGCGACAGGTCGGCGACGGCGTACTCGACCCCGGTCGCGTTTCCGGCGGCGTCAGCGGGGGCGGTGGACTCGGATGCCGCGGGCGCGGCGGCGACGGTGGGAGTGGCCATTGGCCCATTCTCCCACGGCCTCGCTCTCCCCGGCCGGCCGCGCGCGGCCCGGGTGGCGGGTGTCGTCAGACGCGCAGCGTCTCGTGCCGGACGACGACCCAGCCCTTGGGCACCGACATCCGCTCGGTGTGGATCGCGCAGAGGTCGTGCGCGTGAGGATCACCGGTGCGTCCGAGCGGCCCGAGGGCCGCCATCTGGTCGCCGTAGTCGTAGGTCAGTGTCGACGTCGCCTCACGGGCGCAGCCGACCTTGGAGCAGAGTCTGTCGCGCATCGTCCCTCACGCTAGTCACGACCGCAGACACCGACCGGATGCCGCGCCGTAGGATGAACGCATGGCCTGGCGTCGAGCACGGAGCGCGCAGGCGTACGCCCGTCCCGACCGTCACGGACGGCACGGGCGTGAGGGTCGGAGCCCTGTGGTGCGCCCGCCGCTTCCGCCGCTGGACACCCGGGTCGACCGCTTCGACCTCGCCGTGGGCTCGGTCGCCGAGTTCCTGCGCTCCGCCTGGCCGGAGCTGCGGGAGGTCAGCTTCGAGATGGCCGACATGCCGCCCGCGACCGATGCCGACGGCATCCCCCGGTGGGTCGTCTCCCGGGAGCGCAAGCGCATCATCCTCTACCGCATCCCCATCGAGCGCCTCGGCCACCTGCACCGCAACGACGATCTGCACCGCCGCATGATGATCGAGAGCTGCGTCTTCCGCGCCGCGGCGGAATACCTCGACCGCGACCCGTGGGACCTCGGGCCGGAGCGCTTCCGCTTCCTCTGACGGAACGAGATCAGGGGTAGACGATGGTCGGCGGCGCCGCGGCATCGGACGGCCACACCGGATAGCCGGCGAGCGCGTTGTCACCTGCGAGCGACAGACCGGCGTGGATCACGCCCCCGGAGGTCTCGATCACCGACACCGAGCGGGCATCCACGGGCACCACGGCCGACGCACCCGCGGGGAGGTCGACGGCCTGGATCACGGCGCCGTCGAGGGTGGAGACGGTGACACCGGCCACATCGTCGCCGCTGTTGAACAGGCTGAGCACGGCGGGCGGCCCCGCGGGCGCCGCGACGAGCGCGGTGGCGCCGAGGACCGGGGCCGAAGTGAACCACGCGAAGTCGCTTCCCTGCACGAATCCGCTCGTGTGCCATGCCGCCGCGACGACGGGGGCGTTCGCGTCGACGCGGACGATGTACTCGCCCTCGGTGAGCCCTGTCACCTCGGCTTCCAAGGGGACACCGGGCTCGAGCGGCACGCTCACGGGCGACCCGACGCTCGCGCCGGTGGCCGCGTCGACCGCGGTCACGGTCGCCGAGATCGGACCGGCCTCGCCCGCGGCGGGAGCCATGACGCGGACGATCGTCTGCGCTCCCTCACCGGCACCTTCACCCTGGGTCGGAGCGGGCACCGCCACTCCCGCGATGACCTGCTCGGTCGACGGCGCCACGATCGGGCCGATCTGGTCGATGCCGGCGGCCTGCAGGGTGCGGGTGACGCTGGTCTGCAGCGACGCCTGAATGGGCGCGCCGGTGGCCGTCACGCGGATGACCGGGCTCTGCTCACCCAGGAGCAGCCCGGCGAGGGGGACGATGCGCTGGGCGCCGGCACGCACGACGATGTCGGCGCCGCCGGCGGGCTGCTGCTCGCCCGATGCGCCGAAGAGGGTGAGCTGCACGGTCGCGGGGACGGTGCCGGGGTTGGTGAGGATGACGAGATCGGCGGCCCCCGTCGTGCCCGACCCCCCGACGAGCCACGACTCGGTCAGGGGCGGACGGCAGGCGGACGCGGCGAAGCCGGAGAGATCGGGATCCGAGACCGTCGCCGCCCCCGCGGCGGCGAGGAGCGCGGGCTCCCGGTTCTCGGGCTCGGCCGCGTAGGCCTCGGGACCGGCGGCCTCGGGCACCTCGGTCTCCAGGACGCGGGGCGCCGCCGCCGCGGCATCCGGTCGCCCGCCGCTCGTGACCGACGCTGCGGCCGCCTGGCTCAGCCCGAGCGCGTTCTCGGCGGTCCGGCCGAGGGCGACGAGGCCGCCGGGGCAGGCGAGGGTCACGGTGTCGGGCTCGGGGGTCACCGACAGCGCGAGCGGCGCCCGCTCCACCGTCGGCCACGGCACGGCCGACAGGGTCACGACGCCGACGACGAAGCCGGCGGCGGCCAGGGTGCCTGCCAGCATCCGGGCGCTCGTCGCGGCCCAGCGGAATCTACGGCGATCGCTCATCGGTCCTCCACGGCGCCGGGCCCCCTGGTTCCGAATCCGACGATGCGCGGCGTCCGTCGCGCGGCCCGGCGCGAGGCGCGCGTGGGAACGGCGAGGAGGAGCGCGACGGCGAGAACGGCGAGGTTCGCCCACAGGATCAGACGCGACAGGTCGGCGGCCGATGCCGGCAGCCCCGGGCGCTCGGCGACGTCGCCGGTGACCCGCCACAGCTCGCCCTTCGGGGTGGCGCCGGCGTTGTCGAGCCCGCCGCGCTGGTCGAGGGCGAGCACGGCGTCGAGGCGGAAGGCGCGGGCGGCATCCGATTCGGGCGCGGCGGCCGGGGCGAGCACGACGAAGCCGATACCGTGACCGGCGAGCTCGGCGACCGAGCCCTCCCCGGTGGTGGAGATGAGGTCCACCGCCAGCGTCGCCACGGTCGCATCGTCGGGGGTCGGCGTCGCCCGGGTGGCGGCCACGGTGCTCTGTCCGCTGAGCGTCTCGCTCTCACCCCACACCACCGTCGCCGCCACACCGCCGGAGTTCTGGGGTGTGAGCACCAGGGTCCCGACATCGGGGTCGTCGCCGCCCTCGGCGGCGATGAACGCCGGCAGCGTGCTGTCGGGCCCGTTCATGAGCTGCGACGCGCCGCGTGCGAGGGCGGTCAGCTGCGGCACCGCGAGGACGGCGATCGCGAGTCCCGCCGTGAGGGCGACGGCGACGCGCGCAGCGCGCATCCGTGGCGCGAACCCGGCGTCCAGTGAGACGAGAGCGCCGCCGACCATGCCGACCCACGCGAGGGACAGGCCGGGGCCGGGCCACAGCGGCACGCTCTGGCCCTGCACCACCGAGACCGAGATGCCGACCGCCACGAACGCGGTGACGATGCCGAGGGCGGTGATGACGAGCAGGCTGATGCCGGTCGCCCACCGCGGGGTGAGCGGGGCCAGCAGCGCGAGCACAGCGAGCGGGGCGACCAGGAGCGGCACCCACCACACCCAGACGCCCTCGAGCATCGTCGCCCATCCCGCGGCGTCGGTCGACGGCAGGCCCGCGATCAGCAGGCTCCGGCCGACGACGTCGGCCCCGACCTGAGGTCCGGGCCACGGCAGACCCGGGTCGGCCACGAGCGCCCACCACTGTCCGGCCATCCCCTGCCACCAGACGAGGGGCGCGACCATGACCACGGTGGGGACGAGCGTCCACACCAGCTGCGCGGTTCCGCGCCCCGACCGGACGACGATGGACAGCAGCAGCGCCAGCACCCAGAGCGCGACGAATGCGGGCGCGAGCGAGGGCGCGCAGGCGATGACGGCCGCGAGGAGCAGCGAGGCGACCCCGGCTGCTGCCCACGAACGGTGGGCGACCGAGCCGGTGTAGAACAGCCAGGGCAGAAGAAGATGAAGGATGACCGCGGCCGGCCGTCCGTCGGTGAGCGCGGCCAGGAACGCCGGGGCGAGGGCCCAGAGGGCGCCGCCGAGGATCCGCAGCCCCGCGCGCTCGGTCAGGCGTGTGGCGGCGAACCAGCCGCCCGCGGCGGCGAGCGGCAGCGCGAGGACCCACAGCAGCACCAGCGCCCGTGACGGGTCACCCGGCCAGAAGCTGCCGAGGACGGCGAGGATCGTCACGAACGGGTCGGCGGGGCCGACGACGTCGAGGCCGAGCTGGCGCCGCCCGAACGCCGCGTCGGTCCAGAGCTCGGTCAGCGTGGTGCGCAGCGGCAGGAGGCCGCCGCCGCCGAGGACGGGCCAGGCCAGGAGCGCGGTGAACGCCGCGACCGAGACGACGAGCGCGCCGAGCACGAGCCACGCCCCGCCGCCGGTGAAGAAGTGCAGGTCGCTGCGGACGTAGACTCCCGCGTCGGTGGCCGCCTCGGCGTCGGCCTCGTCGTCGAGGCGCTCGCGCAGCTCGCTCTGGGAGATCCGGAGCGCGGACAGCTGCAGCCACGACGCCCGACGCGTGCGGCGGATGCGACGGCGAGCCCGCACCACATGCGGGATGCGCACGAGGGCCATCACCGCAGCCCCCCATTCGGGGAGCACCCGCTCGGGCTGTTTGGTGACGAGGTGCGCGGCGGTGCGCCACACCGCGATGGGGAGGATCGTCACCCACAGGGCGAGCACCGCGGCCGGGTGGGCGTACACCAGGCGCCGGTGCAGCTCGGCGGCGCGCGTGGCGAACGCGCGGCGGCGACGCCGGCGCCCCGTGGTGGGTTCGGGAAGACCGGCGACGCCGTCTCCCGCGGTGGCGACGAGGGCTGACGGGACGATCGAGACCCGAGACCCGGCCAGGCGCGCGCGGATGCCGAGGTCGAGACCCTCGTCGGCGCCGCTGAGCCCTGGGTCGAGCCCCTCGAGCTGTCGCCACGCGTCGGCGCGGACGAGGAGGCCGCGCACGTCGGCGCCGAGCACATCCTGGCGCGCGTCGTGCTGGCCCTGGTCGAGCTCGCCGTCGGCGAGTCCCACCGTCCGGCCGAGACGGGTGAGCGTCGTCCCGAGGGAGACGATCTCGCTGCGGTCGTCCCACCGCACGAGCTTCGGAGCGACGAAGGCCACCGACGGGGCGAGCTCGAGAGCGCCGACGAGCTGGCGGAGCGCATCGGGTTCGGGCGCGGTGTCCTGCGCCAGAAGCCACACCGCGTCGCCGTCGAGCCGGTGGGAGGCCAGGGCGGTGGCGGCGGCGAACCCGGTCGAGGCCCCGGCGGTGATCACCGATTCGGCGCCCGAGGCCGCCGCGATCTCCGACAGCCCGGCGCTCTCGCCGCACAGCACGATCGTCAGCACGTCGACGGGGCGAGACTGCTGCCGCAGCGCCGCCAGCGTGCGACGCAGGTGGGGGGCCGCCGTCGTCCGCCCGTCGGGGCGCACGACGAGAAAGGCGTGGACTCTCGCGGGCATGACCTGGTCAGCCTAGGCGGGGAAGCCGACGGGCCGCGTCGCACGCGCCGCGAAGACGACGAAGGGGACGCCGCAGCATCCCCTCGTCATCGTCGTCAGCCGGCCCTCCGCTTGAGCTTGCGGCGCTCCCGCTCGCTCAGCCCGCCCCAGATGCCGAACCGCTCGTCGTTCTGCAGCGCGTACTCCAGGCATTCCGTGCGAACGTCGCACGAGGAGCAGATGCGCTTGGCATCACGGGTCGAGCCGCCCTTCTCGGGGAAGAACGCCTCGGGGTCGGTCTGTGCGCACAGCGCGTCGGTCTGCCAGCTGAGCTGGGTCCCTTCGTCTTCGACGACGGGGCGACGAACGCCCGGGACCCCTAGTTGAACCGGATCGACGAACCAATTGTCGGGAACGCCGGAACGGTATTGCGCCGCCATCTCGTTCTCCCACCTGTCACCCACGCCCTGCTGCGTGTACGAGTAATTACACCCGTGTAGTTCCCCGCGGTCAAGTCGCAGATCGTAAACCCTCAACCGGCGGGTGAATCTTCACGACGCGCCGTCGGCGTGTCGCGGTTCGATCTCATCCCGCGGAAACCCGCGGCAGATGAGAGAAGTCTCACCGACCGGGCTCGGCGAAGTAGACGCGGCCGGTCCCGTGCAGCACGACGGCGCTCTCGTCGGGCGCGACGAGGACCGCGCGCCCCGGGCGCAGCGGCACGGCGTCGCCGCCGCCTCCCGCCACCGTCACGTCGCCCTCCGTCGCGACGACGAGCGCCGTGCCCGACAGCGGGACCTCCACCGCGCTCCCCCGCACCTCGACTGAGGTCAGCGCGAAGTCCGCGACCGGCACGTCGTAGCGACCGATCCCCTCGCCATCGGGGCGTGGGCGCACCACGCGGGCGGGGCCCGGCGTCGTGTCGACGATGGAGAGCAGTTCGTCGACGTCGATGTGCTTGGGCGTGAGGCCCCCGCGCAGCACATTGTCGCTGGCCGCCATGATCTCCACCCCGAGTCCGCGTACGTAGGCGTGGAGCACCCCGGCGTCGACGAACAGTCCTTCGCCGCGACGGAGGGTGACGAGGTTCATGAGGAGAGCCACGACGACGCCCGGGTCACCCGGATGCTCGGCGATGAGCCGGCGCGCGTTGTCCAACTCGGCGGCGAACTCGTCCGAGCGCGCGGAGTGCACCGCCGCGAGGAACGCCGAGAGGTCGTCGGGCGTCGCACCCGAGAGTGCCCAGACGAGCGCCCGACGAAGTGCGGTCTCGGGATCGGATGCGGCGAGCGCGGCCGACAGCGGCGCGGCGGCGTCGCCGAGCGCCGCCAGCAGGCGACGGGTGTCGCCGACCTCGCGAAGCCCCGCGAGGGCGACGAACTCGTCGGAGACGGCGACGATGAGCTCGGGCTTGTGATTCAGGTCGCGGTAGGTGCGGTGTGCGGCATCCACCGGGACGCCCGCCGCATCCTCGCGGGCGAAGCCCTCCTGGGCCTGCGCGATGGTCGGGTGCGCCTGGATGGACAGGGCGGATGCCGCGGCGAGGAGCTTCAGCAGATAGGGGAGGCGCTCGGGCGCTCCGGCCGCCCGGCCCTCCGCCGCGAGCCAGGCATCAAGCGTCCGCCCGTCAGCGACCCGGGCGGGTGAGCCGGGGTGGTCGCCGAACCACACCTCCGCCTCCGGGCGGCCGGAGGGCTCGCGCCCTTCGAGGTCGGCGAGGAGGGTGGTCGATCCCCAGGCGTAGTCACGGGGATCGTTCGCGATCGGCACCAGCATGGGTCCAGCCTAAGAGCGTCGCCGCAGGTAGCCTGAATGCACCATGGCCGTCCACACGAAGCATCCGGTCGCGGCACGCCCCGGCCCGCCTGTGCGCGAGAAGACAGGCCATCTGCTCCTGCGCGCGTGGTGCATCTTCGTGCTCGCCTCGATGCTCGCCGGCGTCGGCTGGGTCAACGTGCTCGGCGACGCCGGCGCCGGGGTGCTGATGATCTCGGCCGGCGTGGTATCGGTGATCGCGTGGGTCGTCATCCGTCCCCCCTTCCAGTGGCGACGGCTGCCCTGGTTCGCGGTGGCGTACGTCGCGTGGGCGGCGCTGTCCCTGACGTGGTCGGCGTGGCTCGGGACATCCGTCCTCACCTGGCTGCTTCTGGCCCTCACGAGCCTCCAGGGCCTGTTCGTCGCGGCGATGCTGACCTGGCGAGAGATCGTCCGCGCCGTCGCGTCGGCCCTGAAGTGGGTGCTCGGGCTGTCGCTGCTGTTCGAACTGGCGGTGTCGCTCTTCGTGCAGGGGCCGCTCCTTCCCGGCTTCGTGCTCCCCGACCCGAACGTCGACTACGACCCGATCGTCTACTGGTCGCGCGACAACCTCTTCGACGGCGGGCGCCTCCAGGGCCTCATGGGCAACGCCAATCTCCTCGGCCCCGTGGCCCTCCTCGGCATCATCGTCTTCGCGATCCGCTTCGCCGCGCGCGCACCGCGGCGGGTGCTGCTCATCGGGTGGATCGCGCTCGCGGCATTCCTCTACGTGCGGGCGGCCTCGGCGACGGCCTTCCTCGCCGGGGTGCTCGCCCTCATCGTCCTCATCACCGTTCTCCTCATGCGGCGCACGCGCCGACCCGGGGAGCGCACGCGCTGGTACATCGCCTATGCCGTCATCGCGATCGGCGGGGGGCTCGCGCTGTGGTTCTTCCGCGACGCGCTCTTCCGCGCCGTCGGCCGCGAGAGCGACCTGACGGGACGCCAGGGCATCTGGCAGGCGGTGCTCGAGCGGGCGAACGAGCGTCCCGTCGTGGGGTGGGGTTTCGCCACGCCGTGGCTGCCGTCGGAGCCGCTGTTCGACCGCTGGATCGTCGACCACGGCGAGACCGTGATGCAGGCGCACAACATGTGGCTCGACGTCTACCTGCAGCTCGGCATCATCGGCGTCGTCCTTTTCGCCGCCGCCCTCCTCGCCTTCATCTGGCGGGCGTGGTTCTTCGCCGTGGACCGTCCCCGCTGGGACCTCCGCGCCGACCGCCCCTACTCCCCCCTCACCCTCCTGCCGACGCTCGTCGGCGCGATCCTGCTCGTGCAGGGGGTGGCCGAGTCCACGCCGCTGCTGATGTGGGGCTGGATGTTCCTGGTGATGCTCGGCGGCAAGATCAAGCAGACGCCGCACGTCGGCGTGGGCCCGACCGAGCGGTCGCTCGCGATCGAGCGCGGCGAACTGATGCTCGACACCGTCCGCACCGAGAACCCGCGCCCGCGGTCCCGCGCGGTGCCGCTCGCCGAGGGAACGCCTGCGAAGGGGGTCGCCGCCGGTGGCTCCGCGCCGGGCAACTCGCCCTCTGACGGCACGGCGCGGGGCAGCACGTCGCCTGGCAACGGGCCCGCCGACCGCACCCGCGCCGACAGCGCCGCGAAGCCGACGCCGTGACCGCCGCGGAGGCCGGCGCCGTGCAGCACGGGTGGTTGTCGCACCTGCTCGGCTCCGCCGCTTTCGCCCGCGCCTATTCGCTGTGCGTCCTGGGTGCGGTCTTCTCCGGCTTCCTCATCGAGCGGATGACCGGACGGGTGACCTACGTCACCATCATCGCCGTGCTGTGCCTGTTCGGCGGCGCCATGCTCTTCGTCCGCCGCGGCGAGATCTCGCTCCTGCGGCTCGTGCCGACGACGCTGGTCGTCCTGGCCGGGTGGGCGTTCGTCAGCATCTTCTGGAGTTCCGACCCGGCGGGCTCGTTCTGGGGCTGGCTGTCCTTCGTCGCGATCGCCTTCCTGGCGGTGACGCTCGGCCACGTCCGCGACACCCTGCAGACCGCCCGCGCCCTCGGAGACGTTCTGCGGGTGCTGTTGACGGTGTCGCTCGGAGTCGAGATCCTCAGCGGCATCCTTCTGGACACCCCCTTCCGATTCCTCGGGATCCAGGGGAACATCGCCCAGCTCGGTCCCATCCAGGGCATCTTCGGCACCCGCAACGTGCTGGGATTCGTCGCCGTGCTCGCCCTCATCACGTTCCTGATCGAATACCGCACGCAGTCGGTCAGACCCGGGATGTCGCTGTACTCGGTCATCCTCGCCGGAACCCTCGCGGTGCTCAGCGACTCCCCCACCGTGCTCGTGCTCGCGGTGGGCGTGGGCCTCGCCACCGCCGCGCTCGCGCTCGTGCGCCACACCGCGCCCGCCAGGCGGGGAGCGGTGCAATGGGCACTCGGCGCGCTGGTGGTCATCGGCATCGGCGTCGGGTACCTCGCCCGCCAGCAGATCGTGACGCTCCTCGGAGCCGGCACCGACTTCTCCATCCGCGTGGAGCTGTGGAACCGGATGGTGGATCTCATGCGGTTCCGTCCCGTGCAGGGGCAGGGCTGGTACGGCCCGTGGGATGTCGAGGAGTGGCCGTTCAACGCGCTGAACGCGCTGACCCGCACAACCCACGCCACCGGGCTGAACGCCTATCTCGACGTGCTGCTGCAGGTGGGCTGGGTGGGGCTTCTGCTCTTCCTGGCGTTCTGCACCGCCGCCCTCGTGCGCGCCTGGCTCGACGCCAGTGAGCGCCGATCGGTCATCTACGCCTGGACGCCGCTCATCCTCGTGGCGCTGCTGATCGACTCGCTGTTCGAGAGCTTCACCCTGTTCGGCATCGGCTGGCTGATGCTCGTCCTCTGCGCGGTGCGCGCGGGTCACTCCCGCTCCTGGCGCGAGCGCCTGGACACGCCCGACGATGTCGGCCCGGGGCTGCCCATCTTCGACGTGCCGCGGTAGCGGGGCGTTCACCCGGAGTTCGGATGCGCCGCTGTTAGAATCCTCGCGCCATGACACTCGCCGATGCACGCCCGGAACAGACCGTGACTGAACAGTTCTCCCCGGCGACGGCGACCATCGCCATCGTGACCTTCAACCGCTCAGGACTGCTCTCGCGGCTGCTCGAGAGCATCGAGCGCATGGACCCCAAGCCGGGCCACGTCGTGATCGTCGACAACGCGTCGACCGACGACACCGGCGACGTCGTGGAGTCCTTCCGAGAGCGCATCGGCACCCAGCTCGTCTATCGCCGAATGGACACCAACACCGGCGGATCGGGCGGGTTCAGCGAGGGGATGCGGGTCGCCTACGACCTCGGCTCCACCTGGATCTGGCTGATGGACGACGACGTCGAGGTCATCCCCGACGGCCTGGCGAAGATGGGCAAGTGGGCGCCGCGCTTCAAGAGCATCCAGGGGCGTCGCTACGACTACGACGGCAGCGAGTTCTACTGGCAGTACCGGATCGCCGAGCCCCTCGCCATCCCCATCCCCTTCGCTCCCGCGAGCTTCGACGCCTCCGGCTACAAGGAGATGAACTCGGGATGCTTCGAGGGGATGTTCATCCACCGAGACATCGTCACCCAGATCGGCCTCCCGGACCCCCGGTTCTTCATCTACTGGGATGACCAGATGTATGGATGGCTGGCGTCGCGGGTGACCACCTCGGTGATCGTCGACGAGTTCGTGCTGCGCCGCACGCGCGAGATCCGGCAGTGGGACATGGGCATCCGCCACATGAACGCCTCGAGCAACGCCTACCGGTACTACATCATGCGGAACCGGTCGCACATCAAGCGCTATTACCGCTCCCTCGGCGTCTACAACCCGGTGCTGTTCGGTCTCGGCACCGCGCTGACCTTCGGCAAGGAGCTGATCCGGCTGCTCTTCGTCGAGCGGACGGTGCGCGGCACCTCGCACCTTTTCCGCGGCCTTCGCGACGGCCGGAAGATCGCCAACGACCGCTCCTGGTCGCCGATGCCGCCGCTTTCTGCCCCCACTGCCCCCGGTCGCTGAGCGAGCGCAGCACGTCGGTCGTTGAGCGAGCGCAGCGAGTCGAAACGCGTCAGCCGCCGTTGTAGTCAGCGTTGTACCTGTCGAGCACCTCACCGATCGACGCATCCATCGACAGCCGCCCCTTGTCGAGGTAAAGCCCCCGCTCGCAGAAGCGCCGAAGATCGCGCTCGCTGTGCGAGACGAAGAAGAGGGTCCTGCCGTCGGCCAGCAGCTCGTCGATGCGGGTGTAGCACTTCTCGCGGAACGCCTTGTCGCCCACGGCGAGCACCTCATCGACGAGGAGGATCGGCTCCTCCAGCTGCGACACCACGCTGAAGGCCAGGCGCACCTTCATCCCGTTGCTCAGGTGCTTGTACGGGGTGTCGACGAAGTCGTCGAGCTCGGCGAAGTCGATGATGCCGTCGAAGCGGCGCGAGACCTCGGCCCGTGGCATCCCGTGCAGTCCCGAGGTCAGTCGCACGTTCTCGCGAACCGTCAGGTCGCCGACGAAGCCACCGGTGATCTCGATCAGCGGGGCGACGCCCCCGTTGACCCGCACCGAACCCTCATCAGGGAGCAGCACGCCCGCGACGAGCTTGAGCAGCGTGGACTTCCCCTGTCCGTTCCGGCCCACCACACCGATCGACTCGCCGGGCGCGACGGTGAAGCTCACGTCGCGGAGTGCCCAGAACTCGCCGGGCCTGGAGCGCCGGTTAGAGCCGGCGAACAGGTCTTTGAAGCTCCGGCTCCCCCGGCGGTTCCGTCGGAACCGGACTCCGAGATCCGCCACCTCGATCGCGTGCGTCATCACAGCTCCTTCAGCACAGGGCGCTCGAGACGGCGGAAGACGAAGAGTCCGAGCGCGAGGATGCCCACGCTCATCGCCACGCCCACGATCACCGAGAGGGTGTCCCACACCTCGGGGAAGAAGCCGACGCGGTAGAGGGTGAAGATGCCCGACAGCGGATTGAATGCGGCGAGCTGGGGGAAGATGCCCGGCAGGTCGGAGACGGAGTAGATGATCGGCGAGGCGTAGAAGAGCACCCGGAGGATGAGCTTGGTCGTGCGCTCGAGGTCGGAGTAGAGCACGCACAGGGGCGCGACGATGAGCCCCAGGCCGACGAGGAGCATCGTCTGCAGCAGGATGGCGACCGGAAAGAGCAGAAGACCCCAGTTCAGCGACACCGGCGTGGTGCTCGTGAATGCGGCGACGATCACGAACCCGACGAGCACCGGAAGCGAGCAGAGGAACTCTACGCCCTTGCTGAGCACGATGCGGTTGACCCAGATCGACCGTGGGATCGCCGTTGATCGGACAAGGCGGGCGTCTTTGTTGAACGCCCGTGTGAAGTCCGACACCGCCGCGTTGAACCACACCCAGGGCAGCAGAGCGGTGATGAGGAAGACGATGTACGGCTCGTGCCCGACCGTGCGCTGGAACACCTGCGTGAAGACGAACCAGTAGATGAGGCTCATCACCAGCGGATCGAGCACCGACCACAGGTATCCGAGAGCGCTCGTGGCGTACCGCACCCTGAGGTCGCGCGCCGACAGCAACCACAGCGAGTGGAGGTAGCGGCGCGGAGACCCGGGGGCACCGACGGTCGCTGTGGTCACGGGGAAAGTCTATGGGCGGCGGGCGCCGTGTCTGCGCGCCGGATCGAGGTGGGTTCTGTCCGGGGCTACGCTGAGTCAGCCGTGCTGCAGGAGGAGTGAACATGGTGACGAACGCCGCCACCGGTGTGCGCCGGTCGCCGGTCGACGAGCCACCAACCCCGACCGGCGTCCGCCCTGAGATCCAGGCTCTGCGGGCCGTCGCAGTGCTCGGTGTCCTGCTCTTCCATCTGTGGCCGCTCCGCCTTCCGGGAGGCTATGTCGGGGTCGACGTGTTCTTCGTGGTCTCGGGATTCCTCATCACCGACCACCTGGTGCGCGATCACGTCCGCCACGGACGTATCTCGCTCCCGAACTTCTGGGCGCGACGCGCGCGCCGGCTGCTGCCCGCATCCCTCCTCGTCCTCGCCGTGACGGCGATCGCCGTGTACGTCCTCGTGCCGATCACGAGATGGCCGCAGTTCGGCTTGGAGATCATCGCCTCCGCGTTCTACGTCGAGAACTGGGCGCTGGCGGCGCAATCCGTGGACTACATGGCACTGTCGAACGTCAAGTCGCCCGTGCAGCACTTCTGGACCTTGGGAGTGGAAGAGCAGTTCTACATCGTCTGGCCGCTGCTGCTCATCGGGGGCGCGTACCTCGCCGGCCGGATGCGGCGCAGTGGGCTCCGGGGAATGGCGGGGGCCGTTCTCGTCGCGACCGTTGCGAGCTTCATGTTCTCGGTCGTGTACACCGCCCTCGTGCCGACGGTCGCGTACTTTTCGACCGCGACGCGCGCGTGGGAGTTCGGCGCGGGCGCGCTCCTCGCGCTCGTCTTGCGCCGAATCCCCGCTCCGATCACCGGCGGCGTCGCCGCCGCAGCGTCTTGGGCGGGCTTCGCGGTCCTCGCGATCGCCATGCTCGTCTTCACCGGCGCGACGCCCTTCCCTTCCTACACTGCTCTGATTCCCGTACTCGGGACGATCCTCGTGATCGTGGCGGGGGCCCCGCGCGCCCGTTGGGCACCGACGGCGCTCTTTTCGGTCCGGCCGGTACAGTTCGTGGGCGACGTGTCCTACGGCGTGTACCTGTGGCACTGGCCACTCATCGTCCTCGTCCCCTACGCGCTTCTCGCGCCGCTGAACACGTGGCAATCCGTTCTGATCGGCATCGTCTCGATTGCACTGGGATGGGCCTCGAAGGTTCTCGTGGAGGATCCGGTGCGCTCGCATCGCTGGCTGGCCTCCGGGCGACCGCGGCGATCCTTCCTGGCGGCGGGGGCCGGAATGCTCCTCGTGGTGGCGTTGAGCCTCCCGCTCGCTCTGTCGACGGTGCCGCCGGCTCCGCAGGTGCCGGCAACCCTCCCCGCCTGCTGGGGCGCGGCGGCGATGACGGATGAGCAATGCGGCGGCCCTTCAGCGGCTGCCTTGCGGGCGCCCGCGCCCTCGTTCGCTGGGGATCTGCCGACCGCCGAGGTAGCGGCGTGCGAGCTCACCGTTGAACTCGCGACGTATCGGCGCTGCGATCTGCGAGCGACGGGCGGAGACAGGACCATCGCGCTCGTGGGCGATTCGCACGCGACCCGGTGGGTCGAGACCTTTGAGCGGGCGGCGGAGAAGGAGGGGTGGGGATTGTCTACCTTCCTCGTCTCTGGATGCCCTCTGGTCTCGCTCGAGCCACTCGGTAGTGCATGGGGATACGATCCGGTCGGCGCCCAGCTGTGCCCCCAGCCGACGAGAGCGGTTATCGACGAGATCGTGGCCGATCCTGTCATCACCGACGTCGTGCTCACGAACCGCACACGACTGTATGTCTCCGACGATCCCGCTAATCGTCCACTCTCTCCCAACGCCGTCGCCGCTACAATCCGCACGCTGCAGGATGCCGGGAAACACGTCATCGTGCTCGCCGACTATCCCGAGACCGCGCGCATCCCGGTACAGGGCGGGGCCAGTGCACCCGACTGTCTCACGGCGGGTGATGCGCGCAAGTGCGCGATGCCGCGTAGTGATGCGGATTTTGCGGATCCGATGCGGACAGCGGCCGTCGACTCCGGAGCCGATCTGATCGATCTCACAACGCAATTCTGCGACGATGAGCGTTGCTACTGGCAGATCGGCGGTCTCGTGGTTTACACCGACGACAATCACCTGACGCGGTCGTTCGCAGCGACTCTTGCCCCTGCGCTCGCAGATGCCCTGTCGACATCGGGTCGGGATGAGGAATGAGAGACCCGGGTCAGCCGGCTCCGATCACGCCCGCGGCAGCGAGTTCTCGAGCGAGTAGAGGGGCCAAGGTCGCCGAGTACATGTGGGTGAGGTGATTGTCGTCGCGATAAACCGCGATGTTGCCGATGACCGGAAAGCACACGCCGTCCGGGCAGAGGTGATCGGAGAAATCCACCACATGGGCGTCTCCAGCCAGACCACGCGCCGGATTCCAGCGGGCGAGCGCATCGGTTCGGTCAGCACGGCACAGGACCGAGTCGGCGCCATTTTCGACGACGCACTCGAAGATGTCCTCAGTGAAGCGCGGATTGTCGCGAAACAGCACCACCTCGGCGCCGGTTGATGTCAACTTTTCCACCGTCTCCTCGAGGCCACCCAATACCCGCTCGCCCGGACCACCGGGTTCGGTCTTCGTGGCCATCCCGAAGACGACGTCCGGCTGGAGCCGCTGGATGTAGCGATCGGCGGCGGTCCGCCACCGCTCGCAGTCGCGCGATCCGGGCACTGGCGGCTCGTCGACGGCGAAGGAGCAGCCGCCCTTCAGCAGCGCGACGACGTTCCACCCCTGCTCCCGCGCGATCGGTAGCACCGCTCCCATCCACTGCTGCGCGTGCGAGTCGCCGACGACGACGACCGTGCCCGATGCTTCACCGGCCGACGTCAGTTGGGCGCATGTACGGGCCACCACAGGGGAGGTCGGACGAAACGATCCCGCGCACTCGGCCTCGAGCGCCACCCACTCGTCGTCGATCGATGTTGGATCGGGCAACAGCGGCACGTCCTCCCTTACTGGGATGCCTTCACCGAACGGAAGCGCCGCCGCGCCCGGGTAGTCGTTTGCGAACTCTGCTGCGGCAGCCTCCACCCGAACTCGCTCGGCGATCTGCCACACAGCTAGTGGGACGGCGACTGTTGCGATACAGGCCGCGATGACGACACCGCTGAGGAGGGGTCGTGCGTCCAGCCCGGGGAGTCGCCGCATCGGGTTCTCGACGCCGGCCGCGACGAGGCGAGCGAGCACGAGCGAGACGACGATGATCACCAGCCCGTCAAGCACGCCGACGCTCGTCTGCTCCGTCACGATCAGCCACGTGATGAGGACCGGCCAGTGGACGAGGTACAGCGCGTACGCGTCCCTGCCGAGGAAGCGCAGAGGTCGCGACGAGAGCAGGGCGGTGGGTCCACCTCGCGCGGGTGCGACTCCTCCGAAGATCACGGCGGCGGTGCACAGCACCGGCCAGAGAGCGAGGTAGCCGGGAAAGCCCCCCTGCACGTCGATGACGATGCCGCATGCGACGATCCCGATCAGTCCCGCCCAGCCGAGGCCCGCGCGCAATGCTGCTGGTGCCCGGAAGAAAGGAAGTGCGAGGGCGACGAGCGAACCCGCGGCGAACTCCCACAGCCGAGTGCGAGTGTCGAAGTATGCGAACACCTGGTTGGTGGTGGTCTCGTGGATGGAGAAGGCGAGCGAAATCGCGAAGATGACGCCGAAGACGATGGCGAGGAGCAGTTCGGCGCGAACTCGCCTGCGTCGGGCGACGAACGCCACTACAAGGAAGATGAGCGGCCAAAGCACGAAGACCTGCCCCTGAACGGACAGAGACCAGAAATGCTGTAACGCACTGGGAACGACTTCGGCACGCGCGTAGTAGTCGACCTCCGAGAACGCCAGCTCCCAGTTCTGCGCATAGAACAACGACGCCCACGCCTGCCGCCAAATCGTCGTCCACATCGTCGGCGGGTAAAGCAAGTACGCGGTCCCGAGCACTCCGAGAAGCGTCACGACCGCAGCAGGGAGAAGCCGCCGGAACTTGCGAAGCCAGTACGTGCCGACGCGCATGCGAGCGCCATGCTTCATGCGACGCGCAAAAGAGGCGGTGAGGAAAAAGGCGGAAATCATGAGGAAGACGTCCACGCCTCCCGACACCCGACCCAGCCAGACGTGGTAGACCACGACCAGCACAATGGCGAGCGCCCTCAGCCCGTCGATGTCCGCCCGGTACGCCACAGAGCCGTCGGCGGATAGCAGGGCCGGCGGCGACGCACCCTGCTGAGCCGACGTAGAGGGTCTCAAGGCCTCGACGAACGTGGCGCGAGAGTTCACAAGTCCGTTTCGGCAGCCAGCTGGTTGTTCCACATCGACAGCGCCGACCCAATTGCCATGTGCATGTCGAGGTACTGGTAGGTGCCGAGTCGGCCGCCGAATAGCACGTCCTTCTCACCCTTGGCCAACTCCCGGTAGGCCAAGACACCGGCGCGATCTTCGGGGGTGTTCACCGGGTAGTAAGGCTCGTCATCACGCGTGGCGAACCGGGAGAACTCTCGCATGACGACCGTCTTGTCGGTGGGATAGCGGTCCGCACGCTCGGGGTGGAAGTGCCTGAACTCATGGATGCGCGTGTAGGGAACGTCGGCATCGGCGTAGTTCATCACCGAAGTGCCCTGGAAATCGCCCACCTCCAGCACCTCCTCCTCGAAGTCCAGGGTGCGCCAGGAGAGGGCCCCCTCTGCGTAGTCGAAGTAGCGGTCCACCGGGCCGGTGTAGACCACCGGCAGCTGGCCGACGACAGCCTTCTTGTTGAGCGGCTGCGACTCGTCGAAGAAGTCGGTGTTGAGGCGCACCTCGATGTTCGGGTGGTCGGCCATGCGTTCCAGCCACGCGGTGTACCCGTCGGTCGGCAGGCCCTCCCACGTGTCGTTGAAGTACCGGTTGTCGTAGGTGTAGCGCACCGGGAGCCGGCTGATGATCTCCGCCGGAAGCTCGGTCGGGTCGGTCTGCCACTGCTTGGCGGTGTAGTCCCGGATGAACGCCTCGTAGAGCGGCCGGCCGATGAGGGCGATGGCCTTCTCCTCGAGGTTGCGCGCCTCTTTGACATCGAATTCGCCCGCGAGCTCGTGGATGAGCGCCCGCGCTTGGTCGGGCGAATACGCCGCACCGAAGAACTGGTTGATCGTGCCCAGATTGATCGGCAGCGGGTAGACCACACCGCGGTGATTGGTGTAGACGCGGTGCACGTAGCCGGTGAAGGCGGTGAAGCGGTTCACGTACTCCCACACGCCGGGGTTGGAGGTGTGGAAGAGATGGGCACCGTAACGGTGGACCTCGATGCCGGTTTGCGGCTCATCTTCGCTGTACGCGTTGCCGCCGATGTGATGACGGCGGTCGATGACCGTGACCTTGCGACCATCCGCCGCGGCCCGTTCTGCGATCGTGAGGCCGAAGAATCCGGAGCCGACGATGAGGAGATCCATACGTGAGGACGCTTTCGTGGGGACGGGAGGCCCGTTCGGGCACGCAATGCCGGGCGGGGGCACCGGGCACGAGCGGACAGTCTACCCAAGCCGCCTGAGGAGTCCGCCGTGTGTGCGGCCGTCGCGCCGCTGACTAGTCGCGAGGCGTACCCAGGTACTCCAGGAGGGACGCACGGCCGTCCGAAGGCGCGAAACCCGTCCCGGTGATGCGGGCAAGATCGAGGACGCTGTTCCGTGGGCGCGGCGCGACGGGACCGGTCGCCGTACCGAAGTAGTCCTCGGTGCTCACTCCGGTCACCCTCGTCGGATCGTTTCCCGTGAGAGAGAACACGGCACGGGCGACGTCCGCCCACGACATGGCGTCCCCTGACGAGGTGATGTTGTAGGTACCGGCCGGGGCGTTCGTGTCGAGGAGGTGACGGATGCCGTGGGCGATGTCGGCGGTGAAGGTGAGGCGCCCGATCTGGTCGTCGACGACAGCAGGGTCGATCCCGCGCTCGGCGAGCGAGGCCATGGTGCGGACGAAGTTCTTCCCTTCACCGATGACCCACGAGGTACGGACGATGTAGTGACGAGGCACCGTGGACACGATCGCATCGCCGGCGGCCTTGGTCTGGCCGTAGACGCCGAGCGGGCAGATCGGGTCATCCTCCCGGTAGGGGCGGTCGAGCGTCCCGTCGAAGACGTAGTCGCTGGAGATGTGCACGAGGGTGAGACCGTTCTCGGTCGCGAGCCGCGCCAGCGTCGCGACGCCGGTGACGTTCGCAGCCCACGCGTCACGCCGACCGTCGGGCGTCTCGGCGAGGTCGACGGCGGTGTACGCGGCGGCGTTGACGATCGCGCCGTAGTCACGCCAGTGACGCGCAGCTGCGATGCCGGGGTCTGTCAGGTCGAGGTCGGCACGCGTGGTGAACTCGACGTGGCCGGCACCGGCGAACTCCTGGCGCAGGGCTGTGCCGAGCTGACCGGAGGCGCCGACGACGAGGATCTTGCGCGGCGTGATCGGCGCCACGTCCGCGAGGCGCGGATGCGCGAGGTCCTTGGCCGAGATCTCTACGTCCGACAGCGGGATCGGCCAGTCGATGGCGACCGTCTCGTCGGCGAGGTTCAGGAACGAGTACGGCGCGTTCGGCGACCAGTGGTCGTTGACGAGGTAGGTGTAGGCGGTGTCGGCTTCGAGCGTCTGATACGAGTTGCCCACCCCGCGGGGGACGAAGATCGCGCGGGAGGGGTCGAGCTCAGTGGTGAAGACGGCTCCGAAGGTGGGTCCTTCGCGCAGGTCGACCCAGGCGCCGAAGATGCGTCCGGTCGCGACGGAGACCCACTTGTCCCACGGTTCGGCGTGGATTCCACGGGTTGTTCCGACTGCGTCGTTGAAGGAGATGTTGTTCTGCACCGGTCCGAAGTCGGGCAGTCCCAGCGTCGTCATCTTCTCGCGCTGCCAGTTCTCCTTGAACCAGCCGCGGGAGTCGCCGTGGACAGGGAGTTCGTAGACGACCAGTCCGGGGATGGGAGTTTCGATCTCGGTCAGCTGCTTGCCGAACTCGGTCACTACTGCCCCTTCGATGCGTAAAAGGCCTCTACGCCGTCCTTGGCCGGTGCCCACCAGTCCTCGTGTGCGCGGTACCAGTCGATGGTGGCGCGAAGGCCCGCCTCGAAGTCCTGGTAGCGCGGCTGCCAGCCGAGCTCGGTGCGCAGCTTGGTGGAGTCGATCGCGTAGCGCAGGTCGTGACCGGCGCGGTCGGTGACGTGGTCGTAGGCGTCGGCGGGCTGTCCCATGAGGGTGAGGATGAGCTCGACGACGGTCTTGTTGTCCTTCTCGCCGTCGGCCCCGATGAGGTAGGTCTCTCCGATCCTGCCGCGCTCGAGGATGGTGAGCACGGCGGACGAATGATCGTCGGCGTGGATCCAGTCGCGCACGTTCTCTCCGCGGCCGTAGAGCTTGGGGCGGATACCGCGCAAGACGTTCGTGATCTGCCGCGGGATGAACTTCTCGACGTGCTGGTAGGGACCGTAGTTGTTCGAGCAGTTCGAGATGGTCGCCTGCACACCGAACGAGCGCACCCACGCCCGCACCAGCAGGTCGCTGCCGGCCTTGGTCGATGAGTAAGGGGAGGAGGGGTTGTACGGGGTCGACTCGGTGAAGCGGGCCGGGTCGTCGAGCTCCAGGTCGCCGTATACCTCGTCGGTGGAGATGTGGTGGAAGCGCGTGCCGTGACGACGCGCTGCTTCGAGCAGCGTGTAGGTCCCGATGATGTTGGTGTCCAGGAACGGACGCGGGTCGTGCAGCGAGTTGTCGTTGTGCGACTCCGCCGCATAGTGGACGATCGCGTCCACCCCGACCGCGAGCTTGTCGACCAACTTCGCGTCGGCGATGTCCCCCTGGACGAAGGTCAGCCGATCTTCGGGAAGGCCCGCCAGAGAAGCGCGGTTGCCGGCGTAGGTGAGCTTGTCGAGCACGGTCACGCGGTGATCGGTGTGCTCGAGCACGTGGTGCACGAAGTTGGAGCCGATGAATCCGGCTCCGCCGGTGACGAGCAGGTGAGTCATCAGCGTCCTCTCTCCAGAAGCTCGAGCAGGTACGTGCCGTATCCGGATTTCACGAGACCCTCGGCGCGGCTGCGCAGTTCCTCGTCCGACAGGAAGCCCTGGCGCCAGGCGACCTCTTCGGGAACACCGATCCGCATCCCGGTGCGCCGCTCGATCGTGCGCACGTAGTCGGCGGCATCCGTCATCTGATCGAAGGTGCCGGTGTCGAGCCACGCGGTGCCGCGCGGCAGCACCTGCACCTGGAGCGCGCCGCGTTCGAGATAGGCGCGGTTGATGTCGGTGATCTCGTACTCGCCGCGGGCGCTCGGCTTAAGATCGCGGGCGATTCCGACCACATCGTTGTCGTAGAAGTACAGTCCGGGTACTGCGTAGTTGCTCTTGGGCTGGGCCGGCTTCTCCTCCAGCGAGACTGCGCGTCCGTCGTCGTCGAACTCGACCACCCCGTAGGCCTGGGGCTCCGCGACCCAGTACGCGAAGACGGCACCGCCGTCGATGTCGGTGTAGCGCTTGAGCTGCGTGCCCAGTCCGGGTCCGTACAGCAGGTTGTCCCCGAGGACGAGGGCGACCTTGTCGCCGGCGATGAAGTCCGCTCCGATGGTGAACGCCTGAGCCAGCCCGTCGGGCGAGGGCTGCTGGGCGAAGGTCAGCGAGACGCCGAACTGCGACCCATCACCCAGGAGGCGCTCGAAGAACGGTGCGTCGTGCGGAGTGGTGATGATGAGGATGTCCCGGATCCCCGCCAACATCAGCGTCGACAACGGGTAATAGACCATCGGCTTGTCGTACACCGGGATCAGCTGCTTCGACACACCCAGGGTGATCGGATGCAGACGCGTGCCGGAGCCGCCGGCGAGGATGATGCCCTTCACACGTCCATCGTGTCACAGCCGCTGAACAGGGCTCGATCGGCAGGGGCGGCTGAGACTTTCGCAAAAACACCGCGTGTCACATCAGTCACAAAAACCACAGTGGTAATACAGGGCAACTTCCGCAACAATGTGGAGCGTGACTCGACTCAACGGCTGGAAGCTCGGCCGACCGCATGCGATCCTCACCGCCGCGTCGCTAGCGATGGGATTGCTCTTCGCGTCTCCCGCGGGCGCCATGGATGACGCGCAGGCGGCGAGCCAACTCGCCGGGACGCGAATCGTGCCGGCAGCCGATCTGAGTCAGTTCCGGCCCGGCAACATCATTTCGGACGACCGCTTCTTCGACTCCTCCACGATGACGGAGTCGCAGATCGACGCCTTCCTCAGGCAACGGGTGAAGTCCTGCCAGTCCGGGTACGTGTGCCTGAAGGACTTCCGCCAGACCACCACGACGAGAGCCGCCGACCGATACTGCGGTGAGTATCGTGGCGAGACATCGGAGACAGCGGCTCGCATCATCGCCAAGGTGGCGCAGGCGTGCGGACTGAATCCCCAGGTCCTGATCGTCACTCTCGAGAAGGAACAGGGTCTCGTGACGCACACGTGGCCATCGGATTGGCGATACACCATCGCCATGGGCCAGGGGTGCCCCGACACCGCGGCGTGCGACACCCGGTACTACGGGTTCTTCAACCAGGTCTATGGTGCGGCGCGACAGTTCCAGATCTACACAGAGGGTCGCTACTTCACCTATTACGCGCCGGGGAAGACCTGGAATGTTCGTTACAGCCCGAATGCCTCGTGCGGGTCTTCTCCTGTCTTCATCGAGAATCAGGCAACGGCGAATCTCTACTACTACACGCCCTACCAGCCCAACGCCGCATCGCTGCGCGCGGGTTATGGACAAGGCGATGGGTGTTCGACGTACGGCAACCGCAACTTCTATCAGCGCTTCGTCGACTGGTTCGGCAGTACGCAAAGCAGAGTCGGTGCCATCGTTCAGGCGACCGGGCGGTCAGAGATCTACGTGGTGATGAACGGACGGAAGCATCACGTGCCTGATCTGGCGATGCTGAACCTTCTCCGGACACGGCTTGGAGCCGTGGCCAGCGTCCCGACCAAGTACGTCGATGACCTCCCCGAGGCGCGGCCGATGTCTCGATACGTGCATGATGCGCGCAGCGGAACTCTCTTCCTGCTGGAACCGGACGGGACAAAGCATCGGTTCGCATCCGCCGCCCAGATCGCGATGTTCGGCTACGCGTTTGCCGATTACGTCGACTTGGACAGCCGAGTGGCCGACGCGTTCCCCACGGGAACCGATGTGGCCTCCTTCATCCAGGTCGCCGGACAGCCCGAGATCTATGTCCTCGAGGCTGGGCAACGACGCCACATTTATGACTGGCCGGCATGGGAGTACGCGAGCCGCGGCCTTTCCCGTTACGTGGCCACCATCGACCAGGGCCCAGCAGGTGCGATACCGGTCGGCGCGTCCTACTTGAAGCCCCATACCCTCGTTCGCGCACAGTCTTCGGGCGACGTGATGCTGGTGATGCCGACCACGAAGGTCCTTCGTATTCCCAGCTTCGCTCTTGCGGCCGATTTCGGCGCCGCCGCCTACCAGGTCGTGCCCGACGCCGTGCTTGCGGGCTGGCAGAGGGCCGAGGGAAGCCTCACCCCCTTCGTCTCGTGCGGCACGCAGGTGCTGGCAGCTGACAATGGGAGCGCCCGCATGACGTCAGGCTCCGTTCCCGCGGGTGTCACGGCGGTTCGATTGACCGAGGCTGACTGCGCCGCGATGCCACGCGGCGGCGTGGCGACCGGAGCGCCCTACTTCGTGCAACCGACTACTGCGGGCGAGGTCTACCTGTTGGATTCGGGGCGACTGCGACACGTGCGCACGTACGAGCAGCTCACCGCGCTGAACGGCCAGCGACCGTTGAGCATCCTGCGATGGTCGAAGACCGTCGTCGATGAGGTCGGTATCGGGGCACCCCTCCTGGCAAACGGGACGTTCGTCCAGTTCCAGGGCACTGCCGAGGTCTACCGAGTCGAGCAGTCGACGCTTCGCCACGTGCAGTCCATGGAGACGCTCGTGAGGTTGGGGAACGGCCGTGTTCCACCCATCGAGGCTCTTCCCGCAGAGTTCTTCTCGGCTTACGTCGTCGGTTCGCCACTCCCCTGAACGGGGGTACGTCCCGGCGGTTGATAGGATCGTCGCACTGTGCCCTATCGAGTGTTGATCATCGTTCCCGCATGGAACGAGTCGCGAAACATCGGTGTGACCGTCTCAGAGATCCGGGCAGCTGGCATCGCACATGACGTGGTTGTGATCGACGATGGCTCAACCGATGACACCGCAAACGTCGCACGATCAAGCGGTGCCGTCGTCATTCCTCTTCCTTTCAACCTCGGTGTAGGAGGTGCGATGCGGGTAGGTTTCACCTACGCGCAGCGGCACGGTTACGACGCGGCGATCCAGGTCGACGCGGACGGCCAACACAACCCGGCTGACATCGACCGCGTCCTCGCCGGGTTGAGTGTCGCCGACATCTCGATCGGCGCCCGCTTCGCCGACGTCGGAGACTATTCGGTGAGAGGGCCACGCCGGTGGGCGATGATCTTTCTCGCGCGCGTCATGTCGCGCGTGGCGAACACCCGGCTGACGGATGCTACCAGCGGGTTCCGGGCCGCGAATAAGCGGGCAATCGATCAGTACGTCAGGTACTACCCCGCAGAGTACTTCGGCGACACCCTCGATTCTCTTGTCGCGGCGTGCCACTCGGGCTTGACCGTGACGCAGGTGCCTGTAGCGATGCGACCTCGCCTCCACGGGCAGCCAAGTCAGGGGACCTTCGCGGCAACGGCTTACCTGCTTCGGGCAGTCTTCGCGCTCACCCTTGCGATCCTGCGTCGGTCCAAACGCACTGGGCTGCGTGTAGCCGGAGGGGCGCAGGCATGATCGTCATCTTCGGCATCGGGCTCGCGCTCGTCATACTCGCAATCGTCGTCTGGATGCTGCTGGCGAGGAAGCTCCGCGAGAAGTACGCGGCGATGTGGCTCGTCATCGGACTCGCTGTGCTGGTACTCGGCATCTTCCCCGAGTTGCTCCTCGGGTTGACGCGGCTGCTGGGTGTTCAGGTTCCCGCGAACCTGCTCTTCGCTCTGGCTATCGTCCTCTTGCTCGGCGTGACATTGCATCTCTCGTGGGAGTTGTCCCAGGCTGAGGAGGAGATCCGGCGGGTCGCCGAAGAAGCTGCGATCTCACGAGCCGAGCTGGAGAGCCTCGAGGCACGGATCGCAATGCTCGAGAGCACCGAAGGACGAGCTGGGCAGGACCCGTGACTTTGGAGCCCGTCTGGGCGGTGATCACCTCATACCGACCAGACTCAGGACTGCTCAGTGCGATTGAATCGATCCGCCATCAAGTCACTGGGGTCATCGTCGTGGACGACGGGAGCGAGCCTGCTGCTACTCCCGTGCTCGAGGCGGCACGGGCGACCGGTGCCATGGTCCTGGTGTCGGAGATCAACCGGGGCATCGGGAACGCGTTGAATCGAGGCATCTCGGCGGCCATCGATGCCGGCGCCGCCGGGATCGTGACTCTCGACCAGGACTCCCGGGTGCCGCACGGATTTGTCGACGCGCTCACATCAGCCCACCGCCGCGCGTGCTCGACCGGCGTCACGCCCGGGCCGGTCGTTCCCGAGTATTTCTCACAGGTGCGTCAGGCGTACGCGCACGACTCACACGGGAATCTTCTCGCGCGAGACGTCATTCAGTCAGGCATGCTTCTCGATTCCGAGACCGTGAAGTCGCTCGGCCCGATGGACGAGGACCTTTTCATCGACCTTGTGGACATCGAGTTCGAGTTGCGGAGCCTCGATGCTAGGAGGCCCGCCGTGGCGGCGCCGGGCGCCCGTCTTGAGCATTCACTGGGTCAGCGCTTCCGACGAAGAGGTCCGCGTCTTCCCGGTGTCCCCCGGGTGATGATGCTGAGCTCTCCATTCCGCTACTACTATCGCGCTCGCAATCGCGTACTCGTGGATAGCCGGTACCTGCGTACTCACACGCGCCGGCTGATCCGGCATTCCCTGCGGGACTATGCATATTTCCTGATCGTGCTGACGCTCGCGAGACCGCGGCGGTCGATGTGGCGCCTGCTCAGCGCGGGATTCCGGGATGGCGTCCGCGGAAGCGGCGGCAAGATGCCTCAGCCGCTCGAACGAGTTGCGGCGACAATTCGGTGGGCAGCTGATCCGCTTCCACGGCCTCGCTGACACAGGGACGTCACTGCGGTCGTCGCGGGAGCCGGTGATACTCGCGCAGCGCGGGAATGATAAGAACGGCCAGGACGGAGAATTCCGAGGCAGCAACACCGAGGGCCACAACGGAAGGTGATCCGATGGCAGATCCGCTGATCATCACCGCAAGTCCCACAATGGCCGCCACTATCGTTGCGGCGAGTACAGTCTTGACTCTGTGTCCTGGGATCAAGAGATTCCGGATGAGTGGCGTCGCCGTTGAGATGCACAGAAACGCGACACCGAAGAGGATACTGGGCAGCACCTGTGCAGCGACTGCCGCCCCAAACAGAATTCCCGTCACCCAAGGTCCGAAGAGGGCTATTGAGGCTCCTCCCGCAACCCCGAGGCCGAGGTGTGCGAGGATGGCGGCTCGATTGCGGGCTCGCGCGTCGCGGGCATGCGGATCGAGCACCCAGGCCTGAAAAGCGTTCGCGATGGCTACCACCGCAAGAATTCCGATACGGTACGCACGGTCCGCCGAGGCGAATGAACTCGCGTCCGTCGGGCTCAGCCCGGCGGTGGCAATCGGGATCGCCGTGGAACCGTATGCGTTACCGGTCGCATCGATCGCAGCGGTGGGAGCGAGGGTTCGGAGAACGTGTCGCAACTCGCGATTCATACCGTCGGCGCGAATATAGGCGAACGCTGTCGACCGAGCGTGGATTGCGTAAAGCGGGAGAGTCAGAACCAGCAGCAGGACGGGATACCAGAGCACGGCGCCGGTGAACGCCACGATGGGCAGCGCAACCAGCGAAGCCGCCAGCTTCGGGAGGGCGTCGAACACCATCAGCCCACGAGGATTTCCTTCGCCGATGCAGAACCACGCGGGGGTGAACCCGCCGGCAGTCATCGCGACCGCGATCGCGATCGATTCCAATCGATAATCGGGGCCGCTCACCAGATAGGTGGCGGCAACGACGGCGGGGAATGCGATGACAGCCGTTACAAGGCGCGAGTGAATGCTCTCATGCAGCACGACAGCTTTCTCGCGGGCGTCGGTCGCACGGGCGACTCGCACGGGCCCGACGATACCCCACCCGAAGAGTACCCCGACCATGCCGAGGATTCCTATCGACTGCCCCGCTGAGAAGTTCGCCCAGCCGTCCGCCCCTACGATCCGAGAGATCACGGGAAGTATGATGAACGGAGCGAACGCAGAAAGGATTGGCGCTCCCGTGAATCCCGCGAGCCTGAGCATGAGCGACCGCATTGCGACGAGTCTACTGGCCCAGGCACACCGCACCGGGCGTCTGAGAATCGATGGGAATGAATACAACCACGCGCGTTAGCGTGTGCATGGCGAGTTACAACGGTTCGCGCTTCATCGTCGATCAACTGCGGTCGATCCTTGACGAGCTCGAAGTCGAGGATGAAGTGATCGTCGTCGATGACGCCAGCTCGGACGACACGGTGTCACTGGTCGAAGGGATCGAGGACGACCGAGTCCGCCTTATTCGCGGAGCACAGAACGTCGGTTATGTCCGAGCTTTCGAAAGAGCCATGGAGGCTGCTCGCGGCGATGTCATCTTTCTCGCCGATCAAGATGACGTGTGGGTCTCCGGCCGCAGGGCGGTGTTGCTTGGGGCACTTGACGACGCCGATCTCGCGGCCTCGAATCTCAGATTGCTCCACTCAGGCGACCCGCTTCCCTCGCCTATCACCCGTCGCCCTTGGATGCTCAGCGCGTCAAGCTCTGCGCGGTGGACCTGGAACCGACTGAGGATCCTCTTGGGCATCGCTCCGTACTACGGCTGCGCCATGGCGATGACGAGGAGCTTCAGCGACTTGGCTCGTCCATTCCCCAGGTTTCTGACCGAGTCGCACGACCTCTGGTTAGCCATCCTCGCGAACACGCAACACAGCGTCCGCCACGTTGAGACAGCCACCTTGCTCCGACGGATACACGATTCGAATTCATCGCCATCACGTCCGCGTGGAGTAGCCCCAGCGTTGCGCTCACGGATCATGCTGATCCGCGCGGTGCTCGAGGCGCGGAGGCGAGTGCGAGCTCACCCCGCGATGTGAGCAAGCGCGGCGAGAATCGCTTTTCGATTGCCCTTGCGCAGGATCCGCGGCAGCTCAGCCAATGCGTGAAGGCGCGACATCGGACGGAGCCGGGCTGCTCGTTCCGCACGCTTCCATCCAGCCTCTCGAGCCTGATCTCTGGCGTCGTGATAGTAGCGACGTTCATCGCTGAACCTGACCCCGTTGTACAGGGCCAGTTGGGAGGCGCTGGAGTCGTGACGTCGATAGACGAAAGCAGGCGCTGGCGTGCGGACCAGTACCCCGCTGTCGAAGGCGATGTCCACTAGAAGGGCGAGATCCTGGATTACGGCCAGGTCGTCCCGGAAGTCGTAGCGGCGGATCGTCTCCGTCCGGAATGCGAGTGACGGCCAGTACAGCCAGTTCCCTCGCAGGAGGCTTGCCACGAGGTCTTCCCCCTGGATATGGGAAGTCTGTTTCGCGCTCGGAGCCAGCACCCCCTTGACCCTGTCGACGAGTGGCATGACGCGGGCACCATCTCCGTCCACGATCTCGACGCCAGGTTGGATGATGTCGGCGTCGGGATGTTCTCCCGCGGCCGCGAGCACGGTGCTCACGTAGTTCGGCAGGAGGCGATCATCGAAACCCATGATTGTCACCCAGGGTCCATCAGCCACGTTCACCGCCTTGCGGAAATTCGCCGTGATGCCGAGATTGACAGGATTCCTGATATATCGCACCCGCGGATCACTGATGCCCCCCATGAGGAGACCGGCATCCGGCGACGGATCACAGTCGTCTATGACGGTGAGACTCCATCGCTCGTCGGACTGTGCGAGGACGCTGTCGACCGCCGTCTGGAGGAGACTCACCTCACCCCAGTAGGGAATGACGATCGAAACAAACGTCACTTGTTCACCTCGTCCAAGCCGCAGGACACGACTCGGTAAAGTCTTGCTTCGCCTTCCTCGGCGACGAGCTCGACGAACGGGGAATTCGCAAGCTCGTCGAGCCCCGAGTAGTCGCCTTCGTTCGGCATGAATTCCTCGGGGCCAAAATCGAGGATGAATCTGACATCGGTCTCCGCCAACGCGTCGCAGACCTGCGGAGAGTCACCTTGCGAATCGAACTCGGTATTGATGACGTGCGCCGCATCCGTTTCGTCCATCAAGAGATGGGGCATGAGCACACGACGTCCCGAAATCCCGTAGGCGAAGGACGCGCCCGTCCAGGGATTCGCCGCGATGACCTCCCCCTCGGGCACCAGCGCCGATATTCGATGCATGAGTGCGTACTCGTCCGGAGTTAGGATCGGGCCTCCTGCGCGAAGTTCGTATGTGAACTCAATGTCTGCGGCAGCTTGGCGAATGGCCTCCCCCTGAGTGAGTACGAGCAGAACACCCCCCACGACGGCCAGCGTCACTTTCGACAGCCTCGACGTCCGGCGCCTCAGCGCAACCGCGCCGATTCGGCGACCGACGAAGCGGCTGACTGTGTTCAAACCCAAGACGGCCAATGGCACCACACCGACCGCCCAGACCGACGCAAGTCTCGGAGCGTTGTTGTACCACGGTCCCGTCAACCACATCCGGAGTGTCTCGATGTCCGAGCCGGCAACGATCGCATAGAGCGTCGCCCCGATACCGGCCATACCGAGGATCATCCACCGGGCATACGTCGGACGGCGCACAGCGGAGTACGCACCGACGAGGATGAGCAGAGCGACGACAGTCGCGGCCGGGTATTCATAGACTGCAGCCGAAACCACCTCGCCGATGGCTTGCGGGAACCGCTCTATTCTCGGCCAGTAGATCTGGCTGAGCGGGGGGCGCACGATCCACAGCACGAGGATGCCGAATCCCACATATCCGCCCAGCGCCACCAGCCATAGCCATCGGCGGCTACGGCCCGTGACGAAGCCATGAATTGCGAATCCCACGACAAAGGGCACGCTCAGCGCGAGAAACGCCAGGAGGGCTCCGGGGTGCGCAATGGCCGTACCCGGCACCAGAAGAACGAGCATCAGCACCCAGAACATGCGAGGCCCGAACTGTGGGCCTGGACGAAGCAGGCGGAACGCGCTGGCAAGAATTACCGGCACGCACGCGAGGCCGAGAAAGAGAGGATACAGAACGCCGTAGTGCAGAGGGAGATATGGGAAGGCGGGCAGAGATGCCGCGAGCACGCCGGACCCGACGACGAGCATTGGACGAGACCCCAGCATGGTTCTCGTCAGGAGCATCACTCCGAGCGGCCAGACAAGCGCTGCGATGACGAAGATGAGAGCGTTCGTCGCGGATGCCGCAGACGCGCCCGTGAGCTGAACGATGAGCGACGCAAGAGCGTGCCACCCCGACGGATAGAAGGGCAGCCCTTCCGGTGACGTCATGTTTCCGAGCCACAGCGGTGAAGCGTTGCCCGTATCGATGACGAACTCGATCGCATTCAGATGGAAGAAGTTGTCGTACCGCTGCGAGATCCAGCCCGGGTCACCGATGCTGCGGAACAGGACGAAGGCGATGGTTGCGCCACCCAGAACTGCACCGATCGCGGTGGCGAATGATCGCGACGGGAGCCTCACGGGGCACGGAGTGACCCATCGCGACCACGCCAGGGCCGCGACAACAGCGAGTGCGGTCAGGCCCAGGACCGGCGGCAGTCCCCACGGAAGGCCGAGCCACGGCGCGATAACCGCCGCGACTGACACGAGCGAAACAGTCAATGGCGCCGACGCGGCGACGAGCCAGGCGCCCCGCAATCGCAACGCGGCTCCAACCGCCATTCCCGGCAACCACAGCAGGACGAACGTCGCGAGCAGGACCGGGATGAATTCGAACCAACCCATCGGCACCCTACGAGTCCACGTCGACGAGCAGCGAATCGCGGACGGCCGAGCGTCGAGGCTCCGGGTACCGAACGCTGGGGTTGAACGTCACGCCTGACAGCCACTTGCGCATCAACCGCGCGCGCAGACTCACGGGGACCCGACCACGGTGAAGACTGACGAAGAGCCGAGCACCGAACTCGAGGAAGTAAAGAATTCCTCGGTGATGGAGCTGGTAAGACGCTTCGTTCCTGACGCCGTACTCGAACTTCCAGGCGCTCTTCGCGTCGACCATCGCAAAGTTCACGCCGCGGTTGTCGCCCATGTCATGGACGACCACGCTGTCTAGAACCTGCACGCCGGGACAACGGCGAGTGAGTCGTAGCGTGTACTCCCGATCGTCGAACCAGATGAAGTACTCCGCATAGGGCAGCCCATACTCGGCGATAACCCACCGAGGAATGAGCACCGACACGAAGGAACAGGCGGTCACCATGACATTGCGCTGACCCTGGACCAGGAGTCGACCCCAATCCCACGTCGGAAGAGGGTTGTTCATCTCGCAGATGTTGCCGTCGGTGTAAGTGACGACCGAGCAGGCGAACGGCACGTCCTGTCCCAGGGCCTCGACGGCCTCGTCGAAGCCATCCACCAGTCGGGCCAGCGCCTCGGGCTCCGGGTAGCAGTCGTCGTCCATGATCCAGATGTGATCAGCTCCGAGGCTGTATCCGCGTCGCATGCCCTCAGTGAATCCGCCCGCTCCCCCGGTGTTCTCCGGCATCGTGACCACGACGAGCGGAACAGTCGTGCTGAGGGACGCCAGGTACTGATCGGTGCCGTCCGTGGAGGCATTGTCCACCACGAGCAGCGTGGAGACAGCATGCGTCTGGCGCTCGATGGACGAAATGACCTTCTTCAGCTTCTCGAGTCGGTTGTAGGTGACGACCACCGCTGCCACGGTCACCATGCGGTCACCACGTTCGTGAACCACTCTGTTGCAGACGGGTGTGACAACAACGTGTTCTCTGCCTCTCGTTCACTTCGCCACAAGTCGTACCGGGCCTGTTCGTCGCGGGCGAGCCACGTGACTTTCGCGGCCAGCTGTCCCACCGCCCGATGCGCATTTCGAGACGTCAACGCCCTCGGGGGAATCACGTCTGCCTGGGCGCCCACGTCCGTTGAAACCACCGGAACCCCGTGTGCGATGGCTTCTAACGTCGTAAGAGTCAGTCCTTCGTTATGCGAAGGAATGACCAGGAGATGCGCATCCGTCAGTGTTTCCACGACAGGAACGGCAGATGTCCGGCGCTCGATTGTGCCTTCCAGCCCCAGGGCACGGATGAAGTGATCGATTGCCCCTGCCATATCGCCGTCGCCGTGCATGATGAAGCGGACACGGACGCCGGCCCGGCGAAGTCGGTGCGCCATCGCCACGAAGACCTCAGGGGCCTTCTGCCGAGCCATACGGCCGATGAAGGCGACGGTGAACGGGTCCGCGTCGTCCCTGCGGCGAAATTCCTCGGAGCGGTCCGCGACCGTCAGGCCAACGAGAGGCGCCATGATGACCTTCTCCCGAGGAATGCCCTGGGTTTGTGTCATCCATCGTTCGAGCGCAGGGGAGATCACATGGTGGGTTGTGATCACCTCTTCCACAAGAGCGCTGCTCATGGGGTAACCACCGCCGCGGAACTCCAAGATGTGAGTCGAATCCACGATCGGAATGTCAGGGCGGGAGTCCGAGATCCAGTGGAGGCGGTCGTAAAGCCACTGGTTGTGGTGCACGACCACGCCGCGGATGTCAAAGGAGCGGAGGATGCCGCGGAGAAGCTGCTCGACGCCTGGGGTCTGCGATCGCGCCGTCGGTTCCGAGAACGGGATGAGCAGAGCTCCGTCGAGTTCGGGTCGGGCCAGCCAGGGGTGGTGGGACTCTCTGTTGCTGAGCACGATGGGAAGCAGCCCTGCCTCGCGCACGAGACGGACAGTTTCGAAAGCCCAGCGCTCCGCTCCGCCCATTTCGAACCAGTGCATGCCGACGATGACGGCGCGGGGCGCACCGTCTGGTGGAGTTGGCGCGGGAATGATCGAGAATTCCTCGTGGACCCCGCCCGGCTCGAATTCCTGGTGAAACTGACGGCGAGGCGCGCGCCGCATGTAGCTTCTGTGACGAAGGAGTTCCAGGTCGCGCGCCTCGTCGTAAAGAAGCGGGGCACGAAGACGGACGTCACGCAGTACACGCCGGATCGGGTTGGGCGAACGGTCTCTTGGCGGGTCGTGCGCGAGCACGTCGTCTCGCGAGACGTGGATGTGGCGAACGGGGCGTTCGGCCAAGGACGTCGCGTATGCCTCGCCCGGTTGCGGTTGCCTCTCCTCGGCCTCGATCTCGCTTTTCATCCCGAGCGAAAAGAGCCGGCGGCGGAAGGCGCGAGACAATCCCGTGAACGTCGCGTCGTCGGTCGTCCGCGGAAGGGTTTCCCACGACCCGTCGTATGCGTGCACCGTGAGTTCCCTCGAAGGCGCCATGAGGGCATGAAAGTTGAGCGCTCCGACGAGGAGGCGGCGCTCCCTCAGCGACAGATCGCCGGGGACATCTGCGGCGTCGGGAAGGGAGAACAGAGCAGGCTGGCCGAGGACGAGTGGCATGGTCACGACAGGTCGCTCTCTCGGTGGGATCGGTTCGGACGGCCGGGCGGCAGACTGACGAAGCCTAGCAACGCGTGCTTGGAGCAACCCGACAGCCACGCCTCAGTAGGATGAGACGGCCCATACCGGGCCCCGATCTCCATGAGGAACCAATGTCTCGCGCCCTGACGGACACCACCGCGCTGGAGCAGCCCGGCCGCAGCGTCGGACTGCTCGACGTCTTTCGGCGGCGCTATCTGCTTTCGCTGATCGTTCGGAAAGAAGTCCAGATCCGGTATCGCGGATCAGTCCTCGGCTGGGCGTGGTCGTACGTGAAGCCCCTCGTCCAATTCGTCGTTTTCTACGTCGCGATCGGCGTCTTCCTCGGGATGAACGGCCGAGTCGACTTCTTCCCCATCTACCTGCTCGCGGGCATCACCGTGGTGACGTTCTTCAACGAGGCCTTTGCGAACGGCACCCGGTCACTTGTCGACAACGCGGCACTCATCAAGAAGATCTATCTCCCTCGGGAGATGTTCCCCGTCTCCAGCATGATGATCGCTGCGGTGAATTCGCTTCCGCAGATTCTCGTCATCATCGTCATCGCGCTGTTCTTCGGATGGGCACCCTCCCTGGCACACATTGCCGCGCTCCTCCTCGCTCTCGCGATCGTCGCCTGCCTGGCGACCGGGCTCGGTCTTCTCTTCGGCGCGATCAACGTGACTTTCCGCGACGCGCAGAGCTTCGTCGAAATCATCGTGATGATGTCCGTTTGGGCATCGCCGGTCATGTACCAGTGGGAGATGGTCGCGGGGCAGCTACCTGAATGGCTCTTTACGGTCTACCGACTCAACCCCATCACCCCCGCGGTAGAGCTCTTCCACTATGGGATCTGGTCGCCGCTCAACCCCCGCAACGGACAGTTGTTGCCCGATCTCTGGCTCTTCTCCGGGATCGCGATGGCAACATCCCTCATCGTGCTCGTCGTCGGGCAACTCGTCTTCCGCAGATTGGAGGGGCGCTTTGCTCAAGACCTCTGACCTGACAGGAACAACGTCGAGCATCGTCGTCGAGGACGTGCGAAAAGAGTTCAAGCTCCGGCACACCCACTCGATCAAGGAGACATTCCTTGCAGCCGTGCGGCGGAAACCGTTGACGACGGACTTCCGCGCGCTCGACGGAGTGTCCTTCGCCATCGAAGAAGGCGAGTCGGTTGCCCTCCTCGGCTTCAACGGCTCTGGCAAATCAACGATGCTGAAGCTGATTTCGGGAGTTCTGACGCCGGACCACGGATCGGTCCGAACCCGAGGCAGAGTGGCCGGGTTGATCGAAGTCGGCGCTGGGTTCCACCCGGATCTCTCCGGGAGAGAGAACATCTATCTGAATGCTGCGATTCTGGGGATGACCAAGAAGGAGACGCTGGCGCGCTTCGATGACATCGTTGCCTTCAGCGAGATCGAGCAGTTCATCGATACCGAGGTCAAGCACTACTCCTCCGGTATGTTCCTGCGTCTGGCGTTCTCCGTCGCTATACACACCGAAGTCGACATTCTGCTCATCGACGAGATTCTGTCGGTCGGAGACGAGCCGTTCCAGAAGAAGTGTCTGGCGCGCATCCGCGAGTTGCACGCCGACGGGAAGACGATGGTCGTGGTCTCTCACGACCTCGACATGGTGTCGCAGCTCTGTCAGCGAGGCATCCTTCTTCGCTCGGGGCAGGTGGAGTTCGACGGCGACAGTAAGCGGGCCGTGGAACTGATGCGTTCCTGACCTCTGGTCTAGGTCAACATCGACAGGGAGCGAGCACACTGATTTCACCGAAAGTATCCATCGTCGTTCGTACGAAGGACCGACCCGACCTGCTCAGCCGTGCGTTCCGGAGCATCCTGCACCAGACGTACAACGACTGGGAGTGCATCGTCGTGAACGACGGGGGTGATCCGGCCGTCCTGGAGGGTGTGCTCACGTCGGTCCAGATGGATATGGACGAACGGGTCAAGATCATTCGGAACGAGGAATCGTTGGGACGCTGGCCTGCTGCGAACGCAGGAATACGCCAATCCGCTGGTACCTACGTCGCACTCCATGACGACGATGACTCATGGCACCCACGCTTTCTCGAAGCGACCGTCGGCTTTCTGGACGTGAACTGCGACGAGCTAGGGGTGATTGCGCGCGCTGAGGTGATTCACGAGGCACTTCGCGGAACGGAGGTTGTGGAAGAGGGCCGATACATCCTGGAGGAGCACAATCCGGAAGTTCTCCTCGTCGACCTCCTTCACTTCAACCGATTCGTGCCGATTCAGTTCCTCTATCGCCGAAGCCTCCACGACCAGTTCGGTCTCTACGACGAGCGACTCCCGGCGGCTGCGGACTGGGCGTTCAACCTGCTGGTGTGCTCGGCGAAATCGATTCGATACGTCTCCGGTGAAGTGCTCGCCTACTGGCATCAGCGTCCGTCGGAGACGGGCCCGGAGGGAAACAGCGTCTTCGCAGCCACCGACGATCATGAGAGGGCGGACCGGGCGTTTCGAGATGAGCAACTCCGCGCCTTCATCGCGACGCACGGTGCCGGACTTCCCCTCATCCTTGCGTCACAGAAAGACGCGATCACGTTGCGCGCTGAGCAGACGGATGCCCGGCAGGATCGGCACACTGAAACGCTTCTCGCTGCGATCAGGGAGCAACAAGCGCGGCTCGAGCAATTGTCCACATCCGTCGACAGGATCCAGCATCACCTCGATCGGATGTTGGACACACGCATCCGCGGATTCCTGTGGCGACAGAAGCAGCGCCTCAAGCAAAGGCGCTTCCGCCTCTGACGCTCACAGGTCGGCGTGCAGGTGCCAGACCTTGTCGGCCGCCTCGGCCCATGAGAACGCCCGCCCGCGGTCGGCCGCGAGCACGCCCAGCCGCTCCGCGGCCGACACCGACCCGAGCGCCTCTTCCAACGCCGACCCGAGCGCCTCACTGAGCACCGCGTCATCCGCCTCGTCCACGAGCTGACCGCCGTCCGAGATCACCTCGGCGTGCGAATCGGATGCCGCGGCGAGAACCGGCACGCCGAGGGTCAGCGCATCGACAACCCGCCACGGGAACGCCTCGCGCCGCGACGGCGCCAAGAAGGCCAGTGCCGCACCGAACACCGCCGCACGGTCCCAGGTCTCCAACGCCCCGCGCACGTGCAGCCGTCGCTCCGGAAGCCCCGCCGCTTCGGCGAGGTCGGCGATCGCCGGCTCCTCCCCCTCGGGCGCATCGATGACCACGACGGGCAGGTCCACGCCCGCTCGCGCCACCGCGGCCAGCCCGACCGCAAGACCGTCCGAGACTCGTGACGCCGATCCGGCGAGCAGCACGAAGCCCTCAGGCAGATCCAGCTCGCGCCGCCGGCCCACCTCGTCGTTCGGCACCGCGAAGCCGAGCGGCGCGGCGCCGGGGATCACGCGGATCCGCTCTCCCAGATTCACGACCCCGGCGATGCGGCGTGCGAGCGCGTGGGTCGGCACCACGACGGCGTCGGCGTGCTTCGCGGCACGCTTGATCATCGCCCGCTGGAACGACAGCGCACCGCGCGAGAGCTCTCCCGCGGCATCCCATGCCCGGCTGTCCCAGACGGTCACGACGGTCTGATCGTGGTTGTGCACGCGGTCGTGCCGCACGAGCGGCGCCATCAGCGTCGGCGAATGGATCATCCCCGCGCCGATGCCCGTGGGGGCACCCAGCTGCACGGCCATCGACAGCTCGCGGCGCGGCAGCGCCGCAGGATGCACCCCCGCAAGGCCGGGGACGGCGGCACGCAGCGCCGTGGCATCCGTCTGCGCCGGCACGATCGCTTCGACCTCGGTTCCCGAGGGGGCCCCGGCGACGAGTGCGCGGGCGAGTTCGCGGGATGCCTCGGCGAGGTCGTTGTCGGTCGGCACCGCGACCTGGTCGAGCATGACTCGGAGCGTGGCGGTCATCAGCCCTCCGGCGTGGGCGTCGGGGTGGGCGGATGCAGGGCGGTGCGCACGAGCTCCTGCACGTAGGCGTAGTCGGGGTCGTACTCGTCGATGCCGAACTCGGGGATGAGCTCGATCGTGGTGACCGGCTGCTCCTGCGCCTTCAGCGCCAGGTCGGCAAGATACGGCAGAAGCGACTGCGGCAGGTCGGTCTGGACGATGTCGGCACCTGCTGCGGCGATGTCCTGGAAACGGGTCAGCACCGTCTGCGGCGTGAACTGGTTGAGGATCGCCTGCTGCAGGATGCGCTGGCGCTGCATGCGGTCGAAATCGCTCGTGGTGTACCGCGAGCGGGCGTACCACTGGGCGGTGTCGCCGTCCATGCGCTGCAGCCCGGGCTCGATCCAGCCGATCGCCCACTCCTCGGCGGGCTGGCCGTCGTAGGCCGGACCGCCGCCCTTGGGCAGTCGCTCGGCGACCTCGATCTCCACACCGCCGAGCGCGTCGACGAGGGAGGCGAAGCCGTGCATGTCGATGAAGACGTAGTACGGGATCTCGATCCCGAGGATGCCTTCGGCGGCATCTTTCGTCGCCTCGATCCCGGGAGCCGAGCCGTTCGCGACGGCGTCGGGGTAGAGGGCGTTGCCGTCCTGGCAGACCTCCACCTCGGTGCGCAGCTGATTGATGCCGCTCCCCCACCCGCAGGTCGGGTCGGCGACGCCCTGGTGGCCGTCGGGATAGCGGTCTTGCATCGGTCCCGGTGCGAAGGGGAAGTGGGGCATGTCGCGCGGGATGCCGGTGATCGTCGTCGCACCGGTGTCGGCGTTCACCGACACGACCGAGATGCTGTCGAACCGCATCGAATCGCGACCCTCGCCGCTGTCGGCACCCAGGAGCAGGATGTTGTAGTACCCGTCGGAGGGAGGAACGGAGGGGCCGCTCACGCCGAAGATCGCCCCGAGGGTGTCACGCGCGGTGCCCGTCACCTGGGCGGCGTAGCCGACGGTGCCGCTCGCGACCACGAGGAGGGCGACGGCGAGCGCGGCGATGCCGAAACGGGCGCCGCGCCCGGTGCGCACGAGGCGGACGAGGCGGAGCGTGTCGATGGTCAGCACGATCCACAGGGCGGCATACGCGATGAGGATCACCTGGATGAGGAGGAGCACGAACCAGTTCGTCGCGAGGGTGAGGAAGATCGTCTGCGCGAACGCGGAGGTCAGCACCGCGCCCACCGCGAGCAGCCAGGAGATGAGGGTGGCGGTGATGCCCACGCGACCGAGACGCCGATTGCCGGCGACCACCTGGGCAGAGCCCGGGAGGAGGAAGTTGAGCCCGACGAGCCACCAGCCGCGCTTGGTCATCATCGCGGTCGACCCGGCGTCGGGGAAGCGCAGCGGACGCTCTTCCAGCACGCGGCCACGTGCGCCGGACGATCCGCGCGCCGTCGTGCGCGGAGGACTCGCCACACTCACAGCGAATCCTTCAGGCGACGGTTCTTCTCCTCGACAGCGGCTTCGAGGTCGCGGGCGTACGCCTCGACCTGCTCCGCGACGCGGGGGTCGCCCGAACCGAGGATGCGGACGGCGAGGAGCCCGGCGTTCTTCGCGCCGTTGATCGACACGGTGGCGACCGGGATGCCCGCGGGCATCTGCACGATGCTCAGCAGCGAGTCGAGGCCGTCGAGCGTCGCCAGCTGCACCGGCACGCCGACGACGGGCAGAGCGGTGACCGAGGCCAGCATGCCCGGGAGGTGAGCGGCGCCTCCGGCGCCGGCGATGATCACTCGGATGCCGCGGGCCCGCGCCCCGCGCCCGTAGGCCATGAGCTTGTCGGGCGTGCGGTGGGCTGAGACGACCTCGACCTCGTGCGGGATTCCGAAGTCGGTCAGCGCCTGGGAAGCGTCGCTCATGACGCGCCAGTCGGAGTCGGACCCCATGACCACGCCGACCAGCGGATCGGTGGCCGCGTGCAGCGGGGTGTCGTGATGCGGAGCGGTGCGCGCGTCGGATTCAGCGCTCGCGAAAGACCCAGTCACCCGATAAGGCTAGGGCGCCGAACTGGAAGAAGCCCGCAACGGCGCGCAAGCGCCGGTGCTGAGGGTGCCGTCGGCGCGCTGCGCCGCTGCTGAGGGTACCGTCGGCGCGCTCAGTCGAGGAAGACCGCCGCCGCCGCCCGCGCAGCGTAGGCGACATCGTCGAGGTCGTCGCCTGACACGTTGACGTGCCCCACCTTGCGGCCCGGCCGCGGCGACTTGCCGTACGTGTGCACCTTGGCCTCGGGGTGGCGGGCCATCGCGTCGCCGAAGCGGTCGGTGAGCCCGCCGCTGGACGGCCCGCCGAGGATGTTGATCATGACCGTCCACGGAGCCTTGGGCGCCGGGTCGCCGAGCGGCAGGTCGAGAACCGCGCGGAGGTGCTGCTCGAACTGGCTCGTGACGGCGCCGTCCTGCGTCCAGTGGCCGCTGTTGTGCGGCCGCATCGCGAGCTCGTTCACGAGCACCCGGTCCGCAGTCTCGAACAGCTCGACCGCCAGCATCCCCGCCACATCCAGCCCTTCGGCGATGCCGACGGCGATCTCGCTCGTCACCTGCTGCTCGCGCTCCCCGGTGCGCTGCGCAGGAGCGAGCACCTCGGCGCAGACACCGTCGCGCTGCACGGTCTCCACGAGCGGATACGCGCGCACCTCCCCGGAGGGGCGCCGCGCGACCTGCTGGGCGAGCTCGCGGGTGAAGGGCACGAGCTCTTCGATGAGCAGCTCACCCCCGCGTCCGTCCTCGGCGAGCGCCGTGAACCAGTCGTCGGCGTCGTGCGCCGACGACACCACCCGCACCCCCTTGCCGTCGTAGCCGCCCCGCGGCGTCTTCACCACGGCGCGGCCGCCGTGGTCGGCGAGGAACGCTTCGACCCCGGCGGCGTCGCCGACCGCCGCCCAATCGGGCTGCGGCATGCCGAGCTCTGCGAGCCGGCGCCGCATGTGCAGCTTGTCCTGCGCGAACTGAAGGGCATGCGGGCCCGGGCGTACGGCGACGCCCGCGTCGACGAGAGCAGCCAGAACATCCTGCGGCACGTGCTCGTGATCGAAGGTGATGACATCGACGTCGCGGGCGAAACGCAGCACGGTGTCGGCGTCGCGGTAGTCACCGACCGCGGTGGCGGCGAGCGCCGCGGCCATGCCCTCGTCCTCGGCGAGCACCCGCAGCTCGACGCCCAGCTCGACGGCGGGCGCGATCATCATGCGCGCCAACTGTCCTCCGCCGACGACTCCGACTCGCAACGCCATGGGGCATCCTTCCGCTCGACGCATTCTCTGCCGTGGCCATCTTCGCGCAGACGGCCCGTTCGTGCAGGCCGGCGGTCGCCACCCGAGGCGGCGCCGTCGTCTCAGCCGTGCTGCGGCAGTGGCGGGGGCGGCCCGGGCGGATACGGGCCCGACACCGACGACTGCGCGTCACGGTGAGCGAGGATCTGGTTGACCTCGACCTGGTCGACGAGCACCTCGTGCACGAGGACGACGCCGGGGATGTTCTTCATCCGCATCGGCTCGTCGGCCCCGTTGGACAGGGTGAGGGTTCCCGCACCCCACAGCCGCTGCAGCAGTCCGCGGCGCACCTGGATCGTGTAACCCCGCACATGCGACAGGTCGCGACGGCGGGTCGCGAAGATGCCCGAACGCTCGATGACGCGCCGGGTCGTGATCGTGTAGACGCGGCTCCACCACGCCACGAACGGCAGCAGCACCAGGAGGAAGACCACCACGGCGGCTGCGGTCAGCAGCATCCAGTTCTCAAAGGGTGCCGGGAGGTTGCCCCAGAAGTATCCGGCGGCACCGGCCACCGCGATGAGGATGAGGGCCGACCAGAACAGCCGCCGCGCGTGCGAGCGCACCCGGGCGATCCGCAGCTCGGGCGTCGGCACCCCCGGCGCGGGAGTGGCGGGACGCCCGGCGAAGCTGGTCGGGTGCGTCATGCACCCATTGTCGGGGCGGGGCCCGACAATCCGGCGCACCACACCCGGCGCGCGGCGCTCTCGGCCGCGACCGGATCAGCGCACGTGCACGATGTCGCCGGCCGAGACCGCGGTCTCGATGCCCGTGGCGTCCGCGACGACGAGACGTCCGTCCGCGTCGAGTCGGGTTGCGCGGCCGGTGAGCCGGGTGCCGTCGGGCAGCTGCACGGCGACGTCGGCGCCGAGGGTGGAGCACAGGGCGCTCACCTCTCCGGAGACTCCGGATGCCGCGGCATCCCCTCCCGCGGCGACAAGGGCGCTGAGCTGCTCGTCCAAAGCCGAGAGGAAGTCGGCCACGAGGCGGTCGTCGTCGCACGTGAGGCCGAGGGCCGTGAAGGAGATGGCAGTGTCGACGGGGAGGTCGGCCCGCGTCATCCGCGTGTTCACCCCGGCGCCGACGACGACGGTGTCGGGATCGCCGGCGACCACCTCGGCGAGGATGCCGCAGACTTTGCCGCCGTCGATGAGCACGTCGTTCGGCCATTTCAGCGTGGCCGAGTGCGGCGTGCCGCGCAGCTGTGCGCCGACCGCGCGCGCCATCGCGGCGCCTGCGACGAGCGGGATCCACCCGCGCGCGGCGACCGGCAGGTCGGGCACGCGCACGACGACCGACATCGCCAGGGCGGTGCCGGGCGGTGTGGTCCAGCTGCGGTCGAGCCGGCCGCGACCGGCGCGCTGGTCGGTGGTGAGGAGGACAGACAGGTGCGGCCAGCCGGCGGGGTCTGCGGCGGCGGCCGCGAGGACGTCGGCGTTCGTGGAGTCGGTGGACTCGGTGATCTGGACGCGGGGGCTGACGGCGGCGGCGCGGGGATACCCGTCGGTGGGGATCGGCATGCCTTCACCCTATGCGCGGGTGGCGCGCCGCGCGGGGGGCTTGCGCGTGGGGCGGTGCGCGCCCTCGACCTCCCGCGCCGCGCCTGCGCGCTTCGCTTTGTCCGGCGCGCTCGCCTTCCCGCGCCTCCCGCGCCGCGCCTGCGCGTCTTCGCTTAGTCCGGCGCGCTCGCCCTCCCGCGCCTCCCCGCGCCCGCCCACGTCCGCCCGCGCCTGCCCGCGCCTGCCCGCGCCCGCCCGCGCCCGCCCGCGCGCGGACGATCGGCCGAGCGGAGTACGTTTCCGCGATCGATGTACGCGCCTGGGCAGATCGTACGCGCGCCGGGAAGGCGGACCGGCACCCCCGCGGCAACCCTTCCTGCACATGAGCCGCCGGCGCCGACTCATCCCCAGATCGCCGCGCGGCATGCTCGACCGCCACCCGGCGCCACCATGCTGACCGGATGCGACGCATCATCCTTCCTCCCCAGGGATACCTGCACCGCGCCACGCTCCTCGAGACCGGATGGCGCCCGGACACCCTGCGCCGAGCGATCGCCGAACAGGGACTGCAGCTGCTGCGCCGCACCTGGGTGGTGACGCCCGATCTGGATCCTGACCTCCGCCATGCGGCGACCCTCGGCGGCGTGGTGACCTGTGTGAGTGCCACGGATGCGTTCGGCCTGTGGCGTCCGGACGGCGCGAACCGCCCGCATATCCGTCTTCCGCCCCACTCCAGCAGCGTGTCAGCCGGCGTCCGTTTCCACCGTCAACAGGCGGTCACCCTCGCACCGGCGCGCGAACTCGTCGACGCGATCGAGAATGTACTGGCAGCGGTGGCGACCTGCCTTCCTCTGGCCGACGCGCTCGTCGTGTGGGAGTCGGCTCTTCAGCGCGGCGTCGTCACGCCCGCTCATCTGCGCGCGGTCGCGTGGCGGACGGCGGCTGCTCGCCAGCTGGCGGACATCGCGGGCGCGCTCTCGGATTCGGGCTTGGAGACTCTCTTCGTGCACGGGATGCGGCGGGTGGGCGTGAGCGTCCTGCAGCAGGTGGTGATCGGCGGGCAACCCGTCGATGGTCTCATCGGAGATCGCCTCGTCATTCAGATCGACGGTTTCGCGCACCATTCCGATGCGGCGCAGAGGCGGAAGGACATCCGTCACGACCGGCTGCTGCGTTCCCTCGGATACACGGTCCTCCGCTTCGATTACGTCGACGTCGTGCACAGTTGGCCGCGGGTCCAGGCTGAGGTGCTGCGCGCGATCGCGCAGGGTCTCCATCTCGCGCCCCGCGGGGCGCGGGCGTGAGGACGATCGGCCGACAGGAGTACGAAACTGCCGGCAGGGTACTCTCGCGGACCGATCGTACTCGCGCCGGGAAGAAGGTCGGACGTATGCCGCAGCGCGCGACCCGGCGCCGCGGTTCGCAGCGCACAGCACAACCGCGAACCGCTTGTGCGAACCCTCCAAGGGCTCGCGGGGCCCCGCCGATAGGGTGGAACCCGTGACCGATCAGCCCGACCTCTACACGACCGCCGGCAAGATCGCAGACCTTCGGGCGCGCTATCAGGAGGCCGTTCTCGACGCCGAGGCGACGGCGCAGCAGAAGCAGCATGCCAAGAACAAGCTGACCGCGCGTGAGCGGATCGAGCTGCTGGTCGACACCGGCTCGTTCGTCGAGTTCGACGAGTACGTCCGCCACCGCACCACCGCCTTCGGCATGGACAAGTCCCGCCCCTACGGCGACTCGGTGGTCACGGGCACGGGCACCATCCACGGCCGCACCGTCGCGGTGTACGCGCAGGACTTCTCGACCTTCGGCGGCTCGCTCGGCGAGGTGGCCGGCGACAAGATCATCAAGATCATGGAGTTCGCCCTCCGGGGCGGGATGCCGATCATCGGCATCCTCGACTCCGGCGGCGCGCGCATCCAGGAGGGCGTGGTCGCGCTCGGCAAGTACGGCGAGATCTTCCGCCTCAACACCGCCGCCTCCGGCGTCATCCCCCAGATCTCGATCATCATGGGCCCTGCCGCGGGAGGCGCGGTGTACTCCCCCGCCCTGACGGACTTCGTCATCATGGTCGACAAGACCAGCCAGATGTTCGTCACCGGCCCCGACGTCATCAAGACCGTCACCGGCGAAGACGTCGGCATGGAGGAGCTCGGCGGCGCACACACCCACAACACGCGGTCGGGCGTGGCCCACTACCTCGCCGAGGACGAGGACGACGCGATCGACTACGCCCGGACCCTGCTGGGCTTCCTGCCCGACAACAACATGTCGGAGCTGCCGGTCTACGAGACGGCGTTCGAGTTCGAGACGACCGACGCCGACCGGAGCCTGAACACCGTCATCCCCGACTCGGCGAACCAGCCCTACGACATCCACGGGGTGATCGCGCACCTGGTCGACGACGGCGACTTCCTCGAGGTCCAGCCCCTCTTCGCCCCGAACATCGTCATCGGCTTCGGCCGGGTCGAGGGGCGCACGGTCGGAGTGATCGCCAACCAGCCGTCGCAGATGGCGGGCACCCTCAACATCGACGCCGGTGAGAAGGCGAGCCGGTTCGTGCGCTTCTGCGATGCGTTCTCGGTGCCGATCCTCACCCTCGTCGACGTGCCCGGGTACCTCCCCGGCACCGACCAGGAGTGGACGGGCGTCATCCGCCGCGGCGCGAAGCTGCTCTACGCGTACGCCGAGGCGACGGTTCCGCTCGTCACCGTCATCCTGCGCAAGGCCTACGGCGGCGCCTACATCGTCATGGGCTCCAAGCAGCTCGGCGCCGACGTCAACCTCGCCTGGCCCACCGCAGAGATCGCCGTCATGGGCGGCCAGGGGGCGGTGAACATCCTCTATCGCGGCGAGATCAAGCGCGCCGAGGAAGCAGGAGAGGATGTCGCGGCCGTGCGCACCCGCCTCGCCAACGAATACACCTACAACGTGGCATCCCCGTTCCTCGCCGCGGAGCGCGGCGAACTCGACGGCATCATCGAACCCGCGCAGACCCGGGTCGCCGTCGCGAAGGCGCTGCGCTCGCTCCGCGGGAAGCGGGCGAGCCTGCCCCCGAAGAAGCACGGGAACATCCCGCTGTGAGCGCGGCGAGCGATCCGCGAAACGGCACGGCGGACCAGACCGTTATCCTCCCTCCGGTGGCGATCGATGTGCGCCGGGGCTCTCCCACCGAGGAGGAGCTGGCCGCCCTGATCGCCGTGGTCAGCCAGGAGTACGCGGCCGAATCGGCCGAGGCCGTGGCCGATGACCGCCCCACCCGCAGCGCGTGGTCGGTCTCGCAGCGCGGACTGCGCCGGCCGTTGCGTCGCGACGTCGGGTGGGGCCGCTTCGCCGGCTGAAGAAATCGTCGAAATCGACGATTTGTCCCCCAAACTACCTACAGACAGCCCGTTTCTGACCCTGCATACTGGAGGAGCTGGAACGCTCTGCGTTCGGCCCGACCGCCCGTCGTCTCTTCGACGGTCCAAGCGGTTTGGCTGCGCGAACGGTTTTCGGGTAACCGTTCGCTCAGGCGAGGGGCGGGCGGCTTCGCCGCCCCTCGCCTCCTCCCCCGGATGTGTCGCCCGGTCTCATGACCGCGGGCGGACCCGTGGGCTTGCGATCGTCGGCGGCGCCCGTCACCGTCCGGGGTGATCGATCTCGCGCCAGAGGTCGACGGCATCCTCATCGGACAGGCCGTTCTCGGTGCCCGAGCGCCCGACGACGGTGACCGCCACCCGCGTGTGCGGCGACGTGCGGATGTAGAGCCGGTCCGACGTGGCGGAGCGCAGCGTCTCGGCCAGCTCGGCGCGGATGAGCGCGAGCGAGCGCTCGTCGATGCCGTCCAGGCCCCCCTCGTCGAGCATCGTGACCGACGCGCCCCGGCGCCGCAGGCGCTCCACCTCGGCGCGCACATCGTCGTCGAGGAGTCGCGGTCCGCGCATGTCGTCTCGAAGACGACCCTCCGCAAGGCGCGCCTGCAGGCGCTCCTCGGGCGTCAGCCGTCCACCCGTCGAGACGGTGCGGGTCAGAAGCGGCCCGGCGATCGCGAGGGCCCGCTGCACCTGGATGCGCCGCTCCCGCTGACGGGTGAGCTGAGAGGCCTGCCACGACGACGACACCCGCTGCAGCTCGGCGAGCTGAGCGGTGTCTCGTGCGGCGCGGTCGAGCCCGCGGATGAGCAGCTGGGCGACGACGACCCAGACCACCGATCCGACGAGGCCGAGCCGCAGGGCATCGAGGGGCCCCATCCACAGCGCGGAGAGCACGGCGAGGATCGCGGTGCCGATCCAGGCGAACAGGGGCCGGCGCCGCGCCATCACGATCGTCATGAGGGCGCCGATGCCGCCGAGGTACCAGGTCGCGAACGGTTCGGTGCGGATGTCGGCGGCGACCCCCATCGAGATCGCCGCGGGTACGACGACGGCGTTGGCGATCGCGAGGAGCGCAATCCACACCGGAAGGCGGGTGGGTCCGCGCACCCCAGCAGTCACCGAGGCCTCGACCGGGTCGTCGGCGGCGAGCCGGGGCTCCCAGAAGATGCAGAGCCAGGTCGTGGGGAGGTACAGCAGCAGCGCGGCGATCACCAGCGACGGGTTCTGGACGTCCTCCGTCCACCACAGTCCCCGCGCCGCGAGATAGGCGGTGAAGGCGAAGGCGAGGCCGAGAAGGATGCCGCGGACGGGGATCATGCGCTCACCGGCCGCCATTCCAGGGTGACCGTGGTCCCCCCGGGAGTCGGCTCCACGGTCGCAATACCCCCGACGGCAGCCACCCGGGCGACGATCGACGCCCGGATCCCGAGGCGATCGTCGGGGATGGCATGCAGGTCGAACCCGTCTCCGGTGTCGGAGACGATCACCGCGATGCGGTCGGGCCGGCCCGACACCCGGACGGCCAGGCCTTGTCCTCGCGCGTGCTCGACGGCGTTCGCGACCGCCTGGGTCGCCGCGAGCGTCAGGGCGCGCGCGACCCGCCCCGGAAGCGCCGGCGTACCGGGATCGATGTCGCGGCTGCGCTCAGGGGCGGCTCCGAGGTTCTCGGCGGCACGCTCGACCGCGTCGGCGAGCGCGCCGGCGTCGGTGGGCTCGTCGCTGCCTTCCTCCGCCCCCTGCTCGGTGTTGGCGAAACGGGTGAGCGCCTCCCGGGCCATCGCCACGGCGAGAGTGCGCTCACGCTCGGTGTCGGCCCGCTCGCTGGCGATCAGCGCGGCCAGCACGCTGTCGTGCATGAGCGCGGCGACCGCGATCCGCTCCTCCTCTGCGGCGTTGGCGGCTGCGGCGCGGGCGTAGCTGGCGACGGCCTTGGTGCGGGCGTCATCGACATCGGCCGCGATCCGCCGGAACACCCGACCGAGGGTGATCAGCATCATTCCGAGGATCAGGGCGAAGGAGACGTCCAGGACCAGCGGAATCCACAGCGCGGCGGCCGCGTCGGTCTGCAGGATCCGCACCGAGCCGAAGAACATCGGCACCATCAGCGTCCACGCGACCTGCCACCGGAACGGCACCACGATCACCGAGGCGACCGTGGCGACGTTCACGAGGTACCAGATCCACGGCTGCGTCGTGGGATCCGACGGCTGGCCGGCGGTCGCCGCCGGCCACAGGGCCAGCGCCACGACGTAGCAGACGCAGAAGATCGCCGCGAAGACGCGCTCGGCGCGCCCGACCGCGCAGGCGATCACCATGGCCGCGAGCGGACCGAAGGTGAGGACCATGAGCGGAACGTGCCACCCGGGTGCCTCATCGCTCGGCCCGAGGGCGGTGACGAAAGCCTGAGCGCCGAGGATGAGGCATCCGATGGCGATGGCGATGGTGAGGACGCGCTCGACCCTGCGCCGGGTGAACGAGCCGAGGGATGCCGCGCCCTCCGGCCCCTGCGGGATGCGCGTCGTCGCCTCGGGGGGCGCCGTCCGCTGCGCCTCAGCGCCGACGCTCATGGCCGACCGAGCCCTCCGCCGCCGGCGGGGTGAGGATGCCGTCCTCGATCGCGCGGCGCATCAGGTCGAGCTTGGTGGGCGCGGGCCTGCCGACCTCGACGTACTTCACCCGCACCCGCGTGATGTTCTCCTTCGCCGTGGAGTAGGCCACCCCGAGCCGCTCGGCGACGGCGCGCAGCGGCAGGCCTGCCGCGTACAGGCGCAGCACGTCGCGCTCGCGTGCGGACAGCTGGGCGTCGGCGAACGCGCGGTCTCCTTCGATGGCGCTCGCCCACTCGACGTTGTTCAACGGCTCGCCGCGCGAGACGGTGTCTATGGCGGCGGTGACGTCGTCGATGCGGGAGGACTTGCTGACGATCCCGGCGGCTCCCGCCAGCAGCGCCTCGCGGACGGCCTCGGGCCTGTCGGCGACGCTGTGGATGATGACGCTCGAACCGTCACGGACGAGGCGGCGGACGTTCTCGGACACCGTCGTGCCGTCGCCGAGGGTGAGGTCGAGCACGACGACATCCGCGGGTGCGGACGCGCTGAAGGCGCGCCAGTCGAGGTATTCGGCGACCGAGCTGCCCGAGAACACCACGGTCTGACCGCCCACGCGATCACACGCGGCTTCGAGCCCGAGGCGCACCGACTCGTGATCGTCGATGAGGGCCACGCGGGTCATGTCAGCACTCTATCCACGCGTCCCCTCGGCGGTCAGCACCGCCACCGCTTCGACGTGGTGCGAATGCGGGAACAGGTCGATCGCTTCGACCCGCGCGGTGTCGTAGCCGTGGTCACGGAAGGTGCGCAGGTCTCGCGCGAGGGCGACAGGGTCGCACGCGACGTAGACGACCGCTGCGGGCGCGAGCCCGGCGACGGCGTCGACGACCTCGCGGCCGGCGCCCGCGCGCGGCGGATCGAGGAGGATCGTCCCGCGCGCGAGCGCGTCCGCGTCGGAACGCGAGAGCCCCTGCGCGAAACGGGGCAGCCAGCGGTCGACGCGCCCGGTCTCGGCCCGCGTCGCGGGCCACGCGGCGAGGTTCTCGGTCGCATGGGCGGTGGCGCGGGCGTCGGACTCGACGCTGATCGTCCGGGTGCGGGCGCCGCCGAGGTCGCCGAGCGCCGCGGCGAAGAGGCCGACGCCCCCGTACAGGTCGAGGTGGAGCGCGTCGGGGTCGAACGCGCCGGAGCGACGGAGGGCCTGGGTGACCGTCTCGGTGAGAGTCGCGGCGGCCAGGCGGTGGACCTGCCAGAAGCCTCCGGCGTCGACGCGGAACGCGCGACCGCCGACCCGCTCGGTCACGACCTCCCGGGTCTCGGGACTCTGGTCGGGCCCGCGACGCCCGTGCTCGGGGCGCGGGATGACGCGCACCCGGCCGTCGGCGGGCTGCACGAGGTCGACCCGCCCCTTCTGCAGCCTGCCGAGCGAGGACATCGCCTCCTCGATCTCGGGAGTCGCGAGCGGCAGCTCCGTCACGGTCACCACCCGGTGACTGCGCACCGCGTAAGGTCCCACGGCGCCGCGGTCGTCGACATGGAGGCTCACGCGGGTGCGCCAGCGCGTGGCATCCGGGGATTCCGTTCCGGCCGAGGTCCCCGCCGACACGATGGTGACCTCGCGCTCGGCACCGCCGATGCGGCGGAGGGCGTCTTCGACCACGCGCCTCTTCAGCGCGCGCTGCGCGTCGAGGGCGATGTGGCCGAAGTCGGCGCCGCCCGGGCGATTCGCCGGCGGGGTGGCGAGATCGGCCTGCCGCCAGACGTGCGGCCTCCGGTCGGGCGAGGCCCGGGTCACCTCGACCACCTCGGCACGCCAGAACGCCTTCTTCGAGGTGTCGACGAGCCGGGCCCGCACCTCCTCGCCCGGGAGGGTGTCGGGGACGAAGACGACCCGTCCCCGTTCCCCCTCGCCGGCGCCGTGCCGGGCGACGAACACGCCGCCGTGTGCGACGTCGTCGATGCGGAGATCGAGCTGGTCACCGACATCCATCCCTCAACTCTATGACCGACCGAACCCCGCTCCCTCGCTAGCGTGGGGGCATGCGTGTGCTCCTCGCCTCGACGTCGCCGGCCCGTCTCATGCTGCTGCGCAGCGCCGGCATCGACCCCGAGACCCTCGCGCCCGACGTCGACGAGGAAGCGGTCATCGCCGCGGTCGAGGCCGGGGAGGGGCGCCGGCTCAGCCCGCAGGAGCACGTGCTGCTGCTGGCCCGGCGGAAGGCAGCGGATGTCGCCGCGCGCGTGGTCGCGGACGATCCGGCCTTCGACGGCGTCGTGATCGGCGGTGACTCGATGTTCGAGCTGGACGGGGTGATCCTCGGGAAGCCCTACGAACCCGACGTCGCGGTCGCCCGCTGGCGCGCGATGCGGGGGCGGACGGGGGTTCTGCACTCGGGGCACAGTGTGTTCCGCATCGCGCCGGGCGCACCGGCGCATGAGGAGCACGCCGTCGCCGAGGCCTCGGTGAGCTTCGCCGCCGACGTCACCGACGACGAGATCGACGCCTATGTCGCCACCGGCGAACCGCTCCAGGTCGCGGGCGCCTTCACCGTCGACAGCCTCGGCGGACCCTTCATCGAGCGGGTCGAGGGCGATCCGTCGACCGTGGTCGGGATGTCGCTGTCGACCCTGAGACGCCTGATCACGCGCCACGGCATCACGTGGACCACGCTCTGGCAGTCCCCCGCATGATCGCCCCCTTGTCGTAGGACGCCCACGTTTCTCGCCGGTTCTTGTACGAACCAGTCAAATGACCGACCATCCGCGTCGGTAGGCTGGCCACCATGCCTCGAATCGCCAAGGTGCTCATCGCAAACCGCGGCGAGATCGCCGTCCGCGTCATCCGTGCCGCCCGCGACGCCGGGAAGGCCTCCGTCGCCGTCTACGCCGACCAGGACCGCGACGCCCTGCACGCCCGCCTCGCCGACGAGGCGTACGCCCTCGAAGGCGCCACGAGCGCCGAGACGTACCTGTCGATCGACAAGATCCTCTCCGTGGCCCGCCGCTCCGGCGCGGACGCGGTGCACCCCGGCTACGGGTTCCTCGCCGAGAACGCCGACTTCGCCCGCGCGGTCATCGGCGCGGGCCTGGTGTGGATCGGCCCGTCGCCCGAAGCCATCGAGGCGCTCGGCGACAAGGTGACCGCCCGCGCCGTCGCCGAGAAGGTCGGCGCTCCCCTGGCGCCGGGAACGCCGGGGCCGGTCGCCGGCGCCGACGACGTCGTCGCCTTCGCCGAGTCGGTCGGGCTTCCGATCGCGATCAAGGCGGCCTACGGCGGCGGCGGGCGGGGCCTGAAGGTCGCGCGGACGCTCCACGAGGTGCCCGAGATGTTCGAGTCGGCGACCCGCGAGGCGATCGCGGCCTTCGGACGCGGCGAATGCTTCGTGGAGAAGTACCTCGACAAGCCGCGGCACGTCGAGACGCAGTGCCTGGCCGACAGCGCCGGCAACGTCGTGGTGGTCTCCACCCGTGACTGCTCGCTCCAGCGCCGCCACCAGAAGCTCGTCGAGGAGGCGCCGGCACCGTTCCTCACCGACGAGCAGAACCGCATCCTCTACGACGCCTCCAAGGCGATCCTCCGAGAGGTCGGGTACCTCGGCGCGGGCACGTGCGAGTTCCTCATCGGCGCCGACGGCACGATCTCGTTCCTCGAGGTCAACACCCGCCTGCAGGTGGAGCACCCCGTCTCGGAGGAGGTGACCGGGCTCGACCTCGTGCGCGAGCAGTTCCGCCTCGCCGAGGGCGAGGAGCTCGGCTACGACGACCCGGCGCCGGTCGGACACTCGATCGAGTTCCGCATCAACGGCGAAGACCCCGGGCGCGGCTTCCTCCCCCAGCCGGGCCCCATCCACGTGTTCAAGACCTTCGGCGGACCGGGCCTGCGCCTGGACTCCGGCGTCACCGCCGGCGACAGCGTCTCCGGCGCGTTCGACTCGCTGCTGGCGAAGATCATCGTCACCGGCCGCGACCGCGCCGAGGCGCTCGAGCGCGCGCGGCGGGCTCTCGACGAGTTCGAGGTGGCGGGCCTTCCCACGGTGCTGCCCTTCCATCGCAAGGTGGTCCGCGACCCCGCCTTCACCGCCGAGGACGGCGTGTTCGGCGTGTACACGCGGTGGATCGAGACGGAATTCGACAACGACATCCCGCCGTGGGACGGCGAGCTCGACGCCCCGGCTCCCGGCGAGGGGCGCCACACCGTCGTCGTCGAGGTGAGCGGCAAACGTCTCGAGGTGAGCCTCCCCGACCGGGTCGCCACCACGTCGCACACCGCCGGCCGGCCCGCCGCGGTGCCGCCCTCGCGACGCTCCCACACCGCCTCGGCGGTCGCGGGCGCGTCGGGTGACGCGGTGAAGGCGCCGATGCAGGCGACGATCGTCAAGGTCGCCGTGGCGGAGGGGCAGCAGGTCGTCAAAGGAGACCTCGTCGTGGTGCTGGAGGCCATGAAGATGGAGCAGCCCATCCAGGCCCACAAGGACGGCACCGTCGGCGCCATCAACGCCGACCCGGGCACGACGGTCTCCGCCGGGCACCAGCTGCTGACGATCGCGTAGCGCCGCCCCCGCGCGGGCCGCCGCGCCGCGGCATCCCTCCCCACCCCGCCCGACAGCGCGCGCGTTCGGGGCGCCTTTCGTCGTTCGGGGCGCGACGATCGCGCCCCGAACGGAAATGGGTGCCCCGAGCACCCGGGATCGACGCGCGCGGCCGGCGCGCGGTGTGACCCGCTACGTGGCGCGCAGCTTCGCGAGGAAGGCAGCGGTGCGCTCGAACGCCACGTCTCCCTCGGGCACCTGGACGTCGGGGAAGAAGTAGAACCCGTGCGGCATCCCCTCGGGGAAGTAGCCGTCGACCGTGACGCCCTCGGCGGCGAGCGCCTCGGCGAACGCCTTCGCGGAATCGACGATCGGGTCATGGGTCCCGGTGGCGAGGAAGGTCGGCGGGTAGCCGGCGAGATCGCCGTAGATGGGGCTCGCGAGCGGGTCGGTCCAGGGCGTCGTCGGCAGATAGGCCCCCCGGATGAACCCGAAGAACGCGCTGTCGTAGACGATCCCCCGCGGCGCCTGCGCCTGGAAGGACGGCCACCTCTCCTGCGCGAAGTCGACGAACGCGCCGTACATCAGCACCGCGTCGGGGGCGGCGAGCCCGCGCTCGCGCGTGAGGAGAGGCAGTGCCGCGGCGAAGTTCGACCCGGCCGAGTCGCCCGCGACGGCCACCCACCCCGGGTCGCCGCCGAGCCGGTGCGCGTCGGTGCGGAGCCACGCGTACAGGTCGGCGACATCCTCGAGCGGGGTCGGGAAGGGGTACTCCGGCGCGAGCCGGTAGTTGGCCGAGACCACGATCACCCCGTTGTCCTTCGCGAGGCGCCGGGTGATGTAGTCGGTGTCGGCAGCCGATCCGACGGTGAACCCGCCGCCGTGGACATACAGGATGACGCCGAGCGCGTCGCCGGGGGCGACACCCTGCGGGCGGTAGACGAGGGCGGAGGCGACGCCGTCGCGCACGGGCAGGTACACCGTGTCGACATCGACGTCGGGCACCGCCTCGGCGCCGGTGGGCGGCACGAGGGCAGGGTCGGGCTTGACGCGGTCCTGACCGATGTAGCCCGTGCGCACCGGGAGAATCATCATGTCGCGCAGCGCCACGGGTTGACGGTTGTTGGCGATCACCCGGTAGGAGGGCATCGCCGGATCATTCGGCTCGATGTAACTCAGCCCGTCGATCTCGCGGACGACCGTCACATCGACCTGGCCGTCGGGTACCGACAGCAGGGAGGGATCGATCGGACCGGATGCTGCGGGGGCGGCGTCGGCGCTCGACATCGAGCGCGCCGCGGGATTGATCGGCACGGGGGCAGTCTAGGGGTCGCCCCCACCGCTCGTTGAGCGCGGAGCGCGGTGCGTTTCGACTCGCTGCGCTCGCTCAACGACCGGGTCGACGCACCCCCCCCGGTCGTTGAGCGAGGAGCGCAGCGACGAGACGAAACGCTCGCCGGGCGAGCGGGTCAGACCTGCGCGGCGTCCATCGGACGGTCGACGATGTGCATCGCGCGCGCGGCGTCGGTGATGCTCCCCGAGAGCGACGGGTAGACCGCGAACACCCGCGACACCTGGTCGACCGTGAGCCGGCGCTCCACGGCGATCGCGATCGGATAGATCAGCTCCGAGGCACGCGGGGCGACGATGACCCCGCCGATGACGGTGCCGCTCCCGCGGCGGGCGATCAGCTTGACGAAGCCGTCACGCACGCCCATCATCTTCGCCCGCGGGTTGGCCGAGAGGGGGAGCTTCAGCACGAGTCCGTCGGCGTCGCCGGAGGTGACATCCTTCTCCTGGAATCCGACCGTGGCGATCTCGGGAGCGGTGAAGATGTTCGAGGTGATGCGGCGCTGCTCGAGCGGGATGACGACGTCGCCGAGCGCGTGGAACACGGCGGTGCGGCCCTGCATCGAGGCGACCGAGGCGAGCGGCACGAAGGTGGTGCAGTCTCCCGCCGCGTAGATGTTCGGCACGCTCGTACGCGCGACCCGGTTGACCTGGATGTGGCCGGAGTCGGTCATCTGCACGCCGGCCTGCTCGAGGCCGATGCCGGCGGTGTTGGGGATGGCGCCCACCGCCATGAGGCAGTGACTCCCCTCCACGACACGGCCGTCGCCGAGGGTCACGCGGACTCCGTCGCCGGTGTTCTCGACACTCTCGGCACGGCAGCGCGACAGCACCGTCATCCCGCCGCGCTTGAACACCTTCTCCAGCACGGCCGCGGCGTCGGCATCCTCCCCGGGAAGCACCTGGTCGCGGCTGGAGATGAGCGTGACCTCGGCGCCGAGGTTCATGTAGGCCGAGGCGAATTCGGCCCCGGTGACCCCCGACCCCACGACGATGAGGTGGGACGGGAGGGCGTTCATGCTGTAGAGCTGCGTCCACGTGAGGATGCGCTGCCCGTCGGGCTTGGCGCTCGGGAGCTGACGGGGTGAGGCGCCGACCGAGACGACCAGGGTGTCGGCCTCGACCCGGTCGAAGTCGGTGCCGCCGATGTCGGTGGAGACGATGACCTCGTTGCGCCCCTCGAGGCGTCCGTGACCGGAGATGATGCGCACCCCCGCCTCGACGAGCGAAGCGCGCATGTCGTCGGACTGCTGACGGGCGAGGGACAGCACCCGCTTGTTCACCGCCGCGAGATTGATGGCGATCTCGGGCTTCAGGGGCTTGCCGCTCTCGCCCCGCGCGAACAGCTGCACGCCCAGGTCGCCCGCCTCCGAGATCGCCACGGCGGCGTCGGCGGTGGCGATGAGGGTCTTGGAGGGGACGACGTCGGTGATGACGGCCGACCCACCGACGCCCGCGCGCTCGACGAGGGTCACCTCGGCGCCCAGCTGTGCGGCGGCCAGCGCCGCCTCGTACCCGCCGGGACCGCCGCCCAGGATCGCCACGCTCTGGGTCCGCTCGAAGCTCAACGACATGTCTCCATTCAAACAGTCGCGGGGCCCCGCCCGGGGGCGGTGCGGTGGCAGGGTGTCGGATCTGGTCCGTATCGTGATCTCATGCATCATCCCCGCACTCATCCGCTCGACGACCCGAACGCCGATCCGTTCGCCGTCGCCGCACAGGCGGCCGACGACATCGCCCGCCTCACCGGCGTGGACCACCACGACATCGCCCTCACCCTCGGCAGCGGCTGGGGGAAGGCGGCAGATCTCCTCGGCGAGACCGTCGCGACGATCCCCGCGACCGAGGTGACCGGGTTCAGCCGCCCGGCGCTGGAGGGTCATGTGGGCACGATCCGCAGCATCCTCACCCCCGCCGGCCGACGGGTGCTCGTCATCGGGGCCCGCACCCACTTCTACGAGGGTCACGGGGTGCGCCGCGTCGTCCACAGCGTCCGCACCGCGGCGGCGACCGGAGCCCGCATCATGGTGCTCACCAACGGTGCCGGCGGGATCCGTCGCAGCTGGCGCCCGGGCCAGCCCGTGCTGATCAGCGACCACATCAACCTCACGGCGGCCTCCCCGCTCGAGGGTGCGACCTTCATCGACCTGACCGATCTGTACTCCGCGCGCCTGCGCGAGATCGCGCGCTCGGTCGACCCGACGCTCGACGAGGGCGTGTACTGCCAGTTCCGAGGCCCTCACTACGAGACCCCGGCCGAGGTCCGGATGGCCGAGCGCATCGGCGGCGACATCGTGGGCATGTCCACCGCCCTCGAGGCGATCGCCGCCCGCCAGGCCGGCATGGAGATCCTGGGCTTCTCGCTCATCACCAATCTCGCCGCCGGCATCCAGACGACGCCGCTCAGCCACGAGGAGGTGCTCGAGGCCGGGCGCGAGGCCGAGCCGGTGATCTCGTCCCTCCTCGCGCGGGTGGTGGAGAAGCTGTGACCACACCGGCGGAGGCGGGGGTGATCGCGCTCGCGCGCGCCTGGCGTGCGCAGGACCCCGACGACGAGACCCGCGCCGAACTCGACGCGCTGATCGCGCGCGCCGAGGCGGGCGACGACGAGGCGGACGCCGAGCTGCACGACCGCTTCTCCGAGCGACTGGCCTTCGGCACCGCGGGTCTTCGCGGGGAGCTCGGCGCGGGGAGCAATCGGATGAACCGGGTGCTGGTCTCGCAGGCCGCGGCGGGGCTCGGCGCGTACGTGCGCGCCCAGGCCGACGAGATCGGCGCAGGAACCGGCGCCGGGGCCCCGCTCGTGGTGATCGGGTACGACGGGCGTCGGAACTCCGACGTCTTCGCCCGCGACTCCGCCGAGATCATGGCGGGCATGGGGCTGCGGGTCGTCGTGCTCCCGAGGCTTCTGCCGACCCCGGTGCTCGCCTTCGCCGTCCGCCACCTCGACGCGCACGCGGGCGTCATGGTGACGGCGAGCCACAATCCGCCGAACGACAACGGCTACAAGGTGTACCTCGGCGGCGTGCACGCCGGATCGCAGATCGTCGCGCCCGCCGATGCCCTGATCGCCGCCGAGATCCAGCGCGTGGCCGACACCCTGAGGGTCGACGAGCTGCCGCGCTCGGACGGCTGGGAGCTCGCCGACGAGTCCGTCGTCGACGCCTATGTCGCCGCGACCGCGCGGGTCGCCCCGGCGGGTCCGGGGGCGGCGGGGCTCCGGTGGGTGTTCACCGCGATGCACGGGGTGGGGTGGGAGACCCTGTCGAAGATCCTCGCGACGGCCGGTTACCCCGCGCCGGTCCTCGTCGAGCAGCAGACCGCCCCCGACGGACGCTTCCCGACGGTGGCCTTCCCCAACCCCGAAGAGCCCGGGGCGATGGATCTGGCCTTCGAGACCGCGCGGGCCGCGGGAGCGGAGCTCGTCATCGCGAACGATCCCGACGCCGACCGACTCGCTGTCGCCCTTCCCGATCCGGCCGCCGCAGGCGGCTGGCGCCGGCTCACCGGCAACCAGATCGGGTTGCTGCTCGGGTGGCGCGCCGCGCGGGAGGTCGCCGCCGACCCGCAGCGCGAGCCCGCGGCATCCCTCGCCTGCTCCCTGGTGTCCTCCCCCGGACTGGAAGCGGTGGCACGCCACTACGGCCTGGACTTCCACGCCACCCTCACCGGCTTCAAGTGGATCTCACGGGCGCCGGGCATCGTCTACGGCTTCGAAGAGGCGCTGGGGTATCTGGTCAACCCCGGCACCGTGCGCGACAAGGACGGGATCTCCGCCGCCGTCGCTCTCCTCGGCATCGTCGCCGACGCACGCGCCGAGGGCCGCACCCTCACCGATGTGCTCCGCGAGTTCGACGAGACCTTCGGCTTCTTCGCCAGCGACCAGATCTCGGTGCGCGTCGACGATCTCTCGGCGATCGACCGCGTCATGGCGGCGCTGCGGGCCGCACCCCCGGCGCACATCGGCGCGGTCGCCGTCGAGCGGTTCGAAGACCTGCGGCACGGGCTCGGCGATCTCCCGCCCGGAGACGTGCTGCGCCTGTGGCTGGCCGAGGGCGCGCGGGTGATCGTGCGCCCCAGCGGCACCGAGCCGAAGCTGAAGCTGTACCTGGATGTCCGCGGCTCCTCCGCCGCCGACGCCGGCGCGAGGGTCGCCGACCTCGCCGCGGGCGCGCGCGCCCTGCTGGCGCAGATCGAGGCGAGATGATCCCCGACGCGGACGCTGCGGTGGACCCCGGCTCCGCAGGGACTCGGGGGTGGCTGCGGAACGTGGTCTTCTTCCTCAGCGGTCAGACCGCGAGCCTCTTCGGCTCGATGCTCGTGCAGTACGCCGTCTTCTGGTACCTCACGATCACGTACGAGTCGGGGCTCATCATGACCCTGGCGGCCGTCTTCGGCTTCCTGCCGCAGGCGATCGTGTCGATCTTCGGTGGCGTGTGGGCCGACCGGCACAACAGGAAATTCCTGATCATGGGGGCGGATGCCGCCATCGCGGCCACCACGCTCGGGCTCGCGCTGATCATGCTGACCGGGTACGACGACCTGTGGCTGGTCTTCCTGGCTCTGGCGATCCGCTCCGCCGGCGCCGGGATCCAGATGCCGGCCGTGTCGGCGCTCATCCCGCAGATCACCCCGACGCGTCATCTCATGCGGGTCAACGGCATCAACGGGTCGATCCAGTCCGCGATGGCGCTGCTGGCGCCGGCCGCGGCCGGAGCGATCTACGCGTGGGCGTCGGCGGCGACCGGCGGCACCGCGGCATCCCTCGTCCCCATCTTCTTCATCGACGTCGTCACGGCCGCCCTGGGGATCGGCCTGCTCGCGATGATCCCGGTGCGGGCTGTGCGCCGGGCTGAGGGGGCGCCGACCGCGTACTTCGCCGACCTGGTCGACGGCGTCCGCTACATCGCCCACCACGCGTTCGTGCGGTGGCTGCTGATCGTCTTCGCCATCATCTTCCTGCTCACCGTGGCGCCGTCGAACCTGACCCCGCTCATGCTGGTGCGCTCGTTCGATGCCGGCGAGCAGCAGAACGTCATCAACCTCGCGGTGCTGGAGGTGGCGTTCAGTATCGGGATGACGCTGGGCGGCGTCGTGGTGGCGACCTTCTTCGCACAGCGGAGCCGGATCGGCCTCATCGTGGTGTCGTCGCTGGTGTTCGGGGCTCTGTCGGTCGGTCTGGGCCTGTCGCCGAACGTGTGGGTGTTTTTCGGGTTCATGTTCCTCGTCGGACTCGCGGTGCCGTTCTTCTCGACCCCGTCGATGACCCTCCTGCAGGAGACCGTCGAGCCCGAGCGTCAGGGTCGGGTGTTCGGCTTCGTCGGCATCGTGATGGCCGTGGCGATGCCGATCGGGATGGTGTTCTTCGGGCCCCTCGCCGATCAGCTCCCGATCGAGGTCCTCCTCGTCGCAGCGGGGGTGTTGACGTTCATCGTCATCGGGCTGGCGGTCACGGTGCCGGCCGGACGCCGGGCGATCGTCGCGGCGCGCGAGGCCGCACGCGCATCGGATGCCGCGACCGGCGCCGTCGCGGTCCAGGTCGCGATGGGCGAGGCGCCGGGGCCGCGTGAGGGCGCGCGGGGCGAGGAGGGCGAGCGCGCGTAGGCTGACGGGCGTGCTGCTGACCGATCCCGTTGTGCTGGAGAACGCCCACGTCCGACTCGAGCCGCTGGCGGCGGGGCACGCCGCCGATCTCCGCCGGGCTGCCGAAGGCCTGGAGCACGCCTGGTACACCTCCGTCCCCTCCCCGTCGGGCGTGGACGCCGAGATCGCGCAGCGGCAGGCGTGGCGCGATCGCGGAGAGATGAACCCGTGGGCGATCCTTCGCGCCGACACCGGCGAGGCGGTCGGCATGACGACCTTCTGCAACATCGACCAGCCCAACCGTCACGTCGAGATCGGCTACACCTGGCTCGGTGTGGCGGCGCAGCGGACCGCGGTGAACTCCGCCTCGAAGCTCCTGCTGCTCGGTCACGCCTTCGAGACGTGCGATGCGATCGCGGTCGAGTTCCGCACCCACGTGCACAACCGGCAGTCGCGTGCGGCGATCGAACGGCTTGGCGCGAAGCTCGACGGAATCCTGCGCAACCACCGCCTCGGCCCCGGCGGGTCGCTGCGCGACACCGCGGTGTACTCGATCCTCCCGCACGAGTGGCCCGCCGCCCGGCTCGGCCTGCAGGCGCGGCTGCGCCGCGGCTGACCGGCGCCACCGCGTCCCCAAGCCACGACCGGGCTTGGGGCGGCTTCTTTCGTCTGGGGCGCGTCGATCTTGCCCCGATCGGACCTACCCGCCCCGAGTGAGAACGGGTCGGGCTTGAAGGTGACGCACCTTCCTGCACAGCCACACCTGCGGCGGAGTTCTCCACAAAGGAGTGCCAGGAAACCACGTCAGGCGCCGGAACCCCACAGACTTCAGCGATGCCGACACCTCTCGACATCCGTTCCTGGCCTGAACTGCGGGAGTCGGGCGTTTCCCGTCATGCTCTGGACCGGATGCTGCGGGAGGGGCGGTGTATGAGGGTTCGCCCAGGTCTGTTCGTGCAGGGTGAGGCGTGGGGATCTGCTACGCCTGAATGCCGGGTCGCGACACTTGCAACAGCGCTCGACCGCTCCTCACAACGTCGGCCGCTTTTCAGCGGCGAGACCGCCGCTGCCCTCCATGGTCTCGGCCTCTACCTTCCCGCCACCGACCGCGTGCACGTCATCAGTCCCGAGCACAGGCCCGGATCGGTGCTCGGTGTCGTCCGCCACCGCGGCGATATCGCCGTTGCCGACGTCGTTGAGCGCGCTGCGGTGCTGTGCACGTCTCTCGAACGCACCGTGGCCGATTCGGCGCGCACTCTGACGTTCGACCGCGCGGTGACGATCGCGGACGCCGCGCTGAGACTCCGCTTCGTCACGGGACCGGGCCGCTACGACATCGAGGCCGCGGCGGCGTTCAAGGAATCGTGCCTCGCGATAGCGCGGCAGTCCGCCCACGGCGCATGGCGTGCGGAGCGGGTCCTGAGTTTCGCGGACGGGAGGGCGCAGCTACCGGGCGAGAGTGTGGGCCGTGTTCGGATGCGAGAACTGGGTTTCACCCGGTTCATCCTGCAGGTTCCGATCGTCACCGCGAGGGGTCGCTTCTTTGTGGACATCGGCCTCCCCGAGGTCGATGCGCTTACCGAGTTCGACGGCACGATCAAGTATGTGGACGGTTCCCTGACGCGAGGGCGCTCTGCCGCTGACATCCTCGATACGGAAAAGCAGCGTGAGGACCTCGTGCGCGGTGTGACACAGAGTCGCTTCGTCCGGTACGGGTGGCCGCACATCGGCACGGCACGCGACCTCGGTCGGCGCTTCGCGCAATTCGGGATCTCCCCGCCGCGCTGACGACTCGGGGCGACCGCATCACGCCGCTCCGAGCGACCTCGCCTCGCCGATCGGGGCGGGTTCTTCGGTTCGGGGCGGGAACGTCGCGCCCCGAACCGAGGAATCCGCCCCAAACCCGCGACTGCCCGCGAGCGGGCGGCGGGGCGGAGGCGGGCGCCGCGCGCTACCCGTCGATGACGGCGACGAGCTCGTCGAGGAACGCGGGGAAGTCGGTGCCGCGCCGCACGATCCGCGACACGCTCTCCCGCTCGGAGAAGACCTCGACGAGCTGCTCGAACACCGTCTGGAAGGCCTCGCGGTCTCCCTCGGAGAAAGCCACGAGAGCCACGACCTGCACCCGCGAGTCCCCCCAGGGGATCGACCCCTCCGCCACACCCACGGCGATCGCGGTGCGCGACGCGGTCATCCCGATCGCGTGCGGCACGGCGAGCGCATCGGTGAACGCCGTCGACGACATTCGCTCCCGCTGGATCGCCCGCTCGACGTAGTCGTCGTCGATGATCCCCTGCGCGACGAGCATCGACCCGAGCCGCCGGATCACGCCCTCCTCGCCGGTGTCGTCGACCTCGATCCCGCGGACGAACGCGTCGGCGGGGAAGTACCGCTCGAGCTCGGTGCGCAGCCGCGCCAGGCGCCGCGCGCGCCGCACCCGGCCCGCCGCGGCCTGCACTCGCTCGACGTCGGCATCGGTCAGGAACGGCTGGATGCGGACGATCCGCTCCCCCGCCACCGGTGCGTCGATCGTGGTGAGCACGAGGTCGGTGCCGAGGTTCTCCCAGTCGGGGTCGACCCGCGTCTCGACACCGACGACCTCGATCGCCTGGCCGAGCGACCGGTCGACGCTCGAGCGCAGCAGCTCGTGCAGCTCGTAGTAGCCCGGGCAGACGATCGTGGCGGTGAGCAGCTGCGCGTTCTGCCGGCTCCGCTCGAGCCGCCCACCGACGTGCATCGCGATGTAGGCGATCTCGTCGTCGGGGAGGGGGAACCCCAGCTCGGCGTCGAGCTCTCCGGCGATGTAGACAGCGAGCTCGAAGATCATCGGGTACGTCGACTTCAACGACCGGGTGAGGGGATTGCGCGACCAGGCCTGGTCCTGCGCGCGATGCCGGAGGTTCTGCACGTGCAGCGCCAGCCGGGTGATGAAGTCCTCGTCGTCGATGTCGACGAGGAACTCCCGCGCCGCGCGCCCGACGGCCGCGCGCACCGCGGCCTCGACCTGCGGATCGAGCGCGGGTCGCGCGCGCACCTGCTCGGCGACGCCGCCGGGCGCGATGACGCGAGTGAGCACGAGCGCCGCCAGGTGCTGCACGTCGCCCTCTCCCAGCCGCACACCGAAGTGCTGCTGCACGAGACGCTCGATCACGGCCGCGACGTCGGCACCGGCGACCTCGCCGGCCGCGGGGTCGTGAGAGAGCGGATGCCGGTGGGCGACCCGGTCGGCGGCGATGGCGATGTGCATGACGACGTCGGCGATGCCGAGCTCGTTGACGTAGTACCCGAGGCCGCCGAGCTCTGCCACGAGGTCGGACTTGAACGCGCCGAACGCGTCGGCGTCGACCGCGGTGCCGGCAAGGCTCCGCCGCAGTGCGCCGAGATCGAAGGCTCCGGCGTCCATCTCGTCGTGCGCGAGTCTGCTGAGAAGTCGCCGCCGCGCCATCTCGCCGCCGCGGAGGCGCGCCGTGGACGCCGAGCGCTCGAGCGTCAGCTCCGTGCCGCTGAGAAGACCCCGCACCCGGGCGAGGTCGGCCTCGAGCGTGGCGGGGCTGACGTGCAGCTGCATCGCGGTGTCGAACAGGTCGATCCCGGCGTCGGTGTCGAGCAGACCCCGGATGACGGTGTGCAGGCGATCGCGCGGCGTCCCGGCATCCGTCCCCCCGCCCGCCCGGAGGGCCGCGGCACCCTCGGGCCCCGCCCGGTAGCCGAGCGGTCCCGATTCGATCGCGACGCCGGGCGCGACGCGCGCGTTGACGGAGGTGACATAGGACCGGATGCTGCGGGGCGTGACCCCGAGCGCGTCGGCGAGCGTCGCCGCGGTCGCCCAGGTGCCGTCGCGGAGGAGCAGCGTCAGCAGGCGGTCCTGCCTGGCTCTGGTCACAGCCACCCCTTCGCCGGCCACCCCGCCGCGGTCCGGATCGATCACCAGTCAACCACGCCGGGGCACGCGCGGCCGGGGCGGCAGGCGGCGGTTTCCGCCCGGGCGGAAGAACGCGTGACTTGTCGGCACTCAGCGTCTTCACAAGAATCGCTCACGAGGAGGGCGGATCGATGCGGATCCTTGTCGTGTGTGGAGCGGGTGCGTCCAGCACCTTCGTGGCGCAGCGTGTGCGTCGCGCCGCACAGGATGCGGGACTGCCCTGGACCGCCGTCGCCGGAACCGAGCAATCGCTTCCGATCGACCTCGACGCCGCCGACGTGATCCTCGTCGGTCCGCACCTGGCCGATGCGCTCCCGCACATCGAGCAGGCGGCGGGCCCGCGGATGACGACGGTGGTGCTGCTGCCCGACGACGTCTTCGCCGACCTCGACGGCAGCCGAACGCTGGAGCTCGTCCGTCGCGCGTTCGCCGTCGCGGCGCCGCAGCCCTTGACGGATGCCGGGGCCGAAGGCCCCGCGCACACCTGACTCCCCAAGTCAGCCCCACCGAAAACCGAGGAGAGGAATCCCCCATGGCCCCCATGACCCGCACGGTGCGCATCGGATCGTCGCACGGGCTCCACGCCCGCCCCGCCAAGCTCTTCGCGCAGGCGGCCAAGGAGGCCGGCATCCCCATCACGGTGGCCAAGGGCTCCGGTGAGCCGGTGAACGCCGCCAGCATCCTCGGCGTGATCTCGCTGGGCGTCGACCAGGGCGACTACGTCACCCTCACCGCCGACGGCGAGAACGCCGAGAGCGTGCTGGATTCGCTCAGCGAGCTGCTGACCACCGACCACGACGCCGCGTGAGCGCTGTGGCACGCACCGAGATGCGCGGGGTCGGCATCGGGCTGGGCGTCGCGCAGGGCCCGGTGGCCCGCATGGCCGAGCCGCTCCCCGCGCCCGCCGACGAGCCCAGCACGATCGGCGAGGCCGCCGAGCGCGCGCGCGTCGATGAGGCCGTGAGCGCCGTCGCCCGGGAGCTCGAGAATCGGGCCGAGCAGGCGGGCGGTGCCGCGCAGGACGTCCTCGAGGCGCAGGCGATGATGGCCGAGGACCCGACGCTCTCCGACGAGATCGGCACGCGCCTCGCAGACGGCAAGACCGGCGAGCGCGCGGTGTTCGAGGCGTTCGCCGCGTTCCGCGACCAGCTCACCGCCGTGGGCGGCTACCTGGGCGAGCGCGCCGCCGACCTCGACGACGTCGCGCAGCGCGTCATCGCGCGGCTGCGGGGCGTCGCGGCTCCGGGTGTGCCGGAGCCGGGGCATCCGTTCGTCCTCGTCGCGAAGGATCTCGCCCCCGCCGACACGGCGCTGCTGGATCTCGACCAGGTGCTCGCCCTCGTGACCACCGAGGGCGGACCCACCTCCCACACCGCGATCCTCGCCCGCGAGAAGGGCATCGTCGCCGTCGTCGGTGCCGCCGGCGCCGCCTCGCTCGCCGAGGGGCAGAGCGTGATCGTCGACGCCGCCGCCGGCGTGGTCACCGCCGACCCCACCGACGATGAGCTCCAGCGGGCGCGCGTGCGCGCCGACGCCCGGGCGAACGCCGCCTCGGCGCCGATCACCGCCGGCGCGCTCGCCGACGGCACGGCCGTGCCGCTCCTGGCGAATCTCGGCAAGCCCGACGGCGCCGCCGAGGCCGTCGCCCTCGGCGCCGAAGGCGTGGGGCTCTTCCGCACCGAGTTCCTCTTCCTCAGCGCTTCCTCCGCCCCGACCGTCGAGCAGCAGCGCGCCTCGTACGAGCAGCTGCTCCGCGCGTTCCCCGGCAAGAAGGTGGTCGTGCGGGTGCTCGATGCGGGCGCCGACAAGCCCCTCCCGTTCCTCAACGACGCGCACGAGGAGAACCCGGCCCTCGGGCTCCGCGGCCTGCGCGCGCTCCGCGCGAGCGAGGACATCCTCCGCGAGCAGCTCACCGCGCTGGCGGAGGCGGATGCCGCGACGCGGCGGTCCCCCGAGGGCCCGGCCGATCTGTGGGTCATGGCGCCGATGGTCGCCACCGTCGAGGAGACGGCGTACTTCACCGCCCTGGCGAAGGAGTACGGCATCCGCACCGCGGGCGTCATGGTGGAGGTGCCCTCCGCGGCGCTCCTCGCAGACCGCATCCTCGCCCACGCCGACTTCGCCTCGATCGGCACGAACGACCTCACCCAGTACACCCTCGCGGCCGACCGCCTGCTCGGTTCGGTCGCGGGATTCCAGGACCCGTGGCATCCGTCGGTCCTTCGCCTCATCCGCGAGGTGGGCGACGCCGGACGCACGCACGGCAAACCCGTCGGGATCTGCGGCGAAGCCGCCGCCGACCCGCTGCTCGCCGTTGTGCTGGTGGGGCTCGGCGCGACGAGTCTGTCGATGGCGCCCAGCGCCCTCGCCGACGTCCGCGCCACCCTCCTGCAGTACACCCTCGACGACGCTCGCGCGATCGCCGAGGCTTCCCTCGCCGCGGACAGCGCCGCGGCAGCCCGAGAGGCCGCCGCCAAGGCGGCTGACACCCAGAAGGAGACACAGCAATGACATCGGCGTCAGCTACCGTGAAGAAGCCGGGAGGCGGGCGCGTCGCCGTCCAGCGCTTCGGTACCTTCATTTCGGGCATGATCATGCCCAACATCCCGGCGTTCATCGCCTGGGGTCTGATCACGACCCTCTTCATCTCGGTCGGTTGGCTGGGGCAGTGGTATCCCGTCGCTCCCCTGCTCGGCGGCTTCGGCAACGCCGACGAGGTGGGCTGGACCTTCGCGCGCACGATGGTCGCGCTCACGGAGGACGGCCAGCCGTTCCCGCAGTACGTCGGCCTCGTCGGCTCGATGATCACGTACCTGCTGCCCCTGCTCATCGCCAACACGGCCGGCCGCCTGGTCTACGGCGAGCGCGGCGGTGTGGTGGCGACGATCGCCACGATGGGCGTCATCGTGGGCACGAGCATCCCGATGTTCCTCGGGGCGATGATCATGGGGCCGTTCGCGGGCTGGATCACCAAGCAGATGGACAAGCTCTGGGACGGCAAGATCAAGCCCGGTTTCGAGATGCTGGTGAACAACTTCTCCGCGGGCATCCTCGGCATGCTGCTGGCGATCCTCGGATTCTTCGCCTTCGGCCCGGCGATCAGCTTCGTGAGCACGGCGCTCGGCAACGCGGTCGATTGGCTCGTCTCCCTCGGGCTGCTTCCGCTCGTGTCGATCATCGTCGAGCCCGCGAAGGTGCTGTTCCTCAACAATGCGATCAACCAGGGCGTCTTCACCCCGCTCGGCATCCAGGAGGCAGCCGAGACCGGCAAGAGCATCCTGTTCCTCCTCGAGGCGAACCCCGGCCCGGGACTCGGTCTGCTGCTGGCGTTCAGCTTCTTCGGTGTCGGTGTGGCGAAAGCATCAGCCCCGGGCGCCATCCTGATCCAGTTCTTCGGCGGCATCCACGAGATCTACTTCCCGTATGCGCTGGCCAAGCCGATCACGATCCTCGCCCTGATCGCCGGTGGTGCGACGGGCGTCGCGACCAACGTGCTGCTCAACGGCGGACTGTCCTTCCCGGCCGCTCCCGGCAGCATCATCGCCGTGACGCTCGCCGCGGGCAGCCCCGCCGCGGGAGGCGTCGGCAACCTGCTGGCGGTGTACCTGTCAGTCGTGCTGGCCGCCGTGGTGACCGGTGTGATCGCATCGATCATGCTCCGCGCGAGCCGTAAGCGCGATCTCGAGTCGGGCAACGCGGGTGACCTCTCAGCCGCGATCGCGCAGACCGAGGCGAACAAGGGTCGTTCCTCGTCCGCACTCGCCGGGCTGCGAGAGACCGCGGTCTCCAACGCCGCAGCGGAGGGCGACCTCCTCTCCGGCGAGGGAGCCGTCGCCGCCGACGCGATCGCCCACGGGACAGTCGTCGACCAGCAGGTGATCCGCAACGTCGTGTTCGCGTGCGACGCGGGGATGGGATCCTCCGCGATGGGGGCGAGCGTTCTTCGCAACAAGATGAAGAAGGCCGGTATCGACGACGTCACGGTCACCAACAAGTCGATCGCCAACCTGGACGGGTCGGCCGACCTCGTCATCACGCAGAAGCAGTTGACGGACCGAGCACGCCAGCAGGCGCCCGACGCCGTCCACGTGTCGGTGGACAACTTCATGAACTCGCCCCGTTACGACGAGGTCGTGGAATTGGTGCGCGATCAGCACAAGGATGGTGCGTAAGCATCTGCCGAACCAGGATGCCGGGGGTCGACGCGTGGACGCGCGGCTCCCGGCATCCGTCATCACCGACGACAACGACGCACGACGACACGAGCGAAAGGCGAAATCATGGCACGTGAGGTCCTCACCCCGGGGCAGGTCCGCATCCACTCCGGCAGCGCGACGCGCGAGGAGGCGATGCGCGAAGCCGCAGAGATCCTCGAGTCGGTCGGCGCCGTCACCGGCGGGTACTACGACGCGATGCAGCAGCGCGAGCAGACCGTTTCGACCTACATGGGCAACGAGCTGGCGATCCCCCACGGCACCAACGAGACGAAGGACACCATCCTGGAGTCCGGTCTCTCCGTTGTCCGGTACGACGGCGGCGTCGATTGGGGCGGCGAGCGTGTGACGTTCGTCATCGGCATCGCCGGCAAGGGCGATGAGCACCTCGAGATCCTCTCGCGCATCGCGCTGCTGTTCTCGGAGGAGGACGATGTGGCGCGCCTGAAGGCGACCTCCGACTCGCAGGAGCTCTACGACGCGGTGTCGGCGGGCGTGGAATGAAGGCTGTCCACTTCGGCGCCGGCAACATCGGGCGGGGGTTCGTCGGGCTGCTGCTGCACGAGGGCGGTTACGAGCTGGTGTTCTCGGATGTCGCGGGCGCGCTCGTCGACGCGATCAACCAGGTGTCGGAGTACACCGTGCACGAGGTCGGCGAGGGCGGGCGCGATCACGTCGTCACGGGGTTCCGGGCGATCAACAGCGCCGAGCACCCCGACGAGGTCATCGAGGAGGTCGCGGGGGCGAACGTGGTGACCACCGCGGTGGGGCCCACCATCCTGCGCTTCGTCGCGCCGCATCTGGTGGCGGGGCTGGCGCTGCGCGACCCCACCTCGCCACCCCTGCAGATCATGGCGTGCGAGAACGCCATCAACGCCACCGACCTGCTGCGCGAGGAGATGATCGACGCGGCGGGCGAGGCCTGGGGGGCACTGGAGAACCGAGCGGTGTTCGCGAACACGGCGGTGGACCGGATCGTTCCCGAGCAGCCGGCCGGCGCGGGTGTGGATGTGACGGTCGAGCCCTTCTTCGAATGGGCGATCGAGCGGCATCCGTTCGGTGACCACCCGCCCACGATTCCGGGGGCGCACTTCGTCGACGACCTCGCGCCGTACATCGAGCGGAAGCTGTTCACGGTCAACACCGGGCACGCCGCAACGGCCTACTTCGGCGCGCAGGCGGGGGTCGAGCGGATCGCCGACGCTCTCGCCGACCCGTCGATCGCCTCTGCGGTGGCGGCGGCGCTCGAGGAGACGTCAGCGGTGCTGATCGCCAAGCACGAATTCTCCCCCGAGGAGCTGGCGGAGTACCGTGCGACGATCCTCAGTCGGTTCGCGAACCCCGCCCTGCCCGACCACGTGCGTCGCGTGGCGCGGCAGCCGCTGCGGAAGCTGTCGCGCAACGAGCGGTTCATCGGGCCGGCAGCGGAGGCCGCCGAACGCGGGCTGCCGGTGGATGCGCTCGTGGCGGCCATCGGCGCGGCCCTCGCGTTCGACGACCCGGACGACCCGCAGGCTGTGGAGCTGCAGGCGATGCTGCGAGAGCAGGACGCCGACGCCGTGGCTGTCGCGGTGACCGGGCTCGAGCGGAGTCATCCGCTGTACGCGCGCGTGCGCGACGCGGTCGCCGCCCGGCAGGCGGCGCTCGCGGGCTGAGCGCGGGGGCTTGTGATCGACGGTCTGGGTCCACGGGTGTGGGGCGCACAGGCGGCGGTACGCTCAGGGAGTGGCATCCGGGTCATCCGAAGGATCTGCCGAGGAGTCTTCCCAGCCGTCCGATGAGGCGCCCACCCGCGCGCGGGCGCGGCGGCGGTGGCGACGTGCGCTGGCGTGGGTGTTCGGGTCGCTCGGTGTGCTTCTTCTGCTTGCCGTCGGCGCGCTCGTCGTCTGGAGCCAGGTCGGGGTGATGGCCGCCGAGGCGGGCCCGCTCGAGGACGTGCAGACCAACCCTCAGGTCCGGTTCACCGAAACGTCGACCGCGGTCATCCTCGAGCCTGCCGGCGGACCCGGGGAGGTGGGCCTGGTCTACATCCCGGGCGCCAAGGTCGAAGCCGCGGCCTACGCCCCGACGATGGCCGACGTCGTGGCGGAGGACGGGGTGACGGTCGTCATCACCAAACCATGGCTCAACCTCGCTTTTTTCGACCTGAGACCGCTGTCGGCGTTCACCGACCTCGTGCCGGGGATCGATCAGTGGATCGTCGGTGGCCATTCCCTGGGCGGGGTGCGGGCGTGTCAGCTCGCCGGTGACGCCGACGCCCTCGCACTGTTCGCGTCGTACTGCGCCGGTGACATCTCGGGATCGGATCTGCCGGTGATCAGCATCGCCGGCAGCGAGGACGGCCTCTCCACCCCGGAGAAGATCGCCGACGCTCGACCGCTGCTGCCGGAGGAGGCGGTGATGACGGAGATCGCGGGGGCCAATCACGCGGCCTTCGGCGCCTACGGCCCGCAGGCGGGCGACAACGAGGCGTCGATCACCCTCCCCGAGATGCGGGCGGAGATCGCCGGCCTCCTCGCCCCCTTCGTGGCCGCCCTCCCCCGCTGACCCCCGCGCGCCCCGGCTGCACAACTCCTCAAATCCGGGTCGCCGGGCCCTCGCTCGGGCTGCTTCCGCCATATTGGCCCCGTATCTGAGGAGTTGTGCAGACGACGTCCTCTCCTGCACAGCGTCGATGCCCGGCCAACAATGCACTGATCATCTGTGAAGGCACGTCAGGGAGCGCACGCCGGCGTTGGCTGGAGAGATGCACCGTGACGCACGGATATCCGGACCGATCCTCTCGGCCACTTTCCTGAGCGCGCGGAGCCTCGCCGAGCGTGGCGTCACTCGACACGGCGTGCAGCAACTGCTGAACGCGGGCCGACTCACCCGACTTCGCCGGGACCGCTACGTCGACTCCACGATGTGCCCCGAACTTCAGCAGGCCGGGAGACACGGAGGACGCCTCGACTGCGTCTCCCTGCTCTCGCTCCTCGGCGTGTTCGTTCGCGCGACGACGGGACTCCACGTCCAATTCGACGTCGGCGCAAGTCGCCTTCCCGCTCGTCCCCGCAACGTCACCCCGCACTGGCGCGTCTCCCGTCAGCCGCGAACGTCGATGTCAGCTCCGCTGATCGAGGCGCTCGCCCAGGCCGTGAGATGTCAGATGCCCCGCGACGCGGTCGCAACGCTCGACAGCGCCTGGCACCTCGGACTCATCACCGAGATCGACATCGCCGAAGTCTTCGCTCTTCTTCCCCGGCGCTATCGTCGACTGCGCCAACTTGTTGATCGTCGCAGCGAATCGGGGCCCGAAACCCTCATGCGGCTCCTTCTTCGCGGGCTGGGTCGGGACGTCGAGATCCAAGTGGACATATCAGGTGTCGGCCGCGTCGACTTCGTGGTCGACGGCTGGCTCATCATCGAATGCGACAGCAAGGCGTACCACGAGGGGTGGGACGCTCAGCGTCGCGATCGGCGCCGCGACATCGCGGCGGCCGCGCGGGGTTACACCACCATTCGTCCGCTCGCAGAGGACATTCTGTTCAACTACGGTGAGATTCTCGAGCAGGTGAGAGCGATCCTGGACGCGGGCCCGACCTTCCGTCCGCACAACTCCTCAAGAAGAAGCACGCGAGCCTTCTGACCCCACGGCGAAGGCCGTGTGAGCACGATTCGGAGGAGTTGCGCAGACGCCGGCCGCCCGCCTAGCGGTCGAAGCCGTCGGAGATGATGTCAATGAGCTCCTCGCGCTGCTCCACGGGGAGGAACGCGCCCGCCGCGGCGTTCATCTGGAACGCCTCGAGGTCGTCGAGCCCGTAATCGAAGGCCTCGACGAGGAGGGCGAGCTCACGGGTGAGCGACGTGCGGCTCATGAGCCGGTTGTCGACGTTGACCGTCACCGCGAAACCCAGCTGGTAGAGCAGGTCGAACGGGTGATCCTCGAGGTCGGTCCCCCAGCGCTGGATCGCACCGGTCTGCAGGTTCGACGACGGCGACAGCTCCAGCGGGATCTCGCGATCGCGCACCCACCGCGCGAGGTCGCCGAACTCCACCAGCACCTCCTCGCCCGACCGCTGCACGATCTCGAGATCCTCGGCGATGCGCACGCCGTGGCCCAGGCGCAGGGCGCGCCCGTCGAGGAGGGCCGAGCGGATGGACTCCAGCCCCGCCGCCTCCCCGGCGTGCACCGTCACGGGCAAGAACTCCCCCGCCAGGAAGTCGAACGCCTTCCGGTGCCGTGAGGGGAGGAAGCCGTCCTCGGGGCCGGCGATGTCGAACCCGACGGCGCCGCGTCCCCGCCACTCGACGGCGAGTCTCGCGATCTCGTGCGACCGGTCGGTGTGGCGCATGGCGGTGATGAGCTGACCGACGCGGATGTCGCGGCCGGCGTCGGCGGCGAGATCCTCGCCCTCCTCGATCCCGTCCTGCACCGCCTCGACGACCTCGTCAAGGGTGAGACCTCCGGTCAGGTGCTGCTCGGGCGCCCAGCGCACCTCACCGTAGATCACGCCGTCGGCGGCGAGATCCTCGACGAACTCCCGCGCCACCCGCGTGAGCCCCTCGCGGGTCTGCATCACCGACAGTGTGACGTCGAAGGTCTTGAGGTACTCCACGAGCGAGCCCGAGTCGCTCTTCTCGGCGAACCACTCCCCGAGAGCCTCGGCGTCGTCCTCGGGCAGGTCGACGTCGGCGTCGTCGGCGAGCTCGACGATCGTCGCGGGGCGCAGCCCGCCGTCGAGGTGGTCGTGCAGCGAGATCTTGGGCAGGCTCCGCAGAGACACACCCTCCAGCTGGGCGTCGCCGTGCTGATCGATGGCCATCGTGTACCTCCGGGGTTGGGTGGGCGGATCAGATCGAGTCGGCGGTGATGCGTTCGCGAACGAGGGATGCCGCGGCGGGCGCGTCCTCGCCGATGTCCCACGCCCCCTCGAGAGCGTCCAGTGCCCGGGCGAAACGCGCCGGGTCGTCGCCGGAGAGTGTGAAGACCGGAGCACCCTCGGCGACCTGGTCGCCGGGCTTGACGTGCAGATCGATGCCCGCCGCGTGGACCACGGCGTCCTCGGCGCGGGCGCGGCCCGCCCCCAGGCGCCACGCGGCGATGCCGAAGGGCAGGGCGTCCATGCGGCTGACGACGCCGCTCCGCGGCGCGGTGACGGTGTGGGTCTCCCGCGCCGTCGGGAGCGCCGCGTCGGGGTCGCCGTCCTGGGCGCGGATCATCTGGCGCCAGACGTCCATCGCCCGACCGTCCCGCAGCGCACCCTCGACGTCGGCGTCGGGTTGCCCGGCGAGGGCGAGCATCTCGCGCGCGAGCGCGACGGTCAGCTCGACGACGTCGGCGGGTCCCCCGCCGGCGAGCACCTCGACCGATTCGCGCACCTCGTTGGCGTTGCCGATCGCGAGTCCGAGCGGGGTGTTCATGTCCGTCAGGAGCGCGGTCGTGGCGACCCCCGAGTCGGTGCCGAGACCGACCATCGTGCGCGCGAGCTCGCGGGCGCGGTCGATGTCCTGCATGAAGGCGCCCGAGCCGAACTTGACGTCCAGCACGAGGGCGGCCGTCCCCTCGGCGATCTTCTTCGACATGATGCTCGAGGCAATGAGCGGGATCGCCTCGACGGTGCCGGTCACATCGCGCAGCGCGTACAGCCGCTTGTCGGCCGGGGCGAGCCCGGAGCCGGCGGCGCAGATCACCGCCCCCACGTCGCGCAGCTGCGCGCGGAGTTCCTCGTTCGACAGCGCGGCGCGCCATCCGGGAATCGACTCCAGCTTGTCGAGGGTCCCGCCGGTGTGACCGAGGCCGCGGCCCGAGAGCTGCGGCACGGCCACGCCGAACGCCGCGACGAGGGGCGCGAGCGGCAGCGTGATCTTGTCGCCGACGCCGCCTGTGGAGTGCTTGTCGACGGTCGTCTTGCCGAGACCGTCGAAGCTCATCCGCTCGCCGGAGGCGATCATCGCGTCGGTCATCACGCGGATCTCATCGCGCGACATGCCGTTCAGCAGCACCGCCATGGTGAACGCCGACATCTGGGCGTCCGAGACGTACCCGCGGGTGTAGGCGTCGATCATCCAGCGGAGCGCGTCCTCGGCAACGGCGCCGCCGTCGCGCTTGGCGCGGATGACGTCGACCGCGTCGAAGGGCTCGGGGGCCGGGCCACCGCTCATCGAGCCGACTCCTGCTCGCGGCTCGGCCGCGCGTCCAGATCCCGCGGGCCGAAGGCATCGGGCAGCACCTCGTCGATGGTGCGGATTCCCGACACGGTCTCCAGCAGCATCCCGGGGATCGCGTGCTCGAACAGCAGCTGCCGGCAACGGCCGCAGGGCATGATCGTCTCCCCCTCGCCGTTGACGCAGACGAAGGCGACGAGCTGTCCGCCACCGGTCATGTGGAGCTCGGAGACCAGTCCGCATTCGGCACAGAGCGTCACGCCGTACGACGCGTTCTCGACGTTGCACCCCGCGACGACGCGGCCGTCGGAGACGAGCGCGGCCGCACCCACGCGATAGCGCGAATACGGAGCGTACGCCCGCGCGGCCGCCTCGATGGCGACGGTTCTCAGGTGGTCCCAGTCGATGTCGACCGGGACCTGATCGTCATGATCGTCGGATGACGCGTCCCAGCCGCGTCCGGATCGTCGTGCCACACTCACCCCTTGATGTACGGCTTGCCCGCCGCCGCCGGTCCGCGCACCTGGCCGGCGAAGCCGACCACCGCCAGGACCGTCACGACGTACGGCAGCATCGCCATGAATTCCGATGGGATCGGCGATCCCAGGTTGGTCAGGAGCGTCCGCAGGTTCGTGGCGAACCCGAACAGCAGCGCCGCCAGCGACGCTTTCACCGGATCCCAGCCGCCGAAGATCACCGCCGCCAGGGCGATGAAGCCGAGGCCTCCGGTCATCTCCTTGTCGAACGATCCCACCGAGCCGAGCGTGAAGTACGCGCCGCCGATGCCGGCGACGGCGCCGGCGAGGAGGACGTTCCAGAACCGGGTCGGGTTCACTCGGATGCCGACAGTGTCGGCGGCCTGCGGATGCTCGCCGACCGCGCGGAGGCGCAGGCCCCAGCGCGTCTTGTACAGACCCCACGCCACGAGCGGGACGGCGACGTACATGATGTAGACGATCAGCGTCTGGTTGAACACGACGGGCCCGATGACGGGGATGTCGGAGAGGAACGGGATCGCCCACCGCGGGAAGCGCGGCGGGGAGTTCAGCGCCTCGGAGTTGGGGGTCAGGAGCGCCCCGTGGAGGAAGCTCGTGAGGCCGGTGATGAGGACGTTGAGCACCACACCGACGATCACCTGGTCCACCAGGTACTTGATGGAGAACGCCGCCAGGACCGAGGCCACGAGCGCTCCCGCGAGCATCGCCGCGACGAGCCCGAGGAGGAACGAGCCGGTGATCGAGGCGACGATCGCCGACGAGAACGCCGCGAAGAGGAACTGCGCCTCGATGGCGACGTTGACCACGCCCGCGCGCTCGCCGATGACGCCGCCGAGCGCGCCGAAGACCAGCGGCACCGACAGCGAGACCGCGCCGAACAGCAGACCCGTCACGGGGACCAGGCCGTCGGCGGCCGACCAGGTGAGGAAGGCGAACACCGCCACGAACGCGAAGACGATCGGGAGCCACAGCCCCGGGCGCCGGTAGGTGTAGGCCGCCCACACCGCGTAGGCGGTCATGATTACCAGCAGCACGACGCACACCGCGACCGTGGCGAAGGTCGGAAGACCGATGTCGCCGAGGTCCACCGTCGAGGTGCGGTCGCCGAGGCGGTAGGTGCTGATCCCGTCGCGCGGGAAGGCGAACGCCATGAGGGCGATGAGGACGGTGCCGACGACGAACGAGATCGCCAGCTTCCAGCGCCGCTGACGCACGGTCTGGCGGGTGATGACCTCATCGGCCTCGGCGTGCGCGGGGTTCACGGTCGTGGTGCTCATGCGCTCACCTCCTCCTTGCGTGCGGGGGCGGTCGGGTTCTTCGCAGCCTTCGCGGCGCGCCGCGCGCGACGCCCGGCAGAGAGCTCGCCCGGGTCCTTCGGGAGGAAGAAGATCGTCCTCACCAGCGGCGGTGCGGCGATGAAGAGCACGATGAGCGCCTGGACCACCACGACGATGTCGACGGGGATCCCCTCGGACACCTGCATGGTGAAGCTGCCGGCCTTCAAGGCTCCGAACAGGATGCCGGCGGCGAAGACGCCCCACGCCTTGCTGCGACCCAGCAGCGCGACGGTGATCGCGTCGAAGCCGATCCCGGCGTCGATGCCGTTGCCGAAGCCGCTGGTGATCGTCCCCGAGATCTGGTTGACGCCCGCCAGCCCGGCAAGACCGCCGGCGAAGGCCATCGCGTAGATGATAATGCGCTCGACGTTGATGCCCGCGGCGCGGGCGGCGAAGGGGTTCTCTCCGACCGCGCGCATCCTGAATCCGAGGCTCGACCGCTCCACGAGCCACCAGACGAACACGGTGGCGGCGATGGCGACGATGAACCCCCAGTTGACCGTCAACGGCGCCCCGAAGAGGCTGGGGAACTGCGCCGAGGCGGGCGTGGGTGAGGAGATCGGCTGCGAGCCGCCGGGACGCTGCAGGAGACCCGGCGTGTTCAGGAGCCAGGAGAGGAAATAGAACGCCACGAAGTTGAGCATGATCGTGAGGATCACCTCGTTGGCCCCGGTGCGCGCCTTCAGAAGACCCACCAGGCCGCCCCAGATCATGCCCCCCACGATGCCGGCGGCGATCGTCAGCGGCAGGTGGATGAACAGCGGGGCGCTGAACCCTGTCGCGACGAACGCGGCGGTCGTCACGCCGATGAGCATCTGGCCGCGGGCGCCGATGTTGAACAGGCCGACGCGGAACGCCAGGCCCACGCCCAGGCCCGCGGCGATCAGGGGCGTGGCGAAGTTCAGGGTGTCGGTGATCGGCTTGATCGCGCGGACGAACGTCTCGGCCTCGTAGTTCCAGATCGCGCCGCGGAACAGGGCGGCGTACGCACCCGAGACCGCGTCCCAGATCGCCACCAGGGTGTCCTGCGGACGCGCGAAGAAGTAGCCGGATGTCCGCTGCACCTCGGGGTTGGTGAAGGCCACCAGCACCCCGCCGATGAGCATCGCCAGCACGATCGCGAGGACGGTGGCCACCGCATTGCTGCGGAGGATCTCGCGGATGATCTGGTTCTGGCGAGGTGGGGGCGGGATGTCGGCGACCGGCGTCTGAACGGCCGGCTCGCCGTGCGCACTGCGCGTGATCCCGGGGTCGACGCCGGGTCCGAGGTTCGTTCCCTCGGGGGGAAGCCCGCTCATGCCGACACCCCCTGCGCGGAAACGGCTTCGGCGGGCAGCTCGCCCGCCATCATCAGGCCGAGGGTCTCGCGCGGCGCGTCGCCGGGCACGATGCCGACGATCTTGCCGCGGTACATCACCGCGATGCGGTCGGCCAGGGCCGACACCTCGTCGAGTTCGGTGGAGACCACGATCACGGGCACTCCTGCGTCTCGGGTGGCGACGATGCGCTTGTGGACGAATTCGATCGATCCGACGTCGATGCCGCGCGTCGGCTGGGACGCCACGAACAGGTTCAGCTCCCGGCTGAGCTCACGGGCGAGCACCACCTTCTGCTGGTTGCCGCCCGACAGTCGCCCGGCGGCGAGGTCCGGACCCTGCGTGCGGATGTCGAACTCCGCGATGCGCTCCTCGGCGAACGCGCGCAGGACGCCCCGCCGGAGGGTCGCCGCGGAGAAGAAGGGCGCTCCGCTGGAGCGGTTGAGGATGAGATTGTCGGCGACGCTGAACTCCCCGACCAGGCCCTCCACCTTGCGGTCCTCGGGCACGAATCCGACGCCCTGGTCGATGATCTGCTTCACCGACTTGCCGGTCAGCTCGGTGTCGTCGAGGCGGATCGACCCGGTCACCTTGCGCTGCAGTCCGATGATCGCCTCGGTGAGCTCGGTCTGGCCGTTGCCCTGCACCCCGGCGATCGCGAGGATCTCACCCGGACGCACCTCGAAGCTGACGTCGTCGACGACGATCTGGTCGTGGTCGTCGAGCACGCGGAGATTCTCCACGACGAGACCTCCGGGGGCCGGGGTGGCCGGCTCCTTCCGGACGGTGAGCTCGACGGCGCGGCCGACCATCAGGTTCGCGAGGTCGGCGTTGGTGGCGGTGGGCTCGGCCTCCCCCACGATCTTGCCCAAACGCATGACGGTGATGCGGTCCGCGACCTCGCGGACCTCGCGCAGCTTGTGGGTGATGAAGACGATCGCCGTGCCGTCGTCGCGCAGCTGCCGCATGATGGCCATGAGCTCGTCGGTCTCCTGCGGGGTCAGAACCGCCGTCGGCTCGTCGAAGACGAGCACCTTGGCGTCGCGGGAGAGGGCCTTGATGATCTCCACCCGCTGCTGCGCGCCCACGGGGAGGTCGCCGACGAGGGCGTCGGGGTCGATCTGGAAGCCGAACCGTGCCGCCACTTCGCGGACGTGGGCGCGGGCCTTGTCGAGGTCGAGGGCTCCGGCGAACCGGGTGTCCTCATGGCCGAGCATGACGTTCTCGGCGACGGTGAAGACGGGGATGAGCATGAAGTGCTGGTGCACCATGCCGATACCGGCGGCCATCGCGTCACCGGGCCCGGTGAAGCTCTGCACCTCGTCGTCGAGGAGGATCTCACCTTCATCGGCGGTGTAGAGGCCGTAGAGGACGTTCATGAGAGTCGACTTGCCGGCGCCGTTCTCGCCGAGCAGGCAATGGATCTCTCCGGGCTTGACCACCAGGTCGATGTGGTCGTTCGCCACGAGGGCGCCGAACCGCTTGGTGATGCCCCGAAGTTCGAGGGTCATAGCCGCCAATCTAATCGAGTCGTGAGGCGGCCGGACAGATGCACGCATCTGTCCGGCCGCCCGGTGTGTATCGAAAGAGGTGTTACGGCGATGCCGGCGAACGGGCGTCGATCGACCCGTCGATGATGCCGGCGCGGATCTCCTCCAGCTCGTCCGCGAGCGCCGGGTCGACGAGCGACTCGAAGTCGTGGAACGAGGAGATGCCGACACCGTCGTTCTCGAGCGTGCCGATGAACGGGGTCGGGTCGAACGCGTCGTTCGCCGCCTCGGTCGCGGCCTCGCTCACCGCGACATCCATGCCCTTGAGCACCGAGACCAGCAGCAGGTCGGCGACGCTCGGGTCGGTCTCGTACACGTCGGCGTCGACACCGAGCAGCGCGATGTTGCCGCCCGAGTCGCGGATCGCCTCAGCGGCGGACTGGTAGATCGGGCCACCGACCGGCAGGAGCACGTCCGCACCCTGGTCGATGAGGCCCTGGGCGACCTGCTTGGCGGTGTCGTTCGCGAGGAACTCCTCGGTGAACTGGCCCTCCTGGGTCTCCATGTCCCAGCCGACGACCTGGACGTCCTCGCCCTTCTGCTCGTTCCAGTACTCCACGCCCATCTGGAAGCCGTCCATGAAGATGGTGACGGGCGGGATCTTGGCGCCACCGAAGGTGCCGACGATCCCGGACTCGCTGTACGACGCCGAGGCGTAGCCGGCCAGGAACGCGGCCTGGGCGGTGTCGAAGACGAGCGGCTTGATGTTCGGGGCGTCGGTCTCGCCGTCGAAGTCGTTATCGGCGTAGTCGTCGATGATCGCGTACTCGATGTCGGGGTTGGCCAGGGCCGCCTCGACGGTGGGCGCCGAGAGCAGGAAGCCCACCGACACGATGAAGTTGCAGCCCTCGGCTGCGAGGTTGTCGAGGTTCGCGGCGTAGTCGCTCTCGGACTGCGACTCGGTCGTCGCGACCTCGAAGCCGAGCTCCTCTGAGGCGGCGGTCAGGCCCTCGAGACCCAGCTGGTTGAACGACTTGTCGTCGAACCCGCCGGCGTCGGAGACCATGCAGGCCTTGAAGTCGGACGTCGCCTCGCCCCCGTCGGATGCGTCGCCGGACGGCGCTGCTTCGGGTGCGGCGCCGCAGCCCGCCAGGGCCACGAGCAGGCCCGCGGCGGCGGCAGCGCCAGCGAGCTTCTTGGTGCGTGAGATGGTCAACTCAGCCTCCACATCGATGCCCCGCGTCCTTCACGGGGACTGCACAAAGTTACCTACTGTGACAACGCGCTGGTAGACGTGCTGAGCCCGGGGTACCGAAAGGTTACAAAGACGCAATACGCGCGTGACCAAACGGGCGGATGCCGCGCCCCGGCGCCCCGCGACGACCCGCCCCGGCGCGCCTGCGGGCTAGAGGACGTCGCCCCGGCCGGTGAGCTTCAGGGCATCCACGACGCCCTTCACCCGCTGGGCGTTCTCGCTGGTGGTCACCAGCAGCGCGTCGTCGGTGTCGACGACGACGATGTCCTGCACGCCGATCAAGCTGATCACGCGGTTGGTCTGCGACACGACGATCCCGCTCGAGGCATCGGCGAGCACGCGTGCGGTGCCGCCGAGGATCGCCAGCTCGTTCTTGCCGCCGTGACTGTTGAGCTTGGCCAGGCTCGCGAAATCGCCCACGTCGTCCCAGTCGAAGTGTCCCGGGATGACAGCGAGACGCCCCTTGTCGGCGGCCGGCTCCGCGACGGCGTAGTCGATGGCGATCTTCTTCAGGGTCGGCCAGACCCGGTCGACCACCGGGCCGCGCCGGTCGCGGTCGTCCCACGCCTCGGCGAGCTCGAGCAGTCCCGCGTGGAGCTCGGGTTCGTTCGCGGCGAGCTCGGCCAGGAGCACGTCGGCACGCGTGATGAACATCCCCGCATTCCAGAGGTAGGCACGGTCGGAGTAGTAGGCGCGGGCGGTCTCGAGGTCGGGCTTCTCCACGAACCGCTCGACCACCGCGGCCTCAGGGGCGCCGTCGACGTCGAGCTCGCCGTCCTTGCGGATGTAGCCGAAGCCCACCGACGGCTCGGTGGGCTGGATGCCGATCGTGCAGATGTATCCGGCGCGGGCCACGGCGACAGCCTGCTGCACCGCGAACTCGAAGGTGCGGGTACCGCGGATGACGTGGTCGGCGGCGAACGACCCGATGATCACGTCGGGCTCGCGGCGGACCAGGATGGCGGCGGCGAGGCCGATCGCGGCAGCGGAGTCGCGGGGCTCGGACTCGAGGAAGACGTTCTTGTCGGGGATGCCCGGCAGCTCCCGCTCCACGGCCGCGCGGTGGGCGCGACCGGTGACGACGGCGATGCGGTCGCGTCCGCTCAGCGCCTCGAGGCGGTCCCAGGTGTCGCGCAGCAGCGTCTGCCCCGACCCGGTGAGATCGTGGAGGAACTTGGGGGCGTCGGCTCGTGACAGCGGCCAGAGCCGGCTGCCGATGCCGCCGGCGGGGATGACCGCGTAGAAGTCGGCGATGGGTTCAGGCATGGCGACAGGGTAACCGGCCCGTGTTTCCGACGATGTCCCACCCACGACGCCGAGCCGGCCGGAAGGCCGCCCACGCGGCATCCGATTTTCTCGATATCGAGACAGTTAGGTTGGCCTCATCGCTGCCGGAAGACCTCCCGCCATAGGATTGCCGTGCGCCCGTGTGACGCCGTGAGGGCCCCGCGTCCCGCGAAGGGGCAATGCCTGCCCCGCACCGTGTTCGACTCAGGGAGGACGACCGTGTCAGCACCAGCACGCGTCACGCCGACGGTCTCGGAGACCACCTCGACCGTGCCCCGCGGAACGCTCTACCGCGGCCGCGAGGGGATGTGGTCGTGGGTCCTGCACCGCATCACCGGTGTGGCGATCTTCTTCTTCCTCCTCGTGCACATCCTCGACACCGCGCTCATCCGCGTCTCGCCCGAGGCCTACGACGCGGTCATCGGCACCTACAAGAACCCCGTCATGGGCGTCGGCGAGGTGGCCCTGGTGGGCGCCATCGCCTACCACGCGTACAACGGACTGCGCATCATCCTCGTGGACTTCTGGAGCTGGGCCACCCGTCACCAGCGGCAGCTGTGGTGGGGCGTGCTCGGGCTCTGGGTCGTCACGATGCTCGCCTTCACCCCGCGCCACCTGATCAACGTCTTCGCCGAGCTGGGAGGGAACTGATGACCGCCGACCTGCTCGCCGCACCCCGGAGCCCCCGCTCCACCACCCAGCGCCGCCGCGGCAACCTCGAGAAGTGGGGCTGGATCTACATGCGCGCCTCCGGCGTGCTGCTGATCGTGCTGATCTTCGGGCACCTCTTCGTCAACCTGATGGTCGGCGAGGGCATCCGCGGCATCGACTTCGCCTTCGTCGCCGGCAAGTTCGCCACCCCGTTCTGGCAGTGGTGGGATGTCGCGATGCTCTGGCTCGCACTGATCCACGGCACGAACGGCATGCGCACGATCGTCAACGACTACGTCGCGAACGAGACCACCCGGAAGGTCCTGGTCTACGGCCTGTGGGCCTCCGCGGCCTTCCTCATTCTCCTCGGCACCCTCGTGGTGTTCACCTTCGACCCGTGCCTGGGCCTGAGCAGCACCAGCGCCGACTGGCTGCAGGAGCTGTGCGCCTGACCGGCGCCGCGGTTCACGGCCCCCTCACCAGAACGGAAGACATCCTCCAGTGAGCACGCAAACCTCCGACAGCGTCGTTCGCGACGGCGTCCACTACCACCAGTTCGACATCGTCATCGTCGGCGCCGGCGGCGCCGGCATGCGGGCCGCGATCGAGGCGGGCCCGGGCGCGAAGACGGCGGTCATCTCCAAGCTCTACCCCACGCGCTCGCACACCGGTGCCGCGCAGGGCGGCATGGCGGCGGCCCTCGCCAACGTCGAGGAGGACTCCTGGGAGTGGCACACCTTCGACACCGTCAAGGGCGGCGACTACCTCGTCGACCAGGATGCCGCGGAGATCCTCGCGAAGGAGGCCATCGACGCCGTCATCGACCTCGAGAACATGGGCCTGCCCTTCAACCGCACGCCCGACGGCAAGATCGACCAGCGTCGCTTCGGCGGGCACACCGCCGACCACGGCAAGACGCCGGTGCGGCGGGCATGCTACGCCGCCGACCGCACCGGCCACATGATCCTGCAGACGCTCTTCCAGAACTGCGTCAAGCTCGGCATCAACTTCTTCAACGAGTTCTACGTGCTCGACCTCATCACGGTCAAGGACGCCGACGGCAACGTCCAGACCGCGGGAGTGGTCGCCTACGACCTCGCGACCGGCGAGCTGCACGTGTTCCACTCCAAGGCGGTCGTCTTCGCCACCGGCGGCTTCGGCAAGATCTACAAGACGACCTCGAACGCCCACACCCTCACCGGCGACGGCGTCGGCATCGTGTGGCGCAAGGGCCTTCCGCTGGAGGACATGGAGTTCTTCCAGTTCCACCCGACCGGCCTCGCCGGTCTCGGCATCCTCCTCACCGAGGGCGCGCGCGGTGAGGGCGCGATCCTCCGCAACGTCAGCGGTGAGCGCTTCATGGAACGCTACGCGCCCACGATCAAAGACCTGGCGCCCCGCGACATCGTCAGCCGCTGCATGCAGCAGGAGGTCGCCGAGGGCCGCGGCGCGGGGCCGCACCGCGACTACGTGCTGCTGGACTGCACGCACCTGGGCGCCGAGGTGCTGGAGACCAAGCTCCCCGACATCACCGAGTTCGCCCGCACCTACCTCGGTGTCGACCCGGTCGTCGAGCCGGTGCCGGTGATGCCGACGGCGCACTACGCCATGGGTGGCATCCCCACCAATATCAGGGCCGAGGTGCTCGCCGACAACGACACGGTCGTCCCGGGCCTCTACGCCGCGGGCGAATGCGCGTGCGTGTCGGTGCACGGCTCGAACCGCCTCGGGACGAACTCGCTCCTCGACATCAACGTCTTCGGCAAGCGCGCGGGCCGCTACGCGGTCGAGTACGTTCAGACGGCCGACTTCGTGCCCCTCCCCGACGACCCGGCGCGGGCCGTCCGCGAGATGATCGAGGGCCTGCGCAACAACCCCGGCACCGAGCGCATCTCGGTGCTGCGAAAGAAGCTGCAGGAGGAGATGGACAAGGGCGCCCAGGTGTTCCGCACCGAGGAGTCGCTGGGTCACGTCCTCGACGTCATCGCCGACCTTCGCGAGCGCTACAAGAACATCCACGTCGACGACAAGGGCAAGCGGTTCAACACCGATCTGCTCGAGGCGGTCGAGCTCGGATTCCTCCTCGACATCGCCGAGGTGGTCGTCGTCACCGCCCGCAACCGCAAGGAGAGCCGCGGCGGCCACATGCGCGACGACTTCCCCACGCGCGACGACGAGAACTACATGCAGCACACGATGGCGTACCTCACGGGCGACCCCACCTCGTCCCACGCCGATGACCACATCACGCTCGACTGGAAGCCCGTGGTGATCACCCGCTACCAGCCGATGGAGAGGAAGTACTGATGTCGACGGTTCTCGACACTCGGACGGACGCCGCGGGCGATCGCGTCGCGGACGGTGAAGACCGCGTCGAGCAGGCGCCGGAAGACACCGGCATCCAGTCGTTCCTGGTCACCTTCAACATCCGCCGCTTCGACCCCGAGGTCGACGACGAGCCGCGCTGGGTCGACTACGACGTGGAGCTGTACTCCACCGACCGCGTGCTCGACGCGCTGCACAAGATCAAGTGGGAGGTCGACGGCACCCTGACCTTCCGCCGCTCCTGTGCGCACGGCATCTGCGGGTCGGATGCGATGCGCATCAACGGCCGCAACCGTCTCGCCTGCAAGACCCTCATCAAAGACCTCGACATCTCGCAGCCCATCTACGTCGAGGCCATCAAGGGTCTGCCGCTGGAGAAGGACCTCGTCGTCGACATGGAGCCGTTCTTCGCCTCCTACCGCGAGATCAAGCCGTTCCTCATCGCGAACTCCACGCCCGAGCCGGGCAAGGAGCGCATCCAGTCCATCGCGAACCGCGAGATCTTCGACGACACCACCAAGTGCATCCTGTGCGCCGCGTGCACCTCGTCGTGCCCTGTGTTCTGGACCGACGGGCAGTACTTCGGCCCCGCCGCGATCGTCAACGCGCACCGCTTCATCTTCGACTCGCGCGACGACGCCGGCGACGTGCGCCTGGACATCCTCAACGACAAGGAGGGCGTGTGGCGCTGCCGCACCACCTTCAACTGCACCGAGGCGTGCCCCCGTGGCATCGAGGTCACCAAGGCCATTGCAGAAGTGAAGCAGGCACTGCTTCGCGCGTGAGCACGGTGAAGCAGGCACTGCTTCGCGCGTGAGAACGGTGAAGCACGCGGTCCTGCGCGGACGCTGACGATCCCGCTCGAAGGCGGTCGCCGGACCCTCGATACAGTGGGCCTGTGACCAACGGGACGGATGACGCGGCGCGCACCGACTCCGACTCCTCGGCGTCGCGCACCTCGGCGGCGGCTCAGCGATGGGCGCAGACCGAGGACCGGCTGCGCGAACGTTTCGATGTGCCGATCACGCGTGCGACGGCCCTCACGCGGCGGACCCTGGCGTGGTTCCCGGTGCGGGTGTGGCGTCACTTCCTGCAGCACAACGGGTTTCTCCTGGCCGCCGGAGTGAGCTACCAGTCCCTGTTCGCGATCTTCGGCGTGATCTACTTCGCCTTCGCCATCGTCGGGCTCTGGCTCGGCGCCTCGAACGCGGCCATCCAGCGCGTCATCGAGATCATCAACGAATACATCCCGAACCTCATCAGCGAGAACGGGCTGGTCACCCCCGAGCAGGTGAGCGAGGTCGCGAACCAGTCGGCCGGCGCGCTGGGGATCACCGGTGCGATCGCGCTGGTGGTGGTCATCTGGACGGCGATCGGGTTCATCACGTTCACCCGTCGCGCGGTGCGCGACATCTTCGGGCTTCCCTTCGACCGCCGTCCGTATGTCCTTCTGAAGGCCCGCGACTTCATCGCGGCGTTCGTGTTCGGCATCGCCCTGCTCATCGGGGCGACGCTGAGCGGTTTCGCCGTATGGGCGCTGGAGGGGGTGTTCGACCTGCTCGGGCTCGCCGCACTGAGTCTCGTCACCGACCTCCTCACGCGACTGCTGTCGCTGAGCGTCTCGTTCGCGATCAACGCCGCCGCCCTCGCCGCGCTGATCCGCTTCCTCACCGGTGCCGCCCTCGGTTGGCGGCGCATCTGGCCGGGCGCGATGCTCGGCGGCGCCGCGATCGTCGTGCTCCAGGTGGGGGCGGGGCTGCTCCTGCGCTACACCCCGTCCAACCCGTTGCTGACGACCTTCACGGTGTTCATCGGGTTCCTCCTGTGGTTCCGGCTGAACAGCATCGTCATCCTCGTCGCGGGGGCGTGGATCGCGGTGGCCGCCGCCGATCGCAACGTCGCCCTCGCCGAGCTCAGCGAGGAGGAGCGGCGTCAGCGCGAGTGGGAGGCGCTCGTCGTCGCCGCCCGCGTCCGGGTGCGCGACGCGCGGGCCGAGGTCGCCACGGCCCCGTGGTTCCGCCGGTGGAACGCGACGCGCGCGCTCCGCCGGGCCGAGGAGGATCTCACGGCGCTGGAGTCCTCTCCTCCCCCACCCCCGAAGCGATCTCTGCTGCTGGAGTGACCCGCGCCGGCCCGGGCCCGATGTCGGAGGCGCCGATTAGGCTGGCGGGCGTGTCTCGCCGGGTTCGCATCGCCACCGTCAACGTCAACGGCATCCGTGCCGCCGTCCGGAAGGGGATGATCGAGTGGTTGGCCGATGCCGACGTCGACGTCCTCGCCCTCCAGGAGGTGCGGGCGACGGCAGTCGAGCTCGCCGCCGCCCTCCCCGGCTGGGAGATCGTGAACGAGGAGGCCCTCGCCAAGGGCCGGGCGGGCGTCGCCATCGCGACGAAGGCTCCCGCCGTCGACGTGCGCCGCGGTCTCGGTCCCGACGACGACCGCACCGAATGGGCGGGGCGCTGGATCGAAGCAGACCTCGACATCGACGGCGAGCGCCTCACCGTCGTGAGCGCCTACGTGCACACCGGCGAGGCCGACACCCCGCGTCAAGACGCCAAATGGGCGTTCCTCGACGCCATGGAAGAGCGGATGCCGCAGCTCGCCGCATCCTCTCCCCTCAGCCTCATCATGGGCGACCTGAATGTCGGACACCGCCCCCTCGACATCCGGAACTGGAAGGGAAATGTCAAGAAGGCCGGGTTCCTGCCCCGGGAGCGGGCGTACTTCGACCGATTCACCGGTCCCGCCGGCGAGCAGGTCACCGCGAACGACGGATCCGTCGGCACGGGGCTCGGATGGGTGGACGTCGGCCGCCGCGCAGCCGGCGAGGTCGACGGCCCGTACACGTGGTGGTCGATGCGCGGACGCGCGTTCGACAACGACTCGGGGTGGCGCATCGACTACCACCTGGCGACCCCCGCGCTCGCGGAGCGGGTGAGCGGCTACCAGGTCGTGCGCGCCCCGTCCTGGGACACCCGGTGGAGCGACCACGCCCCCGTCGTCGCCGACTACGCCCTGGGGCTCGGAACGTAGGCGGCCCCGGCGGCCGCCCGTCGCTAGACTGCGGCTGACGATCGGGGGTTCGATGGTGCGGCGCCGACACATCCTTTCCTTCGCGGTGGTCGCGGGTGTCGTGGCCGTCGTGGCATCCGGATGCACCGGGGCACCGCCCGCGGACACCTCGGCGCTGAGCGGATCCATCGCGCCGGTCGCCGACGGCGTCGGCGTCGACGGCTGGGAGGTGACCGCGTGGCTAGTGACCGGCGACGCGCCGCGTGAGGTCGCCACCGCGACCGCGGACGGGGACGGCGACTTCTCGCTCGACCTCCCCGCCGAGACCGCCGGCCCCCTCGTCGTTGATGCCCGCCCCGCCGATGGCGAGGCGGCGCTGCTGGCGAGCGTCGTCACCGGCGATCAGGAGTCGGTGACGCTGAACGAGCGGACCACGGTTGCCACCGGATACGGGCTTGCGCAGTTCTTCGGCGATGCCCTGCCCACGGGCGACGCCCTCGCCGTCGGCAACGCCGCGGCCATGGCGGCGAACCTCGCCGACTTCGCCACCGGCGACTACGGCGAAGTTCTCACGACCTCGCCGAACGGCTCGGAGACCTCCACCCTCGCTGCGTTCACGTCGCTCAGCGCGATGCTGTCGGTCTGCCTCGAGGACGAGTCGGCCTGCGTGTCGCTCTTCGAGACGGCCTCGGGCGCATCGCCCGTCACCTCGGCCGCCGGGGCATTCGCCGCCATCGCGCGCGACCCCTCGGCGGAGCCGGAAGCACTGTTCGAACTCGCCCAGCAGGCCGCCGGTGCCGAGCCCGGGCTGTCGGATGCGCCGGCGGCGTGGACGCTCGCGTTGCGCTTCGACGGGGATGGGCAGTCGCTCGACGGGCCGGGCAACTTCGCGATCGACCCGCGGGGCCACATCTGGATCAACAACAACTACGAGTACGGCGCCGATCCGTCGGTGCCCGTGTGCGGCAGCGACGAGATGTTCGAGTTCGCACCGAACGGCGAGCTGGTGGGAACCTACAGCGGCGGCGGGCTGAGCGGATCGGGGTTCGGCATCGACTTCGACGCCGAGGGACGGCTGTGGCTGAGCAACTACGGCTTCGCGGCGCCCGAGCCGGGGTGTCCCGCCGACCAGCAGCCGCTGCACAACAGCATGACCCTCTTCGACGACGGCGACTTCCTCTCGCCCGACACGGGTTTCACCCAGGGCGACCTCAGCTGGCCGCAGGGGATCGAGGTGGCTCGCAACGGCGATGTCTGGATCGCCAACTGCGGCAACGACACGGTCGCGGTGTACCCGGACGGCGATCCCGAGCAGGCGCGGAACCTCGGAACCCTCGGGCTCGAGCAGCCCTTCACCGTCGTCGACAACGGCCGGCTGATGTTCGTCAGCGCCATGGTCAACAGCGCCGTCGCGGTCGTCGACCACGACGGCACACCGATCGACGGGTCGCCCCTAACGGGTGCGTTCGACCGCCCGATGGGCCTCGGCGTCGACGCGGAGGGGAACGTCTGGGTGGCCAACTCCGGGGGCATCACCCTTCCCTGTCCCGACCGCGTCGAGGAGGGCCGCGGTGTGCCGTCGGTCACGATGATCTCGCCCGACGGCTCGTCGACGACCGGGCCGTTCACGGGCGGCGGGGTGGTGCTGCCCTGGGGGCTCGCCGTGGACGGCGTCGGTAACGTGTGGGTGGCCAACTTCGACGGGCAGCGCGTGTCGGCCATCTGCGGCGCCGACCCGTCTGTCTGCCCGCGCGGCCTCGACACGGGCGATGGGATCTCGCCGGATGACACCGGCTACGCCTTCGACGGGCTCACCCGCAGCACCGGGATCGCGGTGGACCCGTCGGGGAATGTGTGGGTCATGAACAACTGGGAACAGGTTCCGGTGCAGACGAACCCCGGCGGTCACCAGATCGTCGCGTTCGTCGGGGCGGCGCCTCCCGTCCCGGTCTCGCCGTTCGCCGACGGCGGGTGATGCGGCCGCCTAGGATTGACGGGTGAAGAAAGCGCGTCTCTACTCCGGCATGCAGCCCTCGGCCGACTCCCTCCAGATCGGCAACTACATCGGGGCGCTCATGCAGTGGCGAGACCTGCAGGAGACCTACGACGCCTTCTTCTCCGTGGTCGATCTGCATGCGCTGACGCAGCCGAACGATCCGGCCGAGCTCCGTGAGAAGACCCGCCGCACCGCGGCCCAGTACATCGCCGCGGGCATCGAGCCCTCGAAGTCCACGCTGTACGTGCAGTCGCACGTCCCCGCCCACGCCGAGCTGGCGTGGATCCTGTCGACCATCACCGGATTCGGTGAGGCCGGGCGCATGACCCAGTTCAAGGACAAGTCGCAGCGGTACGGGTCGGACGCGACATCCGTCGGTCTTTTCACGTATCCGGTGCTGATGGCCGCCGACATCCTGCTCTACCAGACCGACATCGTGCCGGTCGGGGACGACCAGAAGCAGCACGTCGAGCTCACCCGCGACCTCGCCGAACGCTTCAACGGCCGCTACGGCGAGGCTTTCCGCGTGCCGATGCCGGTCATCCAGCAGGAGACCGCGCGCATCTACGACCTGCAGAACCCGCTGGCGAAGATGTCGAAGTCGGCGGAGTCCGAGGCGGGCGTACTGTGGCTGCTGGACGACCCGGCGGCGAGTGCGAAGAAGATCATGCGGGCCGTCACCGATTCCGAAGGGGCGGTGCGCTACGACCGGGAGAACAAGCCCGGGGTGTCGAACCTGCTGGTGATCTACGCCGCGCTGACGGGTCGTCAGATCGCCTCCATCGAGGACGAGTACGCCGGGCGCGGGTACGGCGACTTCAAGAAGGGCCTCGCTGACGTAGTGATGGCCGAGTTCGAGCCGGTGCGCGCGCGGGCGATGGATCTGCTCGGCGACCCGGCCGAACTCGACCGGGTGCTGGCGATCAACGCGGCACGCGCCGCCGAGGTCGCCGACGAGACGCTGGCGAAGGTGTACGACAGCGTGGGGCTGCTCCGCCGCGCCTGACGCGCGCCGCAGGCGCCGTTCCCCGGCCGCTGCCGCTGCGGAATCGAGGTGGCGAAGGTGGTCGCGTTTCACGCCGGGGGGCGACCACATCCGCCACCCGGATCGGGCGTCCGGGATCGAGGTGGCGAAAATGGTCGCATCCGGTGCCGCCGGGCGACCACATCTGCCACCCGGATCGGGCGTCCGGGATCGAGGTGGCGAAAATGGTCGCATCCGGCGCCTTTGGGCGACCACATCCGCCACCCGGATCCGGCGTCCGGGATCGAGGTGGCGAAAATGGTCGCATCCGGTGCCGCCGGGCGACCACATCCGCCACCCGGATCGGGCGTCCGGGATCGAGGTGGCGAAAACGGTCGCATCCGGCGCCTTTGGGCGACCACATCCGCCACCCGGATCCGGCGTCCAGGATCGAGGTGGCGAAAACGGTCGCATCCGGCGCCTCCGGGCGACCACATCCGCCACCCGGATCCGGCGTCCAGGATCGAGGTGGCGAAAACGGTCGCATCCGGCGCCGCCGGGCGACCACATCCGCCACCCGGATCGAGCACCCGGGTCGGGCGCGCCGCCGAGTGGACCCGCCCCGCCCCGCCCCGCCCCGCTCGGCGCCCGCCGCGCCGTAGGGTGTCGACATGCAGCCCGCCATCCTCCGCACCCGCCGACTGGTGCTGTCGCTGCCGAATCGGGCCGACACCGACGCGGTGTTCCACGCGTGCCAGGACCCCGACATCCAGCGGTTCACCACCGTGCCCCGGCCGTACGTCCGCGAACACGCCGAGAAGTTCATCGACCTCGTCCCCCGGCAGTGGGCGGAGGGCGTCTCGACGAACTGGGCGATCCGGCACGACGGGGCCTTGGCCGGGATGATCGGCATGCACCGCCTGGGGGCGACGGAGGGATGCGGCGAGATCGGCTACTGGATGGCGGCGCCGTTCCGCGGCAAGGGCCTGCTGTCCGAGGCCGCGACGGCGGTGCTCGACTTCGCCTTCGCCCCGCAGGGCCTGGACCTCGTGCGCGTCGAATGGCGGGCCGTCGCCGGCAACGTCGGGTCGGCCGCCGCAGCCCGCGCGGTGGGGTTCCGCTACGAGGGGCTGCTCCGCCAGGCGCTCGTCGGACCAGGCGGGCGGGATGACGGCTGGGTCGCCGGCATCCTCCGCTCCGACGACCGCACGCCGGTTCCCTGGCCTGTTCTCACCCCCTGACCTCGTCGGCGTCCCGCGTGCCAGGATGAGGGGATGCCGGAGATGCCCGAGGTGCAGGGACTCGTCGAGTTCCTCCGCGGCCGCCTGACCGACCGCACCGTCACACGCGCCACCGTGGCGAACATCGCCGCGCTGAAGACCTACGACCCGCCGATCACCGCTCTCGTCGGCGCGACCGTGACCGGCGTCGAGCGACACGGGAAGTTCCTCGACATCGCCACCGCCGGCACGGCGGAGGGCTCTTCCGCGCCGCACCTCGTCTTCCACCTCGCCAAGGCGGGCTGGCTGCGGTGGTACGACGCGCTGCCGTCGACGCTCATCCGCCCCGGCAAGACCCCGATCGCGCTGCGTGTCGGCTTCGACGACGGCTCGGGCTTCGACCTGACGGAGGCGGGCACGAAGAAGTCGCTCGCCGTCTCGGTCGTCCGCGACCCGGACGAGGTTCCCGGCATCGCCCGGCTCGGCCCCGATCCTCTCGACCCGGCCTTCGACCGGGACGCGTTCGCGTCGCTCCTGGCGGGACGCAGAACCCAGATCAAGGGGGTGCTGCGCGATCAGTCGATCATCGCGGGTGTCGGGAACGCCTACTCCGACGAGATCCTCCACGCCGCGAAGATGTCGCCCTACGCCCTCGCGGCGGGCCTCGACGACGCGGAGATCGATCGGCTGTACCGGGCGATGACCGACACTCTCGCCGAGGCGTTGGCCGCGGCATCCGGAAAACCACCCGCAGATCTGAAGGACGCCAAGCGTCGCGGGATGCGGGTGCACGGCCGCCGAGGCGAATCGTGTCCGGTCTGCGGTGACGAGGTGCGCAGCGTCTTCTTCGCCGACAACTCCCTCGAGTACTGCCCCACGTGCCAGACCGGTGGGAAGATCCTCGCCGACCGCCGCTTGTCGCGCCTGCTGAAGTGACGCCGGCGGGGTAACGCGGGCCGGAACGACAGCGGGGAGGCCGCCGAAGCGACCTCCCCGTCGTTCACACGAGAGTCACGACACGTCTTCGTCGACCCAGTCGAAGGTCTTGGTGACGGCCTTCTTCCAGTTGCGCAGCAGACGCTCGCGCTCGGCCTCCTCCATCTTCGGCTCCCAACGCCGGTCCTCCTGCCAGTTCTTGGACAGGTCGTCCAGGCCCGACCAGAAGCCGACCGCGAGACCGGCGGCGTAGGCGGCGCCCAGCGCCGTGGTCTCGGCGACGACCGGCCGCACCACGGGAACCCCGAGGATGTCGGCCTGGAACTGCATCAGCAGGTCGTTGGCGATCATGCCGCCGTCGACCTTGAGCTCCGTCAGCGGCACACCCGAGTCGGCGTTGACCGCGTCGATGACCTCGCGGGTCTGGAAGGCCGTGGCCTCCAGCACCGCGCGGGCGATGTGGCCCTTGTTGACATAGCGGGTGAGACCGACGAGTGCACCCCGGGCGTCGGAGCGCCAGTAGGGGGCGAACAGACCCGAGAACGCGGGCACGAAGTACGCCCCGCCGTTGTCTTCCACGCTGGCGGCGAGGGTCTCGACCTCCGGGGCGGAGGAGATGATGCCGAGGTTGTCGCGGAGCCACTGCACGAGCGACCCGGTGACGGCGATCGAGCCCTCCAGGGCGTAGTGGGCGGGCTCGTCGCCGAGCTTGTACCCCAGGGTGGTCAGCAGACCGTTCTGCGAGTGGACGATCTCGGTGTCGGTGTTGAAGATGATGAAGTTGCCCGTGCCGTAGGTGTTCTTCGCCTCGCCACGCTCGAACGCCGCCTGCCCGAAGGTCGCGGCCTGCTGGTCGCCGAGGATGCCGGCGATCGGCGTCTCGCGCAGCAGGCTCGAGCTCTCGGCCTGGCCGTAGACCTCGGACGAGCTGCGGATCTCCGGCATCATCGACAGCGGAACACCGAAGATGTCGAGGATGTCCTCGCGCCAGGTCAACGTCTCGAGGTCCATGAACAGGGTCCGCGAGGCGTTGGTGACGTCGGTGGCGTGCACACCGCCGTCGACTCCGCCGGTGAGGTTCCACAGCACCCAGGTGTCGGTCGTGCCGAAGAGCAGGTCGCCGCGCTCGGCGCGCTCGCGCGCCCCCTCGACGTTCTCGAGGATCCAGACGATCTTGGTGCCCGAGAAGTAGGTCGCCAGCGGCAGACCGACCGTCGACTTGAACCGTTCGGTGCCGCCGTCGGCGGCCAGCTTGTCGACGATGCTCTGCGTGCGGGTGTCCTGCCAGACGATGGCGTTGTAGACCGGCTCGCCGGTGTTCTTGTCCCAGACCACGGCGGTCTCACGCTGGTTGGTGATACCGATCGCCGCGATGTCGTGCCGGGTCAGGTCGGCCTTGGACAGTGCCTGACCGATCACCTCTCGGGTGTTCCGCCAGATCTCCATCGGGTCGTGCTCGACCCACCCGGCCCTCGGGAAGATCTGCTCGTGCTCGAGCTGACCGCTCTGGATGATGCTGCCGGACTTGTCGAAGATGATCGCGCGCGTGGACGTGGTGCCCTGGTCGATCGCGAGGATGTAGTCGGCCATGCTTGATACTCCCTTGTGTGTGGCGTGGTGATGTGTCGTCTGTGTTGCGGGTGACGGGTACGCTGCGTCGTCGGGCAGCGGATGCCGGGACTCAGCCGAGGATCGGCATCAGCGGGATCGCGGCGAAGCCGGCGAGGACACCGCCGATGATCGGTCCGACGATCGGGACCCACGAGTAGCTCCAGTCGCTGCCGCCCTTGTTCTTGATCGGCAGGATCGCGTGGGCGATGCGGGGGCCGAGGTCGCGCGCGGGGTTGATCGCGTATCCGGTGGGGCCACCGAGCGAGGCGCCGATGCCGACGACGAGCAGGGCGACGGGAAGGGCTCCGAGGGCCGCGAGACCTGACGGGTCGCCGTTTCGGCCGAAGCCGATCACGACGAAGACCAGGACGAAGGTGCCGATGATCTCGGTGACGAGGTTCCAGCCGTAGGTGCGGATCGCAGGGCCCGTGGAGAAGACACCGAGCTTGGTGGCCGCGTCCTCCTCGGCGTCGAAGTGCTTCTTGTACGCCGCCCAGGCCAGCACGGCGCCGATGAAGGCGCCGATCATCTGCGCGCCGATGTACACGAGGATCGAGAGGGGTCCGACCGGCACGCCCTGGCCGAACTCGGTCGCGCCGTTGGCGACGAGCCCCAGCGTCACCGCGGGGTTCAGGTGAGCGCCGGAGACGTAGGCGACGGTGACACCGGCGAAGACCGCAAGGCCCCAGCCGAAGTTCACCAGCAGGAAGCCGCCGGCAAAGCCCTTTGTCTTCGTCAGGGCGACGTTGGCGACGACGCCACAGCCCAGGAGGGTCAGCAGCATCGTGCCGATCACCTCCGAGGTGAAGACGATACCCAGATTGTCCACATTGACCTACTTTCGTCGTGCGGCCCCAATGCCGCGTCAGGGATGGTCGCCGAGAAGCGCGTCGCCCGGCGACCGGGGCGACATGACCGGCGCCGAGGCGCCGGTCATGACGTTCATGAGAGTACGGCGTCCTGCGTCAGATCGACACCATGCCGCTCCGCGAGGAAGCGGGCGCTGGCGGCGACTTCTTCGGCGCGTCGGTCGGCATCCCAGCCGAGGGTGTCGCCGACGACCTCGGCGAGCTCCTGCAGGACGGGCATGGTGACCGCCCCGACGAACGCGACGCTCGTGCGGCGCAGGAGCACGTCGATGAGGTGGACGACGTACTCGGTGCGCGTGAGGTACGAGATCTCCCCGGTGCTGTAGTCGGGCAGCGTCCGCAGCGGTCGGTCGTCCTCGGGCAGCGCCTCGATGAGGGCAGCGGCGCGGGTGCCGTAGCGCTCCAGCAGCTGATCGGTGCGCGCCGCATCGAGGTGACCCCGGTGGCTTTCGACCCAGGTCGCCCGGGCGCGCTGGGTACGGGGGTACCCCTCCGCGCCGCCGATCATGAGCCCTGCGGTGCTGCGCACCCGGCGACGTCCGAGAATGCCCAGGACGCGATCGGAGAGCTGCTCGCCCAGAGCCCGGAAGGTCGTCCACTTGCCGCCGACGAGGCTGAGCACCGTCGTCTGCGGACGGCCGGCGGCCGTGGCCTGCTCGACGCGGTAGTCGCGCGAGACGAACCCGGGCTGGGTGTCGTCGTGGCGCGGGAGGGGGCGGACGCCCGCGAATCGGTAGACGATCTCCGAGCGGTCGACGGGGATGTCGGGGAAGACGTGCTTGATGAGGTCGAAGAAGTAGTCGATCTCCTCGTCGGTGCACAGCGCGGGCGTGCGCATGTCGTGGTCGATGTCTGTCGTCCCCACCATGACGCGCCCCTTCAGCGGGTAGATGAGCACGATGCGGCCGTCTTCGTGTTCGAAGAAGATCTCGCGGCCTCCGGTCGCCTCGCGCAACGCCGGGTTGTCCAGGACGATGTGCGACCCCTTCGTGCCCCCCATGTAGGAGGTGTCGCGACCGAGTGACTCGTTGGTCAGGTCGGTCCAGGGGCCGGAGGCGTTGACGACGACGTCGGACGTGAGGTCGAACTCCTCCCCGGTCACCTCGTCGCGCACGCGCAGACCGGACGCCGACATGCCGACGGCCGTGAGGTAGTTCGCCGCGCGGGCGTGGGGGCCTGCGGCCAGCCCGTCGTAGAGCACGTCGAGGGCGAGCCGCTCGGGGTCGTGCATGCTGGCGTCGAAGTAGGTGGCGGTGTACTTCACGTCGCCGTTGAGCGAGGGCAGCTCCGAGAGCGAGCGCTTGCGTCCGTAGAAGCGGTGGCGCGGCACGGCGCCGCCGTCTCGCGAGAAGAAGTCGTAGATCGTCAGGCCGACCTTGATCAGCAGCGCACCGCGCTCGGAGGGCTTGCCCTGCTTGTGGGTGAGGAAGCGCAGGGGCGCGGAGAACAGACCCGAGAAGGTGGAGAAGATCGGCACCGTCGTGGGGAGCGGGCGGACATAGTGCGGCGCGGTCTTGATGAGGGCGTTGCGCTCGACGACCGACTCCCGCACCAGGCGGAACTCGCCGTTCTCGAGGTAGCGGATACCGCCGTGGATCATGTGCGACGACGCGCTCGAGGCGCCCGAGACGAAGTCGTCGCGCTCGACGAGAATCACCTTCACGCCCTGCAACGCCAGATCTCGGAACGTCGCGATGCCGTTGATGCCTCCGCCGATGATGACGACATCGGCCGTCGGGTCCGCAGCGATCGCGCGCACCTCGGCGCGCTGCGACGTGGGCTCTGAGGAAGCGGGCTGGCTGCTCATCGGGACTCCTCTCGCGGCGTCCCCTTGCGCGACACCGCATCATCTGGATGAATACATCCTGAACCCGCCCGAACGTCAGTGCAATCATCTTGCACATATGTGCAAAGGAGAGGATGATGCCGAAATCGGCCGACATCTCGGAGACCGTCCTCCCCGAGCGGACCCGGGACGCCCTGCGCGCGGCGCAGCTGTACTACATGCAGGACCTCACGATGGACGCCATCGCCCGGGAGTTGCGCACCTCGCGGTCATCCGTCTCTCGTCTCCTGAGCCAGGCGCGCGAGACCGGACTGGTCGAGATCGTCATCCACTCCCCGCTGGAGGGCCCCACCCGGTTGGCCGCCGACATCCGCGACCGTTTCAGGGTGACCGCGCACATCGTGCCGGTGCCCGACCGCGCGAGCGATGTGGAGCGGCTCGACAGGGTCGCCCTCTCGGCGGCCCGCACCCTCGCCAGCTGGGTCGATTCCAATCAGAGCGTCGGGATCGCCTGGGGGTCGACGATCGGGGCGGTCAGCCGTCACCTCCCGCGGCGCGTGACGCACAACACCGAGGTCGTGCAGCTCAACGGCGCCGGCAACATGCGCACCACCGGCATCATGTACGCCAGCGAACTGCTCAGTCGCTTCGGCGACGCCTTCGGCGCGCAGGTGCATCAGTTCCCCGTGCCGGCGTTCTTCGACGACCCGGAGACCAAGCGCGCCTTCTGGCGCGAACGCTCGATCAGGCGGGTGCTGGAGATGCAGGCGAGCCTGGATCTGGCGGTCTTCGGCGTGGGATCGCCGTTCGCCGAGGTGCCGAGCCACGTCTATCAGGGCGGGTACTTGGATGCCGAGGACTATCGGGCCCTCAGCCGCGAGCACGTCGTCGGCGACGTGGCCACCGTGTTCTACCGCGCCGACGGGTCCAGCGACGGCATCCCGCTGAACGAACGTGCGACGGGGCCCGATTTCTCGGTGCTGCGTCGCGCCCCGCGGCGGGTCGGCATCGTCGCCGGCCGCGCGAAGGTGCCGAGCCTGCGTGGCGCCCTGCGCGCGGGCCTCATCACCGACGTCATCCTCGACGAATCCACCGCACGCGACCTCGCCGCGACACCCCGCGACGGCGGCGGTCCGCGCGCGCATGCGCGGGAATGAATTCGGCGATGCCGCGTTGACTACACTCGTGAGCAGCAACGTGCTCCGGGGTCGGTGAGAATCCGAACCGGCGGTGACAGTCCGCGAGCGACGGCGTCCTCCCCGAAAGGGTGACGCCCGACCTGACCCGGTGGAATTCCGGGACCGACGGTGATGCGAGGGATGGTCCTCGCGAGTCCGGATGGGAGGAAGCACGTCAGGCGCCTGCGCCTGTCGTACCCGTGCCCCGGGGCCCCTATGGGTCGACTGGATGGACGAGGGAAGACGGATGACGGTGCGAGACGTCGAGCGCGACGCGATGCGTCGCGCTCTCGCGCTGGCCGTCAACGGCCCGGTGGGATACAACCCCCAGGTGGGCGCGGTGATCCTCTCCCCCGACGGCCGGATCCTCGCCGAGGGATGGCACCGCGGTGCCGGCACCCCCCACGCCGAGGTCGACGCGCTCTCCCACCTCTCCCCCGAACAGGCCCGCGGCGCGACGGCCGTGGTGACGCTCGAACCCTGCAATCACACCGGCCGGACCGGCCCCTGCGCGCAGGCGCTCCTCGCCGCCGGGATCTCCCGCGTGCTCTACGCGGTCGACGACCCGGGGGTCGTCTCCGCCGGCGGCGCCGACACCCTCCGTGCGGCGGGCGTGGAGGTCGAAGCCGACGTGCTCGGCGACGAGGGCCGCGAACTGCTGGCCTCCTGGCTGACGGTCCAGCGCCTGGGCCGCCCGCATGTCACCGTCAAATGGGCGCAGTCCCTCGACGGCCGCGCCGCGGCATCCGACGGGACCAGCCAGTGGATCACCGGAGCCGCCGCGCGGGAGGACGTGCACCGACGCCGAGCGGCGGCGGATGCGATCGTCGTCGGCACCGGCACGGTGCTCGCCGACGACCCGTCGCTGACCGCCCGCGACGGCGCCGGGGCGCTGCTCGCCCACCAGCCCCGCCCCGTCGTCATCGGCGAGCGCGCCACCCCTGCCGATGCGGCCGTGCGGCGGCATCCCCGCGCCCCGATCTTCTCCTCCTCGCGCGACCTTGCGCGGGTGCTGAACGACCTCCGGCGCGAGGGTGTGCACCGCGTCTTCGTGGAGGGCGGTCCCACCCTCGCCTCCGCGTTCGTGCGCCAAGGCCTTGTCGACGAGGTGCTCGCCTACGTCGCGCCCGTCCTCCTCGGCGGCCCGCGGCTCGCCCTCGGCGACATCGGCGTCGACTCGATCGGCGGCGCCGTCCGCCTCGCCCTCTCCTCCGTCGAACGGCTCGGCGACGACCTCCTCCTCGTCGCCCACCCCGTGACGACCCCACCCGCGAACGCGAAGGACAGCTGATGTTCACCGGAATCATCGAAGAGATCGGCGCCGTCACCGCCGTCACCCCGTCCGGCGACGGTCTGCGACTGACGGTGCGCGCCCCGAAGGCGGTCTCCGACGCGGGTCACGGCGACTCGATCGCCGTCAGCGGCGTGTGCCTGACCGTCGTCGACCGCGGCGAGGACTGGTTCACCGCCGACGTCATGCGCCAGACCCTCGACATGTCCACTCTGGCCGGCGTCGCCGCGGGCCGCGCGGTGAACCTGGAGCGCGCGACGGCCGCGCACGGGCGGCTGGGCGGTCACATCGTGCAGGGCCACATCGACGGCACCGGCACGGTGATCGACGTGCGGCCCGGGGCCCAGTGGCGGGTCGTGCGCATCGCCCTTCCCGCGCACCTCGCCCCGCTCGTCGTCGACAAGGGTTCGATCGCCGTCGACGGGGTCTCTCTCACCGTCAGCGCCGTGAGCGCGCCCGAGGCCGCCGAGCCGTGGTTCGAGGTCTCGCTCATCCCCGAGACCCTGGAGGCCACCACCCTCGGCTCCCGCGAGGCCGGCGACGCCGTCAACCTCGAGACCGACATCCTGGCGCGGCACGTGCAGCGCCTTCTCGCATTCCCCCTGACGGCGCCCGCCGTCCCGACAGAAGGAGGCTCCCGATGAGCCTTTCGCCCCTCTCCGACGCCCTCGACGCCCTGCGCGCGGGCAAGCCCGTCATCGTCGTCGACGATGAGAACCGCGAGAACGAGGGAGACATCATCCTCTCCGCGGCGCTCGCGTCCCCCGAATGGGTGGCGTGGACGGTGCGCTGGTCCAGCGGCTTCGTCTGCGCGCCGATGCCCGCCGACTGGGCCGACCGGCTCGATCTGCCGCCGATGGTGGAGGTCAACGAAGACGCCCGGGGCACCGCGTACACCGTGAGCGTCGACGCCGCCGACCGCATCTCCACGGGCATCAGCGCGAGCGATCGCGCCCACACCCTCAACGTGCTGGCCGATGTCGAGTCGACGCCGAGCTCGGTCATCCGCCCCGGGCACATCCTGCCGCTGCGCGCGGTCGACGGCGGGGTGCGCGAGCGCGCCGGGCACACCGAGGCCGCCGTCGAGCTGATGAAGCTCGCGGGCCTTCCGCCGGTCGGCGCGATCGCCGAGGTCGTCGCCGAGGACGGATCGATGATGCGGATGCCGGGCCTGGTCGATCTCGCGGCCCGCGATGGCATCCCGCTCATCACGATCGAGCAGCTCATCGCCCACCTCGACGAGGTCGACCCCGTCGACGCGTCCGCCCACGGCGCCCAGCGTCGTCGAGTGAGCCTGCGCGCCGAGGCCACGGTGCCCACGTCGCACGGCGAGTTCCGGTTCCGGGCGTACAAAGACCGTGTGACCGGCACCGATCACGTCGCGGTCATCTCGGGTGAACTCACCGACGCGGCACCGCTCGTGCGGGTGCACTCGGAATGCCTCACCGGCGAGGCCTTCGGCTCACTGAAGTGCGAGTGCGGTCCGCAGCTGGATGCGGCGCTGGACGCCATCGAACGGGACGGCGGCGTGGTCATCTACATGCGCGGCCACGAGGGGCGCGGAATCGGGCTCATCAACAAGCTCCGCGCGTACAGCCTGCAGGAACGAGGGCTCGACACCGTCGACGCGAATCTCGCCCTCGGCCTGCCCGCCGATGCCCGCGACTACGCCGCCGCCGCCGGCATCCTCGCCGACCTCGGCATCGAGAAGGTGCGGCTGCTGACCAACAACACCGACAAGGTCGCGCAGCTGCGCGGGTTCGGTCTGGACATCATCGAGCAGGTGCCGCTCCTCGTCGGCGTCGGTCCGAACAACCACCAGTACCTGGCCACGAAGCGCGACCGCATGGGGCACATCATCGACGAGGGCGATCTGGCCGAGGCCATCGCCCACATGAAGGAGGGGGTCGCGTGAGCGGCAAGGGAGCACCGATCGCGGTCGACGAGATCGACGGCGCCGGCCTGCGGGTGGTCGTCGTCGCCGGCACCTGGCACGCGACCATCACCGACGGCCTGATCGCCGGCGTCGAGCGTGTTCTCGACGCATCGGGGGCCGACTACCGCCTGGTCCGGGTGCCGGGGTCGTTCGAGCTTCCCGTCGCCGCGAAGGCGGCGCTGGAGGCCGGCGCCGATGCCGTCGTGGCCCTCGGCGTGATCATCCGCGGCGGGACCCCGCACTTCGAGTACGTCTCGGCCGCCGCGACCGACGGTCTCACCCGGGTGGCGCTGGACACCGGCAAGCCCGTCGGCTTCGGTGTTCTCACCCTCGACGACGAGCAGCAGGGCCTCGACCGCGCTGGGCTCGAGGGCTCGAAGGAGGACAAGGGCGCCGAGGCCGCGGACGCGGCCCTGCGCACCGCGCTGGTCCTCCGCGCACTGCGCGGCTGACCCCTCGCCACTCCGCACCTCCCCTCACCACCCCCTCCACCCCTCTCCTCCCCCTCCGGTTCGGCGAGAATGCAACTGGGCGCCGAAAATCCGGGTTCACCCCGCATCCTCGGCGCGCAGATGCACTTTCGCGGGCGGGGCAGGACGGCGAGGCGGGGTGTGGGGCGGGGCGGGGGCAGGGTGCGGCGCGGAGGATGCGGGCGTGAGGCGCGCCTTCCTGGCGAGGGAGCGGGGCGCCCCCTACCCTCTGAGCTATGGAATTCCTGCGCCACCTCGTCGTGCTCGTCCACCTCACCGGGTTCGCGGTGCTCTTCGGCGCCTGGGTCGTCGAGGCGGTCTCGCGTCGACGTCAGGCCACCCGGGTCATGGACTGGGGTCTCCTCATCGCCGGTGTCGCGGGACTCATCCTCGCCGCGCCGTGGCCGGCGGGCATCGAGCTGAACTACGCCAAGATCGGCGTGAAGCTCGTGATCCTCCTCGCGATCGGTGCGGTGATCGGCATCGCCCGCGCCCGCCAGCGGAAGACGGATGCCACGCCGCCGGCCCTCTTCTGGGCGATCGGCGTCCTGACCTTCGCCAACGCCGCCATCGCGGTGCTGTGGTGAGGCGATGACCCAGGCCACCGACTCCGCCGCCGCTTCCTCGCCCGCCGCCCCGGCCAACCCCCGCTCGCGCGTCATCACGGCGAGCCTGGTCGGCACGACGATCGAGTTCTACGACTTCTACGTCTACGCCACCGCGTCGGTGCTCGTCTTCCCGCTGCTCTTCTTCCCCACGGGCAACGACACCACCTCGCTCCTGGCCTCGTTCGGCGTCTTCGGCGCCGCAATGGTCGCCCGGCCGCTTGGTGCGGTCATCTTTGGCCACTTCGGCGACCGCTTCGGGCGCAAGGCCACACTCGTGGCATCCCTTCTCACCATGGGGATCGCGACCTTCCTCATCGGGTGCCTCCCGACCTTCAACGACATCGGCCTGTGGGCGGCGCTCCTGCTGCTGATCCTGCGTCTCGCGCAGGGGTTCGCCCTCGGCGGCGAGTGGTCGGGGGCTGCCCTCGTGGCGACGGAGAACGCGCCTGCCGGCAAGCGCGCGTGGTACGGCACGTTCCCTCAGCTCGGAGCCCCGCTCGGCTTCATCATCGCCAACTCGGTGTTCCTGACGATCTACTTCCTCCTCCCCCACCCCGAGGATCCGGCGCTGCGCTCCGACGCCTTCCTGGCGTGGGGGTGGCGCGTGCCGTTCCTCTTCTCGGCCGTCATGGTGATCATCGGCCTGTGGGTGCGTCTGCGGCTGGTGGAGTCCGACACGTTCGTGAAGGCCGAGCAGAAGGGCGTCATCCGCCGCTTCCCCGTGGGCACGGTGCTTCGCCGCTACTGGCGGCAGGCGATCCTCGGCACGTTCATCATGCTGGCGACCTACGTGCTGTTCTATCTGATGACGCAGTTCACGCTGTCGTACGGGACGAAGCCCGCCGACCTGGAGTCCGCGAGCGCGGCGGCGCGGGCGGCCGCGGAATCCGCCGGCCGCGCCTTCGACGAGGCCGCCTTCGCCGCGCAGTTCTATCCGGGGCTCGGCTTCGGGTACACCGACTTCGTCATCATGCAGATCGTCGGCGTGGTCTTCTTCGGCATCTTCACCCTGCTGTCGGGTCCGATCGCCGACGCGATCGGACGGCGGACCATGCTGATGTGGGTCACCGGCCTCATCGTGGTGTTCGGGCTGTCGTTCTCGATCTTCCTGTTGCCCTCGGCAGACCCGAAGTTCACCGGCTCGCTGACCCAGGCGTTCCTCATCTTCGGCTTCATCCTCATGGGGTGGAGTTTCGGGCCCATGGGCGCGGTCCTTCCGGAACTCTTCCCGACGAACGTGCGCTACTCGGGCTCGGCGATCGCGTACAACGTCTCGTCGATCCTGGGCGCCGCCGTGGCGCCGATCATCGCCGTGGCCCTGTGGCAGCTGGGCGACGGGAATCCCTGGCTCGTGGGGCTCTACCTTTCGGCGATGGGCGTGCTCACCTTCATCGCCCTGGCGCTTGCGCCCGAGACCAAAGACGTCGACTACGACGCCGACCTCGGGGTCGGTGCCACCGGATCGCTCTGAGACTCAGGCGGAAGCCCGTCGGGATGTCGCCAGCCACGCAGCGAGCCCGAGCAGCACCGCACCCGAGACCCGCTCGAGCCACACCGCGCCCCGTCGCTTGAGGAGGCGCACGGCACCGGACCCCAGCACGGCGTAGCCGAGCATGATCGCGAAGTCGAGCGCGCAGAACACCACGCCGATGAGCAGATACTGCGGCAGCGGGGGTGCGGCGGGGTCGATGAACTGCGGCAGGAGCGCGCCGACGAAGAGGTATCCCTTGGGGTTCGTCACCGCGACGAGGAAGCTGCGGAGGAACAGCGCGCGGCGCGAGCCGCGCGGGTCGGCTGCCGGATCGCCGTGGAGGAGCGCGCCGCGGGACAGCAGCATCCGGATCCCGAGGAAAGCGAGATACGCCACCCCCACCCACTTCACGACGGTGAACGCCAGCTCGCTCGCAAGGAGCAGGGCCCCGAGGCCGATGCCGACCGCGACGACGAGGACGACATCGGATGCCACGGCACCGAGCATCCCGGCGGTGGCGCGCTTGACGCCGTACCGGGAGCCGTTCGCGAGGGCGAGCAGGACGGTCGGCCCGGGGATCGCGATGGCGACCACCGCGGCGAGGGAGAAGGCGAGGAGGGTGGCGAGATCCACGGGCCTCCCTTCCGTGACAGCACGGTCCTGGGGTGAAACAGTGGCGCCGAGTGTAGTGCGGCGCCCGTTCTCAGACCCTATGAGGGTGGGGGTTCTGAGACTCTTGTAGGCCCAGGGCCCCACGGTGCAGATTCGTGGATCATCCCGTGAGTGGCACGGGATGCCGACATGCAGCGGAGGCCCTGGTGTTCAACGAG
>NZ_JAKNUS010000004.1 GCF_023155745.1 Microbacterium kunmingense
GGCCGGCACGCCCCACGATGCTGCGCCCGGGACCGGTCGACAAATCGAACGAAGGACACCGTGGTCATACCTTGGCCGGGGTCAGACCGAACCCAGCGCAGCACCACGACAAGTCTTCACAGATCTTCCCGTTCGTCTGCGGGCGGTAGGGTCGGGTCTTCTTCGGGCTGATACCCAAGTCTCGACAGGCGTCTTGCCAGGCGTGTGATCGGTAGGCCGAGCCATTGTCGGAAAGGACACGTTCGACGGTGACGCCGAGCTCGGCTACCAGGCTCCGCGGGGTTTGGGGTCCCGCATCGCTTGCCGGTTGCGGTTGCCCTGCGGCCTACCTACCGACCTCCACCCGCCCCCGTCAGGGATGTTGCCGAGCTTTTTCACATCGACGTGGATCAGTGACCCCGGATACGGGTGCTCGTACCTGCGTGCCGGCTGCCCCGTCCGCCGGTCAACATGCGAGAGCCGGTGCAGCCGATAGCGGACCAACACCGCGTGCAGTGTCGAGGCCGGCACTCCGAGCAGCGTCGACAGCTGCACCGGTCCCAACCGTCGATGCAGCCGGGCGACAATGATCCGCCGCTCACGACGAAGCGGCGTCCGATTCGGGGATCGACGAGGCCGCGTGTCGACGACGCTCGAAAACTGGTCAGTTTCGGCGGTGAAAAGTGAACACTCGACGATTGGAGAGTGATCACTTTGGAGGACTGGGCGTTGATCCGGAGGTTGGCTGCGGAGGGCGCGCCGAAGGCGCGTATCGCGGAGCGGTTGGGGATCTCTAGGACGACGGTGTTGAAGGCGGTCCGGTCGGATTCGCCGCCGGAGTATGTGCGGACGCCGACGGAGTCTTCGTTCGTCGCGTTCGAACCGCGGGTGCGGGCGTTGCTGGCGGAGACGCCGGATATGCCGGCGACGGTGCTCGCGGAGCGGGTCGGCTGGACGGGCTCGATCACGTGGTTCCGGGCGGGGGTGAAACGGCTGCGGCCGGAGTTCCGGCCGATCGATCCGGCGGACCGGTTAACGTGGGATCCGGGTGATGCGGCGCAGTGTGATCTCTGGTTCCCGCCGAAGAAGATCCCGCTCGAGGACGGCACGGCCAAGCTGCTGCCGGTGCTGGTGATCACGCCCGCGCATTCGCGGTTCGTTCTCGGTCGGATGATCCCGACCCGCACGACCGAGGATCTGCTGCAGGCGACGTGGGAGCTGATCCAGCAGCTCGGTCGGGTGCCGCGGAGACTGATCTGGGACAACGAGACCGGCATCGGGAGAGCGCATCGACCCGCCGCCGGGGTTGCCACGTTCATGGGGACTCTCGCCACGAAGCTGGTGTTGCTGCCGCCGCGTGATCCGGAGTCGAAGGGTGTTGTCGAGCGCCGCAACGGCTGGTTCGAGACCTCGTTCATGCCCGGCCGGTCGTTCACGTCCCCGGCGGACTTCAACACCCAGTTCACCGACTGGCTGTCCACGGCGAACACGCGGGTGGTCCGCACGATCCGGGCTGCTCCGACTTCTCGACTGGACGCGGACCGGGCTGCGATGCTGCCGTTGCCGCCGATCCCGATCCATCTGGGCTGGCGCAACAGCATCCGGTTGGGCCGGGACTACTACGTCCGCCTCGACACCAACGACTACTCCGTGGATCCGACCGTGATCGGCCGGATGGTCGACGTCACGGCCGACCTGGAGCGGGTGAAGGTGCGCGCGGACGGGCGGATCGTCGCCGACCATACCCGGGTTTGGGCGCGTGGGACCACGGTGACCGACCCGGTCCACGTGGAGACCGCCGCCCGGCTCCGCAAGCAGTTCCAGACGCCTCGCGCCGCGGCGGTCGGTGATGACCTGACCCGGGACCTCGCGGACTACGACCGGGCCTTCGGGCTGGTCCCCGATCAGGGGAACAGCTGATGGCCACGGGCAAGACGACGGACACCGTCAAGCAGATCACCTATCTCGCCGGGGCGCTGAAAGCACCGAGGATCACTGAAGCCGCCGGTCGGATGGCCGATCAGGCCAGGGATGCGGGGTGGTCGTTCGAGGACTACCTCGCCGCCGTCCTCGAACGCGAAGTGAGCGCCCGCAACGCGTCCGGCGCGGAGCTGCGGATCAAGGCCGCCGGGTTCCCCGCGAGGAAGACTCTCGAGGACTTCGACTGGGACGCCCAGCCGACGGCGCGTCAGCAGATCGCCGCCCTCGCCTCCGGAGGGTTCCTCCTGGAGGCGCAGAACGTCGTGCTCCTCGGGCCGCCCGGAACCGGGAAGACCCATCTCGCGACCGCGCTCGGGATCGTCGCCGCCAAGCACGGGCACCGGGTGCTGTTCGCGACCGCGACGGACTGGGTCACCCGCCTCACCGACGCCCACCGGCAAGGCCGGCTCCCGCAAGAACTCGCCCGGCTGCGCCGCTACGGGCTGATCATCGTCGACGAAGTCGGCTACCTCCCGTTCGAGCAAGACGCCGCGAACCTCTTCTTCCAACTCGTCTCATCCCGCTATGAACACGCCTCACTCATCCTCACCTCCAACCTGCCGTTCTCCGGCTGGGGAGGCGTGTTCGGAGACCAAGCCGTCGCCGCCGCGATGATCGACAGGATCGTCCACCACGCCGACGTCCTCACGTTGAAGGGCGCGAGTTACCGGCTCCGCGGGCGAGGCATCGACAGCCTCCCCAGCATCCGCACCACCACCGACGAAACCCCTGGCTAGACTGCCCGCAACCGTTCACTTTTCAAGCGTCGAAAGTGACCAGTTCTCAAGCGTCGCCGACACCGCGAGGATCGATCCTGCATCCCCGCAGTGCCCTCGACGACCAGTCGCGTCGCCCACCGCTTCGCGGTCGGCCACGACACATTGAAATGTTCCGCCGCACGAGCGACAGGCCACTTCTCCTCAACAATCAATCGAGCCACCCGCAACCGATGCGCGGGCGTCAGAGCAGCATTAGCGTGGACCACGAGGGCCTCCCCTTCGAGACGGAACCTAGACAGCTCCACTCTCGACCCGGAGGCCCTCACCCTTCCAGCCCACTCAACCAACCTCCCTGGCCAGTACAGCTCGCTCAACGACCGGAACAGCGGCCCGGGTCGGGTCGTTGAGCGAGGAGCGCAGCGACGAGACGAAACGCGGCGGGAGGAACGCGGTCAGGCCACGGTGAAGCGGAGGGGGCTGCGTGATCGCAACCGCACGGGTGGCGGCTTCTTCCCGGTCACGGGGTCGGTCGGCGTGTGCAGCCAGTACGTGTCGGTGCCGTCGGGGGCGCGTTCACGAGTGATCCATTGGCCGCGGTTATGGAGGCCGAGGTGGCAACTACGGCACAGTGGCACACCGTCATCGACGTCGGTGCGTCCACCGTGCGACCAGTGGCTGAGGTGATGGATCTCGGTCCAGCTCATCGGTGCGGTGCAGTGTTCTCCGATGCACCCGCCGTGGCGGGCAGCGATCGCGAGACGTTGTTTTCGTGTGAAGAGGCGCTGTTCCCGCCCGACATCGAGGGGCCTTCCTGCCCCGTCGCGAATCACCGGAATACTCCCCGCGTCGCACAGATACGACTCGACGACTCCACCCGGGAGTGCGGCGCCACCGTCTTCGAGGTGTCCGACTCCGGTGGCCCGGATCCGGGTGACGCCGTCGGGGTCGGTTGTCGGGGTCAGGGTGTCGGCAGTGACGAGGATCCGCACCCCCGGTTGCCGGTCCCCGAATGACTGGGCAGGATCCGCGGCGGCACCGGTGCGCAGGATCGCCAGCACCGTGTCGTACTGCACCTGCTCGTTCGAGCGGTCATCCCGCGCAGACTCAGCTCGCTCGGCCGCGGAGGATTCCACGAACCGGGGGCCGCGGCGGGGGCGCAGGGCCGCGGACAGGATCGACTGCACCCACGCGGCCCCGTCGTCATCGAACGCGATCTTCGCGTGATGCTGCCCTCGCTCATCCGTCCACGTCCGAAACGACCGCTCCGCGAACCGTTCCTCGAACCGGATGGTGACCCCGACCGGGTCCAGCCGGTGCCTGGCGATCCGGGCGGCGTTCCGCAGCTCCTCGACGGGGAACACCCCCGCCTCCTCCAGCAGCATCTCCACCGCCGTCGCCCACGCCGCGGGCAGAAACCCCGGATCCAGGTCCGGATAACGCTCGATCGGCGGGCCGCCGAGGCCGTCGCGGATCGCCCGGAACTGCGCCTGCGTGACCACCCCGCCCGTCAACGCCTCCCGCAGCAACCGCAACCACTCCGGGGTAGCCGGAACCGCTGGCGCGGGTTCCGTGCCCGATACCGCCGGCGGCGGGACACTCGGAGTGAGGTCTTCACCCGTCTTGACCGCCTGGTTCACATCCGCCCGCGTCTGCCCCGTGATCGTCTGCACCAGCGACGCCCCGTTGCGGTGCCCTTTCCGCTGCGCCAGCCCGTCATACCCCAGCTCCCGCGCCGACCGCCTGTTCGCCTCGACCGCGGCAGCCGCGACGATCACGTCCACCGCCGCCCGGACCTCCGCCGCGTCCGCCAGCACCGCCAGGAGATCCTCGTCGTCGAGCCCACCGACGACCTCTGGCAGAGCCCCGGTCACGCGACCGGCGACCCGCGCCGCGGCATCCAGCATCCGCTGGGCCGGGGAAAGGTCTGGATCGGTCATAGAACAAATGTACGAGACACCTCCGACATTGCCTCGAGCGGACGTTGCGGCCCACCTGCGCACCTCGCGTTTCGTCTCGCTCCGCTTGCTCAACGACCGAACAACGGACACCCCGCGTTTCGTCTCGCTGCGCTCGCTCAACGACCGCAACAGCGGGCTCGTCCGGTCATTGAGCGAGGAGCGCAGCGACGAGACGAAACGCGGTGACCTGTCGTTTCGTCTCGCTGCGCTCGCTCAACTGTCAGTGTGGGTGGCGGCTGACGGTGTCTGCTGGCAGGGTCGGCTTGGTGCTTGCTTCTGGGTGTGACTCATCGCTCAACTGGCCGCGTTCGCGTGTGTCCTTCACTCGAATCGTCCGCCCGGGGGTGAGCGCCGACGCCGGGTCTCTGCCCGTCGTGGTGACTTGATAGAAGCACGGCCGTGATGGCTCATGACGGTTCTGTCCCGCGACGACTCCTTTCAGAGCCCGGGCGTCGGCTACGACCGTCCGTTCCGCTCAAAGTCAGGAGATCGCAGTGACCATCGTCGCAGACTCGTACTGGTTCGTCACCGGTGTCGATACCCATTCCAAGAAGCATCAGTACGCCCTCGTGGACCGCACCGGCCGGCTCGTCGACGAACGCGCGTTCCCGACCAGCGCGGCGGGTATCGCTCGCGCAACCCACTGGCTGACCGCCGCCACCGGTGGGCAGCCGATGCTCGCCGCGATCGACGGTGCTGGCTCTTACGGTCGACAGTTGGCGGAAGCGTTCACCGGTGCTGGCGTCCGTGTCGTCGAAGCCCCCCAGATCCGTTACCGTCCCGCGGGCAAGGATGATCGCCTTGATGCGCGCACCGCTGCCATCACGGTTCTCCCTTTGGACACCGACCGGCTCAGCGACCGCAAGGCCGGCGCCGAACGCGACGCGATCCAGGTGTTGCTCACCGCGCGGGCGGAGATGACCCGCGACCGTACCCGCACCCTCAACGCGCTCACCGCGATACTGCGCCGGTTCGACCTCGGCATCGACGCCCGCAACGCCCTCACCTCCGCCCGGCTGAAGACCATCACGGCCTGGCGCACCCGCCCCACCGAGCCCGTCGATACCGCCACCGCCCGCGCCGAAGCTGTTCGCCTCGCCACCCGAGCCCGTGCCCTCACGACCGAGCTCGCCGGGAACAAGACCACCCTCGGCACCTTCGCTGCCGAGCTGGTGCCGCAGCTTCTCGCCGAGCCCGGCATCGGGCCGGTCAGCGCGGCGCAGATTTACGCGTCCTGGTCCCACCCCGGCCGCATCCGCTCCGAAGCCGCGTTCGCCCGACTCGCCGGCGTCGCCCCGAAACCCGCCTCCAGCGGAGACCGTCTCCGCCACCGCCTCGACCGCGGCGGCGACCGACGCCTTAACGCCGCGCTCCACCGCATCGTGATCACCCGCTGGCGGTCACACCCCGCCACCCTCGCCTACACGGCCCGCCGCCGCACCGAAGGACTCACCGACCGCGACATCCGACGCTGCCTCAAACGCATCATCGCCCGCCACATCTACCGACTCCTCGAAGCCGGTTGACAAACATAGAAGCTTCGACCGGAACGTCAGCCCCTCCCGGCCGCGTCACTCCGGGTCGATGCCCACCGAGTACGACAGCCGTTCGACCTCGTCGGCGGTGAGCTCGAGATCGGCCGCGGCCGCCGAATCCACGATGGACGCCGCACGTCGGGCACCGGGAATCGGGATGACGTTGTCGGCGAGCGCCAGTTCCCACGCGAGGACCACCCGCTGCGGGCTGACCCCGTGCGCCGATGCCACCTCGGCGAACGTCGAGTAGCGGTCCCCGACGGTGCGGGCACCCCCGCCGGTGCCGCCGAGCGGGCTCCAGGGGAGGAACGCGACACCCAGGCGGGCGCAATGGCGCAACTCGTCGATCGAGCCCGGGTGCTTCGGCGAGAACTGGTTCTGGACGCTCGCCAGATTACCCTCCCCCAGCACCTCGACGGCGATGTCGATCTCCTCCACGCTCGCGTTCGAGATGCCGATGTGGCGGATCACCCCCTCCTCCTGCAGCACCTTCAGGTTGCGCATGATGTCGCCGTACACCATCCCACGGTCCGGCCGGTGGTACTGATAGAGCTCGATCGCGTCGACCCCGAGGATCTTCCGCGATCGCTCGACCGCGCCGCGCAGGTAGTTCAGCGATCCGTCGCGACCCCACACCTCACCCGCGCCACGGGTGATACCGCCCTTGGTGGTGACGAACAACGACGACGCGTCGCCGGCCCAGGTGCGCAGCGCCTCGGCGACGATCTCCTCGTTGTGCCCCATCAGGTCCCACTGCGGGGCATAGATGTCGGCGGTGTCGATGAGCGTCACACCCGCCTCGAGCGCCGCGTGGATGGTCGAGACGGCATCTTCCCGGGACGGGAAGACGCGATCGTTGTTCATCGACAGGGGCATGGCCCCCAGACCGATCGCCGAGACGCTGCGGCCGGCGAGTGAACGGTGCTTCATGGTGACTCCTCGGTAGGGAACGATCCGTGACCGGATCGCGGGATCAGCGCGACACCGCGCCGAATCGCGTGAGCGGAACGGGAGCGGGGCGCTCGACCGTCGTGGTGATGTCGACCCACCGCCGTGCGGCGGCGGCGTCGAGCAGCGACGACATGATCTCGAGCACGTGCAGCGCCATCGCGCCGCTGGCGCGCCCGCCGTCGCGCCGAAGGAAGTCGACGAGCCCGACGCCGCGACCTGCGCCGACATAGCCGGCACCCGTGGGTACGTCTGCCCACTCCTGGGCGCCGTGCCGTCGCATCCGCACCTGTCCGTCGAAGTGATTGGGGTCGGGCGCCTGCAGACTGCCCGCCTCGCCGTGCACCTCGATGGGCGGCGCGCCGGTCTCACCGCCGTCGAAGCTGAACGTCACGGTCGAGATCGCCCCGCCCTCGTGCACGAGGGTGCCGGTGACGTGGGTGTCGACCTCGACGGGGATCTCCTCGCCGGCGCGCGGGCCCGTCGCGATGCGCCGGATGTCGCGCGAGCGCGACGAGGCCCCGCTCACCCGGACGACCGGGCCGAGAAGCTGCACGAGCGACGTGAGGTAGTAGGGCCCCATGTCCAGCAGCGGCCCTCCGCCGGGACGGTAGTAGAAGTCGGGATGGGGATGCCACGACTCGTGGCCGCCGGAGATCCAGGTCGCGATCGCCGACACCGGCCGCCCGATCAGCCCGGCGTCGACCGCGGCGCGCGCTGTCTGGATGCCGGTTCCCAGGACCGTGTCGGGCGCCCCGCCGAGCCACGCGCCGACGGGGACCGCAGCGACGACCTGTCGCGCCTCGGTCATGGTGGCGGCAGGGGGCTTCTCGCCGTAGACGTTCTTGCCCGCGGCGAACGCCTGAAGGGCGATCTCGGCGTGGGCAGCGGGGATCGTGAGGTTCAGCACCGTGTCGACCTGCGGATCCGAGACGAGCTCGGCCACGGACAGCGCCCGGCACCCCGGGATGTCGCGGGCCACCGCCTGCGCCCGCGCGACATCGAGATCGGCGACCGCCACGACGGCCACATCGTCGCGCCCCCGGAACGTCGTCAGGTACTGACCCGAGATCACCCCGAGTCCCACGATGCCCACGCCGTGGGCGCGCTCCACCGTGCGTGCGTCACTGTCGGCCGCCGTCGTCATCGGTGCATCCCTTCGCCTGCGAATAGAGCCCCCACCACCCTGCCATGCCCACCCGACACCCGGCGTCGCCACGGTCTGCGACTACCGGACCGCGTCCGCGTGTGGGACGCTGAGGGTCACGCGTGGATTCACCGGCGCGCAACAGGATGAGTGGGCCAGCTCGTGAACCATCGAGGCAGGAGTCCTGGCGCCGGCGTGGTCTGGTCGCGTGTGGAAGACGGATTCCATGTCGGAAGTCGCAACGGCGCGCTGCTCGGGTACATCATCCGGGAGCGCGATCGACGGTTCACCGCCTACGACATGCGATCGCGACCGGTCGGGAAGTATCCCGACCTGACCGAGGCGATGCACGGGCTCGTGGCGGTGACGCTCGGGATCGGCCACCAACGCAGATGAGGAAGACCGCGTGAACGAAAGCGCAGCCACGGGTCCGCAGGACCTGTCCGACGACCTCCTGTCGGTTCTCTACACCAGCACGTCCCGCGAGCAGATGGACGATGACCAGCTCACCGAGCTGCTCACCGTCAGCCGCAGCCGGAATGCCGCGGACAGCATCACCGGGCTCCTCGTCTACCGGGCGGGGCGGTTCTTCCAGGTCATCGAGGGGCCGACCGCAGCTGTTCGCGCGCTGTACGACAGGATCGCCGCCGACCCGCGCCACCACTCCGTTCGCACTCTCGTCGAGGATCGCGTGGAAGCTCGCCACTTCGGGGAGTGGACGATGGGGTTCGAGCGCGTCCCCGATCACGACGAAGCCGCGCCCGAGGGTTTCCGGAGCACCTTCGACGACCTCGACGATGTGGAGGGCGCCGCACCGACGATCCGGGCGGCGCGAGAACTCAGCCTGTGGTTCCGGGTGCGCTCGCGCGCAGCGACATCCTCCTGATCACACCTGCTCGCGCGCTGCCCACAGCATGCCGCGTTCGATGACGGTGCGCACCCGCTCGTCCTGCAGCACGTCGACGCTGTGGCCCGGTGTGGCCACGAAGATCCGGCCGCTCCCCCACGCTCTGGTCCACACCGCGGGCGACGTGATCGGCCGGTGCCACGGGTGATAGGGCTGAACCGGGTGGGTGGTGGTCGCCAGGACGTCGTTGAGGTCGTCGTGGAGCACCCAGTACTGCTCGGTGACGAGCTCGATGTCGCCGATGCCGCGGGTGATCTCGTGATCGCGCCCGAGGGGCGTCATCTCGATCGTGTGCGGCAGGAAGTTGTCGCTCTCGTCGCCGGCGCGATCGCCGGGGGCCTTTGCAGGGTGCGTCGCGAACTGGCCCCCGATGAGCTGCAGGTAGTCCGCGCTGTTGCGGTACGAGTCGGCGATCCCGCCGTGCCAGCCGGCGAGTCCGGTACCCGCCGCGACGGCGTCGCGGAGACCCGAGAGCGCGTCGGCGGAGATCTCCGACATCGTGACGCTCTGCACGATGAGGTCGGTCTCGGCCATCACCCCGGCGTCGGCGTACACGTCATTGGACTCTTCGGTGCGCACCGTGAACCCCTGCGACTGGAGGAACGGCACGAAGAGGTCGGTTGCGGCCACCGGCTGGTGCCCCTCCCACCCCCCGCGGACGACGAGCGCTCGGCGCCCGGGATGGTCTCCTGCTCGATCGTTCATGGTCCCCTTTCCGCAACCCGGCACACACTACCCGTGCACTGGTCCTTCTCGGGCGTTTGTCGAAACGGCGACGGCTCCCGGCCGAGCTCGAAACCGACCTTCGCCGTCGAGACCGACGGTGACGCGGTCGGTCTCGACAGCCTCCTGCGGTTTCGGCGCGACACCGCGCGTCTCGACGCTGACCGCGCACCCGCACCGCTCACCCGAAGTAGTCGGGGCGGCTCACCGCGGTCGCTGAGACGAACATCACCCCCGACGTGCGGTCGAGGATCGGTCGGATGCCGGCGACGATCGCCTCTGCGCGGTCGTCGGGCACGACGGTGATGAGGAGAGTGAGGGCGTCGTGGTCGTTGAACAGCATCCGCCCGCCGCGCGCGCCGTGGTGGCCGAAACCCGAGACGCCGGAGACGGAGGTGTACCCGCGCGCGCCGACGGATCGGATGAGCTCGGCGACATCGGCGGCGTCGTCGCCGGGGACGACGATCTCGATCTTGGTCATGGGGGTGAGAGTGGGCGTGGTCATCGTGAAGCCTCCAGGTTCTCGAGGGCGGGAGCGGGGGTGTCGGCGGGGATGGGGCTGAGCTCGGGCTCCTCCACCCAGCCGTAGGGGCCGAAGCGCACCCAGCGGTCGGTGTCGTGCTCGCGGGCGCGAAGGGTGATCCACCCCTTGTCGACGAGGTCGCGGACGACCTCCGCGGTGTCGAGGATCTGGTTGAGGCGGGCGAACGGCGCCTGGACGAAGACCTGCAGGCGCACGGGCTCGTGCACGAGGGACCGACCGACGCCCACCGACTGCCACGGCAGGCCGAGGCGCAGGTCGCCGCCGTATCCGGAGAGCACGCCGACGAATCCGACGACGTTGTGCAGTGGCTTGGGGCCGGCGCCGAAGCGGTCGGGCGCGAGAGCGGATGCCGCGTACTGCGCGTTGATCCACTGCGCGACGATCATCGGGGCGGTGAGGATCGTCTCGAGCCCTGAGCCGTCGGGGTCGGCCTCGGGGCCGTAGCTGTGAAGGAACGCCCTGCGACCGAGGTCGTGCCCGGCGGTGATGCTTCGCGGACCGACGATGAAGGCCGCATTGCCCACCAGACCCCACTCGGGGTAGGCCTCCGCCCAGTCCGCCGCGCGACGCGCGGTCTCACGGCCGGGCTCGGCCGCCGCGTCGGCGCCGGGCAGCGTGGCGAGCCGGTCGGCCGCATTCCCCGCGCGGGCGAGCTCGAGAAGGCGCTCGAGACGTTCGACATCGGCGGCGTGCGTGGCCGGGATCGCCCAGGGTTCGAGCAGCCGTACGACGTCGGTGACGGTGTCGTGCTGGGCCGCGAGGAAAAGCGTGTCGTCGGGGATGTGGATGCCGCGCAGGGTCAGGCGCGCGCGGGTGGCCGGGTCGTTGAAGACCAGGGCGGCGGCGCGGGCGTTGGGTGCGCCCTCGTGACCGCCGCAGGCGCCGCACTGCAGCGCCGACGCGTAGGGGTTGTTCGTGACCTCCGCACCGTGGCCGGCGAGCACGACGAGGCGCGCGAAGCCGTCGACGAGGCCCATCATGCGAAGCGCCGCCTCGGCGTAGAGCACCCGTTCGTCGAGGTCCATCGCGACATCGGCGTCCAGCCTCGTCGCGGGCTTCGCGGGCAGCACGCGACCGAGCCGTTCGCCGAGGGCGCGCCACCCTGTCGGGCTGGCGGTCCGTGCGGCCATCGCCGGCCCCATGAGCCACCCGGCGGTCTCTGCCAGAGCGAAGGGGGTGAGGGGCGACTCCTTGACCTTCCCGAACGTGGTGCGGAGCGCGTGTCCGGCGGCGAGCCGCTGCTGCCAGCGCGCGAGCGGTTCGCGGTCGGAGGACGATTCCGCGACCGCCCGCCGCGGCGTGAGGAGCACCGGGCAGGACGCGACGGCCGGACCACCCCCGGCGCTTCGGAACGTCATCGGCACCGCGAAGAAACCGGCGAAGCCGAGCGTCTCGACGTGCCCGACCGCTTCGAGGTGACGGCGGATGCCCTCCGACCGCGGGTCGATGCAGAACACCGTCTGCGCAAGCGGGCGCCCCCCGCCGGGGCCGACCGGTCGGAGCACCGGGGCGACAGCGGGCGCGAGTCGCCGGGCGACCCCTCGCTCGTAGGCCTCCTGCCAGATGACCCGCCGCGCGGCAGGATCGACCAGGCTGAGGACGCGCGAGAGCCCCTGGCGCACTGCGGGATCGGTGGTGTCCACCCCGGCGGCACGCCCGACGGCGTCGATCCTGTCGTCCCCGGGCGTCGCCGTCTCCTCGAGACCGCCCGCGTACCCGAGCTCCTCTGCGCTGACGTCGCGATCGGCGAACAGGAGCGACTCGAGGGTGACCCTGATCGCGACGAGGGCGGTCACCGACATCCGCTCGTCTCCGTGCGCCGCCGCATGGCGCACGGCTGCCGCCCATCCCGGTTGCGCGAGCACGTGAGCCCTGAGGTACTGCGTGGCGGCGGCGTCGTCCCACTGCCAGTCGGCGAGGACGTCGGCGATGGCGTCCTCGGCGTGCGTCGCCGACCAGCGGATGCCGGAGCGCACCCGTCTGGGGAGGTGCAGGTCGAAGGGGGCGAGCCGGCGCCAGATGTCCCAGAGCCCTTCACCCTCGCTCTGTCGCGACCATGCGGTGTCGCCGAGAACGGTCGTCAGCCACCTGCTGATGTGTTCGTCCACGCGCGCGTGCGTCTTCGGCGCCCGGAGGGCGGTCGGTGTCTGCAGCCTCGGCATGGGAGATTCCTCGTCCGGCGCGTGCAGCAGGTCGAGGAGCAGGAGTTCCCCGACCGCCATCTCCTTCTCCCCGCAGCAGAGGATCCGGCGACTCCGGGCCTCGGCGATGTGGAAGGCGATCGCGCGCGCCAGATCGTCGGCGGAGATCCGTCCCTCGGCCAGAAGCCGGCGGAACACCGGCTCGGGGTGTGTCAGACCCGTCCCGTGGTCGCTCGCCACGGCTTGGATCGCGTCTTCGAAGCTCAGACGCTCGTAGTCGGCGACGGGGTTCCGGGCGATGAAGGTCTCCAGCGGGTAGTGCGGCGAGATCGCGCGCGCCGCGGCGGCGACCATGCCGCGGATCGCGGCGCGCTGCTCGAGGACGCTGTCGTGCAGGGAGGGGACGGTCATGACGCACTCCGGTATTCGCGAGGGCCGGTCGATCCGGCGGGGACGGGCGAGGGGGTCGGCAGGGGCGGACGCCCCCAGCCGAGGGCGAAGACGTACGCGCGATCCGCGAGCGCTCCCCGAGCGCGCGGCAGGAACGCGACCCCGAGACCGACGACGAAGGTCGCGATCGCGAGCGCGGGCGGCATCGCCGCGGCGGCGGGCGCAAGACCCAGGATGTCGCCGAGGTCGGCGACCGCGAAGACGTAGGTCACCACGGCGGCCCCGACGAGTGCGACACCGGCCAGTCGTCCTCCGGCGGAGAGCGCGCCCCCGGCGAGGTGGGCGGCCGCGACCGCGGCGGTGGTGACGACGAACAGCAGGAGCACCGCGGACGGGCTCGTCCACGCCGCGGTGCCGATCACCGCTGTGACCGCGACGGCGATCACCGCGAGGGCGGCGAGCAGCGGCATCCGAGGGTCACGGTTCGCGCGCGGGGCGGCGCGCCCGGACGCCGCCCGTTCCACGGCCGACCCGGCCCCGAGGAAGAGGCTCGCCTTGAACAGCGCGTGTCCGACCACGTGCACCAGGGCGACGGCGAAGGCCCCCAGGCTGCAGGCGAGGAGCATGAAGCCCATCTGCGCGGCGGTGGACTGCACCAGGCGGCCCTTGACGTCGGCGCGCGTGAGCATCGCCGCGCCGGCGAGGACGACGGTGAGGGCCCCGGCCACACCGACGACGAGCGGTGCCCCGAGCGAGGGGATGGCGTCGGCGCGCAGGAGCAGCACCGCCCCGGCGTTGACGAAGCCGGCGTGGAGGAGGGCGGAGACCGGCGTCGTGCTCGAGACCGTCGCGGGAAGCCAGCCGTGGAAGGGCATCGCCGCGGCACGGGCCACGGCGGCGAGCCCGATCAGTGCACCCACGGCGGTGCCGGCGGTGGGGCCGAGGTCGGCGAGATCGGCGAACCCGGTTGTACCGAGGGACGCCGCGACGAGGGCGACGGCGGCCCAGAGCGCCAGGTCGCCGACGGCGAAGGCGACCCCGGCCCGGCGGACAGCCACGGCGGTCTGTGGCGCGCCGCCGGTGGCGAGGAGGAGGGCCATGAGGATGCTCGCCGCGCTCCATCCCGCGGCGAGGACGACCAGCGTCGATGCGGTGACGGTCACGACGCTCGCCCCGGCGAACGCCGTGGACAGGGCGAGGAACCGGCCGGCGCGCGGGTCGCCGCGCAGGTGACGTCTGCTGAAGGACTGCACCACCCCCGTCAGGCCGACGACCAGCACGGTGAGCACGGCCCCGACGACGTCGCCACGGGCCACGGTGACGCCGAGCCCGGCGAGGAGGGTGATGACCAGCACCAGAGTCGGCGCGAGGGAGCGGAGGGTCGGCCAAGTCATGCGTCGCACAATACCTGTATTTGATTACCGGTGTCAAAGAACGCGTATTAAACCGCCGCCGTGCGGAGGCCCGCCGGTAGGATCAGGTCATGAGCGGATGGACTTTCATGACCAATCACGCTCACGTGCTGATCTACGTCGCCCGCGATCCCGGCGCGCGGGTGCGCGACATCGCCGACGCCGTCGGCATCACCGAGCGGACGGCGCAGGGGATCCTCAGCGATCTCGTCGATGCCGGCTACCTGCGGCGCGAGAAGTCGGGGCGGCGCAATCGCTACGAGTGCGTGGAAGACCTGCCGCTGCGGCATCCGATCGAAAGCGACCATCTGATCGGCGAGCTGCTGGCGACCCTCACCAGACCCGGCCCGCGGGCGTCGGGCAACTGACGGGCGCCGCGCCGAGACCCACCTGCGCCGTCGAGACGCGTCGCGCCGCGGCCGGTGTCGGCGGGGAAGGTCGGTTTCGGGGCTCGCGCGCGTCGCGGTCAGGCCAGCGAGTCGAGGATCTCGCCGAGCAGCTCGTCGGTCGTGAGCGGCGAGATGAGCGCGATGCGCAGCACCGGTTCACCGCGGTGCGAGCTGGGCACGACGAACGCGCGCTGCTCATCGAGCAGCCGGTCGGACCACGCCTCGTACTCGGCGAGCGACCATCCCTCTCGGCGGAACACCACCACCGACAGGTCGGGCTCGCGCACGAGGGAGAGACCTGGACGTCGGCGGATCTCGTCGGCGAGGCGCTTCGCGCGGGAGACCGCATCGGCGATGGTCACCCGGTACTGCTCGGTGCCGTGGACTGCCAGCGAGAACCACAGCGGCAGACCCCGCGCACGGCGGGTCAGCTGGATGGCGAGGTCGGACGGGTTCCAGTCGAGGGAATCGGTGAGGGTGTCGAGGTACTCGGCCTTCTGAGTGTGGGAGTGGATGGCCGGCACCGGGTCGCGGTAGATCAGCGCGCACGCGTCGAAAGGGGCGAACAGCCACTTGTGCGGGTCGACGATGACCGAATCGGCCCGCTCGACTCCGGTGAAGAGCGCTCGCGACTCGGGGGAGAGCATCGCCGCGAGTCCGTAGGCGCCGTCGACGTGGAACCACACGCCGGCTTCGTGCGCCGCCTCGGCGATCGAGGCGATGTCGTCAACGATGCCGAAGTTCGTCGTACCGGCCGTCGCGACCACGGCGAAGACCCGGTCACCGTGTGCGTCGAGCACCGCGCGCACCGCGTCGCCGCGCAGCCTGCCGTCATCTCCCACCTCCGCGGTGAGCACATCGACATCCATGACCGCCGCGGCCGAGGCGATCGACGAATGCGCTTCGGCGCTGCAGACGACGGCCCAGCGGGCCGGTGCCGGGCGCTCGGCGTCGGCGACCCGGCGGCGCGCGTGGTCGCGAGCCGTGACGAGAGCGGAGAGGTTTCCGATCGTTCCGCCCTGCACGAAGACCCCGCCCGCTGACGCGGGAAGGCCGAACTCGCCGGCGAGCCAGCGCAGCACTTCGTTCTCAGCGAAGACGGCGCCGGACCCCTCCATCCACGAGCCCCCGTAGATCGCGGATGCCGACACGACGACGTCGAACGCGAGGGCGGCCTTCGACGGCGCCGACGGGATGAACGAGAGATAGCCGGGGTGATCGATGGAGAGGCACGCCGGAGCGAGCACGTGCTCGAAAAGGGCGAGCGCGCGCTCGGACCCCATGCCGTCGGGGCGGATCGAGTCGCCGGCGAGCCGGCGGAGATCGGCAAGACGCATCGCGCGGTCGAGCGGCACGTCGGGGTACAGCGCCCGGCGACGGGCGTACTCGAGCACCTGGTCGACGGCGGCGGTGGTCTGCGGGGTGATGGCGTGCATCCGCGCGGCGTCGCTGCCGGGCGTGCCTTCGGAGAGGCCGCCCCGGGCGGGGGTTTCGAGGGTCACCCGGCGATTCTAGGGTTCGTGAGCGGCACACGGGAGGAGATCGGCGCACGGGAGGACGCGCAGTCCGCGGCGACCCTCCGGTGTGTCGATCTCCTCCCGTGTGCGGGCGACACCGAGAACCGGCGTGCGGGCGACACCGAGAACCGGTGTGCGGGCGACACCGAGAACCGCAGCGCGGGCTACACCGAGAACCGCAGCGGCTCGCGGCTCGACCGCACCCCGGCGGCTCCGCGGTAGGCGACCGCTGGATGCGGGGCCGCGAGCCGCGGCCCCTTCCCGAACAGTCGCTCCCGGAGCGTCTGCGGCTCGGCCGGCCGCTCCCGGATGCGCCCACGGCGCCGAAGCTCCGGCACCACCAGCTCGACGAAATCTCGCGCGGTGTCGAAGGAGTGGTACTGACGCAGGTTGATGCCGTCCACGCCGTCCTCGTCGAGCCAGCGCTCGATCTCGTCGGCCACCACGGCGGGGGTGCCGGCGACGAAGAAGCGTCCCTCCCGCTGTGCGGCGAAGCGATCGAGCACCGCGCCGACGGTCGACGACCCGTCGATCGGCCCCATCGCCCCGGGCGCCAGCCCCGCCTCGGCGAGTGCCGCAGCAATCGTCTGCTCCCGCGGCAGGCGAGGAAGATCCAGGGGCAGGCTCGCGTGCGCGAGGATCCCTTCGAGGCTCTGACGCTGCCGATAGCGGCGCCATTTGTCGGCCGCCTCCTCCTCGGTGCGCCCGACCACCACTCCCGCCTGCACGATGAACTTCACGTCGTCGACCGACCGACCGCTCGCCTCGGCTGCCGCCCGCATGTCGGCGGCGTGGCGGCGGAAGTCCTCGGCGGTGCGGCCGCCGGTGAAGACGAGTTCGGCGTGCCGCCCCGCGAACGCGATCCCCGCGGGAGACTGGGTCGCCTGATACAGGACCGGCGTCCGCTGCGGAGACGGTTCGACCAGGTGCGGTCCCGCCACCCGGAAGTGCTCGCCGACGTGATCGACGTAGCGCACCATCTCGGGCCTGGCGAACACGCCGTTCTCCCGGTCGGCGACGACGGCGTCGTCATCCCACGACCCTTCCCACAGCTTGTAGACGACCTCGAGGAACTCGTCGGCGATCTCGTAGCGCTCGTCGTGCGGGATCTCCTCGGCCAGGCCGAAGTTGCGGGCGGCGTTGGGGAGGTAGGAGGTGACGATGTTCCACCCCACTCGGCCGCCCGTGAGGTGGTCGAGCGTCGACATGCGGCGCGCGAACGAGAACGGCGGCTCGTAGCTGGTGGAGAACGTCACCCCGAAGCCCAGGTGCCGGGTGACGGCCGCCATGAGCGGGATCACGAGCAGCGGGTCGTGCGACGGGATCTGCAGCCCCTCCTTCACGGCGGTGTCGGGACTGCCGCGGAAGGTGTCGTATGCGCCGACGACGTCGGCGAGGAACACCCCGTCGAAGCCGCCCTCCTCGAGGATCTGGGCGAGCTCGGTCCAGTAGCCGATCTCACCGTGACGGTGACGGTTGTTGTCGGGGAGCGCCCACAGCCCGTGGGTGATGTGGCTGACGGTGTTCATCTCGAACAGGTTCAGGATGAGCGGCTTCTTCTCGCGGGACGGAGAGGTCATGAGGGGATTCTTCCGGGTCAGGCTTCGCCGCTGGTCCACCAGGCGACGATCGGGGTGCCGTTGACGACGTGGTCGCCGACGATGCGGGCCTTGTAGCGCGCGGGGTTGTGGGAAGACAGGGCGCGGGCGTTCCGCCAGTGCCGGTCGAGCGCGAGCGACTCGCCCAGGGCGGTCGCTCCGCCGACCTCGAACAGTTCGGTCGCTGCCCGCAGCACGGTCGGGATGATGACGAGCTGGGCCTGCGCGGTCGCGAGATCGGCGGTGGAATCCGGATGCTGCGCCTCGGCCGCCCGCTGCAGCGCCGCGACCGCGCGGCCGAGCGCAGCGTCCGCGGCGAAGGAGGCGGCGGACAGATCGCCGACGACCTCCTGCACGAGAGGGTCGTGACGCGGCAGGTCGGCGCTCGCGTGGGAGAAGGAGCGGGTGCGTTCCCTGACGTACCGCGCGGCGTCGTCGACGACGGCGCGTCCGATGCCGGTGAGCGCGGCGAGCAGCACCAGCTGGACGAACGCGCCGGCGTGACCGGGCGCCGCGGGGCGCGCGAGGACGTCGTCGATTTCCACCCGGACGCCGTCGAAGATCGTCGTGCCGCTGCCGGTCATCCGCTGTCCGAAGCCGTCCCAGTCGTCCACCCGGGTGAGGCCGGCAGCGTCCGTCGCGACGAGCACGCTGACCGGATCGGCGCCGAGTCCGGTCGAGGGATCGGGGGTGGCGAGAACGCCCACCACGTCGGCGAAGAGGGTCCCGGTGCTGTAGAACTTGCGCCCGTCCAGGCGCAGGCCGCGCTCGTCGCGGGACAGCGTCGTGACGTACGAGCCGACGCCCGCCGGTCCGCGCTCGAAGGTCGCGTTGCCGTGGATCGCGCCGTTCGCCACACGCGCGAGGCGTGCGCGAGCGGTCGCGGGATCCGCACCGTGGAGCGTGCGATCGATGAACGAGAAGTGCGAGCGGAGAAGCTGGGAGAGGTTCGGGTCGCGGCGGGCGAGCTCGGCGAGCAGCTCGAACAGCGCGGCGTGGTCGGCTCCGTCCCCGCCGAGATGATGGGGCAGGGTGACCCGGGTGAAGCCGGATGCGCGCAGCAGCTCCACCTCCGCGAACGGCAGACGCCGTTCGCGCTCGCGCGCCACGGCCCCAGCACCGATCTCGTCGAACACCGCCCGGTAGCGCTCGACGAGGTCGGCAGTGCTCGCCCGCGGCGGCGCAGCATCCTCGACCACACGTGACGGCGGCGTCATCGCCCGGGGGCCTTCCACTCGGGGAGCGTCCCGCGCAGCTCCCACTGACCGATCGCGCGGGTGCGCTGGACGGTCGGGTTGTGCGAGGCGATCGTCCGCACGTTCCGCCAGTGGCGGTCGAGCGCGGCGTTCGCGCTCACCGCCGAGGCCCCGCCGACCTCGAAGAGCCGTGTCGCGGCATCCAGGATCAGCCGGGGAACGACCTCCTGCAGCCGGTAGACCTCCAGCTGCAGCGCGCGGAACCGATCGGCATCGGCGCCGACGTGGTCATCGAGCGCGTCGCCGAGCTCGGCGGCGACCGACAGCACGAGGCGCCGCGCCGCTGCGGCTGCGGCACTCACCTCGCCGACGACGAGCTGGACGAGGGGGTCGTCGGCGGGGAGTGTCTCGCCCGCGAAGCCGAAGGTCCGTCGCCTCGGCCGCACGAACGCGACGGTGTCGTCGAGCGCGCGCTGGGCGATGCCGGCGACGACGGCCAGGAGGGTGAGCTGGAAGACGCTCCCGAGCGCCGCCCATCGCCGCGCGTCGTCGACCGACGCGATGACATCGCGCGGATCGACCGGCACCCGATCGAAGGTCGTGGTGCCGCTGCCGGTGAGGAGCTGGCCGAAGCCATCCCAGTCGTCGACAGGACGGACGCCCGGGTGCGACGCTGCCACGGTGACCGCGACGCGCTCGTCGCCGTCGAGCGCGGCGAGGTGGATCCAGTCGGCGTAGATGCTGCCGGTGGTGTAGTACTTCGTGCCGGCGAGCAGCAGCGTGCCCCCGACCCGGTCGATGCGGGTGTCGAGGCGCGCGGTGCTCTGCCGCTCGGACTGGGCGTTGCCGATCAGGTCGCCGGCGAGGATGCGACGCCACCACCGGTCATCCGCTCTCCCGCCCTGCGCGCGGAGGTCCTCGACGAAGGCGATGTGGCCGCGCCACAGGTGCCCGAGGCTCGCGTCGGCCGCGGACAGGCGGATGACGCGCTCGATGACCTCCGGGAAAGCGAGGTCTTCTCCCCCGTGCGCCGCCGGCACCCGGAGCGCGCCGAACCCGAGGGCGCGGAGCTCGGCGACCTCGTCGAAGAGCAGCCGGCGGTCGCGCTCCCGGTCGACCGCGCCCGCGGCGACCCGCTCGAGGAAGGCCGCGAAGCGGTCATCCCGCGGCTTCTTCTCCTCCTGTGCTCGGGCGCTCGGAGTCGCACCGGCGTCCACGGCGCTCAATGCAGCACCCGCTTCGCAACGGCGTTGCCGATCAGCTGCGCGAGCTGCACCAGCACGATGAGGGTGACGACGACGATCAGCACCGTGATCCAGTCGAACCGCGCGTAGCCGAACTTCAGCGCCAGGTCGCCGAGCCCCCCGCCCCCGACGACGCCCGCGACGGCCGTGGCGTCGACGAGCGCGACGAGGATGTAGGTGAGTCCGAGCGTCAGCGGCCCGAGCGCCTCGGGGACCACGATCGTGAAGAGCACGCGCGCGGGGCTCGCCCCCATCGCCGCTCCCGCCTCGATCGCTCCCGGATCGACGGCGACGAGGTTCGACTCGGCGACGCGGGCGATCGCGACGCTCGCGACCAGCACGAGCGGCAGCGTGGCGGGCAGCGGTCCGATACCGGTGCCGAAGACCAGCCGGGTGAGGGGGATCAGCGCGATCGCGACGATGAGGAACGGGATCGGCCGGATGACGTTGATCACGACGTTCAACACCCCGAAGATCACCCGGTTCTCCAGCAGATTCCCCGGCCGCGAGGCGTAGAGCAGGAGGCCGAGCAGGATCCCGATGACCGCGGCGCCGAGGAACGCGACGGAGACCATCAGCCCGGTCTCGGCGAGCGCCTGGAAGAAGCGGGGGAGGAACGCCTCGAGGTCGAATTCACGCATGCGCGGCCTCCAGGACTCGGGTGCCGGTCAGCTCCGACACGGTGGTCACGGCGCGGAGGCCGTCGATGGCGTCGTCGACATCGGACGGGAGGCCCACGAGCTCGACCGTCAGCGTGCCGAAGGTGCGGCCCTGCAGTTCGTCCACACCGCCGTAGATCACGTTCGCGTCGACGCCATGGTCACGCGCGACCCGGGAGAGCACCGTCCCCGCACCGTCGTCGTCGGCGATCCGCACCTGCACCAGCCGACCCGGGTGGCGCGCACGCAGCCGGTCGAGCGTCTCGGCGGAAGGGACGTGGCGGAGCACCGACGACACGAATCGTCGCGAGGTCGGATTCCGGGGGTTCGAGAAGACGTCGTAGACGCTTCCCGTCTCGACGACCCGGCCGCTGTCCATGACCGCGACGCGATGGGCGATCTCGCGCACCACGTCGACCTCGTGGGTGACGAGCACGATGGTCACGCCCCGTTCCCGGTTGATCCGAGTGAGAAGCTCGAGCACCTCGCCCGTCGTCTGGGGGTCGAGGGCACTGGTCGACTCGTCGGAGATGAGGATGTCGGGACGCGTCGCCAGCGCCCGGGCAATGCCCACCCGCTGCTTCTGCCCACCGGAGAGCTGCGACGGGTAGGCGAGCGCCTTGTCGGAGAGGCCGACGAATTCGAGAAGCTCCTCGACCCTGTCGACGATCTGCTCGGCCGTGTACCCCGCGAGCTTCAGCGGGTACGCGATGTTCTTGAACACCGTGCGCGAGCGCAGCAGGTTGAACTGCTGGAAGATCATCCCGATGTTCTGGCGAGCGGCGTAGAGCTCGCGGCCCGTGAGGGAGGAGATCTCCACACCGTCGACGACCACGCGTCCGGAGGTGGGACGCTCCAGGGCGTTGACGGTGCGCAGGAGGGTCGACTTGCCGGCTCCGGAGTACCCGACGATCCCGAAGATCTCGCCGCTGTCGACGGTCAGGTCGACCGAGCGGAGGGCGTCGATGCGGCGTCCCCTGACCGTGAAGGTCTTCGACACATCCTCAAAGGAGATGGCGGTCGTCATGTCGCTGTCCTCTCTGCGCACCGCCGGGCTCAGCCCTGCGCGGCCGCGGCTTCCAGGTCGGCGAGCTTGGCGCGGAGGTCGTCGATGTCGACGTCGACGAGGACGGTGTTGCCGAAGTACTCCTCTTCCAGGGCCTCGGCCACGCGCGGGTCGGCGTACGCCTCCTGCAGGATGTCCCACGCCGGGTTGTCGACGTCGTCGGCACGGGTGGCGACGACGTTGACGTAGGGCAGGTTCTTCTCGTCGAGCGAGTCGTCGAGGAAGAGCGCGTCGTCCGCTCCGATCCCCTGCGACGGGTCGAAGTACGAGGTGCCGACGATCACGGCGGCGAGACTCGGGTCTTCGAACTGGAGCGGGATGTCACGGGCGGGGAGCGGCACGAACTGCAGGTTCCGCTCGTTCGACTCGATGTCGTCCACGGTCGGGAAGTCACCGGCGTCGTCGGAGAGCTCGATGAGCCCGGCCGACTCGAGGATGTTCAGGGCACGGCCGCCGTTGGACGGATCATCCGGAATGCCGATCCGCGCCCCGTCGGCGAGGGCGTCGACGTCGTCGAGGGTGGCCGAGAAGAGGCCCCACTGCGTGATCACGGTGGAGAAGACCGGCGTGATGTCGGCGTCGTTCTCAGTGTTGAAGGCGCTGAGGTACAGGATGTGCTGGAACGCGTTGGCGTCCACGGTCCCGGCGACGAGCTCGGTGTTGGGAAGCACCCAGTCGTCCACGTTCAGCCACTCGACCTCGAGACCTTTCTCGGCGGCGACCTCGGCGATCGTGTCCTGGAACACGCTGTCTTCGGCGGTGGCGATGGTGACGCTCAGGTCGGCGGGCGCGGCCGAGGCTTCGGCGGCGTTCGCGGCGGGCTCGGTGCTCCCGAGGTTCGCGACGATCGCGACGGTGCCGGCGACGAGGCCGACGACGGCGACGGCTCCGACCGCGATGGCGACGGTGCGGCGCTTCTTCTTCTGCGCGGTGAGGGCGGTGCGAAGGTCGCTCTCGCCGGACGGGGTGGGGTTCTCTGCGGACATGATCGGTCTCCTGGATGCTGCGGACGTGGCCTGTGGGGAGTCAGTAAACGGGCCGCCCGCGGCGGGTCGCAAAGTGTGTCGTCACGCTTCGCAAGGGAGCGTCATACGACGTCGCACGGCGTCATGTTTCAGGCCCTCGAGATGTCACACGGGAGGAGTACCATCCGCCCATGGCATTCATCGAGGCCCGAGACCTCGTCAAGACCTATAAGCCCAAGGGCGCGCCCGAGGTCCGCGCGCTGGACGGCCTCACGCTGCAGGTGCCGGAGGGAACGGTCACCGCCCTCCTCGGCCCCAACGGCGCGGGCAAGACCACCACCGTCAAGGTGCTGACGACCCTCATCCGCCCTGATTCCGGTCAGGCGAGCATCAACGGCGTCGACGTTCTGGCCGACCCTCAGGCGATCCGGCGGATGAGCGGCGCGAGCGGCCAGTACGCCGCGGTCGATAAGAACCTCACGGGCTTCGAGAATCTGCTGATGGTGGGCCTGCTCTACCACCTCGGCAGGCGCCGGGCGACGCAGCGGGCTCGCGAACTGATTGAGCTGTTCGACCTCGTCGACGCCCAGAATCGCCCGGTGAAGGGCTTCTCCGGCGGGATGCGCCGACGCATCGACCTCGCGGGCGCGCTGGTCATCAACCCGCCGGTGCTCTTCCTCGACGAACCCACGACCGGTCTCGATCCGCGCAGTCGACTGGCCCTGTGGGACGTCATCGAGTCGCTCGTCGCGGGCGGGACGACGCTCCTCCTCACGACGCAGTACCTCGAGGAGGCTGATCGGCTGGCCGATTCGATCTCGATCATCGACACCGGCAAGGTGATCGCCGAGGGCACCGCGGATGAGCTGAAGGCATCGGTCGGCGGGCAGCGCGTCGCGGTGACCCTCGTCGATGGGGGCGACGCCGACGCGGTCACCGACATCCTGCGGCGCCGCGGCACCGGAGCGGTCGTCGCCGACGGCGAGCGCACGCTCGTCGCTCCGGTGGCCGACGGCTCGGCCGCGCTGAGCGGCGTGATGGCCGACGTGGCCGCCGCCGGCATCGAACTCCACGACGCCGGCATGCGCCGGCCGACCCTCGACGATGTGTTCCTGCAGCTCACCGGCCATGCCGCCGAGAGCGCGACCGATGAGGAGGCCGCGGCATGAGCGCCACCGCGCGCGCGAGCAGCGGCTCCACGGCCGCGCTCTCGACCACCCTGGAGCCCGAGCCCGGCACCGCCCTCAGCCGTTTCGTCTCCGACGGCTACGTCGCGACCTGGCGGAACATCAAGAAGATCGTCCGCGTCCCCGACATCCTGGTGTTCACCCTCATCCAGCCGATCATGTTCGTGCTGCTGTTCACTTTCGTCTTCGGTTCGTCGATCGCGGTGCCGGGCGAGAACTACACCTCGTTCCTGATGGCGGGGATCTTCGCGCAGACGATCGTCTTCGGTTCCACCTACTCGGGATCGGCCATGGCGCAGGACCTGAAGGACGGCATCATCGACCGGTTCCGCACGCTGCCGATGAACGGGTCGGCGGTGCTGGTCGGCCGCACCGTGGGCGACCTCGTCATCAACGTGCTCTCGCTCGTGGTGATGATGGCGACCGGCTTCATCGTGGGCTGGCGCGTGGAGTCGTCGGTGCCGAGCTTCTTCGCCGGCGTTGGGCTGCTCATGCTCTTCTCCTACGCCTTCTCATGGGTGATGGCGTTCCTCGGGCTCGTGGTGCGCAGCCCCGAGGTGATCAACAACGCGTCGTTCCTGATCCTCTTCCCCCTCACGTTCATCTCCAACGCCTTCGTTCCCAGCGAGAACCTCCCCGGCCCGCTGCGGGTGTTCGCCGAGTGGAATCCCGTGTCGGCTCTCGTGCAGGCCGCCCGAGTGCTCTTCGGCAACGTGCCGGCCGACGCGCCGGTCGCCGACGCGTGGCCCCTGCAGCATCCCGTCGTCTACGTCCTCGTGTTCGCCGTCGTGATGCTCGTCGTGTTCGTGCCGCTGTCGATCCGCCGATTCGCGACCCTCAGTCGGTGAGGCGGTCCGCCGCGCTAGGGTGGCGAGTCTATGGATCTGTCGTCGAGTGCCTACGCCCTTCACTCCCCGATCGTCGTCATGGGCGTTTCGGGCGCCGGGAAGACGACCGTCGGAATCGCCCTCGCCGCAGCGCTCGACGTCCCCTTCGTCGACGCCGACGACCTGCACTCGGACGAGGCGCGCGAAAAGATGGCGCGGGGTGAGCCCCTCACCGACGACGACCGGTGGCCGTGGCTCGCGCGCGTCGCCGCACGCCTGGCCGACCCCGCCCATCCGGCCACGGTCATCGCCTGCTCGGCGCTGAAGCGCGTGTACCGCGACGCGCTGCGCGCCGAGCGCCCCGACATCGCCTTCATCCATCTCACGGGCACGCGCGGCCGGGTGGCGGAGCGCCTCCGTCACCGGGCGGGGCATTTCATGCCCCCCGCGCTCCTGGAGTCGCAGCTGCAGACGCTGGAGCCGCTCGAGGCCGATGAGCTCGGCGCCGCGGTATCGGTCGAGGGCGACCCCGCGCAGGTCACCCGGGACGCGATCGCTGCTCTGCGGCGTCTGTCGGTGGTGCAGACGCCGACCCCCTGACTCGGCGCCCTCTCATCGTCTCCGGTCGGGCGCCGAGGCCGCGGCGTAGCCGGCGCCCAGTTCGTTCGCGCAACCGACCCACTCGATGTCGGGGTGGGACTGGACATGGTCGAGGAAGGCGAGGGTGAAATCGCCGGGGACACCGAAGAGGTGCCGCACACCGGCGCCCGCGAGCCGATCGAGCAGGTAGTCGCCGACGGTGTACACGCCTTCCGGCGTCGTTCCTGCCTGAAGTGCCACGCCGCCCCCATCCGCGACCCCGGGGAGGAGTCGTCGGTGACACGCTAGCGGCGATGGCCCTCCGACACTCGACGGGGCGGGCCGCTGTCCCGAACTCCTGCAGAAGCCGCCGGCGCGGGCCCGCCCTGGCGGGTGGGGAGGCCCTGCCCCGCCCGAAATGCAGGAGTTACGGACGCGGCAACTGGAACGGGGTGCTCACGTGGGCGAACGGCCACGCCTCCGAGATCCATCGGGGAACGAAGGCGTCGAGCGCCTCGCGCCAGGCGTCGGGCGCGTCCTCGGCGATCCACCACGACACCTCCGCGGCAGCCCCGTCGGGCCCCGCGGGGAGCGGGTCGATGTAGACGCACCCGAGCAGCCTCGTCTCGTCATCGGTGAGCACCGCGTAGTTGAACGACGCGTGGGCCTCCATGTCGGCGGCGTGGTGGGCGAGATCCTCCTCGTCCTCCTCGTGCGTCATCGACGCGGGCGGCCACCCCCACGCGTCGCCGTACATCCGCCACAGCATGTCGCGATTGGCCATCACCGTGACCATGTCGATGTCGACGTCGCTCGCGCGGATCGGGCGCAGGTGCACGCCGTCTACGAGCGGCACCGAACCCGGGTGCTCGAAGTCCTCCGGCAGCCACCGCTCTTCGCTCATCGTTCCCCCTCGAGTCACGGACCCCGGCGCATCGGCGGTCCCGCTCTGACAGTATCGAGGCATGTCCAACGCCGCCGCACGCACCCGCAATCCCACCGCCTGGGCCGCCTTCTGGGTGGGGCTCGCCGGCCTCGTCCTCATGCCGATCCCCCTCTTCATCGGGCTGATCCTCGGCGGAGGCCTTTCGCTCGTCGCCGCGGTCCTCGTCGTCATCGCCCTGCTGAAGGGCCTCGCGCGCAGCGGCAAGGGCATCGCCCCCGTGGTGTTCGCGGCGATCTTCGTCCTGCTCACGTGGGGCGGCATCTCGATCGGCGGCGGCACCATCTGGTGACCTGCGACCGACGCTGAGTCGTCAGGCGGCGACCCGGCGGAAGCCGTCGCCGTGCGGCTCGACCGCGCCGGCGGCGACGAAGGCGTCGATCCAGCCCCGCATCGGCCATTCCCCCCACGTGCGGGCGAACCGCGCGCCGTTCCGCAGGATGTCGTCCAGGTGACGCCAGGGCGGCGCGCCCGCCGGATGCCACTGGTGGTACGCGTGCGCGCCGCCGACCCACTGCAGCCCCACCCCCGCAGCGCGGGCGCGGCGCGCGAAATCGGTGTCCTCCGCCCCGTAGCCCTCGTAGGCCTCGTCGAACCCGTCGAGTCGGCGCCACGTCTCTATGGTGACGGCGAAGGAGAGCGACCAGAAGAGGTCGTATTCGTCGCTCGCCGCGGATCGGGTGTCGCCCGCGGCCGGATTCGGCCGCGCGGGGTGCGGCCGCGTCATCGCGTCGAGCTCGCCGACGCTCCTCGGACGCTGCGCACTCGCGAGATACGTGACCGGCCCGCAGGCGATCTCGGACGGATGACGGCGGAGAGCCTCGAGGTACCGGGTGAGCAGCGTCGGTCCGGGCAGACAGTCGACGTCGAGGAACACCAGCGCGTCGGCACCCTCGGCGAGGGCGATGCGCGCCCCCTCGTTCCGCGCCGCCCCGACCCGGACTCCGTGGTGCCCCGGCGGAACGTGCGCGCCGACGATGCCCGGCGAAACCGGCGCCACTTCGGCGTCGAGTCCCACCTCGACCCGGACCACCTCGGCGCCCGGGGCGCGAACGCCTTCGAGGAACGCACGCTGACGGCGCAGGTGATCCTCGCGGTTCCGCGACCACGCGGTGATGACCGCGACGCGCCCCGTCACACCCGCACCTCCTCGATGACGGCCGCCGCACGCTCCGCGGCTCCCCGCACCTGCCAGCCGCGCCAGTCCGGCGTCCGCATCGCTGCACGCTCGACGAGGGCCGCGACCTCGTCGGCCTCGGCCGACGAGGGCGCGACCTCCGCCCATCTCCCGGCGGCGAGCACGCGGGCCGTCTCCTCCTGTTCGTCGAAGGGCCGCTCCTGCGGGACGACGACGGCGCGCGCGTTGGCTGCGGCGAGATCGGCGACGCTGTTCTGTCCGGCCGCGCTGACGACGACCCGCGCCCGGGTGATCATCGGCCACACGTCGTCGATGCGGTCACCGTCCCCGGTTCCGGCCGTCTCGACCGTCCACCCCGCCTCGCCGAGCAGCGTCGCCGTGCGGTGTCGCACGGATTCCGGCAGTGTCCTTCCGAGGAACAGCACCCGCCGCCCCGCTGCATCGCCCGCGCCGCGCCCGTCACCCGCATCACTCCCGTCGTAGCGCGACACGCCACCGACGCGGCGGACGCGATCGCGGAAGTGGTCGAGTCCCGCAGCCGGGATGGTGCCCTCCGCCCACGGAGCGAGAATGCGGTCGGCCATCTCGTAGGCCATGCGGTGCGGCCGGTCGGTCCGGAGGCCCGGCTGGGCGACCACCACCACCGGCACCCCCAGCAGCCGCACGAACGCCGTGACCTCCGCGCTCACGTCGACGACGAACGCCGACACCGCGGTGGTCGCGGCCCAGTCGGCGATGAGGGCGAGGCGGGCTCGGTGCCCGGGGTGCGCGATGGGCGCCCAGTGGAGTGCGCCGCGGGCGGTCTCGTCGCCGAAGTGGCGCGGGGAGTGCCGCGCGCCACGGGGGTCGACGATGTCGTCCGCGTCGAGGGGAAGCGTCTCCCACCGCGCGTGGGAGGGCAGCCCCGGTGGCGCGGGCAGCGAGGAGAACACGGTGACCTCGTCGTCGAGGTGGGGAAGGATCGCGCGGACGCGCGTGGCGTGCCCCCATCCGTGATGGTGGACGTACCAGCCGATCACGCCCCGACCGCCGAGCCCACGGCATCCGCCGTCACCAGCGCGGGAAGGGCAGCCCCGTTCGCGGCGACCGACAGCACCCGTTCGATCTCGCGGTGACGCTGCTCGAGCGAGTAGCGCGCCTCGGCGGCATCCCGGATCCGACCGCGCGGAAGACCCCAGCGCGAGAGCGCGGCGAGACCCGCGGCGGCGCGACCAAGCGCGCCGACGTCACCTGTTGGCACCACCGTCGTGGCGGGCATGCCCGCGAGCACCTCGCCGATGCCGCCCGCGTCGAACGCCGCGACGGGCGTGCCGGTCATGAGCGCCTCGGCGGCGACGAGGCCGAACGGCTCGTCCCACACCGGGGTCACCAGCGCCACGGCCGACGCACCGATCACATCGCTCAGCGCGGGGAGGCCGAGCGGCCCGAGGTACTCGATCCGCCCGCCGAGCAGGGGCTCGACCTCCCGCGCGAAGTACGCGGCGTCGCCGATCCTGCCCGCGATGCGCAGGCGCGCCCCGGCCCGCTGCGCCGCGCGGATCGCGAGGTGCGGAGCCTTCTCGGGAACGATCCGCCCGAACCACACCCACCCCGGTCCCCCCGCGCCCAGGTGCCACTGGTCGGCATCGACGCCGTTGGGGAAGACGAACGAGTCGACCCCGGCATCCGACCACGCCCGCGCCGTGAACTGGCTCACCGCGAGGAACCGGTGCGGCGCGCGCCCCGGGAGCATGCGCGCCGCGCGCACCATTCCGGGAAGCGGCGGCGTGTGAAGCGTCGTCACCACCGGCAGTCCGAGGTCCCGGCTCCACAGGATCGGATCGCCGTGGAGGCTGTGGTTGTCGACGACGTCGACCGGCAGCATCCGGGCGTCCAGGAGATCGCGCAGCCGCTCGAAAGCCCCTGCCATCCGGCGGTCGTGGCCGTCGGGACTGGTGCTGTCGGAGGCGTCCTGGGGCCGGCCCCACCGCGGACGGGGAAGTCGCAGCTCGGGCCGCGGTCCGAGGAAGTCCGATCCGTCCGCCGCGCACAGGAAGACCGTGTGGCCCTGCCGGCGGAGCCATCGCACCCGATTCCACACCACCGCCTCGAGCCCGCCCGCGTGGGGCTGGCGGAGCGCGTGCCGCTCGGGGGCGACCACGAGCACCCGGAGCCGTTCGACCGCGCTCATCGGCGTCCCTCCCCCACCCGCAGGAGTTCCCCTGCCCGCCGGGCGCGCGCGTCCTCCATCGCCTCGCGATACAGCGCCGCGTGGGCGGCCCGCACCTCATCTCGTTCCCTCATCCGGGCGCGGCGCCGCTCCCGTCGGACCGGGGGTCGGTCGGCCGCCTGTCGGGCGGCCCTGGCCCGCTGCACGGCATCGACGAGCGTCGACGGATCGTCGAGATCGAGGGTGGCGAAAGACGACGGATGCTGCGCCGCGACGTGACCCACCGGGGTGCCGGCCACGGGGACACCCAGATCGAAGCAGAGTTCGACCCAGCCCGAATGGGTACCGTGCCGGTAGGGCAGGACGAAGAGGTCGAGCCCGGCGAGCCACGCCTCGACCGCGGCATCCGTCATCCGGGGTGTGCGCCGCAGTTGCACCGACGGGTGCGACGCCGCGATCGTCTGGAGTCGCGCGGCGAGGTCGGCGTCGCGCACCCGCTCATTCAACAGGATGTCGAAGAGGACGGGGGTTCCCGCGGTCGTCAGCAGTTCCGCGGCCGCGACCGCCACCGCCACGGCAGCGGCGGCGTCGATGTTGGGGCGGAGGTCGCGGAGGTGCAGACCGACGCGACGCGGGGTGGGGTCGATCGGAGCGGAGACACCGCTCTCGCCCGAGTCGGCCGTGAGGAGGGGGTGCGGCAGCACCTCGCAGGTGCGGCCCCACCGGCGCTCGACCTCGGAGGCCGCGTCGGCGGTGAGGGTGACCAGCCGGTCGGCTGCGGGGATGATCACGTCCAGCAGCGCCAGGTAGGGGGCCTGATCGGTGAGCTGGGGATTGTCGAGGTCGTGCACCGTGTACACGACCGCGAGTCCGCGCTCGCGCGCGACGGCGAGCGCGGCGGCGAGATCGTCGGGGGCGGACGACTCCAACCCGAAATGCACGTGCAGCACGTCGAGCCGGGCCGCGTTGTCATCGATCCACGGCGGCGTGAGCGCGACGGGAGGCCACCAGCGGCCGTCCGTGGCACCGGGCACGGGGGGATCGGGCGCCAGGTCGACCAGCCGCCGATCGATGACGGCTTGGACGTAGGGATGTGCAGACGGCACGGATGCGACGCGGATGCGCGGGGTGTCGGTGGTTATGTCTACTCTCCCTCTGCCCGTGGAACGCTTCGCGATACCAGACTTACGAAGACGTCGCAATGCAAGGGGGCGAGAGGAGCGCGACGTGATCGACGAGATACGTTCACATCATGAACGGTGCTCCGAATGTGCTCGCCGCCGTTGCGCTGGAAGACGCTTCGGTGGTACAGCGCCGTGAGCACTACGGGGAGTTCTTCGGCCTCACCCCGCTGCCCGACCGCTACGGGGTCGTGGTCGGCAACTGCCAGGCGGAATCCCTGCGGATCGTGCTGGATGCCCCGGATCGGCGATTCGTCCGGGTGCCGCCGGTGCACGAGATAACCGCCGAGGAGGCGGGGCGGCTGCAGGTCCTCGTCGCCGGCGCGGCCGTGGTCGTCACCCAGCCCATCCGCGCCGACTACCGCGGCCTCCCGCTCGGCACCGCTCAGCTCTCGTCGGCGACGTCGGGCGCCGTGCTGACCGTGCCCTCCGTCCGCTTCTCGGGGCTGCAGCCCTTCCAGGCCGCGATCCGCGTGCCGGGCGCGGAGGAGGACCCCCCGATCGTGGCGTACCACGATGTCCGCACGCTTGCGGAGGCAGCCGGAGTTCCCGCTCGGTCCGCTCTTCGACCCGAGGACGTCCGCGACATCGCCCGCGACTCGCTCGACGAGCTCCGTACCCGCGAGCAGCACATCGACGTGCCGGTGTCCGACCTCTACGCAGCCCCCACCACCGACCACGCCCGGACGGTCAATCACCCGGGCAACGCCATCTGGATGCCGCTCGGCGCCCGGGTGATCGACGCCCTCGGCCTGGCGGGCGAGGTGACCGACCCGGAGCGCCCGCTCCTGGCCTCGGTGCGAAGTCCCCTGGCCCCCGAGGTCATCGAGGCGTGGTCGCTGCCGGAGGAGCCGCGCGCGCACTGGCTGGTCGAGGGTCGCGCGGTCGACGATGCGGAGGTGCGCGACGCCCACCGCCGCTGGTACGCCGCCCACCCCGCCTTCGTTGACGCCGCCCTCACGCGCCTGGCTCCCCTCCTCTCGCGCTGGCAGCACCGATGAACCGCGAGAGTGCATCTGGGCGCCGAGGGTGCGGGGTCTCGCCGCATTCTCGGCGCGCCGTCGCACTCTCGCGGGCAGCCGGGCGGACAGGCGGGCAGCCGGGCGGGCGGGCAGGGGGGTGCGCGTGAGCGGCGCGCCGGTCCTCGTCGTGCACCCGGGCGACCACGGGGTGGCCGCGTACGGGCGCCAGGTCGCCGAGGCCGTCGCCGCGCGGCGAACCGGCATCCTCACCGTCGACGCGGCCGATGAGCCCGACCTTCTCGCGGGAAGCCCCGTGCACGTGCAGTTCACCGACCGGCTGTGGGCCGACACCCCCGAGGCGGCCGCCGAGCGCTTCGTCGCGCTCGCCGCGCGGCGCCCCGTCACGGTCACCCTGCACGACGTGCCCCAACCGTCGGACGGCCCGCGGAACCTCCCCCGGCGCCGGGCCGCGTATGCCGCCGTCGCCGCCACGGCGCGCGCGGTCGCGGTCAACAGCGACCACGAGCTCGCCCTGCTGCAGGAGGCCGACATCGCCCCGCGGTCGGTGCGCAGCATCCCGCTCCCCGTCGACATCGATGCGGACGTCACGCCGCACGCGTCGGACGGCGCGGTCGGGGTGCTCGGCTTCTTCTACCCCGGGAAGGGACACGACGAGGTCGCCCGGGCGGCGGCCGCAGCCGGGCTCGCGCGGATGACCGTGCTCGGCCGGGCGTCCGACGGCCATGCCGCCGACCTCGAGGCCTTCGTCGGTCGCGCCGAGGCGCTCGGCCTCGACGTCGAGGTGACGGGGTGGCTCGACGACGACGATCTCGCCGCGCGCGGGCGGAGCGTCGCGGTGCCGGTGGTGGCGCACCGGCACGTGTCGGCGTCGGGATCGCTCGCGACGTGGATCGGGTGGGGCCGTCGCCCCGTCACCGAACGCAACCGCTACGTCGACGAGATGGCGCGGCTGCGCCCCGGCACGCTGAGCCCGGTCGAGCCCGCCGATCTCGCGGCTGAGATCCGCCGCGCAGCCGCGACGCCGGCCTCGACCTGGCACGGCCTGGACCGTGTGCCGTTCTCGATCCGCGACGTGGCCGAGGCCTACCTGTCGTGGTGGGAGGAGATCGGATGACCGCTCGCGAGCCGTGGGTCGTCGGAAACGCCTGGGACACCCTGGACGGCGTCGTTCCCGACCCGCTCCCCCGGGTCTCGGTGATCGTCGCCCACTTCGACCAGCCCGCTGAACTCGCCCGCACCCTCCACGCCCTCGCGGCACAGGACTACCCGACCGAGCTCGTCGAGGTCATCGTCGCCGACGACGGCAGCCCCAGCGAGGTCCGGACCCCGCCGGGGGTGGGTCTGGTGAGGCAGGATGACCGCGGGTTCCGGCTCTCCGCCGTCCGCAACCTCGGGGTGCGCGCGAGCACGGGCGACGTGCTGTGCTTCCTCGACGCCGACACCGCGCCCGAGCCGGGGTACCTGCGGGCGCTCACCCGGTTGCCGGCCCTCCTCGCCGAGGCGGTGACCGTCGGCCGGCGCCGCCACGCCGACTTCGCCGGACTCCCGCCCGATGCGCCCCTGCCGGCGGCGACCGCGGGCCGGGAGCTCACCGACCCCGCGTGGCTGCGAGATGCCTACGCGCACAGCGGCAACCTCCGCGACGCGGACGATCGGTCGTACCGCTTCGTCATCGGAGCCGTCCTGGCGTGCTCGCGGCGGCTCTACGACGAGGTCGGCGGCTTCGACGAGTCGTTCACCGCCTACGGCGGCGAGGACTGGGAGTTCGCCCACCGCGCCTGGCAGGCCGGGGCGGTCTTCGCCCATGTGCCCGACGCGGTCGCCTGGCACGACGGTCCGGAATGGTCGGCCCGCGACGGGTCGGACACCGCGCGCGCCAACGCGCAGTCCCTGCGACTCGCACGCGACATCCCGGTGCGCGGGTCAGCCCCGCGCGGCCTGCTGCCGACCGCACCCGACATCGCGGTCCACCTGTCCGCCTCCCCGTCGGCGGCGGCGCTCTTCCTCACCGTCGACTCGGTGCTGGCCGCGTTCCCCCAGGCGCGCGTGGTGCTCGGGGATGGCGTCGATCCCCCGCTCGCAGACCCCCGCGTGATCTCGGGCGACGTGCCCGATGCGAGGGTCGTGCTGCACCTCGAGCGCGCCGTCGTCATCACCGACCCCGCGTGGATCGTCGACGTCGTCGACCGGCTCGCTGCGGGCGAGGTCGGCACCGTGCACCTGACCGACCCGGCGGGATCCCCCCTCGGGGTGCTGCGCTCCCGCCGCGCGACAAGACGCGCGCACCGGTGGGGCACCGAGGCCGGGTTCCGCGTGGCATCCGTCGTCGCCTCCGGCGTGTCGGCGGTGGGCGATGAACCGCGGATCGAGGCGTGGGTCGGCGGCTGGGGCGGCCCGGGCTCCTTCCAGTGACCCAAAAGCGGCGTTCACGCAACCCCGACTTTCCGGCAGATCCGCCACCTATCGTGACCGCATGAGCACTCGGGACCAGTACACGTTCGACAACCCCGTGACGCGCTATGCCCGCGTCGAGCCGCCGCTGCAGCACCAGCCCGAACCGGGTGTGCAGGCACGGATGCAGCCGGTCCCCGACCTCGGGGAGAAGACCTACCGCGGCACCGGGCGCCTCGCCGGCCGGAAGGCGCTCATCACCGGCGGCGATTCGGGCATCGGCGGCGCCGTGGCCATCGCGTTCGCGCGTGAGGGCGCGGATGTCGCGATCGTGCACCTCCCGGGCGAGGCCGAGGATGCCGCGCACATCCTGGACCAGATCGCGGATGCCGGGACGCGAGGCCACGCGATCGTCGCCGACATCTCCGACGCCGCCCGCTGCCGCGCCGTCATCGACGAGGCGGTCGAGGCGCTCGGCGGCCTCGACATCCTCGTCAACAACGCCGGACGCCAGATCGCTGTGGAGAGGGTGGAGGACCTCAGCGACGAACAGTTCGAGCTCACCTTCCGCACCAACGTGTTCGCACCCTTCTGGCTGACCAAGGCCGCCCTCGCCCACCTTCCCGCGGGCTCGAGCATCATCAACACCGCCTCCCTCGAGGCGTACAAGCCCGCACCCGACCGGCTCGACTACGCCTCGACGAAGGCGGCGATCAACAACCTGTCCAAGGGCCTCGCCGTCCAGCTCGCCGAGCGCGGCATCCGCGTGAACGTCGTCGCGCCCGGCCCGGTCTGGACGGCCCTGCAGGTCTCGGACGGCGTGTCGGACGAGCAGATGAAGGCCTTCGACGACGAGAACACCTACCAGCGCTCCGGCCAGCCGGCCGAGCTCGCCCCGGCGTACGTCTTCCTCGCCTCATCGGAGTCGAGCTACGTCTCCGGTGCCACGCTCAACGTCAACGGCGGGATGATCACCCCGTGAAAGTCGAGGGCACGGTCTACGTGCTGCCCGGGCTCGGGCTCTCGGCCGAGGCCGTCGCACCCCTCGCCGCACATCTTTCCCCCGCCCTCGCGGTCGTCGGTGTCGACCTTCCCGGCCACGGCGGGGCTCCGGATGCCGACGGCGACGGCGTCTCCGCCCTCGCCGATGCCGTGATCGCGGCGATCGCGCAGAGTGCGACCGGGGGGCCGTGGCTCCTGTGCGGCCACAGCATGGGAGGCAAGGTCGCCGCCGTCGTCGCCGACCGCGTCCTCCGTGGGGATGCGCCCCTGTTCGGCCTGGCGGGCCTGGTGCTGCTCGCGCCCTCTCCTGCCACACCGGAGCCGATGTCCGACGACAAGCGCGAGGAGATGCTGTCGTGGGCGGCCGCCGGGCCGATCTCCGAGGCTCACGCGCGCCGATTCGTCGCCGACAACGTCGGGGCATCGCTGGATCCGTCCGATGAGGGGGCGGCGATCGCCCAGGTGCAGGCGATGTCGCCGCGCGCCTGGCGTCGCTGGCTCCACACGGGCAGCCGCGAAGACGTCAGCGGCGGCCTCGACATCGCCGCCGTCCCCGCGGTCGTCGTCGCGGGCGAGGAGGATGCCGACCTCGGCGCCGACGCTCAGCAAGGCCTCGTCGCCCGCACCCTGCCGAACGCGACGATCATGTCGTTGCCCGGCGCCGGCCATCTGCTCCTGTTCGAGCGCCCCGCCGAGGTCGCCGCGGCGATCGAAGGACTGTGGGCCGCCATCTCGACGGGATCGACCCGCGTTCCCGACAGCTGGGGCCGTGTCATCGCCTCCGAGCGGACCGATGCCGAGACCCGCGGCATCCTCGCCCGCCGCCATCTCGCCGACGACCCCGACGCCGAACCGCAGGCACTCTCCCGCGCCCAGCTCGTCCTCCTCGCGGCGGTCGCGGCGCGTCTCATGCCGCGCGGCCCCGATGACCGGTTCGACCTCGCGCGGGTCGTCGACCGCGAACTCGCCGCCGGCCGGGGCGACGGCTGGCGGCCACCGGGCCTCCCCCACGACGCCGAGGCCTACCGGCTCGGACTCGATGCCCTCGCCGGCGCCTGGCCCGGCGACACCACGAGCCAGGATCACCTCATCGCCGACATCATCGCCGGGGCGGGCTTCGCGGGCTCGCCGTGGGACGACGAGACGACGCAGCGGTGGTTCGAGGACGTCCGCGCCGACCTCGCACAGGCGTGGGTGTCGCATCCCGCGACCTCCGCCCGGCTCGGATTCGACGGCTTCATCACCGCGATCGACTCCCCAGACCCCGGCTTCTCCGAGCTCCGCGCCGACCGCCGCGCCGCCTGGGAGCCCGACACCCTCGGCACCGTTGCAGCGGAAGAAGACGAATGAACCTCACCGACATGCGCACCTACCCCACCGACGAGATCGTCGACGTCGTCGTCGTGGGCACCGGCGCCGGGGGCGGCCCTCTCCTCGCCCGCCTGGCGGGCAACGGCCTGCGCGTCGTCGCCCTCGAGGCGGGTCCGAACCTCGACCCCGAGCAGCTGATCCCCGACGAGGTCGAGGGGCGGCGAGTCAACTGGATGGCGGAGCGGATCAGCGGCGGCGAGGCCCCCACCGCGTTCGGGCCGAACAACAGCGGCCGCGGTGTCGGGGGCGGGACCCTGCACTGGGGGGCGTTCAGTCCGCGGCCCGATGCGCGAGACCTCGCCCTTCGCACCGAGTTCGGCGTGGGTGCGGACTGGCCGATCGATCCCGACGAGCTCACCGCCTACATCGAGGAGGTCGAGCGCACCGTCGGCGTCTCGGGTCCGACGCCGTACCCGTGGGACCCGGGGCGGACGTACCACTGGCCCGCCGTCGAACGGAACGCCCCGGCCGATCTCGTCGCCGTCGGCGCGGAGAAGACGGGGATCCGCACCGCCACCGCTCCCGCGGCCATCCTCACCCGCGACCACGATCAGCCGCACTACGGCCGTCGGTCGAGGAACCTCAACCTCGGCAGCATCCACCAGGGGGATCGCAGCGACGCCAAGGCGACGACGGCGAACACCTACCTCCCCGCGGCGGTCGCCGCCGGGGCCGAGATCCGTCCGGACAGCCTCGTGCACGGCATCGAGCTCGACGAGGCCGGGCGGGTCCGTGCCGTCGTCTACACCCGGGACGGGCGCGAGGTACGTCAGCGCTGCGCCGCCCTCGTCCTCGCCGCAGGCGGGATCGAGACCCCGCGCCTGCTCCTGCACACGGGGCTTGCCAACTCCAGCGGCATGGTCGGGCGCAACTTCCTGGCGCACGGCGCCCTGCAGGCATGGGGTCGCGTCGACGCCCAGGTCCGCGGCTACCGCGGCTACCCGTCGGCGCTCATCAGCGAGGACTTCGTGCGCCCCGCCGACGCCGACTTCGCCGGCGGCTACCTCATCCAGAGCCTCGCGGTGATGCCGGTCACCCACGCCACGATGCTCGTGCGCGGCGGCGACCTGTGGGGCCGGGAGCTCATGGACGCCCTCGATGTCTGGCGATACTCCGTCGGGATCGGCATCAACGCCGAGTGCCTGCCCGCCGACCAGAACCGACTGGTGCTCTCGGATGAGAAGGACGAGTTCGGCGTGCCCCGCGCCGAGGTCACCTTCACCCCGGGCCGCAACGAGAAAGCCATCGACGATCACGCGACGCGGACGCTCACTGGCATCCTCGAGGCGATCGGGGCCCGCGACATCCGGGTGCTCGCACGCTCAGCGCACACGCTCGGCACCTGCCGGATGAGCGACAATCCCGCGGACGGCGTCGTGGATGCCGAGGGCCGCAGCCATGACATCCCGAATCTCTGGGTGTGCGACAACTCCACCTACCCCAGCGCCCTGGCGGCCAATCCGTGCCTGGCGCAGATGGCGCTGTCGCTGCGGACCGCCGACCGGATGCTGCGCTCCCGCGCCGCCTGAGCGCGAACGCGCGGTCAGTGCCCCTCGAGCTCGTCGTCCGGCACGAGCTGGCGGATGGTCAGCGCGGCGCTCACGAGCGCGAGGTGGCTGAGCGCCTGGGGCAGGTTGCCCCAGAACGCGCCGTCGTCGGCGGAGATCATCTCGGCGTAGATCCCCACGTCGTTGGCCGCGTCGACCAGCGCATCCATCGCGGCCAGCGCCTCATCGTGCCGTCCGACGCACGCCAGGGCGCCCGCCCGCCAGAAGGCCGACGCGACGAAGGTGTGCTCCTCGGCCGCCATCCCGGTGTACCGGTAGAGCAGACCGTCGCCGGCGCCGAGCGCCGCGGTGAGCGCGTCGATCGTCGCCGACATCCGATCGCCCCGGTCGAAGCCGCTCTCGGCGTGCAGGAGCACGGAGGTGTCAAGATCGGTCGACCCCGGGTACATCACGTAGCTGCCGGCGTCGTCCGACCAGCCGAACTCGGCCACCCACTGCCGGATGCGCTCGCGCTCGGCGCGCCACCGATCGGCGTTGCCGGGTATCGAGCCGCGCTCGGCGAGCCACGCGGCGTCGTTCAGCGCCTGCCAGCACCCCATCTTCGACGAGGTGTAGTGCCGGATCTCCGGGAGCTCCCACATCCCCGAGTCGGGGTTCCGCCACAGGTCGCAGGTGCGATCGGCCATGTCGGCGAGCATGCGCCCGGTCGCGACATCCAGGATGTTGCCCGCATCGACGTAGGTCCGGCAGATCGCGAAGAGGTCCCCGTAGACCCCCAGCTGAAGCTGATCGCGGGCGGGGTTGCCCGAGACCACGGGGCCGATGCCCTTCCAGCCGTCGACGTCGAACTCCTCCACCCCTGCGGTGACCTCACCCTGCAGGGAGTACAGCACGTGCAGGTCGGGTCCGTTCTCGCGGATGGTGCGCAGCAGCCACGAGATCGCCGCGTGCGTCTCCTCCCGCAGGCCGAAGCGCACCAGGGCGTGGGCGGTGTAGGCGAGGTCGCGCACCCAGGCGAAGCGGTAGTCCCAGTTCTTCCCGCCCCGCGGGTTCTCGGGGAGCGAGGTGGTCGCCGCCGCGGCGATGGCACCGGTGGGCGAGTAGACGAGGAGCTTCAGTGCCAGGGCGCTGCGCTGCACGGCGTCCTGCCAGGGGCCCTCGTAGGAGAACTCCCGCGACCACACCCGCCAGCCGTCGATGGTGCGATCGACGCTGCGGTCGACGTTCTCGGGAACCGGGAGGTGGAGGGGTTCGCCGCCGGTGGCGACGATGACGAGAAGATGCCGCGAATCGCCCGCCGTGGTGAACGTTCCGCGCAGGAGCGGACCGCTGACCCCATCGGGGTCGGGATCGTCGGGACCGTGCGCGCTGCCGACCACGGCGAGTGAGGTCCCCCCGACGCGGAGCACCGCGGCACCCTCGTGCTGTTCGATCCACGGCGCCGCCGTCTGCAGTCGCGACCCGGGCTGCACCGCCCACTGGAATTCGACCTCGCCCTCCACGCCCTCGACGCGACGAGCGAGTTCGGCCCACGGCAGACGCCCCGCCACGCCGGTCACCAGCGCGTCGGTGATGCGGGCGCGGCCCGTCGGCGTCGTAAAGGTCGTCTGCAGCACGTTGGTGCGGGCGATGTAGCGACGGCGGACGGTGTATTCGCCGACCGGTTCGAGCTCGATGCACCCGCCGGTCGCGTCGTCGAGGATCCGCGCGAACACGGGCGGCGAGTCGAGGTTGGGCAGCGGCAGCCAGTCGATCTGCCCCCGCAGGCCCACGAGCGCGATCGTGCGTCCGTCGCCGATGGGCGCGTAATCGCGCAGGTCGCTGTGCGAGGGGGATGCCGGGGTCACGCGTTCAGGCTACGAAGCGTGCCGCACTTCGGCGCAGGGTTGCGCCAACCGGCGCCGAAGGGTAGCGCCGTATCGCGCTCTCGCCGTCGGCGCAACCCCGGGCCGCGGCATCCGTCGTCCGGCCTAGCGTGGCGGGCATGGCGAACATGTACACCCCTCAGGACCCCACGACCCAGTTCCCGCGCCCGCCCTTCCCGCCGCAGCAGCAGAGCGCGCCCGGCGACATCCACAAGATGGACCCCGCGCCCGACCACGGCGAGACGACCTACGTCGGCTTCGGGCGGCTGCCCGGCCGGAAGGCCCTCGTCACCGGCGCCGACTCGGGCATCGGCCGCGCCGTCGCGATCGCCTTCGCCCGCGAGGGCGCCGACGTCGCCCTCAGCTACCTCGCCGAGGAGCAGGCGCAGGCCGAGGAGGTGGCCGCCCTCATCGAGAAGGAGGGCCGGGTCGCGGTGCTGCTGCCGGGTGATCTGCAGGAGGAGCAGACCAACGTCGAGGTCGTCGAGAAGGCCGTCGAGGGGCTCGGCGGACTCGACATCCTTGTCATCAACGCCGGGACGATGCCGACCGTCGACAGCATCGACGACTTCGAGACCAAGACGCTCGATCACGTCGTCAAGGCCAACATCTACCCCCTGTTCTGGCTCACCAAGGCCGCCTCGCCGCACCTGAAGCCGGGCGCGTCGATCATCACGACCTCGAGCGTCCAGGGCTTCCAGCCCTCGCCGTCGCTCGCCGAGTACGCTGTGTCCAAGGCCGGAATCGCGAACTGGACGCGCGCCCTGTCGCAGCAGCTGATCGAGCGCGGCATCCGGGTGAACGGCGTGGCGCCCGGGCCCATCTGGACGCCGCTGCAGCCGGCGTTCGTACCCAACGAGAAGATCGAGGAGTTCGGCTCGCAGACCCCGATGGGTCGGGCGGGCCAGCCCGTCGAACTCGCTCCGGCGTTCGTCTTCCTCGCCTCGCAGGAGTCCAGCTACGTCGTCGGCGAGACCATCGCCGTGACGGGCGGGATGCCGGTGCACTGACGTCACGCGTGGTGTGACCGGCAGCACGGTGTCGACCCGATCAGTTGCGGTCGTTCGGGTCGACGCCGGTGCGCTCACCGGTTTCGAGGTCGGCGATCACGCGGTGATCCGAGGCCGTGAGGGAGAAACCGAACAGATCGTGGTTCTGACGGATGCGCTCGGGATGAACCGACTTCGGGATGACGGTGACGTCGTTCTCCAGGTGCCACCGCAGCACGACCTGGGCCGGGGTCACCCCGTACTTGCCCGCAATCCTCCCGAGCGCCGGTTCGTCGAGCAGTCGCCCCCGCGCGAGGGGCGACCACGCCTGCGTGATGATGCCGAGGTTCGCGTCGTAGGCGCGGACGCGATGCTGGGGGAACCGGGGGTGCAGCTCGACCTGATGCACCGCGGGGATGACCCCCGTCTCGGCGATGATGCGGTCGAGGTGCTCGGGGTGGAAGTTGCACACCCCGATCGAGCGGGCCCGCCCCTCCTCACGCAGACGGATCAGCGCGCGCCACGCATCCACGTACCGGTCGCGCAGGGGAGCCGGCCAGTGGATGAGGTAGAGGTCGACGTAGTCGGTCCCGAGCTGATCGAGACTCTCGTCGAACGCTCGCAGAGTGGAGTCGTACCCGTTGTCCTCGAAGCGCACCTTCGTGGCGAGGAACACCTCGCTGCGCGGCAGGCCGCTGGCGGCGAGCCCGGCGGCCACACCCGCCTCGTTCTCGTACATCGCGGCGGTGTCGATGCCGCGGTAACCGGCCGCCAGGGCGACCTCGACGGCGGCGGCGGCCTCGTCGTCGGTCATCTTGTAGACGCCCAGGCCGACCCGCGGCATCCAGTGCCCGTCATTGAGCGGCACCGTCGGGTCGTGCACCTCGACTCGATCGATGCCCGCAGCCCCATCGCCAGAACCAGACACACGCCTATGTTACGAGTCGCGCCCGACCGGTTTCGAGGGCATCGTCGGCGAGACCGATCGATGGTGCGGGTCGTCGACGTGGTTCCTCCGTCGGCGGAGCACAGCGTATGCGACAGCCAGTGCCCCCGCTCCCGTGGACGCGGCCACCCACCAGAGCCAGGTTCCGCCGTCTTCCTCGGTCGCGGCGAAGGTGCCGGGTGCGAACTCCACCACCAGCGTCATCGTCTCGTCTGCGGACAGATCGCGCGCCGACGCCTCCACCATCACCGCCCCGAGCTGACCCGGGGTCAGCTCGAGGTCGCAGGGACCCGCCGCTCCCTCGGGGCCGATGAGGCAGCGCGACGCGCCGGTGAGCGTCGGGACGAGGTCGGCCGGCACTCGGAGCGTCGCACGCACCTCTCCGATCGTCGGTGAGCCATCACTGCCGTTGACCGCCCAGACGAACTCCTGCGGGCCGCGGTCGTCACCGACGGACACGACGCCGTCGACGGTGTAGGTGAAGACGAAGGACTGCCTGCCCCGCAGTCCGTCGGGCGCAACAGCCGTCATCGTGTAGACACCGTCGGCGCTCTCGACCTCGCTCGGCCACTCGGCTCCGTCGGGTTCGGTGATCGAGATGAGGCGCGGATGCCGCGGCGTCCCGTTCGCGGACTCGACGACCTGTCGCCCCACGCCGCCGGTCTGAACAGGCTCGGCAAAACGGACGACGTAGGTCTCGGCCGCCGTGAGCGCGCTCACCACGCCCGCCCCGCGACCGAGCGTATAGTCGGCCGTCAAGCTGTCGATGATCACGTCGTCACCATCGATCGAGATCGCCGCCGAGGCCGGACTGCCGATCAGGAGCGCGATCGCCACGGCAGCCGTCACCGCACCGAGGAGCGCGCGAGATGTCCTCACGGTGATCCCGGAATCCTCTGCTGCGACAGCAGCCGCAGGATCTGCGTGCGGAAGGGGAAGAATCCCCGGCGAGCGTGCGGCCAGGCGACGCTGTCCCACTCCCGGCGGGTCGTCGAGAGGGCGATGCCCCGGTCGTGGAGGGCCGTGCGAAGCGCGGTCATCCGATCGGCCACCGGACCGACGGGGGCGTACGGGACGACGACCGTATCGAGATTGCGGGTTGCCGCCCACTCGACGACAGACGCGGGCGATACGGCGTCGAGCGCCTGAGCGTCGCCCGCCTCTCGAGCTCGTTCAAGACCATCGGAGACGGCGCCGGCGGTGAACCGCCGAACCTCCTCGGAGACACCCCTCGGCGACCGACTGTCGGGGTCAGCCCCTCCCGCCACCGCGACGACGCGGCCGTCGTCGAGCCAGCGGTGCTCGCGGCGAAGACTCGCCAAGGCCAGGTCTTCCTCGTGGAGGAGAAGACCTCGTCGCACGCCCGAGGGACCGGGCTCGGCATCGGGAATCGGCGACGGCGCGGGCAGCGGCTCTTCGGTCCGAGCCGACGCCTCGGTCGCAAGGCCCCGCGGGTGGAAGCGGCCGTCGGTGTACCGGACGATGTTCGACGCGGTGGCGAGATAGGTCTTCCCCTTCGTCTGGAGCCCGGCGACCCACCGCCAGGACAGCGTGTTCGATGCGGCATCCCCGTCGAGCAGGTGTCGGTAGAAGAAGTCGGCCCCGAGCTGCCAGGGCAGGCGCAGCGTGAAGATCCAGATGCTCGCGAACCACATGCGCGCGTGATTGTGGAGATACCCGGTCTCGACGAGCTCACGGGCCCAGGCGTCCATCGCGTCGATCCCCGTGCGCCCGGCTATCGCATCGCGGTACTCCGGGGTGTCGGCGCCGCCGGCGTCGATGAGCTCGGCGACGTCACGCCGGTACCGCCGCCACACCTCGGGGTTCTGCTCGAGCCACCCCTTCCAGTAGGTGCGCCACATGACCTCCTGCACGAACTTCTCGGCCGCCGGCAGGCTGTGCTGCCCGAGTACCGCCGCCACGACCTCGCGCTCGGTCACGAGCCGGTGCCGGATGTACGGTGACAGCGACGACACGTTGGTGCGCGGAGGACCGGTGTCGACATTGCGCTGTCGTGCGTAGGCGGCTCCGGCGCGGGGCACGAAGTCCGCCAGGGCTTCGAGACCCGCCGCGCGGGTCGGAGGGAACATGCCGCAATTATGGGTCGCGGCGGAGGGGGTGCGGGTCGCCGGACGGATGCCGGGGGCTCACCTGCGTCAGGCGCAGACGCGCACCCGCCGTCCCTCAAAGGCCACGACATCGCCGAGCTGGAGCTGGCGGCCGCGACGACGATCCACCTCGCCGTTGACGGTGACGAATCCGTCGATGATCGCCTCTTTGACGTCACCGCCGGAGTCGAGAACGCCGGCGAACTTCAGGAACTGCCCGAGGCGGATGCTGTCGCCGCCGATCGAGACGTCGGTGATCGGGGTCGCATCCGGCATCCTCGAATGCTAGCCGGTCGGCGATGACGCGCATGTCGTGCCCCTCGGGGTCGGTGAAGTAGCGCGGGTCGACCATCGGCTTGTCGCGATAGTCGCGCGAGCGCAACCGCACCGTGCCGCGGGAGCGGGCGTGCGTGACGTTCGGGGTGAGGCAGGAGACCTCACTCGACGATGCCCTCGGGGTGGTCCTGGAGGTTCGCTCCGACACCGGGGGCGTCCACGCGGACGGGGATGCCGTGCGCTTCGAGGTGCTCGCGCGGGCCGATGCCTACAGCAGCAGCGGCTGCGGGGTGTTGATCGCCCCCGCCGAGACGATTATCCTCGCGTGGCGGCGATGCGGTCAGGCCGCCCGAAGGCATTGCCGACGTACTGGACGCCGACGCAACGGTCGCCGTCGAACTCGAGCTCAGGGACGTGAACGTCGGTGAGGACGGTGAGGTTTTCCTGCTCCAGGATCGGGTGCAGGTACGACACCGACGAGGAGGCGCGCGTGCCGTCGGCGCGTCGTGGCCGTGGTGGTCACCCTTGTCCGCCGGCCTAGCGGTTGACGTGCGGGCGTCATCCGTGCTCAGCCACCCCCGCCCAGGCAGTAACGTCAAATGATGCCCCTGCTGCACGAGCAACTGACGCCCGTCTTCGACGAGGTCATGAACCGCAATCCCGGCGAGACGGAGTTCCACCAGGCTGTGCGCGAGGTGCTCGAGAGTCTGAGCCCCGTCGTCGAGCAGCACCCCGAATACGCCGACGCGGAGATCATCCGCCGTCTGTGCGAGCCGGAGCGACAGATCATCTTCCGGGTTCCCTGGACCGATGACTCCGGACGCGTGCAGCTGAACCGTGGGTTCCGCGTCGAGTTCAACTCAGCGCTCGGCCCCTACAAGGGGGGCCTGCGCTTCCACCCATCGGTGTACCTCGGGATCGTGAAGTTCCTCGGGTTCGAGCAGATCTTCAAGAACTCCCTGACGGGCCTGCCGATTGGTGGCGCCAAGGGCGGCAGCGACTTCGACCCGAAGGGCCGCAGCGAGGCGGAGGTGATGAGGTTCTGCCAGTCGTTCATGCTGGAGCTCTATCGCCACCTCGGCGAGTACACCGACGTTCCGGCCGGCGACATCGGCGTCGGCGGTCGTGAGATCGGCTACATGTTCGGCCAGTACAAGCGCATCACGAATCGCTACGAGTCGGGCACCTTTACCGGCAAGGGACTCACCTGGGGCGGTTCGAGGGTGCGCACCGAGGCCACCGGATACGGGACGGTCTTCTTCGTCGACGAGATGCTCCGCGCGGCCGGCGACTCGTTCGAGGGGAAGCGGGTCATCGTCTCGGGCTCGGGAAACGTCGCGATCTACGCGATCGAGAAGATCCACCAGCTCGGCGGGCGGGTGATCGCCTGCTCCGACTCCGGCGGCTACATCGTCGACGAGGACGGCGTCGACCTCTCGCTCGTGAAGGAGATCAAGAACGATCGGCGCGGTCGCATCGAGGAGTACGCCACCGTGCGGACATCCGCGCGGTTCGTCGCCGGCGGATCGATCTGGGATGTGCCGAGCGACATCGCCCTCCCCTGCGCGACGCAGAACGAGCTCGATGAGCCGGGCGCGACCGCACTCATCCGCAGCGGATGCCGGATCGTCGCCGAGGGCGCCAACATGCCCACCACCCCGGGGGCGATCCGAGCCCTGCGCGAAGCCGGCGTGAGCTTCGCCCCGGGGAAGGCCGTCAACGCCGGAGGGGTCGCCACCAGCGCCCTCGAGATGCAGCAGAACGCCTCGCGCGACTCATGGACCTTCGAGCACACGGAGGAACGGCTGGCCGTGATCATGAGCTCGATCCACGACCGCTGCCTCGAGACCGCCGACCGCTACGGCACGCCGGGCGACTACGTCGCGGGGGCCAACATCGCCGGTTTCATCCGCGTCGCCGACGCGATGCTGGCGCTCGGCGTGATCTGAGCCGGTCCGTCGACGGGAGAAGGGCTCGTCGGAGGCGTCGCCGACGAGCCCTTCTCTCGAGCGGGACTCAGGCCTTCGACAGCCCGTAGATCGGGCTCTTCGCCTGCTCGTCCTCGTGGTCGGGTCCGAGCGGGATGCCGCTGCGGTCGCGCAGGAGCAGCGTCGCCACGAGTCCGAGGACGGTCATCCCCGCGAGATACCAGGTCACCCCGGCGGTCGACCCCGTGGACTGCACGATGGCCTGGGCGATCGTCGGGGCGAAAGCGCCACCGAGGATCGCGCCGATCGCGTAGGAGATCGAGACGCCTGAGAATCGGATCGACGCGGGGAAGAGCTCGGAGTACAGCGCCGCCTGCGGCCCGTAGGTGAAGCCGAGGCCAATCGTGAGGACGACGAGCCCGACCGTGAGGAGCACGATGTTCGCGGTGTTGACGAGCGGGAAGAGGAGGAAGACGCCTACGAGCTGCAGGATCCAACCGGCGAGGTAGGTGGTCCGCCGCCCGATGCGGTCCGACAGCCACCCCGCGATCCAGGTGAAGACGAGCCACGATACGGCCGACAGGGTGACCGCGCCGAGCACGTCGGCGGTCGAGAGACCCACGGCACCCTCCGGGTCTGTGGCGTACCGCTGGATGTAGCCGCCGGTCGTCATGTAGCCGACGGCGTTGTTGCCGGCGAAGACGAGCGCCGCGATGATGACGAGGAGCGCGTGACGGCGGAAGAGCTGCACGATCGGCATGCGGGTCTGCTCTTTGCGCTCGGCGAGCTCGGTGAAGACCGGGCTCTCCTCGACGCGGCGTCGGATGTAGTAGCCGACGAGGATCAGCACCACCGAGAGGAGGAACGGCACCCGCCAGCCCCACTCCAGGAACGCCTCGCCCGGGGCGAGCACGGCCATGAGGCCCATGATCCCGGAGGCCAGGAGGAGGCCGAGCGGAACACCGATCTGCGGCGACGCCCCGAACAGGCCGCGCTTGGACCTGGGCGCGTGCTCGACGGCCATGAGAACCGCCCCGCCCCACTCGCCGCCCGCCGAGATGCCCTGCAGGATCCGAAGGAACAGAAGCAGGATCGGCGCGGCGATCCCGATCGCCGCGTACGTCGGGAGGAGTCCCACCAGGGTCGTCGCGACGCCCATGAGGATCAGGGTCAGCATGAGGACGAGCCGGCGGCCGTACTTGTCGCCCAGGTGGCCGGCGAGGAAGGCGCCCAGCGGGCGGAAGAGGAAGCTGATTCCGACCGTCAGGAACGCCAGGATCTGCGCGAAGCCCTCGCCCGCCGGCGCGAAGAAGAGCTGACCGAAGACGAGCCCGGCAGCCGAGGCGTAGATGAAGAAGTCGTACCACTCGACGGTGGTGCCGACGACCGTGGCGAACACCACGCGACGGCGATCCTTCGGGCTGCTGATGGTGCCGGTGGGAGTGAATCCCCGTTGCGATGTCTCGCTCATCTTCTCTGACTCCTCGTGACGACGTTGTCTCCGGCGATGCAGTTCTCTTTGCTTGCCGGCGCGGTGTCGATAATATACGATTTAGAATATGCCGCAAGTGCGGAGGCAAGGGAGCTCATGACTGTACACACCGCAGTGACGGATGCCGCTGATCGGCGATTCGCCGCGCTCCCCCAGCGCCCGGGGAAGATCGTGGCGATCCACCTCAGCTACGCCTCGCGTGCCGACCAGCGCGGTCGCCGCCCCGCCGCTCCGTCCTATTTCCTGAAGCCCTCGAGCTCCGTCTCGGTGTCGGGCGACACCATCGAGCGCCCCGCCGGCACCGAACTGCTGGCCTTCGAGGCCGAAGTCGCGCTCGTCATCGGCAGCGATTGCCGCCGCGTCGGCGTCGATGAGGCCTGGTCGCACGTCGGCTGGGTCACCGCCTCCAACGATTTCGGCCTCTACGACCTCCGCGCGAACGACAAGGGTTCGAACGTCCGCTCCAAGGGCCGCGACGGGTACACCCCGCTCGGTCCCCGGCTCATCGACGCGCGCGACGTCGATCCGGCCGGCATCCGCGTGCGCGCCTGGGTGAACGGCGAACCGGCGCAGACCGACACCACGGCCGGGATGATCTTCCCCCTCACCCAGCTCGTCGCCGACCTGTCTCAACACATGACCCTCGAGCGCGGCGACGTCATCCTCACCGGCACGCCGGCGGGGTCATCGGTCGTCGTTCCCGGAGACGTCGTCGAGGTCGAGGTAGATGTCCCGAACGCGCTCGGCGCCCCGTCGTCCGGCCGACTGCGCACGACGGTCGTCCAAGGCAAGGACGGGTTCGACGCCGGTATCGGCTCCCTCCCCGCCGTCGACGACCTGCAGCGAGCCGAGGCCTGGGGCTCGCGCGAGGCTGCGGGACTTCCCGCTGACACGCCGCTCGGACTGGCACCTGAGCTGCGCGCCAAGCTCGAGCGCGCCCCGGTCGCCGGCCTTTCTCAGCAGCTGCGCAAGCGAGGCCTGAACAACGTCACGATCGACGGTGTCCGTCCCCTCCACCCCGGGAAGAAGCTCGTCGGGCTCGCCCGCACCCTGCGCTTCGTCCCGAACCGGGAAGACCTCTTCGACAGCCACGGCGGCGGGTACAACGCCCAGAAGCGGGCGTTCGACGCCGTCGGCGACGGCGAGGTGCTCGTCATCGAGGCACGAGGCGAGGCCGGGTCGGGAACGCTCGGTGACATCCTGGCGATTAGGGCCCATGCACGCGGCGCGGCCGGCATCGTCACCGACGGCGGCGTGCGCGACATCGACGCCGTCACCGCCGTCGGCATCCCGGTGTACACGGCGGGGGCTCACCCCGCCGTACTCGGACGCCGCCACGTGCCCTGGGACGCCGACCTCACCATCGCCTGCGGTGGAACCACCGTCCAGCCCGGCGACATCCTCGTCGGCGACGCGGACGGTGTCATCGTGATCCCGCCGGCGCTGGCCGACGAGGTCGTCGACGCGGCCCTGGAGCAGGAGATCGAAGACGGCTGGATCGCCGATCAGGTCGCCCAGGGGCATCCGGTCGAAGGGCTTTTCCCCCTCACCGGCGAGGGGAAGGAACGGTACCGCGCATGGCGAGCGGAGAAGTGACCGCGCCGGCGGCGAGCCTGAGCAAATCGCAGCGCGCCTATCACTGGGTGAAGGAGCGCATCGCCTCGCAGGAGTTCACCCCCGGCTACCGATTGGTGCTCGGCACCATCGCCGCCGAGCTCGACATGAGCGTCGTGCCCGTGCGCGAGGCGATCCGCCAGCTCGAGGCGGAGGGCCTGGTGACCTTCGAGCGCAACGTCGGCGCCCGGGTCTCGATGGTCGATGACACGCAGTACCGCTACAGCATGCAGGCCCTGTCCATCCTGGAAGGGACGGCGACAGCTCTCGCCGCACGCCGCCTCACCGTCGACGACATCCGTCACGCCCGAGACATCAATGAGCGGATGATCGCCTCGCTCGCCGATTTCGATCCGCGCTCGTTCACCCGGCTGAACCAGGAATTCCACGCCACGCTCTACGGCAAATGCGCGAACCCCCGGATGCTCGAGCTGGTCGAATCCGAGTGGGGGCGTCTCGGGCACCTCCGCGACTCGACCTTCAGCTTCGTGCCCGGGCGTGCGCAGGAGTCGGTGCAGGAGCACGAGAACATCCTCCGGCTCATCGAGACGAGCGCGCCGCTCGGCGAGATCGAGAAGGCCGCCCGGCGCCACCGCTCGGCCACCCTCGACGCCTACATGATCCACGAACACCCCGACGAGACCCTCGGCCTCCCAGCCTTCTGACCCTCCCCAAGGAGCACGATGACCGACACCGCTGCGCGCACCACCGAGCGCCATGTGCCCGCCGACCTTCCCGACCACATCCAGCACTACATCGGGGGTGAATTCGTCGACTCCGTCGACGGCGCGACCTTCGACGTGCTCGACCCTGTCTCGAACGAGACCTACCTGACCGCGGCGGCCGGGAAGAAGGCCGACATCGACCGCGCCGTCGCCGCCGCCCGAGTCGCCTTCACCGAGGGGCCGTGGCCGAGGATGCTGCCGCGCGAGCGATCGCGCATCCTCCACCGCATCGCCGACATCGTCGAGTCGCGCGACGCGCGCCTCGCCGAGCTGGAGTCGTTCGACTCGGGGCTGCCGATCACGCAGGCGCTCGGCCAGGCCCGGCGCGCGGCGGAGAACTTCCGCTTCTTCGCCGACCTGATCGTCGCGCAGGCCGATGACACCTACAAGGTGCCGGGGCGCCAGATCAACTACGTCAACCGCAAGCCCATCGGCGTCGCCGGCCTCATCACGCCGTGGAATACGCCCTTCATGCTCGAGTCGTGGAAGCTCGGACCCGCCCTGGCGACCGGCAACACCGTCGTGCTGAAGCCCGCCGAGTTCACCCCGCTCTCGGCGTCACTGTGGGCGGGCATCTTCGAAGAGGCGGGGCTGCCGACCGGGGTGTTCAATCTCGTCAACGGTCTCGGCGAAGACGCCGGCGACGCCCTGGTGAAGCACCCCGACGTGCCGCTCATCTCCTTCACCGGCGAAAGCCGTACCGGGCAGATCATCTTCGGCAACGCCGCCCCCTACCTGAAGGGTCTCTCGATGGAGCTCGGCGGCAAGTCGCCGGCGGTCGTCTTCGCCGACGCCGACCTCGACGCCGCGATCGACGCGACCATCTTCGGTGTGTTCTCGCTCAACGGCGAGCGCTGCACCGCCGGCTCGCGCATCCTCGTCGAGCGCGAGATCTACGACGAGTTCGTCGAGCGCTATGCGGCCCAGGCCAAGCGCGTGCGCGTCGGCTACCCGCACGACCCCGCCACCGAGGTCGGCGCGCTGGTGCATCCCGAGCACTACGACAAGGTCGTCTCGTACATCGAAATCGGCAAGTCCGAGGGGCGCCTGGTCGCCGGCGGGGGCCGCCCCGAGGGGTTCGAGACCGGCAACTTCGTCGAGCCGACCGTGTTCGCCGACGTCGCGCCGGACGCGCGGATCTTCCAGGAGGAGATCTTCGGTCCGGTCGTCGCCATCACCCCGTTCGACACCGACGAAGAGGCGCTCGAGCTCGCCAACGGCGTGAAGTACGGGCTCGCGGCCTACATCTGGACGAACGATCTGAAGCGCGCCCACAACTTCTCGCAGGCGGTCGAGGCGGGCATGGTGTGGCTGAACTCCAACAATGTCCGCGACCTCCGCACCCCCTTCGGCGGGGTCAAGGCCTCCGGCCTCGGCCACGAGGGCGGGTACCGGTCGATCGACTTCTACACCGATCAGCAGGCCGTGCACATCACGCTCGGCAAGGTGCACAACCCCACCTTCGGCAAGGGCTGACCCGCCTCGGTCGTTGAGCGAGCGCAGCGAGACGAAACGACACCCACCACCACTTCCCTCACGCAAGGAGGCCTGAGATGAGCCACCGCGACACCATGACCCTCACCTCCTCCGGCTTCTGGGTGAGCCAGGAGGCGCCGATCCGGTCGGCGAACCCGATCCCCACCCCGACGTCACCGGCGCCCGACATCCTCCGGTGCGCCTACATGGAACTCATCGTCACCGACCTCGCCGCCTCGAGGGAGTTCTACGTCGACGTGCTGGGTCTGCACGTCACGGAGGAGGACGACACCGCGATCTACCTCCGCTCGACCGAGGAGTTCATCCATCACAACCTCGTGCTCCGACAGGGGCCGATCGCCGCCGTCGCCGCCTTCTCGTACCGCGTCCGCTCGGCCGAGGACCTCGATAAGGCCGTGGCCTTCTACACCGAGCTCGGCTGCGAGGTGCGGCGCGAGCCGAACGGCTTCACCAAGGGCATCGGCGATTCCGTCCGGGTGGTCGACCCCCTGGGCTTCCCCTACGAGTTCTTCTTCGCCACCGAGCACGTCGAGCGACTGTCGTGGCGGTACGACCTCTACAGCCCCGGCGAGCTGGTGCGGCTGGATCACTTCAACCAGGTGACCCCCGACGTGCCGCGGGCGGTGAACTTCATGCAGTCGCTTGGTTTCCGCGTCACGGAAGACATCCAGGACGAGGAGGGAGCGGTCTACGCCGCCTGGATGCGCCGCAAGCCCACCGTCCACGACACCGCGATGACCGGTGGCGACGGCCCGCGCATGCACCACGTCTGCTTCGCCACCCACGAGAAGCACAACATCCTCGCCATCTGCGACAAGCTCGGGGCACTCCGCCGCTCCGATGCGATCGAGCGCGGACCCGGCCGCCACGGCGTCTCGAACGCCTTCTACCTGTATCTGCGCGACCCCGACGGCCACCGGGTCGAGATCTACACGCAGGACTACTACACCGGCGACCCGGACAACCCGGTCGTCACCTGGGATGTCCACGACAACCAGCGCCGCGACTGGTGGGGGAACCCCGTCGTACCGTCCTGGTACACCGAGGCCTCGCTCGTGCTCGACCTCGACGGCAACCCGCAGCCGGTGGTGGCGCGCACCGACTCCTCCGAGATGGCGGTCACGATCGGCGCCGACGGGTTCTCGTACACCCGGGCTCCGGAGCAGTCCGACGGTGAATTCAAACTCGGCAACCAGCTCTGAGCGTGGGGAGGACACCGGATGCTGCCCGCTGACACGATCGCGAAGATCGCCGAGGAGCTCGCCGAGGCCGACCGCACGAACGGTGTGATCCCCCGGATCACCGCGCGGTACCCCGACGCGACGGTCGAAGACTCCTATGCGATCCAGGGGGTGTGGCGCGACCGCAACATCGCCGCGGGCCGGCGTCTGGTGGGCCGGAAGATCGGTCTGACGTCCAAGGCGATGCAGGAGTCGACCGGTATCACCGAACCCGACTACGGGGTGATGTTCGACGACACCGTCTACCGCTCCGGCGACGAGATCGACGCATCCCGCTTCTCGAATGTGCGCATCGAGGTCGAGCTCGCCTTCGTGCTCGGCCGAGCTCTCGAAGGCCCCGGCTGCACGCTCGACGATGCCCTGGCCGCGATCGACTACGCCGTGCCCGCCCTCGAGGTGCTGAACTCGCACATCGAACTGGAGGGACGGACGATCGTCGACACCATCTCCGACAACGCCGCGTACGGCGCGATGGTGCTCGGCGACGTGCACAAGCGCCCCGACGAGATCGACCTGCGCTGGGTTCCCGGGGTCCTCTCCCGCAACGGCGAGATAGTCGAGACCGGCGTCGCCGCCGGGGTGCTCGGGCATCCGGCCACCGGAGTAGCGTGGCTCGCAGGCAAGCTCGCGCAGCACGGTGCTCGCCTGGAGGCCGGCGAGATCATCCTCGCCGGCTCGTTCACCCGCCCGATGTGGGTGAGCGCCGGCGACGAGGTGCTGTGCGATTACGGGCCGATGGGACAGATCACATGCCGCTTCGTCTGAGCCAGACCCTCCGCGCCGCCCTCTCCGCCTCCGACAGACCGCTCGCGGGCATCTGGGTGTGCTCCGGCTCGCCGCTCGTGGCCGAGATCTGCGCGGGCTCGGGGCTCGACTGGACGCTCATCGACATGGAGCACGCGCCCCACAGTCTGGAATCGGTGCTCGCTCAGCTGCAGGCCGTCGCCGCGTATCCGATCACGCCGGTCGTGCGCGTACCGGGCAACGACCCGGTCGTCATCAAGCAGGTGCTCGATCTCGGCGCGCAGAACATCCTCGTCCCGATGGTGTCGTCGACGTCGGATGCGGAGGCTGCCGTGTCGGCGGTGCGCTATCCCCCGCGCGGGCAACGCGGCGTCGGGTCGGCCCTGGGCCGCTCGGCCCGATGGAATCGCGTCGACGGGTACCTCGCCGACGCGGATCAGCACGTCTCGCTGTTCGTCCAGATCGAGACGGCGGCGGGCGTGGATGCGGCCGCGGAGATCGCCGCCGTCGACGGCGTCGACGGCGTCTTCGTCGGACCGAGCGACCTCGCCGCCTCCCTCGGTGTGCTCGGGCAACAGACGCATCCGTTCGTGGTCGACGCCGTTCACCGAGCCTTCGCCGGAGTCCGCGCGGCGGGGAAACCCGTCGGGGTGAACGCCTTCGACCCCGTGGCGGCACAGTCCTACCTCGACGCCGGGGCGAGCTTCATCCTCGTGGCCGCGGACGTGTCGATCCTGGCGCGCGGTTCCGAAGCCCTCGCCGCACGATGGTCACGCACCGACGACCTGCCGGCACCGCGCGCGAGCTACTGACATCGGAGCACTCCGCCTGGTCGGTGGCATCCACTTCGTATATCATTTCACCGTCCGGCAGGAACGACCCCGCCGGTGCTCGAAAAAGGGGCACACAGCCGTGCGCAGCACGTGTGAGACACATACGGTTCCCGCATCCGTACGTCGTCCTCACCTCCCGTGAGGGCCGAAAGGCTCCGTCATGCCCACCGTTTCCGCGCACGTCGCTTCCACCCTCGCCCGCTACATCGCTCACGTCTTCGGCGTGATGGGCAACGGCAACGCCTACGTCCTCGACGCACTCGAGCGCGAGACGGAGGCGACCTTCACCGCGGTGCGGCACGAAGCAGGGGCCGTCGTCGCCGCGGATGCCTACCATCGCGCATCCGGCCGTTTGGCAGCCGCCACCGCCACCTACGGCGCCGGCTTCACCAACACCCTCACCCCCCTGGCCGAGGCCGCCCAGGCGCGCGTGCCGCTCGTGCTCATCGTGGGCGATGCCCCGACGTCGGGGCCGCGCCCATGGGATGTCGACCAGATCGCGCTGGCGGCCGGCGTGGGCGTCCGCACCTACACGGTCGGCCGCGCGGATGCCGCGGCGACCACCGTCATCGCCATCGAGCACGCACTGACATACCGCGTCCCCGTCGTGCTCGCGATCCCCTACGACGTCGTCACCATCGAGGCGGGACCTGTGCCCGACGCGCCCGCACCGCGCCTTCCCGAGCCGCAGGCCCCCGCGACGGCCTTCGCACGCGCTGCGGTGCGCGAGATCGCTGCGGCGCTGCGCACAGCACGTCGCCCCTTCCTGCTCGCCGGTCGTGGCGCGTGGATCTCCGGCGCCGGCGACGCACTCGGGGCTCTGGCCGACGCCACCGGCGCGATCACCGCGAGCTCATCGCTGGCCCGCGGCATCTTCCCCCGTGGCGAGTTCGACCTCGGGGTGACCGGGGGGTTCGGTGCCGAGGGCGCGATGGATCTCGTGCGCGAGGCTGACGTGGCGGTCGTCTTCGGCGCCTCGCTCAACCAGTTCACGATGCGATTCGGCGAGCTGTTCGCCCCGACCACCCGGGTCTTCCAGGTCGACCTCGCGCCGACCGCCACCCACCCGCACGTCGGCGGGTACGTCCGCGCGGACGCGGCGCTCGTGGCGCAGGAGATCGTGGCGGAGCTCGCCCGCCTCGACGCCTCTCCGAGCGGATGGCGGGAGTCCATCAACCTCGCCCCGCTCCGCCGCTACGACGAGGGAGACGGTGTCGCCCCCGATGGCCGCCTCGACCCACGGTCCGTCGCCGCGCGCATCGGACGGCTTCTCCCGGAGGACCGGGTCGTCGTCTCCGACGGCGGGCACTTCATCGGGTGGGCCAACATGTACTGGCCGGTCGCCTCCCCCGACCGGATGATGATGGTCGGCACGGCGTACCAGTCGATCGGGTTCGGGTGGCCGTCGGTGCCGGGCGCCGCACTGGCGCACCCGGAGTCGACCGTCGTCCTCACCACGGGCGACGGGGGCGGGCTGATGGCCCTCGCCGATCTCGAGTCCGCGGTACGCGTCGCCGGCGGGCGGGGACTCGCGGTCGTCTGGAACGACGCCGCCTACGGCGCGGAGGTCAACCTCTACGGCCTGAAGGGCCTTGCCCGCGGACCCATGCTCATCCCGCAGGTCGACTTCGCCGCTCTCGCTTCCGGGGTGGGGGCGGAGGGCGTCGTCGTCGAGACGCTCGACGACATCGACCGTCTCGCCTCCTGGGCTGCCGCACCCGCCGATGACCGCCCGTTCCTCGTGCTCGACTGCCGGATCTCGGGCCATGTCATCGCGCCGTACCAGGAGGAGATCCTCCGGGTGAACGGTGTGACCCTGCCGCAGCCGAGGGAGTCCGCAATACTCTGAAGGGTGACCACGTCTGACAGACCGATCGAGGAAGCGGCTCCCGAGGAGCCTGCCACGATGACCTTCTCCGACCTGGGGCTCAGTGAGCCCGTGCTCGCGGCGCTGCGCGATGTTGGGTACGAAACGCCGTCGGCGATCCAGGCCGCAACCATTCCGACCCTCCTCGCAGGACGCGATGTCGTCGGTCTCGCGCAGACCGGCACGGGCAAGACCGCCGCCTTCGCCCTGCCGATCCTCGACCGGCTGGACGTGTCGCAGAAGACACCCCAGGCGCTTGTCCTCGCGCCCACCCGCGAACTCGCGCTGCAGGTGTGCGAGGCGTTCGAGAAGTACGCTTCCCGTCGCCGCGGTGTGCACGTCCTGCCCGTCTACGGCGGTCAAGGCTATGGCGTCCAGCTGTCGGCCCTCCGCCGAGGGGTGCACATCGTCGTCGGAACCCCCGGGCGCATCATGGACCACCTCGACAAGGGAACGCTCGACCTGACGGAGCTGAAGTACCTGGTGCTCGACGAGGCCGACGAGATGCTGAAGATGGGCTTCGCGGAGGACGTCGAAACGATCCTCGCCGACACTCCCGACACCAAGCAGGTGGCGCTCTTCTCGGCGACGATGCCCGCTGCCATCCGGCGCATCTCGCAGCAGTACCTGCACGATCCCGAAGAGATCACGATCAAGACGAAGACCACGACCTCGTCGACGATCACCCAGCGGTACCTCATCGTGTCGTTCTCTCAGAAGATGGACGCGCTCACCCGCATCCTCGAGACCGAGAACTTCGACGGCCTCATCGTCTTCGGCCGCACCAAGAGCGTGACCGAGGAGATCGCCGAGAAGCTCCGCGCGCGCGGCTACTCGGCGGCCGCGATCAACGGCGACGTCGCCCAGCCCGTCCGCGAGAAGACCATCAACCAGCTCAAGGCCGGCAAGCTCGACATCCTCGTCGCCACCGATGTCGCCGCGCGAGGACTCGATGTCGAGCGCATCTCGCACGTGGTCAACTTCGACATCCCCACCGACACCGAGTCGTACGTGCACCGCATCGGTCGCACGGGCCGGGCCGGACGGTCGGGCGACGCGATCAGCTTCGTCACACCCCGCGAGCGCGGCCTCGTGCGCGCCATCGAGCGCGCCACGCGCCAGTCCCTGACCGAGATCCCCCTGCCGAGCGTCGACGAGGTCAATGTGACGCGCCTGGCCCGGTTCGACGACCGGATCACCGCCGCCCTCGCCGAGACCGAGCGCATCGACCGCTTCCGCGACATCATCGCCCACTACGTCCGGCACCACGATGTTCCCGAGGTCGATGTCGCCGCCGCCCTCGCCGTGGTCGCGCAGGGCGAATCGCCGCTGCTGCTCGAACCCGACCCCGAGCCGCAGCGCCGCGAGCGCGGCGAACGGCCGGAGCGCGTGGACCGTGATCGCGACGCCGCCGAACGCCGGCCTCGCCCGGCGCGCGAAGGGATGGCGACCTATCGCATCGCCGTCGGCAAACGTCACCGCGTCGAGCCGCGCCAGATCGTCGGGGCGCTCGCGAACGAGGGCGGCCTCAAGCGCGACGACTTCGGGGCGATTCAGATCCGACCGGACTTCTCCCTCGTCGAGCTCCCCGCCGACCTTTCGCGGGAGACACGCGCGAGGCTCGAGAGCACCCGCATCTCGGGCCGGCTCATCGACCTCCGGCTGGACACCGGTGGCCCGGCACGCCGGACCCGCCGGGAGGACGACAGGCCGCGGCGCGGACCGCGCTACTGACGTCCGTCCCGGGCCGGCACCGCGGTCAGTTCGGGACCGCCGGAGGTTCATCGACCGCGACGGCCGCGCCGGTGGCATCCGGCTCGATGTCCTCTTCCCGCCGCTGCAGGAGTTCCAGAACCCACATGATCAGCAGCGTCGTGAGGAGGACGAGGAGGACGTCGCCGAATCCGATGGGGCGCAGAAGGATCAGCCAGAGGACGGCGAGGACCGCGAGGATGACGCGGACGAGCACCCGCCTGACGGCGAGCCATGTGCCGAGACGACCGCTGTCGAGCCCACGGGCGCGGAGTCCCCGCCGAGCCGACGCGTTGATCGCTCCGACGGCAGACCGTATCTTCCGCGCCGCCGCGGAGCGGCCCGACAGCCAGCCGATGACCACGAGGATCGCGCCGATGACGGTGAAGACGACGGCGGTCTCGGTCATGACGTCGACCAGGCGGCGGTAGATCACATCGAGCGCGGCGGGTGCCAGATCGAGCCGCTCTGCGGCTATGCCCACGACCCCTCGTCCGACGAGGAACGACACGGCGAGACTCCCCGCCCCGAACACGAAGCCGAACCCGACACCCATCACGGCGACGCTTCGCCGCCGCGCGAGAGCGATCCCCAGCGCGGCCAGCGCCAGTGTCACGAGCGGCAGCCATGCTCCGACGGTCACAGCGACGGCGTAGCCGAGACGGACGGCGTCCAATCCCTGCCCCTCGCCGACGACGATCACCCGGTCGACCTCCGGGATCAGCTGCGCGATCGCGACATCCCGGTCGAGCAGCGTCTGCTGGACGCGCTCCACGATCGCGCCGAGTTGGATCCCGACGCCGTCCTCGGTGCGCACGACGAGTCCTCCACCGTCGGAGGTCGCGGACACCGTCAACGCGCGGTGCGCGGCACGGGTCGCCGTCGCCCAGACGTCGGAGAAGGCGTCGGACTCGACCACGGTGGTCACCGCTTCCGAGACCAGGCCCTCGAGTCCGCTTGCCGCCGGAGCTTGGAGGAGCTGGAGTGCCGCCGCGGCGCGAGGCGGCAGGCCGAGGTCGGAGATTCCGGCGAAGACATCCGCGGTCAACTGCTCGAAGTCGACCTGCTCGCCGATCGCGTCGAGGGTCTCATCGATGATGAGCTGCTGCACAGCGGGGTCGTCGACGAGCGGTGCGAGGGTCTGCACGAACGCGTCCTCGTCCACGAGCTGGATCCGCGCCCACGCCGCGACGATCGTGACAGGAAGTAGGAGGGATGCGACGAGGATGACGAACGCGCTGGCGACCGCACGCCAGCGCGAGCCGTGGACACGCGCCCTCCCTTCGACCGCCGAGGAGAGCTCGGCGTTCTCCTTCTCCAGCGCGCGGACGCGCTCCTCGAGGTCGGCGATGTCCGAGGGTCTGCGAGGGTCGGCCATGGGGCCATCATGGCGTCAACTCCCGCCTCGCACACCCCGTCTCGACCCGAGCGACCGGATGCGGCGTCGCAGCCGGCCGGAGTGCATGTCGGAGGTGGGGCCTAGCGTGCGGTGATGACCATCAACGATGTCCTCGTAGAAGACGAACCCGCCGTCCTGATACTCGAAGCCCTGCGTGGTTTGCAGCTCAGGGATGAAACCGACGGGATGTCGAGTCTTTCGGGAAAGATCGGAGGCGACAGCGGCGCGGCACTTCTTCACGCACTCGGACGCATCACGGCCAGGTTGCGTGCCGACGACATGCGCAGCTTTCTCCCCGGGGCCACACCGAACAGACGCACGCAGGAACAGCGGGAAGCGGACGCGTTCTTCATCCTCGCCGATCGCGTGGACGAGGCCCTGTCTGAATGGCGCGCGCGCAACAGGAGCTGACACGGCATGTGGCGGAGACGGAGGGATTTGAAATCGCGCCGATGGCAACTGGACCCAGCGGAAACCGCATGATTCCGCGTGTTCTGAGGCCACAGACGTTCTCCTCGATCAGGTCAGCGCGGTTCGATTCGTGGCAGAAACGTGGCGGGTGTTCGGCGCGAAATCAGGTGGCTGCACCCCGCTCTTCAGTCATGCGAACTGGAGGCTACGCGGACGCAGCTTCGACCATCATCTCGACGGCTTCGATCATGCCGTATCGGTCGCGCAACGTGTCCAGGATCTCCTCGACGGTGAGCGCTGCACCGTAGCGGCCGGAACGACTCGCGATCTCCCGCACCGCGGCGAGCGCATGCCTGGGGTTGAGCGCGACAGTGTTCTTCGCGAACTCCCTGGCGCTGAGCACCTGGATGCCCGGCGGAATCTTGGCTGCAGGGAAGTCCTTCAGGTTCTCGGTGACGATCGCTCCGGCTCCCGCGATGACGGCCGCAGCGACCACATGCTCGTCATCCGGATCGGGAAGCCCGAAGGTACCTTCCAGCGGTTCCCAGCCTTCGACCTCCGCGTCGGCGAACTCTCTCCGCATCGCGGCGATGAGGGTTGCTGCGCGGCTGGCAGCCCCCGCTACGGGTATCCCCCGCTTCACGAGCTTGACTTCCTCGTGGAACTCGAGTTCGTCGAGGATCGCCGAGCTCCAGGTCGGTCGATACGCGCCCTCGATCGCGAGCGAAAGGAGGAAGTCGCGTTGCAGGCTCGGCCACAGCACGCTGGTGTCGAGGGTCGCCGTGAACACGACCCCATCCTGTCAGTCTGCGAGGTCAGAGTCGGGCTGCCTGCCTTGCGGCGACCGCCTTCCTCGCCGCTCTGAGGTCCTCGAGCGTCTGCTCGATGTTGTCTTCGTCGACGGCGTCGCGCGTGGCGGCGAGCATGTCGTACTGACGCTCCCGCCGGCGCTCTCGGTACTCGAGCAGATCCGCGAGGAGAACGCGTCGGTGCGTTCCCGCCTTCTCGAATGGGATCTCACCCTCGTCGAGGAGCTTCACAATGGTCGGGCGGCTCACGTTCAGGAGATCCGCTGCCTGCTGGGTGGTGAGCCGTGTTGCCTGGGGTACAACTGACACGGCAAGCCCGCTCTGCATCGCGTCCACGATCTTGCGGAGAGCGAGGTAGACCTCTTCCGGAAGCTCGACCTGGTCGCCTGGACGCGCCCCCGCAAGGAAGTACCTTGGCTCGGGAAGAGCCCGGCCGGCGGCCTCATGGGCGGTGAGGAAGTCCAGCACAGGGGCAAGCTCGACTTCCCTGCTGGGAAGGTACGTCTCTTCAACGACGGCAGCGCGAGACACGGAAATCACCTCAATACACGTAAACGCAGGAGGTTGCGTTTGTTACGATTACGGTAGCACGCGTCGCTGACAGGTCAATAGGAGCGCGCTGGGGCAACGATCAGATGCCTCGTCAGGACACCCCGAGCCGTTCGAGCGCGTAACTCCACGGGAGGCGCTCCTGCTCGAGGCGTATGTTGCCCTCCGCGCTCAGCGACTGAAGAGTCGCGCGCTCATCAGGCGTGAGCAGATCGAACACGCCGACGTTCGGATCCGGATCGGTCCCCCACAGATCACGGTGAGCGAACAGAGTATCCATATCCATCAACGCCGACGTTGCGTCCACACCCCTGGCTCGAAGTCGGTTGAGTATGGCGAATCCGTGCGAATCGAGATCGCCCCAGTAGGTGACCGTCTGCGCCCACGGGAGGCGGGCGACGAGATCGACGCGGTGACCACCACCGTGCACTGCTACAGCTCGGGGCACATCCGGCATCGCGAGCAGGGTGGCGAGGTTCTCGAACACGAACACGCGCTCGGGTCGGATCGTGCTTGCCGCAAGGTCGTCGACGGGCGCCGACACATCGGTGAGCCCCTGGAACGAGAGCGACGGATCGAGAGCACGGATCCGTATGAGCGGTGACGGCTCGCGAAGGCCCAGTCCGGGCGCTCCGGTTCCCGCCCGATGCAACGCCTCGACGAGTCCGCGGCGAGATTCGATCCATTTGGTGTGGATGCCGCGGATCGGCAGTTCCCGCACCAGGTGGCCCGATTCCGGGTTCTCGCGCAACCAGGCCAGCACATGGACGAGCCTGTCGAAATCGGCGCCATCGAGATCGCTGATCGCGCGGCCATGGGCGCGGAGCACACCGCTGGCGTCGGAACCGGCCAGGCCCCTCAACTCGTCAAGTCGCGCCATCAGACGTCGCCAACCCTCCGCCTCGCCCGCCGCTCGAGCGATCGAATCCGAACCGTGCAGCACCGCGCGAACGGGGACTTCCTGCGACCCGATGCGTGACCAATGGCGGACGACCCACTCGAGCTCGATACCCGAGTCCTCGCTCACACCGCGCCAGGCGTCGACCCACCGTCGAACCAGATTGAGATCGTCCAGCGCCTCCCGCTCCGTTGGCGGGCGTAGCGGAACGTCGAGCACGACATCGGTCTGCTGCTCGGCGGCCCAGGTGCGTGCATCGCGGTCGAAGAGCTTCTTCGCCCGCGCGCGCAGGTCAGACGGTGTGACAAGCGTGGTCACGCGCGCGACTCCGCGTGCGGCGGGGTGGCGACCTCAGGTTCCCCGACCGAGAACACCACGTTCGCCAGCCGTGAGGCGTCGCGGTCGGGGTTCGATACCGACGTGATCGCACCCACGTACGGCTCGAGCGTCTGCAGCAGCTTCTGCGGTGTCGCGAGGATCATGTGGAATCCGAACTCGCGGAACACCTCCATCGCGTTGCGCGTGTATCGGCTGTCAGCCTTGTCGAACGCCTCATCGAGCACGATCGACCCGAACCTCGGAACCTCGTCCTCTTCTTCAGTCAGCTGGTACCGCAGCGCTGCCGCGAGGCAGAAGATGACGAGCTTCTGCCGCTGACCACCCGACAAGCCCTCTGCGGAGTCATACACCCGCACAACGCGGCCGGCGACGTCCTTCTCCCGCGCGAGGAAGCTCACGTGAAGCCTCGTGTCGAGCACCCGGTTGCGCCAATCGATGTCGACGCGGTCCTTGGATCCGAGTCGACCGATTACGTGCTGCAGCACGGCGAATCGTTGCTCGGCACCGGCGGCCGACTCGTCGGCCCAGTTGCCTTCAACGATGCGACGGAGGTCGGTGAGGAACTCGTCGACCTCCGGGGTCCGCGTCGTCTTCACATCGATCTCGAGGAAGCGGTCCGCTCCCTCGAACGGGGACCGCCCCAGGGATGCGTTGACGGGGAGGATTCGCTCACGGATGAGACCCGGGGCGTCGCGGAGGTCGCTGAGCAAGTGTGCGACGACGTCCTGCGATCGTTCCCGCAACAGCTTGCGGAACTCGGACTCCTTCTCGGGCAGGCCGCGGGCGATGATGCCTTCGCGCAGTTCCCGGTAGCCGTAGCGGTCGCGGATGTCAGCAGTCAGCTCTGCGGATGCAGCGGGCCACCCGAGCCGAAACTCGGCGGCGCGCCCGGCGAAGCTGGCCTCAGCATCCGCTGCGCGGCTGGCCGAGGCGTCCTTCTCCTTCGAGAGTGCCGACTGCACCTTTCGCGCGACTTCGTCCACCGTCTCCAGGCTCACGGAGCGTCGCTCGGCTCGGAACCGGCCTTCGAGGGCGTCGGCGATCCGCTCCTCGACCGGTGCATATGGGGTGGCCTCGAGTTCGGCGACGTGTGCCGCGATGCTTTCGACGTGATTGCGGGCGACAGCGTGGGCTCCGAGCGCCCGTGCGTGCTTCGCGTTCGTTTCGTCCAGTCGCTGGGTCGCTCGCTCCGCGGCCTCCTGTGCTTCGCGGAGAGTCCCCGACTCGCTGGTGAGCACCCGGAGATCGTCGCGCTGGGCCGCGGTGACCGCCATCGCAGTTGCGAGGTCCACTTGGTCCCAGCTGAACGTCGATACGCGTGTGAAGACGTCGCGCCGACTGACCGCATCCTGACGAAACGAGTCGGCCTCGGCGTCGCGGGCGGATGCTTCCTCCATCGCCGCCATCGCGTCCCGCCGACGCTCAAGCAATGCCTCGAGCCGCGCGTGGGTGTCGCCGCCCAGCACCCATCGAGTGGCATCACCGACCTCGTGACGGTCGTCCTTCTCATACCTGCGTGAGTTGCGCTTGACCAGGCCGCCGATCGTGACGCCACGCTCGACGTCATCAAGCTCGTCGGGGTGCGAAACGCAGGCGTAGTCGAACTCGGAGGCCATGCGCTTGCGGACGTAGGACGCGAAGGGCCCATCGCTCACCGCGAGGCGATGAACGAGCGAGCGGGCATCCTTGGGGCGACGCGGCTCGTCGACGGCGTGCGGGACCGCTTCGATGACGAGCCGGACACCGAGTGTCCGCGAGTCGGCTGCCCGACGTGCGGCGACAAGATGTTCGTCCCGCACGAGGAGCGTCGACGCAAACGGAGCGAGCACTCGCTCTGCCGCGCCGCGCCAGGCGGAGTGCTGCTCGGCGACCGAGATCAGCTCGCCCGCAAAGGGGAATGTCGATGCCGGCACACCAACAGCGTCCGCGAGGAATCGTCGTGCGCTCAGAAGCTTCTCGTCGAGGTTGCTCCGGTGATCTCTCAGCGCCTGAATCTGCCTGGTGACTTCGTCCAGCGCCTTACGCGCCTGACTCGCGGCGTCACGCACCTCATACGACACAGCGGGGATGTCGCGCGCAACCTCGGTGACGGCCGCGGCAAGGAGCTCCGCAAACTGCTCTGGGTCTTCGGGCATTGGTGCGCCGATGCGCATCAGCTCTGCGGTCAACTGAGCTCGATATTGCCTAGTGACGTCCTCGGCACGCTGCGCACTGTCGATCCGCTCCTGCAGAAGCTCGACGCGCGCGCCGCCCTCGTCCCGGACCCGCGCCTTCGCGGTTTCCAGCGCCTCTGCCGCCAACCGCTGCTCTCGCGCGGCGTCGCTCAGGTCGCTCTCGGCGCGCGCCAGCGCGGCGCGTGCGGGGCCCGCGGCTTCCTTCGCGAGCCGCAACTTGAGTCCCGCTGTGAAGGGCTCGACCCCGTCGTGCAGATCGGAGATCGCTGCCATCTCAGCGCCGGCCAAGTCGAACGCGGTGATCGCCTCGTCGACCTTGCGGAGCGCATCAGCCTGCTTCCTCAGGTCGACCACGTGCTTGTGCGCGGCATCGAGCTCCGTGAACTGCTCAACGGCGGTCTCGGCCCGCGCGAAGGTCCCCGGCTGGTCGAGCATGAACCCGCGGAACAACGCGTCGAGGGTGCCGAGGTTCTTCGCTGATTGTGTCTTGTGGAGAAGCTGAAGCGTCGCATCTCCGCGGAAGCCGAACTGACGGATGATCCGCTCGTGAAAGCGTCCGTGTCTCCCACCGGTGGTGATCAGCGCGTCGGGGAAGGCCTTCGACATGCGACGCGCGTCAATTCCGCCTTCGACGTGCGGCTTCACGTCGAGAAGCTTCACGTGACCGCGGGTGAAGATCCGTGCGTCCTTCAACGCGGTCGGTTCGGTGCGCGTGCCCGGTGCGTGGAACACCCGCAGCAGGACGACCGGTTCATCGCGGAGATTCTCGTAGCGCAGCAGGATGCCGCTCCAGGTTGCCTTCGAGCGCAGGTAGGTCGTGGTGGCCCGATCGGCAGTCTCGTCAGCTTCCTTGCTCCAGGCGCCACGCACATAGCTCATCAGCGTCCGATCGCTCTGCCGGGAAGCGCCATCCTGAGCCGCCGCGTTGAGGCGCAGCCACCTGTCGGGGGTGAGGACGGCGGCAATCGCGTCGAGTAGCGACGACTTGCCCGATCCGGATGCGCCGGTGAACAGGTGGCCGGCGCGCGCGACATCCACGGAGACGTGGCCGGCGAACGTGCCCCAGTTGACGAGTTCGATTTGGGAGAGTCGCCACTGGCCGGGCCTGGTCGGATCGACCTCCGGCTCGTCGGTGGGGAAGCTCAGCATCGTCATTCTGTGTCATCCTCGGCATCCGTCGACGGGGCAGCGGATTCTCCTCCGCCCTCTCGGGCGATCCGGTGGTACTCCGATGTGATCGCGCGGATCTGGTCGGCATCGACGAGCAGTCGGAGCACGGGCGAAATCTCGGCACGGTCATCGCCAACGGCGTGCAACACGCGGAGCTTGTTCTGCATCTTGTTCCACGACGAGTTGACGCGGCTCGCGAAGTCCTTCTCATCACGGTCCGGGGTGCGGAACACGGCGAGCTGCTCGAACACCTCCGCCTGCCCGACGATCACCCGACCGCGACCCTCCTCGCTCAGCAGCGTCTGGCGCAAGACAAGCAGCATTGCGGTGTCGAGGAACGTCAACGCCTCAGACCGCACTGCCTTCGGGGCGTCCTCGGACGGAGCGTTGCGGACGAAGGCGAACTCGTTGTCCCGATCGATGACCAATTCGAGGAACAAATCGGCGAGCCGGGAGCGGAGGACAGCCTCGTCGGTGAGCAGCACCGCCCACAGCTGCGCCTCGCGCGCTCCGGAAAGATACGGGCCACGCACCAGACGCAGCAAGACGCGCCTCGTGCGATCAGGGAGTTCGCCGGCGTCGCCACGCCAGAGGCCTCCGTGCTCGTCGGGGGCGACATCCGCCGTGGTCGACTCGGTCATGCCACCGCTCCTGTGAATCGGTGCGCGGCCACAATCGCCGCACGCGGAACTCCGTCGGCGCCCTGCCAAGCGAGTACCTCGGGCTCATCGTCAACGGTGCCCTGCTCGGCGGCGATCGAGAGAAGTCCGATCACGCTGCCGACCCCCTGCGTCGCGGGGTATCGAGCAAGGACATCTGCGACGGTGCACGAGGGCACCTCGGCGAGCAGGTCGTTGACGTTCCGGGTGAGTTCGTCGAAGTCGATCTCGGTTTCGCGAGCGATCGCCCGCAGCTCCTCGAGGCTCGCGAGGGATGTCGCCTGCGTGACGATCTCTTCGGTGGCGGCGAATTCGGCGGGGTCGTGAAGGTCGATCGCCCCGACGCTCGACAGCGCAACGGCCGAGAGATCCAGCGTGAGAGACGTCGGATGCCACGGACGCGTGTGTGCGGCGGCTTCCACCCCCGCGTGCTGAGCCTCCCGCAGAAGAGTCCGCAGGACCCGGTCGCGCTGGTAGTCCTGCGACTGCACGTAGCGGCGGAGCGCCCGGGCGAACAATGTGATGACATCGTGGATCTCCGCGCTTCGTCCCTTGAGCGTTGCGAGGAAGGCGCGCAGTGCCCGGCGCTCATCCGAGGTGAGATCACGAGCGAATCTGCGGTCGAGGATGCGACGGATGTCGGCCTCGAATGCGGCACCGAGTGCAGGGTCGAGCACGAGCTGGGAGAAGGCAGCGAAACTGCGGCCTGCATCCGAGTCGGAGATGTGGTCGATTCCGCGGAAGACTTCGTCGACGACTGACGCCTGAGAAACATCGGACTCGACGATCTTCGCCCTCAGCGACGCATTCAGCGTCTCGAACTCGGCACGCACCCGAGCAAAGTCGTCCGGCACGTCCGCCGCCTGCGCCAGCACGTCGCGAACGCGCTCGAGCGCCCGGTCTTCATCGATCGCGGACTCGTCACCGGAACGCAGGCTCTCGATCCGCCGCTCAATCGACTCGATCTCTTCCTCGAGTAGCGCGATGCGCGCTGACACGTCAGGATCGGTGTCGATCGCGAGGCGACGGACCTGCGCCGCAAGACTCGCAAGCCGAGACTCGGTCACACTCGAACGCGGGGCGGCACGCCCCTGTAAGAAGCGGATCCCGGCGATCGCATCCGGGGAAAGCTCGAGCGTCTCACCCCGAGCTTCCGATGACGGCCGACGCACCAGGAAGCCGGCCGATCGCCACTCCCCGCAGTACCCCTTCGCAGTCAGCGGCAAGATCAGCCCCTGCGCACGGAGCCGCTCGAGGTCGGCATCGATCCGCTCGTACAGCTCCTCAGCGTCGACTCGGCGCTCGTCTCCGCCCAGGTGGGTGCCGAGAAGACCGGCGACCACGGGTGCACTGTCGGCTCGAAGCAGCTTCCACGCCGCATCGCGCTCCGCAAGCTGGGCGAGCTCGAGAACCTGGGCGACGGCGGGCACGCGTCCATTCTGAAGGAACACACCGACATCCGTTGACGCGGCGGCGGCGGATAGTTCGGGCTGAGTCACCCGATGAGGTAGACCATCCCGCGACCGTCTGTCGCGAGCGCCTCGACGAATTCCTGTGCCCGCGTGAGGTAGTCGAGGACGTAGCGGAGCTCGTCGTCATCGTCGACTCCGTGCCGGCTTCGCCAAGTGCGCGCCCACGTTCGCGCCTGGTCCTCGTCGATCGCACAGAGGTCGTCCCGAATCGCTGGCACCTCCTCCGGGAGGATCGTCCTCACCCACGGGTCCCAGCCCATGTCGTGCATCGTCACGTTCCCCTCGAACATCCGGTAGCACGAGCCGGCGGCGGGACTTCCGGGCCCCGAGCGCGTGAGGGACTGCAAAGCGGACCATGCCTTGTCGAGATAGAGCATGTCGCGCTTCGGTGAGACCTGCTCGAACGTCGCGACACTCACGCTCGCGTGCGGCTCCAGGCCCCACGCGTCAGCGAGCGGGTCGCTGGAGAGGATGCTGTGCGGGTCATCGACCGCCTGCTGAGCAAGGTCGGCATCGAAGGCATAGGCGTAGTAGCGGATTCCCATGCGGCCAGCATCCCGACGCAGGCGCAGCCACGATCACCGCATCCGACGCCGTGGGGAGAACGCGCCCGAATCCGCCGCTGTGGAGGAACGGAGGCCTTCGCATGGCCCCGCCCCTGGAGACCGAGGGATATGCGCTCGCGGTCTCGCGGGCAGCGGCACTGAACCTTCGACCGGTCCGGCCGCAACCGAGCAGGTTGATGAACAAGAGCTCCCGATCGAGTTCAGATCGCCCAGCGTGAGACGCTCCGCAAACGTGGCAGAAGTGGCGGATTTCGTGGCAGAGCAGAGTAAAAAACCCCTGACCGGGGATTTTTCGGCGGAGACGGAGGGATTTGAACCCTCGGTCCCCATAAGGGGACTCCACCTTAGCAGGGTGGTGCACTAGGCCTGACTATGCGACGTCTCCAGGCATCCGAGCAGAAACCCGGACGCGCTCAGCCATCATAACGGGTGCCGCGCGCGACACCGAAACCAGGCTCAGCCGGCGAGGTTACCCGCCGAGCAGGTCTCCTGCGCGGCCGTCTGACCCTGAATCGACTCGGGGAGCACGGCAGCGGTCTCCGTCGGATCGGGCTCGACCGGCGCCGCGCCCTCCGTCGGCTCCACCGGCTCCGTGGGTTCACCCTCGACCGGCGTCTCCGTGGGGGCGGGATCGGCGGTGATCACGCCGCCGCTCGTATTCGGATCGCTCGTCAGCTGGAGCGACTGATTGGCCTCGAGGGCGGCCCACAGCTGCTCGGCCGCGTCATCGTCCGGTGCCACACGGTTCGCGTCGTAGGGGTCGGCGACGACCGGATAGCGGACGAACACCATCTCTTCGAACGGCACGCCCTGGACGGCCCGCGCGATCTGCACGAGCGTCACGGGGTTCGTGAGGCTCTGCGAGGGAGTGACGTTGTCGACGACGGTGGTGGCGAGTCGGAGCAACGTGGACGGGTTCGACAGCACTTCTTCGCTCACGAGCTTGCGTGCGAGGGAGGACATGTACTGCTGCTGATTGCTGATGCGCGCCAGGTCGCTGCCGTTCTCCAGTCCGTAGCGCGTGCGCAGGAACTGCAGGGCCTCCAGGCCCTGGACGTTGCGCGGACCCGCGGCCCAGTCAATTCCGGTGTTCCGATCACGCATGCCGCCATTGCCGATGCAGACGTCGACGCCACCGATCGCGTCGGTGATGTTGATCACGTTGCCGAAACTGACCTTCGCCGCGAAGGGGATGTTCATGCCGCTCAGCTGCGAAACCGTCTTCACCACGCAGTTCAGGCCGCCGTAGCTCCACGCGGCGTTGATCTGCTCGTAGCTCGATCCGCCCGTCTCCGTCCCGTCCTCGCGGGTGCACGACGGAATCTCGACCATCAGGTCGCGGGGGAACGAGATCACCGTGACGCGCCGCGGGTTGTCGGAGATGTGGAGCAGCATGTTGACGTCATTGAGCTGTCCCGATGCCTCCGGCCCCGTGCACCGCGCGCCGAAGTACTGGGCGTACTCAGGCTCGCACTCGTCGGTGCCGACGAGGAGCAGGTTCACGCCGCCCTCGATCGCCCCGATGTCGGGGGGCACCGAGCCCTGTCCATCGAGCTCGACGGCCTCCGAGGCGAAGCTCGTGGTCAGGTCGTAGTAGGCGTACGCGCTGACGCCGAGCCCCGATACCAGGACGACGGCCGCGACGATGCCGAGCATCTTCATCAGCGATGCGAACGGATGCGGCGACCGCAGCCGGCCGTGTCGGGCGACCGTCTTGCGCCCACGCGCACCGGTTCTGCTCGTCTGACTCACTCGGGTCCTCACGGATAGGAAGCGGAGGGTGTGGGATTCGAACCCACGGGACATCTCTGCCCACTGGTTTTCAAGACCAGCTCCATCGGCCGCTCGGACAACCCTCCCGAGACGCACGCCCTGCGGCATCCGCTCGAATCGGCGTCGAGTCTAGTCGACAGCGCCAACCCCTCATTCTTCCCATAGCGCCTGGCAGAGCCCTGGGAGGCGCGCGCAACCCGCCCCGAGGGGCCCTCGACCACCGCCGGTGCGCCCTGTCATGATGACCTCATCCGCGACCCGACGCGAAAGGACCGACGATGGCCGCGCACGACATCCCCGACACCCCCGAGATCCGTGCGACGCTCCAGCGCTCGCAGGAGGAGGGACTCGCCGCCCTCGGCCTGACGTCCGACACCGTCGAGCCGTGGGAGGACGGCTACCGCGCCGCCGCAGCCGCCGATTCGACGTTCGAGTGGTGGTATTTCGACTGCCAGTTCGACGACGGATCGACCCTCGTCGTCACGTTCTCGAACAAGCCGCACACCGATCCGTCCGGTCCGCTGACGCCGACCGTCCTCGTCATCCGCCAACTGGCCGACGGCACGCGCCGGCACCTCGAGCCGACCTTCCCCGCCGACGAGTTCGCCGCAGCAACCGACGGGTGCGATGTGCGCATCGGTCCGAGCCGCGTGACGGGAGACCTGCGCACCTACGACCTGCACATCGAGGCCGACGACATCGTCGCGGACGTCCACATCGATCGCGCGGCGCCGTCCTGGCGTCCCGGGGCCGGCATCACCTACTTCGGACAGGACAAGGACCGCTATCTGGCCTGGGTGGTGCCCGTTCCCTATGGCACGGCGACGGCGACGATCACCGAGGACGGCACGACACGGCAGCTGACCGGAAGCGCCTACCACGACCACAACTGGGGCAATCACCTGATGGGCTCCTTCCTCGACCACTGGTACTGGGGCCGTGCGCACGTCGGCGGCTACACGGTCGTGTACGTGCGGATGACGACGAAGGGCCTCTTCGGATTCGGTGAGGTCAACATCCCCACCTTCTTCCTCGCCAAGGGCGACACCCTCGTCACCGACGACCTCGTGCCGCTTCGGCTGACCACGAGCGGCGACGTGCCCGGCCCGGGGCACCAGTCCTATCCGACGCGCCTGGAGTGGACCTGGAGAAGCGACCGCGGGTCGATCGCGATGACGGTCACCAACCCGACGCTGATCGAGTCGCTCGACATGAAGGTGCCCCGGCACGGCGTCGGCGCCCTGTTGCACGCCGGCGAGCACCCGATGTACTACGACTTCAACGCCGACGTCGATCTCGACATCCGCCTCGACGACCTCACCGACCACGTCACCGGACGCACCCTGTACGAGAAGATGATGTTCCGCTGACGACCCGTCGCGTGACTACAGTGCGCGGAGGATGGCGGCCACGCCGCCGGCCTGCACGGTGGTGGTGACCTCACCGGCGGCCGCCCGCACCTCGTCGGGCCCCTGCTCCATCGCCACGGCGCGCCCGCCGTGCTGGAGCGCCCACTCGAACATGCCGACGTCGTTGCGTCCGTCGCCGATCACCAGAACGCGGGACGGGTCGACCCCGAGCTCCTTGCGAACCAGCTCCAGCGCGGTTCCCTTATCGACGCCCTGCGGGGCGACGTCGAGCCACGCGGTCCACCCGACCGCGTACGAGACCTCGTTGAGCCCCACCCGCTCGACGAGCTCGATGAAGTCGGCCTCGCTGTCCCCCGGCGAGACGACCACCACGCGGCAGACCGGCTGTTCGACCAGCTCGTCGAACGACACCCGGCGAGCGCCCACCAGATTCCAGTCATCGAGGTACTCGGTGTACAGGCGGCTGCCGTCGGGCAGCTCGACCATGTACCGCGCGTCGGGAAGGTGCTCGCGCAGCAGGCGCAGCACCTCGGTGGCGTCGAAGGTCTCGGTGTGCCACCGCTCGTAACGCACCTCGTCGGCCTCGACCCGCTTCATCACCATCGCGCCGTTGGAGCAGACCACGTACTCGGGCGCGATGCCCAGGACACGGAGGATGCCGCGGGTCGACTCCCAGCTGCGCCCGGTGGCCAGCATCACCTCGTGGCCGGCGGAGCCGGCGTGCGCGACGGCGTCGACGACGCCGGGGCTGAGGGTCTCGTCTTCCAGCAGGACGGTGCCGTCGATGTCGAGCACGATGAGGAGGCGCTCCCCCGCGGCATCCGGTCGTTCGGATCCCGTCGCGAGTTCCTCGACGAGCTCGGCGGCGTCCTCCTGCTCGGTGCGCTCGATCTCGCCCGTGTCGGGGAGCCCGGTCTCGGAGGAATCGGGGGTCATGAGACCGGCTCGATGACCTCGAGGCCACCCAGGTAGGGACGAAGCACCTCGGGTACCACCACCGAGCCGTCGGCCCGCTGGTGGGTCTCGAGCATTGCCACGATCCACCGGGTGGTGGCGAGCGTGCCGTTGAGGGTCGCGACGAACTGGGTCTTGCCGCCCTCGTCGGCCGAGAGTCGGTGTCGGATGTTCAGGCGCCGCGCCTGATAGGTCGTGCAGTTCGAGGTCGAGGTCAGCTCGCGGTACGCGTTCTGCGTGGGCACCCACGCTTCGATGTCGTACTTGCGGGCCGCGCTCGAGCCGAGGTCGCCCGCGGCGACGTCGATCACGCGGTACGACAGACCGAGGTCCTGGAGCATCCCCTCCTGCATGTCGGCGAGGCGCTGGTGCTCGGCCTCGGCCTCGTCAACGGTGGTGTAGACGAACATCTCCAGCTTGTTGAACTGGTGGACGCGGATGATGCCTCGGGTGTCTTTGCCGTACGAACCCGCCTCGCGGCGGTAGCAGGTCGACCAGCCGGCGTAGCGCTTGGCGCCGCGGGAGAGATCGAGGATCTCGTCCATGTGATACCCCGCGAGGGGGACCTCACTGGTGCCCACGAGGTAGAGGTCGTCCTCCTCGAGGTGGTAGACCTCGTCGGCGTGCTGGCCGAGGAACCCGGTCCCGCGCATGACCTCGGGACGCACGAGGGTCGGCGGCACGAGGGGGGTGAACCCGGCCTGCAGCGCGCGGTCGAGCGCGAGGGTCATGAGCGCGAGCTCCAGACGCGCGCCGATGCCGGTGAGGAAGTAGAACCGGCTCCCCGACACCTTCGTGCCGCGCTCCATGTCGATGGCGCCGAGCAGCTCGCCGAGCTCGAGGTGGTCTCGCGGTTCGAAGTCGAACGTCGGGGTCTCGCCGTGGGTGCGGAGTGTCATGAAATCGTCCTCGCCGCCGGCGGGCACCCCGTCGATGACGATGTTCTCGATCCGTGCGAAGGCCGCGTCGGCAGACTCCTCGGCGGCGGTCACCGCGTGCTGAGCGGCTTTGACGCGCTCGCTGAGCTCCTTCGCTTCTGCCACGAGGGCGGCCTTCTCGTCCTTCGGCGCCTGCGCCACCCGCTTGCCGTGCGCGTTCTGCGCCGCGCGCAGCTCTTCGAAGGCGGTGATGGCGGCGCGGCGGGCGCGGTCGGCCTCGAGGGCGGCGTCGACGGTGTCCGCCGACTCCCCCCGTGCCTCCTGCGAGCGCTTGACCAGCTCGGGATTGTCACGAAGAAGCACGGGATCGATCACGGGACGAGTCTAATCACCGGCCTCTCGGGTCCTAGTCTGAGTGCATGCCAGGGGGACAGAACGACAACGACGAGGCGCCCGACCGCGCCGATCCGCCGCATCCGTCGGACGCGGTCTATGCCGACGGACCGGATGAGGACGACATCGAGGCCGCCGACGAAGAGCTCGCCGAGCAGGCAGACGAGATCGAGCCGGGCGAGGCCGTCGACGGCGACCTGCTGGACGACGAGGTGATGGACGCCGGTGAGGCGTCTCCCACGACCTCCGGCTCGACCGGCGGCGAGAAGGAACCTGACCCGACCGAGGCCGCCGCACCCGACGACGTGATCCGCGAGCCCGACGACGTCGAGCCCGATACCACCGACGGGGAGACCGGCGAAGCCCGCCGGGTGTCGGCGGAGGGCGAACCCGAGCCGATGGCCGACACCGAAGGACGCCCGAGTCCCAAGGCGGCCCTGGTGTACAACCCGACCAAGGTTGACGCCGACGACCTGCGGGCGCGGGTCGAGCGGGCCGCGAAGGACGCGGGCTGGTCGGAGCCGCTCTTCTACGAGACCACCGTCGACGACCTCGGCGACGACGTCACCCGCCAGGCCCTCAAAGAGGGGGTGAGCGCGGTGCTCGTCGCCGGCGGCGACGGCACCGTGCGCGCGGTGGCCGAGGCGATGACCGGCAGCGACGTTCCGCTGACCATCGTCCCGAGCGGAACCGGCAACCTCCTCGCCCGCAATCTGCTCCTCCCCCTCGACGACCCCGACGCGATGATCCGGGCGACCTTCGACGGGGACTCCCTCGCGATGGATGTCGGCTTCGCGAGCCTTCGACGCCAGGACGGCACCGTTGACGAGCACGCGTTCGTGGTCATGGGCGGCATGGGCCTGGATGCCGCGATGATCGCCAACACCAACCCGAAGCTGAAGAAGCAGGTCGGCTGGGTGGCGTACGTCGACGGCGTGGCCAGGTCGCTTCCGGCCGCCAAGCCCTTCCGCCTGATGTACCAGCTGCCGCAGCGCCGCATCCACGCCGCGCGCGTCCAGAGCGTGCTCTTCGCCAACTGCGGGTCGCTTCCGGCGGGGCTCGAACTGATTCCCGAGGCGTCTGTGGCCGACGGCAACCTCGACATCGTCTTCATCCAGCCCAAGGGGCTCCTCGGATGGATCTTCGTCTGGCGCCGGGTGGCGTGGGACAACAGCTTCCTCCGCCGGTTCCGCAGCGGCCGCCGGGTGATGGCGCTGCGGACGAAGGACAACGCGGTGCGATACTCGCGGGGCCTCGGCGTGGATCTCGCGACCTCCGAGCCGCACCCCGTTCAGCTCGACGGCGACGAGTTCGGCGAGGCCGCCCAGGTGCGCGTGCGACTGGAGCCCGCCTCGCTCCTGCTCGCCCTGCCGCGCGGGCATAAGGTCGAAGGGCTCTGACGACCCCGAGGTACCGCGCGGAGGCCAGGATGGGTGCATGGCTGCGCCCTCGATCGTCTGGTTCCGCGACGACCTCCGCCTCGCCGACAACCCCGCGCTGCGCGCGGCGCTCGACCGCGACGAACCCGTCATCGGTCTGTACATCCTCGATGAGGACTCCCCCGGCATGCGCCCGCTCGGCGGCGCGGCCAAGTGGTGGCTCCACCACTCTCTGACCTCGCTCGGCGAAGACCTCGCCGAGAAAGGGGCGCGCCTCGTGCTGCGCCGGGGCGCGGCATCCGATGTCCTTCCCTCGCTCGTCGCCGACACCGGCGCCGGCGCCGTCTTCTGGAACCGGCGCTACAGCCTGCCCGAGCGCGACATCGACGCCGACCTGAAGGCGAGCCTGCGCGAAGACGGCGTGACCGTGCAGTCGTTCGCCGCCTCGCTGCTGTTCGAGCCCTGGACGGTGAGGACCGGGGCGGGGAAGCCGTTCTCGGTCTACAGCCCGTTCTGGCGCGCCTGCCTGTCGTTGCCGGCGCCGCGGGCACCGCTGCCCGAGCCCCGCGAGGTGCCGGGGTTCTCGGGACGGATCGACTCCGACGATCTCGAGTCCTGGGGGCTGCTGCCCACCGACCCCGACTGGGCGGGCGGCCTGCGCGACCGGTGGACACCGGGCGAGGCGGCGGCCAAGCGACGCCTGAAGGAGTTCATCGCCGGCGACCTCGGCGGCTACGACCGCAGCCGCGACGAACCGGCGTCGGGGTCGACGTCGATGCTGTCGCCGCGCCTCCGCTGGGGCGAGCTGAGTCCGTACCAGATCTGGGACGCCGCGGTGGACGAGGGGAACCCGCGACGGTTCCTCTCGGAGCTCGGATGGCGGGAGTTCGCGTGGCACACGCTCTTCCACCACCCCGACCTCGCCACGGTGAATCTGCGACGCGAGTTCGACGCCTTCCCGTGGCCTCGGCTGAAGCCGTCGCACCTGCGGGCGTGGCAGCGGGGCGAGACCGGAGTCGCGCTCGTCGACGCCGGCATGAAGGAGTTGTGGGTCTCGGGCTGGATGCACAACCGGGTGCGCATGGTGACGGCCTCGTTCCTGATCAAGAACCTCCTCATCGACTGGCGGCGGGGCGAGGAGTGGTTCTGGGACTGCCTCGTCGACGCCGATGCCGCGAACAACCCCTTCAGCTGGCAGTGGGTCGCCGGGTCGGGCGCCGACGCCGCCCCGTACTTCCGGGTGTTCAACCCCGAGCTTCAGGCCGAGAAGTTCGACCCGAAGCGGGAGTACATCCGCGAATGGGCACCCGAGCACGTCTCGGGCGACGCGCCCGCGCCGATCGTGGATCTGAAGGAGTCGCGCAAGGCGGCCCTGGAGGCGTACGAGGAGGTCAAGCGCGCGCCGCGCTGAGCGCCCTGCCTGCACAACTCCTCAGTTAATGCGCCGAGCCTGCCCTCGAAGCCCCGGTCGGGCGTCGCGCGCACGGGAGTTGAGGAGTTGTGCAGAAGGGAATGTCCGAGCAACGCCCTCGGTTGGCCCCACACATGACCACCATCGGAATCATCGGTGCCGGACACATCGGCAGCCAGCTCGCCCGCGCCTTCACCGGAGTCGGCTATGACGTCGCCATCGCGAACTCCCGTGGACCGGAGACCCTGAAGGATCTCGTGGACGAGGTGGGCCCGAAGCTCCGCGCCGCCACCGCACAGGAGGCCGCCGAAGCGGCCGATATCGCCGTCGTGACTGTGCCGCTCAAGGCCATCGGCGCCATCCCCGTCGAGCCCCTGGCCGGCAAGATCGTGCTCGACACCAACAACTACTACTTCGAGCGCGACGGCCACATCGAGGCGCTCGACCGCGGCGAGACCACGACCTCGCAGCTGCTGCAGGACCACCTCCCGACCTCGAAGGTCGTGAAGGCGTTCAACAACATCATGTCCACGCAGATCACCACCGACGGCTCTCCGGCCGGGACGCCGGGCCGCCGCGCGCTGGGCACCGCGAGCGACTTCCCTGAGGCGGTCGAGGTGATGACCCGCCTCTACGACGAGCTCGGCTTCGACACCGTCAGCGCCGGACCGCTGAGCGAGTCGTGGCGTCTCGAGCGCGACCGCCCCGGGTACGGGCAGCGGCAGACCGCCGATGAGATGCGCGAGAATCTCGCCCGCGCGAACCGTCTTCCCTGATCGGAGCATCCTTCGGTATGAGCATCACCCTGTCGGTCCTCGACCTCGTGCCGGTGCGCGCCGGCCAGAGCAGCGCCGAGGCGGTCGCGGCATCCCTCGCCCTCGTCGAGACCGCCGAACGTCTCGGTTACGAGCGGTACTGGTTCGCCGAGCACCACAACATGCCGGCCGTGGCCTCGACCGCGCCGCCGGTGTTGATCGCGGCGGCGGCGGCACGCACCTTGCGGATCCGGGTCGGGTCCGGCGGGGTGATGCTCCCCAACCACTCCCCGCTCGTGGTCGCCGAGCAGTTCGCCGCGCTCGAGGCGATCGCCCCCGGCCGCATCGATCTCGGGATCGGGCGGGCACCGGGCAGCGACCCGGTCATCACGCAGCTGCTGCGGATGTCGGGGACCACGAGCGACGTCGAGCGCTTCCCGGACCACATCGGTGACATCCTCGCCCTCACCTCCGCTGACGGTGCAGCGATCCGGCTGACGTCGGGCAGCACGTACGAGGTGCGGGCGACGCCGGCTGCGCAGGGCGCCCCCGAGGTGTGGCTGCTCGGATCGAGCGACTACTCCGCCCAGCTGGCCGCCTCGCTCGGCCTCCCGTACGTCTTCGCGAATCACTTCTCCGGGTCGGGACTGGAGCGCGCCCTGCAGCTGTACCGCGACCAGTACCGCCCCTCGGAGGCGCACCCCGCCCCTCGCACCTTCGTCACGGCGAACATCGTGGCGGCCCGGACCGTCGAAGAGGCCGAGGCGCGGGCGCTGCCGCAGCTGCGGATGATGGTGCGACTGCGCACGAATCAGCCCCTCACGCCGCTCGAGACCGTCGACGACGCGCGAAGCGCGGCGCCGCTCGCGCCCATGGCCGACGAGATCATGGCCGCCGCCCGGGCGACCTGGTTCGTCGGGACGGGCGACGACGTGGCTGCGGGTCTTGCGGACCTGGCTGCGCGCGCCGGGGTGGACGAGGTGATGGTCTCGCCGATCGCGGGCGCGTTCGCTTCCGAGCAGACGGATGCCGCCGCGGGTCGCACCCAGTCGCTCACCCTCCTCGCCGAGGCCATGGCGTCGCGCGCCGGGACGGCGCCGGCGCTCGTCGCCGGCTGACGGCTGCGCTCGCTTAGCGACCGACGGTGGGGTCGCGCTCGCCCGGTCCGTCGGTCGCGCGGATTTCCGCGCTCACGCGGATGGGAAAGGGGCTTCCGATCCGCGGGAGCGTGAAAGTCCTCAGCAACGCGGGCAACACGGCACAACGCGGGGCCGACGCGGGAAGCGAGGCCCGCGGGGGAAGACGCTGAGCTCCACGCCCCCGCTCCGACCTAGCCTCGGAGATCAGCACAACCTCGGCCCATCCGGGGGATCTGGGCCGAGGCTGCGCGGATCCCCGAGGCTCCGTCGAGTCCGCACGACCCGCGCACCGGCCCAACGACCCTCGGGGGCGCGCGGCGTCAGCGTTCTGCGACGACAGGCTCCTTCGAGAGGTCGCCCGTTGCGACCCCGTCGGCAGCCGCGGCGGCCGCCGCCCTGCGACGCTCCACCTCCAGCGGGTCGGCGAACGCGTCCGCGCCCTGCGCAGCCGCGTCGGCGTCGCTGAGCTTCGGGCGACGTGGCCACCACACCCGGTCGCGCAGCAGGAACGTCAGCGCCGGCACGATGACCGTCCGCACGAGCAAGGTGTCGATGAGCACGCCGATGCAGACGATGATGCCGATCTGCGTGAGGGTGATGAGCGGCAGCACCCCGAGCACCGCGAAGACCGCGGCGAGCAGGATCCCGGCGCTGGTGATGACCGCACCCGTCGCGGCGAGCGCGCGGATCATCCCCTGGGTGATGCCGAGCCGGTCGGCCTCCTCCTTCGCGCGGGTGACGAGGAAGATGCTGTAGTCCACGCCGAGGGCCACGAGGAACAGGAAGCTGAACAGCAGCACGTTCGTGTCGATCGCCGGGAAACCGAACAGCGGCGTCTGGAACAGCCACCAGCTCGCCCCGACCGCCGAGAAGAAGCTCACCACCACCGCGACGAGCAGCAGCAGCGGCGCGACGAGAGCCCGCAGCAGCACGACCAGCACGATGAAGACGAGTACCAGGATGAGCGGGATCACCAGCGCCTGGTCGCGCGCTTGCGCGTCGGCGACGTCGAGCGAACGTGCGTCGAGTCCGCCCACGAGCCCGTCGCCGGCGCCGACGTCGTCAAGCGCGGCGCGCATCGCGGTGATGGCCGCATAGGCCTCAGGCGTCTCGGCGCTGGCGTCGAGGGTGACGTCGATGCGTGCGAGGTCGTCGGTCTCCTCGGCGATCACCGCCGCGTCGACCCCGTCGATGGTCTCGAGTTCGGCGACGGCGGCGTCGGCGTCATCCCGTCCCACCACGACGGTCGCGGGCGAGGTGGCACCGGCCGAGAACGCGTCGGCGATGATCTCCTGGCCCACGACCGCCTCGGGCTTGTCGAGGAACCGGTCGTTCTGCGACAGGCCGGTCTGCACGAAGAAGACACCCGAGGCGAGGGCGCCCAGAACGACGAACCCGCTGATCGCGACGATCGCCGGTCGGCGCGAGACGGCGCGTCCGAGCTTGCCCCATGGGCTCCGCGAGATCGCGTCGCGCGATCCGAAGCGGGGGATGTAGGGCCAGAACAGGCCTCGGCCGAACAGCACGAGGGCTGCCGGAAGCACGGCGAGGGCGAAGATCATCGCCACGACGATGCCCACCGCACAGGCGAGCCCGAGGGCGCGGTTGCCCGCGAGCTCGGCGAAGAGGAGCGTCGCGAGGGCCAACGCAACGGTGGAGCCGCTCGCGATGATGGCGGGGCCGGCACCCCGCACCGCCCGCCGCATGGCCTCGCGACGGTCTTCGTGCAGTCGCAGCTCGTCGCGGTAGCGGGCGATGAGAAGGAGGGCGTAGTTCGTGCCGGCGCCGAAGACGAGCACCGAGAGGATGCCGGTGATCGACGGGTCGAGTTCGACACCGACAGCGGCGGCGACGTTGCGTGCCACGATGCCCGCGAGCGCGTCGGCGACGCCGATCACCGTCAGCGGCACGAGCCACAGCCAGGGGCTGCGGTAGGTGATGAGGAGCAGGATCGCGACGACGATCACCGTGGTCAGGAGCAGCGTGATGTCGGCCCCGGCGAATACCGCGGCGAGGTCGACCTCGAACCCTTCCGGGCCGGTGAAGTACACCCGCACGTCGTCGTCGAGGTCGGCGGCGGCGATGTCGCGGATCTCCTGGGCGCGCTCGGACTGCGCCTCGATGCCGGTCTCGGGATCCAGCGGCACGATGACCAGCGCGACGCGACCGTCGTCCGACACCTGCGCCGGCGGGACGAAACCGTCGGGCGTGACGTCGACGAGGTCGCCGAAGACCTTGCCGTTGATGGTCTCGAGCGCCTCAGCGCTCAGCTCGTCGCCCTCGGCCTCGAATACGAGGAAGGCCGAGGTGGTGTCGGCGCTCGGGAACTCCTCGAGCAGTTCGTCGACCTGGACCGACTCGGCGGAGTCGGGCAGCCCGACGGCGGGCGCGTTGTCGGATTCGCCGCCGCTGCCGAAGGCGAACAGCGCGGCGGCCGCCGCCGCGGCGAGCACCAGCACGATCCATGAGGTCTTGGCGGCCGTGATGAAGCGCACATACCCGGTCATCGGTCGACTCCTGTGAGAATGAAACGGATTTAATTAGAAAGCCTAGATATGAGGAAGACTAGCGCAGTTATAGTGGGCATGTGCACGCAGCGGATGTCCCGTCGACGCCGGCTCCCCCCGGCGGGCCTGCGTTCCGCGCGCCCACCACGCTGCTGCGCGAGGTGCTCGACGTCACCGAGCTGTTCGAAGAGCGCATGCGCCGCGAGCTCACGGTGAACCCCACCGACCTGGAGGCGATGGAGCACCTGCTCATGGCCGGCCCGCTCACGCCCAGCGAGCTGGCCAAGCGCCTCGGGATCTCGACGGCCTCCACGACGACCGCCGTCGACCGACTGGTGGCACTGGGTCACGTCACCCGCGAGCCGCACCCCACAGATCGCCGAGGTGTGATGGTGGTTCCCACACCGGCATCCCGCGCCCGGGCCCTGGGCATGCTGATGCCGATGATCCAGGACGTCGACCGGGAGCTCGACGAGTTCACCGCTGAGGAGCAGGAGGTCATCGCCCGCTATCTCTCACGGGTGATCGCGACCTACCGGGCTCACGCCGCCGCAGCGGACTGATCCGCCCGCGGATCAGGTCTCGGGCTCGCCGCTGAGGAGCCCCCGCAGCCAGTCCCGCGCCTCGACGAACACGTCATCGGAGTATCGGTCGGGGTAGCGCACCACGGCGCGATCGGCGCGCGGGTAGGAACCGAGGAAGATCACCTTCGGGCTGAAGCGGCGAAGACCCATGAGCGCATCGGCCATCCGCTCGTCGTGGACGTGCCCGTCGGCGTCGATGACGAAACGGTAGCGGCCGAGCTCGTCGCCGATCGGGCGCGAGGCGAGCAACGAGAGGTTGATGCCTCGGGTGGCGAACTGCTCCAGCATCTCCAGCAGCGCACCCGGTCGGTCGTCGGGCAGCTCGACGATGAGCGAGGTCTTGTCCGCGCCCGTGGGCTCGGGCGGCGCGACGGTCTTCCCCACCAGCACGAATCGGGTCACCGCATTGAGGTTGTCGCCGATCTTCTCGGCCAGCAGCTCCAGGTCGTGGTGCTCGAGGATCCCCGGCGGCGCGATCGCGGCATCCGCATCGCTGGTGCCGTCGAGGAGCCCGAGGGCGCTGGCGACATTGCTGGATGCCGGGATGTGCGCGTGCGCGGGGAGGGTGCGCGTCAGCCACTGCAGGCACTGCGCGTAGGCGACGGGGTGCGCGGCGACGAGCGAGACGTCCTCCAGCCGCATCCCCCGGCGCCCGACGAGCACGAAATCGACCGGCACCAGGTACTCGCCGATGATGCGCAGCCCCGCGACGGTGGCGAGCGCGTCCTGGGCGGTGGACACGCCGCCGTCGACGGAGTTCTCGATGGCGATCATCGCCGCATGAGCGCGACCGTCGATGACGTCGGAGAGGGCCTCGCCGACGTTGTGCACGGGCCGCCAGATCTGACCGCGCGCCTCGGGAACCTGTGCCAGCGCCGCTTCGGTGAAGGTGCCGGCCGGGCCGAGGAAGCTGTAGGTCCGGCGGGTGGGAGCGGATGCCACGGGCCCGGCGGCGTCGGAAGTCACGGCGTTCAGCCTAGCCATCCGGTAGCGCAACCGAGCCACCCGGCATGTCAACCCGTGCGGCGGGTACCCCGGTCGGGGCAGACTGGGGGCATGACGCGCGCAGGACAGCCCGCCGAGGCCTCCGATCTCATCGACATCGACGCCCTCATCTCCGCCTACTACGACCGCAAACCCGACGTCTCGATCCCCGCGCAGCGCGTGGCCTTCGGCACCAGCGGGCACCGCGGATCGTCACTGACGACAAGCTTCAACGAGGACCACATCCTCGCGACCACCCAGGCGATCGTCGACTACCGGCAGATGGCGGGCATCGAAGGCCCCCTGTTCCTGGGACGCGACACCCACGGCCTCTCCCTCCCCGCCGAGCGGAGCGCCATCGAAGTCCTCGTCGCCTCGGGCATCGACGTCCGCGTCGACTCCCGCGACTCCTGGGTTCCCACACCCGCACTCAGCCACGCGATCCTCACCTACAACCGGGGGAAGAGCGCGGATGACCCGGGCCGGGCCGACGGCATCGTCGTCACCCCGAGCCACAACCCTCCCGCCGACGGCGGGTTCAAGTACAACCCCCCGCACGGCGGGCCGGCCGACACCGACGCGACCGGGTGGATCGCGAACCGGGCGAACGAGCTCATCACCGCGGGTCTCGCGGGTGTGGCCCGCACGAAGTACAGCGACATCGACGCCGACACCCTAGGCACCTACGACTTCCGCGAGGCGTACGTGCGCGACCTCGCCACGATCATCGACATCGACGTCATCCGCTCGGCAGGCGTCCGCATCGGCGCCGACCCGCTCGGGGGCGCCTCGGTGGAGTACTGGGCGCGCATCGCCGAGATGTACGAGCTCGATCTCACTGTCGTGAACCCCGACGTCGATCCGACGTGGCGGTTCATGACCCTCGACTGGGACGAGAAGATCCGCATGGATCCGTCGTCGCCCTCGGCGATGGCCTCCCTCGTGGCGAAGCGCAACGACTATGACATCCTCACGGGAAACGACGCCGACGCCGACCGACACGGCATCGTCACCCCCGACGCGGGCCTGATGAACCCCAACCACTACCTCGCCGTCGCCATCGACTATCTCTTCTCGCACCGCGAGAACTGGCCCGCCGGGGCGGCGGTCGGCAAGACCCTGGTGTCGTCGATGATCATCGACAAGGTCGTCGCCGGGCTCGGGCGCACCCTGTACGAGGTGCCGGTGGGGTTCAAGTGGTTCGTGCCCGGACTGCTCGACGGCTCGGTCGCCTTCGGGGGCGAGGAGTCGGCCGGCGCCTCGTTCCTCCGCAAGGACGGCACGGTATGGACGACCGACAAGGACGGCATCCTGCTCTGCCTCCTCGCCGCGGAGATCCTCGCGGTGACCGGCAAGACCCCGTCCCAGCGCTATGCCGAGCTCGAGGCCGAGTTCGGGTCATCCGCCTATCAGCGTGTCGATGCCCCGGCGACCCCCGAGCAGAAGGCGAAGCTGTCGAAGCTGTCGCCCGACGCGGTCGCCGCCACCGAGCTCGCAGGCGACCCCATCACCGCGAAGCTGTCGCATGCGCCGGGGAACGATGCAGCCATCGGAGGCCTGAAGGTGCAGACGGCCGACGCGTGGTTCGCCGCCCGGCCCTCGGGCACAGAGGACGTCTACAAGCTGTACGCCGAGTCGCTGCGCGGCGAGGAGCACCTCCGGCAGGTGCAGGAGGAGGCGAGGGCGGTCGTCTCTGCGGCGCTCGAAAGCTGAGCCGACCGGCCGTTCTGCCGCCGGGAAGCGCGCGGGCGGAGCGTACCGAATTCATCCGCCCGCGTCGACCCCGTGGGGCATACACTGAGCCTGTGACCGAGAGCGTCGCGCTTACCCGAGGTGCACCCACTCTCCACGACGTAGCCCGCGAGGCGGGCGTGTCGTTGGCGACTGCATCGCGCGTTCTGAACGGGTCGAACCGCAAGGTCGCTGACAGTTATCGCGTCCGTGTGGAGGCGGCGGCGACCAAACTCGGCTACACCGCCAACGTCGCCGCGCAGGCGATCGCGCGAGGCGCCTCGGCCATCACAGCCTTCATCGTCACCGACATGACCGATGCGCGATTCGGCGCCCTGACCCGCGCGCTCTCGCGCGAGACCGAGGCCGCGGGGCTGATCCTCACGGTCGCCGAGACCGGCGGCGACGCCGAGCGCGAGCGGAAGATCCTCCAGACCCTCCGCGGCCAGCGACCGCAGGGGCTCATCCTCGGCGCGGGGGTCGCCGGCGTCGAGGGTCCTGTCGCGGCCGAGATCTCGGCGTTGCAGGCCATGGGAACACGGCTCGTCACCTTCGCGCCCGAGGACGCCGCCGACGACGCGGATGCGGCGGCCCGCGCCATCCGCGTCATCCGCAACCTTCCGGAGGACTGAATCGGGCCCTGCCGCGGGGTGCGGCAGGATGGGAGCCATGTCTTGGCTTGTCACCGGCGGGGCCGGCTACATCGGTGCGCACATCGTCAGAGCTCTGGATGCCGCGGGGCTGCCCCCCGTCGTCATCGATGACCTCTCCAGTGGTCACCCGGGGTTCGTCCCCGACGGCGTCCCGTTCGTGCGAGGCAGCATTCTCGATCGGGCGCTCATGGAGCAGACGCTCCGCGAGCACGCCGTGACCGGCGTCATCCATCTCGCGGGATTCAAATACGCCGGCGTCTCGGTGAAGCGCCCCCTGCACACCTACGCGCAGAACGTCGAGGGCACACGCATCGTCCTCGAGGCGATGGAGGCCGCCGGCGTGGCGAACCTCGTGTTCTCGTCCTCCGCCGCGGTATACGGCACCCCCGACGTCCCGCTCGTCACCGAGGATCTCCCCAAGCGCCCCGCGAGCCCCTACGGCGAGTCGAAGCTCATCGGCGAGTGGCTGATCCGCGATCAGGCTGTCGCCACCGCCGAGACGGCCGTGCCGCTTCGCCACACCTCGCTGCGCTACTTCAACGTCGTGGGCTCGGGTGACCGCTCGGTCTACGACACCTCGCCGCACAACCTCTTCCCGCTCGTCTTCGAGGCGCTCATCGAGGGACGCACCCCCCGGATCAACGGGGACGACTACGACACCCCCGACGGCACGAACGTGCGCGACTACGTCCACGTCGCCGACATCGCCGCGGCGCACGCGGTCGCCGCGCAGCGGCTGGCGGCCGGCGAGCCCGTCGAGGCCGCGTACAACCTCGGCTCGGGCGACGGCCTGTCGGTGCGCCAGATCATGGACGCCATGGTGCGGGTCACCGGCATCGACTTCACCCCCGAAATCGGGCCGCGCCGCGCCGGCGACCCCGACCGGATCGTCGCGACCGGCGAGCTCGCGGCCCGCGACCTCGACTGGAAGATGCGTTACAGCGTCGACGAGATGGTCCGCACGGGGTGGGAGGCGCGGCGCGCCGCGGCCTGACCGCTCCGTGCGGCGCGAACCCCGACGGCGTGCGGATCAGCGGCGGGGAGCGGTGCTGGCCCGCAGAACGAGGGCCGGGGTGAACGTCTCGACCACCGGCGCCGTGTCGGCCTCCGACTCGACATCCTCCAGCAGCACCTCGACAGCGCGCGCACCGAGGGCGTCGAAGTCCTGACGCACGGTCGTCAGCGGCGGACGGTACTCCGCGGCGTCGGCGATGTCGTCGAAGCCGACGACGCTGACATCCGCGGGCACCGTCTTCCCCGCGTCGGCGAGCGCGCGGAGGGCGCCCAACGCCATCTGGTCGTTGGCGACGAAGACGGCGGTCGCGTCGTCGAGGCGACCGCCGGCCGCATACCCGGATGCCGCGCTCCAGTCGCCCCGCACCGGTACCGGCACCTCAAGCCCGGCCGCGGTGAGCGCGCTGCGCCAGCCCTCCTCGCGCTGTCGCGCCGCGAAGGAATCCGCGGGTCCGGCAATATGGGCGATGTGGCGATGCCCGAGCTCGAGAAGGTGCGCGACCGCCTGGTGCGCTCCCGCGGCGTGGTCGGTCTGCACGACGTGGAACCCCGGTGCCGCATCGGGTGACGCGGGGGCACCCGGCGCGTCGACGAGGAGGAGGCGGAAGCCGGCAGCGGCGGGGACCGTCGCGGCGAAGGGTGACGCCTCGTTCAGGACGACGACGCCGTCGACGCCCTGATCGGCGAGCCGCTTGAAGGCATCGTCGGCCGATTCCGGTCCGACCGCCGTCACCAGGGCCACACCGTACCCGCGGCCTGCGGCCGCCGCCGCCACGGCCTGGAGCATGCGGGAGTTCCCCACCGTGTCGAGCGTCGCGACCACGAGCCCGATCGTCTGGGTGCGCCCCGTGCGCAGCGCACGTGCCGCGCGGTGCGGGCGATAGCCGAGCCGCGACATGGCCGCTTCCACGCGCGCACGCGTCGCGGGGTCGACGCGGGGGCTGGCGTTGACGACCCTCGACACCGTCTGACCCGACACCCCGGCCGCGGCGGCGACATCGGCCATGGAGACTCGGCGCACGTCCCCCTCCCCCCCGACGTAACTCCGGCGATCCGCGCCATGTTGACGTTACCACGAGGCCGAGCTATCGTGTTGACGTGAACATGCAGGAGTTCGGCGCCACGGATGCCGCATCGACCACCCCGCACGCCGAGCTCCTCACCGGTGGCGTCACCAAGCGTTCGACCCGCCTCGCCGACGGGCGGGAGTTGATCTACTTCGACGACCCCGACACCACACTCGGCCCCGAGCGATCCGTCGACGCCCGCACTCTCGACCCCCGGCCGCAGACCGCCACGATGCGCCTCGACGTGCTCACCGGCGACTGGATCTCCGTCGCCGCGGCGCGGCAGAATCGCGCCTTCCTCCCGCCGGCCGAGCTCGATCCCCTCGCACCGCAGACGCCCACCAACCCGTCCGAGATCCCGTCGCGCTACGACGTCGCCGTCTTCGAGAACAGGTCGCCGTCGTTCGGACCGGCGCTGCGCACGGCGCACGGCGACGCGCCGGAGGCCGCCGACCCGCCGCAGGGCCTCGACGATCTCGCCGAACTCGCGCTCGGTCGCACCCGCACCTCGGTCGGGCGCTGCGAGGTGGTCTGTTTCAGCCCCGCGCACGAGGGCTCGTTCGGCACCCAGACCCCGACCCGCGCGCGCACGGTCATCGAAGCCTGGGCCGATCGCACCGCCGCCCTCTCGGCCCTTCCCGGCATCGAGCAGGTCTTCCCGTTCGAGAATCGCGGCGAGGCCATCGGCGTCACCCTCGCCCATCCGCACGGCCAGATCTACGCCTATCCCTACGTCACCCCGCGCACGCAGCAGTTGCTGCGCTCGCTGGACAAGGCCGGTCCCGACCTCTTCTCGCGCATCCTCGACAGCGAGCGCGCCTCGACACGGGTGATCCTCAGCGGCGAGCACTGGACGGCTTTCGTGCCCTTCGCCGCACGCTGGCCGATCGAGGTGCACCTCGTGCCGCATCGGCACGTCGCCGACTTCGCCGAGACCACCGCTGCCGAACGCGACGAGCTCGCGCCGCTGTACCTGCGGCTGCTCCGCGGCGTCGACGCGATGTATGACTCGCCCACCCCGTACATCGCCGCCTGGCACCAGGCGCCCGTCCATGTGGCGCGCGACAGCGCTCGCCTGCACCTGCAGCTGACCTCGCCCCGCCGCGCCGCCGACAAGCTGAAGTTCCTCGCCGGATCCGAGGCGGCGATGGGCGCCTGGATCGGCGACATCCCGCCCGAGTCCGCCGCCGAGCGCCTGCGCGCGGCCGTGGCATCCGTTCCCGAGGTGACCCTGTGACCCACCCCTCCCCTGCCACGCCCGCGGCGCCCCGCGACGCGGCTCTGGCCTCCCTCGCACGCCTGACCGACGCGGCGCCGGCCGGCGTGTGGTCCTCACCTGGCCGCGTCAACCTCATCGGCGAGCACACCGACTACAACGACGGTTTCGTGCTGCCGCTGGCGATCCCCCATCGCACCGCAGCCGCCGTCGCCCCGAACGACGAGAACGTCCTGCGGGTCGCCTCGACCTTCGCCGACGAGCCGGTGGTCGTCGCGCTCGACGATCTTCCGACCTTCTTCCCCGCCCGCCGCGACTCCATCCCCGAGTGGGCGCGTTACCCGCTCGGCGTCGCCTGGGCGCTGCATGAGGCCGCGCCTAGTGCTGCGGCCGCGCACGCGACCGGGCTCGATGTCGCGATCGCCTCGAACGTGCCCGTCGGCGCGGGCCTGTCGTCGTCGGCGGCTATCGAGGGGGCGGTCGCCGTCGCGCTCAACGACCTCTGGCACCTCGGCCTCGACCGACCTGCCCTCGCGCGTGCGGGCCGGCGCGCCGAGAACGAGGCCGTCGGCGCCCCGACGGGGATCATGGACCAGATGGCGTCGATCCTCGGCGCCGCCGACGCGGCGATCCTGCTCGACTGCCGCAGCCTCGAGGTCGAGGTTGTCGATCTCGGGTTCGATGCCGCCGGCCTCAACCTGCTTGTGATGGACACTCGGGTGCAGCATTCGCACGCCTCGGGCGGGTACGGCGAGCGTCGCGCGTCCTGCGAAGCGGGTGCGGCGGCACTCGGGGTGGCCTCCCTGCGCGACCTCGGTGTCGGAGACCTCGCCCGAGCCGAGCGCGAGCTCGACGACGTCACATTCCGGCGCGTACGTCATGTCGTCACCGAGAACCAGCGGGTGCTCGACACGGTACGGATGCTGCGGACCGACGGCCCGCGATCGATCGGCGGCCTCCTCGTCGCCTCCCACGCCTCGATGCGCGACGACTTCGAGATCTCCGTCCCCGAGCTCGACACCGCGGTGGACACGGCCATCGCAGCCGGAGCGGTCGGCGCCCGGATGACCGGCGGCGGCTTCGGCGGAGCCGCGATCGCCCTGGTCGACCGCGAGCGTGTCGCCGGGGTGACCGACGCCGTGACCGCGGCGTTCGCCGAGCGCGGCTTCGCCGCACCCACGATCTTCCCGGTCACCGCCGCCGAGGGCGCTCGGCGCGAAGCCTGAGGCCTACTCCCCCACCCCGTCCGGCGCAAGACCTGCCGCCGCAGCATCCCGGCTCCTACGCTGGCGGACGGTGCCATCGGGCGCCGTCACCGGAAAGAGGGAACTCGCATGGCCTTCGTCACCGTCGGAACCGACAACTCTGCTGATATCCAGCTCTACTACACCGACCAGGGGTCTGGTCAGGCGGTCGTCCTGATCCACGGCTTCCCGCTGGACGGCGAATCGTGGAACAAGCAGCAGGCTGCGGTGCTCGACGCCGGGTATCGCGTGATCGCCTACGATCGGCGCGGGTTCGGCGGGTCGAGCAAGGTCGGGAACGGGTACGACTACGACACCTTCGCCTCGGACCTCGACGCCCTGATGAAGCGCCTCGACCTCGCCGACGCCGTCCTCGTCGGCTTCTCGATGGGCACCGGGGAGATCGCGCGTTACCTCGCCACCTACGGCAGCGGACAGGTCGCGAAGGCCGCGTTCCTCGGCTCGCTCGAGCCGTACCTCCTGAAGACCGACGACAACCCCGACGGTGCCGCGCCGCAGGACTTCTTCGACGAGACCGCGGCCGCGGTGAAGAAGGATCGCTACGCCTTCCTCACCGGGTTCTTCCGCGACTTCTACAACCTCGATGAGAACCTCGGCTCCCGCATCTCGCAGGAGGCCGTCGACGCCAGCATCCAGACCGCCAACCGCGCCGGCAACACCGCGATCGCGGCGGCGCCCCTCAGCTGGCCGACAGACTTCCGCGCCGACATCGCCAAGATCGACGTCCCGACCCTCATCGTGCACGGCACCGCCGACAACATCCTGCCGATCGACGCCACGGGACGTCGCTTCCGCGAGATGCTCCCCGACGCGACCTATGTCGAGATCGAGGGCGCTCCGCACGGCATGCTGTGGACCCACGGTGAAGAGGTCAACGAGGCACTGCTCCGATTCCTCGCGTCCTGACGGCGCTCGCGCGGCGCGTCAGCAGGAGGGCGCCGTCGATCTCAGGGGGAGAGGAGTCGATCCAGAAGCGCGAGGATGCGCGCGTGATCCAGGCCCGGGTCCAGCAGCCACTGTGACTGCAGACCGTCCGAGGCCGCGATCACGAGGGCCGCCACCTCGTCGGGGTCGACGTCGTCACGCATGCGGCCCGCGGCCTGACTCTCGCGGACACGCGCCGCCAGGCCCTCCCGGAGCCGCGCGAAGCGGGTCGTGACGAACGCCCGGGCGACAGGGCGGTCCTCCTCGAGGGCGGCGGCGACGAGGGTCGAGTACAGCTGCACGAGCCCCGGTATTTCGCGATTGCGCTCGGCCGAGTACCGCATCATCTCGGCCGGCGTCGTTTCGGGGGCGAGCGGCACCGCATGGTCGCGCTGCGACTGCCGGTACACCTCCACGAGCAGCTCCTCGAGCGACCCGAAGTAGTGCCGGAGAGCGGCGTGGGTGACTCCCACCTCGCTGGCGATCGCGCGCAGGCTCGTCCGGTCGGCTCCCCGCCGCGCGAAGACCTCGATCGCGCGATCGATGATCTCCTGGCGCCGGGCGATGCCCTTGGGTGAGACGCCTCGACTCCCCGGCGACGCCGGCTCAGCGGTCATCCGCTCAGAGGGTCCGGGCGAAGGGGTCGAAGCCGCCGTCCACGGCGGGCACCGGGTCGACGGTGCTCGACACGCGGACGGTGTCGCCCGTCGCGATCGACTGCTCCGCCGAGAGCATGATGTCGAGCACGTGCAGCGCCAGGTCGCCACTCGCGATGTGCGGCCGGCCCTCGGCGATCGCACGCACCATGTCGAGCAGTCCGAGGCCGCGCCCGACGACAACCCCCTCCCGCGGGATGTCGATCCACTCCTGGTCGACGCTCATCCCGTCGCGCAGCACGCCGAGCGGCTTCACGTACGCGATCCGACCCGCGAACTGGTTCGGGTCGGGGAGGACGATCGAGCCCCCGGTGCCGTGCACCTCGAAGACGCCCGCGCGCTCGAGCGCGGAGTCGAAGCTCAGCAGGCTCTGCGCCTGCTGGCCGCTGTCGAAGGCGGTGACGACCTGCACCGTGGTGGGCACCTCGACGGGGAATGCCGTTCCCGCCTGCGGGCCGGTGTGGATCATGCGTTCCTCGCGCGCCTTCCGCCCGACGGCGGACACCCGGTCGACCGCGCCGAAAAGGCTGACCAGGCCCGAGAAGTAGTACGGCCCCATGTCGAGCAGCGGGCCCGCGCCCTGGGCGAAGAGGAACTGCGGTGCCGGATGCCAGAGGTCGGGCCCCTGCGTCTGGAACACCGTCTGCGCGAAGAGCGGTTCGCCGATCACGCCCGCGGCGATGGCGCGCTTGGCGGTCTGGAAGCCGGGTCCGAGAATGGTGTCGGGCGCCGAGCCGACGCGCAGACCCGCTGCCCTTGCCGCGGCGAGCAGTTCGGCCGCACCCTCGCGGTCGAGTCCGATCGGCTTCTCGGTCCAGACGTGCTTGCCGGCCGTGATCGCGCGCATCGACACCTCGATGTGCGCGGCGGGGATCGTGAGGTTCACCACGACGTGCACGTCGGGGTTCGCCAGCACGTCATCGACGGTGCCCCAGGCCGCGACGCCGTGCTTCCGGGCCTGCGCCTCGGCACGGCCGACGAGGAGGTCGCCGACGATGACGACGTCCACGTCGGGGAAGGACTGCAGATTCTCGAGGTAGGTGTCGCTGATGACCCCGGCGCCGATGACGCCGACTCCGACTGCACCGCTCATCGGACGAATCCCCCGTCACGCAGGAAGGCGAGACTGGCGGCGATGTCGTCGAAGACGTCGCCCGGTGGGTTGTCGTACTCGATGACCGCATAGCGGATGGCGCCCTCCCCCGCTCGCAGCGCGGCGGCCAGCGGCACGTCGCCCGTGCCGGCATGGCGCTGATCGAGGGTGCCCGATCCGAAGGCGGGCGCGTCGGGAGCGAAGGGGTTGGATGCCGGGACGGCACCGTCCTTCACGTGCACCGCCTGCAGGCGCTCGCCCAGGCGGGTGACGAGCGCGGGAACGTCCTGACCGCCGGCGGCAGCCCAGTACAGGTCGAGTTCGAGCGCGACGCGGGCGTCGGTGAGCGAGACGAACCGCTCGTACGCCGTCACGCCGTCGAAGCTCGCGACGAATTCCTGCGAATGGTTGTGGTAGCCCACGGTGAGACCGAAGGTCGCGGCGAGGTCGGCCGCCCGATTGAGGCGATCGGCGAGCTCGGCGACGGAGTCCTCGGTGAGCCAGCGGTCGACCGGGACGAACGGGTCGATCACGGTCTGCACACCGATGCGGGCCGCGGCCTCGAGCACGACCTCGGGCGCCGGGGTCGGAATCGCGCCGTCGGGGGTCCAAAGCTCGTCGCTGAGAAGCGGCGCGTGTCCGGTGGGGGCATCCAGGCCGCTCGCGTCGAGCGCAGCGCGGATCTCGGCGGGCCGGTCGACGAACGCGAAGGCCTCGACGTGGCGGAGGCCCATCTCGGCGAGACGGTCGAGGGATCGCGCCGGTTCGGCGGTGAACTGCTCGGCCAGGGTGTACAGCTGCACCGATGCTTCGGGATGCGTCATCGCGACCTCTTTCGTCTGGAGTCACGGTGAGGCTAGCAGAAAAACCTCCAGGTGGAGGTTTTTCTGTGATCCGACGGAGAACCGCACGCCGTACGATGACCAGCGTGAGCGATCCGGTCATCACCCTCTCCTTCGGCGCGGTGCGCGGACGGTGGCGGGGCGAGCCGGGCGACCCCGGCGCATCCGCGGCCTTCCTCGGCATCCCGTTCGCCGAGCCGCCCATCGGCGATCGGCGCTTCGCCGCCCCCGTTCCCGTCCCACCCTGGGACGGCGTGCGCGACGCGACAGCGTACGGCGCGACCGCGCAGCGCGGCGACACCGGCATCACCCTCATCCCCGAACCCTCGGTCGAGGGCGATTCGACCCTGAACGTCAACGTCTTCACACCGCGGCCGGGCGACACCGACGCGGCGCTGCCGGTGCTGGTCTACATCCACGGCGGCGGGTTCACCTCGGGGTCGCCGGCGAGCCCGTGGTACGACGGGCGGGCGTTCAACCGCGACGGCGTCGTCACCGTTTCGATCTCCTACCGCCTCGGCTTCGACGGGTTCGGCGAGGTCCCCGGCGCGCCCACCAACCGCGGTGTGCGCGACTGGCTCGCGGCTCTGGAGTGGGTGCAGCGGCACATCCGCGACTTCGGCGGCGACCCCACTCGCGTGACGATCGCAGGGCAGTCCGCCGGCGGCGGCGCGGTGCTCACCCTCCTCGGCATGCCGGCCGCCCAGCATCTCTTCCACTCGGCGTGGGCGATGTCGCCGGCTCTCGGCGACGTCCCCGCAGAACTCGCTCGCACGCGCGCGCAGCGCCTGGCCGAACTCGCCGGTGTGCCCGCCACGCTCGACGGCTTCCGATCCGTCCCCGAGGGTCGCCTCCTCGCGCTGCAGCAGGACGCGACGAAGGAGGAGTCGAAAGATCCCCTCGCGCCGGTGCGCAGCATCCTTCGCACGGGCCTCCCGTGGGGACCGGTCATCGACGGCGATCTGATCCCGCAGCCGACCATGGAGTCTCTCCGCGCGGGCGTGGGCGCCGACAAGGCCCTCGTGGTCGGGGCGACCGACGACGAGTTCACCATGATCACGGACGGACTCCGCGTGCCGCTCCGCCTCGTTCCCCCGGGCCTGCTGCTTCGGCGCATCGGCGCCGATCGAGAGGTCGTCGGCCCCTACCTCGCCGCGAACGGACCGCAGCGCCGCAAGGGCGGGGCGGCCGTGATCGGCCGGTTCATCAGCGACACCGTCTTCCGCTCCACCGTGGTGCGCGCCGCCGACGCACGCGGCGACGCCGCCACCTGGGTGTACGCCTTCTCGTGGCCCTCCCCGACGCGCAGGTGGTCGCTGCACTGCCTCGACGTGCCGTTCTGGTTCGACGCCCTCGACCTCGACGGCGTCGCCGCGATCGCGGGAGACAACCCGCCGCGCGCGCTCGCCGACGCCGTCCACGGATCCGCGGTGGCGCTCATCCGCGACGGCGATCCGGGATGGCCGACCTGGGCGAGCGCCCCGGGCACGGCGCGCGTCTTCGGCGGCCCCGCGTCGGCGCCCGACGTCGTCCGAGACGCGTTCGCGAGCGTCGCCGCGCTCGTGTGACGCTCCTCCGGAAGGACTGACCGGCGCGACGCGACCGGCCTCGGAAGGAATTCCTCCGCCGCGCGGATATCCGCGTTCGCGCGGAGATTCCGGCGCCGTCCGATCCTCCAGGACGCGAAACTCCGCGTGGGCGCGGAAACCCAGACGGGAAGGGGCACGCGTGTGATCCCTCCCTCACGCGGAGATCCGCGTTCGCGCGGAGATTCCGGCGGCATCTGATCCGCAGGAGCGCGAAAGTCCGCGTGAGCGCGAAAACCCGCGGCGCGCGGGGGCCCGGGACTCAGCGCAGGGCCGGGATCACCTGCCGCTCGAACTCGCTCACGCCGGAGCGGTCGTAGGCGTGCTCGGGGAAGTAGTGGATGGCGTAGCCGAGGCCCCGTTCCCGCAGCTCGGCGAGGCGCTCGGCGACCTGCTCCGCCGTGCCGACGAGCCCGCGGCCGGAGTGGTACTCGGCCATGAAGGCCGCGGTGCGGTCGCCTAAGTACGGCGCGACGCGCTGCTCAATGCGGTCCAGGCGCACCGCGACATCCTTCTCGTCCTCGCCGATGACGGTGTTGAAGTTCGCCGATCGGACGATCTCGGACTGGTCCCGACCGAGGTCGTCGGCGTGCGCGCGGAGGATCTCGTCCTTCCGGGTGAACTCCTCGGGGTCGCTCGACCAGTTGGTGTACTGCGCGTACTTCGCGGCGATCTTCAGGGTGACCTTCTCCCCGCCCCCGGCGATCCACAGCGGGATGCCGCCCTCCTGTAGCGGCAGCGGGCGCACGAGGGCCCCGTCGACGTCGTAGTGACGCCCGTGCAGCGTCGCGGTTCCGGTGGTCCAGGCCTGGCGCATGATCTCCACGCCCTCCTCGAGCATGCCGAGACGGTCGCCGATCTTGGGGAAGCCGTACCCGTAGGCGCGCCACTCGTGCTCGTACCACCCGCCCCCGATCCCCATCTCGGTGCGTCCGCCCGAGACGATGTCGACGGTGGCGGCGACCTTCGCCAGGTAGGCGGGGTTGCGGTAGCCCATGCAGGTGCACATCTGACCGAGGCGGATCCGGTCGGTGACGGCCGCGAAGGACGCCATCAGCGTCCACGCCTCGTGCGTCGCCTCCTCGCTCGGCACCGGAACGGTGTGGAAGTGGTCGTAGACCCACAGCGACTCCCAGGGACCCCGGTCGGCATGCTGCGCGAGCTCGCGCATCACCCGCCACTGATCGGCGGGATCGATGTCGACGAGGTCGTGGCGCCAGCCCTGGGGGATGAAGAGTCCGTATCGCACGGGGCTCAGCCTACGGGAGCGGCTCCAGCGCGGCATCCGATCGAGCGCCCGGAACAAGGGGCGCGGATGCCGCGAACTCGGCGTCGGGGATGCGGCAGCGGATCACGTCGATGGCCGCCGGATTGTCGTCGACGAGAACGGCGTGCCGACCGAGGGAAGCCGCGACCGCGCCGGTCGTGCCGCTTCCGGCAAAGAAGTCCAGCACCCGGTCGCCCGGGCGGCTGGATGCCTGGATGATGCGGCGGAGAATCCCCTCCGGCTTCTGGGTCGGGTAGCCGGTCTTCTCGCGTCCGGTCGTCGGGACGATGGTGTGCCACCAGACATCGGTCGGGAGCTTCCCCCGCTCCGCCTTCTCGGGGGTGACGAGGCCCGGCGCCATGTACGGCTCGCGGTCGACGCCGTCGGAGTCGAACCAGTAGCGGTCGGGATCTTTGACGTAGACGAGGATCGTGTCGTGCTTGGTGGGCCAGCGGCGCCGGGTCTTCGCCCCGTAGTCGTAGGCCCAGATGAGCTCGTTGAGGAAGTTCTCGCGGCCGAACAGGGCGTCCATCAGCACTTTGGCGTAGTGCGCTTCGCGGAAGTCGAGGTGCAGGTAGAGCGTGCCGTCGGGCGCGAGGAGGCGCCACGCCTCCTCCAGGCGCGGTTCGAGGAACCCCCAGTAGTCGTCGAAACGATCGTCGTACGTCCGCAGGTCACCCCGCAGCCGCTCGTACTCCCGCCCGTGGAACCCGCGCCGGACGACCCCCGCCCCGCCCTCCCCGCGAGAGTGCATCTGCGCGCCGAGAACGTGGGTGGACCCCGCATCCTCGGCGCCCCGTTGCACTCTCGCGGCGGAGGGGACGGCGGAGGGGGCGGACTCGGGGAGGAACGCGCGGGCGCGCTCGACGCTGCGCTCCCGCATCCGTCCGGTGTTGAAGGGCGGATCGAGGTAGATCAGGGTGAACGATGCGTCGGGGAACGTGCGGGTCACCTCGAGGTTGTCGCCATGATGGACGGCGACCGAGCCCCGCGGCGCTGCGGGCGGAGAAGGCGCGGTCACGGCACGCGGTGCAGCCAGGCCGAGGTGGCGAACTTGGTGTCCACGAGCGCCTGGGCCGCGGCGTACTCCTCGTCGGTCACAGTGCCGGGCTCGGCGCCGTAGAGCGTGGTGAAGGTCTCGATGAACCGCTCGATGATCGCCTCGCGCGGCAGGCCCGTCTGCCGACGGAGCGGATCGACCCGCTTCGCCGCCGAGGCCGTGCCCTTGTCGCTGAGCTTCTCGCGGCCGATGCGGAGCACCTCGGTCATCACCTGGCCGTCCATGTCGTAACTGAGGGTGGCGTGGTGGAGCACCCCGCCGTTGGCGAGCCGCTTCTGCGCGGCTCCGCCGATCTTCCCCTCGGACGAGGCGATGTCGTTCAGCGGCTGGTAGACCGCCTCGACGCCGAGCGACCGCAGGGCCTGGAGTACCCAGTCGTCGAGGAACGCGTACGAATCGGCGAAGGTCATCCCCGCGACGAGGGTTGCCGGGACGTAGAGCGAGTACGTGACGATCGAGTTCGCCGCCATGAGCATCGCACCGCCGCCCGAGATGCGACGGACGACGTCGAACCCGTGGCGCCGCGCCCCCTCGGGGTCGACCTCGTTGCGATAGGACTGGAACGACCCGATCACCACGGCCGACTCGTTCCACTCCCACAACCGGAGGGTCGGTCGGCGACGGCCGTCGCCGACCCGCTCTGTCAGCACCTCGTCGAGGGCGAGGTTCATCCGCGGTGAGACGGGAGCGTCGTGGATGACCTCCCAGTCGAAGTCGCGCCACCCGGGCGCGGTGACGAGGGCTCGGCGCACCGCGGTGCCGACGGCCTCCGGCGTGAAGCCCAGCAGCTGGGCCCCCTCGGGGAGGGCCGAGCGCACGGCGGCGGCGATCCCCGCGACATCCGTCTCCACCGGCAGCCCCGTGACCGCGGCGTCGATGAGGGGCAGCGCGTCGTCGGGCTCGAGGAAGAAGTCGCCGGCGAGGCGGAAATCGGCGATACGGCCGCCCTGCACCTCGAGGTCGACGACAACGAGCTTTCCGCCGGGGACCTTGTACTCGCCGTGCATGGCCTCAGCCTATTCGCTGTCGACTCTCCCCCGGCGTGCCCGCGTGTGCCGGACGCGGTCCACGGCGAGAGCGACGATGCCCGCCCCGAGCGCGGCGAAGGCCACCTTTCCGAGCCAGAGGACGACCCCCTCGGCACCGTCCGCGTCGCGCCCGTCGTCCCCAAGGAATTCGAGCAACGGGCCGAGGCCGCGGCCGGAGTACGACGCGCCGGTCAGCAGCGCGTAGGCACCCATGAGCAACGGGGCGGCCACGGCGAGGAGCAGGATCGGTGGCACGACCCACCACGACCAGGAGATCTTCCGGCCGGCGCGGTGCGCCACTCCCAGTCGGACAGCGGTCGCGACGGCGGTGACGACGATGCCGCTCAGGCACCACCCCGCGCCGTAGGCGATGATCCACAACCCCACGCCGAGCAGGATGAAGAGCAATTCACCGGCATCTGAGACCCCGGTGGCGATGCGCGTGAGGGAGCGCCCGACGGCGGCTGCGACGAAGAGAACTCCGGACCAGGCGGCGTCCGCGCCGAGCAGCGGCCCCACCACCCGCAACGCCGCCGTTCCCGCGTGATCGGCGTTCTCGATCGTCACCGACCGGGCGAGCCCAGCCGACGAGCCGATGGGGACGGCGGCGAGGCGGAACGACGACACCACACCCGCGACGGCGAGAATCGTCGCGGAGACCACAAGGGCGGGATTGCGCGACGGCTCCTCTGCCGGGTCGGTCGCCGAGAGAAGGACGAATCCCGCCCCCGCGCTCAGGGTGATCACCGCGTACAGCACGATGCCTCGGCGCACGAGGGCGAAGGCCGGAGAGAGCCCGGATCGTGCGGAATCGAACCTGGATCGTGCGGAATCGTCTGAGAGCATCGGGGTGACGATAACTGATGGGAGCGTCGAGCGGGGAAGGCCCCGACCCCTGGCGCGGCTGTCGCTGACCGGCGCGGTCACAGGGTGTAGCAGGCCGCGCCCTTCACCCGCGTGAGCCATGGCTCGGTGGCGGGGCCGACACCCGTGACGGTGAACTTCGCCGTCTTCCCCGCCGCGAGGGACGCGAGGGACCCCGGCGGAGTGACGGTGACCCTGGTGCCCTGTTGGACGAAGGCGCCCGGAATGACCCGCCGCACCTGCTGGGCGGGATCGGCGTGCCACTGAAGCGTCCACGCGCGGAGGGTCTGTTTGCTGTCGTTGCGGACGACCATCGACGCGGAGAAGCCGGAGCCGGAGCGCGCGACGTCGACGGTGACCGTGCAGGCGAGGGGTGCCAGCGCCGGCTGGGCGAGCGAGACCAGCTCGCGGGCCTGCGCGGGGAACCATGCTCCGGCGGCCGGACCGGCCGTTCCGCGCGACGGGTCGACCGGACCCCCGGTGCCCCGAAAACACTCGCCATCCGATTCACCCGGAACCTTGATCCACAGGTATCCGTCCACGAGGGGCTTGCCGGTCTGCATCGTCGGGCGCACACCGACACCTCGCCCGGGCGGGTTGCACCACACCTCTGGATCGCGATAGGTGCCCGCCGGCGGTTGCCACGGTCCTTTGCCGTTGCGGCTGGTGTCGATGACGAACGGCGTGGTGGGCTGAGCGCCGGCCAAGATGCTCGTGTACCGCGAGTCGACCCCGGACGTATTCAGAGCAAGGTTTGTGGCACCGGCGCTCCATTGCCCGGTGTTCGTCATGGCCACGCCCGTCCACCCGGTGGCGGGACCGCCGTTCCACTTCTGATCGCCGCACTCGCCGTACCCGCCGGGCTTCACCTTCGTGACGTAGGTGAGGCAGGAGGAGATCCACCTCCCGAAGGCCTCGAGGTTCGACGTGAACTGGAAGTTCGAGGCGTTGAGGAAGAACCCGGTCGCCCGCTGGACACCCGCCTTCAGCAGGCGATCGGTGACGTCGGCGACGCTCAACCAATCACTGTGCGTGCCGTCGAGATAGACGGATGTCGCGGCGAGGCCGCCCAGGGTGTCCACGGCGTTGCCCAGCTGCGCGAAGCGCTCGGCGGCGGCGGTCTGCGGATCGAGGGCGACGGGTCGGCACCACTCGAGCACGCCGCCGATGGTGGTGTAGTACGGGATGACGCCGGTCCCGTCGGGTTCGAGGATCACGATCGCGGGCCGGCTGCCGATGCCTGCGGCCAACCCCGCGATCCACGCGGCGTAGGCAGCCGAATTCGCGGCGCCGCCGGCGGAGTACTGCTCGCAATCGCGGAACGGCAGGTTGTAGGCGACGAGCACGGGCGTCTCGCCCGCCGCCGTGGCGGCATCGACGTACGCCGCAGCCCTCGTGCGGACCTCGTCCGGGGTCCCGCCCGTGAACCATTCCGCGGACGGGATGCTCCCCAGCAGCTGCGCATCGGTGCGCGCCTGTCCGGTGAGCCCCTGCGCGGCCTTGAGGGTCGTGCTGTAGGGATTCACATGGACAGCGGCTGCGGGCGGCCGGTCGTTGGCCGTCGCAGCCGAGGACGGGATCATCATCGCGGCAGCCACGACAGCGGCGATGACCGTCGTCGCGGCGCGCACGATGCGCCGTCGGGGGGATGAGTCGCGCATCGCTGTTCTCCTCGGTCACCGATGACCGCCCCGGCGTCGAACCGGGACGAGCGCGAACAGCGGGTTCTGGCGCGCCACTGGGAGAAGCGTCGCGCACGCGATGCCGCGCGGGCAAGGCTTTTCTCGCTGGCCAAGGGATATATCGCTGAGGACCGGCAGGTCGGAATCGTCGCGTCAGCAGGTTCCCGGTGACGCGTGGTAGCGTCGACCTGCAGCGATCACCGCTGCTGCGTCGTCGTCACGCTCCCGCCTCCCACGAGGCCACCGGCTGATTTCCCGATCCGCCACACGACGAACGGCGAATCGATGCGCGATCCCGCGCCGTCGCCTCCCCCGCTCGCCGCTCACTGCGCAGCGCCGAGCCTCATCGAAAGCATCCATGTCTTCCTTCACCTCCCTCGGCGTGCCCGAGAACCTCGCTGCCGTCCTTCACGCGGACGGTAAGACCGAGCCGTTCGCCATCCAGCGCGACACGCTCCCCGACTCCCTCGCCGGCCGTGACGTGCTCGGCCGCGGCCGCACCGGCAGCGGCAAGACCATCGCCTTCGCGCTGCCGCTCGTCGCGCGCCTCGCCGGCGGACGCCGCGAGCCCCGCCGCCCCCGCGGCCTGGTTCTCGCGCCGACCCGCGAGCTCGCAACCCAGATCGCCGCGACGATCGCACCCCTCGCCGCCGCAGCGAACCTCACCGTCACCACCGTCTTCGGCGGAGTCAGCCAGAAGCCGCAGGAGCAGGCGCTGAACCGCGGCGTCGACATCGTCGTGGCGTGCCCCGGACGCCTCGAAGATCTGATGAAGCAGGGCGTCATCCGTCTGGACGCGGTGCAGATCGCCGTTCTCGACGAGGCCGACCACATGGCCGACCTCGGTTTCCTCCCCGGTGTCACGCGCATCCTCGCCGCCACCCCGCAGGGCGGGCAGCGGCTGCTGTTCAGCGCGACCCTCGACCGCGGCGTGGACGCGCTCGTCCGCCGCTTTCTGCAGAACGAGGTGCGCCACGAGGTCGACGAGGAGAGCGTTCCGGTCGGCGTCATGACCCACCGGGTGTTCGTGGTGCCCTCCGACGGCAAGGCCGCGCTCGTGCGCCACCTCGCCTCGGGCCGGGGGCGTCGCATCCTCTTCACCCGCACCAAGCACCAGGCGAAGAAGCTCGCCAAGCAGCTCACCGCGGCCGGGATCCCGGCGGTCGACCTGCACGGCAACCTGGGCCAGAACGCCCGCGAGCGCAACCTCGCCGCCTTCGGCGCTCCGGCCGACCAGGGCGGCGTTCGCGTGCTCGTCGCAACCGATGTCGCCGCGCGCGGCGTGCACGTCGACGAGGTCGAGCTCGTCGTGCACGTCGACCCGCCGGTCGAGCACAAGGCGTACCTCCACCGGTCGGGCCGCACCGCCCGCGCCGGCGCCGAGGGCGTCGTCGTGACGGTCGCGACCCCCGATCAGCGTCGCGAGGTCGGCGACCTGCTGCGCAAGGCGCACGTCGCGGCACCCCTCGAGCAGGTGACCGCGGATGACGCCACAGTGTCCGCCCTCGTGGGTGCAGTGGCCGACCACGTGACCCCGGCCCCCGTCGTCGCGACCGCGGGTCGCAGCGGCGGCAACGGTGGCGGCGGGGGTGGCCGCGGTCGCTCCGGCGGTGGCCAGGCGCGCAGCGCCGACGGTGCAGGCGGCGGCCGGGGCCGTTCCCGCGCACGCCGGCCCGCCGGCGAGCGCTCGGCCTCGACGGGCGAGCGCGCCGCAGCGCCGACCGGTGGCGCGCGGTCGGGTCAGTCCGCCGCGCGATCCGGTCAGGCCGGCGGCAGCGCCGCCCGCACGCAGACCACTCCCCGCTTCACCACGGGCAGCACCGTCGCCGACATCCAGCGGGGCACCCGCCGGCCGCGCCGCGCGCGCGGCTGAGTCCGGCGCAGCGGCCGCGCCGCGGCATCCCTTCGCCCGTTCTCTCCCCGCCGTCGGAGATTCGCGCGTACGTCGGAGCATTCCCGCCAGATCCTCCGACGTCGGCGCGGATCTCCGACGGTGCGAGTCTCTGTCCGCTCAGTCCCGCGCGGCGAATCGCGCATCGAGCCATGCCAGGAGATCGGCGCGCACTTCGGCCTGCATGACCTCGTTGAAGATCTCGTGCCGCGCGTCGGGATACACCAGCGTGGTCACATCGGCGAGCCCCGACCGCTCGCGGTACGCGGCGGCAAGGCGATGCACGCTGCGGGGTCCGCCGACGGTGTCGTCGCGTCCGACCATGAGAAGCATCGGGATGTCGCGGCCCGCCGTCTCAGCAAGTCCTCGAGAGGGGCGCTCGAACAACCGTGCCGAGTCGACGAGTCCGAACAGCTTCCGCAGCGGGGTCAGCGTCGTCAGCGGGTCTTCGAGGAAGTCGCGCCCGACGTCGGGATCGGATGACAGCCACTCCGCGCCCGTCGCGCCTTTCCCCGCCCAGGGCGCGTTGAGGTCTCCGGGATTCAGCGACCCGGGCCACAGCAGCGCTGAACCGCTGAGGACGACCGCGTCATAGGCGTCGGGATGCCTGTTCAGCAGCATCTGCGCGAGGAACGAGCCCCAGGAATGGCCGAGGAGGATCAGCGGCAGATCGGGGTGGGCGTCGCGGATGAGCTCGGTGAACTGCCAGACCGCGTCGCGCGTCGCCGGCATGCCCCCCGGGCCGAGTCGACCGAGTTGCGAATGGTCGCCGCCGTGCTGCTTCAGGCCGGTGCGACCGTGACCGCGATGGTCGTCGGCGTAGACGATGTACCCCGCTTCGGCGAGCGCCCCCGCCAGACGCGCGTAGCGGCCGGCGTGCTCGCCGACGCCGTGCAGCAGCTGCACGACTCCCCGAGGATCGGTCGTCTCGGCCGGGTAGACGTCGTAAACGATCGCGATGCCGTGTGCATCGATGAACTCGGGCATGTGAAGAGCCTAACCGGGGCCTGCGCTCGTGGTCAGGCCGGCGGCCGCGCCCGTTCCCGTGCCGGTGGCCAGGCCGGCGGTCCCGCATCCGCTCGCGTCCGCGCATCCGCCCGCGCCCCCGCATCCGCTCGCGCCCCGCATCCGCTGCTCCTCCCCCGCATCCGCCGGCGCCCCCGCATCCGCTCGTTCGCGCCCCGCCCTCCCCCGCACCGCCCCGCATCGCCCCGCTCTGCGGTCCACGCCCTCCCGCCCTTTCCCTTCATCCGTCGGAAATGCCCGCCTTGCGCCGCCAGGACGTACATCTGCGACGAACGAACCGCGGCGGGGTGGGGGCGGAGGGGAGCCGGCAGCGCGTCGCCGGGCCACCGCGCGCCCTCGGCGCCACCCTGCAAGGCCTCCCGGCACCCCACCCCACCCGCCGACCCTCCCGGCCGCACGCCACCCCACCCCACCCCACCCGCCGACCCTCCCGGCCGCACGCCGCCCCACCCCACTCGCCTACCCTCCCCGCACACCCACCCGATCCGTTCGTTCGTCGAGAATGCACGCGAAAGGGTCGCTATGGCGTACATATGCGACGAACGAACGAACGGACGGGAGGACCGAGGGGCGGGCGCGCGACCCGGCACGGACGCGACGGCAGGCCGCAGACCGCAGGCCGCAGGCCGCAGGCCGCAGGGCCGAGCCGACCCCGCACGACGCGGCCGCACGCCGACCCCGCACGACGCGGCCGCACGCCGACCCCGCACGCCGACCCCGCACCCGCACGCTCCGAACCTTTAGCAGAACTAATGAGCTATGCTAAGTAAACACATGAGCGCGTCCGAGAACCTGTCCGACGAGGCATCCGACTTCCGCATGGCGACCTTCCGCCTCGCCCGCAGGCTCCGCGCCGAACGCGCGATCGACAGCATGAGCGACGGGCAGTTCGCCGTGCTCGCCGTGTTGAAGATGCACGGCTCGCACACACTCGGCGAGCTCGCCGAGCGCGAGCGCGTCACCGCACCGTCGATGAACCGCACGGTCAATTGCCTCGAAGAGGCGGGGTACCTCACCAGGACTCCGGATGACGCGGACCGGCGAAAGGTCAACATCACCCTCACCCCCGCCGGCCTCGAGGTCGTGGAGGAGACGGTGCGCCGCCGCGACGCCTGGCTCGAGCAGGCGCTGTCCGACCTGACTCCGGCCGAGCGTCACCTCCTCGCTGACGCTGCCGCCCTGATGCGGAAGGTGGCCGACCGGTGAGCGCGATGTTCCGTTCGTTCTCGATCTTCAACTACCGCGTGTGGTTCATCGGGGCGCTGGTGTCGAACATCGGGCAGTGGATGCAGGCGACCGCGCTCAGCTGGGTGGTCCTCACCGAGCTGACCGCCAACGACGCCGCCGCGATGGGCGTGACGATGGCGCTGCAGTTCGCACCGCCGCTGCTCCTCGTCGGCGTCACCGGCTGGGTCGCCGACCGATTCGATCGGCGAAGGCTCCTCGTGGTGACGCAGAGCCTCCTCATGGTGCTCGGCATCATCATCGGCATCCTGCTCCTCATCGGCGTGATGACGCTGTGGATGATGTACGCCTTCGCCCTCGTCCTCGGAATCGTCGCCGCGTTCGACAACCCCGCGCGGCAGGCGTTCGTCTCCGACCTCGTCGCCCGCGAGAACGCCTCGAACGCCGTCGCCCTGAACGCCGCCTCGTTCAACGGCGCCCGCATGATCGGTCCCGCGGTGGCGGGCATCGTCATCGTGGCGGTCGGCACCGGCTGGGTGTTCCTCCTCAACGGCGCCACTTTCCTCGGGATGATCGTGGCTCTCGCCCTCATCCGCCCGCACGAACTCGTTCCCCGCGCCCGGGCGAACGGCGCCGCACGCCTGGCCGACGGCTTCCGCTACGTCGCGCGCCGCCCCGACCTCATCGTGACGTTCTCGATGGTGTTCCTCCTTGGGGCCTTCGGCATGAACTTCCCGATCTTCGCCTCGACCATGGCGCTGGAATTCGGACGCGACGCCGACGGATACGGGCTCCTGAGCTCCATCCTCGCGGTCGGATCCCTTCTCGGCGCGCTCCTCGCGGCGCGGCGGGATCGTGCCCGCATCCGCGTCGTCATCGGCGGTTCGCTGCTCTTCGTGGTCGCCGCGGTGGTGTCGGCGTTCATGCCGTTCTACTGGATGTACGCCATCACCCTCATGCTCACCGGCTTCGCCGTCGTGACGATGCTGACCACGGCGAACGGGTACGTGCAGACCACGACCGACCCGGCCCTGCGCGGCCGCGTGCTCGCGCTCTACATGGCGATCCTCATGGGCGGAACGCCCGTCGGTGCTCCCATCGTCGGGTGGGTGGCGGCAGAGCTCGGCCCGCGTGCGGCGATCCTCCTCGGCGCGGCGGCCGGCTTCGTCGCCTTCGCGATCGGCGCGACGTGGCTCATCGTCTCGGGGCGCCTCCACCGGCGCGAGAACGCCCGCTTCCGTCTCACGATCGACGAGACCCGACCGCTCTCCGTCGTCCAGGCGTCGCCCGAGGAGTTCAGCGACGAAGTCGCCGAGACCACGCCGATCGCGCTCCCGACGGCCGATCGTCGCGACGCCGCCGCATCCCGCCGCCGCGCCGGCTGACACGGCGCCGCGTGTGGCCTGAGAGGATGTCGGGATGCGCTCCGAGAACGACGAGGCGAAGCCCTTCCCCCCGCTCCGCGAGCTTCTGACGAACCCGTTCGTCCTGACCGTGACGGTGCTCGCGGTCATCCTCACCGTCATGTCCACCGTGTTCGCCGCGGCCGACGTCGACGGCGATGCACTGATCGGGAACGGGATGTTCGCAGGACCCGCGCTCGCCACATTCGCCGTCGTGCTCCAGGTGGTCTGGCGTCGCGGCGGCAATCTGCTCGACGCGTTCCGCCGCACGATGATCTACAGCCCCCTCGTCGCCCTGCTCACCGCTGTCGCGGGATACCTCACCACCTGGGTGCCCGCCGTCGCCGAGACCATGGCCGCTTCCCGCCACCCGAGCGGATTCCACTACTGGTTCGAAGAGCCCCACCCGTTCGTCCTGCCGTTCCTCGCCGGGTGGTTCCTCGGCATGCTCGCCGGGCTTGTGGCATCCCTCCTCGTCGTGCTGATCTTCGCCTACCGACGCCCGCGGGATTTCGCCGCGGCGAACATGAACGACATGGCTCCCCGCTACGCCGCGCAGGTGCGTCGCGCGAACATCGCGCTGGCGTGGGTGCTGGTGCTGGTGTTCCTCATCCCGACGCTCATCGTCTGGGGTGGGAACGAAGCGCGCGGAGGCTCGTTCACCGAACGGGCGCAGAACGCGCTGCTGTTCTTCACCGACCCGGGGTGGTACCTCGCAGACGCGGCCTGGGTCGTCGGTCTCGTGCTCATCCCCGTCGGGATCGGCCTCGTGGTCTTCATCGTCCGCACGCAGCGGGTCGACCGCGCCGCCCGTCGCGCGGCGGGGGTCCCCGTGGGACTGACGCGGACGGATGACGACGCGAAGCGCTCAGACTGAGGTGAACCGCCCGCGACCGAACGGCAGCGCCGGCGCGCGATAGGCCAGGGCGGGTGGATCGGCCGGAGCGAGCACCACCCGGGCGCCTCCGAAGCGCCATCCCCGCGCGTAGAGGAACACCTCCAGCTCGGCGGGTTCGTCGGCGGCGACCTGCCAGGTTCCGACGCCCCACTGCACCGGCTGCCCGCGGCCCCCGATCACCAGGGTCGGACGGATGCCGCCCCAGAGCCTCACACCGGGCTTGCGCAGCGTGAGCTGGACCCGACGCGTGGTCGGCGGCGGATCGGCCGGCGCCGGCGCGTCATCCACGTCTCAGCCCACCCAGGAGCGCCGCCCGAAGCGCTCCCAGCGCTCCACGACCCGCGGCGACGAGGCGTCATCCGCGGGCTCGAGTACCGGCTTCCCGCCGATGAAGACCCGCTCGACGGCCGAGTCGACATCCAGGGGATCGCCCGACCAGACGACGACGTCGCCGTCGAGGCCCTCGGCGAGCGCGCCCACCCGGTCGTCGAGGCGCAGGATGGCGGCCGGGTTGACGGTGAGCGCCTCGAGCGCGGTCCGGGCGGGGAGGCCCTCGCGCACGGCGAGGATCGCCTGCAGCCGGATCTGCTCGATCGGCACCACGGGGTGGTCGGTGGTGATGGCGACCCGCACGCCGGCAGCCGCGATGAGGGCGAGGTTGCCGATCGCGCGGTCGCGCAGCTCCACCTTCGAGCGCGAGGTGAGCATGGGGCCGAAGACCACGGGGATGTCCTTCTCGGCCAGCACATCGGCGATCTTGTGACCCTCGGTGCCGTGGTTCACGACGAGGCGGTACCCGAACTCCTCTGCGAGACGGATGGCCGTGGCGATGTCGTCGTGGCGGTGGCAGTGCTGGTCCCACAGCAGGTCGCCGTCGAGCACGGCCGCGAGGGTCTCCTTGCCGAGGTCGCGCTCGAAGGGCTCGCCCTTCGTGGCGGCGGCGGCGCGCTTCTCGGCGTAGGTGCGCGCCTCGACGAACGCCTGGCGCAGCACCGCGGCGACCCCGAGCCGCGTGGCGGGGGTCTGCTTCTTCTCGCCGTACACGCGCTTGGGGTTCTCACCGAGGGCGGACTTGACCGACACGTCGTGCGCGAGCACCTGCTCGTCGACCGTGCGACCGCCCCAGGTCTTCACCGCCACGGTGCGACCGCCGATCGGATTGCCCGATCCCGGCTTGATGACGGCGGTGGTCACCCCGCCGCGGAGCGCGTCGCGGAAGCCGACCTCTTCGATGTCGATGCCGTCGAGGGCGCGGAAGCGTGCGCCGTTGGGGTCGGTCATCTCATTGGTGTCGTTCCCCGACCATCCCTCGCCGTCCTCGTGGACGCCGAGGTGCCCGTGCGCCTCGACGAAGCCGGGAAGCACCCATCTGCCGGCGGCGTCGACGAGGCGAGCGCCCTCGGGAATCTCGGTGGCCGCTCCGCCGACGGCGGTGATCACCCCGTCGGTGACGATGACCGTTCCGCCCTCGATCGGGTCCCCGGCGACGGGGACGACGTAACCACCGGTGATCGCAAGTGCGTCAGACATCCCTCCACCCTAGGCGGGCGGTGCGGCACCGCCGCTGGCCCCAGACGCTTGACTCGACGCAATAACTAGATAATCTAGCGATGTGGCAGATCCGTCGCGCCGCCGGTGGGCGGGCCTGGTGTTCATCAGCATCGCGGTATCGCTGATCATCGTCGACTCCACCATCGTCAACGTCGCCATCCCCGCGATCGTCGACGACCTCGGCATCTCCTCCACCGAGGTGCAGTGGGTCCAGGAGGCCTACACGCTCGTCTTCGCCGCGCTGCTCCTCGTCTTCGGCAGCGTCGCCGATCGCATCGGCCGGAAGCGGATGCTGCTGATCGGCGTGGTCATCTTCGCGGCATCCTCGATCCTGGCGGCCCTGTCGACCTCGGGCGGCATGCTGATCGCCGCCCGCTTCGTGCAGGGCGTGGGTGGCGCGATGATCCTCCCGACGACGCTGTCGCTGATCAACGCCACCTTCCGCGGTCGCGAGCGGGGCATCGCCTTCGCGGTCTGGGGCTCGACGATCGGCGGCATGGCCGCCGTCGGCCCGCTCCTCGGCGGCTGGCTCACCACCGCCTTCTCGTGGCACTGGGCGTTCGGGATCAACATCCCCCTCGGCATCCTCATCTTCGCCGGCGTGATGCTCACCGTCGCGGAGTCGCGGGGCACCGACACCGGCCGCACCGACGCCGTCGGCGCCGTCCTCTCGGTGATCACCATGGCGGCGCTCGTCTTCGGTCTCATCGAGGGCCGCAACTACGGCTGGTGGACGACCGACGGACCCCTCGAGCTCGCGGGCGTCACCTGGCCATGGGAGCTCTCCCCCGTGCCGATCGCCCTCGCGATCGCGGTCCTCGGCCTCATCGCCTTCATCGCCTGGGGTCTGCGGCGCCGGCGGCTCGGGCACTCGACGCTCCTGAGCTTCGACCTGTTCCGCATCCCGTCGTTCCGCAACGGCAACATCGCCGCGACGATCGTCTCGCTCGGCGAGTTCGGCGTCATCCTCGCCCTTCCGCTCTGGCTGCAGTTCGTGCTGGGCTTCGACGCGCTGCAGACGGGGTTCGTGCTGCTCGCCCTCGCGATCGGGTCGTTCGTCGCCAGTGGTGTCGCCGGCGCGGCGAGTGGGAAGATCGCGCCCGTCTGGGTGGTGCGTGCGGGCCTCATCGCCGAGATCATCGGCATCGGCGGCCTGGGATTCGTCATCACCCCCGACGCGAACTGGGTGCTGCTCCTGCCCTTCCTGTTCGTCTACGGCCTGGGCGTCGGTCTGGCCACCGCCCAGCTGACCGGGGTCGTGCTCGCGGACGTGCCGGTCGCCGAGGGCGGCCAGGCCTCGGGCACGCAGTCCACGGCGCGCCAGGTGGGCGCCGCCCTCGGCATCGCGGTGCTCGGCACCATCCTCTTCACCAGCACCTCCGCCGCCCTCACCGCGTCGCTCGATGACCAGGGCGTGCCGGCGGCCCAGCGCGATCAGGTCGTGACCTCGGTCGTCGACAGCGCCGGCGGTGCGATCGCGGGCCTCCGCCAGAACCCCGACACCGTGCAGATCGCGGATGCCGCGGCGCAGGCGTTCTCGGACGGCACCCGCTACGCCACGTGGGCTGCCGCCGGCTTCCTCGTGATCGGCCTGGCCGCCACCGCGTCGCTGGGGAGTGGCGGGAGCGCCGCTGGCAGCGCCGGGGGCGCGGTCGCGGGCGGCGCCGGCAGCGTGGGCAGCGCGGGTTCACGTTCGCGCAGCGGTTCGCGCAGCGAAGAGGTACCCCGCGCAACCCCCGCGGACGAGCGGGCCCCCGGGCCTACCGTGGAGACATGAGCGAGCACCACGACCGTCCCGACGAGCACGCCGACCCCGACGAACTCGTCGGCGAAGGCACCCCCGGCCAGGGGCAGGCTGACGACAGGCCTGCCGGCGGCGACGAGAAGACCGAAGACCGACTCGAGGCCGACAACGCCGTCGAGGAGGATCAGATCCGCGCCCTCGACCCCGACGCGCCGACGGGCTGACGCAGATGGGGTGACGCCTGCCGGGCCGAGGCGCCCGGAGTCGCCGCCGGATGCCGACGCGCCGCTCACATCTCGCGGGTGATGGTGACCTTCACGTTGAGCTGGCTCTTGAACGGCCCCGCGTACACGCCGCGCAGCGGCGGCACGTCGTTGTAGTCGCGTCCACGACCGACGAGCACGTGCCGATCGCCGATCTCGATGTTGTTCGTGGGATCGAACCCGTGCCAGTCACCCGCGAACCACTCCACCCAGGCGTGCGACTCGCCCGTGACGGCGACGCCGACCTCGGCGTCGGGGCGCGGGTGCAGGTAGCCCGACACGTACCGCGCCGGGATCCCCACCTCGCGGAGGGCGCCGAGGGTGATGTGCGTGATGTCCTGGCACACGCCCTTGCGCGCGATCCACGCGTCGCTGGCCGTGGAATGCACCCCGGTCACCCCGTGCATGTACTCCACCGCGTCGCCCACGGCGATCGAGATGGCGTGCGCCGCCTCCCCGGGGTGGGTGTGCTCGGCGGCGATCGTGCGGGCGAGCTCGGCCACCTCGGGGTGAGGCCGGGTGCGCGCGGTCTGACTGAGCTGCTCGATGGTCGTCACCGAGCCGGCCGCGGCGTCGCCCAGTTCGTGCCAGGTCAGCGGCGTGTGCACGATCGGCTGCGCCCGCACCTCCACCAGCGACCGCGCGGTGATCTGCAGCGCGGCGTGCGGCGAGAGCACGTCGAACGAGGCGACACGGGTGCCGAAGTAGTCGACGTAGTGATTGACGGATGTCGAGGGCTCGATGTCCAGCGACGAATTGAGGACGAACTGGCTGTCGGTCGATCCCGGCAGCATCCGTGCCTCGTTGTACGACGCCGAGACGTTCCCCTGGTAGGAGAAGCCGGTTGAGTGCTCGATGCGGAGTCGTTTCATGAGATGGGCTCCCGCTCGCGGGAGTCCCGCACCGGTCCGTGAGCCTGTCGAGGGGTCACGAGATCTCCCCGATCCAGCTCGGCTCCGCCTGCGTGGGGAAGAAGCGCGACTTGATCGCCTCCGACGCCTCGCGGGTCACCTTCTGCACCCGCTGCATGTGATGCGGGAGCTCGTTCAGGATCTCGCTGACCGGCCGGTACTCGAGGTCGTTGCGGATTCGACCGAGCGCACGAAGCACGGTGTTGGAGTGCCCCACACGGTCGGCGCGGGGGTCGATGGCGCTCATGCATTCCTCTGCGAGCTGGATGGAGTAGATGATCGAGCGGGGGAAGAGCCGGTCCAGCAGCAGGAACTCGGCGGCGTTGCGCGCGCTCGGCATGCCCCGGTAGGTGCGCAGGTACGCCTCGTAGGCACCGCACGAGCGCAGGATGGTCGTCCAGGAGGGGCCGGATGCCTCGGTCAGCGACCTCGTCGCGAGGAGGCGCGCGGTCATGTCGGTGCGCTCGATGCTGCGGCCGAGCGTGAAGAACTGCCAGGCCTCGTCTCGGCTGGTCGAGGAGTCCACGACGCCGACGGCGAGCGCGGCGCGCTCGCGCACCCACTGGAAGAACTCGTGCACCTTGTCGCGCTGGAGCCGCCGGGGCATCCGGGCGCTGGTGGTGTTCAGGGTCTCCCACAGCTCGGTGGAGACGATCTCGCGGGCGCGTCGGGCGTTCTCGCGCGCCGCGGAGATCGAGTAGGCGATGCTCGCGGGGTTCATCCGGTCGACGGCGAGGCGCTGCAGCACGTCGTCGCGGCCGACGCGGTCGGTGCCCTCGGGCCCGAACGATCCCATGACGCTCAGGAGCGAGCGGCACGCGGTGTCCTCGTCGATCCACGGGTCTTCGAGGAGCAGCTGGAGGTGCACGTCGAGGATCCGCGCGGTGCCGTCGGAGCGCTCGATGTACCGCCCGATCCAGAACAGCGACTCTGCAATTCGGCTCAGCACGCGTCATCCCCTCCCACGACGATCCCGCGAGAGTGCATCTGCGCGCCGAGAGCATGGGGTGCACCCGCATCCTCGGCGCCCAGATGGATTCTCGGCGGAAGAGGGGGAGACGAAACGACGGGGCCGGCCTGCTGCTGCTGCTCCTGCTGCTCGGTGCGCGTGCGCGGGCGGTCCTGCGGCGAGTGGGTCACCTCGTCCTGCTCGTCGTAGATGATCGGGATGGCGGCGGTGATCGTCGCGGCCTGATCGGCGACCAATCCGGCCAGCCCCGCGCCCTGCCCGTACTCGACGTGCGACGGCGCCGAGCCGCCCACGATCCAGGTGTCCTTCGACCCGCCGCCCTGGCTGGAGTTGACCACGAGCTGTCCTTCCGGCAGCGCCACGCGGGTGAGTCCGCCCGGAAGCACCCACACGTCCTCGCCGTCGTTGACCGCGAACGGCCTGAGGTCGGCGTGTCGAGGACGCATCCCGTCCTCCACGAGCGTCGGGATCGTCGACAGCATGACCACCGGCTGCGCGATCCACCCGCGCGGGTCGGCGAGGAGGCGATGGCGGAGCGCGTCGAGCTCGGCCGGCGAGGCGTCCGGTCCGACCACGAGGCCCTTGCCGCCCGACCCGTCGACGGGCTTGACGACGAGCTCGTCGAGCCGGTCGAGCACCTCCTCGAGGGCGCCCGGGTCTTCCAGCCGCCACGTGTCGACGTTCTTGAGGATCGGCTCCTCGGCGAGGTAGTACCGGATGAGGTCGGGAACGTAGGTGTAGATCAGCTTGTCGTCGGCGACCCCGTTGCCCACGGCGTTGGCGATCGTGACGTTGCCGAGCCGCGCGGCGAGCATCAGGCCGGGAGCCCCGAGCATCGAGTCGGCGCGGAACTGCAGCGGGTCGAGGAAGTCGTCGTCCACGCGGCGGTAGATGACGTCGACGCGCTTGGGTCCGCGGGTGGTGCGCATGAACACCTTGCCGCCGATGCACAGCAGGTCGCGGCCCTCGACGAGCTCGACGCCCATGAGGCGCGCGAGGAGCGTGTGCTCGAAGTACGCCGAGTTGTACACACCGGGTGTCAGCACGACGACATTCGGCTCCTCGACCCCGGGCGGGGCCGAGGCGCGCAGCGCCGCGAGGAGCTTGTTGGGGTACTCGCCGACGGGTCGCACCCGCATCGAGACGAAGAGCTCGGGGAGGGTCTGGGCCATCACGCGGCGGTTGGAGATGACGTACGAGACACCCGAGGGCACCCGCACGTTGTCTTCGAGCACCCGCATCTCGCCGTTCTCGTCGCGGATGAGATCGATTCCCGACACCTGGATGCGGACTCCGTTGGCGCTGTGGATGCCGGCCGCCTGCCGGTAGAAGTACTGGGATGACGCGATGAGGCGTGCCGGCAGCACCCCGTCGCGCACACAGTGCTGATGCCCGTACGCATCGTCGAGGAACGCTTCGAGGGCACGCACCCGCTGCTTCACGCCCGCCTCGATGCGCGACCACTCGTCGAAGGCGATGATCCGCGGCACAGCATCGAGCGGGAACGGCCGCTCCTCGCCGGCGAAGTCGAAGGTCACGCCCTGTGCGAGGTAGGAGCTCGCGAGCGACTCGGTGCGCCCGCGCAGCTCCTCCTGGGTCATCTGCGCCAGAGCCTGATAGAGCTCGCGATAGGCCTCCCGCGACTCCGCCCCCGCCGACCCGTTGCGCGACACCGCGAACATCTCGTCGAACGGGGCGACACCCGCGGGCGACCGACGGGGCGTCAGCGTGGCGCCGTAGCCGTCGAACAGGTCACCCATGCCCCGAGCCTAGTCCGGGGCGTGTTGCCGCAGTGTTTCGACCCGGCTGACGCCGACCTCGCTAGGCTGAGCGGCACCTCGATCGGAACGACGCCATGCGCATCCTCGTCACCAGCTCCCGCAACACCTTCGCGCTGGATCTCATCCGCAAGCTCGGGAGCATCGGGCACACCGTCTACGCCAGCGACACCTACGGGGGCGCGGTGGGCAGCCATTCGCGGTTCGCCGCCGGGCACCTCGTCACCTCGTCGCCGCGGTTCGCGACCGATGCCTTCATCGCCGAGGTCTCGGCCTTCGTGACCGCGCACGAGATCGACGTGATCATCCCGACCTTCGAGGAGGTCTTCTACCTCGCCGCACGCCGCAGCGACCTGCCCGAGGGCGTGCGTGTGCTCACGGGGACGTTCGGCGACCTCGCGCGGCTGCACGACAAGGCGAGCTTCCAGCGGCTCGCCGAGGACGCGGGTGTGCCGATCCCCGAGACGGTCGTGGTCACCAGCGACGAGGAGCTGATCGAGACCATCGCCCGCTTCCCCCGCTACTTCGCCCGTGCGGCGTTCTCACGCGGCGGGGTGGGCCTCTTGACCAACACCGGGCCGCTCGCGGGCAAGACGCCGGTCGACCAGTGCCACCCCACCCCCGAGCAGCCCTGGCTCGTGCAGCCCTTCGTGGACGGGCCGATGGTGTGCTCGTACAGCATCATCGTCGAGGGCCGGGTGACCGCCCACACGACCTACGTCGCCGCGGAGCAGTGGGCGCACAGCACGGCGATCGCGTTCCTCGCCGTCGACAGCACCGACACCCTCGCCTACGCGCAGCGCATCGTCGACGCGCTGGACCCCGGCTTCACCGGCCAGCTGTCCTTCGACTTCGTCGACCACGGCGACGGGCTGCGGATCATCGAATGCAACCCGCGCCCCACGAACGGGATCATCCTGCTGGATGCCGCCGATGTCGGCCGGGCGCTCACCGGCGACGTCGACGAACCCGTCGTCGCCGAGCCCGGCGCGGAGCGCGAGATCACCCTCGCGGTGGTCGCCGACTGCTTCGCCGAACCGCTCTCGCATCTGCCGACGTCGCTGCACGACCTGCTCCACGTGAAGGACGTCGGAAGCGGCTGGCACGACAGTCTGGCGATGATGTGGAGCCCGGCGACCATCGTGCACGGCGCGAAGATCCAGCACGGCGACCGCAAGGAGATCCTCGCCGCCCTCGGCGACGACATCGTCTGGAACGGTGAGCCGATCGACGGGATGAGTTCCGCCGACGCCGCCGCCCTCGACGCGGTGCACGCCGGGCGGGTCTGATCCCGCTCAGCGTCCGAGGAGCCCTTCCGCGCGGGAGAGCGCGCGGAGGAGATCGGGCAAGCGCGCCCCCGCGCCGCGCCGCGGCAACCGGTCGAGCAGGGCCGCTTCGCCCGGGAGACGGTGCTGGCTCCCGCGCACCAAGCGCCGGACGGCGTTCAGGAGCGCGACCGGGTGCGTGTCCAGCGCGCTGTGCCCGTTCTCAAGGGTCACGATCACCCCGTCCTGCGCGGTCCGCACCGTCCGCTCGGCGATCGCGGGAGGAGTGCGGAGGTCTCTCGTTCCGCTGACGACGACCAGCGGCCACGCGAACGCGGGCGTGAGGGCGGGGAGGTCGTAGGGCTCCCCCGCGAACGGGGGGAACCGCGCCGCGAGCGGCGCGTAGGTCGCGGCGGGGTCCAGCGGCAGACCGTCGAGGGGCGCCCCGTACGCGAGCTCCCGGAAGGCGATCACCCCGGCGGTGTCGAACTCGTACACCCCCGGGATGTGAGCGATGTCGTCGTCGCGCGTGGCGTAGCCGGACAGCACCCGCCACGTCAGTCCCAGCCCCCGACGCAGGCGGCGTCGAGCGAGCGCCTCGGCCAGTTCCGGTCCCACCAGCTCGTACGCGGCGCGGACGACATCCAGCACGGAACGCGCGTCCTCCCCGCGATCCACGAGGGCGCGCACGTCGGCGGACAGCCGATCGCCCGCGTTCCAGAACAGGCCGCGCACGCGCTCCCGCTCGATCGCCAGATCAGCCGTGGACTGCAGAGGCGAGTCCAGCAGCATCCGTTCGACACGGTCTTGGTGACGGACACCGAATGCGGATGCGAGATAGCTGCCGTACGACGACCCGACGACGACCGCGCGTGCGATGCGTTCGCGGTCGAGCACCGCGGCGATGTCATCGAGGACGGCGGTGATGCGCATCGCCGAGGGGGGCAGAGGCGCCCCGGCGAGGTCCGTTCGGGAGAGCCCGACCCCCCGGTGCTCGACCATGATGACGTCGAGGCCTCCGCTCGCGGCGATGCGCCGCACGCTGCGGTAGGGGCGGACCGAGGCGAGGCCAGGGCCGCCCGGGAGGATGACGACCGGTGTCGCACCGCGCGGCCCCGAGCGCACGTACGACAGGTCGAAGGCGGGCGCGTCGGCGCCCTCCGGGCGGCGAACGGCCTGGATGCGTTCGCCGCGAGCCCGTGCCATGCGGCTACTCTGTCGCATCGCCCCCACCCGCGCCATGCGACCACGCAACCCGCACCCGCGTGGAGCGGCATAGGCTCGAGACGTGGCGGATGCTCGAGGCCGAGGAGCAGAACGCGCGAGGGTCCAGGACGGCTGGCTCGCCGCGGCGGCCGGTGCCGTAGCCGCGGTGTTGGGCGCGGGCCTCGGCGAGTTGTCCGCGGCGCTCATCGCCCCGGCATCCAGCCCCTTCGCCGCCATCGGCGGCGCGCTCATCGACGTCGCGCCCTCCTGGGCGAAAGACACGGCGATCGCGTGGTTCGGCACCGCCGACAAGGCCGCCCTCCTCACCGGAATCGCACTCGTGCTTCTCGCGGTCGCGGCGGTCGCGGGCCTCCTCGAGCGTCGCCGCCCCCCGATCGGGGTGGCGATCGCCGTCGCCCTCGGGGTCGTCGGCGCCGCCGTCGCTCTCACGCGGGCCGACGCCGGCGCGCTGTCATGGCTGCCGTCGTCGATCGCCGGCGCGACGATGGCGGTGAGTCTGCGGATGCTGCTGCGCCTCCTTCCCGCGACGGCGGAGCGTTCGGACGATGCGCCCCCGACGACCCCCGACCGACCCTCGGAGATCGACCGACGCCGCTTCCTCGTGTGGACCGGCGGCGCCGCCGCCGTCGGTCTCGTCATGGTTCTCGGGGCGACACTCGTGAGCGGCGGCAGCCGCGCCGTCGCGGCGATCCGGGCGGCGCTGCGGCTCCCCGACCCGGCCGTGGCCGCGCCCCCCGTTCCGGCCGGTGCCGAGCTGAACATCTCGGGACTGGCCGACGTCATCACCCCGAACGACTCGTTCTACCGCATCGACACCGCGTTGGTCGTGCCGCAGATCGACCCCGCCGACTGGTCGCTCCGCATTCACGGAATGGTCGAGAACGAGGTCGTCGTGACGTGGGACGAGCTGGTCGCCCTCCCTCTCGAGGAGGGGTACGCCACCATGTCGTGCGTGTCGAACGAGGTCGGGGGAACACTCATCGGCAACGCGCTGTGGCTCGGCTACCCGATCCGGGAGCTCCTCGCCCGGGCACGCCCGACGGCGGACGCCGACATGGTGCTGTCCCGATCGATCGACGGCTTCACCGCGTCGACACCGCTCGAGGCGCTCACGGACCCCGACCGCTGGTCGATCCTCGCCGTCGGGATGAACGGGGAGCCCCTCCCGCTCGAGCACGGGTTCCCGGTGCGGATGGTGGTACCGGGGCTTTACGGGTATGTCTCGGCGACGAAGTGGGTCGTCGACCTCGAGGTGACCCGCTTCGACCGTGCCACCGCGTACTGGACCGATCGTGGATGGTCCGAACGCGGTCCGGTCAAACTGCAGTCGCGCATCGACGTGCCCCGCCCCGGTCAGGGATTGAGCGCGGGCGACACCGTCATCGCGGGGGTCGCCTGGCAGCCGCATGTCGGCATCTCACGCGTGGAGGTGCAGGTCGACGACGGCCCCTGGGAGGACGCGACCCTCGCCACGGCCATCTCGGATGACACGTGGGTGCAGTGGAGCCTGCCGTGGCGGGCGACGGCGGGGCGCCACGTGCTGCGCTGCCGCGCCACGAATGCGCTCGGCGAGACGCAGACCTCCGAGGTCGTCGGCGTCATCCCCGACGGCGCGACGGGCTGGCACGAGTTCCCCGTCGACGTCTTCTGAGCCGCGGGCGCGCGGACGGGTCTCTGTCGCGCGAAAGTGGCGCAGATTGCGACCTTCACGTGCTGAAGATCGCAAGGTGCGCCACATCGGCGACGGCCGGTGCCGCAGAGGTGGCCCAGTTGGCGACCTTGGCGCCCTCAAGGTCGCCATGCGCGCCACATCGGCATGGAACCCGCCGGCCGGCGCGGGCGACCTGCGCCGCCCGGCTCAGCCCGCGAGGACGAGCTTCAGCTGCTCGACCGCCCAGTCCAGCTCGGTGGCGCGGATGACCAGCGGCGGCGCGATCCGGAGCGTCTGCCCGTGCGTGTCCTTGGCGAGGACGCCGCGCGCGAGGAGTCGCTCGGCGACCTCACGGCCGGTGCCGACGGCGGGGTCGATGTCGATCCCCGCCCAGAGGCCCGCGATGCGCACCTGGGTGACACCGTGGCCGACGAGCTCGTCGAGCTTCGCCTCGAGGTGTTCGCCGAGCGCGGCCGCGCGCTTCTGGAACTCACCCGTCTGCAGCATCTCGACGACGCGCGTGCCGACGGCGGCGGCCAGCGGGTTGCCGCCGAAGGTCGAGCCGTGCTCGCCGGGACGGATGACGCCGAGGACATCGCGGTCGGCGACGACGGCCGACACCGGGACGATGCCGCCTCCGAGCGCCTTTCCGAGCAGATAGACGTCGGGCACGACTCCCTCGCGGTCGCACGCGAACGTCGTCCCCACGCGGCCGAGACCGGACTGGATCTCGTCGGCGATGAGCAGCACGCCGCGCCGGGTGCAGATTTCTCGCACGGCGCGAAGGTAGCCCTCGGGCGGGATGATGACCCCCGCCTCGCCCTGGATCGGTTCGATGAGCACCGCCGCGGTGTTCTCGTCGATCACGGCCTCGATCGCGGCGGCGTCGCCGTACGGCACGTGCACGAAGCCGCCGCCGTAGGGGCCGAAGTCGTCATGCGAGACGGGGTCGTCGCTGAACCCGACGATCGTGGTGGTGCGCCCGTGGAAGTTCCCGTGAGCGACGACGATCGTCGCGGCATCCGGGGTGATGCCCTTCACGCGATAGCCCCACGCGCGCGCGACCTTGATCCCCGTCTCCACCGCCTCGGCGCCGGTGTTCATCGGCAGGACGAGGTCTTTGCCGCAGAGCTCGGCGAGCGCCGCGGCGAACTCGCCAAGGCGGTCGCTGTGATAGGCGCGGCTGGTCAGGGTGACCCGGCCCAGCTGCTCCTGCGCGGCGGCGACGATGGCGGGATGACCGTGCCCGAAGTTCAACGCCGAGTACGCCGAGAGGAGGTCGAGGTAGCGTTTGCCCTCGACGTCGGTGACCCACGCCCCCTCCGCCCGCGAGACCACGACCGGGAGCGGGTGGTAGTTGTGGGCGAGATGCTGCTCCTCCGCGCCGATCACCCGCAGGGTCGCGGTGTCGGTCGGCAGCTCGGAGATGCTCATGGCGCGTCCGTCCCGCGACGGAGCTCGAGCGTGCAGCACTTGATGCCACCGCCACCGAGGAGAAGCTCGGACAGGTCGATCTTGATCGGGTTGTAGCCGCGCTCGCGCAGCTGGGCCTCGAAACCGGTCGCCCGCGGCGAGATGATGACGTTGTAGCCGTCGCTGGCCGAGTTCAGCCCGAACACCGCGCCGTCGTCATCCGACACCCGGATCGCGTCGGGGTAACGCTCCGCGAGGATGGCCTGGCCGCGCTCGTCGAACGCGTGCTCGAGGTAGGCGATGTTGGCCCGCTCGACCCCGCCCGGCCCCTCGACGGGGTCGAGCACCGCGATCGCGGTGTCGAGGTGGTAGAACCGCGGGTCGACGAGGTTGAGCGAGACGACCTCGCGACCGAAGACCTCACCCACCTCGCGGTGGCTGTCACCGGTCGAGCGGAACCCGGTCCCGGCGAGGATGGTGTCGCCGACGAGCAGGAAATCGCCCTCGCCCTCGTTGACCTCGCGCGGGACCACGACGTCGTACCCGTTGTCGCGGAACCAGTCCATGAACGCCGGCCCCTCGGGGACGCGTTCGTCGAAGCGGAACTTCGCACCGTAGGCGATGCCGTCGATGAGGAAGCCGCCGTTGGCCGTGTAGACCATGTCGGGAAGACCGTCGATCGGGTCGATGAGCTCCACCTCGTGTCCGAGCGCGAGGTAGGCGTCGTACAGCGCCTGCCACTGCCGGACCGCCTTGGCGGTGTCGGTGGGGTTCGCCGGCTCCATCCACGGGTTGATCGTGTAGCTGACGGTGAAGAACTCGGGTCGGCACATGAGGTACCGGCGGTGCTGCGCGATGCGCCCCGTGGGGCTCGCGGTGGCGGCGGTGGCCTCGACGGTCGGCGCGGTGTTCTGAGTGGACATCGGTCTCCTTGCGAAGGTGCGGCGGACGCTGTCCAGAGGCCCGGCGGCCCTTCGACCGGTTAGAACCGGGGCGAAGGGGACGACCCGGGCACGCCGCGACCATTGTGCCACGAGCCCCTCCGCTCCACCTGGGACGCCGCGCTCACTCGGCGACCACGACCACCTTGCCCACCGTGCGCCCGGACTCCACGTGCGCGATCGCGGCACCGGCGTCGCTCAGGCCGAAGGTCTTCTCGATGACCGGACGGATGACGCCCGCCGCCGTCATCCGCACCAGCTCCGCGGTCACCGGGGTCTTGGTGAGCGCTGTCACGGAGCGGAAGCGCCGCGCGCGGCGGCTGAGGACGAGCGAGCGGATGATGCGGGGGAACGGACCCCAGAAGGAATGGCCGTCGCCGCCGACGAGAGCCACCGTTCCACCCTCGCCCAGGCGGTCGCGCAGCACCTCGAGCGGCGGCTCGCCGGCGATGTCGACGACGGCGTCGAACGCACCGGCGGGAAGGGAGGCCACGTCGTGCGTGCGGTAGTCGACGGTGTGCGCGACGCCCAGGTCGCGGAGCACGGGTTCGGCTCGCGCCCCGCAGGTCGCCCACACCTCAGCGCCGCGTGCGACGGCGAGGGAAGCGGTGAGGGTGCCCACCCCGCCTCCGGCGCCCACGAGCAGCACCTTGGAGCCTTCGCCCACCCCGCAGGCGTCGAGGATCGTCGCCGCGGTGTTGCCCGCCACGGGGAGGGTCGCCGCGATGACCGGGTCGAGGTCGGCCGGCACGGCGGTGAGTCGGTCAGCCTTCACCGCCACGAACTCGGCCAGGGTCTCCTCCCCCGCGCCGACGACGAGGTCGCCGACGGCGAACCCCGTGACACCGGCACCGACCGCGACGACCGTGCCCGCGACATCCATCCCCCGTCCCCTCGTGCGTGGGCGGCGGAGACCGAAGAACAGCCGGACGACACGCGGCTCACCGCGCATCAGGTGGATGTCGCCGGAGTTCAGCGACACCGCCGCGACCTTCAGCAGGACGTCCTTCCTGCCCGGCGACGGGACGGGAACGGTCTCGGCCTGCACCACGTCGGCGGGGCCGTAGGCGTGCTGTCGCCACGCCGTCATGGTCTGCGGGATCGTGTGGGTGGTCATGTCAGTCCTCCGTGTCGGGATAGTGGAAGAGGTCGTCGAGGCGCGCGTCGAAGGCGCGGGCGAGTTGGAACGCGAGCTCGAGGGTCGGCGAGTACCGCCCCTGCTCGATGGCGATGAGGGTCTGGCGCGTCACTCCCACCCGGCGAGCGACCTCGGCCTGGGTCATCCCGGCGGCTTCGCGGACGCTGCGGATGGTGTTGGTGACCTTGGTGGGGCGGACCATCATTGGAATCCCCGCCGGTACGCACCCAGCCGGGCCATGCCGCCGAGCACGGCCGAGAGGAAGAAGCCCAGGAACAGCGCGTTGCCGATCCAGAACCAGGGAGCCTCGACCATGGCGAGGATCAGGGCGCCGATGGCGCCGATGGCGAGGAAGCCCTGCCCCACGCGTTCGCCGAACCGTTCGATCTCGCGGTCGCGTTGATCGGCGGTGTGCTCGAGTTCCGGATCGCGCATCCGGGCGACGATCCCCCACGCGATGCTCAGCACGATCGACAGGACGATCCCCCCTGCGATCGTGCCGACCATGGGCCACACCCACGCGATCTCACCCACGGGTGTGGTGATCAGCTGCGGGACGATCAGTGCCAGGTAGACCACGAGCCCGATCACGCTCGCGATCAGCTGCGCCCAGATCGTGCGCTCCATGTACGCCACGGCGACCTCCGATGTCAAAGATTCTTGACACTAAAGGTACGGTGAGGCCCACGACGTGTCAAGAATCTTTTACATCGGGCAGGTCTGGGGGTGGGCGGACCCGCACAACTCCTCAGAATCGACTCCGCGCACCCTGGCGACGGCGGTTTCCGACCGGTTCAGCGCGGAATCTGAGGAGTTGTGCTGATGCCGTGGTCCCCAACTCCTGCAGATCCGGCGCGAAGCCCGCGATTCGGCACTTCCGCGCCACGCCGGCGCCCGATCTGCAGGAGTTGAGGACAGCGCGACCCGCGCTCAGAGGGGAGAACCGGCCGGGAAGTCCTTCATTAGCAGCACGTCGGTCTCGGTCGCGGTGCGCCGCACGCCGTGCGCGTCCACGTACTCGTAGGTCGTCGTGCTCTCCTGCCCGGTCGAGCGATACCCGAGTCGCTCGTAGAGCGCCCGCGCGCGTGGGTTGTCGACACCGACACCGACGGCCAGACGGGACGCCGGGGCGGCGAGCCGCTCGACCTCGGCCATGAGCGCGGTCCCGATGCCCTGGCCGCGAGCGCGCTCGTCGACGTGGAGGTTCTTCACCTCGAAGGGATCGGTCCGAAGATCGAGCTGCGCCGAGCCCACCGGAACCCCGTCACTCCAGGCCACGACCAGGACGGACGCGCCGCGCTGCTGCAGCCCCACATCGCGCGGACGAACCCCTGCCCCGCGGGCTCTCGGGCCTCGAGGGGCATCAGATGACCTCGGCCGACCAGGGGTCGGGGTTGCCGAACCGGTGCGCGGTGATGGTGACCGACTGTTCCCGCAGGAACGGCAGCAGTTCGATGCGGCCCGCCGTCGTGACCTCGCCGGCGTAGACGGCGATGTCGGGGTCGCCTGCCACCGCGTCGGAGAGCGCCGCGTGCGCGGCGGCGACCGAAGCCGACGGCCCGACCAGCCGCACCCGCGCCGGTCGCGCCTCGACCATGCGCGATTCGAACTGCTCGTCGCTCTCGACGAACACCGACACCTGCTCCTCGCCGAGCACGCGGCGGACCCCCGCGGGCATGCCGACCGGTGCGCTGACGGTGACCTCCGATCCGGCGCGCAGCGCCGCGACGATCACCCGCAGCAGCGCCTGCCACGGCGCATCGCCCGTCGCCCGGACGGCGACGCCGACGGGACGGTAGCGGAAGAGATTGCGCTCGACACCCAGCTGCGACACGTCCTTGACCCGACCGAACTCACGGTCCCACGCGATCGCGTCCGACAGTGCCCCGCGGCGGAGCCACTCGAACGCCAGATAGTCGAGCGTCGGCTGCGCCGCTTCGATCAGCGTCGTGATCCTCGAGTCGAGCCCGCGCAGGTGGAGGGTCGCCGACGGCGGCGAACCGGTCGACGGTCGCCATGATCCGAGCCCGATCAGGTAGTTCGGGCCTCCGGCCTTGGACCCCGCGCCTACCGAGGAGCGCTTCCACCCGCCGAACGGCTGCCGCTGCACGATGGCCCCGGTGATGCCGCGGTTGACGTAGAGGTTTCCGGCCTCGACCCGGTCGAGCCACAGCGCGAGGTCATCGGGGTTCTGCGTGTACAGCCCCGCCGTCAGGCCGTAGTCGACCGCGTTCTGCAGCTCGATCGCCTCGGTGAGCGAGTGCGCGTGCATGACGCCGAGGACGGGCCCGAAGAACTCTTCGCGGTGGAAGCGCGACCCGGGCTTGACCCCGGTGCGGATTCCCGGCCGCCAGAGGCGCCCTTCGTACTCGGCTGCTGCCTCGAGGGCGCGCGGCGCGACGAGCCACTTCTCGCCCTCATCGAGGGTGGTGAGAGCCCAGTCGAGCTTTCCGCGCGGCGTCTCGATCACGGGCCCGACCTCGGCGAGCGGGTCGGTGGGCGGCGCGACGCGCAGCGAGGTCGTGGCGTCGACCAGCTGCCGGAGGAAGCGCTGCGAGCGGGCCACCGGTCCGACGAGGATCACCAGCGACGCGGCAGAGCACTTCTGTCCCGCGTGGCCGAAGGCGCTCTTGACCACATCGGATGCCGCGAGGTCGAGGTCTGCCGACGGCATGACGATCATCGCGTTCTTGCCGCTGGTCTCGGCCAGGAGCGGCAGATCGGGTCGCCACGAGCGGAAGAGGGCGGCGGTGTCCCACGAGCCGGTGAGGATGACGCGGTCGACGCCCTCGTGCGCGATGAGGCGCTGCCCGAGCTCACCCTCTTCGACGTCGACCAGGGCGAGCACGTCGCGAGGCACCCCCGCCTCCCACAGGGCTTCGGCGACCACGGCCGCGCAGCGCCGCGCCTGCGGCGCCGGCTTGAACACCACCCCCGACCCGGCGGCGAGCGCGGCGAGCACGCCTCCGGCGGGGATCGCGACGGGGAAGTTCCACGGCGGTGTCACGACGGTCAGTCGCGCCGGCACGAAGACCGCGCCGCTGACCCGGTCGAGCTCGCGGGCGGTGGCGGCGTAGTAGTGGGCGAAGTCGACGGCCTCACTCACCTCGACGTCGGCCTCAGCGAAGACCTTGCCGGTCTCCGAGGCGGCGACCTCGATGAGTTCGGCACGCCGAGCCTCGAGCGCCCGGCCGGCGGCGGCGAGCACCTCGGCACGATCGGCGGCGGCCCGCGCCCCCCACGCCTCTGCCGCGGACCGCACCCGGTCGATCACGGCGTCGACCTCGGTGGCGTCGTCGAGCCGCGCTGCGGCGATCGTGTCGACCCCCGCCCGCGACCCCGAGACGCGGCCGAGGATCTCGCGGGCCCACGTACGGTTGGCGGGAAGCGCGGGGTCGGAGTCGGGCGCATTGGCGAAGCCGGGCGCGCCGAGCGCGGTGGGCCCCGACTCGCGCGCCGCGTAGACCGCGGTCTCGACGATCTCCTGCCCGCCGAAGAGGATGCCGCCGACCTCCGGGGCGATCGGCAGGGTCTCGCCCGGATCGACCGAGGCCGAGCGGGCGATCCCGAGCACTTCGCGGGTCAGCCCGTCGTCGTCGGCGTCGGGTGCCTGTTTCCGCAGGATGTTCCCGGGTGCCCCGGGGTCGGCGGTACCCGTCGCGCCGCCCGCCGCGGCATCCGTCCGGTCCTGCGTCCGGTTCGGACCGGTCGGCAGATCAGGGTCGGCGGCCCGCGCGACCGAGGCGAGGAAACGATCGCGCTCCCGCGCGAACAGCGCGGGATCGTCGGCGAGATCGAACGCCGCGGAGAGGAAGTTCTCACTGGAGGCGTTCTCCTCGAGGCGGCGGACGAGGTAGCTGATGGCGACGTCGAACTCGTCGGGGGCGACGACCGGCACGTAGAGAAGAACCGGGCCGACCTCGCGGGACACCGCCGCCACCTGACCCTGCGCCATGCCGAGGAGCATCTCGAACTCGATGCGGTCGCGCACCCCGCGCTCGCCGGCGAGCAGCCACGCATAGGCGATGTCGAAGAGGTTGTGCCCGGCAACACCCACCCGCACCGCCGCGGCGTTCTCGGGGCGCATCGCCTCGTCGAGGCAGCGCAGGTAGTTGGCGTCGCTGTCGAGCTTCGAGCCGTAGGTCGCAAGCTCCCAGCCGTGCATCACCGCGTCGACGCGCTCCATGGCGAGGTTCGCACCCTTGACCAGGCGCACCTTGATCCCCGCGCCGCCCCCGCGCACCCGCGCGCGAGCCCACGCGGTGAGCTCCCGCAGCGCCGGCAGCGCGTCGGGCAGGTACGCCTGCAGCACGATCCCCGCCTCGAGATCGGCGAGCCGCGGATCCTCGAGGATGCGGGTGAACACCGCGATGGTCAGGTCGAGGTCGCGGTACTCCTCCATGTCGAGGTTGATGAACGTGCCGTCCGACGCCGCCGACAGGTAGAGGGGCATGAGCCGATCGACGACCTTGTCGACCACCTCGTCGAACGCCCACATCGAGATGTGGCTGGCGATCGCCGACACCTTCACCGAGACGTAGTCGACATCGGCGCGGCGGATCAGGTCATGGATGCCGTCGAGTCGGCGCAGCGCCTCATCCTCGCCGAGGACCGCCTCACCCAGCAGGTTGAGGTTCAGCCGCGCGCCGGCCGCACGGAGCTCGGCGATGGCGGGGCCGAGCTTCTTCGGACGGGCATCCACGATGAGGTGGCGCACCATTTCGCGGAGCGCGCGCCGCGCGAGGGGAACCACCGGCGTCGGCAGCACCGGTGCGACCGCGCCGCCCACCTGCACCGCCCCGCGCAGGTACCACGGCAGGAAGCGCGGCACGAGGGGGGCGACCCGATGCAGTTGGGATGCCGCGGCACCGAGGCTCTCCGGACGCATCACGCCGTCCACGAACCCGATCGTGAAGGGCAGTCCGTCGGGGTCTTTCAGAACGCCGGCGAGTCGGGCGGCGGAGGGGTCGACCTCGACCTGGGCGCTCTCGGTGATCCACCGCTGCGCCAGTTGTACGGCACCCTCGGCGAGATCGTCGCCGGATGCCGCCAGGTCGGTGTCGCCCCGAAAGGGGTCGGTCACCATGGCAACCAGACTAGAACGCGATCACGCCCCCGCTGCGCCGGGATCACGGCGCTCGGCAGGCGTGTCGGCCCGATCGCCGCGAGCACCGTCTCCGGCGTCGATGCGCGGCCCGTCGTGCTGGTCCGTCCGACGCTCGGTCACCGGCGTCGCGCCCCTTCCCTCCGCGGCCACCGTCGCCGAACGATCCCGGTCGGTCACGAGCGGATCGATCTCGTCGGCCTTGGCGAGACTCTCCTCGTACTCGGCGCGCCGCTTCGCGGCATTCGCTTCATGCTCGGCGATGTCACCCTGCCTGCGGCGCGCTTCCACCTCCGCGCGCGCCGCCTCGGCTTTCGCGCGTTCGGCGTCCGCCGCCGCGGCGGCGGCATCGGCGCGCGCCCGGGCCGCCTCGGCCTCGCGTTCCTGCGCCGCGATCTCCGACTCGCGCGCCTTTTCGCGGATTTCCTCGGCGCGGCGGTGCTGCGCCTCGCGATGGGCGGTCGAGCGCCGGCGCGCGACGAGCCCGATCACGATCCCCACGATGACGAGAACGACGACGACGGCGACGATGACCCAGATGAGAGTAGTTGTGTCCACGATCCCACCGAACCGTGCACTCCCACTGCACGGAAGGCGCTTGTGAACCGCGCGGCCCTGCGGTAGGAGGAATTATGCCTACCATGGACGCTGCGCGGATTGTGGCGTCGCTTCGGGCGGACTCTTCTCGCAAGGGAAGGCACCGGTGAACACCACCCCATTCACCCCGACAGACAGCGCGTGGGACCCAGACGAGCGACAGAGACTCCTCGAATGCTCGACCGAGCCCCTGGCGACGCCCGGTCGCATCCAGTCCTTCGGCACGCTGATCGCCGTCGACGCGCAGACCGACACGGTCGTGGTCGCCAGCGAGGACGCTGCCGACACCCTCGGCCTCACGATCGCCGAGATCGGCGACGACCGGCTCCGCGACGCCTACACGCACGGCGTCGCCATCGACCCCATCCGGGTGGGCTTCCGCGGCGCGGAGCACGACGTCATCGTGCACCGGGACGCCGATCCCGTGATCATCGAGCTCGAGCCGACCGTCCCCGACCTCGAGTACGTGCGCACGGGGGTCGTCACCGCGATCCAGCGCCTCGCCGGGATCACGGACGCCACCGAGCTTCGTCGCCGGGCGGCCGCGGAGATGAAGGCCATCACGGGCTTCGACCGGGTGATGTGCTACGACTTCTTCGACGACGGGCACGGCGAGATCGTCGCCGACGAGCGCGAACCCGACATGGAGCCCTACCTGGGCCTGCACTTCCCGGCATCCGACATCCCGCCGCAGGCGCGTGCTCTCTACCTGCAAAAGCGGTCGCGGGCGATCGTCGACACCCGCGACGACGGCAAGGCGCTCGTCACCCTCCTGCCCGAGCTCGGCCCACTGGATCTGACCACCACCGAGCTGCGGGCCGTATCACCGCACCACCTGCAGTTCATGCGCAACATGGGCCAGGCAGCGACCGTGTCGTTCGCCCTCGTCGCCGACGATCGACTCGTGGGCATGTTCACCTGCGCCCACCGCACCGTGCGGCGCGTGCCGATCCTCCTCCGCCGATCGCTCGAGGTGCTGGCGAGCCAGGTGACCATGCAGCTCACCGCCGCGCGGCAGATCGCCGAGCTGCGCCGACAGCTCACCGCGCGCGAGCGTCGATCGGCCGTCGTCGCGCCACTGTACGGAGCGCTCGACGTGCACGCGGCGCTGCTGGACGGACAGAAGACCGTGCTCGACGCGGTGCCCGCCGACGGCGCCTACCTGCGTCTCGGCGGCGTCGCCCGCACCATCGGAGACGTCCCCGAACCCGAACTGCTCGGCGCGGTCGTCGACGATCTCGGCACACCGCCGTTCTGGTCCGAGGCCCTCCCCATCGAGCACCCCGAACTCGCCGTCGAGATCCCCGGCGTCGCCGGCATCCTCAGCGTCTCCCTCGGCGAGCCCGGCGACTGCCTGGTGTTCGTCCGCGGCGAGGTGACGCGCGAGGTGAACTGGCTGGGCGATCAGACCGCCGAGAACCGCGACCACCCCCTGTCTCCGAGACGGTCGTTCTCGGCGTGGAAGGAGAGCGTCACCGGGCGCAGCCTTCCCTGGGGCGATCTGGTGAAGGATGCCGAGGACCTGGCCCTCGACATCCGTGCGGCCATCGAGCGGCGGAACGAGGCGGAGCTCGCCGAGCTTGCATTCCACGACCCCCTCACCGGTCTCCAGAACCGTCGCTTCCTCGACGACCGGCTCGAGGAGCTCCTGCGTGAGACCGAGGGCGGGGTGGCCATGGTGTTCGTCGACCTCGACGACTTCAAGGCCGTCAACGACACCCACGGGCACGACGTCGGAGACGCCGTCCTCGTGGCCGTCAGCAAACGCCTCACGCACAGCGCCCGTTCCGAGGACGTCGTGGTGCGCTTCGGCGGCGACGAGTTCATCCTCATCTGCCGAGACGTCGACGTCGCCGATGCCCACACGATCGCCGAGCGCGCGCTGCTGGCCCTGTCGGAGCCGGTCGTCGTCGAGGATCTGACGATCCGCGTGACGGCCTCGGCCGGCGTGGTCGCCGCCACCGAGCGGCCGACCTCGGCAGAGCTCCTCGAAGCCGCCGATGCCGCGATGTACCGGGCGAAGCGCGCGGGCCGCGGCCGCGTCTCACGCTGAGGCGGGACTCGCGGCCGGGCTTCAAGCCCTGGGTTCGGGGAGGAGCCGGAGACCGCCGGGAGAGTTCGCCGAGTCGACGAGCTCCTGCAGCCAGGCCTTGTTGATCTCGGGCATCGGCCCGTCGTACTCGAAGCGCAGCGTGATCGCGGGGGAGAGCCACAGCGCCTGACGACGTTTGGTGTTGTCGTCGATGACGGCGAGCGAGGTGCTCTCACGACGGCGGAGCTTGGCGACGATCACCAGCTCGAGGTGCGCGAGCGTGCGGTCGTCGATCGGAACGGCGACCGAAGGCGCGCCATAGTGCAAGGTACCCATCGTTGTCGATCCTACGTTCGTCCCGACGCGTTCGGCGTACGCTGGTGGGATGGCCATCGTGAACCGACTCACCGTCGACGGGCGTGACTACTTCCTTCCCGACCCGGTCACCGAGCTGAAGGGCAAGATCCTCGACGCCATCAAGGCCGGCGGCGGTTACGTGAACATCCCGCCGCTGCGCGGAGGTCCGGGCATCGACATCCTCTTCTCCCCGGGCATGCCCGTCACGTGGACGCAGATCGACGTGCCGTCGGACCACGGCCACGCTCACGACGACAACGACATGGTGATCGACGACTACAGCGGGATCTGACCGCGCGCCCTTCTCCGCTGCTCACCCGAGGCTGATCACCCCAGCAGGTCGTTGAGCTCGGCAGCCGGCATCGGCTTGCCGAGCAGGAACCCCTGCCCGCGGTGGCACCCGCGGCGGCGAGAGCGCTCGAGGTCGTCGACGGTCTCGATCCCCTCGGCGACGACCGACCAGCCGTTGCGCCGCGCCTGCTCGACGACGGCGGCGACCACCTCGTCGGCGACGGCGTCGGACCGCTGGGTCAAGGAGCGGTCGATCTTCACCTCGGTGAGCGGCAGCGCGTCGAGCATGGGGGTCGTGGTGTCACCGGCGCCGAGATCGTCGATCGACAGGCCGAGGCCGGCGGCCCGTGCGCGCTCGAGCACGGCCAGCACGCTCGGCATGAGCTGCGGCGCGGGCGACTCGGTGATCTCGATGGTGAGGCTTCCCGGTGCGAGGCCCAGGTCGGCGGCGCGCTGGGCCACCGTGTCGACCCACGCGGCCGAGAACTCCGACGGTGAGGCGTTGACCGACAGGCCGATGTCGTGCCCGTCGCGCTGCCACGCAGCGACCTGAGTGCCCGCCCGGGTGAGCACGGCGGCGCCGAGGTCGGCGATGATGCCATGCGACTCGGCGAGGGGGATGAAGTGCACGGGCGAAATCGTGCCGAATCGAGGATGAGGCCAGCGACAGAGCGCTTCCACGGCGACGGGGCGCGCCGGTCGGCCGGATTCGTCGAGATCGAACAGCGGCTGGAACTCTATCGAGAGTCCGCCGGCGGGCACGGCCGCGCGCAACTCGGTGGCGAGGGTTGCACAGGGGTCCATGTCTCCCAGGGTCACAAGCGCGCCTCTTCCGAGCAACACCAGACAAACGGGTTTCGTGTGCTTATAATGCCGCTCCGCCCCGGCCTTCGGCGCAATCGTCCAGGATCGCCGCCGGGCGGTTTACGCTGGTCAGGATGGGAACTCTGACCTACGACTCCAAACTCACCGTCGCGCTGGACGATCGCGTCCTCGCGCACCTGCAGGCCGTGGTGTGGTCGAAGCTCCGCCGTGGCGAGCAGTTCTCCTTCACCTGGACCGATCCCACCCGCAACGGCATGGGTCGCACCTCGGTGTGGCTGAGCCCGAACATCCCGGTGGCGTTCGAATACTTCGGCAGCCGCCTGCCCAAGCTCAACCCCGCATGGCTCGACGCGCTGTCGAAGTCGGCGAACTCGCCCGGGGGGCTCACGATCGTGCCCGAGCCCGAGGCGTAGGCCGGCTCATCCCCAGTCGCTGGGCGCGGACTGCCGGGTCGAGGGCAGAGCGGATGCCGCGGCCCAGTCGTGCACCCAGGTCTCGACGTCGGGCATCCCCTCCGGCCGACCGACCGCGGCGAATAGCTCCTGGTGCGGGAGGGTTCCTCCCGCACGCTTGAGCATGCGGATGCGGATGATCGCCCGGGCGTAGATCTCGCCGCCCACCAGCGCCCGATGCTCGAGGTAGAGCGCGCGGTCGTCGTGGCCCAGCATCCGGGTCTGGAGGTCGAATCGCTGCCACAGTTCGAGCGACTTCCGGAACGTGATCGTCTCGCTCGAGACGACCCCATACCACCCGTGCCGGCGCATGGCGTCGACCATGCCGGTGCGCACGAGGAGGTCCCAGCGACCGAGATCGAACAGCGACAGGTAGCGGCCGTTGTTCATGTGCCGCAGCACGTCGATGTCGGTGGGAAGGGTGGTCAGGCGGATGCGCCCGACATCCTGGAAGGTCAGCGGCCCTTCCCGACGGAGGCGCAGTCGCGCGAGGAGGTGGACGAGCAGGGTGCGCCAGAGGACGTTCACGGTCTCGGATGGTAGCCAGGAACGGCGATCGCGCCGATTCGATTGTGCGGCATCGACAGTTTTCTCTCGCCGTCCCGCTCGATTTCGCGACGTCGGAACCCGCGCGTAGAGTCTGGCCATGGACGCTGAACTGCGAACGGACGTCGTGGTGCGGCCGGTACGAGACGTCGATGCCGTCGCTCTCGGCCAGGTGCACGCCACGTGCTGGCATGAGACCTACGATCACGTGATCAGCAAAGCGGCGCTGGAGAAGATCTCGCCCCGCCGCCTAGCTGAACTGTGGACCCACTGGGCCGTTCAGGGCCCGGAGTTCAAGATGAGCGCTGCGCTGGTCGACGGGGAGATCGTCGGCTTCGTCGGTTCGGGCCCCGCCCGCGACAAGGACGCACCGCGCAACCGCGAGCTCTACTTCATCTACCTCCTCGACGCGTACCACGGCAAGGGGATCGGCCAGAAGCTGTTCGATGCCGCGGTCGAGGAGGGCGAGCCGCTCTACCTCTGGGTGGGTGAGGACAACCCGCGCGCGCACCGCTTCTACGAGCGCAACGGGTTCACCCTCGACGGCGCCTCGCACACCGAGCCCTTCCTCGGCGAGACGCTCACCGAGGTCCGGTTCGTTCGCTGACGTCGCCGTGCTGAGCGTCTGGGCGCTGGAGGGCATCCCCGAGATCACCACCGGCGTCGATCTCGTCGAGATCATCGCGACGGCGGCGGCCGACACCCTGGAGGACGGCGACATCGTGGTCGTCACCTCGAAGGTCGTGTCGAAAGCCGAGGGTCGCTTCGTCCGCGCGGACGACCGCGAAGACGCCATCACCGCCGAGTCGGTCCGAGTGGTCGCGCGGCGGGAGGGTCCGAGCGGGCACGTCACCCGCATCGTGGAGAACCGGCTCGGCATCATCGCCGCGGCCGCGGGAGTGGATGCGTCCAACACCCCCGAGGGCACGGTGCTGCTGCTGCCGGAAGACCCCGATCGTTCTGCCCGGCAGCTCGCGTCCGGCCTCCGAGCGCGTCTCGGGGTGCGCGTGGGCGTCCTCGTGTCCGACACCCTGGGCCGGGCGTGGCGCGAGGGCCAGACCGACCACGCCATCGGGGCCGGAGGGGTGAGGGTCTTCGAAGACCTCCGGGGGACGACGGATGCCGAGGGTCGGCCCCTCGCCGTGACCATGCCGTGCGTGGCCGACGAGCTGTGCGCCGCGGCGGACCTCGTGAAGGGGAAGGTCGGCCGCCGTCCCGTCGCCGTGGTCCGCGGCCGTGGCGACCTGGTCGGCGACCTCGAGCTGCCCGGCGCCCGGTCGATCGTCCGTCCGTCCGAGCGCGACATGTTCCGGCTGGGGGCCGACGAGGCCTACGCCGAGGGGTTCGCCGCCGGCCGTGCCGGTGGCGAACCCCTGGGCGACTCCGGTCGTCAGCCGGCGCGCAGCTCCACCTGACCGGCGGTGACGGTCACCTCGACGGTGCTGCGCGCGCCCGGGGTCGAACCGAGGCCGTTGTCGAAGTCGCCCGCCGACACCTCCGAGGTGATGTCGTACTCGCCCTCGGGCACGGTCGCGGTCACCCGTCCCGCGCTGACGTCGAATGTCATCTCATCCGGCTGCGCGCCGGTCAGTACGAGATCCATGTCGCCCGCGCTGACGCTGACGTTCGCCTCGGCGACATCCGACAGTTCGAGATCGGCCTGCCCGGCGGACACCGTCGCATCCAGCGCGCGGGCCGATCCGGTGATGTCGATGCTGCCCGCGCCGAGCTCGAGGTCGAGCTCGCCGAAGTCGCCGTCGACGACGCGGAGGTCACCGGCGTTCATCGTCAGGGCGGCGTCGATCCCGTCGAGCGTGTCGGGAAGGGTGAGCACGGCCTCCGAGCGCTCGCCGAACATCCACCCGCCCCACCAGCGGTTGGGCGAGGACACCCGGATGGTGTCTTCGACGCGCTCCAGGCGCCACTGATCGGCGCCCCACCCGCGGGTCACCTCGAGCGTCGCCTCGTCGACGTCGGCGAACTCGATGCGCAGGCTCCCGGCTCCCACCTCGGTCTCGACTTCGGTGACGCCGGTCGTGTCGGCCGACGTCGAACCGCCGACCCCGCTCCCGCCTCCGCCGACGGCGGCCGCAGCGGTGCCGACCGCTGCGGAACCGAGGGTGCCGAGGATGACGAGGGCGCCGAAGGCGCCGACGATGGTCGCGACCACCCGGGGGGCGGCTGACCGGGACCCGGCCGACCGGGGCGCGGCCGGGTCGGGCGTGGGCTGCGAGGCGGCCGGGGCGGGCGAGGCGGCCTCGGGCGGCGGCGGAGGGACGGTGCTCATCGGTTCATTCCTGTCTGGGAGGGTCCGCTCGGCGGACGGGGTGCGGGGGCGGCAGGGCCGCCGTGTTCGAGGTGGGCGAGGGCGGCGAGCACCCGGCGGTTGCCGGAGTCGTCGGGTTCGAGGTCGAGCTTCTGGAAGACCGCCGTGATGTGCTTCTCGACGCTCCCCTCGCTGACGTGCAGGGTGCGGGCGATCGCCTGGTTGGATCGCCCCTCGGCGATGAGCGCGAGGACGGTGGATTCGCGGTCGGTGAGCCGCTGCATCCGCTCGTCCACACGCCGCCGGGCCAGCAGCTGCGCGACCACCTCGGGGTCGAGGACGGTGGCGCCCTCGCCGATCCGGGCGACCGCGTCGAGGAACTCGCCGACGTCGGCCACACGGTCCTTCAGCAGGTAGCCGAGGGCGCCGCCGCTGGCGGCGATGAGGTCGGCGGCATAGCGCTCCTCGACGTACTGCGAGAGCACGAGAACCGGCAGCTGCGGGAGCCGGGCCCGCAGCGACAGGGCGGCGCGGATACCCTCGTCCGACCAGGTGGGTGGGAGCCGGACGTCGAGGATGCAGAGGTCGGGGGCGACCTCGTCGACGGTCTCGTCGAGGAGCACCGCGTCAGGGAGGGCGGCGACCACCTCGTGCCCGGCGTCGGCGAGGAGCCGGCTGAGGCCCTCGCGCAGCAGCGCGGAGTCTTCGCAGATCAGGATGCGCACGGGATGCTCACCTCCACCGAGGTGGGTCCGCCGATGGGGCTGTCGAGCCGCGCCGTGCCGCCCGCCGCCAGGACCCGGTTGATGATGCCGTCGATGCCGCCGCCGGCGATCACCTGTGCGCCGCCGACGCCGTTGTCCTCGACGCGGGCCCACAGGGTGCGCGACCCCGTCTGCGGTTCATCGCGGAGCCGCACGACGACGCGGCACTCCGAGGCCCGCGCATGCTTGGCGGCGTTGGTGAGCGCCTCGGCGATCGCGAAGTACGCCGCCGCCTCGGTGTCGCGCGAGCAGCGCCCGTCCATCCGGACATCCAGCTGCACCGGCACGACCGAGCGCGCCGCGAGCGCGGAGAGGGCGGCGTCGAGTCCGCGGTCATCGAGGACGGAGGTGTGGATGCCGCGGGCGAGCTGTCGCAGCTCGGTGATGGCGGCCTTCGTCGAGGTGTGGGCTTCGGCGATGAGCTCCTTGGCCGCGGCCGGGTCGGTGTCGAGCTTCTGCTGGGCGAGGCCCAGCGTCATCCCGACCGACACGAGCCGTGGCTGGACGCCGTCGTGGAGGTCGCGCTCGATGCGCGTGCGCTCGAGGTCGGCGGCGCGTACAGCGCCGACCCGCTGGGCGTTCGAGGCGCGGGCCTCTTCCGCCAGCTGCGCCTCCCGGGAGGGCACCATGATCGCCCGGGCGAGCACCCCGTGGAGGATCGCGAGGCCGACGATGCCGCCGACGGCGAGGATGACGACGAGGATGCCGACGAGCGCCGCCCATCCGCTGGCGACGACGAAACCCGTGCCGAAGAGGCGGAGGACGCCGTCGTCGGCGAACAGCGGACTGAAGGTGAAGACGATGCCGCTCGAGATCGCTTGGAACAGGAAGAGCACGATCCCGCCGAGCAGGGTGGCGACGGCGAGATTCGCGATCGCCCGCCACATGCCCGGATCGATCGCCTGCTGGCCGAGGGAGCGGAGCCATCCGCCGAAGCCCGGCCTGCCGCTGCGACGCAGGCGGCGCGGGCTGAGCCCGAAGTGGTACAGGCCGTCGACGCGGGCGGTTTCGAGCCAGCCCAGTGCGAAGAGCACGTACACGAGTCCGACGAGGAAGAGCAGTCCGATGCCGATGACGAGGAGGAGTCCGAGTCCGAGTCCGAGCAGCGAGAAGAGGAAGCCGAAGAGGGCGGAGCCGATCACGCCGAGCGCCGCGAGATGGGCGATCGCGAACGCGATGCGCGCGGGCGAGGCGATCTGCGATCTCGTCTTCGCGGGGCGCGCCGGTGTGGCGCCGGGAGCCTCGCGCGGTGCGGCGGGGGTCAGAGGAGCTGTGGTCATGACACCCACGGTAGAACTGCGGCCTGTTCGGCGCGCCCGAGGCATCCGGACTCTTCGGTGGGGGTTATCCCCCGGGGGTTCTCACCGGCTCTTCACCGTGCCGAACAGGCGGGCGATGGGAGCGACGACCAGGGGCCGGGCGGCAACCCACCCGGCGACGATGACGCCGACCCCCAGGGTGAAGATGATGAGCCCCGCCCAGTTGTCGGCGTAGGCGTTCGGGTCGACCGATCCCTGCGCGGCGTACATGTGGTTGAGGTTGCGCAGCGCCCCGGTGGCGAAGACGAGCGTCACGTGGAAGATGATGAAGACCACGAAGGAGAGCATCACGGGGAAGTGCACCTTCCGCGCCCATTCCACCGGGTAGAGCCGGTTCAGGCGCTCGGCGTTCTTCGGCCAGAAGCCGCTCATGCGCACGCCCGTGATGATGGCCAGCGGCGCCGCGAGGAACACGGTGGCGAAGTAGGCCAGCTGCTGCAGGGAGTTGTAGTTGACCCACCCGTTCTCGGTCGGCCAGTCGAGCGAGAGGTACTGCAGGCCCGCGCTGATCGCGTTCGGGATGACCTCCCAGCTCGTCGGCACGATGCGCACCCACTGGCCGGTGGTGAAGAGCAGGACGACGTAGATGAGGCCGTTGGTCACCCACAGCACGTCGAGCGCCTGGTGAAGCCACAGGTTCAGGCTGATCTTGCGGCGCTTGTTGCCCCGCGGACTCCAGAACACCGTCGGCCGCTTCTCGGTGCGCACCTGGAGGCCGGTGCGGATGATCAGCACCATCAGGAAGACGTTGAAGAAGTGCTGCCAGCCGAGCCAGGCGGGGATGCCGACCGGCGCCCACTCGGGCAGGTGGTACTCGCCGGGGAACTGCTCGACGAACCCCTGCAGGGGCGGGACGCTCAGGAGGAACCGCACCATCACGACGACGAGCCCCGCCGCGACGAGCAGCGTGAAGCCGCCGACGGCGGCGACCCCCGCCCACTGGAACGGGGTGTACGGACCGATGCGGCGAGCCTCGGCGGGGGGAGCCGGGCGAACGGATGCTGCGGCACCGGGGAACACGGTCGGGGTGAACGGCAGCGGGGCTCGGGCTTCATCAGGGACCGTCGCGACCGCACTGTCTGCCGATGCGGAGGGAGCGGTCGAAGCGGGGACGCGAGCGTCACCGTCGCGAGCCGTCGATTTCTGCGGCGCGGATGCCGCGGGGGCGACGTTCTCTGACGTGTCGGCGGGCGTTTCGACTCGCTGCGCTCGCGGGGCGACCGGCTCGGGGTCGGCGGTCGTCCCGCGAGGGCGCGAGGCGCCCGAGACGACACGCACCTTCCCCGCCGGCGGCCACGGCTCGCCGCCCGCGACCCGAGGGAGCCCGCGTCGAACGCGCACTCCCTCGCGAGCCGTCGATTCATGCGGCGGGGATGCCGCGGGGGCGACGTTTTCTGACGGGTCGGCGGGCGTTTCGGCTCGCTCTGCTTGCGGGCCGACCGGAGAAGGTGCGGCGGCATCCGTCGCCCCGCGAGGGTGCGGAGCGCTCGAGACGACACTCACCTCCCCCGCCGGCGGCCAGGGCTCGCCGCCCGGAACCCGGGGCAGACCGCGGCGCATCCTCCTCGGCTCGCGAGCCGTCGCATCCTGCTGCCCGGATGCTGCGGGGGCGACGTTTTCTGACGGGTCGGCGGGCGTTTCGATTCGCTGTGCGGGAGGGGTTGCGGGCGTGGCCTGCACGACGGGCGTTGCCTCGACGACCGGCGGCGCCTCGACGACCGGAGACGCCTGCCCCGCAGGAGGCCACGGCTCGCCGCCCGGAACCCGAGGCAGGCCGCGGCGCACGGTCCGCGCAAATGTCGCCATCGCGCTACGCCTTCTTCTTCGCCTCGAGCGCCTCGATCAGCTGCGGCACAACGGTGAACAAGTCGCCCACGACGCCGAAATCGGCGATCCCGAAGATCGGGGCGTCAGCGTCCTTGTTGATCGCCACGATCGTCTTCGCCGTCTGCATGCCCGCCTTGTGCTGAATGGCCCCCGAGATGCCGAGCGCGACATACAACTGCGGCGAGACCGACACACCCGTCTGGCCGACCTGGTACGACTGCGGTACGTAACCGGCGTCGACGGCCGCGCGCGACGCGCCGACCGCCGCACCGAGCACGTCGGCCAGCTGCTCCACGAGCGCGAATTTCTCGGCCGATCCGAGTCCCCGGCCGCCCGAGACGACCTTCGTCGCTCCCCGCAGCTCCGGTCGGCTCGAGGCGGCGACGGCTTCCTCGACGGAGAGGACGGATGCTGCGCGCCGACCTGATCCCGGCACGGTCAGCGTCTCGACGACCGGGGCCGCCACCGCCTCGGCGCGCGCTTCGATCGCACCCTGCCGCACAGTGATCACCGGCGCGCCCCAGGTGACGGCGGCATCGACGTTGTAGGTCGCACCGAACACGGAGTGGTGCGCGACGACGCCCTCGGCGTCGCGGGAGACCCCGACCGCGTCGGCGCACACGCCCGCACGCGTCCGGGCGGCGAACCGCGCCGCGACCTCCCTGCCCTCGACCGAGTGTGAGATCAGCACGGCATCGGGTCGCACCTCTGTCACGGCGGCGTCGAGCGCGTCGACGACCGGGACCGAGAGCCCCTCCCCGGGCGAGGCGACGAGGACCGTACCCGCGCCGAGCGCCGCGGCGGCTGCGGCGGCCGCCTCACCGTCGTCCGTCACCACGAGCGCCACCGGTGTGCCCACCGCGGCCGCCGCCCCGACGAGTCCCGCGGCGCTCTTGGCGAGCTCGCCCGAGGGCATGACATCCAGCAGCACCAGGATCGCGTCATCCGCGTATTCAGCCATCACGCCCTCACACCAGCCGGTTCTCTGCGAGGAAGTCGGCGAGCTTCCGCCCCGCGTCGCCCTCGTCGACGATCTTCACGCCCGCTTCGCGCGGGGGCCGCTCGGCCAGCGAGATGACGATCGATCGCGCCGCCTCGGGCTCGGCGGCGTCGAGACCGAGGTCGGCGAGACTCAACGTCTCGAACGGCTTCTTCTTCGCCGCCATGATGCCCTTGAAGTTCGGGAATCGCGCGTCCGGGAGCGCCTCGGTGATCGAGATCACCGCCGGGAGCTCCGCCCGCAGCCGCATCGACCCGGCATCGCTCAAGCGGACTCCCTCGACGGCGTCATCGGAGATCTCGACCGAGGTCAGATTCGTCGCGCTCGGCACGTCGAGGATCTCGGCCACCATCGCCGGGACCATTCCGCCCGAGCCGTCGGTGGAGAGGTTGCCGGCGATGACGAGATCGAACCCGATACGCTGCAGCGTCGCGGCGAGCACCTCAGCCGTGAGTCCCATGTCGGCACCGAGGAGGTCACCGTCGACCACCTGCACCGCCGACGCGGCACCCATCGCCAGGCCCTTCCGCACGGTCGCGGTGGATGCCTCCGATGCCATCGAGAGCACCACGACCTCGGTGCCTTCATGCCCGTCGGCGTACGAAAGCGCCACTTCGAGCGCGCGCTCGCAGATCTCGTCGAGCACGCGTTCGCTCGCCTCGCGTTCGGCGAGCCCGGTCTCCAGGCTCAGCTTCCGATCACCCCACGTGTCGGGTACCTCTTTGATCAGCACCACGATCTTCATGGAGCCTCCTTGTCCGTCTGGTCGAGTCTATTGCCGCGGATGCCGCGGACAGCGGGGCCCGGGGCGGGGATCCCGGTACCGTGGTAAGGGGAAGGAGCCGCCGTGGCCCGACGTCTGCCGATCGATCCGATCGCCGAAGCCAAGCGCCAGTGGCTCGCGCACGGCTGGACAGATGCCGCTGCCGGCATGACCGCCGTCACCTCGATCATGCGGGCCCAGCAACTCATGCTCGCACGGGTCGATGCGGCGCTCCGGCCCTTCCACCTGACCTTCGCCCGATACGAGCTGCTGACTCTGCTGAGCTTCAGCCGCGCCGGGCGCATGCCGATGGCCTCGGCGTCCGCCCGCCTGCAGGTGCACCCCACGAGCGTGACGAACACGGTCGATCGGCTGCAGGCCGACGGGTACGTCAGGCGCGAGCCGCATCCCGTCGACGGTCGGGCGACGCTCGTGGTCCTCACCGATGCCGGTCGCGACCTGGCAGAGCGGGCGACCGCTGCGCTCAACGCCGAGGTCTTCTCCGAGCCGGGGCTCAGCGTCGACGACACCGACGAACTCGTCTCCATCATCGCCCGCATGCGCCGCGCCGCGGGCGACTTCGACGACCCGCGGCCGACCCCCGAGCCGCTGTAGCTCACCGGTTCTCGAACTCCGGCCGACGCTTCTCGCGGAAGGCGCGCATGCCCTCCTTCTGGTCGGCGGTGTCGAAGAGCGCGGCGAAGGCCTGCCGCTCGAAACGGAGGCCCTCGGCGAGCGAGGTCTCCTGCGCCGCATCCAGCGCCGCCTTCGCCGCGTACAGCGACGGCAGCGACTTCGCCGCGATCTGCTCGGCGAGCGCCGCGGCCTCGGCGAGCAGATCGGATGCCGGGACGACGCGTGACACCAGGCCGGCCCGCTCCGCCTCGTCGGCGGTCATGTTCCGCCCCGAGAGGATCAGCTCGGCGGCCTTGTAGGGCCCCACCGCACGAACCAGTCGCTGAGTCGCGCCCATGCCGGGGATCACACCGAGGTTCACCTCGGGCTGGCCGAACACCGCGGTGTCGGCGGCGAGGATGATGTCGCACATCATCGCCAGCTCGCACCCGCCGCCGAGCGCGTAGCCCGAGACGGCGGCGATCACGGGGGTGCGCAGCGCCGCGAAGCGCCCCCACCCGCCGAAGTGATCGGTCATGAGCATCTCCAGGCCCGACTTCTCCTCCATCTCCTTGATATCGGCGCCGGCGGCGAAGGCGCGCTCCGAGCCCGTCACGACGATCGCGCCGATGCGGTCGTCGGCATCCCAGCGGGTCGTCACGTCGACGATCTCGCGCATCACTGTGGTGTTGAGCGCGTTCAGGGCCTTCGGCCGGTTCAGCGTGATCCACCCGACGCGGCCGCGCGTCTCGGCCAGAATCGTCTTGTACTCGGTCATCCTCGTCCTCCAGGGTCGTCGCTGCCGGATCGGATCATCGAGATGATCCCGGAGAAATCCTGCCCGGCCCCGGGGCCGTCCGCGAATGCGCGATACAGATCGCGCGCGAGGAGGCCCACGCGCGCGTCGACCCCCGTCTCGGCGATCGCGTCGGCGGCCAGTCCGAGGTCTTTGGCCATCAGCGCCCCGGCGAACCCGGGCTGATAGTCGCGATTGGCCGGGCTCGTGGGCACCGGCCCGGGCACGGGGCAGTTCGTGGTGAGCGCCCAGCACTGGCCCGACGCGTTCGAGGCGACGTCGAAGAGTGCCTGGTGGCTCAGGCCCAGCCGCTCGCCGAGCACGAAGGCCTCGGCGACGACGATCTGCGAGGCGGCCAGGATCATGTTGTTGCAGACCTTCGCCGCCTGTCCGAGGCCGGCGCCGCCGCAGTGCACCACTCGGCGTCCCGTGGCCGACAGCAGCGGTTCGGCCGCGGCGAAGTCATCCTCACTCCCGCCGACCATGAAGGCGAGGGTGGCGTTCTCGGCGCCGACGACGCCGCCCGAGACCGGCGCGTCCAGCGACCGGTGACCTGCGGCCTTCGCGAGACCGTGCGCGGTGCGGGCATCCTCGACCGAGATCGTCGAGCAGTCGATGAAGAGCGCACCGGCGGGGGCGGCAGCGAGAAGTCCGCCCTCGTAGGCGTCGATGACCTGTCGGCCGGTCTGGAACATGGTGAGGACGACGGATGCCGCGGCCACGGCCTCCTTCGCGGTGTTGACGACCGGCAGACCCGCCGCGGCCGAGCTCTCTCGCGCCGCAGCGGAGACGTCGAAGCCGACGACGGCATGCCCGGCGGCGGCGAGATTGCGGGCCATCGGCGCACCCATGTGGCCGAGACCGAGGAAGGCGACGCGCACCGTCATCCCTCCAGCAGCTCACGGCCGATGATGACCCGCATGATCTCGTTGGTCCCCTCGAGGATCTGATGCACCCGCAGGTCTCGCACGACCTTCTCGATGCCGTAGTCGTGCAGATATCCGTAGCCGCCGTGCAGCTGAAGGGCCTCGTTGGCGACGCGGAACCCGACGTCGGTGGCGAAGCGCTTGGCCATCGCGCACTGCATCGCCACATCCGGCGCGTGCCGGTCGAGCGCCAGCGCAGCATCCCGCACCATCGCGCGCGCGGCGCGGAGCTCCGTGGCCATGTCGGCCAGCGCGAAGACGACGGCCTGCTTCTCGGCGAGCGGCTCGCCGAAGGTGAATCGCTCGTGCACGTACCGGATCGCGCGGTCGAGCGCCCACTGCGCGCCGCCGAGCGAGCAGGCGGCGATATTGATGCGGCCGCCGTTGAGCGCCGTCATCGCGATGCGGAAACCGCGACCCACCTCCCCCAGGACGCTCGCCGCGGGCACGCGCACCTCGTCGAGGATCACCTGACGAGTGGGCTGCGCGTTCCAGCCCATCTTCTTCTCGTTGGCCCCGAACGTCAGGCCGCGGGCGTCACCCGGCACGAGGAAGGCGGTGATGCCCTTCGCGCCGGGGTCGCCGGTGCGCGCCATCACGACGTACACCGACGCCTCGCCCGCTCCCGAGATGAACTGCTTCACCCCGGTGAGCACGTACTCGTCCCCCTGGCGGACGGCGCTGGTGGTGAGGGCCGCGGCATCGGAGCCGGCGCCGGGCTCGGTGAGGCAGTATCCGCCGAAATCGGTCATCGCCGTCAACCGCGGGAGCCACTCTTCGCGCTGCACGTCGGTGCCGTAGGTGTCGATCATCCACGCCACCATGTTGTGGATCGTGATGTAGGCCGCGATCGACGGGTCCGCCTGGGCGAGTTCCTCGACGATGGCCACCGCGTCGACGCGCGCGAGGGCGGTGCCGCCGACGTCCTCGGCGACGTACAGCCCGCCGAGGCCCAGTTCCCCGGCGCGGGCGAGGACGTCACGGGGGAAGTGCTTCTTCTCGTCCCACTCCAGTGCGTGGGGGGCAATCTCGGTGGCGGCGAAGTCGCGCACCGCCTCGAGGATGGCGGCGCGGTCGTCCTCGGTCATGGCGACCGGCTGCGGCCGCGGCGGCGTTTCGCGTGCCTGAGAGGTGATCGTCTGCGACATCCGTCCGCTCCTTCCGTGCCGTCCTTGGCACGTTGCTCATTTTAGATGGACATCCATGTATTTACGAGGTCTACTGAGTATCTGGCTGTTTCCGCCTGGTTCACCCCTTCGAAACGTGCCGTGGTTAGACACGAAAGGCGTGCGCCCCGGCACGCCCGACCTGAGGACATTCATGCCTTCATCTCATCGACGCGCCGCGGCCGGCTTGACCGCGGCGGCCGTCGCCTGCTCCCTGGCGCTCGCGCCGGGCGCGGCGTTCGGCGCCATCGTCACCGATCCGATCACCACCTCCGCCGACGACGCAGCGCTGGCGCTGACGCCGCTCGGCTCGTACGAGACCGGCGTCTTCGACGAGGGCGCCGCCGAGATCGTCGCCGCCTACGGCGAGCGCCTGTTCGTGGTCAACGCCGAGGCGACGACCGTCGACGTGCTCGACTACTCCGACCCGACCGCCATCACGAAGGAGTTCGAGATCGCAGGGACCGGTGTCGCGAACTCCGTGGCCGTGCGCGAGGACGGCCTGGGCGTCATCGCTCTCGAGGCACCGGTGAAGACCGACGCCGGTTCGCTGCTGTTCTTCGACGCGAACGCCGTCGACGCCGGTTCGGCCGTGCTCGGCTCGGTGACCGTCGGGTCGCTCCCCGACATGGTGACCCTCTCGGCCGACGGCGCGTACGCGGTCGCGGCCAACGAGGGAGAGCCCTCCGACGACTTCACGATCGACCCCGAGGGGTCGATCAGCGTGGTGAGCCTCCCCGGGACCGTGACGGCACCCGCGCAGGGCGCTGTCGCCACCGCCGACTTCAACGACTTCGAGGAGGGCGGATCGATGGACCTCCCCGAGGGTGTGCGGGTGTTCGGCCCGAACCCCGCCGGTGACCTGCCGGTGAGCCGCAATCTCGAGCCCGAGTACATCACCGTCGACGGCGGCACCGCCTACGTCACGCTGCAGGAGGCGAACTCGCTCGCCGTCGTCGACCTGGCCTCGGCGACCGTGTCGGCGGTCGTGCCGCTCGGCGCGAAGGACCACGGCGCCGACGGAGCGGGCCTGGACGCCAGCGACCGCGACGGAGCCGCCGAGGGCCCCGCGATCAACATCGACACCTACCCGGGGCTCAACGGCATGTACATGCCCGACGCCATCGACTCTTACGTCGCCGGCGGTCAGACCTACCTCGTCACCGCCAACGAGGGTGACGTCCGCGAGTGGGGCGAATACATCGACGAGGCGCGCGTGGGGAACCTCGGGGAAGACGGCTACGGTCCGGTCTGCGCCGACAGTCCCCTCGCCTCGCTGACCGGCGCGGCCGACCTCGGTCGCCTGGCGGTGTCGCGGGAGGACGGCTTCAACGCCGACGAGGGCTGCTACGAGGAGCTGTACTCCTACGGCGCCCGGTCGTTCTCGATCTGGAGCACCGCGGGCGAGCTCGTCTGGGACTCGGGCGACGCCTTCGAGCAGCTCGCGGCCGACCTCCTCCCGGCGAACGTCAACTCCGACCACGGCGCGTCCGAGTTCGACACGCGCAGCGACGCCAAGGGCCCCGAGCCCGAGGCCGTCACGGTCGGCGAGATCGACGGCGTGCCCTACGCGTTCGTCGGCCTCGAGCGCGTCGGCGGCATCATGGTCTTCGATCTGAGCAGCCCCACGGATGCCTCGTTCGTCACCTACCTCAACAACCGCGACTTCTCGGTGTCGGGTGAAGACGCGACGGATGCCGCGGGCCTGGCCGCCGCGGGCGACCTCGGCCCCGAGGGCATCGCCTTCATCGCCGCCGAGGACTCCCCCACCGGCGCTCCGCTCCTCGCGGTCGGCAACGAGGTCTCGGGAACGACGACCGTCTATGCGGTGGACTCGACGCTCGACACCACGACCGACGTGCAGGTGCTGACGATCAACGACTTCCACGGCCGTATCGAGCCGAATTTCGGCAGCGGTGAGGCCGGGGCAGCGGTGATCGCGGGCGCCGTCTCGCAGTTCGAGTCGGAGAACCCCAACACGCTGTTCGTCTCCTCGGGCGACATGATCGGCGCCTCGACGTTCACGTCATTCATCCAGCAGGACAACCCGACCATCGACGCTCTCGTCGAGGCGGGGCTCGACCTCGGAGCCGTGGGAAACCACGAGTTCGACGCCGGCTTCGCCGACCTCGTCGACCGTGTCGTCCCCCGCTACGGGCAGGGTGACGAGGCGGCGGGTGCGCCGTACGCGCTCGGCGCGAACGTGTACCTCGCGGGAACCGACGAGCCGGCGCTGCAGGAGTACGTCGTCGAGGAGGTCGACGGGGTGCGGGTGGCCTTCATCGGCACCGTCACCGCCGACACCGCGACCCTGGTGAGCCCGGCCGGCATCACCGAGATCGAGTTCGGCGACCAGCTCGAGGCCGCCAACCGCGTGGCCGCCGAGATCACGTCGGCCGACGCCGCGGATGTCATCGTGCTCCTCACTCACGACGGAGCGCCGACCGAGGACTGCGCGACCATCGCGCAGGGCGACAGCGACTACGCCGCGCTGATCACGGGTGCCTCCGCCGAGATCGACGCGATCGTGTCGGGCCACACGCATCAGCCCTACGTCTGCGAGGTGCCGGTGAACGGCGTCGCCGGCACGGAGCGCCCGGTCATCCAGGCAAACCAGTACGGCACCATGCTCGGCAAGCTCGACATCTCGGTCGACAGCACCACCGGCGAGCTCGTCTCGATCGGCGGATCGCTCGTGCCGCTCGTCGGCGAGGACGACGCGCCGCTCTTCCCGGCTGACGCCGAGGTCGAGGCGATCGTCGCCGACGCCGTCGAGGTGGCCGACGAGCTCGGCAGCGTCGAGGTCGGATCGATCACGGCCGACATCCTCCGTGGTGGCACCCCTCCCGGCGACGACCGCGGTGTCGAGTCGACCCTCGGCAACCTCGTGGCCGACATGTACCTGTGGGCGACCTCGAACGAGTCGTACGCGGGCACCCCTGCCCAGATCGCGCTGATGAACCCCGGCGGCCTCCGCGCCGATCTGCTGTTCGGCGAGGACGGCACGGTCACCTACCGTGACGTCGCCAACGTGCAGCCGTTCGCGAACACCCTCGTCACGCTCACCCTCACGGGTGCGCAGCTCGAGCAGGTGCTCGAGGAGCAGTGGCAGCCCGAGGGCTCGTCGCGGCCGAAGCTCCACCTGGGCGTCTCGGAGGGCTTCTCCTACGTGTACGACCCGAACGCCGCTTCCGGATCGCGCATCCTCTCGATGACGTTGAACGGCGAGGCGATCGGCGCCGACGACGAGTTCACGATCGTGACGAACTCGTTCCTCGCGGCCGGTGGAGACAACTTCTCCACCCTGGCCGAGGGCACGAACGTCGCCGACTCCGGTCAGGTCGACCTCGCGGCATCCGTGGCGTACTTCGAGGAGTTCGAGGTCGTCGAGCCGGCACCGCTCGGCCGCGCGGTCGTGGGTGAGACCCCCGCGCCCGGTGACGGCGGCTCGACCCCCGGCGCCGGCGCGGGCAGCGGATCGGGCACGGGCAGCGGGTCGGGCACGGGCTCGACCGCGGGTCAGCTCGGCGTCACCGGCGCGGAGCTGCCGCTCGGCGCCGCTCTGGGTGCGGCCCTGCTCCTGGTCGCGGGCGGCGTGCTCTTCGCCCTCCGCCGCCGGACGCCTGCCGGCGAGTAACCCACACAACGCGGCGGGCCCTCGGACCACGGTCCGGGGGCCCTCCGGCGTTTCCGGCTTCCGGCTCTGGCCGCGCCTTCGTCCTTCGGCGCTCCGCTCGACGACCAGATCCGCCGCGAGCCGTCACGATCTGCTGGTGCGGCGCCCTCCGAGCCGCACTTCTTGACGGCTCACGAAGACCGAAAGACCTCGACGGTCGCGCCGCGACGACGCGACCCCAGGATGACGGCCAGAACGCCAAGGCGACGCGCGACGGGCCGCACTTTTCGACGGGTCGCGACGGGAGCGAGCCGCGCGAACCACGCCGGTTCTCGCGAGCCGTCAGAAACGGCGGGCGTGACCCGCGACGAGCCGCACTTTTCGACGGGTCGCGGCGGGAGCGAGCTGCGACGGGCCGCGCGGCCGGCGAAGGTCATCCTCGCGAGGGACGGGGATACACCCCGGGGCCGATGCCGTCGCGGCATCCGATTCCTAGCGTCGAGGTATGAGTAAATCGACGGCCTTCCTGCTCTCCATCGGTGGCACGGTCCTCGTCATCGGACTGCTGCTGGCCACCCTGGCCACCGTGACCGCGGCGGCGCTGTTGATCTTCGGCGGCCCGGTGCTCGACGGCTTCTGACGCGGGGCGGCGCTAGCCTGGCGTCGTGCGCGAGTCGGCCGTCCCCATCCTGCTCAGCCGCGATCTGCGGCGAACCCTGCGGTTCTACGAGGCGCTCGGCTTCGAAGATCGCGGATCACGGCCCCCCGAGGAGTGGCACTACCTGATCCTCGCGCGCGGCGACATCGCGCTTCACTTCTCGGAAGACCCCGAGCTCGACCCGCTGACCACGGCGAGCATGTGCTACCTCTACGTCGACGACGCCGAATCGCTGTACGAGCAGTGGCGAGCGCATGTCGTTCCCGACGCGGCGACCGGCCACCGCATCACGCCGCCCGCCACCACCGAGTACGGCCTGGTCGAGTTCGCGCTCGTCGACCCCGACGGCAATCTGGTTCGGGTCGGTTCGCCGCTTCCGGCGTAAGCCGATGTCGGGGTCGCGCGGGATATCTCGGGTGAGACCCTGCGCGACCCCGACGTGGTCCGCGGTGACGGGCGGTCAGTCGCTCCGCGCCGTCGTCCGACGACGGAGGATGACCAGCAGCGCCCCGCCGAGCAGGAGAAGCACCGCGGCGATGGCGAGACCGAACGGCAGCTCCGAACCGGTCACTCCCAGCACACCCGGGGTGGCCGACTCGCCGCCGCTCGCCGCGCCGCCGTCATCCGATCCGTCGCCGGAGCCCTCTCCGGCGCCAGGCTCACCCGACCCGTCACCGTCACCGTCACCGTCACCGGGCTCCTCACCCGAGCCGTCGTCCGACTGACCCTCGACCAGCACCGCCACCGAGCGCGCCGGCACCGTCAGGGCCGCAGTCGCGGCATCCCAGCTCGTCCCCTTGACGACCTCGTCGGTGCCGTCCGCGAGCGTCGGCGCGAGGGCGAACTCGCGCCCGTCGAGTTCGGGCAGGTTCTGCGAGAGCGCCTCGGGCGATGCGTTGAAGACGACCAGCGCCCCGCTCAGCTCGGGGTCGACGTCCTCACCCAGGAGGTCGTCGATGAGCATCACCAGCAGTCCCGCCGGCGCCTCGGGCCCGCTGCCGGGGAACGACACCTTCTCCTGGATCAGCGCCGCCGACCCGAGGCGGAGCAGGTCGACATCCTCACGCGTCCGCAGCAGATCCAGAGCGGATGCCTCGGCCGCGGCGATGTCGGCAGCGGCGGGCTTCAGCGCCGGGTCGGAGAGCAGCGGGGTCATGATCGACCACTTGTCCTCGTTGTCGGCCGCGCGCGGCAGGCCCGAGCCGAAGGTCGACTCCTGACCCGTCCAGTCGATGCGGTTGAACCAGTCGCCGGAGTTGTAGCTGTTGCGATCGAGCGACTTAGAGCGCAGCAGCTCGGTGCCGGCGTGCCAGAACGACGGCGTCTGCGCGAACGCGGTGGTCGCCAGCGACAGGGTGTTCATGCGCACGCGGTCGGCCATGGCGGTGTCGGCCGGAAGCTTCAGCACCGACAGGTCGTACAGCGTCTCGTTGTCGTGCGCGTCGACGTAGGTGATGATCTCGTCGGGCTGCTCGGCGTAGCCGGCGGGCGACCCGCGGTAGTCCAGCTCGTCGCCGGCCTTCACCGCACCGGTGTGGTCGGTGAGGGTGAAGTCGCGGAGGTTGCCGGCGAGCCCCAGCTTCACCAGGTCGGTCTGCAGCCCGAGGTCGGCGAGCGCCTCCTCCGGCGTGCCGTTGATCGGCACACCGTTGGGATCGGTGCCGAGCCCGGTGCCGAAGCCCTGCTGCTGCACGGTCTCGCCCGCCACCGGGCTGCCCCCGTGGACGGCGTCGCGGAGCCGGTCGCTGAAGGTGCCGATGCCGGTGCCGCCGAGCTGGCCCTGCGTGGCCTGCTCGAACAGGGCGTTGTTCGCCACCTCGCCGAAGTTCCAGCCCTCGCCGTACAGGTAGATCGCCGAACCGTCGACCCCGTCCTTCTCGAGGGTCAACTCATCGAGCGCGGCGCGCACCGCGAGCATGTTGGCCTTGGAGTGGTGACCCATGAGGTCGAAGCGGAAACCGTCGACCTTGTACTCCTTGGCCCACAGCACCACCGAATCGACCATCAGCTTCTCGGCGAGCTCGTGCTCGGTCGCGACGTTCTGGCAGCAGGTGGAGGTCTCGACCGCACCGGCCAGATTCAGGCGGTGGTAGTAGCCCGGCACCACCTTGTCGAGCACCGACTTCTCCCCCTGCCCCGACTGGGCGGTGTGGTTGAACACCTGGTCGAGCACGACCTGCAGGCCCATGCCGTGCAGCGCGCCGACCATCTCGCGGAACTCGTGCACGCGCGCCCCGCCCTCGGCGTCGACGGCGTACGACCCCTCCGGGGTGGAGAAGTGGTACGGGTCGTAGCCCCAGTTGAAGCCGTCCGCGTCGGCGATCGCCTCGATGCAGGCCTGCTGGGCGGTGTCGGCGGGTCCGTACGACGCCAGGTCGCAGTCGGGCTGGGCCTGGGCGGCACGGTCCTCCTCGATCGTGGCGATGTCGAAGGTCGGCAGCAGGTGCACGGTGTTGATGCCGGCGTCGGTGAGCTCGCGCAGCTGCGCGGTGCCCGCGCTGTCGCGCGTGAAGGCCCGGTAGGTGCCGCGCTCCTCTTCGGGGACCGATGTGTCGGCGATCGAGAAGTCGCGCACGTGCAGCTCGTAGATCGCACGGTCGACGGGGCGGTCGATGATCGGCGCCGGGGTCTCCTCCCACGCCTCGGGGCGCCAGTCGTCGGCAGCGAGGTCGACAGCGACCGATGCGGTGGAGTTGAGGGTCAGCGCGACGGAATACGGGTCGGTGACCCGGTTGGTCTCGATCGCGCCGGTCGACGGTGCGTAGACGACGACCTCCCAGAGGTATTCGACACCGGCGAGGTCGCTGCCGTCCTTCACGCTCCAGACTCCGGATGCCGCGTCCCACTCGGCCTCGTGACGCTCGGCGTCCGCCGCATCGCCGCCGGCCTCCCACGTGAGGAGGGTCGCGGACTGGGCGGTCGGCGCCCAGAGGCGGAAGGTCGGCACGTCGTCGTCGAAGCTCACGCCGAGGTCGACGTCGGCGACCGCGCCGGCGTAGAGGTCGTCGAGGACGCCGGGGATCTGCACGCCGGTGAAGGCGGTCACCGCGCCGTCGGCGCCCCGCTGCGACACCATCAGCTGCCCCTGCAGCAGCGCCGCGGCGTCGACATCCGACAGCTCGAGTGCGACGAAGTCGGCGAGAGCGGGGAACGCCGCCCGCTGGCCCTCGGTCAGTCCGCCGTCGATGACGGTCAGATCGAAGGCGTCGCCGCCGACGATCTCGTCGTCTTCCAGGGCGAGGGATGCCGCGGGCGAGGCGTGCAGCTGCCAGGTCGCGTCAGCAGCGTCCGCACCGAGGTCGCTCGGCCAGGCGAGGGTGTTCTCGTCGATCCAGTGCGCACGGAGCTCACCGGTGCCCGCGAGCGGCGGGTTCGTCACCTCGATCTCGAGCAGGTGGGTGTCGAGGGTGTAGCGGAAGACGATGAGTTCGCCGTCAGCGGCGCTGAAGCTGTAGTTGCCGCCCCCGGGCGTGCCTCCGACGCCGTAGTTCTCATCCCAGCTCAGGCCGTGCGCGACCTTCGCCTCGTAGGCGCCGGCGGGGATCTGATCGGTCGTGAACTCGTAGACGCCGTCGCCGTCGCCGTCGGCCATGAGGGTGGCGAGGCAGTCCGGCGCCCAGTCACCGGCGCAGCCGAGCTCGTCCTGCATCGACCCGGGGACCGTCACGATCGGACCCTCGGCGGTGGACTGCACGATGTTCGAGCGCGGGTCGAAATAGAACGTGATCGGACCACCGGCGTGCGTGATGGCGATGTTGGTCCCGTCGAGCACACCGTTCGCGCCGTAGTTGACGTCCCACGATCCGTTGAGGGCGACCTTGTACTCGTAGTCCCCTGCCGGAAGGTCGAAGGTGCCCTTCCAGATGCCGTCGGCGCCGAGGGTGAGCTTCGCGGCCTCGCAGCCGGGGGCCCAGTCGCCCGCGCAACCCATCTCGGAGTTGAGGCTGCCGGGAACGGTCACCATGTCGATCGGCGACTCCGGCTCCTCGGGGGCCTCGAGCGTCACGGCGTTGCCGACGGAGGCGTAGGTCGACGCAGCCGAACGCTGGCCGGCGGCGTCGACGCTGACCGCGCGATACTCCACCAGCGTGCCGGTCTCGAGGCCGCGGATGTCGTGGAAGACGCGGGGGTCGGTGTCCTCGGCCGTGCCGAGCGAGGTCCACTCGTCGGATCCGGCGACCCGCCAGGCGAAGCTCGTCTCCTGCCAGGTCGCGTCGGCGACATCCGCTCCGATCGCTACCTGACCCGTCAGCGCCGCGCCCGGGGCGGGTGCAGACACCGAGATCTCCTGTGCGGCCTCGGGGGCGGTGACGGTCACGTCGGCGCGATAGACCACTGCCGAGAGGGCGGGGACGGTGACCGACGCCGTCGAGGCGGCATCGGTCGTGAGGACCTGGTCGGTGCCGTAGATCGGGGTGAACGAGGCATCCGCCGTCAACGTCGTCACCTCGACGGTCTTGTCGGCCGTGGTGTTGTTCAGCGCCACGAGGTACTCGGTCTTCTCGTCGCGGTCGACGCGTGAGAAGGCGTAGACACCCGCGCCGTTGTCGGCGTAGCGCTCGATCTGCGCCCCGGTCGACAGCGCCGGGTGGTCTTCTCGCAGCTGCGACAGCGCGGCGATGTGGGTGTAGATCGGGGCGTCGGTGTCGAAGCGGTCGACCGAGCCCGCGGTCTCGCCGGTGAGGAGCGTCTGCTCCTGGTACTCGGCGACCTGGCTGGCGAAGAGGCTCTGGCGGGCGCTCTTGTCGTTTCCGGGGTCAGCGCCGGCGAAGCCCTGCTCGTCGCCGTAGTAGACCACCGGCTGGCCGCGGCCGAAGAACATCAGCTCGTGGGCGAGGAGGTCGCGCGCCAGCGCGTCATCCGTGTTCTTCAGGAAGTAGCCGACCCGGCCCATGTCGTGGTTGCCGAGGAAGGTGGGAAGCGCGGTGGCCGAGCTGTCGGGCGTGGTGTAACGGTCATCGCCGGCGTAGAGGCTCTGCAGACCCTTGGCGCTGTTGCCCGCCGCGAAACTGATCGCCGACGACTGGAAGGCGAAGTCGAGAACGCTGTTCATGTCGGTGTCGCGGACGTAGGGCGAGAGCTTCACCGGGTCGGCGTCGTAGACCTCGCCGAACATGAAGAAATCGGGCTTGCCCTGCGCGTGGGCGTAGTCGAGGACCTCCTGCGACCAGGTCTCCCAGAATTCGAAGTTCACGTGCTTGGCGGTGTCGATGCGGAAGCCGTCGATGCCGAGGTCGATCCAGTCCTGATACACCTGCACGAAGCCGTTCACAACGGTCGGGTGCTCGGTCATGAGGTCGTCGAGCCCCGAGAAGTCGCCGTAGGTGACCGACTCGCCCGACCAGGTCGAGTCGCCGCGGTTGTGGTAGAGCGTCGGGTCGTTCAGCCACGCGGGGGTCTTGGCGTTCTGGTCCGCCTCGGCGATGACCGGGGTGTAGGGGAAGGATGTCGCCGGGTCGAGCTCGGGGAAGGTGTCGCCGCCGGCGAAATCCGCCGGGTCGAAGGCGTTGCCGGCCGCATCGAGGTAGGGCGAGGTCGCCTGTTCGATGTAGGAGTACTGGCCCTCCTCGTACGAGATCACATCGGCGGTGTGATTGGTGATGATGTCGAAGTAGACCTTGATGCCGCGGTCGTGGGCCTCGGCGATGAGAGCCTCGAGCTCCTCGTTCGTGCCGAGGTGCGGGTCGATGCGGGTGAAGTCGGTGACCCAGTAGCCGTGGTAGCCCGCGCTGGCGTTCTCGCCCTCGCCCTGCACCGGACGGTTGGCGAAGCTCGGCGTCAGCCAGATCGCGCTCGTGCCGAGCCCCTCGATGTAGTCGAGGTTCGATCGGAGACCGGCGATGTCGCCGCCGTGGAAGAAGCCCTTGTCGGTCGGGTCGAACCCGGTCGCGAGGCGGTCTCCTTCGAAGCCGCCGGTGTCGTTCGACGGGTCGCCGTTGGCGAACCGGTCGGTCATGACGAAGTAGAACTGCTCGTCGCTGCCGGGCTGGCGCACCGGAGACGCGACGAGCGCGTCATCCGCGTCTTCGTAGCCGCCTCGGAGGCTGAGTGCTTCGAGGCCCACCCGGTCGATCGTGTCGTCGAAGGTGAAGCGCAGGGTCGCCGGGCCGGCGACGGTGAGCGGGATGTTGTCGGCGCCGCCGTCGAGGCCGTACGCCTCGTCCCACGCGTCGTCGAGCGCGACCTTGTACTCGTACGAGCCGGCGGGCACCTCGAACTCGGCCGAGTACACGCCCTCGGTCTCGGTGAGGGTCAGCTCGGTGGCGGCGCAGTCGGGCTGCCAGTCGTCGGAGCAGCCCAGCTCGGACTGCAGCGACCCGACGAGGGCGACGGTGCGTCCGGCTTCCGGGGGTGTCGCGGCGGTGGCCGCGGGCGTCAGTGCGACGCTCCCGGTGAGGACGAGCGTGGCGCCGGTGACGGCGGCCAGAACGCGGCGGACACGGGAGGAGGTCGGCTTCGACACGGGGCTCCTGAGGGGGCGGCACGGCGACGTGCGGATGGGGGACTCCGGGCGACCGTACCTGGGAAAGCGCTCTAGTTGCAAGCGCTTACATCATGAGAATCCCTTAATGTTGCGGATCTCCGTGCGTAGCTGGGTGTCTGTTGCCGTATCCCCGCAATCGCTTACAGCGGGGTCGGTCGTTGAGCGAGCGCAGCGAGACGGAACGCCCGCCCCGGTCGTTGAGCGGGCGCAGCGAGACGAAACGCCCGGCCCGCCCCATAACAACGCGTCCCCACCTCCCCCCTCTCACACGCCCGCGTCGATACGCTGGCCCGGGGTCTGGGGATGGCTTCGGGAATGGGGACGACGTGGCCGTGACGGTTGAGCAAGCGCAGAGCACGAAGGTCCGGGTCGCGCGGGCCTGGTACGGCGCGATAGCGGTCGTCGTGGCGATCGCGCTGGTGATCCAGATCGTGTTGATCCTCACCGGGGGCCAGGATGCCAACTCCGGATCGAACGCGACCGGGCCGATCGGGACCCGGCTCGTGCGGTTGTTCAGCTTCTTCACGATCCAGAGCAACCTGTTCGTGCTCGGGACGTCGATCGCCCTCATGCTGAACGTCCACCGCGACGGCAAGGTCTGGCGGGTACTCCGCATGGACGCGCTCCTCGGCATCATCATCACCGGGCTCGTCTACGAGACCGTGCTCGCACGACTGGTCGATCCGCAGGGCTGGGCACTCGCCGCGACGATCGGCTTCCACTACATCGCTCCCTGGGCGACCCTCATCGGGTGGCTGGTCTTCGGCCCGCGTCCCCGGATCGCGTGGCGGACGACGCTTCTTGCCTTCATCTGGCCGGTGCTGTGGCTGGTCTACACGTTCATCCACGGCGCGGTGACCGGGTGGTATCCCTACCCGTTCCTCGACGTCACCGAGATCGGACTGACGGCCTCGATCGTCAACTCGCTGGTCGTGCTCGCGATCGGCATCGTGCTCGCGATCATCCTCACCCTCGTCGACCACCGGGTCCCGTCGCTCGTGCGCGGGCGCGGAGAAGACGCGCGGGCGGCCGACGCGAAGGTCTGACGGCGCTCGCGACTATCCCGCGCGCGCGCTCGCGCGGATTTTTCGCCTTCGCGCGGATGGATTCCTCGGCGATGATCCTCGTGAGCGCGAATCTCCGCGGGAGCGGGGTTCAGGCCCTGAGTACTGCTCCGGGGAGTGCCTCGTAGCTCTGGCCGTGCGTGCCTGCGAGCGCGAGCGGTTCTCCGTTCACTGCGAGGATGTTGCGTCCACCGACATCCACCCTCGCCTTCGTGGTGATCTCCGGGAAGACGTCCGACCCCTCGTTGCTCACCCACGTGACGTCCTCGAGGCTGCGCATGAGTTCGGCGAACGCGGCGCGACGCTCGGCGTCGAGGTACATGACGACCGAGCTGTGATAGACGACCACACGGGCGCCGCGCGGCGCGCGGGCGACGAGATCGGGAACACTCTCGAGGATGTCGCCCTGCTCGAGGTGCGGCGGGTCGGCCGCGGCGATCGCCGCTGCGGCATCCAACCGCCGGCGACGGTGATCGTGCTCGGGCCAGATGAGCGTCTCGAGCCACATGAGGGTGGTGGGGTCGGTGATGTCGAGCGGGTTGAGGTCGATGCCCGCTCGCCAGACGATCTCGGGGAGCCTTTCGGGAACGCTCGGCTCGTCGATCGTGCATTCGAGGATGGCGCTGCTCGGCCCATCGGCGGGATGAAGCTCACGGATGTGAGCGCCCGTGTCGTAGCGGTAGCTGTAGCGGTCGGGGTACAGGGTGAGCCCGGCCGAAGCGCCCGCCTCGATGAGTGCGAGCGGCCCGTTCAGTCGCGAGAGCACGGGCAGGAGCACAGCGCAGCGCCCCGCCTCGTTCGTCTGTGTCGCGCGCGCGAGCGCCTCCGCGCAGAGCTCCGGCCAGTGGGCGATCATCCAGTCTCGAACCGGTGCGAACGGCCCGACCGGAGCACCCAGCAGTCGCGCACACGCGAAGATCAGGTGCGGCTGCTGCTTGCGCCGTGGCAGTTCGGCAAGGAGCGCGAGGATCTCGGGGTCATCCGCGATCGCGCGCGCCCATTCCTCATAGATCGCCGAGGTGCCGCGGGCTTCGAGGTCGGCGAACCGCCGGTAGCCGGCGGCGATGCGGTCGAGGTCGGCGTCGGGCATGCGGGAACGCTACCAAGCGCTGATGGCCCGCCCGCGCCATCGTCATCCCCTGTTACGCCCCACCACGGCCTACCTGGGGTGTGATCCGTCGCTGCGCGGGACGGGCGGCGTCCCGAACTCCTGCAACCCACGCCCCTTGAGGCCCCCGAGCCCCGAATCCCCGGGTTCTGTGCCGATTCTGCAGGAGTTGGGGACGGCGGCATCGGCATAACTCCTCAGATTTCGCGTTCGACCGCGCGGAAACGCCCCCTGGCCGATCGATCGGCGCGGGCGAGAGGAGTTGTGCAGGTGACTCGAACGGTCCCGGAGGCTAGGGTCGCACCATGACGCAGCAGCCGACGATCGAGCCGACTGCCGTCGCCGCGCCGCGGCGCCCCGTCAGCCGCGCAACCGTCTTCGTCGTCGGCGTTCTCGTCATCCCGTTCGCGATCTCGGCGATCTTCAACGGCTACGGGGCATTGACCGTCGACTCGGCGTTCCGTATGCACGCGGCGACCGTCGCGGGGCAGACGATCGCGATCCTCACGGCGGTCCTCGTGGTCGGCCTGACGATCCGTCGACGGTACGCGCTGCCGGCCATCCTCGCGGTGTCACTCATCGCGATGCTCGTCACCGCGCACGCCTTCGGCGCGATCGAGAGCTCGGGCGATCTCCTTCTCACACGCCTCGACCTGATCGCCGAGACCGACCGCCTCAACCCCTGACGTCGGCGAGCACCCGGTCGATCCAGCCGCGGCGATCGAGGGAAAAGATGTCGCGTCGCTCGAACCACCCGATCTCGGTCAGCTCGACGCCGTCCGGCGTCGGCGGCGTCCGCAGCACGCACTCGTAGGCCGTCGTCACGTAGCCGACGCGGTCACCGTTCGGGTACGTGACCATCAGCGGCTCACCGCCGTACACGCCGATGATGCCGGTCACGGTGATCTCGGCGCCGAGTTCTTCGCGCACTTCCCGTTGAACGGCCTCAAGAGGTTCCTCCCCCGGCTCGACGGCTCCGCCGACGAGACTCCACGCTCCGGAGTGCGCGTGTCGGGCGAGCAGTATCCGACCACCGTCTCGGATGACGGCCGTGACCCCGGGTAGGAGGAGCAGATCGTGACCGATCCGCGAACGGAGGGATCGGATGTACTCGGATGCCGCCACGAGACCATGCTCGCAGGCGCCGGGCGCACGCCGGTCGTTGAGCGAGACGAAACGACACCCCCACCGCGTTTCGTCTCGTCGCTGCGCTCCTCGCTCAACGACCGGGCCGCAGCGCCCCGCGCGACTCAGCCGAGCCGCTCGATGATCGTCGCGTTCGCCATGCCGCCGCCCTCGCACATCGTCTGCAGACCGTAGCGTCCACCGGTTGCCTCGAGGTAGGCCAGCATCGTTCCCAGCAGCCGCGTGCCCGACGCGCCGACCGCGTGCCCGAGGGCGATCGCGCCGCCCCACGGGTTCAGCTTTGCCGGGTCGGCGCCGATCTCGGCCAGCCACGCCAGCGGCACCGACGCGAACGCCTCGTTCACCTCGTACGCGTCCAGGTCGTCGATCGACAGTCCGCTCCGCTGAAGGATCCGCCGCGTCGCAGGAATCGGACCGGTCAGCATCATCAGCGGGTCATCGCCGACCACCGCGAACGAGTGGAAACGCGCTCGCGGTGTGAGTCCCAAGGCCCTCGCCCGTTCCTCGCTCATGATGAGCACGGCCGAGGCCGCGTCGGTCAGGGGCGAGGAGTTACCCGCCGTGATCTGCCACGACAGCTCCGGGAAGCGTTCAGCCAGCTCCTCGGTCCGGAACGCCGACGCGAGCCCCGCGAGCTTCTCGGGCGTCGTCCCCGCTCGAACGGTCTCATCGCCCGTCGCCTCGACGCCGTCCACCGGGACCACCTGCGATGCGAACCGCTCGTCCGCCCAGGCCTCCGCTGCGCGCCGGTGCGACTCGGCGGCGAACCCATCCAGCTCCTCGCGCGACAGCCCCCAGCGCGACGCGATCAGCTCCGCCGACACCCCCTGGTTCACAAGACCCTCGGGATATCGAGCACGCAGTCCGGATGCCACGGATCCGCCCTGCCGCGACGACCCGAGCGGCACGCGGCTCATCGATTCCACTCCCCCGGCGATCACGATGTCGTACGCTCCGGCGATCACGCCCTGTGCGGCGAAATGCGCCGCCTGCTGGCTCGATCCGCACTGCCGGTCGATCGTCGTCGCCGGCACCGTCTGGTCGAACCCCGCCGCGAGCACGGCCTGGCGGGCGATGTTCATCGCCTGATCGCCGATCTGGCTCACGCATCCGAGGATCGCATCGTCGACCTGCGCCGACTCCAGCCCGTTCCGCTCGAGCAGGCCCTTCAGCATCCCGGCGGCGAGATCCACCGGATGCACCCCGGACAGCGCACCGCCCGGCTTCCCGCGGCCCGCGACCGTGCGCACCGCGTCGACGATCACCGCCGACCTCACAGCGCCAGCCTCCGATCCGGGGTGGCGTACGAGCTCCGCTGCTCGATCACCGCGAGGGTGCACCGCGAGATGCAGACCAACCTGTCCGCGTCGTCCACGATCCGGATCTCCCACACGTGCGCCCGTCGGCCCAGATGCACCGGCGACGCGGTGGCGGTGACCCACCCCGACGAGACCGGACGCACATGATTGGCGTTGATCTCCTGCCCCACAACGTGGAACTTCTCCCGGTCGACGGCGAGGTACCCCGCCCACGACGCCAGCGTCTCGGCCACGGCGACCGACGCCCCGCCGTGCAGCACACCCGCCGGCTGCGTGGTGCGGTGATCCACCGGCATCCGGCCGACGAGCGCGTCATCTCGCACCTCGACGATCTCGATGCCGAGGTTCTCGATCATCGTGCCGGACGCCATCGCGTCGAGATCGACCGCGGCGACGTCGCCGAACCAGATGCTCACCCGGCGGACTCCTCCGGGCGGTCGGCGGCGGCGAGGACGGCCTCGTCGGGCACGTACCCCTCGATGTGCCGCTCGTTTGGTCCGTTGTACTCCGATAGGGGACGGATGAGCGCATTGGCGCCCAGCTGCTCGATGACGTGCGCCGTCCACCCGACGATCCGCGCGGCGACGAACAGCGGTGTGAAGGTGAGGGTGTCGAAGCCCATCAGGTTGTAGGCGGGACCGGAGGGGTAGTCGAGGTTCGGGTAGATGCCCTTCCGCGAGACGAACTCCGATTCGAGCGTCTCGTACAGCGCGAGCACATCGGGTCGGTCGTAGTGCGCGACGAGGGTGTCGAGCGCCGCCTTCATGGTCGGCACCCGCGAGTCGCCGCGCTTGTACACGCGGTGCCCGAAGCCCATGATCTTGCGCTTCTCGGCGAGCGCGGCGTCGAGCCACGGCACGACGTTCTCGGCCGAGCCGATCTCGTCGAAGATGTGCAGCACGGCCTCGTTCGCGCCGCCGTGAAGGGGGCCCTTCAATGCGCCGACCGCGCCGACGACCGCCGAGTACAGGTCGCTGAGCGTCGAGGCGATGACCCGGGCGGTGAAGGTCGAGGCGTTGAAGGAGTGCTCGGCGTAGAGGATCATCGACCGGTTGAACGCGTCGACGACGACCGGATCGGCCTCCTCGCCGAAGGTCATCCAGAGGAAGTTCGCCGCGTAGTCGAGGTCATCTCGGGGCGCGACGGGCTGCTGACCCCGGCGGCGACGCTGACCGTAGGCGACGATGGCCGGGAGGACGGAGAACAGACGGATGCTGCGCGAGAGGTTCTCCTCCGCGGAACCGCTCGCGTCGAGAACCGAGCCGCTTCCGGCCAGATCCCGGGCACCGATGAGGCTCAGGGCCGTTCGCACCTCATCCATCGGGTGCGCATCGAGGGGCACCAGGTCGATCGCGGCCCGCACGTCGGCGGGGAGGGCACGGTACGAGCGCTCGGTCGCCCGCAGCTTGGCGAGCTCGACCTCGGTCGGCAGCTCGCCGTTCCACAGCAGATACGCCACCGCCTCGAACGGCTGGGTCGCGGCGAGCTCCTGCACCGGGTACCCGCGGTACAGCAGCGAGTTGGTCTCGGGGTTGACCTTGGAGACCGCCGTGTAGTCCACGACGACGCCGGCGAGGCCCTTCTTGATGTCGGTCACGCGATCTCCTATCGGTCGATCTGGAAGGTGAAGATGTCCTGGTCGAAATGGGCGTACTGCTCGTAGTCGATGAGGTCGTACAGGTCGGCGCGGTGCTGCATCTCGCCGAGCCTGGAGGATAGGTGCCCCTCGTCCACGAGCGTATCGAGAGCCCGCGACGCTGCACCCATCGCGATCCGCAGGAGCGACACCGGCCAGATGACGATGTTCACCCCGACGTCGCGCAGCTGGGACACGGAGAAGAGGTCGCTCTTGCCGAACTCGGTCATGTTGGCCAGGATCGGCACGTCGATCGCGCGCCGCACCGCCTCGAACTCCGACAGGTCGCGCATCGCCTCGGGGAAGATCGCGTCCGCCCCGGCGTCGACGAGCGCGCGTGCCCGGTCGATCGCGGCATCCCGTCCCTCCACCGCACGGATGTCGGTGCGCGCCATGATGAGGAAGTCCGGGTCGCGCCGCGCATCCACCGCTGCGCGGACGCGCTTGATCGCCGTGTCCTCATCGACGACCGACTTGCCGTCGAGGTGCCCGCACCGCTTCGGGTTGACCTGGTCCTCGATGTGCATGCCGGCGATGCCGGCGTCTTCGAGGGTCTGGATGGTGCGGGCGACGTTCATCGGCTCGCCGAAGCCGGTATCGGCGTCGATCAGCGCCGGGAGGTCGGTCATGCGGGCGATCTGCTGGCCGCGGCCGGCCACCTCGGAGAGGGTGGTCAAGCCGATGTCGGGCAGGCCGAGGTCGGCGGAGAGCACGGCTCCCGAGATGTAGACGCCCTCGAAGCCCTTCCGCTCGATGAGGCGTGCCGACAGCGGGTTGAAGGCCCCGGGGAACCGCAGCAGTTCACCCGAGGCGAGGCGCTCGCGGAACGCGCGACGCTTCTCGTGCGCCGGCACGGTGGAGTACAGCATCATCGGCCTCCGGTGGGTGCGGGCGTTTCGACTCGCTGCGCTCGCTCAACGACCGCGACTCGCTGCGACGCGACGAAGCGTCGCATCAGAAGAGGCCCTTCGGCGCCGGCGCGGTGGCGAGCACCCCCGGCTTGGCGACGATCGACAACTGCCGCACCTCGTCGGCGGTGAGTTCAGGCAGACGCTCGACCAGGCCGAGGAAGCGCTCGATCTCCTCGGGAAGGAGCACCGGCTCGGCGAGCAGCCGGAACTTCCGCACATAGTCCTCGCGGACGAACGGGCGCGCCCCGAGCGGATGCGCGTCGGCGACCGCGATCTCGTCCTCGATCACCGTGCCGTCGGTGAGCGTGATCACGACGCGCCCGCCGAACGCCTTCTCGTTCGGGTCGTCGGAGTGGTACCGGCGGGTCCACTCGGCATCCTCGGCCGTGGTGATCTTCCTCCACAGCGCGACGGTGTCCTCGCGCCCCGCCCGCTCGGGCGTGTACGAGTCGACGTGATGCCACCCGCCGTCCTGCAGCGCGACGGCGAAGATGTACGGGATCGAGTGGTCGAGGGTCTCCCGCGAGGCGGTGGGGTCGAACTTCTGCGGGTCGTTCGCGCCCGAGCCGATCACGTAGTGGGTGTGGTGCGAGGTGTGCAGCACGATCGACTCCACCTGCGCGGGGTCTGCGACCACCGGGTGCTCGCCGTGGAGCTTGCGCGCCAGGTCGATCCAGGCCTGCGCCTGGTACTCGGCCGAGTGCTCCTTGGTGTACGAGTCGAGGATCGCGCGCTTGGGCTCGCCCGCCGCGGGAAGCGGCACGTCGTACGACGCGTCGGGCCCGTCGAGCATCCAGGCGATCACCCCGTCCTCGCCCTCGTAGATCGGCGAGGGCGACGTCTCGCCGCGCATCGCCCGGTCGACCGCTTCGACCGCCATCTTCCCGGCGAAGGCGGGCGCGTGCGCCTTCCACGTCGAGATCTCGCCCTTCCGCGACTGCCGTGTCGCCGTCGTGGTGTGCAGCGCCTGGCCGACGGCCTGATAGATCGTCTCGACGGGAAGGCCCAGAAGCGTGCCGATGCCCGCGGCCGCCGAGGGCCCGAGGTGGGCGACGTGGTCGATCTTGTGCTTGTGCAGGCAGATCGCCCGCACCAGGTCGATCTGGATCTCGTACCCGGTGGCGATGCCGCGCAGCAGTGCCCGCCCGTCGGCGCCCACGTGCTGGGCGACGGCGAGGATCGGCGGGATGTTGTCGCCCGGGTGGGAGTAGTCGGCTGCGAGGAAGGTGTCGTGATAGTCGAGCTCGCGCACGGCGACCCCGTTCGCCCACGCCGCCCACTCGGGGCTCGTGCGACGCTCGAGCGCGCAGCCGAAGATCGTCGCACCCTCGCCTCCGACCGACACGGCGTGGTCGAGAGCCTGCTGGCGCGCCGCGCTGACGGGAGCCCGCGTGAGCGAGGCGGCCGCGACCGCGGCGTTGTCGATGATCCGGTTGATGACCATGTCGGTCGCCTCGGCGTCGACCTCCACGGGGTCGGCGGCGACCTCGGCGATGTGCCAGGCCAGCTGCCCCTCCCGGGCGAGGTGCTCATCGCTGCGGTGGACGCGCAGGTGGTGCGTGACGGTCATGCTGCTCCTTGCTGAGTGCGGGGGGATGCGATCACGTGCGAGAGCGCGTGGTGCAGGTGGACGTGGGTCGCGTGCGCGGCGAGATCGGCGTCGCCGTCCGCGATGGCCTGGGCGATGAGGTGGTGTTCGATGACGGATGCCGCGAGGCGGCCGGGATGCTCCCGTGCCAGTCGGCGCACCCTGACCAGGTGCGTGCGCACGTTCCGCAGGGCCGCGGCGAGGTAGTCGTTGCCGTGCGCCTCGTCGAGGGCGGAGTCGAAACGCGCGATGAGGGCGTAGTACTCGTCGCGCGCGGCCGCACTGCTGACGTCGACGTCGGCGAATCGCTGCGCCAGCTCGACGAAACGCCGGCGATGGTGGCTGCGGGCGGCGGCGCGCACCGCCGCCTCCTCGAGGGCGCGACGCACCTCGAACAGGGCGCGGATGTCGTCCCCGTCGATCGGCGCCACGACCGTCATCCGCGGGGACTGCTGCACGACGAGCCCGTCGGCGACGAGTCGTGCGAGCGCTTCGCGCAGCGGCGTGCGACTGACGCCGAGACGGGTGGACTGCTCCACCTCGCCGAGCACGGCGCCGGGAGGGAGGACCCCCTGCTGGATCTCGTCGAGGAGGGTCGCGTACGCCCGATCGCTTGCTCGCACAACACCTCCCTGTGGCCATGGCCAGTGTATACAGATCACACCGCAGACCACACTTGAAGGCGCGCGAAGGCGGACGCCGGTATACACACGCTCGCCCAAAACACATGCTTCACAAATTCGTGAAACGCGTGTACGGTCGGGCGCATGACGGAGATCGTGCGGACCCGGGACCTCACCAAGCGGTACGGCCGCGTCGCAGCGCTGGACGGACTCAACCTCACCGTGACCGCCGGTCAGGTCCACGGGTTCCTGGGTCCGAACGGTGCCGGGAAGTCCACGACGATCCGGATCCTCCTCGGGCTCGCCCGCCGGACGGCCGGTGAGGCCGTCGTGTTCGCTGGCGACCCGTGGCGCGACGCGAGCGCGCTGCATCGTCGCATCGCCTACGTCCCGGGCGACGTCAGCGTGTGGCCGAACCTGACGGGCGGTGAGGCCATCGACTTCCTCAGTCGCCTGCGCGGGGCGGGCCGCCGCGACGAAAGGTACCGCGCCGCGAAGAACCGGCTGTGCGAGGTGTTCCAGTTCGATCCGCGCAAGAAGGGCCGGACCTACTCGAAGGGCAATCGGCAGAAGGTCGCCCTCATCGCCGCCTTCGCCGTCCCCGCCGACCTCTACATCTTCGACGAGCCCACCAGCGGCCTCGACCCGCTCATGGAACTGGTGTTCCGATCCGAGCTGCAGCGCGTGCGCGGGGCCGGGGCGACCGTGCTGCTCTCCAGCCACATCCTCCCCGAGGTCGAACAGGTCTGCGACCACGTCTCCATCATCCGCGCGGGCCGGATCGTCGAGACCGGCACGCTCGCCGAGCTCCGCCACCTCACCCGCACGTCCGTGTCCTTCACCGCGGGCGCCGGATCACCGCCGTCCATCCCCGGTGCGCACGATCTCGAGTCCGACGGCGGCCGCGTCCGCTTCTCCCTCGACAGCGACCGGGTCACCGACGCCCTTCCGGAGCTCGCCCGCCTGGGAGTGGAAGGGCTCCGCATCGAACCGCCGAGCCTGGAGGACCTGTTCCTCCGCCACTACGGCGACGACGTCTCCGCCGGCCGGGAACACTCGTGATCCTCCTCGGACGACGGCTCCGGCGCGACGGCGTGCAGCTGCTCGCCTGGATCCTCGCGACAGCCGCGCTCTGCGTCGCCGCCACGGCGGGCGTCGCCGAGGCGTTCGGCACCGAGGCCGACCGTCAGACGCTCCTCGCTCTTGCGGTCGCCAACCCGGTGGTGCTGCTCTTCCGCGGTCTGCCCTCGGGTGCCGACGAGGGTGCGTTCCTCGTCTTCACGATCCTGCCGTTCCTCGTTCTGCTGGGTGGCCTGATGGCCGCCTTCCTGGCGGTGCGTCACACGCGCGCCGAGGAGGAGACGGGTCGCGCCGACACCGTCTCGGCGACACCCGCCGCACGCCGGGCACCGTTCGTCGCGACGGTCGTGCACGGCCTGCTCGCCGGCCTCCTCCTCGGAGCCGCCATCACGGGCGCGTTCCTCGCCTCCGGGCTCCCCCTTCGGGGCAGCGTCGCGGTGGGCGCGGCGGTCGCCACCTCCTCGGCGGTGTTCCTCGGGGTCGGGCTGCTCGGCGCGCAGCTGTTCCGCAGCTCGCGGGCCGCCAACTCCGCCTCGGTGGCGACGATCCTCACCACCTTCCTCCTCGCCGGCATCGGCAACGCCCTCGGCACACCCTCCGACGACCTCACCCGTGTCGAGAGCTCGGCGCTCAGCTGGGTCTCTCCGTTCGGCTGGGCCGAGAACGTGCGCGCCTTCGCGGACGACGACGTCCGCCCCGTCCTCCTCGGCGCCGTCGTCGCGGTAACTCTGGTCGGTCTCGCCGCCGCGCTGCAGGCGCCGCGCGATCTCGGCGCGGGCGTCATCGCCTCAAGGCCAGGCCGCGCCGCGGCATCCGCTCTGCTCTCCCACCCGCTCGGACTCGCCATCCGGTTGAGCGCCGGCTCTCTGGTGGCCTGGGCGATCGGAGCCGCCGCCGTCGGGGCCCTCTCCACCACTCTCAGCGACGTCATCGACGAACTCGCCACCGACAATCCGGCCGTCACCGCGATCCTCGACCGGATGGCGGTGGAGGGGTCGATGGACCAGGGACTGCTCGTGACCTTCTTCGTGATGGTGGGCACCCTCGCGGCCTGCTTCGGCGTGCAGACCGTGCAGCGCGCACGGCAGGAGGAGGTCCACGGCACCGCCGAGCAGACGCTCGCCACCCCGGTCGCTCGGACCATGTGGCTCGCGGGGTTCGTCGCCACGGCGCTCGCAGGTCTCGTCGTCATCGTCGCGGTCGCCGCCGTCACAGCCGCCGGTGCGCTGCTCGCGCGCGGCGGCGACCCCGCGCTCCTCGGCGACATCGCGATCGCGGGCCTCGGACAGGTCGCGGGCGCTGCCGTCTTCCCGGTGCTGACAGCCCTGGTGTTCACCGTCCTCCCTCGCGCCACCACGACGCTCGGCTGGGTGCTGGTCATCGCCGCGGCATCCCTCGCCCTCTTCGGCACCCTCGTCGGGCTCGACGACGACATCATCTCGCTCTCACCGTTCGCCGCCGGTCCCGTCCCCGCCGCCGACGGCGTCTCGTGGAACGGCGGCCTGTGGCTCGTCGCCCTCACCGTCGTCGGGGTAGCGTCGAGCGTGATGCTCATGCGACGCAGAGAGGTTGCCACGGGTGGCTGACGCCGAGAGATCCCACCCGGGGGTCGAGCGCGCGGAACGGGCCGCGGCGATGCTGGCCGCGGCCGGGATGCCGCGCATGCCCGCCCGCGTGATGATGGCCCTGGTCGGCTCACCCGACGAGGGCTACTCCGCCGCCGACCTCGCCGAGCGCCTGGGCGTCTCGCCCGCCGCCGTCTCGGGCGCGGTCCGCTACCTCGAGTCGATGCGCATGGTGCACCGCCTCTCGCGGCCCGGCGAACGGATCGCCCGATTCGATCTCATCGACGACGGCTGGCGGTCGATGGTCATCTCGCAGTCGCCCATGTACGGGCGGCTCGCCGACGACATCGACGCGATCGCCGACGACAACGCCGACGCCCCGGCGTCGGTGGAACGCGCACGCGACATCGCCGGGTTCCTGCGCTACCTCGAGAAGCGGATGCCGGAGCTCGTCGTCGAATGGCAGGAATCGACCGGCAGGAGCCCGACCCCATGACAGCACCCGTGACGGGTACGGCCATCGCCTCCGCGCCCGCGGGCGTCTTCCACGGCGACGCCCTGAGCAGCGGAGGGCGCCGCTGGCGCGGCATCCGCTACGCCCTCTCCACCGCTGGTGACGGGCGGTGGCGACCCTCCGAACCCGCCCCGCCGTCGGCCGACCCCGTCGAGGCGCGGTCGTTCGGACCCGCCGCCCCGCAGGGCCACACTCCGGCGGTGAAGCTTCCCGACGACACCCCCACCGACGAGGACTGCCTGACGCTGAACATCTGGAGTCCGGATGCCGCGGACGGGCGTCCCGCCCCGGTGATGGTGTGGCTCCACGGGGGCGCGTACATCTTCGGGGCGAGCAGCCAGGCGATGTACGACGGCGCCGCGCTCGCGCGCGCCGGGGCGGTCGTGGTGACGATCAACTACCGGATCGGCGCGCTGGGGTTCCTCGATCTCACCCGGGTGTTCCCGAACGAGGGGTTCACCGCCAATCCGGCGCTCGGCGACATCCTTCTCGCCCTGCGGTGGGTGCAGAGCAACATCGCCGCCTTCGGCGGCGACCCCGAGCGCGTGACGGTGTTCGGCGAGTCGGCCGGCGGGGGCCTCGTCACGACCCTCCTCACGAGCCCCGCCGCCGAGGGCCTGTTCTGGCGGGCGATCGCCGAGTCCTCACCCGCCTCGAGCGTCTACGACGCCGAACGTGCGGCGGGGGTCGCCGATCGCATGCTCACCCAGCTGGGCGTCTCCGACGTCGCGGGGCTCCGGGCGGCAGACCCCGCCGCGATCGTCGCCGCGCAGATGGCGGTGTTCGCCGCGACCCCCGAGGCAGAACCGGGCACCATCGCCTTCGCCCCCGTCGTCGACGGCGACCTCGTGCCCGAGGCGCCCGCCGCCGTGCTCGCGCGCGGCGACGGACACCCGGTGCCGCTCCTCATCGGCACGAACCGCGACGAGGCGTCGCTGTTCCGCATGATGAAATCGCCCCTGCTCCCCGTCGACGACGCCTCGATCGACCGCATGATCGCCGACCTCTCTCGCGAACGCCCCGAGCTCGAGGTGCCGACGCGGGACGAGGTGCACGCCGCCTACGAGGGAGTGCGCCATCACGCCATCGGCATGGGCATCGCACGCGACATCGGCTTCCGCATGCCGACGCTCTGGGTCGCCGAGGGCCACAGCCGTCGCGCACCGACCTGGCTGTATCGCTTCGACCACGCAACCCCCATGCTGAAGCTGCTGCGCATCGGGGCGACCCACGGGTCGGAGCTGGCATACGTCTGGGGCACCTTCGGTGTGAACTCCCCCGACATCACCTTCCGCCTCGGCGGGCGACGCGACGCCGAGCGGATCTCCGAGCGCATGCGCGAGCGGTGGGTCACTTTCGCGGCGGGCATGGCTCCGGATGCCGCGGACGCCGAAGCCTGGCCGCCCTACGACACCGCTGAGCGGGCGACCCTCGTCATCGAGACCGTCGACAGGGTCGTGCCCGACCTCGATCAGAAACTGCGGGAGAGCTGGGGCGACACGGTCCTCGCCTTCCCCTGAGTGGGGCGCACGCGCGAGCCCGGGTAGCGTATCGGGGTGACCAGCTACACCGTTGCCACCGACGGCGCCTGCAAGGGCAACCCCGGCCCGACTGGCTGGGCGTGGGTCGGCGAGGACGGCCACTGGGCCGCCGGGTCGATCGCGCTCGGCACCAACAACATCGGCGAGCTCACCGGCCTCCTGCGCGCGATCGAGGACCACCGTGACGTCGCCGACCTCATCGTGCAGGCCGACTCGATGTACGCCATCGACACCTACACGAAGTGGATGGACGGCCACCGCCGCCGCGGTTGGAAGACCTCGACCGGGTCGCCGACGAAGAACCGCGACCTGCTCGAGCAGCTGATCGCGGCGCGCGACGCACGACGCGCGGCGGGCCTCCCCGATGTCGTGCTGCAGCACGTGCGGGGCCACTCCGGTCATGTGCTCAACGCCTGGGCCGACGAGCGCGCGGTGCGCGCCGCCGAGCACGCCGCCGAGGGGAAGGAGAGCGCCTGGTCGTCCCTGGGCTCTCATCCGAAGCTGGATGTCGCGGCGGCGCCGAAGAACGGACGCTGACCGGCCCCGACGCGGGCCCGCGGTTCTAGCCTGGAACCGTGGCAGAGGAGCCCGACCGCCTGCGCGCTGAGGAGCGCGCCGAGCTGCGCGCGCTCCAGCGGCGGGCATACGGCCCCGACGCCGACATCCACACCGACCCCGCGGCGCTTGCCCGGTTGCGCGTGTTGGAAGCCGCCGCAGCGCGGCCGGCGCCGCCGCCGGGTGGGGATGGTCGCGCCGCAGGCATGACCGGCGGCGGAGGCACGACCGGTGGCGCAGGCACGACCGGCACCCCGGTCGACGACCCGGTCGAGGCCGAGCCCGGCGCCGACGCTGCGACAGCAGCATCCGCTCTCCCCCGTCGCGCCACCGGGCGGTCGACCCTGTGGCTCGTCGCCGGCGGCGTCGCCCTGGTGGTCGCGGGCACCGCGCTCGCCGCGTCGACCATCGGACCGCCCCCGGCGGAGGGCGACGACCTCGCAGCCGTCCGACAGGATGCCGCCGACGCCGCGGCGGAACGCCTCGCGCGGGACGACGACGCGCCTCACCGGAACCCCTACGAGCTCTATTTCGACGGAAAACGGGACGAGGTCCTCACCCTGCCGGGCGCGGAGGGCGTCGCATCCCGCGTGGTGTACGACCAGTTCCGGCCCTACGGCACGCTCTACGGCCGCCTCGTCGGGGCGGGGCCGACTGCGGACGACCGGTTCTGCATGATCGTGGAGAGCAGCCCCTCGGCGGTTACGGTCTGCCTCGATCCGGCGATCTGGGGGTTCGCCCCGCTGCCGAAGACCCTCGTCTTCCCCGCACCGCAGTTCGACGCCGCCTCGCCCGGCGAGGTCGCCTACGTCGGGTACACGCTCGAGCCCGATGGGCAGGTCGTCGCGCGCCCGGGAGTCGATCCCGCGTCGGCATCCGAGCCCGAACCCACCCGCACGGCCGTCCCGGCGCCCGGCACCCAGTAGCCCGTCCTCACGCCGCCCCCGCGCCGTGTGCGCGGCGCGCGCGACCGCCGGCCCGCGCGTCACACCTCGGCGAGCCGCGCCTCCAGGGCGTCGATCGCAGGGCGCTGCCCCTTCACGAGGCGCTCCCGCGCGAGGTCGAATCCCACCCACTCGGCCCGGTCGACCTCGGGGAACATCGCCCGTCTGCCCGACCGCGGGGGCCACTCCATCTCGAACTCGCCGAAGCCCGACGTCGGGGCGTCGAACCCCGCGCCGTCTCCGACGAACACGGTCACCCGCTTCCCCGACGAGTACGGGTAGGTGCCGAGCTCGGCGTAGTCGGCATCGGGCGCCTCGACACCCAGTTCCTCGCGGAACTCGCGCCGCGCGGCATCCAGCGGCGACTCGTCGTCGCCGAACTCGCCCTTCGGGATCGACCATGCGCCGGCATCCTTCTTCGCCCAGAACGGCCCGCCCATGTGGGCGATGAGCACCTCGGGGTGCTCGCCGAGCCGGAAGAGGAGGATGCCGGCGCTGCGCATCAGGTGAGGCGCTTCTTCGGCGACACCCCGTAGGTGTGCTCGGGGTCGGCGAAGACGGCCCCGCCGAGCGCGGTGTCGATCGCCGCCATGGTGTCGGCGTCGAGCGTCACCCCCGAAGCCTTGACGGTGTCGGCGAGCTGTTCGGGGCGAGAGGCCCCCACGAGCGCCGCGGCGACATTCGGGTTCTGCAGCACCCACGCGATCGCGAGTTGCGGCATCGTGAGCCCCGCCTGTTCGGCGATCGGCTTCAGCCGCTGCACGGCCTCGAGCACCTCGTCGCGCAGGAACCCCTTGATGAACTGCGCACCGCTCTTCTCGTCGGTCGCGCGGGATCCCTCGGGCACCGGCTGGCCGGGCAGGTATTTGCCGCTGAGCACACCCTGGGCCATCGGCGACCACACGATCTGCGAGATGCCGAGCTCTTCCGACGCGGGGACGACCTTCCCCTCGATGACCCGCCAGAGCATCGAGTACTGGGGCTGGTTCGAGATGAGCTGGATGCCGAGGCTCTTCGCCAGGGCGTAACCCTCGCGCAGCTGCTCGGCGGTCCACTCCGAGACTCCGATGTACAGGGCCTTACCCTGGCGGACGACGTCGGCGAACGCTTGGAACGTCTCCTCGAGCGGCGTCTCGTAATCGAAGCGGTGCGCCTGGTAGAGGTCGACGTAGTCGGTGCCGAGGCGCTTCAGCGACCCGTTGATCGACTCCATGATGTGCTTGCGGCTGAGTCCGGTGTCGTTGGGCCCCCCGGGTCCGGTGGGGAAGTACACCTTGGTGAAGATCTCCAGCGACTCCCGCCGCTGGCCCTCGAGCGCCTTCCCGAGCACGACCTCGGCGGCGGTGTTGGCGTAGGTGTCGGCGGTGTCGAAGGTGGTGATGCCGGCGTCGAGAGCGGCGTGCACCGTCTTCACGGCGGCGTCGTCCTCGACCTGCGAGGCGTGCGTCACCCAGTTGCCGTAGGTGATCTCCGAGACCTTCAGTCCACTGTTTCCGAGATAGCGGTATGCGACCACGATGTGTTCCTCCTTCGAGAGGGTTCAGGGCACGCGGTAGCCGGCGGCACGGAAGAGCTCGTACCACTCGGCCCGCGTGAGGGGGATGTCGGAGCCGAGCGCGGCACCCTGCACGCGCTCGATGGTGGTGGTGCCGAGCACCACCTGCATGTTCGCGGGATGCCGCGTGATCCAGGCGGTGGCGATGGCGATGGCCGGCACGTCGTAGACCTTCGCGAGGCGGTCGATGACGGCGTTCAGCTCGGCGTACTCGGGGGAACCGAGGAAGGTTCCGGTGAAGAAGCCGGCCTGGAACGGCGACCAGGCCTGCACGGTGATGCCGTGGAGGCGGCAGTAGTCGACGATCCCGCCGCCGTCGAGCACGACCGACTGCTCGGTGCCCGCCATGTTCGCCGCGACTCCCTGCGCGATGATCGGCGCGTGGGTGATCGACAGCTGCAGCTGGTTCGCCACGATCGGCTGCGTCACGGCGGTCTTCAGCAGCTCGATCTGCGCCGGAGTCTGGTTGGAGACCCCGAAGGCGCGGACCTTGCCCGCGCTCTCGAGGTGGTCGAACGCCCGGGCGACCTCCTCGGGCTCGACGAGCGCATCGGGGCGGTGCAGAAGCAGGATGTCGATGTAGTCCGTCTTCAGCGCCTTCAGTGACCCTTCGACCGAGGTGACGAGGTGGTCGTAGGAGAAGTCGAAGTACGGCCCCTCGCGGACGATGCCCGCCTTGGTCTGGATCGTGACCTGCGCGCGCTCGCTCGGCGAGAGTCGCAGCGCGTCGGCGGCGCGGGCCTCGCAGCCGTGCAGCTCGTTGCCGTAGACGTCGGCGTGATCGAAGAAGTCGATTCCCGCGTCTCGGGCGGCGGCGACCAGCGCCCTGATCTCATCGTCGGTCTTGTCGGCGATGCGCATCATGCCGAGGACGACGTTGGGCGCATCGATGCTGCCGAGGGGGATCCTTCTCATGGACGTTCCTTCTCCAGGGGGCGGACGGGCTCCCCACCCTAGGCCGTGGACCTTCCGCTCGTCCGGCCTGGACAAAGACGCGGCGAGGCGTCAGGCTTCGCCGTCGGACGCATCGCCCTCGGCCACATCACCACGCAGACGCAGGGCACGCCGGAGGCTTCGCAGCAGCAGCAGAAAACCGCCGAGGGCGACGAGGCTCCCCAGGAACGGCGACACGGCCACTTCGGCCGTCAGCTCGGGCCCGCCGTCGGCGACCGCGAGCAGAATGCCCATGAGGAGCAGGGCGATCCCGATGGTCGTCACCGTCACCTGGCCGAGCAATCCGTCGAGCCAGCTGCGCTCCGTCGGGTTGGAGAAGCGGCGCAGTTGAACGACGAATGTGCCGTCTTCGAGGGAGCGTCCGACGTTCTCCATGCGCCGGGGCAGGCGTCGGAGCTGCTCGATGAGCAGCGCGCCGTTGGACTGCGCCGACAGCAGGAGGTCGCGGGGGGTGTTCATCAACCGGGCGGTGTGGGGGGCTCGCTCGAGGGCGTGACCGACCATGTCGTACTCGGGCTGCAGCCGCCGCAGCGAGCCCTCGAGGGAGGCGAGGGTTCGGAAGACCAGGAGGAGGGAGGGCGGCATGGCCAGCCGGTGCCCGCGCAGCACGTCGATGAGGGCGCGGAAGACGTTCTCGTCGCCGGTGCCGTTGTGGATCCGCGTCAGCACCACGCCGATGTCGTGCTGCAGCGCGGCGCGGTCGGCGGACGTCCCCCGATCCGGCGCGCAGAGCAGCAGGACGACATCGGTGGCGGCGACGTCGTCTTCGTTGAGGATCGCGATGAGGAAGGGCACGAGGAGATGGCGCATGCTGCGCTCCAGCACGCCGATCGCACCGAAGTCGACGAGGGCGACGCTGTCGTCCTCGCGCAGCACCAGGTTCCCCGGGTGCAGGTCGGCGTGGAAAATTCCGCGCACCGCGATCTGCTCGAACACGCTGTCCACGACGCGGTCGGCGATGGCGACCGCGCGCTCCGGGTCGAGATCTCCGGGCAGGAGCCGACTGAACGGGGTACCCTCGACGCGCTCCTGAACGAGCATGCGCGAGGTCGTGAACTGTCGATACACCCGCGGGACCACCAGCTGCGCGTCGCTCGACCGCGCGATGGCGCCCCGCAGCAGCTCGGTGTTCGCCGCTTCGACCCGGTAGTCGAGCTCCTCCCGCAGCGCCCGCGCGAACTCCACGACGAGGGCTCGCAGGCCGTAGGCGCGCGCCCACTCCATCCGGCGCTCGGCGTCGGTGGCGAGCCGCTCGAGGATGTCGAGATCCGTCGTCACCTGCGCGCGCGCACGCGGCCGCTGGATCTTGACCACGACCGACTCCCCCGTCAGCAGCGTGGCGGCGTGCACCTGCGCGACCGACGCGGCGGCGAGGGGATGCTCCTCCACCGTCGCGAAGACCTCGGCCAGCGGTCGTCCGAGCTCTGCGGCGATCGCCGCCTCCGCCTCGGCCCAGGGGATGGCGGTCGAGTCCATCTGAAGCGTCGAGAGGGCACGGACGAACTCGGGCGGAAGGACGTCCTCGCGCGTGGAGAGGGCTTGACCGAGCTTGACGAAGGTCACGCCCGCCTGGTTCAGGGCGGCGACGAGCGCCGTCGGTAGATCATCGCCGTCGCCGCGCCGGTGACGCTGGTACAGACCGAGACCATGCCGCGAGCCGATGGCGACGATCTGCGCGTAGCGGCGAGCGCGGTCGCGCCGCCGGAGAGCCTGACGGAAGGCGGTGACGGGATTGCGGAAGCCGCGGGAGGGCCACAGGAATTCCACCGACATGATGACCGCGACGACGATCGCGAGCATCCACCCGAGCGTCAGAGCCACGAACGCCAGAGCGATGAAGCCTTCGACGGCGAGGGTGAAGTCGGCGTCGTAGACACCCGACCGCTGCAGCATCCACAGCGCCACCGGGGCGCTGACGAGGAAGACGAGCACGGAGAGGATGAGCGCGCGGATCTCGCCGATCCTCCGGTCGAGCAGGCGACGCGACACCCACGTCGCGATGAGTGCGAAGACGATCGCGAGGAGGCCTACGCTCACCCAGGTCGGCATAGGTCGATTGTGTCAGTGCTTACCGGCGGTGTCAGGCGGGTCGGCAGGCGGACCGAGCAGACCGAGCTCCATCGCCCGCATCACCGCGTGGGTCCGGTCGCTCACCTCGAGCTTGCCGAAGACATGCAGCAGATGGGTCTTGACGGTCGATTCGCCGAGATGCAGTCGCTGGCCGATCTGGCGGTTGCTGAGCCCTTCGGCGACGAGACGCAGCACCTCCCGTTCGCGCGGGGACAGGGCGACCGGGTCGGGGTCCCGGCGCTCGGGACGGGTCGCTCGTGCGACGAGCACCCTCGCGACGCTCGGAGCGAGCGCGACCTCGCCCCCCGCCACCGCACGGATGCCGGCGAGCAGCTCCGCCTCCGGCGCGGCCTTCAGCAGATACCCGCTCGCGCCTGCGCCGATGGCACGGAGGATCGCGTCGTCGTTCTCGTAGGTGGTCAGCACGACGACGCGCGTGGCGGGGAGCGCCTCGACGATGCGGGCGGTGGCCTCGTCGCCGTCGATGCCGGGCAGGCGGAGGTCCATCAGCACGATGTCGGGCGCGAGTGCGGCGGCGAGGTCGACGGCGCGCTCCCCGGTGTCGGCGGTGCCGACGACCTCGAGGTCGACGGCGGCGTCGATGAGGGCGACGATCCCCGATCGGACGATCGGGTGGTCATCGACCACCAGGATGCGGATCAGGGTCTCCTCCCCGCGGCACACGGGCGCGCAACCGCACCGCCCCGTCGGTGCCGTCGACCTCCAGCGCCCCACCCACGAGGGCGAGGCGGTCGCGGAGACCCGGCAGCCCGTATCCCGCCGGAGCCGAGTGGGGATCGAAGCCGCGACCGTTGTTGCCGACCTCGAGCACCGCGCCCGCGTCATCCTGCCGGAGCGCGATGCGCACCCGCTGGGCACCGGAATGCTTGCGGACGTTGGCCAGAGCCTCCTGCGCGCAGCGCAGCAGCCCCACGTCGCGCTCGCGGTCGAGCACGTCGTCGACACCGGAATCGGCCTCGACCGCGACCTCGAGCCCGGTCTCACGACGGAAGCGGTCGGCGAGAGTGTTGAGCGCCGACGCGAGCCCGCCCGAATGTAGTTCGACGGGGGCGCTCCCCGCGACGAGGGTGCGGGTCTCGGTGAGGGCCGCGCGGGCGGCATCCTCGGTGATCTGCAGGGTGTCGTCCGTCAGGGTCCCCCCGGCGAATTCGCGCCGGGCGCGCTGCACGAGCAGCACCACCCCTGCAAGCGACTGGGCGATGGTGTCGTGCAGCTCACGGGAGATGCGCTCCCGCTCGGCTGCGGTGCCGGCCTCGCGGTGAAGGGTGGCGAGCTGGTCCTGCGCGGCGGTGAGTTCGGCGAGCAGGCGTTCGCGGGCCTCGGAGACGAGGTACACCTGCCGCAGCCACAGCCCCATGACGATGTTGAAGGCGTAGGAGATCCCCTGGGTGAGAAGGGCGGTGACCTGCCATCCGGGCTGGTCGCCGGTGCTGACGGCGAAGCCCAGGAACACCGCCACGGTGAGGGCTGCGGTCAGCGCCAGGGTCGGCACGAGTCGCGACTGCAGCGCCCAGAGCGCCGGGAAGGCCCAGAACTGGAGGGCCGCATTGCTCGGCACGAGGGCGGTCATTCCCCCGGCGACGAGGATCGTGACCACCGCGACGACCCACACGCCCGGGGTGTCGGCCGGGATGCGGCGCAGCACGAGCTGGAAGAGCAGCAGGTATCCGGCGCCGATCGCGATCGTCGCGACGAAGAGTCCCCACTCGCCACCGGGCGAGACGGCCACCCAGGCCGCGACCGCGCACGCGACGAGGGCGGCGGCGAGAGAGACCCCCCAGCCCCACGCGCCGACCGCCCCGTCGGTTCGCTCCGGTGCGCTCATTCAGGCATCTCTGCGAATCCAGCGGAAGGTCAGCCGGGCGAGGATGAGTCCCACCACGAGCCAGATGAGAAGCGCGATGAGGGTCTCCTGGTGCTGCCACGATCCCCCCGGCTCGGCGTCGGCGAAGACCTCGGGGAGGAAGACCGAGCGCATCCCCTGGGCGATCCACTTCAACGGGAAGATGGCGGCGAAGTTCTGCAGCCACTCGGGCAGCGTGTCGAACGGGATGAACACCCCGGAGATGAACTGCAGCACGAGCACGATGGGGATGACGACGGCCGTCGCGCTCCGACCGCTGCGCGGCAGGGCGCTCAGGGCGATGCCGAGGACACCGCAGGTGATGGCGCCGAGGAGGAACACCCAGGTGAACGTCAGCCATCGCTCGGGATCGGTCGGGAGGGCGACACCGAAGAACACCGCCGCGATCACGAGGAGCAGGGCGGCCTGGAACACCCCGGTGACGAGCACCTGCCCGAGCTTGCCGATGAAGTACGACACCGGCGAGAGGGGCATGCCGCCCAGGCGTTTCAGTGTGCCGTCGCTGCGTTCCATCGCGATGTCGATCGCCAGCAGCTGGGTACCCGAGAGCAGCAGACCCGCCGCGAGCATCGCGGGCAGGTAGTACCCGGCGGCGGTGACCTCGTCGGAGGGCGGCCCGAAGGTGCTGCTGCTGAAGGCCACCGCGAAGATGAACAGGAACAGCACCGGGAAGAGGAAGGTGAAGAACACCGAGTCGCCCTGGCGGAAATAGGCGCGCACCTCGAAGACGATGCGGCGGAGGCCGAGGCGAACGGTCCGAGCAGGGCCGAACGAGACCTTGTGCGACGCGCGGGTGGTGGTCATCGGGTCACCTCCGTGACGATCTCGGTGTCGGGATCGGATGCGGCATCCTCGCCCTCCACGAAGGACAGGTAGACGTCTTCGAGGCTCGGCCGGACGATCTCGAGGGCCTCGGGCTCGCCGCCGAGTGCGGCGCACAGGTCTGCGACCACGCGCCCCGGCTGGTCGGTGCGCTGCTCGCGCAGCTGCCCGCCCTCGCGCCACCGGACGATGGGGATGCGGGCCTCGGCGCCGCCGAGCTCTCCGACGGGACCGAGCGAGGCGAGCTTGCCGCCGACGACGATCGCCGCGCGCTCGGAGAGCTCGGCGGCCTCGTCGAGGTAGTGCGTGGTCAGCAGGATCGTGGTCCCTTCGCGCTGGAGCCCGCGGATGAGCTCCCAGAAGACCCGTCGGGCCTCCGGGTCGAAACCCGTGGTCGGCTCGTCGAGGAAGAGCAGTTCGGGTGAGCCGATGATCCCGAGGGCGACGTCCACGCGGCGGCGCTGACCTCCGGAGAGCTTGCGCACCGGTGTCTTCGCCTTCTCCGACAGCCCGACCGCCTCGATGACGTCGTCGACACTGCGCGCCCGGGGGTAGAACGACGCGAAGTGCGACAGGAGCTCCTTCACACTCGCCGACGGCGCTTCGCCGGTGCTCTGCAGCACGATCCCGAGCCGCGACCGCCAGCGCAGATCACCCTGTCGGGGGTCGACGTTCAGCACCCGCACCTCGCCGCCGGAGCGGTCGCGGTAGCCCTCGAGGATCTCGATGGTCGTGCTCTTGCCGGCGCCGTTGGGCCCGAGAAGGGCGAAGGTCTCGCCGCGGCGGATGTCGAAGCTCACGCCTTTCAGCGCCTGGAAGCCGCCGCGATAGGTCTTGGTGAGGTCTTCGACCTCGACAACACTGGTCATACTCCGACCATGCCGCATCCAGAGCCCTGCCAGGACAACCTGACGGTGGGTTCGTCATCCACCGTTCGGTGGATGACGCTCAGTTCGACGCGGCCGCCGCGACATCCGCTTCGGTGGCCACCAGCTGCCCGCAGGCGCCGTCGATCTCCTTGCCGCGGGTGTCACGGAGCGTGGTCGGGATGCCCGCAGCGTTCAGGCGCCGCACGAATTCGTTCTGCACGCTCCGCTCCGACGCGGTCCACACCGACCCCGGCGTGGGGTTCAGCGGAATGGGGTTCACGTGCACCCAGCCGCGACCGCGGGCGTTGAGCTTCTCGGCCAGCAGATCGGCCCGCCAGGCGTGATCGTTCATGTCCTTGATCAGGGCGTACTCGATCGAGACGCGGCGCCCGGTCTTGTCGAAGTACTCGCGTGCGGCGTCGAGCGCCTCATCGACCTTCCACTTCGAGTTCACCGGGATCAGCTCGTCACGCAGGTGGTCGTCGGGGGCGTGGAGCGACAGCGCGAAGGTGACGGGGATCTCCTCGGCCGAGAGCTTCCGGATCGCCGGCACGAGTCCCACCGTCGACACCGTGATGCCACGCGCGCTCATGCCGAGCCCGCGCTGCGGGTCGATCATGACGCGCACCGCCTGCATCACCCGGGCGTAGTTGGCCAGGGGCTCGCCCATTCCCATGAAGACGATGTTGGTCACCCGCTCGTCGGGGTGCTCGGCCTTCCCGAGCCCGCCCTCGCGGATCAGGCGGTTGGCGCGAACAATCTGATCGACGATCTCGGCCGCCGACATGTTGCGGGTGAGTCCGGCCTGGCCGGTGGCGCAGAACGGGCAGTTCATGCCGCATCCGGCCTGGCTCGACACGCACAGCGTGATCCGACCCGGGTAGCGCATCAGCACCGACTCCACGAGCGCGCCGTCGTGGAGCTTCCAGAGGAACTTGATCGTGTCGCCGCGGTCGGTCTGCAGCCGCCGCACCTCGGTGAGAAGGGGCGGCAGGAGACCGGCGACGAGGTCGTCGCGGACGGATGCCGGGAGGTCGGTCATCTCGCCTGGGTCGCTGGTGTAGTGGCGGAAGTAGTGCGTCTCGATCTGCTTCGCGCGGAACGCCGGAAGGCCGTGCTCGGTCACCTTCGCGGCCCGCTCGTCGGCGGTGAGGTCGGCCAGGTGCACCGGCGGCTTCCCCCGCTTGGGGCTGGCGAACTGCAGGAGGGGGCGGCCGTCGGCATCCTTCTGCTGCTTCCACCCTTCGGTACGCGGCCGCACCTGGCGGACGGGCCCGGCGGTGCCGCGGGCAGGAGGATTCTCGGTCACCGTCCCAGGGTAGCGGGGGCATCATGGGAAGCGCCCGGGGGCGTCGGTGGTGGGACGGTGTGGGCCTGTGAGAGGCATCCGGATTCTGCGCGCGGCGCGGGTTCACGGAAGGCTCATTTCTTCGAACAGGGGGTCGACCCTCATGCTTTCGGTGTCTCGTATCGGACTTGCCCACCCGAAGAGGTCTCGCTGAGTTGCGACACATAGTTCCGAGAGATGCCCTGCGGTCAATTCCGCGGGGTCACGAGGATGCCGCATTGGACCTACGAGACGTCTCGCAAGGTAAGGGATACGAGACAGGTGGCAGAACAAGGTGTAACAACACACGTCGCCTTCGCTGCGAGCCCCTCGCCGACATGCGGCACCCACGACTGGACCAGTCGTCGCGGCCGGGAACCCCCGCTGGATAGGGTCGGTCCCATGACGCGGGCTCGCAACAGGCGAAATCGACTTCGTGCAGTCACCTCGTTAGCTGTGGTTGCCCTGTCGGCCCCGCTACTCAGTTGTTCGAACACGGTCTCCTTGACGCCAGCGGAGAACGCGAACAGCCCTGACTGTGCCCGCGTTACCGTTTCACTGCCAGACAGCGTCGAGAACGAAGACCGTCGGTGGACCGATGCACAGTCCACCGGAGCATGGGGTAATCCGGTATCCATCATTCTCACCTGTGGTGTCAAGCCACCTGGGCCATCCGAGCTCCCATGCTTCTACCTGGGCGGCACGGACTGGCTTGCCCTGCCCCAAGAGACCAATCTCCAGCGTGTGGTGACTTTCGGGCGCGACCCCGCCGTCGAAGTTGCGATCGCTCGCACCGGAGGCCTGGACTTCGCTGCAGTCCTCGAAGCGCTCGGCGGAGTGGTCGACGCTGCGCTGCCCGTTGCCTCTGCCGAATGTACTGATCGGACTGATGTCCGGACGGCCCCCTAGGTAGCGCAAGGCGAAGGATACGGGACAGGATGTCCGCACGCGCGTCGCTCCCACCGTGCGATCCTCACCGGGCGGGTTGTGCGTCTTCACCCGTTTGAGTTGCTCCGAGAGAGGAATCGAGTGAGCTTGTCGCGTTGTTGAGCCAGATCACTGCCCTACGATGCGCGAAGCCTCAGATCTCACGGCGTTCAGTGCCGCGTTGAGAAGATCCTCCTTTGAGTCGGTGGCGGCGTCCGCGTACGACCATGTGAGCACAGAGCCGCCTTCCGACGTCCGGTGAACTCTCACAATCAACTCAAGCTGAGGATCGGGTCCCTCACTCTGCGCCGCGGCGGCCTGATCACTCGGCTCCCCGGAAAATGTCTGCCAAGTCATTCCATGCTCCATTCAGTCACGAGTACACGCGATGGACTCACTCATGCAGCGGAGGTCAAGTCACCGGGCCCGGAAGAGCGGTCAGGAAGTCGCGCATGCTTCCTTTTGCGGCGATGTGTGCGGCGGCGGCCGGGCGGATCGTAGTTTGGTTAGCGATCTCGTCGGCAGTTAGCCCAGCGTCAGAAAGGCCGCGCACAAGCCGGTCGATGTCGTCGGCGAGCGTCGGGAGCTCACATGGGGATGTTGTCGCGAGAATCGCATGCAGCTTGAGATTGAGTTGCGCGAGAGCGGATGCAACCCCTGCCTCTTCGTCGTTCCCGGCAGGCCGAGGATCACTGAAGACAAAGCGCCAATCCTCATCCACCGTGTCACCCCGACTCCTCCGCGGCCTGACCTCGCGGCGACTGTACCAGGCAGATTCGATCTCGTGCGGAAGCCTGCACGCGCCTTCCACTTCACCCGTTCAAGAACGCATGCGGATCCCTCAGCGTGGGTGCACTGGCCTTTGCAAGGTGGTCCGCTGCTGCGGTGTTAGCGTCGGCCCCATGCGCTTTGCGGGGTATCAGCAGCCGGCTGCACTTCCCCCACGTGGGGCGGTTCAGCAGCGACGCGGGCTCGAGGTCAGCCTGTGGCTGTCGGTCCCGGTCATTCTGGCGCTTGTGCACTTTCTGCAGATCTTTGAGCTGTTCGGCACGGTCGGCTGCGAGGGCGTCTGCGATCTGGATCTCATCTTCGCCGCGCGTGCCGCGTACCCGTGGGAAGTGGCCGTCTCCCTCGCCGTCGCCGCAGGCGCCGCGATCGCGCTCCGACTTCTCGGCAAGCCCACGTTCTGGGCTGGGCTCATTGCCGTGGTGCTGGTTGTGGCGTCAGCGACGGTCACGAGTGTCCTGGTCCAGTCCGGGCTTGCACCGATGTACGAACGAAACGATCGAATCGCGCAGGGTGACCTTCCCGCGGCACCACCACCACTAAGCCCCGTCGGCCAATGGGGAACGGACGCCGACGAGGCCCCGCGCCTGGAATTCCTCCCGGATGGCACGCTCGTCGGCACCGACGGATGCAACGACCTAAGCGGTGAGTGGATTCAAGACCCGGAGGGTGAGATCACTTTGACACTCTTGTCAGTAACGACGGCCGACTGCGACGGGATCGACACCTGGCTGAGCAAAGGACGATCCGCCAGGATCCTGGGGAACTTTCTCTACATCAACGGGCCAACCGGGTCACCCATCGGAGGTCTTGCACCTACGGCGGCAACTGGTCAGAGCTGATTCCAACTGCTCCGTCCAAGGCCCCGGGCATTTGCCACCAGTCGGCGTTCGGCGCTGTCGTCCCGCCCCGCGATCCGCTACCGGGCTGGCGGGTCAGCCAATTCGCCTTGTAGCTGTTGGACTTGCTTCAGGATCCAGTCGGCAAACGTCGCATGTAGCGCAAGGCAAGGGATACGAGACACATCGTGATCCGAGTCATCCGCGCGCATGTGGCTCCTGCCTTGCAGATCTCACGGGTCGGGTCCTGCAAAGAGTCAGATGATGCGAAGCGCTGCTCCGCGACAACCACGCGAGCTATCGGCCTCGCCGTGCGATTGGGGACCAATGTTCGGTCCGGCACAGATTGGAAGCGGCATCACTCGCTACCCTGGGCTGCATGACCCGCGTGTGGCTCTCGGAGTGGGAGTGGGCGTGCTGCGGTGATGCATTTGCGGTCGGCGACGAGGTCGACCTACGCGTCGCCACACGAACCCCGGATCCATCATTGGCCGAACTGCTCGGTTCGGCACTAATCGCCACGGTGGACGCGGTCGAGTCGCACCACGAAGAAGAACTCACCGATCGAGTGCACGGCCGCGTGACCGCCGTACACGCAGTCACGCACGAGGTCGAAGAGCGTCAGTCGTTGCGTCGTCCTGGCCACGGCGCTCCACCTGACGCCGTCATGCCCCCCGAGGGTGAGGATTGGCCGATGGTCCGCCGTGAGCTTGGCGGCGGGGTGTTCGCTGGCTCGCGCCCGTCGCGTTACGTTGTCGAGATCGTGCCTCGACCCGGCACCGCCACGCTGGAGCCCGCCCGCGGCGTGGGGCTGACTTCGCAGGCAGTTGAAGCCACGCCACAACCAGAAAGCGACAGCATAAGCGGCGCCTCCGGCGAACGGAGGGCTCGATTACTCGCCGGGTGGCTGGTCGACATCGACGACACCTGAACAACCGTCTTGCGCACGCGGGGTCCGTGGGTTGGGCTAGAGCGATGAGATCACTCAATCCAGACCCGGGCAACCCTTGGCCGCATGACATGACGCTGACCGTGGACGAGCGGCCTCATGCACTGGTCGAGTTGCTGTGGCTGAGGGAAGCGCACCATCTGGAACCTCAAGGCGCGAATCTGCCACCGCTGTTGTCCGATACCCCCGACGACGCATCCATCGCATCAGATGCTGCAACGCGAGCCGACTGGGAGCGTCTCTGGCCGCAGGTGTGGCATAATGCCCTGGACCACGTGGGGCGCGAAACCGACCCGCGGCTGTTCGATCGCGTCCAGGAGACCATCGACGGATCGCCCGAACGTGCCGCACTCTTGAGGGAGATCGTGGGACCGGACGTCCGGGACTATTTCGGTCACGATACCTTCGCCGACGCGTCTTACCGCAAGTGGGAGCAGAAGGGCATGGACGAGTTCATCTCTTCTCGGCCACGCGCCCTGGAAGAAAGCCCTGAGCGGCGCGACCTCGATGCGCTGATCCCCGCCTGGCGCGCAGGGCTGACGCGAATTGTCACGATCCCGTGCCGTGAAGTGCACACTCACAAGATCGGGCCAAACACGCTGCTCGTCACGGAGCGCACCCGAGCCGACAGCGAAAGCTTCCGACACGCGCTGGCCGCCTTTTTCTGACGGCCGCCACGGGGCATACGCATGTCTCGAGTGCCGGGGGCGTAGCGCAAGGCAAGAGATACGAGACAGATCGTGATCCGAGGCAACCGCGCGCATGTGGCCACTGCCCGGCAGATCTCGTCGGACGGAGGATTCAGATGATGCGAAGTGCTGCTCCGCGACCGACCACATGAGCTAGCCGCTTCTTCGTGCGTTGGGGACCGACCTGCGCGCGCCGCGCGAGTAGCGTTCGGCCGACCGGTCGCTTAGCGTCGAGGGAGGTACCGGGTCTGCTTGGAACCCCGGCGCCCTCTGATCAAGGGAGATCCATGAGCTTTGGGCGCGCCGCCGGTTCATCTACGTCGACCGCAACGACGACGGGTCGGGCACCCTCGAGCGGTACCGGAAGAAGTCGTTCGACTGGTATCGCGAGGTCATCCGCACGAAACGGGGCGGCACTGACCGAGGATGCGGCGGCGACGGCGACGGCGGATCTGACACGCTGAAATGGTGACATCGCGCCGCATCGCCTTCCTCGACGTCGACGGCACCCTCGTCGATCACCATCAACAATTGGCTGAGTCGGCGATCGCGGCGGTCCGCGGCGCCCGCGCAGCCGGGCACCTCGTCTATGTGTGCACGGGGCGCGGGCGTCGCGAGATCCCCGACAGCGTGCTGCGGATCGGCTTCGACGGCGCCATCACCGCGGGCGGCGGCTTCGTCGAGCAGGGCGACGAGCTTGTCGCGAGCTACACCATGCCCGAAGCGGATGTCGCGGAGGTGCGGTCGTTCTTGGAGGCGGCCGACATCGAGTTCATCCTGCAGGGGTATGACGACATCTGGGCGAGCCCGGGTCTGCTCGCCCGCGTGCGGCCGCTCTTCGAGGGCGACATCGCGGCCGGTCGCGACGCCGCCGCGACCGCCGACATGGCGAAGCTCGCCGAGCGGATGGCGCCCCGCCCCCGCCCGGCGGGCGAGCCGGTTGCCAAGGCGACCTTTTTCGGCAGCGACCCGGGCGCGTTCGCGCGGGTGCGCGACGGACTCGGTGAGAGGTTCCACGTCATCACCGGCACGATCCCCTATCTCGGCGAGTCGGGCGGCGAGGTGAGCCTCGCGGGCATGACCAAGGGTGCGGCGATCGTCGAGCACGTCGGCCGCGTGGGGCTCACCCTCGCCGACGCGATCGGCATCGGCGACAGCGTCAACGACCTCGAGATGCTGCAGGTCTGCGGGCTCGGCATCGCGATGGGCAACGCGCCCGACCGGGTGAAGGAGGTCGCCGACGAGGTCACCTCGGGCGTCGACGCCGACGGCGTCTGGAACGCATTCGTGCGTCACGGCCTCGTCACCGCCTGATCGCCCTCGGCGCGTCATCCGCGCCCTCGCCCGCGCGTGCCGCCCGCGGCGAGCCGCCGCACGTTCGCTCCCCACGCGCGCCGACCCGTCGACGGATGCCGCCTGCTCGCGCGGCGGACCGCATCCACTGACGGGTCGCGACGCACGACGCAGCAGTTTCTGACGGGTCGTGGCCCGCGACGCTCGCGGGAGCCGCGTCAAGCCCGGGCGGCGCGACAGCGAGCCCGGGCTACCGTGAGAACGTGAGCGACCTGACGATCCGCGACATCCTTCCCACCGACGCCGGCGAGGTGCTGACCCTGCAGCGGGCGGCTTTCGTGTCGGAGGCGTTGATCTACGGCAGCGTCGAGATGCCCCCCTTCACCCAGACGCTGGCGGAGGTCGAGCACGAGCTGGCCGAGAATCTCGGCTGCGTCGCGCTCCTCGGCCCCCGCATGGTCGGCGCCGCGCGGGCGCGGGTCGATGACCGGCTCCTGCTGATCGGCCGCATTTCCATCGCCCCCGATGTGCAGGGCGAGGGGGTGGGCTCACGGCTCCTCGACGCGCTCGAGGAGCGCGGCCGCGACGCCGGCGCGACCGAGGCCGAGTTGTTCACCGGCTCGCTCAGCGAGGCGAACCTCCGCCTGTACGAGCGGCAGGGCTACCGCGAGTCCCAGCGGGTCCCCGGCGACGGCAGCGAACAGGTGTTCCTGCGCAAACCCCTCCGCTGACGCTCAGTCGAGGAAGATGTCGGGGAACAGCTCCGAGTCGGGGGTGCCCGGCACCGCCGCGTACCGCGAGAAGTCGGTGACGCCGGCGGCTTCGAGTACGTCCTCGACGATGAGCGTCTGTCCCGTGTACTCGCGGGATGGCTTCGTCAGCACCTCGTACGCCGCGTCGGCGTAGATCTCCGGGGTGCGGCTGGCCCGCATCATCCGCTCTCCCCCGAGGGCGAACTGCACGGCGGCCGTGGCGATGGTCGTGCGCGGCCAGAGGGTGTTCGCGGCGATCCCCGCCTCGGCGAACTCCGCGGCGAAGCCGAGGGTCGCCATGGTCATGCCGTACTTCGCCAGCGTGTACCCGGTGTGCGCGCCCAGCCAGCGGGGACTGAGGTTCAGGGGCGGCGAGAGCGACAGGATGTGGGGGTTCGCCGCCTCGCGAAGGATCGGCGCCGCTGCCCGCGAGAGCATGAAGGTGCCCCGGACGTTGACGTCCTGCATGAGGTCGTACTTCTTCGCCGCGAGGTCGAGGGAGGGCGACAGGTCGATGACGCTGGCGTTGTTGATGACGATGTCGATGCCGTCGAACTCGCCCTGGGTCTTCAGCACCGCCTCGGTGATGTCGTCGTCGTTGCGCACGTCGCCGACGATCGGGAGGGCCCGTCCGCCGGCTTCTTCGATCGCGACCGCCGCCGTGTGCACGGTGCCTTCGAGCTTCGGGTGCGGGGTGTCGGTCTTGGCGAGCAGGGCGATGTTCGCGCCGTCGCGGGCGGCGCGCAGCGCGATCGCGAGGCCGATCCCGCGGCTGCCGCCCGAGATCAGGATGGTCTTTCCGGCGAGGGTCATCGGGTCTCCTCCGAGCGGGATCGTGAGCGGGATGCCGCGGCGAACGCCGCGACGCGGGTGCGCGCCTCCTCGGTGCCGAACCGGGCGCCGATCGTGGCGGCCTCGTCGTCGAGGTTGACCTCGAACGGGCGATCAGCGCCGTGGCGCACCAGGCGCTTGGCCTGCCCGAACGCCGCGGTGGCGCCGCCGATCCAGGTGCGCGCGATCGCCTCGGCACGGGCCGCGAGATCGGGGGCCGGAACGATCTCGGCGATGAGGCCCCACTCGAGCGCCTCCTCGGCGGTGAGCGTGCGGTCCTGCAGAAGCAGCTGCAGGGCGCGGCGCTGGCCGATCGCGGCGGGCAGCAGGGTCGTCACGCCGAGGTCGGGGGTGAGGCCGATGTTGGCATAGCGGCTGACGAAGCGCGTGGCATCGGTGGCGACGATGTAGTCGGCGGTGAGCATCAGTCCGAGCCCCCCGCCGGCCACGGCGCCCTGCACGGCGGCGACGATCGGCGTGTCCGACAGGGCGAGGGTGCGGATGCCGTCGTGGATGACGTGGGCGCTGGCGGTGACGTCGTCGCCAGTCGCCCCACTGGTCGACATCGCCACCACGTCGCCGCCGGCGCAGAAGGCCGGGCCCGCGGCATCCAGGATCACCGCGGTGATCCCCGGGTCATCGGCCACCCGGTGGGCGATCTCGCGCCAGCGCTCGGCCATCGCGAAGTCCATCGCGTTCAGCCGCGCCGGCCGGTTGAACCTCATGCGCGCGAGGCCGTCGTCCGAGACGGCGAAGAGGATGCTGTCCTCGGCGGCGGTGCTGTCCTGGGGGGCGGTCATCGCGGGGCCATCCGGATCGCGCCGTCGAGGCGGATCGTTTCGCCGTTGAGGTAGCCGTTCTCGACGATCTGCTGCACGAGGGAGGCGTACTCGTCGGGCCTGCCGAGCCGAGCCGGGTAGGGCACCTGCTCACCGAGGGAGTCCTGCGCCGCCTGCGGCAAGCCCTTGAGCATCGGGGTCTCCATGATGCCGGGGGCGATCGTGACCACCCGGATGGCGTGACGGGCCAGCTCACGGGCGATCGGGAGGGTCATCGCGTGCACCCCGCCCTTGCTCGCCGAATACGCCGGCTGGCCGATCTGGCCGTCGAATGCCGCGACGCTGGCGGTGTTGACGATGACCCCCCGGTCACCCGAGGCGGTGGGCTCGGTGCGGGCCATGGCGGCTGAACCCTGCGCGATGACGTTGTAGGTGCCGATGAGGTTCACCCGGACGAGCCGCTCGAAATCGGCGAGCGGGGTGGGCCGGCCGTCGCGGTCGAGCACCTTGGCCGGTGGGGCGATCCCTGCGCAGTTGACCACGATCCGCAGGGGCCCGATGCTCGCCGCGGTCGCGACGGCGGCGGCGATCTGCTCCGGGTCGGTCACGTCGGCCGGGGCGAAAGCGCCGCCCAAGCGGGCCGCGACCTCGGCACCGGGCGAGGAGGGCAGGTCGACGATGGTCACGACCGCGCCCGCTCGTGCCAGGCGCTCCGCGGTGGCGAGGCCGAGGCCGCTCGCGCCGCCGGTCACGAGGGCTGCTGCGCCCGAGATCTCCATGCCGTTCTCCTTCGAACCGTCCAGCTGGTCAGCGATACGGCGTGTCAGTTCGAGTGAAACTGAGTGTCACCGCCGTATCGCTGACACCAGGCTAACGGGTTCGAGGAGCGGTCACGAGCCGCGCGACTCGTCCTTGGCGGCGATGACCGGCTCGCCCTCGATGCGGTCGCGGTCCTTCGCCTCGCGGTCGTTGCGCGTCTTCATCAGGCTCGCGATGGTGGCCACGGTGATGGTGGCCGCGATGAACAGCAGCGAGAGCCAGATGGGGATCTCGGGCACCCACAGCAGCGGCTCGCCGCCGTTGATGAAGGGCAGCTCGTTGACGTGCAGGGCGTGGAACACCAGCTTCACGCCGATGAAGGCGAGGATGACCGCGAGTCCCTGTGCCAGGTAGACGAGGCGCTCGAGCAGGCCACCGATGAGGAAGTACAGCTGACGCAGGCCCATCAGCGCGAACGCGTTGGCGACGAAGACGATGTACGCCTGCTCGGTCAGGCCGTAGATCGCGGGAATGGAGTCGACGGCGAAGATGAGGTCGACGAAGCCGATCGCGACGATCACGAGCAGCATCGGGGTGACGAAGCGGCGGCCGTCCTTCTTCACGGTGAGCTTGTCGCCGTTGTACTCGTCGCTCACCGGGAGGTGGCGGCGCACGAACGTCATGAACTTGCCGTTGGCGGGATCGGACTCGCCGTGCGAGAACGCCTGGCGGTAGGCGAGGAACAGCAGCAGCGCTCCGAAGATGTAGAAGATCCAGGAGAAGTTCTCGATGAGGGCCGCACCCACGGCGATGAACGCGCCGCGCATGATGAGCGCGATCACGATGCCGATCATCAGCACCTTCTGCTGGTAGATCTTCGGCACCGCGAAACCGGTCATCACGATGAGGAAGACGAAGAGGTTGTCAATCGACAGCGCCTTCTCGGTGAGGTACCCGGCGTAGTACTCGCCGCCGAAGTCCCAGCCCCACACGACGCCGATGACGATGCCGAAGAGGAGGGCCAGGCCGATGTAGAACGCCGACCAGCGGGCCGACTCGCCGATGCTCGGCTCATGGGGCTTTCGCACATGAGCGAAGAACTCGAAGACGAAGAAGGCGACGGTGACCGCGATCGTGATGATCCAGATCAGGGGGGAAACGTCCACGAAGGGGCTCCAAGGGGATTGGGTGGGTAGGCGTCGTACCGCCCAAGGTCTCCTCCGCCCAGAAGGGTCGGCGGCCCGGAACGCTGCATCGGATTCGTATTGACGGGCACGCCGCAAACGGGAGTACTCCCCTTGTTGCGGCTACCAGGGTACCAAAGCTCCGCGGGCCTAGGGTGGCTTGCATGTCGATTCCGACGGACGGGGTGGTCGTGCCCGCGCGGGTGCGGGCCCTCGCCGCAGGCGACGCCCTCGTACCCGTGTGGCGGAATGGGATCGGCGGCCTCACCTTCCGTGCGACGGGGCCCGGTGGCATCCGGTATCTGAAGTGGGGTCCGAGAAACGACGAGACCACCGTCGAGGGGGAAGCCGAGCGGCTGGCGTGGGCGGGCCGCTTCGTCACGGTGCCTCGGGTGATCGCCGCAGGCGGCGACGACGTCGAGGAGTGGCTCGTCACGTCGGCGCTCCCCGGCGAGAGCGCCGTCGCGCCGCGATGGATCGCCGGCGCCGCGACGGCGGTGACGGCGATCGGGGTGGGACTCCGATCGCTGCATGATCGGCTGCCCGTGGCGGAGTGTCCGTTCTCGTGGCGGATCGCCGATCGCTTCGAGAGGGCGGCGCGGCGCGGCATCCGGCTGCCCGAGGGATTGCGGAACGCGCCTTCGGAAGATGACCTCGCGGTCTGCCACGGCGATGCGTGCGCCCCGAACACGGTGCTCGCCGACGATGGGAGCGTGTCGGGGCATGTGGATCTCGGCGCGCTCGGCGTCGCCGATCGCTGGGCGGATCTCGCGGTCGCCGCGATGAGCCTGGAGTGGAACTATGGGCCAGGATGGACCCGGACGCTGCTCGCCGCCTATGGGATCGACGCGGACGTGCAGCGGATGACGTACTACCGAGAGCTGTGGAACGCGACATGACTGAAACCCCGCAGGTGACCGGAACGGTCGAGACCATCGACGGCGAGCGCCACCTGGTGCTGCGGCGCACGTTCCGCGCTCCGGCGAAGAAGGTGTGGCGCGATCTCACCGACGCCGACCGGCTGGAGCGGTGGATCGGCACGTGGGAGGGCGACCCCGCCGACGGACACGTGATGTTCCGCATGACGGCCGAGGGTGAGAACGTCCCGGCCGAGACATTCACGATCCGCGAGTGCGACAAGCCCCGGCGGCTCGTCGCCGACACCGCTGTCGGCGAGGGGACCTGGCACCTGTGGTTCGAGCTGAAGGAGGACGAGGGCGAAACCGTGCTCTCGTTCGGTCAGCGGCTCGGCGCCGGCGAGGACGTCGGGTCGATCGGCCCCGGCTGGGAGTACTACCTCGACCGGCTCGTCGCGGCGCGCGAGGGGCGTGACGTGGCGGAGGTCGACTGGAGCGCGTACTACCCGGCGCTGCGCGAGGAGTACCTGAGGGTCGACGCGGGCTGAGCGCGGGGCGCGTGGCGCGGGGGCAGCGGTCGCGCGGCGGCGCGGCGGAGCGGTGCCGCGGCGGAGCGATGCCGCGTGCAGTGGCCCGCAGATAAGTGGCGCATATGGTCGCCGTGCGACGCTCAACCCGACAATCTGCGCCACCTCGATCCGCGACGCCTCAAGGAAGTGGCGCATATGGTCGCCGTGCGACGCTCAACCCGACAATTTGCGCCACCTCGATCCGCGACGCCTCAAGGAAGTGGCGCATATGGTCGCCTTGGCCCGCCCAACCCGACAATTTGCGCCACCTCGATCCGCGACGCCCCAAGGAAGTGGCGCCTATGGTCACCTTGGCCGCTCAACCCGACAATCTGCGCCACCTCGATGAGCCGGCGCCACGGCGTTGCCGCGCAGGGACGCGCCTCGGCTCCGGGCGACCCGATCCGCAGCGCGCCAATAACACGGCCCTCAGCCCGGCCCGAGGATGAGGTTCCACGTGCCGGCGACGACCGCCGCGCCGACGGCGGTCGCGCCGATCGCCGCGCCGACGGCGAGCAGCGCCCACTCGCGGCGCCCGAACGTCGATTCCCGGGCCCAGGTGCGGCGGCCGGGCGCGCCGAATCCGCGCGCCTCCATCGCGGTGGCGAGGGTCGCCCCGCGGCGGAGCGACAGCACGAGCAGGGCGAACGCCATGCCGAGGAAGCGCCGCACCCGCCCGCGGTCGGCGACTCCGCGCGCGCGGCGCGCGAGCTCGAGCGCACGCCAATCGTCGAGGAAGAGCCCCACCATGCGCAGCCCCGCCAGCGCCCCGAGCACGAAGCGCGACGGGAGCCGCAGCACCTGACCGAGCCCGTCGGCGAGGTCGGTGGGGTCGACGGTGACGAACAGCACGACCGACGGCAGCGCGATGGCGAGCACGCGCAGCATCGTCGAGAACGCCAGTTCGAGCGACCCCTCGCTGACGCGCACGACGAAGAACTCCAGCAGCACCCTCCCCGACGTCTCGCCGTACAGCGCGATCGTCAAGGCCGTGAGAGGCGCGGCGAGCCACACCGGCCACGTGCGACGCCAGAACTCCCGCCAGCCGAGCCCCGCGAACGGGAAGAGCGCGAACTCCAGCAGCAGCGCCACCCCTGCCGACACCGGGTCGAGGGTCAGGACGAGCGGCACGGTCAGCAGGGCCGCGGCCCCGAGCTTCGCGACGGGGCTGATCGCCGCGACCGGGCCGGTGCGCGCACGGGTGCGCTCAAGCGTCATCCGCCCGCTCCCATCGCCAGCTCCCGGGCACCGAGGGCCCGCACCACCTCGCGGTCGTGGGTGATCGCCACGATCGCCGTCCCCGCATCGCGCAGCTCTGCGAGGAGAGCGACGAGCTCGCTCCACGTGCGCGCGTCCTGCCCGAAGGTGGGTTCGTCGAGGATCAGCACCCGCGGCCGGGTCGCGATCGCCGCCGCCACCGTCAGCCGACGCTTCTCGCCGCCCGAGAGCGTGTACGGGTTCGCCGCCGCGAGGTGATCGAGCCGCAGCCGCCGCAGCAGCTCGTCGACGCGGGCTTCGACATCGGGCGCGGCCATGCCGAGCGCACGCGGCCCGACGGCGAGCTCGTCACGCACAGTGCGGGTGAGGAGCTGGTGCTCGGGCTCCTGGAACACCGTCCCGATCCGGGTGAGAAGTGCCCGCGAACTCCACCGGATGGGCGTCGTGCCCGCGCCGCCGGCGAGCGTCTCGGTCGCCGAGAGAGAACCGGATGCCGCGGGCACCAGTCCCGCCAGGGTCAGCCCCAGCGTGGATTTGCCGACCCCATTGGGCCCCGTGATCGCCAGCACCTCGCGCTCGCGGACCACCGCACGGCGGACACGGGCGACCGGCGTGTCGCGCACGCGCGCGACTTCGAGGTCGTCCGCCTCGAGGAGCACGTCGCCGGGCGGGAGGGGCGCCGGTGCCGGATGCCGCGGCGGACGCCCGGGCACCCAGACACCCTGCGCGGCGAGAGCCTCCCCGTCTCGCCGGAGCACCTCATCGGGCGCACCGTCGGCCACGATCCCCCCGCCGGCGCTCCCGCCCCCGCCCCCGAGGACGACGACCCGGTCGACGACCGGCAGCCATGCGTCGACCCGGTGCTCGACGACCACCAGCGTCATCGCTGTCTCGGCCGCCACGCGCGCCACCGCGTCGCGCACCTCGACCACGCCCGCGGGGTCGAGATTGGCGGTCGGTTCGTCCAGAAGCAGGATGCCGGGGCGCATCGCCAGCGCTCCGGCGAGCGCCAATCGCTGCTTCTGCCCGCCCGAGAGCGCCTTGGTCGGGTGGTCGAGCGGCACCTCCAGGCCGACGGCGTCGAGGGCCGTCCGCACCCGCGGCCAGATCTCGGCGCGGGGCACGCCGAGGTTCTCGCAGCCGAAGGCGACGTCGTCGCCGACGCGGGCGAGGATGACCTGCGCGTCGGGGTCTTGGAGAACGAGGCCGGCCCTCCCTCGGGCCTCGGCCGCCGGCATCCCGTCGATGAAGAGGTCGCCGGCGCGCTCGCCGTCCTCCCCCTCGCCGAGGACGCCGGCGAACCCGTGGAGGAGGGTCGACTTGCCCGAGCCCGACGCACCGAGCAGGAGCACGCGCTCCCCGGGGTCGATGCGCAGCGACACGTCGGTGACCGCCCACGCCCGGCGCGAGGCGTGTCGCCATCCCCAGCCCCGCGCCTCGAGCGCGCCCGGACGTGTTCCGGTCGAGTCCACCGGTTTAGACGCGCGCGCGCGCCTCGCGCCCGATCGCGAAGCGGTCGAGAGCGCCGGTCGCGGCAAGGCCCCGCGCGAGAACCCATGACAGCGCCCCGGCGATGAGCGCCCCTGAGACGAGGGTGCTGGCGAGGTACACCGTGATGAACAGGCCCCCCGAGCCGGGGTACCAGAGGATGAGGTTGTTGATGCCGCCCGCGAGCGCGGCGCCCATGCCCGCCAGCACCGCGACGGGGAGGCTCCAGCGCTTGTAGAAGAAGATCAGGAGGATCAGCTCGGCGCCCAGGCCCTGGACGAGTCCGGCCTCGATCGTGAGGAACCCGCCCCACGTGTTGCCGACGAGGGCCGAGACCACGGCGGCGAGCGTCTCGGTGTACAGCGCCGCGCCGGGCTTGCGGATGATGAGGGCTCCGAGCACGCCGGCGAACAGCCACGGCCCGTCGAGGAGGCCCTGCAGACCCGGCAGGAGCGGGCTCAGGAAGTTGCTCGGCCCGAGGTAGGCGATGTTCCACAGCAGGAACACCAGACCCGCGGCCACGCCGAGGACGCTGGCAATAACGATGTCGATGACGCGCCACCGGAAGCGGTGAGCGCCCCCGGTGCCGGTGGTCGACGACGCGGACGTGGACGTATGCGTGTGCATCAGTACTCCCTTCCTGCGCTGGCATGACCCAGATCAGGTTCGACGGTCGGAGCGCGAATCGCTCCCTCTCAGCCCGGCTCGCCGGACTCCCGTGGTTTCGGCGATCATCATATCGCCGTCGGCGTTGTAGCGTAGGCGAATGGCGGAGGACGACCGGAGCCCCCTCACGCGTCGCGCATTGCGCCGGCACCAGGGGGAGACGGATGCTGCGGACTCGCCGTCTCACGCCGGAGTCCTGACCGCCCCCGAGGGCGACGCGGCGCCGTCGCCCACCAGATCGAGCCTGGCCGAACCGGCGATCGTCACCGCGTCGCGGCATCCCACCGCCCTCACCTGGGTCGACGAGTCTGCGATCCTCGCCCGCCCGCCCGGGTTCACCGACCTCTCCGGCGGGGGTGTGCCGTATGTGCCGGTGGGCGCCGATCTGCTCGCCGGCGCCGCGCGCCGCTCGATCCTCCGCCCCGGCGTCGTCATCCCGGCCGCGGTGATCCTCGGCCTCCTCGGCGGCTACGCCGCGACCACCGGGCTCTGGCCGCTGTACGCCGTGACCCCCGAGGTCGAGGCGGTGCAGGTGCTGCCGGCGGCAGCTCCCGCCGCGGCTCCGGTGTGGCCCGCCGAGGGGAGCGCCGCCGTCGCCGTCGAGGGGATCGGCGGACCGCTGGCCTCCAGCGCAGACCGCGACGCCATCGCGAGCATCACCAAAGTCGTCACCGCCCTCGTCGTGCTCGACGAGCTGCCGTTGGCCCCGGGCGAGCCGGGTCCGGAGTTCCGCTTCACCGGGCGCGACAGCGACGAGTACTGGGACTACCTCGCCGGCGGCGAATCCGCCCTCGACGTCCCCGTCGGGGGCACCCTGTCGATGTACCAGATGCTCGAAGGGATCCTGATCGGATCCGCGAACAACTACGCAGACCGCCTCGCGTCATACCTCTATCCCACCGACGCGGTCTTCGCCAACGCGGCGGCGAGCTGGCTCGACCGGCACGGCATCGACGGGATCACGATCGTCGAGCCCACCGGCATCGACGCGCGCAACAGCGCCAGCCCCGATGCGCTCATCCCGCTCGCCCAGCGCGCCCTGGCCAACCCCGTGGTCGCCGAGATCGTCGCCAAGCAGGCCGTCGAGATCCCCGGCGCGGGACTGGTGACCAACACCAACGGCCTCCTCGCCGACCCGGGCGTCGTCGGCATCAAGACCGGCACCCTCGACCGGTGGAGCCTGCTCTCGGCGAAGAACATCACGGTCGCCGAGACGCCGGTGACCCTCTACGCCGCCGTCCTCGGTCAGCCCGATGATGAGGCGCGCCTTGCAGCATCCCGCGCCCTCTACGCCCAGCTCGAGGCCGAGCTGCAGCCGACGGTCGCGGCGCCGGCGGGCACGACGGCCGGGTACGTCCGCACCGCCTGGGGCGAGGACGTCCCGATCGTGACGAGCGCGGATGCCGCGGTGATCGCGTGGAACGGCGGCACGGCGACCGTCGAGTCGACCTTCGACCTCGACGATCTCCGCGCCGAAGGCGACACGGTCGGCGCGCTCACCGCGACCGGGGCGCTCGATGACAGCGTCGTCGGGCTCGAGCTCGCGCAGGACGTGGAGGAGCCGTCGTTCTGGTGGCGGCTCACGCATCCGCTGGAGCTGTTCGGCCTGACCGGCTGAGCGCGGCGGGTCCGTCGGCCCGCCGGGGCGTCGGGGCTCAGACGAACTGCGCCGTGTGCTGGAGCCGGGTGCGGATCTCGAACAGCTCGGTGCCGCCGATGGCGCGGGCACCGGGCAGGCCGCGCCGGAGCACCGTGGCCAGGGCGCTGCGCGAGACGAGCGCCACGGGGACGCCCTTGACCTTGCCGAGCTCCTGGATCATCTCGGTGACGTCCTCGTCGGGGAGCACCACGATGGCCCCGGTGAACTTCACCCTCGCCGCGCGGGAGACCACCCGCATGCGCGCGAGCAGCCCCGCGACCGATCCCTCGGGGATCCCCTCGCCGACGATCTCGCCCCGGCGCACCCCGACCGGGCCGCCGAAGTCCTCCGAGAGGATGCCGAACAGTCCGCTGGGCCCCAGCACGATGTGATCGAGCTTGACGTCGGGGTCGCCGTCGCGACCCGAGGCGGCGACGTCATGCCACACGGTGTAGCCCATGCCGAGGTCGGCGACGGTGCGAGCGGTCTCCTCCTCGGCGAGGGCGTCGGCCAGCAGCCGGCGCAGGTGGTGCGGCGCGGAGCGGACGAGCGCGGGGTCGTAGGGGTCGTCGACGGTGACGCCTCGTCCGACCCATTCGCGGATGAGGGTGAGGTACCGCTCGCGACGCCACCCGCCGGGGTGCCCGTAGGAGCGGGCGCGCGGACGCGTGTCGGCGCGGGGCGCCGGCGGGCGCCATCCTGACCACTCCGGCGCCTGCTCGGCACCGAATCCGTGCCCGCGGTCGTACGCGGCGCGGGCTTCGGCGGTCCCGACGAGTTCCCACGCCCGCTGCACCTGAACGAACACCGCGGCATCGCCGCCGGTGTCGGGGTGGGTCTGGCGCAGCCGCAGCCGGTAGGCGCGGCGCAGGGTCTCGTCATCGGCGGTCGGGTCGACCTGCAGCACCTCGTAGGCCGAGGCGGACAACGGACTGTCGAACACCCTTTCAGGCTATGCGCTGCTGATCGAGACTCGGCTGAGAGCGCCGATCAGGTCGCCGATCGTGTGGTCGGCATTGGACGGATGCCGCAGGGGCCGCGTCCCGCGCACGGTGTAGTGATTGCGGCGCCCGCGGCGCTCGCGTTCGACGTAGCCCTCGGCGACGAGGTCGTTCAGGATCGTCACCGCCGAGCGCTCGGAGATCCCCACGATGCGGGCGATCTCGGCGAGAGTGACGTCGTTGTTGTCGGCGACGGCCACGAGGACGTGCGCGTGGTGGGTGAGGAACGTCCACGAGCCGCCGCTTGCCATCCTTCGATTGTGTCGCGCGCCGCCCGCCCCCGCCAACCCCGCCTCCCCGGCCCCCTCGCCCTGCGCCGCCTCCCCGCCTCCGCGCTCCCCTCCCTCCGCCTCCCCACCTCCGCGCCTCCCCGCTCCCCCGCCTCCCCGCGTCCCCGCCTCCCCCACCTCCGCGCCTCCCCGCTCCCCCGGCGAGAATTCATCTGGGCGCCGAGGATGCGGGTGGACCCCGCGTTCTCGGCGCGCAGATGCACTCTCGCGGGAAGGGAGCGGGAGGGAGGGGGGCGGGGGCGCGCCGCGCCGTCAGTCGGCGCAGGCGCCGGCCTGGAGATCGACGCGCGCGCCCCAGTGGTCGATCGGCACTCGCGCCGTGTCGGCGGCGGTCTGCACCTGCACACGGTCCAGCCAGAAGGGCCCGCCGTGGACGGTGAGGCAGGACGCCTCGGGCACGGCGACCTCATTCGTGACCCCCAGCAGCAGATCGCGCGAATCCGGCGCGACGGCGTAGGTGCCCCGCTCCGTGCCATCCGCTTCGAAGGCGACCACGGTGAGGTCGGAGTCCCCCGCGTTTCTCACGCTGCCGCATCCGAACGGATTGCCGCACCTGCTCTCCGGTCCGCTCACGAATGCGAGGGTCAGGAGGGCGAGGAGCCCGAGGGCCGGGAGGGCGATGAGGAGAGCCGCGCGGGGCCGGCGCGTTCGGGTGGTCTCGCTCATCGCCGGCTCCCGGCCAGGGCGCGACGCGAGCGGAAGACCGGCTCGAGTTCGGCCATCTCCTCCTCGGTCGCGAGACGGAAGGCTCCCGCCGACTCGACCTCGATCTCTCGGCGACCCTGTCCCCGGGTCGCGACGAGCGACGCGGTGATGGCGATCGCGATGATCGCGGCGACGACCGCGAGCGACACGAGGGTCGGGATCTTCACGACGTCGAGCAGGGCCATCTTCACGCCGACCCAGACCAGCACGAACGCGAGCCCGATCTTGAGGTAGCGGAAGCGGTGGATGAGGTCGGCGAGGAGGAAGTACATCGCCCGAAGCCCCAGGATCGCGAACGCGTTGGCGGTGAAGACGAGGAACGGCTCACTGGTGACGGCGAAGATCGCAGGGATCGAGTCGACGGCGAAGATGATGTCGGTCACCTCGACGAGCACGAGCACCGCCAGCAGCGGAGTCGCCAGCAGCACGCCGGCCTTGCGGACCAGGAAGCGCTGCCCGTGATACGCGTCGGTCATGGGCACGAAGCGGCGGAAGAGTTTCAGGGTCCGCGACTTCTCGGGGTGGACGTGCTCGTTGCGGGTGCGGATCATCTGGATGCCGGTGAGGATGAGGAACGCGGCGAAGACGTAGAGGATCCACGAGAAGTTCTCGATGAGCGCGGCGCCGGCGGCGATGAAGATCCCGCGGAAGACGAGGGCGCCGAGGACACCGAGGAAGAGCACGCGGTGCTGATACTCGCGGGGCACGGCGAACGCGGCGAAGATGATCGCCCAGACGAAGACGTTGTCGACGGCGAGGGATTTCTCGATCACGTAGCCGGCGAAGTACTGCTGGCCGAACTCCGCGCCCCACGAGTTCCAGACGACGATGCCGAACGTGATGCCCGAGAGCACCCAGACGACCGACCAGGCCGCGGCCTCGCGGACGCCGATGACGTGGGCTTTGCGGTGGGCGACGAGATCGACGGCGAGCATCGCGACGATGACGCCGAGGACGACGAACCACGCCCAGAGGGGGACGGACATGAGAGAACCTCCACGAGTGTCGTGAAGGTCTCATCGGCGTCCGTTGCCCGCGCACCGGGTCACATGGGTGACCGTACTGTCGATGCGTCGCGAGGATTACTCCCCTTCGGGGAATAGTGAAGCATAGTTCATGCTTTGGGCGCAAGCGGGTGCACCCGGACGACGCGCAGGGGTGGGTCGCCCTCAGTCGCCGGACGGCCCCGTCGCGGGCGGCGGCGGCACGTCGCCCCTCGACCCGCCGCGGCGCGCGCCGACTTCCTGCGCGAGGCGGAATCCGCCGGCGATCATCAGCGCCATGCCCGCGACGAAGAGCAGGATGCGGGTCCACAGCTCCGCGTCGGGGAAGAACAGGTTCGGAAGCGAGAAGGCGAACGTCGCGCCGACGAAGTACCACACCGCGATCTGGGTGGGCGATTCAGGATGGTTCGTGTCGGTCATCTCTCGAGGCTAGGTGTGCGTGTCGGCGGGTTCCTCCGCCGTTAGGCGGAGATTGCGCGCGGCCTCCGCTCAGCCCGCGGGGCGTCCCGTCAAGACCGACGCGAGCGTCGGGCGCCAGTGGCGCTGAACGTACTCCAGCGCCTCATCGACCGGCAGCGCACGGGTGGAGTTGCCCACGCGGATCCAGAGCTCCGTCGTCGCACCACCCCCACTTCCTGCGAGGAACACGGGCTTCGGCGACGGCGGACACTCCACCGCGCAGACGACGGGGCCGCCGGAGGGCACGCTGACGAACCGGATGCGCGGGAGCGCCGCGGCGTTCCGACCGAGCGTCGTGGAGAGCATGTCGCGAAGCCACAGCTCGAAGCGATCGTGGTCGGGCGTGCGGAGGGTCGCGAGGTCGCGATCGAGTCCCACCGCCTCACCGGCGTCGTTCGCGCCGATGACCAGGACGCCGCCTCGACTGTTGAGGAACGCCGCGATCGTCTTGGCGATCGCGAGCTCCATCCGCGCATCCTTCTTGCTCTCGCGCACGTTCCAGCGCGCCGTCTCCTTGAACTCCGAGCGCTCCGACTCCCCCGCGCGCAGCACCGCCGAGACATCGGTGTCGCCGACCCCGCGTTGCGTGAGGGCGACGATCGCCGCGACGAGGAACGACAGCCCGAGGCTCGTTCCGAAGGTGAGGAGGAGGGTGGTGGGCATCCAGAGCCGCTGACCGTAGAGGAACATTCCGGCCAGGAAGATCCCCACGCTGAATCCGAGCAGCGAGATTAGCGTCATCGCCGTGATGCTCAGCGACAGGCGGCGCCCGAAGATCGCCAGGATCAGGCGGGCGAGCAGATACGCGATGCCGACGGAGATCGGCAGCGCGACGGCGAAGTCGACCAGGAGGGGGCTCTGCGGCATCCGTCCCTCTCAGCGCAGCGCGCCCACGCTCGCCAGCGCGAGGCGGATGAGGGTTCCCCGGCCCCCCTCCATCTCGGCCGCGACGGCGTCTGACGACGCCTCGTCGGGCGAGAGCCAGGTGACTTCGAGGGCATCCTGACGCGGTTCGCAGGTGCCCGTGACCGGCACGACGAACGCCAGCGACACCGCGTGCTGCCGGTCGTCGTGGAACGCGCTGACGCCGGGGAGGGGGAAGTACTCGGCCACGGTGAAGGGCACGGGCTGCGGCGGCAGCAACGGGAAGGCCATCGGACCGAGGTCGTTCTCGAGGTGGCGGAACAGCGCGTCGCGCACCGTTTCGCCGTACCGCACCCGCCCCGACACGATCGAGCGGGTGATCTCGCCGACGGGGGTCGCCCGCAGCAGGATGCCGACCTGGATCACCTGCCCCATCCCGTCGGTGCGGACGGGAATGGCTTCGACGTAGAGCATCGGCAGCCGTCGGCGGGCCTCGGCCAGTTCGATGTCGCTGAGCCATCCGGGGTTGGCGGACGAACCCGTCGAGCCCCCGCCCAGCCCGTCGAGCGGATCGCGGCGGACGCCGCGGGCGTCGTCGTTCTCGCTCGGGTCGGGATCTGGGGTACGCACCGGCATAGGTCATGTATACCCCGAGGCGTCGCGATCGCCGAGGAGCGGGGGCCCGGGGGGCGGCCTGTCGGGAGCCTCTGGAAGGATGTCGGCATGTCCGACGAGCACGCTGCCGCCCTCGCCCTCGCCGACGACCTGGCCCTGTGGTCAGCGGAGCCCAGCGACCGAGAGGGGCGACCTCTGCTGGTGCTGCTGCACGGCTACGGCGCCGACGAGCGCGACCTGTTCGGACTCGTGCCCCACCTGCCGCCCGACTTCGTCGTCGCCGCGGTACGCGCGCCGCTGACTCCGCCGTGGCCCTCGCCCGGATACTCCTGGTACCCGATCGAAGGGCTCCAGGGGCGAGACCCGGCATCGGTCACCGTGGCCGCGCAGGCACTCCTGCGATGGCTGGATGCTGCGGCCGCACCGGCCACGAGCATCGGCCTGCTCGGGTTCTCCCAGGGTGCCGCGGTCGCGCTGCAGGCGCTGCGGCTCGATCACGAGCGCTTCGCATTCGCCGTGAACCTATCGGGGTACGTCGCACCCGGGACACTGCCCGGCGATGCGTCCCTCGCAGCGCGCCGGCCGCCCGTGTTCTGGGGCCGCGGGTCACGCGACGACGTCATCCCCGCGGCGCTGGTCGAGCACACCGCGCAGTGGCTCCCCGACCACGTCGACCTGAGTGGCCGGCTCTATCCGGGGCTCACGCACAGCGTGTCCGAGGAGGAGCTGCGGGACGTGCGGGTGTTCCTCGAGAAGCGTCTCGACCCGGCGACCTAGGCGACTCAGTCCCCGCCGCCTCCGCCCCCGCCTCCGTCGAAGCCGCCGCCTCCGTCGAACCCTCCGCCTCCGTCGAAGACCCCGTCACGGGAGTGCCGGTCATCCGCGCCCGCGGCACCCGCGGCGCCGGCACCCGCCGCCTCGCCTCCGCCCGAGCGGTCGCGGCGGTCCGAGCGATCGGGGCGACCCGATCTGGGCGAACGGACGGCGGAGAAGGCCGAACCCATCGCCACCGCGATGCCGGCGCCGACGGCGACACCCACGCCGACATTGCCGAGCGACAGGCCGATGGCCAGACCCACGCCGAGCCCGATGAGGATGCCCCCGAACCACCCGAGCGCCCGCCGATCGGGGCGTCGACCACTCTCGTGGCTGCCGTGCTGCGTCATGGCGCCACGGTACGGCGACGCGTGGGCCGTCGCGTCCCCCCGCGGACGGATTCCGCTCCGCACACCGGAGGAGATCGGCGGACGGGAGGATGCGACAAACTGGTCGACTCCTCCGGTGCGTCGATCTCCTCCGGTGCGTCGCTGTCCTCCGGTGCGTCGCGTGGGCGGCCTGGCTCCCACGCCCACGCGCGACGCCGCGCGCCGCGCGACCCGTCAGAAAACGGCGGCCCGGGCGGCCGCGAGGCAGCGTTCTGCGACGGGTCGTGCCCGATCGAAAGTGGCCCTTGCGATCACCCGGCCCCCACCCGCTACAGTGTTCAGGTCCTGTTCCCGACGTGAGGAAAACCGGTGAAGGTATCCGACGGCTCCGCGTTCACGCGCTGACACCGTCGACCCGCCGCATCCGTCAGGTCTTCTCTGCCGCATCCCGGCGCCCGGTGTCTGTGCATCCCTCAGACACTCGGGAGGCCTCGTGCCGCAGTCATCCATTCACCCCTCTGTCGTCCTCGACGACGTCTCCTTCCACTGGCCCGATGGCACGGTCGCGCTCCGCGACCTCTCAGGCGCCTTCCCCTCAGGCCGCACGGGCCTCGTCGGGCGCAACGGCACGGGGAAGACCACGCTCCTTCGCCTGATCGGCGGTGACCTCACCCCGTCCGCCGGACGCATCCAGCGCAACGGAGAGGTGGCGACACTCGCGCAGCGCGTGACGCTCGACGTCGACACGCCGATCGCCGCGCTGCTGGGGGCCGCCCCGACGCTGTCGGCCGTCCGCGCCATCGAGTCCGGCGACGTCGATCCGCGCCACTTCGACGTCGTCGGCGACGACTGGGACATCGAGGCACGCTGTCACGCCGCCCTCGCCGAGGCGGGCCTTCGGCCCGACATGCTCGACCGACGGGTCGGTGAACTCTCGGGCGGCGAGGCGGTGCTGGCGGCGATCGCCGGCCTCCGCGTCGGCGGCGCGGGCATCACACTGCTCGATGAACCGACGAACAACCTCGATCGTGATGCGCGACATCGCCTGTACGACCTGGTCGAACACTGGCGGGGAACGCTCATCGTCGTCAGCCACGACACCGCGCTGCTCGAGCGCATGGACGACACCGCCGAGCTGTACGAGCACACCCTGTCGGTGTTCGGCGGCCCCTACTCGCAGTGGCGGGACTGGCTCGATGCGGAGCAGGGCGCGGCGCGCCAGGCCGAGCGCGCGGCCCGTCAGTCGCTGCGCCTCGAGAAGCGGCAGCGCATCGAGGCCGAGACGACGATCGCGCGGCGCAGGCAGATGGGTCAGAAGGCGTACGCCGAGAAGCGTGAGCCGAAGATCGTCATGGGTGCCCGCAAGCGCGCAGCGCAGGTGTCCGCCGGGAAACTCCGCGGAGAGAAGGCCGAACGCGAGGCGGCGGCACGCGACGCTCTGGATGCCGCGGGGCGGCGCGTGCGCGACGACGACGCGGTGCGCATCGACCTCCCCGACCCGGGAGTCGCAGCCGGACGCCGGATCGCCACGATCACCGGCGCCGAGCGCTCGTGGGTCATTCAAGGGCCCGAGCGGGTGGCCCTCATCGGCCCGAACGGTGCGGGGAAGACCACCGCGCTCGAGCGCCTGGTGGGCGGAGGCGGTCTCGTCGGCGACATCCGGCTCGAGCCTCACACCGACCGGATCGGCTATCTTCCGCAGCGGGTCGATGGGCTGGACGACGACGGTTCCGTGCTCGCGAACGTCGCCGCGTCGGCGCCGCACACGGGCACGGTGGAGCTGCGCAACCGTCTGGCCCGCTTCCTCATCCGGGGTGCGGCGGTCGACAGGCCGGTCTCCGCGCTGTCCGGCGGCGAGCGGTTCCGGGTGGCGCTGGCCCGACTGCTCCTCGCCGATCCGCCGCCGCACCTCCTCGTGCTCGACGAGCCGACGAACAACCTCGACCTCGACACCGTCGACCAGCTCGTCACGGCACTGTCGTCGTACCGCGGAGCGGTGCTCATCGTCAGTCACGACGACGACTTCCTCCGCCGCCTCGGGGTCGATCTCGTGCTCGAGCTTCGCGAGGGGGCGGTGCGGGAGACGGAGCTGGCCGTGGAGCATCCCGACGACGGCACGTGAGACGGATACGAGCCGAGCCCGCCCCGATGTCGGAGGGGCGCGGGAAGATGGGGGGATGAGAGACGCCTCGACGGTCGCAGCACCCGAGGTGCTCGGCCGCTTCGGTCCTGCGACCCAGGACTGGTTCCGTGGCGCCTTCGCCGAACCGACGGCGGCCCAAGCCGGTGCGTGGGACGCGATCTCCCGCGGCAAGCACGCCCTCGTGGTGGCGCCGACCGGGTCGGGCAAGACGCTGTCGGCGTTCCTGTGGGCCATCGATCGTATCTTCCGAGAGAAGGATGCGCCGACGAAGACCGCCGCTGACGCTCGCGGTCGCCGCCGCGGCGGCCGTGCGGCCCCGCCGGCGCAGACGCGCGTGCTCTACATCTCTCCGCTGAAAGCCCTCGGGGTCGACGTCGAGCGGAATCTCCGCTCACCCCTGGTCGGCATCGGCCAGTCGGGGCGGCGCCTCGGTCATCCCGTGCCGAACGTCACCGTCGGTGTGCGGTCGGGCGACACCTCCTCGAGCGACCGGCGGAAGCTGGTGACCGATCCCCCCGACATCCTCATCACCACTCCCGAGTCGCTGTATCTGATGCTCACCAGCCAGGCGGGCGAGACCCTGCGCGAAGTGCACACGGTGATCATCGACGAGGTGCACGCCGTCGCCGCCACGAAGCGCGGCGCGCATCTCGCGGTCAGCCTGGAGCGCCTCGATGCGCTGCGACGCTCCCACGATGCCGACGCCGCGCCCGCGCAGCGGATCGGCCTGTCGGCCACCGTGCGCCCCATCGACGAAGTCGCGCGCTTCCTCGGCGGTTCGCAGCCGGTCGAGATCGTCGCGCCACGATCCACGAAGGCGTTCGACCTTCGCGTCGTGGTGCCGGTCGAAGACATGCTCAATCCGCCGCCACCCCCGGGCGCACCGCCGGAGCAGGATGACGGCGGCGACGCGTCCGGCGATTGGTATGCGCCCGACTCCGCTCCGGAGGAGCGGACGGGGTCGCTGTGGCCGCACGTGGAGGAGGCCATCGTCGACCGTATCCTCTCCCACCGCTCGACGATCGTCTTCTCCAATTCCCGCCGCCTGGCGGAGCGGCTGACGGGACGACTGAACGAGATCTACGCCGAGCGCATCGGAGTCGATGTGCCCGACCCGACGGTGCCCGCCGCGATGATGGCGCAGGCCGGGTCGTCGGCCGGCGCGCCCGCCGTCCTCGCCAAGGCCCATCACGGCTCGGTGTCGAAGGAGCAGCGCGCCCAGGTCGAGGAGGAGCTGAAGTCGGGCGTGCTGCGGTGCGTGGTCGCGACCTCGAGCCTGGAGCTCGGCATCGACATGGGCGCGGTCGACCTGGTGATCCAGGTCGAGGCTCCCCCGTCGGCGGCATCCGGCCTGCAGCGGATCGGGCGTGCGGGTCACCAGGTGGGCGAGGTGAGCCGGGCCGCGCTGTTCCCGAAGCACCGCGGCGACGTGCTGCACACCGCGATCGTCACCGAGCGGATGCTCGCCGGCCAGATCGAGGCGATCGCCGTGCCCCAGAATCCGCTCGACATCCTCGCGCAGCAGACCGTCGCCGCGTGCGCACTCGGGCCGATCGACGTGGAGGGCTGGTTCGAGACGGTCAAGCGCAGCGCCCCGTTCCGCACCCTTCCCCGCTCCGCCTACGAGGCTACGCTCGACCTCCTGGCAGGGCGATTCCCGTCCGACGAGTTCGCCGAACTCCGGCCGCGGGTGGTCTGGGATCGTGACCAGGGCACGCTCACCGGTCGCCCTGGATCCCAGCGGATCGCGGTCACCAGCGGTGGAACGATCCCCGACCGGGGCCTGTTCGGAGTGTTCGTCGCCGGCGAGAGCAGTAACGCCCGCGTGGGTGAACTCGACGAGGAGATGGTCTACGAGTCTCGCGTCAACGACGTCTTCACCCTGGGCACGACGAGCTGGCGCATCGTCGAGATCACCCACGACCGCGTCAACGTCGTGCCCGCATTCGGGCAGCCGGGCAAGCTGCCGTTCTGGCACGGCGACGGGATCGGGCGCCCGGCCGAGCTCGGCGAGGCCCTGGGGAAGTTCTCCCGCGAAGTGACCTCGGCAGGACCCGAGAAGGCGGCCGCACGCCTCGATGCCGCGGGCCTCGACCCGCATGCGCAGCAGAATCTCCTCACCTACCTCGCCGAGCAGCGGGAGGCGACCGGGTCGCTTCCGACCGATCGCACCCTCACCGTCGAACGTTCCCGCGACGAGGTCGGAGACTGGCGCGTCATCCTGCATTCTCCTTACGGCATGCAGGTGCACGCGCCGTGGGCTCTCGCGGTGAACGCCCGCATCCGCGAGCGCCTCGGTGTCGAAGGAGCGGCGGTCGCGAGCGATGACGGCATCATCGCCCGGGTTCCGGATGCCACAGCGGAACCGCCCGGCGCAGAGCTCTTCGTCTTCGAGCCCGACGAGCTCGAGCAGATCGTCACCGACGAGGTCGGCGGGTCGGCGCTGTTCGCCTCACGGTTCCGGGAGTGCGCCGCGCGGGCGCTGCTGATGCCGCGCACCAACCCCAACCGCCGGAGCCCCCTCTGGCAGCAGCGGCAGCGCGCGGCGCAGCTGCTCGAGGTCGCACGTCGGTACCCGACCTTCCCGATCATCCTCGAAACCCTTCGCGAGGTGCTCCAGGACGTCTACGACCTCCCGGCCCTCCTGCGCATCGCCGCGAGCATCGCCGATCGGCGGATCCGTCTCATCGAGACCACGACGAGCCAGCCCTCACCGTTCGCACGCGACCTGCTCTTCGGATATGTCGGTGCGTTCATGTACGAGGGAGACTCACCCCTCGCCGAACGTCGAGCCGCCGCGCTGTCGGTCGATCCCGCGCTCCTCGGCGAACTTCTCGGCAAGGTCGAGATGCGCGAGCTCCTCGACCCGCACGTCATCGCCCAGTTCGAGCGCGAGGTGCAGCGACTCGACCCCGAACGCCGCGTCAAGGGGATCGAGGGCGTCGCAGACCTGCTGCGTCTCCTCGGCCCCCTCGACGCGGATGACGTCGCAGCCCGGCTGCAGTCGGACCACGGAACGGACGAAAACACCGGCGACGCGCCCGCCGATGCCCGGACCGCCCAGGCCCTCCTCGACGCCCTCGTCGACGCGCGACGCGCGATCCCGGTCACGACCGGCGGCGTCGCCCGCGTCGCGGGCATCGAAGACGCCGGCCGCCTCCGCGACGCCCTGGGGGTGGCTCTTCCCGTCGGCATCCCGGTGGCTTTCCTGGAGCCGCTCGCCGACCCGCTCGGCGACCTCGTGGCGCGGTTCGCACGCACACACGGGCCGTTCCGCACCGACGACGTGGCGACCCGTCTGGGCATCGGCTCCGCCGTGGCACGTCTCACCCTCCAGCGCCTCGAGGCGCAGGGGCGCCTGTCGAGCGGATTCTTCCTCCCCGTCGGCGATGACCGGACCGGGCGCGCCGAGGAGGCGGAGTGGTGCGACAGCGAGGTGCTGCGACGCCTCCGGATGCGTTCGCTCGCCGCCATCCGCGGGAGCGTCCAACCCGTGCCGCCCGATGCGTTCGCGCGGTTCCTCCCGGAGTGGCAGCACGTCACCCGCCCGCTGGAGGGCATCGACGGCGTCGCCGCCGTGGTCGAGCAGTTGGCGGGGGTGCCGATCCCCGCCAGCGCCTGGGAGTCGCTGATCCTTCCTTCCCGCGTCAGCGACTACACCCCGGCCCTGCTGGACGAACTGACCACCAGCGGCGAGGTGGTCTGGTCGGGCCACGGGTCGCTTCCCGGACGCGACGGGTGGATCGCGCTGCATCCCGCCGACATCGTCGCTCTCACCCTCGCGCCGGCGGAGGACGAGCTCGCCGAAGGGTCGCTGGAGGCACGCATCATCGAGGTGCTGGAAGCCGGGGGCGCCTACTTCGCCGCACAGCTGCGGGCGTTGACTGACGCGGAGAACGAGCAGTCCGTCATCGATGCGCTCTGGGCGCTGACCTGGACCGGGCGCGTCACCAACGACACCTTCGCCCCGATCCGCACCCTCCTCACCGGCGGCTCGCAGGCGCACCGCGTGAGCCGACGGGCGCCGCGCGCACGGATGTACCGCGGCGCATCCCTTCCCCGCGTGACACCGTCGGCTCCGCCCCGTCCGCCGGCGATCGGGGGACGCTGGTCTCTGCTCCCCGACCCTGAGCCCGACCCCGCGCTTCGCGCGACCGCGGCGGCGAGCCTGCTCCTGGACCGCTACGGGGTCGTCACCCGCGGCTCGGTGCAGTCCGAGGGGATGCCGGGCGGTTTCGCGCAGGCTTACCGGGTGCTGGCGGGTTTCGAGGAGGCGGGCCACTGCCGCCGGGGGTATGTGATCGAGAAGCTCGGCGCCGCGCAGTTCGCCGCGTCGAGCACGGTGGATCGCCTCCGCCACTTCGCGGCGGTCGCCGATCCGCCGCCGCTGGCCGCGGTCACCCTCGCGGCGACCGACCCCGCCAACCCCTACGGCGCCGCACTTCCCTGGCCGCGGGTGGAGGGCGTCTCCCACCGCCCGGGACGCAAAGCCGGGGGGCTCGTGGTCATCGTCGACGGACGCCTCGTGCTGTACGTCGAGCGCGGCGGGAAATCCACCCTCGCCTTCACCGAGGATGTCGCGTCGCTGCAGGCGGCGACGCGTGACCTCGCGGCGACGATCACGGCCCGCAGGCTCGACACGGTCACGATCGAGCAGGTGAACGGGTCGTTCGTCCTCGGTACGCCCGTGGGCGGCGCGCTCCGCGAGGCCGGTTTCGTCGAAAGCCCTCGCGGGTTGACGATCCGTCGCGCCACGGCGGCAGCCACCGCGGGATCGGGGCGCCGTGCCTGAGGGCGACACCGTCTTCCGTGCCGCGCGTCGACTGCACGAAGCCCTCGCCGGCCACCCCGTGGCGCGGTTCGATCTGCGGGTCCCGCAGGTCGCGACCGTCGACCTCACCGGCGAGGTCGTCCACGCGGTGGTCCCCCGCGGAAAGCACATCCTGCACCGCATCGGCGCCTGGACCCTGCACAGCCACCTCAAGATGGAGGGCGAGTGGCATGTGTACCGACGGGGTGGTCGCTGGCGTAAACCCGGATACAAGGCCCGCGCCATCGTCGGCACGACCGAATGGGACACCGTCGGATTCGACCTGGCCGACATCGCGGTCGTCCCGACCGAGCGCGAGGGCGAGCTCGTCGATCATCTCGGGCCCGACCCCCTGGCGCAGGACTGGGACCCCGCCGAAGCCGCGCGGCGACTCGTCGCCGACCCTCGCGAGATCCACGTCGCGCTGCTCGATCAGCGCAACGTCGCCGGGTTCGGCAACGAGTACGCCAACGAGATCCTCTTCGTCCGCGGCATCCTCCCCACCACTCCCGCGCCCGAGGTCGACACCGCGTCGCTCGTCGAGGTCGGGACCCGGATGATCCGGGCCAACCGCGATCGCTCCGGTCGCACGTTCACCGGAGACTCCCGCCCGGGGCAGAGCACCTGGGTCTACCGGCGGGAGGGGCGCCCCTGCAGACGATGCGGCACGCAGATCCGCGGCGGAGAACTCGGGGCGGATCCGACGCGGGAACGCATCATCTTCTGGTGCCCCGTCTGCCAGACCTGACACGCCGTCGCCGGCCCTCCCATCCGCTGCGTACCTCTGCGACGAAGACTTTGCAAGCCCCTGCATCCAATCGGGCTGATGCGAGGGAATGTATCTGTGCAGGGATCGGTTGTATCTGTACTCGGCGCAACAACCGCGCTGAAGGAGGAGATCGTGGGTAAGAACTACGTCGACATCGAGAACGACCAGGGCGAGACGCTCCGCTACCGCAAGCACGTCAACGGACGCGGACTGATCGCCCACGGCGCGAAGGTGCACCCGACTGCCATCGTCGAAGCCGGCGCCTACGTCGAACCCGGTGCGCAGATCGCGGCCGGCGCTCGTGTCGGACGCGGTGCGTGGATCGAGGCGGAGGCGCTCATCGGCCCCGAAGCCCACATCGCACCTCACGCCCACGTCGGTCCCGGTGCCGTCATCGGCGCCGGCGCCCGCATCGGCGTCCGGACGAACATCGGCGCGAACGCGCGGGTCGCGGTGAACTCCCTCATCCGTGACGACGAGACGATCGCCGACGGCGAGCGCGTCGCGACAGACCGGCGAGGCTTCCGTCTGGCCGCATGAGATCGGCGGCCCATCGGCGGCACGGCTAGCCTGAATCCATGGCAGCCCGTCCGTTCCGTCTCGGCGCGGTTCCCGGGGCGACCCCCGGAAAGTGGATCGGCATCTGGAGAGAGCGGATGCCACGGGTCCCGCTCGAACTGATTCCCGTCGCCGTTTCGGAGCAGCGACGGAGTCTCACCGCCGGCGAGGTCGATGCGGCGCTCGTGCGCCTTCCCCTCGACCGGGACGGACTGCACCTCATCCCGTTGTACGAGGAGGTCCCGGTCGTCGTCATGTCGACCGACTCGCACCTCAGCGTGGCGGATGAGCTGACCTCAGACGACCTGGCCGGCGAGACGGTCTACATCCCCTCCGACGACGTCCTCGGGATCGCGATCCCCGACGTCGTCGTGGCATCCTCGAGCGGCTCGCTCGACACGGCGGAGGCGATCGCCACGGCGGCCAGCGGCGCCGGCATCGTCATCGTCCCGATGTCGCTCGCCCGGCTGCATCACCGCCGCGATGCCACGTTCCGTCCGCTGACCGACGGCCCGCGGTCATCCGTCGGGCTGGCCTGGCCGGTCGACGACGTCGACGACGAGACAGGCGCGCACATCCAGACATTCATCGGGATCGTCCGCGGACGCAGCGCCCGTTCCTCGCGCACATGAGGCAGGGGTGCCGCGGACCGAAACCTCCGCGACACCCCTGGAAGCAGCACGGATCCTCACGCCCCGCGGGAGCGCGCCCCCCGGCAGATCCTGAGTGCCCCCCGGTCGGGCTTCGGCCGACCGCACTCATGCCGCTTCACAGTGTTGGAGCCCCACGCGGAGCCCCTGATACACCGCGGACGGATCTTCTTCAGAATCCTCGGCCGTGCACCTGGAACGGCGCGCGAATCCCCGTCCGGGCGGCCGCTCCTGCGAGCGCTTCGGCGGGTGCCTCACCAGCCGCGAGACCCTCGTGCATCGCGGCCAGCAGTTCGCACGCATCGTCGTCGGCCACCCGGACGGGCGCGGCGACGACCGACTCCGCTCCGCCGTGAAGCCAGATCCGCGTCATCCCCAGCGCCTCCTCCCCCCATCGCACGGAGGAGCGCCCCACCTCGCACGCCGAGAGCACCACCACGCGGGGGACCTCGGGGATGAGGTCGATGTCGTAGCCGAAGAGCACGCCGTCGGCGAGTTCGAGACCGGAGAAGAGCGGATTGTCGGCCGTGTGGCGCCCGTGCGCGGCGACGTGGAGGACACCGGATGACGCGGCGAGCTGGGCCGCCCCGCGCACCGTGGCATCGGCGCCGACGAGGGTCGCGGCCGACGGCCACGCGACCCGCGCCCGGGCCACCTCCTCCTCACCGCGCGGCACCCCCGGCCCGACCACGAATGCGGTCGACGCGCTCGGCGCGGACGCGGTGCCGGACATCGCCCGCACCCACCGGGTCGCGGACGTCGCCGCAGTGAACACGCGGCCCTCCATCGCCGGGAGCATCCCCCATGGCACCCCGCTGAGCATGCCGGGGACGGTCAGCACCAGTCGACGCCGATCGGTGCGCGTGAGCACGGGGTCGAGGAGGCCGGCGGAGAGCTCGGCGAGTCTGGTCTGCAGCGCGGACTGGACCACCGAGACCAGCGGCCCCGATCGCACGGCCGCCGCCATGTCGAGATCGGCCCGCAAGCCCGAGAGCAGAGCGCCGATCCGATCCGGACCCTCCAGCGCGACGAGGGTGTCGCGTGCGCTGTCGGACACCAGGACGGCCAGGCGCGAGCCGGTGTAGAGGAAGCTGAGCACGGCGGTGTCGGCGTCGAGCGCGTCGCGTACGTTCGGCAGCGTCGCGCGTTCGGCCGTCTCCCCGGCGCGCGTGTGGGCCCACTGCCGGCGACGCGCGCGCTCCCGCAGCTCGGCCGCACGCGGCTCGTCCAGCCAATCCGCGCCCGGACGTTCGGCCCGGATGGTGCGCAGCTCGGCGAGCTCGGCGGCCAGCTCCGGATCGGGAGGCGGGCGCAGCGGTGTCGACTGCTGACTGAGGTGGCGGGCGCGCTCGGCCCACTCGAACACGATCTCCGGATCGCGGGAGCGGAGGGCGGCGTCGAGACCGGCGTACATGAGGCGGGCACCGTGCATCGCCGCCGAGGTCTGCAGGTCGAGACTCCCGAACGAACCCGTCCAGGCGGCGAGCGTGTCTATCCCCTGGGCGGCGTGCCGGCGCACGTCGTCATAGCGACCGCGCCGCGCGGCACGCGTCGTCTTGACCTCGTGACCGATCAGTCGCACTTCCAGCGGGGCGTCGTCGCGGAGGCGGACCGGGCGCCGGTCGAGCGCCGGGTCGGCGGCGGCGGCCGTCAGGCGCAGCGCGGTCGCCTCGCCTCGGAAGCCCTCCCGTGCGAGGGCGGTGGCCAGCGTGTCCACCCTCTCTACCACCCCGTCCCGTGCGCGTCGCCGCGGCGACTGGATTCCGGCCCGCAGCCCGATGGCCTCGGCCCGGTGCGCCCAGGTGTCGTTCCCGAGCCGCTGGAATCTGCGGGATGCCGCGAGCGCGACCTTCCGCGCACGCTCCGGGTCGTGGGCGAGGAGCGATCGCGCCAGCTGGAACTCCGCCTCCGCCCGCGACTGGGGCATCCGGTGGGCACCGAAGACCGCCGCGACGCGCTCGAGCAGTCGCTCCGCTTCGGTGGTCTGCCCGGCCTCGCGCAGGACCTCGGCCCTGTCCATGTCTCCCACCGCGCCCGCAACGGGGGTGGTGGCTGCGGCGGGCCGGGCGATGAGCATCGCCTCGAGCGCCGTGACGAGGTCGCCCGACAGCAGGGCGATGTACCCGAGGTTGTGACGGGCGTGCGCCTCATCCGTGGCGAGGTCGGCGGCGGCGAAACGGGTGGCCGCCCACTCCGCGTCCGCCGCGGCTCCCTCGAGGTCTCGCCGCTGCATCCGACCGAGGCTTCGATTCATGCGCACCCGGGCGGCGGCGAGCGGATCGGTATCGTCGAGCGCCTCGACGGCCTCGCCGAACAGGCGCTCGGCCTCATCGAGTCGTCCGCCGTACATCGCCAGAGCCCCGAGCTGGCCACGGAGGATCGCGCGGGTGTGTGCGGTCAAGCCACGAGCCGCCAGCGCCTCGCGCAGCACCTCCTCGGCCTCGGACGGCGATCCGGTGCGCTGCAGCGCCAACGCGCGGGTGCCCTCGATGCGCGCACGGAGATCGGGGTCATCCGTGCGGCCGGTCGCCAGCGCGAGAACCGAGAGGGCCCGCGCGTACCGTCCGGAGATGCACAGCTCGACGGCGAGCCGGTGCAGATCCTCGGCGCTTCTCGTGGCCACCCTTCATCTTGGCGCAGACGCGATCTCGGCGCAGGGCAGGGGTTCCGGGCGGCGGGACCGAGGGGCGGGCACGCCGACTCCGGATGCCGCGAAGCGGCGTGTCGCTACCGGTCCCCGCCGTTGCGCACGGCCCCGTGCCGAGGAACTCAGGCGGGTGCCCGGGTCGTGCCCTTCCACTCCTTCTCCAGCTGCGCCCCGGCCTTGCGGAGCGCCTTCACCCGGGGGCCGGGCCTCTCATCGAGGGAGCCGTCCATGAGCCCCACCCCGACCATCTCGGCGAGCGCGCCGGCGATGTGCGGGGCGGCGAAGGAGGTGCCGCTCCAGATGACGAAGCCGCCGGTGAAGTCGTCGGGGTCGATGGTCTCGCGCCGGAGGCCGTAGCGGTCGTTGCGCGTGCCTGCCTGGATGCCGCCGTTCAGCGGCGGCGCGGAGCTGACCACCGCGACGCCCGGGGCGTACACGCGGACCCAGTCGCCGACGTTGCTGAAGAGGGCGACACTCCTGCCGTTGGGGTTGAGCGCCCCGACCGACAGGTGCGGCGCGGCGTCATCGGGGTCCTCCACGGTGAAATCGGCATCCGGCCACTTCCACAGCGCGGCGGGGAACGCGGGGCGATCGGTCGCATCGTTGCCGGCCGAGCAGACCACCGCGCAGCCGTGCCGGCGCGCGGCGACGAGGTACGTCACCAGGGTCTGGTCGAACTGCCCGTCCTCGGGCGTCTCGTGGTAGTAGCTCAGCGAGAGATTGAGGACGTCGATCGGCCGGCCACCCTCACCGCGGGCGTAGCGGATGACGAGCTCGGCGACCGCGCGCACCGCCTCGAGGAACTCCCCCTCGAGGAGGGTGCCCTGGCTGTCGGCGACGCGGATGGAGATCAGATCGGCGTCGGGGGCGATCTGGCGGATCACCCCGGCGACGAAGGTGCCGTGCCCCGCTGCCTGGTCGAGGAATCCGTCGAAGGGCCCTGACACGTCGCCGACCTCTTCGGGGTCGGTGGCCGCCCCCACGACGCCGACCGGGTCGCTGCCGTTGTGGAGATGACGATCGACGATGCTGTCGGGCAGCCACGCGTGCCGCCCGCATCCGGTGTCCATGAAGGCGACCACGGGGCGGCGCCCCCGGATCGAGTTGTCGTCGCGGCGGGGCGGGTCGCCGATGTAGGAGACCACCTCGCGGCCGCCCGACCCCGGATAGGCGTAGGAGCCGGGTCCGGGGGCGTTCGTCGACCCGTAGGGGTTCGTCGAGCCGTACGGGTTCGTCGACCCGTACGGGTTGGTGGAGCCGTACGGGTTCGTCGAGCCGTACGGGTTCGTGGAGCCGTACGGGTTCGTCGAGCCGTAGGGATTGGTGGATCCGTAGGGATCGATGGAGATGATGTGGTCCAGTCCCACTCCTGGGAGCGCCTTGTCGGACCGACCGCGCGCTCGCTGCAGCAGCCGCCACGCGTCGATGGGCGGAACGGGCTCGTCGTCGCGATCCGGCTGCGGGTCGGGGAAGATGCGGGCGACGAGCACGAGGGGAAGACCGAGCTCGCGGCGAGCGGTGCCCGCGCGCTCCCGCGCCGCCTCGTCGGTGAGGCGCTCACCCCTCACGGTCTCCAGACGAACCCCCCACCCGAAGTCCCCCGCGGCGCCGCGAAGGATCGAGAGGATCTCGTCGAGCAGCTCGTCGTCGGTCACGAGCAGGTGATCGGGGTCGTAGGCGGTCGGATAGGGCCGCACGCCCTCGACGCGCTCGCTCGTGGGATCGAGGGGCACCCCGCGGGGGCGGGCGGCGTCGACGCGATCGCGCCAGTCGGGTGTTCCGTCGGGTCGGACCATGGTGAAGCGTCTCCTCGATCAGGGGCGAGGCTGCGCCGATTCGGCGCAGCAGGATCAGATTTCGAACTGCGGGGTCTGGAACTCGCGGGGGTCGGCTTCCCCCGCCCCGGCGGGAAGCGACAGGCGGAGGCGGGTCAAGCCCGCGGGGACGTCGACGAAGGCGAATCGGCCGTGCTCGCCGGCATCCGTCGTCCACTCCCGCGCGTCCTGAACGAGCCGGATCGACAGCGGTTGGGCGTCGACCCAGCCGTCCACGCGCCGTCGGCCGTCCTCGGCCACCGACAGGTGCAGCAGCACATTCGTGCGTCCGTCGCTGAACTGCAACGTGGCCGTGTCGGTGTCGCCGCGGGTCGCCGCGAGCGTACCCTCGACGAGCGTCAGCAGCGCGTATTCGCGCGAGAGGTCTTCGACCGCCACGGCGGCGACCATCCGGTCGACCAGGCCCGCGGGCATCGGGTCGACCTCCTCCCACACCGCGCGCAGTCGCGCGAACAGACGGGCATCGGCGGAGTCATCCGTCGTCATCTCTGCCGTCCTCTCCTTCCTCTGCGAGGATCGCCCGCAGTTTGCCGAGACACCGCTGCCTCGTCGGACCGATGGAGCCGATCGGCATCGCGAGGTCTGTCGCGATGCGGGCGTAATCGGGTCGTTCGTCGAAGGCGACCACCCGCAGCAGGCGCTGACACCGTTCGTTGAGCTGGTTCACGGCGAGCCAGAGTCGGCGCGACGCGTCGTCGCGGAGCGCGGTCTGCTCGGCCGACTCGTGCGTCGGCAGGTGCGGCTCGAGGTCGTCGACCTCGGTGGGATCGGCCCGGCGCTGCTGGCGCCCGACCCGCCACGCCTCGCGGCGGGCGGTGGTGGTCAGCCACCCCGATACCGCCTGCGGCTCCACGATCGATTCGTGGCGCCGCACCAGGGTCAGCCAGGTCGTCTGCACGACGTCCTGTGCGAGCGCCGCGTCGACGCCGTACGCGCGGACGACGTGCCACAGGGTGGGGGTCATGAGTCGGACGAGGTCGTCCATCGCGCTGCGGTCGCCGCCGCGCCATCGCTGGAACAGGGTGGCGGCGAGCTCCCAACGCAGGGGGCGGGCAGGGTCGACCCCGGCATCCGCGTCAGCATGCGTCATAGCGCCCATTGTGGCCACACCCGAACAGAGGCACCACCCGGGCGTGTGATACATCCGAGCCCGACCTAAACTTCACAGGTGACCTCCGCCGATCTGCTCTACCTCTGCGCGCGGCCCCAGGAGGCGGCGGCGGAGGCCGAATACGCGTCGTTCCGCGCGGCGATGGGCGTCGGCCCCGAGCGGATGCACCGTCACGATCTCGTCCGCTCCCCCCTGCCCGACGGCGCGCTGGACGTCTACCGCGCCGTCGTGGTGGGAGGCAGCCCCTTCAACGTCGTCGATCCCGAGTCGACGAAGACCGACGTGCAGCGCCGCGTCGAACGCGACCTCGAGCGCGTCGCCGCTGCCGCCGCCGGAGGCGACGGGCTCGCTGCGATGTTCACCTGCTACGGCATCAGCGTGGTCACACGGCTCCTCGGCGGCGAGGTGAGCCGCGCGTTCCCCGAGGATGCCGGTCCGACGACCGTGACGGTGACCGCGGCCGCCCAGGACGATCCGCTGTTCGCCGCGCTCGACCCCGCGTTCGCCGCCCTTACGGGACACAAGGAGGGCACCGCCGCCCTGCCGCCGGGTGCCGTGCACCTCGCCGCGAACGAGGCCTGCCCCGTGCAGGCCTACCGGGTGGGCGACCGGCTCTACACCACGCAGTTCCACCCCGAGCTGACACCCCGGGCGTTCACCGAACGCATGCAGGTCTACCGCAACGACGGGTACTACGACGCCCGCGACTACGACGTCATCGCCGCCCGGGTGCTCGCGACCCCGGTGAGCGAACCGGCCCGACTGCTCGCCGCCTTCGGTGCCCGATTCGGCGCCGCCGCCTGATTCGCCCTGCGACGCTCAGGTCGCTCCGCCGGGCGGATCGACGAGCAGCCCGACCCGCTCGTCGAGGTAGCCGGCGAGCGGCACGTACCCCCCGGCGGCGCTCCACCGGACGCGTGGTTCCCCGTCCACGACCCTGACCGGACCGGATGCCGCGCCGCGGCCGATCGCGTCGAGGTCGAGCCGCTGCCAGCCGATGTGAACGGTCTCGCCCTCGGCGAATCCTCCCCGCCGGGCGGCTGCCGCGAGCTGCGCGCGCTCCCGCTGCGACTCCGCGGTGAAGCCGCGGCGCACCTCGGCGCGGGCGCGGAGGATGTCGCCGGTCACGAGAAGGTCGTCGTCGGTGAGGAGGAGCGTGCCGAGGTGCCAGGCCGATCCCCTGCGGACGATCCGGGGCGCGCGGAGGACGCCGAGCAGCCGCCGCGGCGGCAGCAGTTCCCCCAGCCCTTCGCGGGATACCCCGGCCAGCCGGGCCCGGGCGCCCGCGAGGAGGTCGTCGAGGGCGCTCACGCGGTGTCGGACATCGGGGCGGAGTCCCACTCGAGGCTGTCGCCGGCCGAGGTCGCGCGCTTCCCGCGGGCGATGGCGGCGAGGAGGGGGAACAGGAGCACCGAGAGCATCCCGGCCCCGACGAGCACCGCGGCGGTGGAACCCTCGAGAACGCCCTCGTCGACGCCGATGGTCGTGACTGCGACGATGATCGGCAGGGCGGTGGCACCCATGAACATCGTCGCCACCCGGTCGCGTGCACTCGAGCCCGGCGGCGCCGCGAGCATCGACGGAACCCCGCGGACGATCAGCAATCCGACCAGCGCGACGGGAACGGCGAGGAGGAGGAGCGGTTCGGCGATGAGGCTCGCCAGGTCGAACTCGATGCCGGTGTCGATGAAGAACACCGGGATGAGGAAGCCGAACGCCACCGCCTCGACCTTGGTCTCGACGTCTTTGCGCTGCTTCTCCCCCGCCCCCCGCATGAGGAGTTGCCAGATGACGCCGGCCGCGAACGCGCCCAGCAGCACGTCGACGCCGAGGATGACGCTCAGGACGACGAGTGCGGCGATGATGAGGAACATCACCCGGATGGCGAACTGTCCCGAGGTGTGGAGCGTGGCCGTCACGACCGTGTAGAGCGGGCCCTGCGGCATCCGGTACGCCAGCACCATCGCCCCGGCGGCGACCACAAGGAAGATCAGCAGCACGACGGTCGCCGTACCGATGTCGCGGCCGCCGAGGAACAGCGTGATGGCGATCAGGGGCCCGAACTCGCCGACGGTTCCCACCGCCATCACCGATCGGCCGAACGGGGTGCGCAGATCGCCGCTGTCGCGGAGGATCGGCACGAGCGCGCCGAGCGCCGTGGAGGCGAGCGCGATACCGATGATGACGCCCGCCTCACCCGGGGAGAGGACGAAGCCGATCCCGACGCCCACGGCGATGCTGATCGCCCAGCCGAGCCAGGCCAGTCGGCCGCTGCGTCCCCTGAGGGCGCTGGCCTCGATCTCGGAGCCGGCGATGAAGAACAGCGCCACGAGCCCGAACTCGCTGAGGAAGTCGATGAAGGCCGACTCGCCGACCCAGCCGAGCACCTGCGGCCCGACGAGGATCCCGAGGAGGAGCTCGAACACCACGATGGGCACCGCAACCCAGCGGCTGAGGCCGCGCACCAGCAGCGGCGCCCCCACGGCCACCAGCGCGATCACCACCGCGGCGATGTCCAACCCGTTCACGTCGCTCAGCGTAGCGAGCGACGGGTCGTCCGTCAGCGGAGAGCGCGGATCAGTCCCGGGGAAGGGCGTCGCGGGCCGTCTCGAGCGCGCGACGCGCGTCGCCGGCGCGCTCGGCGGCGGCGACGCGCGCGTCGACCGCCGCCTCGCGCGCGTCGGCGGCAACACGGGCATCCTTCTCGAGGCGGGCGAGCTGTGCGCGCAGCTCGTCGAGCCGTTCCGCCAGGTGTGCCTCGCGCTCGGTCGCCGCGGCGAGCAGTGCCTCCGCCCGCGTCAGTTCCCGCTCGGCCTCGCTCGCACCGCGTTCGGCAGCCCGCACCGCCTGCTCGGCGGCTTTCCGCGCCCGCCGCGCGGCGAGGTCGTCGGTCGTCCGCGCCGGACGGGCGGGAGCGTCGGGGACCCCCGGGATGCTGCCGCCCACCGCCTCGCTGAGGTCGACCGGGTCCACCCCGGTCGCCTCGAGGGGTCGGATCAGCCTGGCGGTGGCGACGGCAGCTCCCGCCCGCGGGTCGAGGAGCGCCGCGGTGATCGTCGCGGCGACGTCGTCGCGTGCCGCCCCGCTGAGGGTGACCCCGCGCTCGGCGGCAAGGGCCACCGACCGGCGGGCGAGCGCCTGCACGAGGGCTCGACGTTCGCGACCGAGACGCTGCAATTCCTTCGCGTCGAGGTCGTCCTGCGCCTCGCGGAGCGCGGCGGCGAGCTCCAGCACGTCGGTCAGCAGACCCTCCCTGGCGAGGAGATCGACAGCCCAGGCCGAGGCCGCGGGCTTGCGGAGAGTGCGGATCCGGGCACCGAGGGCGCGCGGCGCCGCCTGGGCGCGGGCGTTCCGCGCCGCCGTGAACTCCTCGGGACGGAGGGCGTAGAGTTCGACCGCGATGGCATCCAGCTCGTCGGCGACGGTCTTCGGCTCGTCGGCATCGGGGTCGCGCTCATCGGCATCGGGGTCGCGCTCGTCGGCGTCGCCGCGCCTCGCGCCGCCTGCGTCGTCACCGGCCATCGCCCCATTCTGCCCCGCCCCCGGCGACCGGGTCGGGCGGCGCGGCTGTCACACCGCGAGCGCGCCACGGTGCGGGGCAGGCGTCGGCTCGGCGGGCTGGGGCGACGCGTGCAGCTCGCGGTGCAGCCGTTCCATGCGTGCGTCGAGCTCCGCCGCGGTGTCCGCGGCATCCTTCAGACTCTCAATCAGCCCCTCGGGCACCTGGCGGTCGTACTTGTAGTAGATCTTGTGCTCCAGGCTCGCCCAGAAGTCCATCGCGATGGTGCGGAACTGCACCTCGACCGGAACGACCACGCGACCGGTGGAGAGGAAGACCGGCACCTCGACGATGGCGTGCAGGCTCTTGTAGCCGTTCGGCTTCGGGTCGGAGATGTAGTCCTTCACCGTGCGGACGGTCACATCGTCCTGCTGGGTCAGCAGGTCGAACAGCCGGTAGGCGTCGGTGACGAAACTGCAGGTGATGCGGACGCCCGCGATGTCGGTGATGTGCTCGCGCACGGCGGCGAACTCGGGTTCGATGCCCTTGCGCGCCACCTTGTCGACGATGCTGTCGGGCGACTTCACCCGGCTCGAGACATGCTCGATCGGGTTGTAGTCGTGCAGGTAGAGGAACTCATCGCGGAGGATGGCGATCTTCGTCTCGATCTCCTGCATGCCGAAGCGGTACTCCAGCAGGAACCGCTGCATCTCGTCGCGGAGCGCCCTCATCTCCGCCGGGCTCACCGAGATGCGGTCGTCGTCACCGAGGTCTGGGTCCATGGTGCGACGCTAGGGACGCCGGCTCTGAGCGGGCTGGGAGGAACCCTCCCGATCAGCGGATGCCGGCAGCCTGCCGCGCCGCGCCGAGCGCGACGTACTCACCGGGCGCCGGAACCTCGACGGGCATGCCGAGGACGAGGGGCGCGATCTCGCGGACCGCCTCGGACTGGGCGCCGCCGCCGATGAGCAGTGCCCGCCGGAGCGGCACGCCGAGGCCCCGCAGGGCGTCGAGACCGGCGCCAAGCCCTCCGAGCATCCCCTCGACCGCCGCGCGCGCGAGGTTCTCGCGGGTCGTGGAGGCGAGCGTCATGCCGCCCAGCGACGCGGTGGCGTCGGGGAGGTTCGGGGTGCGCTCGCCCTCGAAGTAGGGCACGAGGGTGAGGCCGCCCGCCCCCGGCGCAGCGGCGAGCGCGAGGCGGCTCAGCTCGGCATGGTCGACGGCCAGCAGGCGCGCGATCGCATCGAGCACGCGGGCGGCGTTGAGGGTCGCGACGAGCGGCAGGAAACGCCCCGTGCAGTCGGCGAAGCCGGCCACCGTGCCGGTCGGGTCGATCGTGCGCTCCTCGCTGACGGCGAAGACCGTGCCGCTCGTGCCGATCGAGACCACCACGTCGCCGGGTGCGGCCCCGAGCCCCAGTGCGGCGCCGGCGTTGTCGCCCGCGCCGCCCCCGACACGGCGGCCGTCGGCGTCGGTGACGTATTCGTCCGGGCCGAGCACCCTCGGCAGGTGCGCGGCATGCCCGAGCGCCGCCTCGAGCAGAGCGTGGTCGTAGCCGCCGGTCTCGGGATCCCAGTACCCGGTGCCGGAGGCATCCGATCGGTCGGTGACGAGTTCGTCGAGAACCGGACCCCGCGGCGACTCGCCCTCCGGGCCGAAGCCCCGCAGCCGCCACGTCAGCCAGTCGTGGGGGAGCGCCACAGCGGCCACGCGCGCGGCGTTGTCGGGCTCGTCGTCGCGGAGCCAGCGGAGCTTCGTGATGGTGAAGGAGGCGACCGGCACGAGCCCGGTGCGCTGCGCGAGATCGTCGGCGCCGAACTCGGCGATGAGGTCGCGCGCGGCGCCGGCCGAGCGGGTGTCGTTCCACAGCAGGGCCGGTCGGATGACGCGTCCTTCGGCGTCGAGCACGACCATGCCGTGCTGCTGCCCGCCGATGGCCCACGCGGCGACGTCGCCGATGCCCCCGGCGTCCTCGATCGCCGTCTGCAGCGCCTCCCACCAGGCGCCCGGGTCGACCTCGGTGCCCTCCGGGTGCGCGGCGCGCCCCTGCCGGACGACCTCGCCGGTGGCGGTGTCGACGATCACGACTTTGCACGACTGGGTCGACGAGTCGACCCCCATCACGAGCGCCATGGCTCTCCTCGCTTCACTTCACCACCCCCGCGAGAGTGCTTCTGGGCGCCGAGAATACGGGGTAACCCCGCATCCTCGGCGCGCAGATGCACTTTCGCGGGAGTGGACGGTGGGTGGGCGCGTCCGGTGACCGGGTCAGCGCGCGCCGAGCAGGTGCTCGGTGGCCAGCTGCTGCAGGCGGACGAAGCCGAAGCCGTGCCCGCCGAGGTAGGCCTGCGCGTCGAAGTCCTCGTAGGCCGAACGGTCGGCGAGCAGGTCGTCGTACGACTCCCCCGCGTTCAGCGTCGGCTGGGCGAGCTCGGTGACCTTGGACGCTTCGAGCGCCTCCTGCACCTCGGGGTCGGCGCGGAAGGCCGCGGCCCGCTCCTTCAGCAGCAGGTAGGTGCGCATGTTGGCTGCGGCCGACTCCCAGACACCGGTCTCGTCCTCGGTGCGCGAGGGCTTGTAGTCGAAGTGACGCGGGCCGTCGTAGGCGGGCACCCCGCCGGGGCCGCCGTTCTCGAGCAGGTCGACCAGGGCGAAGGCGTTGTGCAGGTCGCCGTGACCGAACACGAGGTCCTGGTCGTACTTGATGCCGCGCTGGCCGTTGAGGTCGATGTGGTAGAGCTTGCCGTGGTACAGCGCCTGCGCAATGCCGGCGGCGAAGTTCAGCCCGGCCATCTGCTCGTGGCCGACCTCGGGGTTCAGGCCCACCAGTTCGGGGCGCTCGAGCGAGTCGATGAAGGCCAGCGCGTGTCCGAGGGTGGGGAGCAGGATGTCGCCGCGGGGCTCGTTCGGCTTCGGCTCGATCGCGAAGCGGATGTCGTATCCCTTGTCGGTGACGTAGTCGCCGAGGAGGTTGACCGCTTCGCGGTAGCGCTCCAGGGCCGCGCGGATGTCCTTGGCCGCGTCGTACTCGGCGCCCTCGCGACCGCCCCACATCACGAACGTCTTCGCGCCGAGCTCGGCGGCGAGGTCGATGTTGCGGAGCACCTTGCGCAGCGCGAAGCGTCGGACCTGACGGTCGTTGGAGGTGAACCCGCCGTCCTTGAACACCGGCGCGGAGAAGAGGTTGGTGGTCACCATCGGCACGATGAGACCGGTGTCGGCGAGCGCGCCCTTCAGCCGGTCGATCTGCGTCTGACGCTCGGCGTCGCTCGAGCCGAAGGCGAAGAGGTCGTCGTCGTGGAAGGTCAGACCGTAGGCGCCGAGCTCGGCGAGCTTCTCGACCGCGTGGACGACGTCCAGGGCCGGGCGGGTCGGCCCGCCGAACGGATCGGTGCCGTTGTATCCGATGGTCCAGAGGCCGAACGAGAACTTGTCGGCGCGGGTGGGGGTGGGCATGGCGCTCCTTTGCGGGGAAATGTTGCGGTTAACAACCTATACCAGATCGGATGCCACGTCCACACCGTGAACACCACGTCGCCGCAGCTCCGAAACTTTCGCAATACACTCCTGACATGGCGGACACCACGAGAGTAACGCTGGCCCAGTTGGCCGAGGAGGCCGGCGTCTCGATCGCGACGATGTCGAAGGTCCTCAACGGCCGGACGGATGTCGCGTCTTCGACCCGGGCGCGGATCGAGCAGCTCCTGGCCGAGCACGGCTACACCCGCCGCACCGGCAACCGCCGCGGCGAGTACGTCGAGCTCGTCCTCCACGAGCTCGAGCCGAGCTGGTCGACCGACCTCATCACCGGCGTCGAGACGGTCGCGGCCGAGGCAGGATTGTCGACGGTGCTCACCCTCAGCGGCGACCGCCACGCCCCCGGCGACGAGTGGATCGACGGCGTCCTGCGTCGGAGCCCCGCCGCCGTCATCCTCGTCTTCTCCGACCTCGCACCCGCCCACCGCGACAAGCTCAAGCGCCGCGGCATCCCGTTCGTCATCGTCGATCCGTCGGGAGATCCGGCCGCCGACGTGCCCGCCGTCGGATCGGCGAACTGGACCGGCGGCCTCGTCGCCACCCGGCACCTCATCGAGCTCGGGCACCGGCGGATCGCCGCCATCACCGGGCCCGCGGACGCGATGTGCTCGCACGCCCGGCTCGACGGATACCGCTCGGCCATGAACGCCGCGGGCCTTCCCGTCGACGCGAACTGGGTCCGTTTCGGTGACTTCCACCCCTCCGGCGGTGAGACCTGGGCGCGTCAGCTGCTCGCCCTCCCCGACCGCCCGACGGCCATCTTCGCCGGCAGCGACCTGCAGGCGATCGGCGTCATCGCCGCGGCGCGCGGCGCCGGGCTGGAGGTGCCGACCGACCTCTCGGTCGTCGGCTACGACGACATCGCGCTCGCCCGGTGGTTCAGCCCGCAGCTGACCACGGTTCACCAGCCGCTTCGCCGCATGGGCGAGGAGGCGACCCGCCTGGCACTCCGACTCGGTGAGGGCGGCCAGCCCGAGACGTTCCGAATGGACCTCGCGACGCACCTCGTGGTGCGCGAAAGCACGGCTCCGGCACCGCTCGAAACTTAAGTGGAGAGTTTCGTAACGTTTTCGTGAGGAAGACCCTCACCGCTCTGTTGCGCACATAGGTTTGCGAGCACGACAAAACCCCCGCGCAAAGGAGCGTATTCGTGAGACGACATCGTGCTCGATCCGCTGCGGCCGCCGTCCTGGCAGCCGCCGCACTGATCGTCGCCCCCCTGTCAGCCGCCTCCGCGGCCGACACCGTCATCACCTCGATCGACTTCGAGGACGGCACGACCGGCGATTGGATCGCCAGCGGAGGAGGTGAGAACACACTCTCCGTGGTCGAGCTCGACGGCTCGCAGGTCCTTCAGGTCGCGGACCGCGCCGACGACTTCACCGGCATCCAGAGCCCCGCCGGGATCTTCGAGGCGGGAACGACCTACAGCGTCTCCGCGCGCATCAAACTGGCCGAAGGCACAGCCGACCAGTCGGCGCGCTTCGTGATGAAGCCGACCTACACGTGGATCGGGCCGACCACCGCCACCGCCGAGGACTGGACGACCATCAGCGGCGAGTACACCGTTGCGGACGACGCCGATCTGCCCGGCCTCCAGCTCTACATCGGCACGGGCGGCGCCGACTCGGGAACGTTCACCTACTACCTCGACGACCTGGTCGTGACGGCCCTCGACACCGAGCCGACCGATCCCACCGACCCGACCGACCCGGGCACCCCGCCGGTGGTGGGTCCGACCGCGCTCTCGAACGACTTCGAGGAGGGCCTGGGCGGCTGGGTTCCGCGCGACAGCGGCAGCGGCGCTCCGACCGTGACGCTCACCACCGACGACGCTCAGCAGGGCAACCAGTCGGCGGCGCTGACGGGTCGCACCTCGCAGGGATCGGGCTTCGGCCACGACATCGCCGAGCTTCAGGCCAACACCACCTACGAGGTGACCGCCTGGGTGCGCTTCGGGGAAGGTCAGCCGACGAGTCCGGTCTGGCTGAGCCTGCAGCGCGACTACCAGGGTGCGACGACGTTCTCGACGCTGGCGCAGTTCGCGAACGTCACCAACTCGGGGTGGACCCAGGTGCGGGCATCCTTCCCGCTCCAGGCGTTCGACACGGGTCTGCTCTACTTCGAGACCGACTACAACGGCACGAACACCTCCGACCTGTACTTCGATGACATCCAGGTGAGCGTGCCCGAGCCGGGCGAGATCCAGGACCTCACGCCGCTGCAGGACACCCTCGACGTTCCGGTGGGCGTGGCGATCGACAGCCGGGAGACGACAGGCGTCGCCTCGGAGCTGCTTCTGCGTCACTTCGACCAGATCACGGGCGAGAACTACATGAAGCCCGAGGCCTGGTACGACGCGAACGGCCAGTTCCGCGCGAACCCCGAAGCGGTCGCGCTGATGGACTTCGCCGAGGCCAACGACCTCGCGGTCTACGGCCACGTGCTGGTGTGGCACAGCCAGACCCCGGCCTTCTTCTTCCAGGCGGCCGACGGCTCACCGCTGACCACGAGTGACGCGGACAAGCAGATCCTCCGCGACCGCCTCCGCGAGCACATCTTCAACGTCGCCGAGTGGCTCGCCACCGAGTACGGCGAGTTCGGCGGCACCAACCCGCTGAACGCATGGGACGTCGTGAACGAGGTCGTCTCCGACGGCTCCGAGTACGCCGATGGCCTGCGCCGCAGCGAGTGGTACCGCATCCTCGGCGAGGAGTTCATCGACCTGTCGTTCCAGTACGCCGATGAGGCGTTCAACGAGGTCTACGCCGCCGACGGCGTCGACCGGCCGGTGACGCTCTTCATCAACGACTACAACACCGAGCAGTCGGGCAAGCAGGGGCGTTACCTCGCGCTCGTCGAGCGGCTCCTCGCGCGCGGCGTGCCGATCGACGGTGTGGGACACCAGTTCCACGTGAGCCTGGCGATGCCGGTCTCGGCCCTGGAGCAGGCGATCCGCACCTTCGCCGATCTGCCCGTCACGCAGGTGGTCACCGAGCTGGACGTCACCACGGGGACACCCGTCAGCGAAGCGCTCCTGATCGAGCAGGGCTACTACTACCGCGACGCGTTCCGCGTGTTCCGCGAGAACATCGACGAGCTCTACAGCGTGACCGTGTGGGGTCTCACCGACGGCCGCAGCTGGCGCTCGGCGAACGGCGCACCACTGCTCTTCGACGATGCCTACCAGGGCAAGCCCGCGTTCTTCGGCGCCGTCGATGAGGAACTGCCCGCCCGCCAACGCAGCGCGTTCGTGTTCGGCGGCTCCGTGCCGGTCGACGACGCGGCACCGACCGCGGCCGAGTGGGACCGTCTGCCGCTGCTGCCGATCGAGCAGAGCGGTGCCTTCCAGCTGCGCTGGGAGCCCGGCACCCTCACCGCGTTCGTCGAGGTGACGGATGGATCGATGGATGACGCCGACGGCGTCCGCTTCACCGTGGGCGACCAGGAGTACGTCGTGGGCCGCGACGGCGAGGGCGACGTGAGCGCTTCGGTCACCGAGACCGACACCGGCTACCGGATCGTGGCGGCGCTGCCCCTGGGTGACGCGGCGCTCGGCGACGTGGTCCGCTTCGACGCGCGCATCGCCGACGGCGACGCCTCCGCCGGGTGGAACACCGCCGGCGAGCTCGGAAACCTCACGCTCGTCGAGCCGCTGTCGTTCGTCGAGGTCGTCGAGGCGGTCGATGCGCCGACGATCGACGGCGCGGTGGATGACGCGTGGGCCGCCGCGAACGCCGTCACCACCGACCGTCAGGTCGAGGGGACGGGCGGCGCGACCGCGTCGGTGCGGACCCTCTGGCAGGACAACGCCCTGTTCGTCCTGGCCGAGGTGGCCGACCCGGTGGTGGATGTCTCGGGTTCGGACCCCTGGATCCAGGACTCGGTGGAGATCTACGTCGACGCCGGCAACGTCAAGAACGGCTCGTACCGCTACGACGACACCCAGATCCGCATCAGCGCGGCCGGTGCGGTGTCGTTCGGAACCGGCGACGAGGCGTTCCAGCGCAATCGTGTGGAGTCCCAGGTCGCCACCGTCGACGGCGGCTATGTCGTCGAGGCTCGCATCAGCCTGCTCGACTCGGGCGGTGAGGGGACGTTCCATGGTCTGGACTTCCAGGTCAACGACGCCTCCGACGGTGCGCGCACCGGCATCCGCAACTGGGCCGATCCGACCGGCGCCGGCTACCAGTCCACGGCCCGCTGGGGCGTGGGAGAGCTGGTCGCCGCGGAGGGCACGACGCCCACCGCGCCCGGTGGGCCCACCACCCCGACCGAGCCGGGCACGCCCGGTGAGCCGGGTACGCCGACCACGCCGCCCGCGAACGGCGGCTCGGACGGCGGCGCGTCGGGCGACCCGCGCAACCCGCTGGCCTCGACCGGTGGCGGCCTGCCGTTCGGCCTGGGCCTGGCGGGCCTGCTCGCCCTCCTCGCCGGCGCCATCCTCGTGCAGCGGCGAAGGGAGCGGATGCAGGGCTGAGACGCACCACGGTGCCCCGCGTCCCTCCGGGCGCGGGGCACCGTCCTCTCTACACTGGAGCGATGAGTCTGGTCGGGCCCGGCGGGCGGCAGCGGAACCTGTCGACGATCCTGACGCTCCTGCACCGCACCGGCCCCCTGTCGCGAGCGAGCCTCACCGAGGCCACCAGGCTGAATCGCTCGACCATCGCCGACCTCGTCGGCGAGCTGGTGCGACGCGGACTCGTCACCGAACGTGCTCCCGACCCCGCCCGCCGGGTGGGTCGTCCTTCTCCGATCGTCGCAGTCTCGCCGCGGGTCGTCGCGATCGCCGTGAACCCCGAGGTCGACGCGATCACGCTCGCCGCGGTCCGCCTCGACCAGACCACCGTGACCCGCGAGCGTCACGAGGTCGATCGGCCGCCCACTCCCGAGGAGACCGCCTCTCTCCTCGCTGCGCGCCTCGAGGCCTGGCGCGCCGACGAGCTCGCCGACGCCGCGATCGTCGGCATCGGCCTCGCGGTTCCGGGCCTTGTTCGTGCCTCCGATGGCCTGGTGCGCGATGCGCCGCACCTCTTCTGGCGCGACGTGCCCCTGGGCGACCTCGTCGCCGAGGCGACCGGGCTCCGCACCCGCGTCGCCAACGACGCCAGTCTCGGCGCGATGGCCGAGCACCTCTTCGGCGCGGCGCGCGGCGTGAACGACGTCGTGTACCTCAACGGCGGCGCGAGCGGCATCGGTGGCGGCCTCATCGTCGAAGGCGTCGCTGTGGGCGGTGCGGGCGGGTACGCCGGCGAGTTCGGCCAGAACCGCCCGGGCATCGCCGACGGAGCCGACCGGCTCGCCGACGGCGGAGTGCTCGAGGACGAGGTGAGCAGGTCGCGGCTGCTGACCGCCGTGGGTCTCGATTCCGCCGATGAGCCCACCCTCGCCGCAGCCCTCGCCGACCCGCCCGATCCCGATGCCCGCGCCGCCGTCGCGGCGGAGGTCGCGCGACAGCGTCGCATCCTGTCCACGGCCCTTGCGAACGCCGTGAACGTCTTGAACCCCTCCGTCGTCGTGCTCGGCGGGTTCCTCGCGACGATCGCCGACGTGGACGTCGACGACCTCCTCGCGCGCGTGCGCGCGCAGGCGATGCCGGCCGCGACGGAGGACCTGCAGCTGCGTCTGGCCTCGCTCGCCGAGGATCGCCTGCTGATCGGGGCGGCCGAGATCGTCTTCGACGGTGTCCTCGCCGATCCGTCGAGCGCCCCCGAGCTCCCCGAGCGGGCCGCGGTCAGCGCGGCGGCGGCGCCGTCGTCCCCCTGACGACCAGGCGGGTCGCCAGGCCCACATGCGTGGCGTCGAGCGTGTCGCCGTTCATGAGCGTCACGAGCATCCCCGCGGCGGTGGCGCCCAGTCCTTGCATCGGCTGCCGCACCGTCGTCAGCGAGACCGGCCCCTGCGTGGCGTCGGGGATGTCGTCGAAGCCGATCACCGACAGGTCCTGCGGAATTCGCAGGCCCATCCCGGCCGCGACATCGATGAGTGCGAGCGCCGACAGGTCGTTCGCCGCGAAGACGGCGGTCGGCGGACGGTCCTGGCTGAGCAGCCCGCGCGCCTGGTCGCGCACGACGTCGGGCTGGTACATGCCGACCCGTACGAGCGAAGGGTCGTAGGCCACGCCCGCATCCGACAGCGCGCGCCGGTACCCGGCATCGCGCAGGATGGATGACCGCAGGTCGGGGCGCCCCGCGATGAAGCCGATGCGACGGTGACCCAGCTCCAGCAGATACCTGGTGGCCTCGCGGGCACCGGCGAAGCTGTCGGACTCGACCGTCGGAAGGTCGGCCCGGCCGGTGTGGGGGTCGACCGCGACGATCGGCACCTCGGCGCTCGCCCCGACGACGGTCGGGGTGACCATGATCACCCCGTCGATGAGGGTGCCGCTCAGGCGGCTGAGCGAACGGCGCTCCCACCCCTCGCCGTTCTGCTGGCGGGATCCGCTGTAGGCCAGCAGGTCGTAGTGCGTGTCGCGAAGAGCTCGCCCGACGCCCTTCATGATCTCGGCGCTGAACGGCTCGAAGTCCGCCACGAGCACGCCGATGACGCCCGTGCGGCGCGACCGCATGCTCGAGGCGACGAGGCTCGACTCGTACCCGAGCTCGGCGACGACCTGTAGCACGCGCTCGACGGTGTCGGGCGCGACGCCGTAGCGCCCGTTCACGGCTTTGGAGACCGTCGCGGCCGAGACGCCCGCGGCTCGGGCGACGTCGGTGATGGTCGGACGGGATGCCATGAAGGGGATACTAGCGCCATTGAAACTGTTTTCGAAAACGTTTGACACATTTCTCTCCATTCCGAAGACTGGACGCCGTCCGGGTCCCGACAGCAGCCCGGAATTCGCAGCACCTCGAGGACCGAGAGTGCACCTCAAGGAAGAGAACAGGTGAATCACATGAAAGCCAGCAGAATCACAGCGGGCGCAGTGTCACTGCTCGCCGGCGCGCTCGTGCTGAGTGCGTGCTCCGGCGGAGGCGGCGGCGAGTCCGCCGACGGCAGCGTGCAGATGACCCTCTGGCAGAACTCCACCACCGGCCCCGGCCAGGAGTTCTGGACGAACGCCATCGAGGCGTTCGAGGAGGAGAACCCGGGCGTCACCATCGAGATGCAGTCCGTGCAGAACGAAGACCTCGACGGTCTGCTGCAGACCGCGCTGAACGCGGGTGACCCGCCGGACATCTTCCTCCAGCGCGGCGGCGGCAAGATGGCCGACATGGTCAACGCCGGTCAGCTCAAAGACCTCACCGACCTGATCTCCGACGACGTGCGCGCCGAGATCCCCGAGGGCTCCTTCGCCGCCGAGACCTACCAGGACTCGGTGTGGGCCATGCCGCTCTCCGTGCTCCCCGGTGGCTTCTGGTACAGCGAGGACGCCTTCGCCGCGGCCGGGATCGAGGAGACCCCGACCTCGATCGCCGACCTCGAGTCGGCTGTCGAGGCGATCAAGGGCACCGGCATCGCGCCGATCGCGCTCGGCGCGCAGGACGCCTGGCCGGCGGCCCACTGGTACTACTTCTTCGCCCTCCGCGAGTGCAGCCCCGAGGTGATCGAGGAGACCGGCGACTCGAAGGACTTCAGCGACGAGTGCTGGATGCGCGCCGCCGAGAACCTCCAGGACTTCGCCGCGATCGAGCCCTTCAACGAGGGCTTCCTGACCACTCCCGCCCAGCAGGGCGCCGGGTCGTCGGCGGGGCTCCTCGCCAACCGTCAGGCCGCGATGGAGCTGATGGGCGCCTGGAACCCGGGTGTCATCGCCTCCCTCACGCCCGACGAGCAGCCGCTGCCCGACCTCGCCTGGTTCCCCTTCCCCGAGATCGAGGGTGGCGAGGGTGAGCCCGGTTCGATGATGGGTGGTGTCGACGGGTACTCGTGCGCCGCGGACGCGCCCGACGAGTGCGCCGACTTCCTGAACTTCATCGCCAGCGCCGAGCAGCAGCAGCTCTACTACGAGGCCTTCCAGTCGCCCCCGGTCAACACCGTGGCGCAGGAAGCGGTCACCGAGCCCTACCTGCAGCAGATCCTCGAGGCGTACAACAGCGCCCCGTTCGTCTCGCAGTGGCTCGACACCGTCCTCGGCCAGAACGTCGGCAACGCGCTGAACGTCGCGGTGGTCGACATGCTCGCGGGCAACAGCGACCCCGAGCAGTTCATCCAGTCGGTCAACACGGCGGGTGCGCAGGGCTGACATGACCGTTCGCGAGATGTCCGCCACGGACTCCGATCTCGCGCAGCACGACGGGGGCGGCGCCACGCCGCCCCCGTCCGTGCGGCGGGACAAGAGCCGTCCGCGCAGCCTGGGCTGGTCCGGCCGCCTCGAAGTCCTCCTCATGGTGGGGCCCGCCGTCGTCTTCTTCGTCGGCTTCGTCATCCTCCCCGTGGTGATGGCGGCCTACTACGGGTTCTTCCGCTGGTCGGGTTTTGGTCCCGCCACCGACTTCGTCGGCCTGCAGAACTACTTCGTCATCTTCAGTGACCCGAACTTCCAGGCAGCGCTCGGTCACAACGCCTTCATCGTCATCGCCTCCCTCGTCATGCAGGGACCGGTCGCGCTGCTGCTGGCGCTGCTGCTGAACCGCAAGATGCGCGGGCAGTCGGTGATCCGGGTGCTCATCTTCGTGCCCTACGTGATCGCCGAGGTGGTCGTCGGCACCGGCTTCAGCCTGCTGCTGGCCACCCGCGGGGCGCTGAACGGCTTCCTCGAGAACGTCGGCCTCGGCTTCCTCGCCGCCGACTGGCTCTCCGACCCCGCGATCGCCATCTGGACGCTGATGGCGATCCTCACCTGGAAGTACGTCGGCTTCGCGGTCATCCTCTTCCTCGCCGGCCTGCAGTCAATCCCCGAGGAGCTGTACGAGGCCGCCGCGATCGACGGTGCGTCGTACTGGCAGATCCAGCGGCGGATCACCCTGCCGCTGCTCGGACCGACCGTGCGCATCTGGGCGTTCCTGTCGATCATCGGAGCGCTGCAGCTGTTCGACCTCGTCTACATCATCTGGGGTCAGTACGTCGCATCCGTGGCGGGCACCAACACCATGGCGATCTACATGGTCGCCACCGGTCGCAACGCCGGCAACTTCGGCTACGGCAACGCCGTCGCCGTCGTCATCTTCCTCATCTCGCTGGCCGTCGCCCTGATCTACCAGCGCTACGTGCTGCGGCGCGACACCGCCGGCGCGATCACCGAAAGGGGTGCCGGATGAGCACCATGACCATCACCACCCGCGTCGCCGGTCGACGAAGCAAAGGTGCGCCGGCGAAGAAGCTCCCCTGGGGTCCGCCGAGCGTCTATTTCATCGCCCTCGTCATCATCGGGATGATGCTGGGTCCGGTGCTCTACATCATCATCGGCGGATTCCGCAGCAACTCCGAGATCACGGTCAATCCCGCGGGCCTTCCCACCGAGTGGCGCTGGGAGAACTACGCCAGCGTCTTGGCGGCCCCGCAGTTCTGGACGCAGGTCGGCAACTCCACGCTCGTGGGCCTGGCGACCACGTTCGGCGCCGTCGCGCTCGGGCTCATGGCCAGCTACGTCATCGCCCGCTACAGATTCCGCGGTCGCGGCGCGCTCTACGCGCTCTTCGCCGCCGGGCTGATGTTCCCGATCACCGTCGCGATCACGCCGCTGTACATCGTCATCCGGAACCTCGGCCTGATGAACAGCCTGCCCGGCGTCATCCTCCCGCAGATCGCGTTCGCGCTGCCGGTGACGATCATCATCCTGGTGCCGTTCCTGCGCGCCATCCCCGACGAGATCCAGGAGGCCGCCTACATCGACGGCTGCGGTCGGCTGTCGTTCTTCTGGCGGATGGTCCTGCCACTGTCGATCCCGGGCGTCATCACCGTGGCGATCCTGACGTTCATCGGCAGCTGGAACGCGTACCTCCTCCCCCTGTTCATCCTCAACAACGAGGCGGCGTTCACCCTGCCGCTGGGTGTGCAGCAGTTCTCCTCGCAGTACTCCGTCGACACCGCGCGGGTGCTGGCGTTCACGTCCCTGTCCATGCTCCCGGCGCTGATCTTCTTCAGCCTGTTCGAGCGTCGCATCGTCGGCGGCCTCACCGGCGCCGTCAAGGGCTGACGCCTCCTCCCTCGTCGACATCGAAGAAAGCAGCATCGTGACACTCTCCCCTGCCCTCTCGGCATCCGAACGCGTTTTGGGCCTGGTCCACCGCATGACCCTCGAGGAGAAGCTCGGCCAGCTCGTCGGCTTCTGGATCGACCAGGGCGATGAGGTGGTCGCTCCCCTCGCGGGCGAGATGAAGACCTCGACCCGGTTCGAGGACGCGATCGTGCATGGAATCGGGCACTTCACGCGGGTCTACGGCACCCGCCCGGTCGATCCGATCGCGCGGGCCGAGTGGCTGTGGAACGAGCAGCGCCGGCTGCAGCGCGAGACCCGCCTGGGGATCCCCGCGCTCGTGCACGAGGAGTGTCTCACCGGTCTCGCGGCCTGGCAGGCGGCCACCTTCCCCACACCGCTGGCGTGGGGCGCGGCCTTCGATCCCGACCTCGTCGCCGAGATGGGCCGCCTCATCGGCGGGTCGATGCGCGAGCTCGGCATCCACCAGGGCCTGGCGCCGGTGCTCGACGTCATCCGCGATCCGCGGTGGGGACGGGTCGACGAGTGCATCGCCGAAGACCCCTACGTCGTCGGCACCATCGGAACGGCCTATGTGCGGGGGCTGCAGGATGCGGGCGTGCACGCCACCCTGAAGCACTTCGTCGGCTACTCCGGCTCGCAGGCCGGGCGCAACCACGCGCCCGTGCACGCGGGACCCCGCGAGATGGCGGACGTCTTCCTGCCGCCGTTCGAGATGGCGGTCCGTGACGGCGGCGTGCGCTCGGTGATGAACTCCTACGCCGAGATCGACGGGGTGCCCGTCGCGGCATCCCGCGAATACCTCACCGAGCTCCTGCGCGACCGATGGGGCTTCGACGGGGTCGTCGTCGCCGACTACTTCGCCGTGGCCTTCCTCCAGACGATGCACCAGATCGCCGCCGACCCCGGTGAGGCAGCGCAGCTCGCGCTCGAGGCCGGCATCGACGTCGAGCTGCCCACCCTGGACGCCTACCCCGCCCTGATCGAGCGGGTGCGGGCGGGCCTCCTCGACGAGGCGGTGATCGACCGGGCGGTGACCCGCGTCCTCTCGCAGAAGGAGGAGCTGGGTCTGCTCGACGCCGACTTCGACAGCCCGCCCCGTCAGATCGACCTCGACAGCCCGGCGCACCGCCGCGTCGCGCGCCGGCTCGCCGAGGAGGGCACGGTGCTGTTGACCAATGACGGGATGCTGCCGCTCGGCCCCGAAGCGCGTCGGATCGCCGTGCTCGGGCCCAACGCCGACAGCGCGGAGGCCCTCATGGGCTGCTACTCGTTCGCCAACCACGTGCTCGCGCACCACCCCGGCACCGAGATGGGATTCGAGATCCCGACGGTGCTCGAGGCCCTGCGCGCCGCATTGCCCGAAGCCGAGATCCGCCACGAGGCGGGATGCGACGTCGAGGGCGACGACCGGTCGCGCATCGCCGCCGCGGCAGAGCTGGCGGCGGGAAGCGACGTCGCCGTCGTCGTCGTGGGCGACCGCGCGGGCCTCTTCGGCCGCGGCACCGTCGGCGAGGGCAACGACGTCGAGTCGCTCGATCTCCCGGGCCTGCAGCGCGAGCTCGTCGAGGCGATCGTCGCCACCGGCACCCCCGTGGTGATGGTGCTCCTCACCGGCCGCCCCTACGCGATCGCCTGGGCCGTCGAGGGCGCACACGCCCCCGCCGCCGTGGTGCAGTCGTTCTTCCCCGGCGAAGAGGGCGGCACGGCACTCGCCGCGATCCTCACCGGTGCGGTCAACCCGTCGGGCAGGCTTCCGGTCTCGCTCCCCCGCGCCGCCGGCGCCCAGCCCTACAGCTACCTGCACCCTCTCCTGGGCGGCCCCTCCGACGTCACGAGCACCTCCAATGCGCCGGTGCTGCCCTTCGGACACGGGCTCGCGTACACGACGTTCCGACACGAGGACCTCACCGTTCCCCCGTCGGTGGGAGCGGGCGAGACCTTCACGGCGACCGTCACGGTGCGCAACGACGGCGAGCGCAGCGGCACCGATGTGGTGCAGCTGTACGCCCACGACCCGGTCGCCTCGGTCACACGCCCCCAGGCCCAGCTGCTCGCCTACCAGCGGGTGACCCTCGAGCCCGGCGCGTCGGCGACGGTGTCGTTCGAGGTCCCGACCCAGCGATTGGCTTTCAGCGGGCGCGACCTCACCCGCATCGTCGAGCCCGGTGCCGTGCAGCTCTGGGTCGGCGCCTCCGTCGCCGAGCGCGAGACGACGGCCGCGCTCGAGCTCACCGGAGCGGTGCACGTCGTCGGCGCGGGCGACCCGCGGATCGCGACCGCCCGGGTCACGCAGGCTCCGGCTCCCGCGTCGAGCGACGGCGTCGCGGCCCCGGTGCCTGCGACCGTGCGCTGATAGACGTTTCGCCGCCGCCCGTCACGCGCGGGCGCGCGGTATACCCGACGCGTCGGGTCGTCAACCCACTGGGCTGACGACCCGGTTCGGCGCAGGGTGGAGCGTGAAGGAGGTTGCCATGACTTTCGCTGCACTCCCTCTTCCCGAGGAGACACCCGGCTCCACCCCCGCCGAGCCCGTCGTGCCGACACCGGACGAACCGACGGCGCCCCACCCGGCGGAGCCCAACCCGCTCCTTCCCCCGGAACGGGGCTGATCCGCCATGGGAACGATCTACTACGGCGGGTCGGCGACCCCGATCCACATCGAGGATCGGGCCCTGTCCCATCTGAAGGTCGTCATCGCCACCAAGCTCCGCCGAGACGAGAGCTTCACGGTGTCGTGGCGGCATCCGGATGAGGAGCCCACCGGACGCAGCACGATCTGGCTGCATCCGTCCATTCCGCTGCGCTTCGTCTTCGATGAACCCGAGCCCCCGGCGATCAGCCGGGCGTGGATCGACGAGCTGGTCGGCTCGGCCAACGCCAGCGGCGGGATCACCCTGATCGCCGAGCACATGGACGCGTCCGCATCCGGCGAGAACGCGCCCGTACACATCGCCGAGCTCCGCGCCCTGCGCTGAGCCGCTTCGCTCCTCCGCCGCGGCACGTGTCCGCGAGCCGTGTCCGTGTCTGCGAGCCGGTGTCCGTGTCCGCGAGCCGTCGACCGTGACCGCGAGCCGTCAGAAAATGCGGTCCTGATGCTGCGGACGCAGCGTCCATCGACGGGTCGCGGTCACTTGCCACGCGTCAGGCCGCCCCGAGGCGGCTCGACGCGCGTGCGGGTCAGGTGCCCGCGTGCGGGTCAGCTCAGGCCGCGCGGAGCAGACCCCGGGCTCGGCGGGTTCTCCTCCTCCGCCGGCTCGGGCGTGATGCTGAGGCCGTTCGGGCCGCTCGCGGCGAGCATGAGCTCCTCGATCCACAGGCGGTTGATCCGCGGACTGCGGCTTCCGAAGAAGTGGAACTGCATCGGCACCGACGGGTGCATCCAGAAGCTCCGCCGTCCGCTGCCGTCGCCGATCTCGACGTCGAACATGAACGACTCGGATCTGCGGAGCTTGTTCATCACGACGATGCGCAGATGGGCGAGGGTGCGATCCTCGATGTCAACCGAATTCGCCATCGTGTCGTAGATGAACCTGCCCATAGGGAAATCCTAGTCAGTTCGGCGTCCTGATCGGGGGCGAAGCCGCCGCTAGAGCGGCTTGCCGCCGGTGACGGCGAGGACGGCGCCCGAGGTGTACGACGCGTCGTCCGACGCCAGATAGACGTAGGCTCCCGCGAGCTCCGCGGGCTGACCGGCGCGTCCGAGCGGGGTATCGGAACCGAACGAGGTCAGCTTCTCCTCGTCGAATCCGGTCGCCGGGATGAGGGGTGTCCAGATCGGCCCCGGAGCGACGGCGTTCACCCGGATGCCCCGTTCGCCCACCTCTTGGGCGAGTGCTTTCACGAACGCCACCTGCGCGGCCTTCGTCATCGCGTAGTCGATGAGCCCGGGCGAAGGCTGGAACGCCTGCACCGACGAGGTGACGATGATCGACGCGCCCGCCGTCAGTCGCGGCAGGGCTGCGCGGGCGGTGAAGACGAGCGCATAGAGGTTGGTGCGGAACACGCGATCGAACTCCGCGGTCGACAGCGTCGCGAGGCTGTCGCGATCAGCCTGGTACGCGGCGTTCAGCACGACGATGTCGAGACCGCCCATGCGGCCGATCGCGTCGTCGACGATGCGGGTCGCGAACTCCTCCTCGCGCAGATCGCCGAGAAGCGCCGCGCCGGTGCGGCCGGCGTCCTCGACGAGCGCGACGGTGGCCGCGGCATCCTGCTCCTCCTCCGGCATCGCCGTGATGACGACGTCGGCACCCTCCCGCGCGAAAGCGATCGCGACGGCGCGTCCGATGCCGGAGTCACCGCCGGTGATGAGGGCACGCCTTCCCGCCAGACGGCCCGACCCCGTGTAGCCGCCCTCCCCGTGATCGGGTTCGGGGCGCATCTCCCCGGTCTGCCCGGGCTGCTCCTGGCCCTGGGGAGGGAACGTCTGCTCGGCGTCATCCGACATGGCGGCTCCTTCGATCGACGGACGATGACGCCTCGAGGATCGTCGCGGATCCGCGCGGGGGCGAGGGGGTTGACAGCCGGATGCCGCGGGCTCACCCGCGCGCGGGCGGGCGATGCGGGATCGGCACCGGCCGGCGAGGCCCGCCGCTGCGGGGCGAGAGCACGTCGGCCGCCGTGCGGACCACATCATCGAGTCGATCGAAGCGGCGAGGGGCGCGGATGCCGTGACGCCAGATCACGTCGACACCGAAGACGGCGCGCGTGGCGATCGCGATCACCGCCCGGGGGTCATCGTCAGGAAGCGACCGATCGCACAGCTGCCACGCGTCTGCGGACACCGGCACGAAGACGAGGAATCGATCACTGACGTTGTACATCGCACTCACCCGATCCGATCGTGCGCCGCCGCACGGGTCGGCGCCCAGGCCCTTGACAGAACGGATTCGCGTGATCTCGATAGTCCGCTCCGCCGACGCCGTCAACCGGGTACGAATCGTTGCGTAGTGCGCCAGGGTGGACACAGCAGCGGTATCGTCCACCGACGACCCCGGGCCCGGGAAGGGAACACCACATGACCACGAACCAGCCGCACGACGACGACCAGGCGGCATCCGTCAGCCCGACGCCCGCGGGGGGCGGCGGTGCCGACTCGGGTGCGGCGCCGGCCGTCGTCCCGGAGGGCACGGGTTCCGCAGACGCCGAGGCGTCGAGCCAGAACGACATCGCCGGCGTCGGCCCCCGCGGCGGAGAATCCGACGACGTCGCCACCCAGGACGCCCCCCTGGAGGATCAGAACGCCACGACGCTGAGCGAAGAGGTGCGCGGGATCCTGGTGCAGACCCGGGCCGACATCCAGCTCGGCAACGCGCGGGAGGACCAGCTTCGCGACATCCTGTCGCGCCGTCTGCGCGACGCCGGACTCGATGACGACGTCGACCTCGACGCCCTGGTCCGCGAGGTGCAGACCCCTGCGGACGACGACACCGCGCCGGGCGTCCACCCCTGATGGACGTCGTCGAGGCGCTGGCGGAGCGCGCGCAGGAACGCGGGGCACGACTGGCCGTGGCCGAGTCCCTCACCTGCGGCCTGCTGGCCTCGACGATCGGCGGGGGCGCGTCGGCGCAGGAATGGTTCGCCGGCGGCGTGGTCTGCTACGCCCTCGACGTGAAGGAGCGCCTTCTCGGGCTGGAACCCGGCACGGATCCGTGCTCGCCGCAGTGCGCCGAGCAGCTGGCCCGGGGGGTGCGCCGGCTCATCGTCGCCGACATCGCCGTGTCGGTGACGGGCGTCGGAGGTCCGGATCCCTCGGATGGACATCCTCCCGGCACCGTGTACGTGGGGTGGGCGGATGACACCGGCACCGGGCACCGCGCGCTGTCGCTCGACACTGACGATCCGGGCGAGGTGCTGGAGGCGAGCGTCGAGGCTGCGCTCGACGTCTTCCTCGACCGCCTCGCCTGACCGCGAGGGTGCACTCCCACCCGCCGAGGGTGCACTCCCTCCGCTAGGTCGTCGCGTCGGCAGGCGGAAGATCCTGGAGGTCGCTGCGGTCGCGGAGTGAGTCGCCGTCATCCACCGAAGCGGTGTCGGTCTCGTCCGCGGCGGGCGCGGGCTCGTGGGTCTGCGCGCCGTCGGCCGCGTCGGTCGGGTCGGAGGGGTGGTCTGGCGTCATGTCGCTCATGGACTCCACGGTTCCTGCGCCGGGCACGGGTCGACCCCGTTGACATCCGGGCGGCGGCGGGGAACGTTCGTCCCGTCGCTCGGGCGAGCGCGATACGCAGGACGCGGACCGGGGGGATCTTGCGCGGCCAGTGGATGAGAACCGTGTGGATGCCGCGGCGGAATAGCCGACGCATCGCCGACCGATCGGCGAACGGTCGCATCGACACTCCCATGGGAAGCCCGCGCACTCGACGGATGCGGTGACGCTCCCCGAGGTGGAAGGAGAGGTCGAGATCGTCGTGCACCTCGGGGTCGTCCCGGTGGACGAGAGGCGCGATCCGCACCCAGGCCTCGCGGCGGACGGCGAGGTTCGATCCCCACAGCGGCGTGTGACCGAGAGCCGGCCACAGTGTGGCGCGGTACGCGAAGAGGTAGACGCCAGCGAGGGGACGGCGGAGCCACTTCGGGCCGTCGACGAATTCGGCGCCACCCGTCGCGGCGGTGAGCAGGGGGTCCGCCTCGAAGGCTCGGACAATCCCCGCGACCCACGCCGGTCCGGGCCGGCAGTCGGCGTCCATGCGCGCGACGATGTCGCCGGTCGCGGCGTGGAAGGCGGCGGCGTTCGCCGCCGGTATTCCGCCGCCGGGCTCGCGCACCAGCCGCGCGCCGGCCTCCCGCGCGATCCGTTCGACCTCATCGACGGAGCCGGCGGCGGGGCGCCCATTGTCGAGCACCACGACCTCTGCGGGCGCCAGCGTCTGCGCCCCGAGCGCGGCCAGTGCGTGCCGGAGCTCCTCGGCGTCGTCCTTCACGGGGATGACGACGCTGATGCGCGGGCGGTTCGGGCGGGCGTTCGGAGAGGCCATCCGACGACCCTAGGGAGCGCCACCCGGTCACCGCGCGGGGTTTGACGCCGGGATCGATGATCAGGTAGTCGTCGCTTCGCGGCGCGATGTCAGCGCGCGCCGATCCGTCTCCGCCGGCGAGCGAGGAGCGCCGCGACGCCGGAGAGCAGCAACGCACCACCCAGCACGATCGCCGCCGTGGGATCCACGCCGGTCACCCCGAGCCCGTCAGGCACCGAGCCGCCCGAGCCGGGCGCGGCGGTGACGCCGGGAGTCGGCGTCACCGACGGGGTCGGAGTGACCGACGGTGTGGGCGTCGGCGACGGCGTCTCCGCCGGGGCGATGTCGACGAGGACATCGACCCCGCCCTCGCCGGGTGCGTCATCACCGACGCTGGTCGAGGCGATCACCTGAGGCTCCGTCGGGTCACTGATTCTCCTGGGGGTGAGGGGTCGATGATCGGGGGCGTCGTCGCCGTCGCGGAAGACTCGGCGAACGCGGGCTGCGCACTCGCGGCGTCGCGGGTGCGGGCGGCGGCGAATCCCTCCTCGCGGGCCGCGGCGACCGCCGCCGCAAGGCGGGCTCGGGAGCGGCGCCGACGCCAGAGGAGCGCCGCGAGGAGGAGGACGAGTCCGGTGAGGAGCACGAGCTGCGGAAGGGGAAGGGCCCACAGCGTCGCCGACGCGGCGCTGGGCTCGACCGGAAGGTCGGCTCCGGCGAAGTCGCGCGCGGAGGGCGCGAGGTCGACGGCCAGAGGCACGACGACCGTCGGCCAGACGCCGGCGAGGGCCAGCGTGATCGTGCGCGTCTCGCCGGGGAGGAGCTGCTGCACGGCTTCACCCGGGGCGGGGAAATCCGCCGCGGCCGTCCCCGCCGTCAGGGTGCCCTGGGCCTGCACGGCGGTGTTGCCGGAGTTGGTGACCTCGAACGACACCGTGGCTTCGCCGGGGCGGAACGGGTTCCACGACAGGTCGTAGGAGCCTGCCACCGACTGCACCGTCGCGGCGGGGGTGAGCTCTCCGGTGACGCGGGTGGTGATGCGGAATCCGACCCGGCTTTCGACGCCGACACCGGTGCCCGACGAGTCGGTGCCCGCCGACAGCACCGAGGCCGCGATACCGGCCGCGTGGTCGCCGGGCAGGGCGTCGTCGGGAACCGAGGTGGTGAACTCCACGACGGTCGTGCCGCCGGGTTCGACGGTGACCGAGTCGGGAAGGCTGATCCAGGTGCCCGCCAGGGTCGACGGCTCACTCGAGGGGAGCATCGTGAAGCGGCCGTTGTCGGAGTAGTACCCGTCGGCGGCGCTCAACGCGAAGGTGACGGGGATGGCGCTGAAGTTGCGGACCGCGAAGCGATCGGTGCGCGACTGGCCCGGATCGAGTTCCTGCTCGATCACACCGCGCTGATCGGGGCCGCTCTCGTCGGCGGGCGTGACCGCCCAGGTGATCTCGCCGTCATCGGCGGCCGTGGCGACGAGCGCCGGCGCGGCCGCGGCCGACGGCGCAGCGGCAACGCCCGACGCGAAGCCCGCGAGCACGACGCCCGAGAGCGTGATCGCCGCGATCATGCGGGCGCGCGTCATCCGTCGGCGCATCGTCGTACTCCTTCGCACGTCCGGGTGGTGGGGGATGACCGGAGAGGGTCGAGATCCGTGGGGAGATCTCGACCCCCTCCCCTGCCGATCAGGTCGTTCGGCAGGACGTCGGCCGCGGGTCAGCCGATGTCTTCGAACAGCGAGATGGTCAGCACCGAGGCATAGGCGCCCGGAGCGACATCCGCGTCCGTCTTGAGCGTCAGACCGGCGGTCGCCGACCACGAGGTGTTGCCCTCGTTGACGGCGTCCTCGGAGGTGAACGCCGAGTACAGCAGCTCGCCCTCGACCAGTCCGACATTGGCCTCGGGGCCGTCGTCGAGAACCGTGCCGATCGGGTCGCCCTCGGTGATGTACTCGTAATCGCCGAGCACCTCGGGGGTCCAGCCGAGATTCTCGGCCGGGATGTCCGGCTGGCCGTCCTGGCCGACGAAGTCGGTCACCTGGCCGTACACCGACCAGAAGGATCCGTCCGGGATGCTGTCGGGGTCGCGGGTGTCGCTGACGGTCACCTGGGGCAGCTGACCGTCGAACTGCCGGATGGTCGGGTCGCCCGACACCACCTCGGCGAGGCTCGTCGAGGTACCGCCGACGGTCAGGGTCAGCGCGCCGTCATCCGTCGATTCGATGTCGACCGTGACGTCGACGTCGCCGGTGTCGAGCTCATCGGCGATCGCAGCGCTCGCGCCGCCGGCCAGCAGGAGGCCACCGGCGGCTGCCACGGCGATCCGGGCCGAAAGGCCCTGGGGGAACTTCATCGTCTTGCTCCGTTCTTCGGGCGGCGGCTTCGCCGCCCGAGCAGATGTTACCGAGAACAACTCGCGAGTTCAATCGACCCGGGAGGGTCGACGAACGACGCGGGGGTCCGGGGCCGGGCGCATCGCCCGACCCCGGAGGGGGTCGCTAGCCGCAGCTGCGGCTGTCGTAGGGTGCCGACACGAGCGTCGAGACGGGCTGCCCGTCGACGGTCGCACTCGCGGTCACGTCCACATCGCCGGATGCGATGCTCGCGGTCCGTGTCGTGTAGGCGTGGGTGGCCGACTTGCCGGGGGCGACGGAGGCGAACGTCTTGGTGCCGTACTCCGACACCGCCGCGACCTGGACCGCGACGTCGTCGTTGTTGGTGACCTTGACGGTGACCTGCACCTTGCCGGCGGCGCAGCGGGTCGCCGCCTCGGCCGTCACGTCGAGCGACGGCTGCGCCGCACCCTCGGTGAAGGCCCAGGTGTCGAGCTCGAAGAGGTCGCCACTGGCACCGGTGTAGGTGAAGTAGACGTCCTTCGTGCCGGTGGCACCCTCGAGGTCGGCGCTCAGCTCGGTCCACTCCCCGATCTCGCCGGTGACCGGGATGGTCCCCAGCACCGCACCGGTGGCGCTGCCGTCGCGCACTTCGATCGCGCCGCCCTCCTGGAGCGGCTTGACCTTGACCGTCACCGAGGCGGCGCCGGTCTCGCCGAAGGCCACCGACGACAGACCCGTCCAGTCGCCGTTGTCGATGTCGCGCACCACGAGGTTCGGCGCGGTGTCGCCGAACTCCGCCGAGCCGCCGTCGATCTTCGCCGTGGCGATTCCCTTGGTCCAGCCGAGCGTCTCGGCCTCGAAGGTGCGGAACGGGTCGAAGTCGCGCACCTGCTCGACGCCGGCGTAGTCACCCACGACCTGCTGGATGGTGCCGTCCTCGTTGAACGTCAGCTCCTGGATGTGGGGGCTGCGGTAGCCCTGCGTGGTGTTGCCGTTGATGCGCTTGTTGAGCGTGGGGGCGTGGTAGGTGAAGTAGTACTTGCCCTCGTACTCGAACACCGACTGGTGGTTGTTGCCACCGGTCCCGGCACCGAAGAACTGCGACTGGTTCGGGAACAGCACACCGGCGTAGGTCTCCTTCGGGAACGACATGGGGTCGTCCGAGATCATGTAGCCGATCTGACCGCCGCCGGGGTAGCCCGGCAGCGGCGTCTGGTTGCCACCGAAGTCGTTGCCACCGAAGTGCGACGAGTAGGAGAGGTAGTACTTGCCCTCGCGCTTGAACACCTGTGCGGCCTCGAACGCCACGGGGGCGTCCACGACGGCTGCCGTGCCCTGCGTGTTGACCATGTCATCGGCCAGCTCGATCACGCGGATGTTCTTCGGGTTGTTGAACCGCTCCGCGGCCGGGAAGCTCGTCGAGGCCGGTCCCCCACCGAAGTAGAGGTACGCCTGCCCGTCGTCGTCCACGAGCGGCGCCGGGTCGAACAGCCAGCTGACGCCCTGGGCACCCGGAGTGCTGCTGTTGATCAGCGTGCTCGACCGCTCGCTGACCCACGGCCCGAGGGGCGAGTCACCGGTGATGACGTTGCTCGATCCGCCGCCGTTGGCGTAGTAGAGGAAGAACTTCTCCTCGCCGTCGACGACCTTCTTCTCCATGCCCGGCGCCCACGAGTTGTTCGTGAACGGCGCGATGCCCTGCGAGCCTGCGACGGGGATCTCGCCGTGATCGACCCAGTTGACCATGTCGGTCGTGGAGATCAGGGTGATCTGGTTGATGTCGCCGTAGTTGATGCCGGGCGACACCCCGGTCGAGGGGTTGGGCGCGTAGCCCTGGGTGTCGTTGGTCATGTACATGTACACGCGGCCGTCGTGGACGAATCCGTAGCCGTCGGCGCCGAACTTGTGACCGATGAGCGGGTTGTGCTCGCCGGGCAGCTTGCCGACGACCTCGATCGTCTTGGACGGAGCGGGCGGCGGCGGGGGCGGCGGAGCGCCGACCAGCGAGACGTCGTCGACCGTGAAGTCCATGAGGTGCAGGTTCGGGTCGCTCTGCGGGGAGGCGTTGTAGGGCGTCTCGATGAACAGACGGGTCGTGGTGACGTTCTGGCCCGCCGGGATGGTGAAGGTGGCGTTGATGTACCCCCACTCCCCACGCGCCGGGGTGACGCTGCCGAGGTTGGTGTAGGTGAATCCGCCGTAGTGCATCGTCGCGAAGAACTGCTTCGTTGCAGGGCTGTTGGGGTTGTCGTACTTCACCCGGGCCGTCACGGTGTAGGTCTGGCCGGCTCGGAGCTTGCCGGACAGGTCCTGCATCGGACCCGAGCCGGTCGTCTGGCGCGCGGAGGCGCGGAGACCGTTGGACCCTGAGAACGCATCGTTGACGATGGTCAGAGTTGCACCGTCGGTGGCGTTGCCGTTGTTGGCGAACCACCCCTCGGTACCGTTCTCGAACCCTCCGTTGACGATGAGCTCCTCTTCGGCCGCGTACACCGGGCTGGTGACAGCGATACTCGCTGCCATCAGGATGCCGGCGGCGGCCATGGCGGCGATCCGGAACCGGGATCGCTTCGAGGCGCGCTCGTGCAAGAGATATCTCCTTGTTGTGTTTCGGATGACGGTGTTCAGTTGTCGGTCGTGTTCAGTTGTGGGGGCACATCGGGCGCCGGTCGGCCTCAGCCGCACGAGCGCGCGGCGTAGGCGGCGGTCATCGTCTTGGCGACCGGTTCTCCGTCGATCTCAGCCGTCGCCGTCACCGTCAGTTCGCCGGCGTCGATCGCGGCCTGCCGGGTGGTGAAGGCGTGGGTCGCGGACTTCCCGGGGGCCACGGCGGCGAAGGTCTTGGTGCCGAACGGCGAGGCCACGACCGCCTGGACGGGCACGTCGTTCGGATTCGACACGAGCGCGGTCACCTGCACCTTCCCGGCCGCACACCGGGTCGCGGCGGTGAGATCAATCTCGACGCTGGGCGCTGACCGGATGACACCGAGTCGGGCGAGCTCGAGGCTCAGGGCTCGCTCGGGGGCGTCGATCTGGTTCTGCGTGCCCACCGGTCCGGTGGCCGCAGCCTCCGCCCACGCGAGGGCCGACTGCATGGCCTGCCAGTCCGCGGCCGGATAGTCGGCGGCGTCGAGGGTCGCGGCGTGGGCGATCGCGGCGTCGAGCGCCGTGGTGTCCAGCGGCAGGTTCTGGGCCGACCGCACGTCGCTGAGCAGGAAGTGATCGATGTCCACGTAGCCGCCGGTGGCCTGGGTCGCGTAGCTGAACAGCCCGACCCGGTGCCCCATGAAGTGGGTCAGCGCACCGTCGAGGGTGAGGGGGCCGACCCGGTTGCCCAGCTGCGTCCAGCTGAGTCCGTCGAGGCTGTACGAGAAGGTGGTCCACAGCTGCCCGGAGGGGTTGGCGAAGTCCAGATCGGCCTTCAGGTGCACCTGCGTCGCATCACCGAGGACCGCCGTCGTCCCGGGGACGAACGTCTCGACCGCGTCCTGGTCGATGGTCGCGGTGAACGGCGTCGTGCGGTTCACCACGCCCACGGTGTTGACCCCGTCGACGCGCTTGACGCCGACGTAGGAGAAGTTGCGGCCGAAGGCCGCCAGCCCCGCGACATCCCCGTCCTTCATCGCCGAGATGTCCATCGAGATCTCCGCCGACTGGCTCGGACCGAAGGTGCGCTGCGACAGCGTGTTGCGCGCCTCCTCGAGGTAGGTCGCCTCATCGTCGCCCGCGAGCTTGTAGTGACGGGTGTCACCGGTGACGACCTTGCCGTTGGTCAGGCGCAGCCAGCCGTCGCGGTCGGTGAGCGACCAGTAGCGGTTGTCGGGCGCGTGGTTCCACTGCCACTGCAGTGCCAGCCGCGAGCCGTTCGGGGCGATCTCGTCGGGGTGCGGCGACTCCTGCGTGAGCGGACGACCCGTGACCGAGACGTCGTCCACAACGAAGTCCATGAGGTGCTGCGAGGGGTTCGCCTGCGGGTTCTGCGTGTAGGGCGTCTCGACGAAGATCCGGGCGGTGTCGACGTTCTGGTTCGCCGGCACGGTGAACGATCCGGTGATGGTCGCCCACTGCCCGCGCTGCGCGGTCACGGTGGCGAGGTTGGTGAACGTGCCGGCGCCGTAGCGGGCCGTGACGAAGAACTGCTTCGTCGCCGGGGCGAGCGGGTCGGTGTAGCGCACCTTCGCGGTGACGTCGTAGGTGACCCCGCGCTGCAGCTTCCCGGATATGTCCTGCGCAGGCCCCGACCCGGTGGTCTGGCGTGCGGTGACCTGTACGGCCCCCGCCCCGGTGGCGGCGTCGGACGACGCGGTGAGGGTGGCGGTGTCGTTGACGATCCACCCGGTGGTGCCGTTCTCGAAGCCGCCGTTCTGCACCAGCTCCACCCCGAGAAGCGTCTCGTCGACGTTCGGTCCCGGCGGAATGGTCCAGTCCTCGTCCATGTACGCCCGCTCCGGCGCGTCATTGGCGAAGTCGTCCGACGCGACGACCGACTTCAGCCGCTCCAGCCGCTCCTCTTCGGGGCTGAGCGCGATCGGCTTCTCGAACGCTCCCCCGACGGGCACGCTGCCGTTGTTGCCGAAGACCGGCCACCCGTCCTCACCCCAGGTCGCGGGGATGAGCGCGGGGATACGGCCGATGGGGAACGTGTCGCGGAAGAACATGCCCCAGTAGTCGGTGCCGCCATCCTCCCGAGCGATCGGGACGAGGCTCCCCTGTGCGAAGCCGTTGGAGTTGAGAACGCCCTTGGCCTCGTACGGGTTCGTCCCGTCCGCCGTGGCGTAGCGTCCGAGCAGTTCGTCGGACCGGAAGAGGACGACCTGCCGCCCCTGCCCGGACGGCCAGGTGATGATGACGATGTAGTACGTGCCGTCGATGTACGTGACCTGCGCACCCTCGAACAGGCCCCCCACCGGGGCGTTCGGGTAGTCGGCGGGACGGATGATCTGCGGGTACTCCGCGAGGACGGTCGAGAAGTCGGCGCTGTACTTCACGGCGCTGGTGGAGCCCGAGCCGTAGAAGATGTAGGGCGTCCCGTCGACGTCGAAGAAGAGCGAGGGGTCGTGGTACGAGCGTCCGAGCGAGATGCGATCCCACGAGCCGTCGTCGATGTCGTCGGTGGTGTAAAGGTACGACCCGCCGAGGTTGTTGGTGTTGAACGCGACGTACCAGAGCCCGTCGTGGTAGCGCAGCGACGAGGCCCACTGGCCCTGGCCGTACGAGGTCTGGCCATTTCGCAGCGAGAAGTCGTCGCCGATGTTCGCCCGGTCGAAGACGTAGTTGACGATCTCCCAGTTCACGAGGTCGTACGACTTCATGATCGGAGCCCCGGGGCTCAGGTGCATGGTCGTGCTGATCATGTAGTAGAGGTCGCGGCCCTCGTCATTCTCGGCGGCGGGAATGCGCTCCACCGAGACATCCGGCACATCGGAGTTCAGCAGGGGCACGCGATATGTCCCGTCGCCGTTGTCGGTGGAGGTGTACGACGACTCCGGATTCCACTCCTCGGCGGCCGCGGCCGCGTGTCCGATCGGCAGCATGCCCGCTCCCATCACTGCGCCGGCGGCGATGACGGCCAGCAGCCGTCGCCGCGGACGGCGCGTCGAATCCACCGTCGGGGTCACCCTGTCACGCGTCATTTCAGCTCCTTCGCTGGCGGCGACGTCGGGGTCACCGCTGCACACAACGTCTACTGTGAGCGGTAACGCATTAAGAAGTTAGCGCTCACCTTATGGATGATCAAGGGTTGTCTCGGTCGGTCCGGACGAGAGGGCGCGGCATCCGCTGTCGGCTGTGAAGACGGCTGCCGCTCCTGGGGAGTGCTTAAGTGTTACCGTTAACAGAACGCGAAAGCAAGAGTTTTCGCGAGGTCAGCGCGACGGGGGCGCGGTCGACTCACGGACCACCAGCCGCGTCGCCAACTCGATGCGCGGCCGCTCGAGACGCGGGTGGGCGACGAGCTCGAGCACGGTCTTGGTCGCCTGCGCCGCCATCTCGCGCAGCGGCTGGCGGACGGTCGTCAGGCGCGGCCGGACGTAGCCGGCGAGGGTCAGGTCGTCGAACCCGACGACGGAGAGCTCCCCGGGCACGGCGACCCCTGCGGCGGCCGCGGCGTCGAGCACCCCGACGGCCTGCATGTCGCTGCCGGCGAAGATGGCCGTCGGGGGCTCGTCCGCGGCCAGCAGGGATCGCGCCTCGCGCTCGCCCGACTCCGCGGAGAAGTCTCCGAACCGCACCCAGTCCTCACGCACCGTCCTCCCCGCCGACGTCATCGCGGCACGGAAGCCGTCGACGCGCGCGATGGCGGGAAGCGAGGTCGCCGGGCCGGTGACGGCCGCGATCCGATGGTGGCCGAGACCCAGCAGGTGGCGGGCTGCCTCGAGCCCACCCGACCAGTTCGCCGCCGACACCGCGGGGACATCGGGGGTGGGATCGCCGGCGGGATCGATGAGGACGAACGGGATGCCGCGGGCGCGCAGTCGCGCACGCGACGCCTCCGGCACGGCGTCCACGAGCACGACGACCGCGATCGCGTTGCGCCGAAGAGCCTCGTCGACCCATCCGGGATCGGCCCCCTCGCGGTCGTCGTTGACGACGAGCGAGAGGCCGTGGCATGCGCGCGCGGCCGCGTCGTGGATGCCGGAGACGATCCCCGACACCCAGTCACCGGCGAGATTGGGGACCACGACCTGGAGATACCCGGTGCCGACCGGGGCGAGCCGGCGCCGGTAGCCGCTCCGGTCGAGGTGGTCCTCGACGAGAGCCCGGGTCTGGGGCGAGACGTCGCTGCCGCCGTTGAGCACTTTGGAGATCGTCGTCACAGACACGCCGGTGCGCTGCGCGACGTCGCGAAGGGTCACCCTGCGCTCGACCATTGAGAATCCTCCCCGCGTCACGAACGCTTGCGGAATATACAACGTTGCAACAGAGGCGGCGCGCAACGCGCCATGTGATGTGCCGGACGCGCGGGTGGTCTAGCATGTGCCGGGTCCGACCATGAGCGCATCCACCACCTCCGACGCCCCGTCCCCCGAGCGCGCACCCCGTCCGCGGCGGCGGCACTCCATCGCGGAGAAGATCGGGGCGATCGGGCAGAACCGGGCTGCGGCCCTGCTGCTTCTCATCGCCACGGTCGTGGCCGTCGTCTGGGCGAATGTGGCGCACGGAGCCTACGAGGCGTTCTGGGAGATGGAGCTGACGGTCGGGCTCGGCGACATCCGACTCGACTTCACCCTCCATGCGCTCGTGAACGACGCCCTGATGGCGATCTTCTTCTTCACCGTGGGCCTCGAAGTGCGGCGCGAGTTCGCCATCGGTGAGCTCACCAGCTGGTCTCGCGCACTGGTGCCCGTCGTCGCGGCACTCGCGGGTCTCATCGTTCCCGCCCTGCTGTTCTTCTGGATCGCCCTCCCCTCGGGATACGCCCACGCCTGGGGGGTGGTCATCTCGACCGACACCGCCTTCCTCGTCGGCGCCCTCGCACTGGTGGGTCCGAGGATCCCGGGGCGACTGCGGATCTTCCTGCTCTCGCTGGCGGTCGTCGACGACATCGGCGCCCTCAGCATCATCGCGCTCGTCTACACCGAGAACTTCACCCCGCTGCCGCTCCTGATCGCCGCGGTCGGTCTGGTCGGCGTGTACTTCACCCGCTACCTGCCGTCCGGTCGCGGTCCGGTCTACGCCACCCTCGCGATCATCGTGTGGCTGGCGTTCCTCGCCTCCGGTGTGCACCCGACCCTCGCCGGCGTCGCGATCGCCCTCCTCGTCCCGGTCTACCGGCCCAACCGGCGCGACGTGGAGCATGCGCTCGACCTCGCGCGCACGTTCCGCCAATCGCCGAACACCGAGTACGCCCGCGCCGCGGCGAACAGCCTGCGCGAGTCGATCTCGATCAACGAGCGCCTGCAGTCCGCCTATGCGCCGTACGTGGCGTACGTCATCCTGCCGCTGTTCGCGCTCGCGAACGCCGGCGTGGAGCTCACACCCGAGATCCTCGCGGGCGCCATGACCTCGGCCCTCACCTGGGGCATCGTCATCGGGTTGGTCGCGGGCAAGTTCCTCGGCGTCTTCGGTTCATCGGCGATGCTCCGGCTGCTGAAGATCGGCGACTTCGGGCCGGGCCTGACCCTCGATCGGATCGCCGGCGGGGCACCACTGTGCGGCATCGGCTTCACCATCTCCCTCTTCATCGTCGACCTCGCCATCGATGACGAGGTCGCCCAGAACGAGGCGCGGGTCGGCGTGCTCGCCGCCTCGGTCCTGGCGTTCGTCGTCGCCACGATCGTCTTCCGCGTCTCCGACGCTCTGCACCCCGACGTGCAGACCGGTGAGACCCTCGTCCGTCCCGTCGACCCGCGACGCGATCACATCTTCGGGTCGATGCAGGCCCCCTACGAGATCGTCGAGTACGGCGACTTTCAGTGCCCGTTCTGCCTCAAGGCCTCGGGGTCGATCGAGGAGGTCCGGCGCGAGCTCGGGGACCAGCTCCGATACGTGTGGCGACATGCGCCGCTCACCACGCAGCATCCCAATGCCTTGGCGGGCGCCGAAGCGTCGGAGGCGGCAGCTTTGCAGGGGAGGTTCTTCGAGTTCGAGCGGGGTCTGTTCTCCGACCAGGAGCATCAGCTCCCCTCCGACATCGTTCGGCTCGCCGCCTCGCTCGGCCTGGATGTCGAGCGTTTCGAGCGCGACCTGACCGCGCCCGAGGTGACCGCGCGCGTCCGCGATGACATGCTCGACGCCGAGGCGATGAACATCTCCTCGGTGCCGACCTTCTTCCTCAACGGGAGGCGGCACCACGGCCCGTATGACGCGCAGACCCTCATCCGTTCGCTGCAGGCGTCACCGGAACAGCCCGCGACCCCTCGCGCCGACGCGTCTGCTGAGTAACCTTCTGGGCATGGCCGGTCCGAATCTCGACCCTGTCCAATCACCCACCCTCACCGACTCCCAGTGGGAGCGCCTCACCTCCGCCGCCGAGCCGCGCGATGTGGCCGTCGGGGACTACGTCTTCCGCTCGGGCGAACGCGACTATCCCATGGTCCTGGTCGCCACCGGCGAGGTCGAGATCGTTCGCGACGCCCTCGCCTGGGCCGACGAGGAGATCCTCGCCACCGTCGGCCCCGGCGCCATCGTCGGCGAGCTCGGCCTGCTCAACGGTCAGGCGGCGTTCCTCTCCGCGCGTGTGTCGGAGGCGGGGCGCATGCACTTCCTCCCCCGTTCGGAACTCCGACGGATCATGAACGAGGACGACGAGCTGTGCGACATCATCCTCCACGCGCTCTGGGCCCGTCGGGAGAGCCTTCGCCGTGGCTCGGCCGCGTGGACGCTGAAGTTCCTCGGACGGGAGGGTTCGAGCGAGTTCCTGGCGCTCCGCCGCTTCGCCGAACGCATCGACCTGATCCACGCCGCTCATGCGGTCACCGATCACGAGGTCCTGAAGGCGGAGACGTCGGGGAAGACCCTGCAGTTCACCGCGGACGACCTCCCCGTCGCCTTCATCCAGGGTGAGCCCATCGTGCGGGCGACGCCGGGAATGGTCGCCGATCGCCTGGGGCTCAGCTACCAGGGCCAGGCGGATGAAGTGGTCGATCTCGTTGTCGTCGGCGGCGGCCCCGCGGGACTCGCGGCGGCGATCTACGGCGCCTCGGAGGGCCTCGAGACCGTCCTGCTCGACGCCGTCGCCCCCGGCGGCCAAGCGGCGGCGACGTCGCGCATCGAGAACTTCCTGGGCTTCCCGTTCGGCGTGAGCGGTGGCGACCTCATCGGTCAGGCGACCCTCCAGGCGCTGAAGTTCGGTGTGCGCGTCTACGCCCCCTGCGAGGCGGTCGCCCTCGAGCCGCACGGCGACGATCTCGACGTGACCCTCGCCGACGGAAGGCGCATCCGCACCCGCAGCACGATCGTGACATCCGGTGCCAGCTACCGCCGTCTGCAGCTGGACCGCTGGGAGGATTTCGAACGCTCCGGCATCTACTACGCCGCGACCCCGCTCGAGCTCCGGCAGGTCGCCGAGTCGCCCGTGGTCGTCGTCGGCGGCGCCAACTCCGCCGGGCAGGCTGCGCTCTATCTGTCGTCGAACGGATGCCCCGTGCACCTCGTCGTGCGCGGCGACGACCTCTCCACACGCATGTCGAGCTACCTCGTCGATCGGTTGACCGACGATCCCCGCGTGCAGATCCACACCCGCTCCCACATCACGGGCCTCGACGGCGATCGCGGTCTTCGCAAGGTCGCCATCGACAGTGTGGGCGAGGTCGACGCCCGGGGCCTGTTCTGCTTCATCGGCGCCGACCCCGCGACATCCTGGCTCCCCGACCTCGATCGCGACCACGACGGCTTCGTCCGGACGGGCACCGACATCACCGTGCAGTCGCTCACGCGGTGGCAGGCGATGGGGCGCGAACCCCTGCCCTTCGAGACCTCGCTCCCGCGCATCTTCGCCGCCGGCGATGTGCGACGCGGGTCGATGAAGCGAGTGGCGGCGGCCGTCGGCGAGGGATCCAGCGCCGTCGCATCGGTGCATCGGGCCCTGGCCGGTTGAGAGACCTACGGAACGAAGAGGAGACCGCATGAGCGACCTGACGATCGATCCGCAGGCGGTGCCGAGCGGCGACGGGTGCGCGGAGTGCCTTGCCGACGGCGGCTGGTGGGTGCACCTGCGGCGATGCGCCGCCTGCGGTCACATCGGATGCTGCGACGACTCCCTCGGCCGGCACGCGACGGCGCACTTCCGCGAGACGGGGCACCGCGTCATCCAGAGCTTCGAGCCCGGAGAAGACTGGTTCTGGGACTACGTCGACGAGACGATGATCGACGGCCCCGCGCTTGCGCCGCCCATGAGCCATCCCGACGATCAGCCCGCTCCGGGACCCCGGGGGCGGGTTCCGCTGAACTGGCGGCAGATCCTGCAGGGGCGGTGAGCCCCGTCGATCACGGCGCGGCCCCCTCGCCAGGCGGGCACCCGCCAGCCGCGCGTCCCTCTTTGACGTCGCACTCCTTCCCCCGAGAAGGCTCGCACTGAGTATGTTCGAACTCGAAGCGATGCCCTCCTGAGGCGGTCGGGTTCGACGATCGAATGGGGCGCTTCAAGGACGGAGATCAAAGATGAGAATCACAGCTGCTGTCGCTGACCATATCCGCGGCGACATACGGCTCGAGGAGCTCGAGCTCGAAGAGCCGGGCCCGGGAGAGGTTCGGGTGCGGCTCGTCGCGACCGGCGTATGTCACACCGACACGATCACTCGGGACGGTGATCTTCCTCTCCCACTCCCTGGGGTGCTCGGGCACGAGGGCGCTGGGGTCGTCGATGCGGTGGGTGAAGGCGTCGCCGATCTCCAGATCGGAGACCACGTCGTGATGGGATGGCCCTCGTGCGGTTCGTGCCGCAACTGCCTCCGCGGCGAGCCGAGGTACTGCGATCTGCTGGGTCCGGCGGTCGCTTCGGGAGCGCGGTTCACAGGCCCACTCGCCGGCTCGAGTGCCTACCGCCGCCTCGACGGATCTCCCGTTTCGGGCCACTTCTTCGGGCAGTCGTCGTTCGCCACGTACTCGATCGCCCTGGCGTCGTCGCTCGTGCGCGTCGACCCCGGCGTGCCGCTCGAGTTGCTCGGCCCGCTCGCCTGCGGAATCGCAACCGGAGCGGGAGCAGTGTTGAACACGGCACGTCCGGATGTCGGCGAGTCGATCGTCGTCTTCGGAGCAGGTGCGGTCGGTCTGGCCGCGATCATGGCTGCCCGCAACTCACCGGCGACGACCATCGTCGCGGTGGATCTGCACGAGTCGCGTCTGGAACTCGCGCGACATTACGGCGCGACCCACACCGTCTCCGGTCGCGAGGAAGACGTCCAGAGCGCGATCATCTCGGCGTGCGGTGGGACGCCGGACTATGTGATCGAGTGCACGGGCGTCATCGGTGTCGTGGAACAGGCCGTGTCGCTCATCGGAATGCTCGGCACATGCATCCTGGTCGGCGGCGCGCCCGCGGGTTCGTCCTTTTCCGTCGAGCACCAGCCTGCGCTGTGGGGCAAGCGTATCGTCGGCACCCTCGGCGGCAGCGGCGACAGCAGGCGACTGATCCCTGCGCTCATTTCTCTCTACCAGCAGGGTCGGTTCCCTTTCGATGAGCTCGTCCGCTACTACGAGCTTTCCGAGATCGAAACGGCCATCGCAGACAGCCTGTCCGGCGAAGTGGTCAAGCCGGTGGTGAAGATCTCTTCGCCGTAGACGTGGTGGGCGGGGCAGGCTCGTCCGAGTGGCGACGGGATATGCGCAAAGGGAAGACGCCCCTCACGTCGCATAGGCATCGATGAGAAGGGAGCCCCGGATGCCGCGGAACGCGTCGAGCAGCAGCCCGACCGTCCGCGGCCCGATCGTGGTGATGCGGAGATCGTGCGGACCGAGCATCTCGAGCTTCCCCGTCCGCAGGCGCACGACCTCCCATCCGGCCTCGCGCAGCAGGCGGTCTTTCCGGCGGTCGGCCTCTTCGCGGGCGCCGACGTGCTCGAGTCCGAACCGGCCGATCGTGTCGTACTCGACCGCGATGCGCAGCTCGGGGAGGACCAGGTCGGGCCAGACCTCCCGGTGCTCGAAGAACGGGCGGGAGACACGGACCGCGGTGTGACCCCGGGTCACCGCGAGAGCGCCGAAGACCCGTTCGTGCAGGAGCGCTTCGGCTGCCGAGGCCGGTTTCGGCGCGCACACACTCGTGAAGGAGGCACCGGACGGCACGTCGGGGGTCTTCTGGCAGAGCCGCCGGGCTGGACTGGTGCGACGCGGCGACGGCGGGGGCGGTGTCGCCTCTTGTGCGGGAAACTTCTCCTCCGGCGCGGGAAGCGCGAGCGCCGGGAATGCACCGCGACCCGTCGCCCCGGCGAGGCATTCGGGGCACCATGACGACTTCCGACGCACCCGACCGGGCCGACTTCGCTGCTCGGTCGGAGTCGCGGCGAAGAGGTGTCCGGCGTCGCACTGCCACCGCAGCAGCACGTCCGCCGCGGGCGGGATCTGCGACAGCGCGATCCCGCCGTTGAGGTCGGGGTGGTACTGCCGCGCGACGACGGGGTAGGCGGCCCATGCCTCGCGGTACGTGCCGACGGCGTAGGGCACCTCTGCGCCGCGGGAGAACTGACGCCTCGCCCACCACAGCTCCACCCTTTCGGCCATGAGCGTGACGCTAGCCCGGGCCTCCGACACGGCCGGCTGTCACGCCTGTTTCGGTGTCTAGGGTCGTGTCTGGGCGGGTGCCTGCGGTGATGTGGGAGGGCGTGTCGGAGACCCGCCGTACCCTGGCGCCGTGGGGATCAGACGCGTCATGCCGGGGCCGTGCGTCCTGTGCGGCGAGCACCACGGTGTCCGCCGCGACCGCGCCTGGTACTGCGCCGCCTGCGAGTGGCGGGTGGGCGACGCGCCCGATCCCGATCTCCCCGCGCCGCGGGTCGACATCGTCTACTACCTCGGGTACGCCGATCGGGTGAAGATCGGCACGACCCGCGAGCCCCGCGCGCGTCTCCGCGCGATCAGGCATGACGAACTCCTCGCCTTCGAGCCCGGCGATCGGCGCATCGAACGCGCGCGGCACGAACTGTTCGCGCACCTGCGCGAGGGCGGCGAATGGTTCACCTCGGGGCCCGAACTGCTCGCGCACATCCGCGCGCTGCCCGGCAGCGCCGACCCCTGGCGCTCCTACGCCCAGTGGGTCAGTCGCGCGCACCGCGATCGTGCATGAGCAGCGGGATCAGCCCGCGGCCTCCCATACGTCACGGGCTTTCAGCGTCCGCACCGTGGTGACGGGGCGGGTGGCCAGCACGACCTTGCCGCGGGCGTGGAGCTTGCCGAGGTCGGCGTACGCCTCGGCGACGTCGGCCAGAGAGTAGAGCCCCGACACGAGCAGCGTGAACGCGCGCTTCTCGGCGAGCTGCGCCACCCTCTCCAGGAGCGATGTGGCCTGCGCGACCGACTCGGGGTCGTCCCGCAGCAACCGCACCTCGGCATCCCGTCGGTCTTCGCTGGACCGGTAGCGCGACGCCGGCACCTCCAGATCCTCGGCGAGGGCCCGGCCGTCCTGCCCGAAGTTGTCGATCATGGCGGTGACCGGCTTCCCCGCCGCCTTCCGGATGCGGTCGGCGATGCCCGGGCCGTAGAGCACCGGCTTGATGCCGAGCTGGCGCAGGTAGTCGAAGTTGCGGTCACCGCACGTGCCGATGACCGTCGCGCCGCGGAAGCGGGCGATCTGCGCCTCGATGCTCCCGACGCCGCCCGCCGCGGCCGACACCACGACGGTGTCCCCCTCGCCGACGCGCACCTGATCGAGGATATCCAATGCCGTCGCGCCCGCGAGGAACAGCCCACCGGCGGCCTCCCATGACACGGTGCGCGGCTTCTTCACCAGCATCGTCGTGGGCACCGTGATCGCCGAGGCGTGGGCTCCTGCGCGCACGTGCCCGACGACATCCATCCCCCGCGTGAAGCCATGGACGTCCTCGCCGACGGCCACGATCGTGCCGGCGAAGTCGCTTCCCGAACGCCGCGGGAAGGGGTCGTCGGCGAAAGCATCCTCACGTCCGCTGCGGATGAAGCCGTCGATGTGACTGATCCCCGCGGTGATGATCTCCACGGTGACCTCGCCGCGGCCGGGCGGTCGGAGCTCGGTGGTGCGCACCTGCAGCACGTCGGTGTCACCGGTGCGGTCGTACTCGACGACCGTGGCCTCCGTCAGCTTCTTCGCCATTGCGATCCCCTTCCACCGCCGCCGAACCGGGGCGGCCCGGCGGACACCATCGACCCCGTCACAGAGTTGTTCGGCCCCCGGGGGTCGAACGGATGCATCGAACCCGCGATCCGTCGGAGTTCATGCCAGAGCGTCGTCGGCCTCGACCGGCCGGTCGGCGGTGAGGAAGCGGATGAACACCGCGATCCAGCCGAAGATGAGGGCGAACACCAGGGCGAGGAACATCGCCGCGAGCCCCATCGCGCAGAGATTGTGGACGAGCAGGCTCAGCGAGACCGGCACCGCACCGACGCCCGCGAGCATGATGCCCATCACCACGAAGAGCGTGGGCACGGCCCGCCATCGCGCCCCGGCGTCCAGGCCTCCGGCCCCGGCGACCGCGGCGAGGTCGTGGGCGATATAGACGGAGAATGCGGTGACGAGGAGGCCCCCGACGATGAGCGTGCCGTTGAACACGACGCTGGAGAGGTCCCAGAAGGTGCCCAGGTGGCTGAAGTGGACATCGAGATCCGGCGTGAGACCCGTGCCGAGGCGATCACGTTCGACACCGGCCGCCAGGAGCGGCTGTGGTCGTGGCTCGAGGCGGCGATGCAGGCATCGTCAGCCGGCAAGCGCGTCACCGCTCGCGCGGCCGAGTGACGCCGGCGCCGACGTCGTCGCCGACGCGCGAGAGCAGCGCGCCGAGCTGCACGATGTCCGCGTCGGAGAGGCCGCCGAAGTGCCGGCGCATCTCGGCGATGACCCCGCCCTCGAAGACATCGACCTCCGCACGCGCGATCGATGAAAGTCGGATGACGCGGGAGCGCGCGTCATGGGGATGCGGCGCCTGCTCGACGAGACCGGCCTCGCGAAGCCTGTCGACCAGCTGCGTGACGGCGCCGGCGGTGATGCCGAGCCGCTGCGCGATGAGCCCCGGGGTGACCGGCTCAGCCGCGTGCGAGAGGAGGAAGAGCGCCTCGAGCTGCGAGCTGGTGAGCATCAGCGCGGCGAACGGCCGCCGCCGGGCGTCACCCAGCAATCGTCGCGCCGCCACGATCCCCTCGAGCACCCTGCTGATGGCCGCGTCGCGGTCATCCGTCCTCATGCGCTCACGAACGGCATCGTCCCGACGAACGTGCGGTCATCGACCTGCGTGAGGATGAAGTCGGCGAGGTCGTCGCGGCTGATCTGCGTGCTGGCGTTCACGCCGACCCATCCGACGCGGTAGCTGCCGACGCCGGGCCTCTCGGTCAGGCGCGGACCGCGCACGACGGTCCAGTCGAGTCCCGATGCCTGCAGGACCTTGAGATGCCCCTCCGCGTCGGCGAGCACGGGACCCGAGAGCGTCTTCAGGAGGAATCGGATGACCCGGTCCGCCGTCTTCGGGCGATCGTGCTCGTCGTCGCGGAGCCCGCCGCCCGAGAGGGTGACGATGCGGCGGACGCCGGCCTCGCGCATCGCGTCGACGATCACGCGGGTGCCGTCGGTCTGGAGGGTGGGCGGCGAGCCTTTGACCTGTCCGAACAGGCTCAGGACGACGTCGGCTCCACGCACGGTCTCGGCAACGGAGGCGGGGTCGCGGACGTCGCCGGGGACGACGGTCAGGCGCGGGGAGGTCGTGAGGAGGGCATGAGGGTCTCGAACGAGGGCGCGGACGGTGTGACCGGCGGCGAGCGCTCGGTCGAGCACGCGGCGACCGGTCTTGCCCGTTGCACCGAAGAGGGCGATGGTGGTCATGCTTTTACTTTAGCGACTAAAGCATATGCCCAGGGCGATAGCGTTTCTCGGGTGACGGGTGATGTGATCCTTGCAGTGGACCTCGGCGGCACGAAGGCGGAAGCCGCGCTCATCGCCGTCGACGCGGGGAGCGGAACAGGAACCGTTGTTCCGGGCTCGCGACACCGGGAACCCACCGGACGCGGCGTCGCGGCGGACACGCTGGCCCGTGTCATCCGATCGCTGGTGTCCTCCGCGCTGGCGGCGACACCGGCGCGGGTGGTCGGCGCGGGGGTCGGGGCTGCGGGGCCGATCGATCTCACCCGCGGCACGGTCAGCCCGCTCAACATGCCCGGGATCCGGGACTTCCCGCTGCGCGACGTCGTCGAAGACACCGCCGAGGCCCCGACGACCCTGCGCCTGGACGGGACGTGCATCGCGCTGGCCGAGCACTGGCTCGGCGCGACGCGCGGCGCCACGTGCTCGCTCGGAATGGTGGTCTCGACCGGGGTCGGTGGGGGTCTCATCGTCGACGGCCGGCTGCTCTCCGGGCCGACGGGCAACGCGGGCCACATCGGTCAGATCCACGTCGTCGACCCTGACGAAGATGCGGGGCGCGCGGGGGGCGCGGGGGGCGGCGGCGGCGCGGGGACGACGCTGGAGGAGACCGCGTCAGGCCCCGCGACCGTCGCGTGGGCACAGCGTCGCGGGTGGCGGGGCGAGACGGGGGAAGAGCTGGCGGCCGCGGTGGCTGCGGGTGATCCGGTCGCCGAGGCCGCGACGCGGCGCTCGGCCGAGGCCGTGGGGCAGGCGATCGCGAGCGTGTCGGCGCTGCTCGACCTGGAGGTCGCCGCTATCGGCGGCGGGTTCTCGCGGGTGCGCCCCGACTACCTCGACCTCGTGGGCGCGGCTGTCGCCCGGTGGACGGCGCTCCCGCGCACCCGACCCGTCGCGGTGCGGCCGTCGGGGCTGTCGGCGGACGGCCCGCTGCTCGGCGCGGCGGCGCTGCGCGCCCGCGCCGAGCTCCTCTGACGCCGCGCCCCGCGCGGGAGGGCGGACCCGCCCCTGGCTCGTTGGTCACATACGTACACCCGTGGGGCCCGAAGGCGTACATCTGCGACGAACGAAGCGGAGTGACGGGCGCGCGCGGCGCGCGCGGCGGTGCGTTGCCGCGTAGTCGGCGGACACCGACGAGCTGACCCCGCGCCGCAGCATCCTTCGCCGAACGCCGGGCCCTCTGCCGCTCGTTCGTCACATACGTACGCCCACGGGGCACGAAGGCGTGCATATGCGACGAACGAAAGGGATGTCGGGGGCGGGGCACCCGCAGCCGGGCACCCGCACTCGTGGCGCCGGCACGAAGGATGTCGGGGACGGGGCGCCCGCACGAGGGATGTCGGGGCGGGGCGCCCGCACGCCGGGCGCCCGCACGTCGGGGGAGGGCGCCCGCACGCCGGGCGCCCGCACGTCGGGGGCGGGGCGCCCGCACGCCGGGCGCCCGCGGGCGGGGCCCGCACTCGAGCCCCCCACTCGGTCGTCGCATATGCACGGGCGAGAAGCCCGAAGGCGTACACCGGCGACTAACGAACGGCGATCAGACGTCGTAGTCGACGACCACCCGCTCGGTGGTGGGCCGCGACTGGCACGTGAGGATGTACCCCGCCGCGATCTCGTCGGGCTCGAGGGCGTAGTTCTCGTCCATCGTCACCGCGCCGTCGACGAGGCGGGCGCGACACGTCCCGCACACACCGCCCGAGCACGAGTACGGCGCGTCGGGACGCACCCGCAGCGCCGCGGCGAGCACGGTCTCACGGGCGTGGACGGGCGACGCGACACTCGCGCTCTGTCCGTCGAGCCGCAGATCGATCCGGCGCACGGGCTCGTCCGCACGAGCACGCGCTCGCGGGCGCGGCGCGGCGGCGGCGGCGACGGACACCCCCGCAGCACCCTCGGTCCCAGTCGTGAAGAGCTCGAAGCGCACGTGTTCGCGCGGCACCCCGGCATCCGTCAATGCCGTGCGGCACCGCTCGACCAGCTCCAGCGGTCCGCAGAGGAACCACTCGTCGACGGTCTCGGGGAGAACGACGTGCGACAGCAGACCCCGGATGCGGTCGTCGTCGAGGCGCCCCGACAGCAGAGGGGCTGCCCGCTCCTCGCGCGAGAACACGTGGTGCACCGCCAGACGCGTCGGATACCGGTCCTTGAGGTCGGCGAGATCGTCGAGGAACATCACGTCGGTCGATGAGCGGTTGGCGTACACCAGCGTGAAGCGCGACGACCCCGATCGCCCGAGCACCGCGGTGGCCAACGCCATGATCGGAGTGATGCCCGACCCCGCGGCGATCCCGGCGACGTGGGCGCCGTCGAGGTCTGCAAGCGACGACGTGAACGAGCCCTGCGGGCTCATCACGTCGATGCGGTCTCCCGGCCGGAGGCCGGTCTGGGCCCACGTGGAGAACCGTCCGCCCGCATCGCGCTTGATCGCGACGCTGATCGACCCTCGGGTCGGCGGTCGGCACAGCGAGTACGACCGGCGGACCTCCTCGCCGTCGAGATGTGCGCGCAGGGCGACATGCTGGCCGGGGAGGAATGCGTACTCGTCGTCGAGCTCGGGCGGCACGGCGAAGGTCACCTCGACCGCGTCGTCGGTGAGCCGGCGAACCCCGCTCACGTCGAGGGTGTGGAAGCGCGCGCGGCGGCGCGTCCCGTCACCGCCGCGGGCGTTGGCGAGCAGGGTCTCGGCGACCGCGTCGGTCGCGCGGGCGGTGGTCACGGGCCGGCTCCTCAGTGCACCTTGAAGTGGTCGAACGGCTCACCGCACTCCTGGCACTCGTACAGCGCCTTGCACGCGGTCGACCCGAAGCGCGAGACCTCGCGCGTGCGGAGCGTTCCGCAGCGGGGGCACGCCACGCCGAGCGTCACGGGGATGGGACCGCGCACCGCAGCCCGGCCCGTGGGCGGCGCGATGCCGTAGGCGCGGAGCTTGGCCTTGCCGTCCTCGCTCATCCAGTCGGTCGTCCACGCGGGGGCGAGCGTCAGGCGCACGTCGACCCGGGTGAATCCCGCCTGGGTGAGGGCGAGCACGACATCGTCGCGGATGGCGTCGACCGCGGGGCATCCCGAGTAGGTGGGGGTGAGGGTGACGGTCACCGCGTCACCGTCGACGGCGACGTCGCGGAGGATGCCGAGGTCGGCGATGGTGAGCACCGGCACCTCGGGATCGGCCACCGCTCCGGCGATGCGACGGGCGGTCGCGAGGTCGGGCGCGGGGCGGGTGCCGGCGGTGTCGCGGACAGCGGCATATTCGGTCACCAGGTCGCTCCCGGGTGGGCACGGGCGAGCACCTGCATCTCGGCGAGGATCCCGCCGAGAGTGGGGAACGGGATGCCGCGGCGGCCGCCTCCGCTCGAAGGCGCGACGTCAGGGCGGTCGAGCTCGGCCTCGGTGAAAACGGCGTCGAGCACCCGGTCGACCTCGTCGCGCAGCGTTGACGGCCGCACCGCGACGCCGGCGAGCTGGTCGATGAGGGGCTCGTCACGGAAGAGCTCGTCGACGAAGGGCCACACGTCGGCGACGGCCGCGATCATGCGGCGTCGGGATTCGTCCGTGCCGCCCGCGAGCCGCAGGGTCCACTGCACGGCGTGGTCGCGGTGGTACTCGACCTCTTTCACCGCCTTGGCGGCGATCGCCGCGAGCGTCGCGTCGCCGGACGACTGCAGGGCGGAGTACAGGGCGAACTGGTAGGTCGCGGCGACGAGCTGGCGTGCGATCGTGTGGGCGAAGTCGCCGTTCGGCTGGCAGAAGAGCCACGCGCAGCGGAATTGCAGGTCGTCGCGCCAGAACGCCAGATCGTCTTCGCTTCGGCCGTCGGCGGTGCCGGCGTAGCGGAGGAGCGAGCGGGCGTGGCCGAGCTGGTCGAGCGCGATGTTCGCGAGCGCGACATCCTCTTCGAGCTCGGGAGCCCGGGCCACCCACTGCATGAGCTGCTGCGCGAGGATGAGGGCGTCATCGCCGAGCCACAGGGCGTATTCGGCGACGTCGCGCGACGCAGGCGCCGCATCGTCGCCGAGCAGCTCGGCGGCGAGCTCGTGCTCAATCACGTCGACGTGCGGATGAGGCTCGACGTGCGGGTGGGGACCGGTCACAGGTGCGGCACCCCCTCGGAGGCGGTGTAGTACGACGCGTGCCGGAAGTTCTTCCCCGTCGCCGACTCGAAGAACGCGCCCTTCGCGTCGGGGTCGCTCGTGGTGATGGCCTCCGCGGGCACGACCCAGACCGACGTGCCCTCGCCCCGGCGGGTGTAGAGGTCGCGGGCGTTGCGGAGGGCCAGTTCGGGGTCGGGCGCGTGGAGCGACCCGACGTGGACGTGGCTGAGGCCACGGCCCGAGCGCACGAAGACCTCGTACAGGGGCCAGGTCTCGCGGTCGGACGATCCCGGTGTCGGCATCACGCCACCTCGCGTTCGGTGGGCGGGGTGGTCGAGGGGGAAGCGTCCTCCCCGGTGGCCGAGCGGGCGGACCGCGTCGAAACCCCCGCCCGCTTCTGCGCGTACGCCGCCGCAGCCTCCCGCACCCAGGCACCGTCGTCGTGCGCGGCCTTGCGGTGCCGCAGCCGCTCGGCGTTGAGCGGACCCCGCCCGGCGAGCACCTCGCGGAACTCGTCCCAGTCCAGCTCGCCGGTGTGCCAGCGCTGCGCCTCTTCGTCCCACCGCAGCTCGGGGTCGGGCAAGGTCACACCCAGGATCTCGGCCTGCGGCACCAGCATCCCGATGAAGCGCTGCCGCAGATCGTCGTTCGAGAACCGCTTGATCTTCCATGCCATCGACTGCGCCGAGTTGGGCGAGGCGTCATCGGGCGGGCCGAACATCATCAGCGACGGCCAGTACCAGCGGTTCACCGCATCCTGGGCCATCTGCCGCTGCGCGTCGGTCCCCTGCATGAGGGTGAGGAGGATCTCGAACCCCTGCCGCTGGTGGAACGACTCCTCCCTGCAGATGCGCACCATCGCCCGGCCGTAGGGACCGTACGATGCGCGGCAGAGCGGCACCTGGTTGCAGATCGCCGCGCCGTCGACGAGCCAGCCGATGGCGCCCATGTCCGCCCAGGTGGGGGCGGGGTAGTTGAAGATCGAGGAGTACTTGGCCTTGCCGGCGATGAGCTGGTCGGTCATCTCGTCGCGGGTGATGCCGAGGGTCTGCGCGGCGGAGTAGAGGTAGAGGCCGTGGCCCGCCTCGTCCTGCACCTTCGCAAGCAGGATCGCCTTGCGTTTCAGGCTCGGCGCCCGGGTGATCCACCCACCCTCGGGCTGCATGCCGATGATCTCGGAGTGCGCGTGCTGCGAGATCTGGCGGATGAGCGTGCGCCGGTAGGCGTCGGGCATCCAGTCGCGCGGCTCGATGCGCTGATCGGCGGCGATGAGCGCGTCGAAGTGCTGCTCCTCGGCGGTGAGGTCCGTCATCGTCGACTCCTTTACAGACCGCTCGTTCAGTAATTCTAGGCGGGTGGCGCTCCGACAGCAACCAGCTGCCCACACTGCCCTTGCTCGCCTGTCGCGATCGGCTACGCCCGACCGCGGAACGTGACAGGCGAACCACCCGGGATGCCGGTGGCCGCGCGTCAGGCGTCGTCGAGACGCCGATCGGTGCGGCGCGCGTGCCCGCGGAACTCGGCGACGACCTCGCCGTCGGCGTCGGTCACCGTGACGTCGTAGAGTCCGGTCCTCCCCCGGGTCACGCGGTGACGCGCCTCCGCGGTGAGCACATCGCCCGGCCGCGTGGAGCGGAAGAAGACGATGTCGGCGCCGACCGACACGGTGATGGCGCCGTCGGGCTCGTTGCACGCGACGGCGAAGGCGGTGTCGGCGAGGGCGAACACCACGCCGCCGTGGGTGATGGCGAAGCCGTTCGTCATGTCGTCGCGCACCCGCATCCGGATGACCGCCCGCCCCGGCTCATCCACGATCGCCTCCATCCCGAAGGCATCGAAGACCCGGTCCTGCTGCAGCATCCGTCTCACACCGACGCGCCCTCCTTGGCCACCAGAGTGAGCACATCGTAGGTCGCGACGGTTTCGTCGCGTTGATTCCGGATGACCGCGTCCCACCGCACCTCGCCGTACTCATCGGTCTCGCGGGGGGTGATCTGCTTCGCGGTGAGGATGACGCGGATCTCATCGCCCGGCGACACCGGCGTGACGAACCGCAGGTTCTCGAGGCCGTAGTTGGCGAGCACCGGGCCGGGCGCCGGGTCGACGAAGAGGCCCGCGGCCCACGACACCAGGAGATACCCGTGCGCGACGCGCCCCGGGAAGAACGGGTTGGCGGCGGCGGCCTCCTCGTCCATGTGGGCGTAGAAGGTGTCGCCGGTGAATCGCGCGAAGGTCTCGATGTCGTCGAGGCCCACCTCGCGCGTCGCGGACACGACCTGATCGCCGATCCGCAGCTCGGCGAGGGACTTGCGGAACGGATGGGCCCCGCCCGGCTGCGCCTCCGCCCCCTCGTGCCACACACCGGTGAGGGCGGTGAGCATCTCGGGCGAGCCCTGCACCGCGGTGCGCTGCATATGGTGCAGCACCGCCCGGATGCCGCCGAGCTCCTCCCCGCCGCCGGCGCGGCCCGGCCCGCCGTGGACCAGGTGCGGCACCGGAGCCCCATGCCCGGTGGAGGTGCGCGCGTTCTCACGGCTGAGGAACAGGACGCGACCGTTGAAGGCGGCGATCCGCGTCATGAGCTCCACCGCGACATCCGGATCGTTCGTCGCGACCGAGGTCACCAGCGACCCGCCGCCGCGGTCGACGAGGTCGGCGGCCTCGGCCAGGGAGGCGTAGGGCAGCACGCTCGCGACCGGTCCGAAGGCTTCGATCTCGTGGACGGCCGGCGCGGTGGCATCCTCGAACCCGACGAGGATCGGCGCCACGAACGCGCCCTCGGGTGCGGGCCCGACAGAGCCGTCGGCGTGGACGACCCCCGGATCCTCGAGCGAGCCGAGGAGCAGGCGGCCCCCGGCGTCTTGGAGCGCACGCACCTGCCGCACCACCTCGTCGCGCTGCGCGCGCGAGACCACCGGCCCCATGGTGACCCCCTCGGCGCGCGGGTCGCCGATGACGACCCGCTCGGCGATCTTCTCCCCCAGCGCCGCGACCAGGGCGTCGACCGCCGCCGTGGGGACGATCGCGCGGCGGATCGCGGTGCACTTCTGCCCCGCCTTGGTGGTCATCTCGACCAGCAGCTGCTTCACGTACGCGTCGAATTCCGGGGTGCCGGGGGCGGCATCGGGGCCGAGTACCGAGGCGTTGATCGAGTCGGTCTCGGAGGTGAACCGCACCCCGTCGGGCGTCTGCGCGCGCAGGCGCGCGGCGGTGGTCGCGCTGCCGGTGAAGCCGACGAGATCCCCCAGCCGGAGCGCATCGAACAGGTCGGGCACCGGCCCGCTCACCAGCTGCAGCGACCCGGCGGGAAGTCGCCCGGTCTCGACGAGCATGCGCACCCACGCCTCGGCGATGTAGGCCGTCGGCGAGGCGGGTTTGACCACGGTGGGAACACCGGCGAGGAAGGCCGGGGCGAACTTCTCCAGCGCCCCCCACACGGGGAAGTTGAAGGCGTTGATCTGCACCGCGACGCCGGGAAGGCGCGTATAGACGTGCCGCCCGAGGAACGATCCGTCCTTCGACAGCGGCTCGACCGGCCCGTCGACGTAGACCTTCGCATTCGGCAGCTCGCGGCGCCCCTTCGACGAGTAGGTGAACAGCACGCCGATGCCGCCGTCGACGTCGTTCAGCGAATCGCGCCGGGTCGAGCCCGCGCGCTCGGAGAGAGCGTAGAGCTCGTCCTTGCGTTCCTGCAGCACGAGCGCGAACTCCTTGAGCAGCACCGCTCGCTGGTGGAACGTCAGCGCGCCGAGGCTCTCCTGCCCGACCGTTCGGGCGTGCTCGAGCGCCCCGGCGACGTCGAGCTCGCGGGTGCTCAGGCGCACCACCGGCTCGCCGGTCGAGGCGTCGCGGACGACCGCGGCATCCTCATCCTCGGCCGGCACCCACCAGCCGTCACGGATGTAACTGGGCAGGATGTCGGTCACGGGGAGCTCCATTCGTAGAAGCCGCGCCCGGTCTTGCGGCCGAGGTGGCCGTCGGCGACCATGCGGCGCAGCAGGTCGGGCGGGGCGAAGCGGTCGCCGAGGGTGGCGTGCAGCTCTTCGGCGATGGCGAGGCGGACGTCGAGTCCGACGATGTCGGTGGTGCGGAGGGGCCCCGCGGGGTGGCGGTAGCCGAGCTCCATCGCCGCGTCGATGTTGGCCGGGCTCGCGACGCCGGCCTCCACCATGCGGATCGCTTCGAGCGCCAATGCCAGGCCGAGCCGACTGGACGCGAAGCCGGGGGCGTCGGCGACCACGATCGGCGTCTTGCCGAGCGTCTCGACCCATCCGCGTGCGCGCTCCACCACGCCGGCGGCGCTGGCGTCGCCGACGACGATCTCGACCAGGCGCGAGGCGGGCACGGGGTTGAAGAAGTGCAGCCCGAGGAAGCGAGCGGGGTCGCGCAACGCGTCGGCGAGGGCGGCGAGGCCGATCGACGAGGTGTTCGTTGCGAGCACGGTGTCGCCCGCGACGACCGCCTCGATGCGCGCGAGCGCGTCGCGCTTGAGGTCGCGGTCTTCGGGCACCGCTTCGACGACGAGCCCCGCCCCGGCGAAGTCGCTCACGTCGGTGGAGAGATGGACGGATGCGGCGAGCGCCGCCTGGCTGCGATCGGTCGCCCCCCGGCGGATCGAATCGGCGACGCTCGCGAGGATGCGACCGCGCGCGGATTCGGCGGCCTCGGCATCGCGCTCGACGACGGTCACCTCGGATCCTGCGACCAGGAACGCGTGCGCGATCCCCGCACCCATCCGGCCTCCGCCGAGCACGCCGACCCGCGAGGGCGGCGCGACGGGACCGGGGCCAGGGGGCGAACCGTCGCGGGGCGCTGCGTCTGCGGCATCCGTCATCGGGCTCTCCGTTCGAGGAAGGCGGTCATGCGTCGGATCTTCTCGGGGCTCTCGAACAGCTCCGCCTGGAGCTCGTTCACGAGCGCGGGCTGGTCGAGCGGTTCGGTCTGCAGCACCTGTTTGGTGTACCGGGTGGCGAGCGGGTCGTTGCGGGCGATGCGGTCGGCGAGTGTGTGCGCGGCGGCGAGCAGCCCGTCTGCCGGGTGCAGCGCCGACACGAGTCCCCACGACAGTGCTTCGTCCGCGTCGAGGATGCGGCCGGTGAGGAGCATCTCGGCCGCCCGTGCTTCGCCGACGATCGCGGGGAGGCGCCAGGTCGCTCCCGCGGCCGCGATGATGCCGAGGCCCGTTTCGGGATTTCCGATCTTCAGCGCGGGCGTCGCGATGCGGAGGTCGGCGGCGTACGCGAGCTCGGCCCCGCCGCCCAGGGCGTAGCCGTCGAGCGCGGCGATCACCGGCATGGGGAGGGCGTGGATGCGCAGGAAGATCGCCTGGTTGATGGCACGGCGGGCATCGGCGGCGCGGCGGTCGCGCAGTTCGGCGATGTCGGCGCCCGAGGCGAAGACGCCGCCGGCGCCGAGGAGGATGAGCGTGCGGGGCTTTCGCTCGAGGTCGTCACAGACGGCGTGCAGGGCGTCGACGGTGGCCTGGTCGATGGCGTTGCGCACCTCGGGGCGGTCGAGCGTGACGACGGTGCGGTCGCCGGCGTGCTCGACGCGCAGGGGTGAGCGGGTCATCCGGGGCCTTCCGCTTCGTCGCGAACGTGTTGCAGACCGATCGTTCAGTAATTCTGTCAGGCGGCGGTTCCGCCCGCAACGCTCCCCCGGTCGTCGAGCGCGTTTCGACTCGCTCCGCTCGCTCAACGACCGAGAAGATGCCAGAGTGAGCGGGTGACGAGCCAGCCCGCACCCGCCAACGCCGTGCCGCGCGGGCGGCGGGGACGGCCGGGGAACGACCGGGAGCACGTGCTCGCCGTCGCCGTCGCCCTCTTCATCGAGAAGGGGTACGACGCCACCTCGGTGGCCGATCTCGCCGACCGGCTGGGCGTGACGAAGTCCGCGCTGTACCACCACTTCTCCTCGAAGGAGGAGCTGCTCGGTCTCGCCCTCGACGATGCCCTCACCGCGCTCGAGGGGGTCTTCGACGAGCCGTCCGACGACGCCGGTGCGCAGCTCGAACGGGTCCTCCGGGGCGCGGTGCGCGTTCTCGTGGAGAAGCTGCCGGAGGTGACGCTGCTGCTGCGCGTCCGCGGCAACGGCCGCGTCGAGCAGGCCGCGCTCGAGCGCCGGCGCGCCTTCGACCACCGCGTGAGCGAGGTCGTCACACGCGCACAGGACGAGGGGATGCTGCGCCCCGACGTCGATCCCGCCGTCGCGACCCGACTGGTGTTCGGCATGGTGAACTCGCTGACCGAGTGGTACCGCCCGGGCGGCGCCCTCGACGCCGATGCACTGGCAGACACGGTGCTCGCGACCGCGCTCGAGGGCCTCCGCCCCCGCCCGATCAGGGCGCCGTGAGCACCGCGGCGATCGAGGGAAGCGCGTCGGGCTGGAGGCGGTAGTACGCCCACGTCCCCCGCTGCGAGCGGGAGAGGAACCCCGCCCGGGTCAGCACCTTCAGGTGGTGGGAGACCGTCGGCTGAGCGAGACCCAGTGGTTCGATGAGGTCGCACACGCACGCCTCCTGGTCGGGCGAGGACGCCACGATCGACAGGAGGCGCAGCCGCGCGGGGTCTGCGAGTGCCTTCAGCTGCGTCGCCAGGGCTTCGGCGTCGCCCGACGCCAGGGGCTCGCGCGTCAGGGGTGCGCAGCAGGCGACACCCGGCGAATCGATCACGGGCAGAGCAGTGGGCATACATCGACAGTAATAGATATTGACGCTCATCGATAGACCCGACATACTGAATCGACGTTCATCGATATGGAAGGCTCCGGGATGACACTCCTCGACCTCGCCCCGCGCACGCGCACGACGCCGCGCCTGGCCACACTCCCCGTCGCGATCATCGGCGCCGGCCCGATCGGTCTGGCAGCCGCCGCACACCTGGCCGAACGCGGCATCGCGTTCGACGTCTTCGAGGCCGGCCCCGCCGCGGCATCCGGTGTTCGACTCTGGGGGCACACCCGCCTCTTCTCCCCGTGGCGTCACCTCATCGACCCGGCGGCGCAGCGCCTGCTCGAGCGGCACGGCTGGTCGGCGTCCGAGAGCCTCGACGCGGCGCCGACCGGCCACGAGCTCGCCGACCGGCTTCTCGAGCCGCTCGCGGCGCTCGAGGAGATCGCCCCGCACGTGCACTACGGATCACGTGTGATCGCGGTGACCCGCGAGGGCATGGACCGCACACGGACCGCCGGTCGCGCCGACACCCCGTTCCTGCTCCGTCTCGAGCGCGACGGCGAGATCGTCGACCTCTCCGCACGCGCCGTCATCGACGCTTCAGGCACGTACACCACGCCCAACCCGCTGTCGTCGTCGGGCCTCGAGCCCCTCGGCGCCGAAGAGGTCTCCGACCGGATCCTCCACGCCCTCCCCGACGTCGCCGGCGCCGACCGCGCCCGTCTCGCCGGGCGCGACATCACCGTCGTCGGCGCAGGACATTCCGCGGCGAACACCCTCATCGCGCTGGCGGCGCTGGCCGAGGACGAGCCCGGCACCCGCGTGACATGGCTGATCCGAAACGCCGCCGCCGTCCGGGTCACCACCTCCCCCGACGACGAGCTCACCGACCGCGCGCGACTCGGTTCACGCGTCGACGCCCTCGTCGACAGCGGGCGCATCCGCCGCGTCGACTCGTTCGAGATCTCCCGCGTCGAGCCCCGCGACGGCGGCATCCGCCTCTTCGGCACCCGCCGCGGCGAGCCCGCGCACCACGACACCGACCTCGTCGTCGCCGCCACCGGATTCCGCCCCGACCTCGACATGCTCCGCGAGATCCGCCTCGAGCTCGACGACATCGTCGAGGCCCCGAAACGCCTCGCGCCCCTCATCGACCCGAACGTCCACACCTGCGGCACGGTCGAACCTCACGGATTCGCCGAGCTGCGGCATCCCGAACCCGGCTTCTTCCTCGCCGGGATGAAGTCCTACGGGCGGGCGCCGACGTTCCTCCTCGCCACCGGGTACGAGCAGGTCCGTTCGATCGTCGCGTGGATCGCGGGCGATATGGCCGCCGCGACCACCGTGTCCCTCACTCTGCCGGCGACCGGCGTGTGCTCGACCGATCTCGGGGGTTCGTGCTGCTGATGGTCGCGGTACGAGCGATGACCGCGGCGGACTGGCCGCGCGTGGAGCACATCCTCGCCGAGGGCATCGCCGAGGGCGAGGCGACGTTCGAAAGCACGGTGCCGAGGTGGGAGCAGTTCGACGCCGGCAAGGTCGCTCATCCCCGCCTCGTCGCCGAGCAGGGCGGCGAGGTCATGGGCTGGGTGGCCGCATCGCGCGTGTCGACGCGCGAGGTGTACCGGGGAGTCATCGAGCACTCGGTGTACGTCGACTCCCGGGCGCGGGGCCGCGGGATCGGCGCCGTTCTGCTCGGGGCATTCCTGGATGCCGCCGACGCGGCCGGCTACTGGACGGTGCAGTCGAGCATCTTCCCCGAGAACACCGCAAGCCTGCGCATGCACGAGCGCGCCGGATTCCGGGTCGTCGGCACCCGCGAGCGGATCGCGCAGTCGGTGAACGGCCCGCACGCGGGCCAGTGGCGCTCGACCGTGTTCCTCGAGCGCCGCTCGGCCCGCAACGGCCGCTGAAGACCCGCGGCGCATAGACTGCCGTCTATGAGTACGGGGACGGATGATGCGGGGCTGACGCTCCTCGCCGATCCCACCCGTGCCCGGATCGTGCGGATGATGCGCGACAGCGCCGACGGGCGGGTGCTCGTGGGGCGCGTCGCCGAAGCGCTCGGGCTCCGCCAGCCCACGGTCAGCCACCACATGTCCGCGCTCCACGCCGAGGGCATCGTGCAGCGCGAGAAGGACGGCAGGCGGGTCTGGTACTCCCTCGACCCGGCGCACGAGGAGCGCGTGACGACCCTCCTCGGCCCCCCGCCGACCGGAAGCGAGGTCGACCTCTCGCGCGTCATCGACGACCTGACCGCGCGCTACCGCGGGGTGTTCAACCCCGAGACGATCGCCCGCTATGTGTCCGACAGTCACCGGATGCTCACCGCGGCCGGGAGGCCCGCCCTCGAGGTGTCGCGAACGGCCTCGTTCGCGGCATCCCGTCTCGACGACCTCTCCCGCATCGAGGGCCGCGCACCCGATCGACCGTCCGTGCTGTTCGTGTGCGTTCAGAACGCCGGTCGTTCGCAGATCGCGGCAGGAATCCTTCGGCAGCTCGCCGGCGACCGGGTCATCGTCCGGACGGCAGGATCCGCGCCCGCGGCGGATGTGCGCTCCTCGATCGTCCACGCCCTCGACGAGATCGGCGTGCCGCTCGGCGGGGAGTTTCCGAAGCCTCTGAGCGACGAGGCGGTGCGCGCCGCGGACTGGGTGATCACGATGGGATGCGGCGACGCGTGTCCCGTCTACCCCGGACGTCGGTACCTCGACTGGGAGATCGAAGATCCGGTCGGCAAGCCCGCCGCGACGGTCCGTCGCATCCGGGATGACATCGAGGCGCGTGTGCGCGGGCTGCTCGCCGATCTCGCTGAGGCGCCTGAGTAGACGATCGATAGATAGCGGTCTATGCTTTTCTCATCCGCCGAGAAAGGGAGGACCGGATGTCCGACAAGCCCACCGTCCTGTTCGTCTGCGTCCACAACGCCGGGAGGTCGCAGATGGCGGCCGGGTTCCTCCGCGAGCTGGGAGGCGACCGCGTCGAGGTCCTTTCCGCGGGCTCGGCACCGAAGGACCAGATCAACCCCGTGGCCGTCGAGGCGATGGCCGAGGAGGGGATCGACATCGCGGGCCAGCAGCCCAAGGTGCTGACCGTGGAGGCCGTCAAGGAATCCGACGTCGTCATCACGATGGGATGCGGGGACGCGTGCCCGATCTTCCCCGGCAAGCGCTACGAGGACTGGGAGCTGGAAGACCCCGCCGGTCAGGGGATCGACGCCGTCCGCCGCATTCGCGACGACATCCGGGGTCGCATCGAGACCCTGCTCGCCGAACTCGTACCGGCAGGCACCTGAGCCACCCCGATCGCCGAGCCCCACGCCGCAAGCGCGTCCCACGCTCGGTGATCGGCCCTCGCGCGGTTGATCGCGCGCACGGCGACCGACGCTGCGCCGATCACCGTGCGAGCGTCACACCGCGTCGAACGGAGACGGCCCCAGCTCGTCGAGAAGCTGGGCCATCTTGGCGTACGCCCGGTTGCGATACGCGACGAGCTCGGCGATCCGCTCCGGCGCGATGTCACGGAACCCCGAACCGGTCTTCGTGCCGAGCTCTCCAGCAGCGACGCGCTCGGCGAGGACCGCCGGGGTCGCGAACCGCTCCGGGAAGGTTCCCTGGAGCGATGCGTAACAGAATGCGTAGACGTCGAGTCCCGCCATGTCGGCGATCGCGAAGGGCCCGAAGAACGGCAGGCGGAACCCGAAGGTCGACCGGACGACGGCGTCGATGTCCTCTGGCGTGGCCACCCCCTCCTCGACCAGCTGCGTCGCCTCGTGGAAGAGGGCGTACTGCAGGCGGTTCAGGACGAACCCCGTGACATCCTTCACGCGGGCCGGCACCTTGCCCGACCCGGCGATCAGCTCCTCCGCCGCCTGGATCGTCGCCTCGTCGGTCCCCGTGTGAGGGATGATCTCGACCCCGGGCACGAACGGCGCGGGGTTGGAGAAGTGCACGCCGAGGAACCGCTCGGGGCGGATGACCGCCTCGGCGAGAGCGGCGATGGAGATGGTCGAGGTGTTGCTGCCGATGACCGCCGACATCGGAGCGGCAGCCGAGATGCGCCGGAGCGTCTCGTGCTTGATCTCGATGCGCTCGGGCACCGCCTCCTCGACGACGTCGGCGTCCGCGACGGCCGCCTCGATGCTCTCGGCAGCCGTGATGCGCGAGGTGATCGTGTCGGTCGCGCCGGGAGCGAAGAGACCCTGCTCCTCGAACTGGGTTGTCTCGGTGCGGATGCGCTCGAGGTTGGCCGCGGCGATCTCGGCCGTCACATCGGAGATCACGACGTCGTGGCCGCCGAGGGCGAACACCTGCGCCATCCCTCCCCCCATGTAGCCGCTGCCGACGATCGCGATGCGGCTCATGCGCTCACCTCTCGGTCGTAGGCGTCGATCGCGGCGACTTTCGTCGCCGAGGCGGATGACGGGTCGAAACGGTAATCCAGCCACTCGCCCACCAGACGCTTAGCGAGCTCCAGTCCGATGACGCGCTGCCCCATCGTCAGCACCTGCGCGTTATTGCTCAGCACGGATCGTTCGACCGAGTAGCTGTCGTGCGCGGTGACGGCCCGCACCCCCGGGACCTTGTTCGCCGAGATCGCCACGCCCAGCCCGGTCCCGCAGATGAGGAGGGCCCGATCGGCCTCGCCCTCGGCGATGCGCCGGGCCGCCTGGAGCAGTTCCTCGACCCCGCGTTCCCGCCGGCCGTGGCATACGCCGGCAACCGACATCCGCTCCTCGTGGTCCGCTCACGGGAGGCGCTCGATCGGATCACGTTCGCTCCCGAGGCGGCGCGCGCGCTCATGGACGACGAGGGGTGGCCGGCAACGATCATCATCGCGTGGGCCGAGGGCGGTGACCGTTGGCATGCGCGCAACGTCTTCCCCGTGGGCGAGATCACCGAAGACCCGGCGACGGGAGCCGGCGCGGCCGCCCTCGGCGGGTACCTCCGCGAGACACGGGCGGTGACGCCCCCGCGTCGCATCCGCATCTCGCAGGGCGAGCACGTCGGACGCCCGAGCGTGCTGACCGTCCACATCCCCGCAACCGGCGGGATCGTCGTCTCCGGCTCGGCCGTGCGCCTCCCCGACCCAGCACGCAACGCCTGATCCTTTACGCCTCCTGGCAAGCTGCGTCCAGTGCTTTACCCGGGGTGCCCGCGCACGCCAAGGTGGAACGGTGCCTCATGCAGACGAACTCGGCGGATGGGTGGCGCAGCAGCGCTGGTATGCGGGAAAGAGCCATGAGCCCCGCTTCCGGCTCCTCGACACCCAGCCCGCGCCCCACGCGACCCGTTACCTGCTGATGGATGACGCCGGCGCGCGGCCGGTGCTCTACCACGTGCCGGTCTCCAGCGTGCCGACGGCCCCCGACACTCCCGCCCTGATCTCCAGGACGGCCGAGGGCTGCGAGATCGACGCGGCGCAGCATCCGCCCTTCGCGATCGCCACCCTCGAGGCCATGGGGGTCGATGTCAGCCGCGTCACCGGCAGCCGCGTGCTCACCGGGGAGCAGTCGAACACGTCGATCGTCTTCGACGAGGACGGTCAGCCCACCATCATCCTGAAGCTGTTCCGCACCCTGCACGACGGGGAGAATCCGGATGTCACGGTGCAGCGCGCCCTGAGCGCCGCCGGTTCGCCGTTCGTCCCGAAGTTCTTCGGCAGTCTCGACGCCGAATGGCCCGACAGCGGACTTGAGGGCGGGGTCGCACGCGGCACGCTCGGCTTCGCGCAGGAGTTCCTCCCCGGCGTCCGCGACGGATGGGCCATCGCCCTGGAGGCGGCGCGCGAGGGACGTGACTTCACCGACGCCGCCCGCGACCTCGGACTCGCCGTCGCGGGCGTGCACGGCGCGCTCGGGCGGACGCTCGGCACCGCCGACGGGGGCGCGGAGGCGGTCGCCGCCGCCGAGGTCACGTGGCGTCGACGGCTCATGCTCGCCGTCGCCGAGGTGCCCGCCGTCGCCGATCGTGCCGCCGCGATCGAGGCGGTCTACGAAGCCGCGCTCGCGCGCCCGTGGCCGCGGCTGCAGCGGATCCACGGCGACCTGCACCTCGGGCAGGTGCTCGCCGTCCCCGACGCCGGATGGCGCATCGTCGACTTCGAGGGCGAGCCCCTGCGGCCCATGCACGAGCGCGCCGTGCCCGACCTGCCCCTGCGCGACGTGGCGGGCATGCTGCGCTCGTTCGACTACGCGGGTGCGGTCGGAGGAGCATCGGATGCCGCGGCGTGGGCCGCCGCCTGCCGCGCGGCGTTCGTCGAGGCCTACGCCGGCGCCGACGGGTCGGTGGGGTTGGATTCGGTGATCCTCCGCGCCCTCGTGCTCGACAAGGCGGTGTACGAATCGATCTACGAGGCGCGCAACCGCCCCACCTGGCTCCCCGTGCCGCTCGCGGGGATCGACGCCGCCCTCGCGGGCTGAGCGCCCGCCCGCGTCATCCGATCAGATCCTCGTCCTCGTCGGGCTCTCCCGGCTCGAGCAGGAGGAACGTCGCGCCGTAGGCGGGGAGCGACACCGTGAAGCTCTGCAGATCGTCAACGTGACCGATGACCTCGCCGGAGGCGGCGTCACGCACTTCCGACCGCCGCGCGAGCTGCTTCGAGCGGACCGTTCCCTCGACCGGTTCGCCGGCGAAGTTGAGCACCGTGACCTGGAGCGGCGCGTCGGGATCGTTCGCCCCGTCGTCGAGTCGGTGCACGAGCACGAGCATGCCGTGGTGGGCGACCTCGGGAACATCGACCTGCGTCGCGGTGGCGATGCCGTGCCGGCGCCGCAGGTCGATGATCTGCGACAGGCGCGAGGCGAACGACTCCTCGTCGGTGAACTGCGACGGAAGCGAGCCGTAGAGCGACCGCCCGCGCGGCATGCCCGCCGCCGACCGGGTGGCCTTCGGGTCGACGTCGAGCAGGTCGTGCGCGCCGCGCTCGATCCAGCGGGTGTCGCCCGTGGCGATGAGGTCGGCGACCTCGGCGGCCGGAACCGTCAGCATCCCGACGAGATCCCAACCCGACAGGGCGAAGACCCCGGGCTGCCAGGCGTTGTAGGCGCACAGGAGCAGGTGGGCGTCACGGATGGCCGGGACGTCGGCGTCGGTGATCTCGTCGAGCCGTGCGGCGCCGCGGGCCGCGGCGATCAGCGACGTCGTCGTGCACGCGATGCCGTTCTGGGTGAACACGCGGTTGAAGTCCGCGGTGCCGGTGAGGCTCTCGGTGAGCTCTGCGCGCACCACCTCGGCGAGCTCGCTGCCGGTGATCTCGCGGCCGCGGAACCGGTACTCGTCGTCGGCGTGACGGGTCGCCCAGTGGACGAGCTCGTAGGTGAGTTCGTCGTGGTTCTGCAGGCCGTGCACGAGCTGCACCGGCTGCACGCCCAGCTCGAGGGAGGAGGTGAGCGCGAGGCGGAGGAAGTCGGTGCGACCGGTCGCCAGGGCGTGGTGGTACCCGGGGCGTCCGATGAAGTCGTACGACAGGTCGGCGCCGACGGCGCCGGTGTCGCGGATGTCTTCGATGGTGAGGTTCAGCTCCTGGAAGGTGAATCCGCCGACCTTTCGCACCATGCCGGCGATGATGTGGTTCGCCGCGTGCGAGAGCGGGTGACCCTCCGACCACGCCGGAAGCCCCTCGGTGCTCTTCTCCACCCCGAGGAAGCCGTTGGCGTCCAGGCGCAGCGCGCTCGTGCCGAGCTCGCCGAGGGAGTGCAGCGCGTCGCCGATGACGAGGCGCATGCCGGCGAAGGTCGGGTCGAGCCAGTTGATGGAGGGCTGCCCCTGCTTGAAGTAGTGCAGGTACACCCAGCGGCGGGTGACGCCGTCGGGCCCGAGCACGGGCGCCGTGGCGCTCCAGTTCGTCTCCTTCACGCCCGGGGTGTAGAAGATGACGCGCTGGAGCGCGCCGATGATGTAGCCGCGCTCGGCGAGCTCGTGCTCGGTCGCGGGGTCGAGGTTGACGCTGTCGACATCGTCCGGAACGTCGGGGAGGAGCGCCCAGTCCTCTTCGAGGATCTCGACCATGTGGTAGATCCCGGGGTAGTCCTTGAACCCCATCTCGGCGAGGCGGAAGTCGGCGCCCTTGCCGGTGTGACCGGGCACGATGTCGTCGATGATGCTGCCGCCGTGGGTGTCGGCGACATCGCACAGCGCGCGGAATTCGTCCTCCGTGCCGAAGGCCGAGTCGATCGCGGTGCTGATGCGGTCGAAGTGGCCGTCGACGCTCGGGGTCTCGAGCCACCCCGCGATGCCGCCGGCGCGCTTGACCGGACCGGTGTGGATGGCGGTGATGCCCACGCGCTCGAACGCCGACCACAGGGCGTCGTCGCCCAGGGCCGCGAGGAAGGACTGCCCGGGCCGGGTGATGAGCGAGATCGGGTAGGCGGTGAACCACACATCGCTGGTCGCGATCGCGCGCCGCGCATCGGGGCGGGCGTAGGGGTTCCGCCACATCGACGGCTGCCCCGACACCTGCCGGGCCAGCACGTCGGCATCCTTCAGCATCGACTGGCGCACCAGCCACTCGACGTACGAGGGGTTCGTACCGTTCGCGGTGCGGGGGTCGGTGGCGACCCGGCGGACGCGTCCGCCGCCGCGGAGATTGTCGCGGGGCCGCAGCCGCCGCGGGCGGGCGGGGTACCGCTGCTCGTCGTAGCTGATCTCCGGCGTATCGGGCTCGGAGGTGTCGGAGTCGGTGTCGAGTTCTTGCAGCAGGGGGAGGTCGATGGGGCCGGTGTAGAGCTCCTCCGGCCGGTACTCGTCGCGCGCCATCCTTCGACCGTACGTATTCCACGCGCCCGATGCGAGGTCTGGCGTGTCGGGCTGTGGACGGCTAGGGCGGTGCGTGCGCCCGGGCGGGGCGAGCCGCGGGTCAGCGCACGGCGGCGGTCACCGTCGCAAGGTGGGCGAGCACGTCGTAGCTGACCGAGCCCAGCACGAAACGGCGGAACGCGCCCCGGCCGTGGGTCCCGACCACGACGAGCCGCGCCGTGGCGGCGTGACGGTTGATCAGCTCGGCGGGATAGCCGCGCTCCGCGCGCGCGACGATCTCGAGGTCGGGGTAGCGACTGCGCAGACCCGCCAGGGCGATCGACACCGTCTCCTCGGTGAGGGCTTGCATGTTCTGCAGATACTGCTCGGGGTACCGGCCGTGGTTGCGCGGCGCCGGAAGCGGCAGCCAGGCGCCCACGGCGATGAGCGGCTCACCCAGTCGGTCGGCCTCGGCCGCGGCCCAGGCGACCGCGTGCTCCGAGGTCTCGGATCCGTCGACGCCGACCACCACGCCCCGACGCTCACCGAGCTCGACGTCGGGCACGACGACCACGGGGCAGGACGCCGTCGAGACGATGCGGAAGCCGTGCGGGCCCCGCGTCGCGCCGGCGCCGGGGCCTCGATGGTCGCTGCCGATCACGAGCAGCGCGGCGCCCTCGGCGGCCGCGATGAGCTTCTCGGTCGGGTTGCCCCGTTCGACGATGACCTCTACCTCGAGGCCGTCGGCGCGAAGCCGGGCGGCGATCGTCTCGGACCGCTCCCGCATCGCGGCGAGGAAGCTCTGGGCGAGGGCATCCTCGCCGACGACCCCCACCGCACCGCCGAGGATCGAGATGAGCCTCAGCCGCTGTCTCCGGTCGCGCGCGCGCGACGCCGCCCACGCCACCGCGCGGTCGGTCACGGGTGCGTCCGTCACTCCGACGGCAATCACTTCCGACATCGTCGTCCCTTCCCTCGTCCGTCCCTCACCTGTCCCGCGTCAGCCCCGCCGGCCTCCGCCTCCGCCTCCGCCTCGGCCTCGGCCTCCGCGAGAGTGCATCTGCGCGCCGAGAATCCGGGGTTCACCCCCACTCTCGGCGCCCCGTTGCATTCTCGCGGGCGGTGGGTCGCGTGTCGAGCGCGACCCACGCCGCGCGGAGCGCGGAGCGCGGCGCGCGTCAGCCCAGCAGCTTCGCCTTCGCGGCGGTGAACTCCTCGTCCGTCAGCACGCCGCTCTGCTTCAGGGCGGCGAGCTGCTGCAGGCGCGCGATCATGTCGTCGCCTGCCCCGGCGCCCGGCGAAGAGGCGGCGGGAGCGGATGCCGCGGGCGCGGCCTGCGGCATCTGTGCGGCGACCGCCGCCTGAGCCGCCGCGCCGAGCTGGGCCTGCTGCTGGGCGGCCTGGTACTGCTCCTGCTCGTACTGCGACTGCGCCTTGCGCTCGCGCGACCCCTGCACCGCACCGCTCACGGCCGATGCGGTTCCCGCGACCACGGCGGTGCGGGCGGCGAGGCCCAGCAGGCCCGGGCGTCCCATGCGTCGGAACGGCATGTCAGTTCTCCTCTGCGTCGATCATGTCGGCCACGGCGTTGACGACCGGGGCGGGGATGCGCTCGGCCGTCAGCACGGTGCCGCCGCTCTGCGCGACCTTCTCCGCGAGAGCGCGCACGTACGTCATCTCGAGGGCGACCAGCACCGCCGAGGTGCCGGGGTCGATGAGCTCGGCGAGCTCGTCGATGTCTTCCGAGGCGGTCAGCCCCGCGGCGAAGAGCTCGATGCCCTCGATGCCGAGGGCGTTCTGCTCCTCGACCTCGATCATCTCGATGTCACCCTCCGCCGACTTCCGCAGGACCACCAGGTCGAGGAGGCGCACCACGCCCGACTCGATGATCTCGCGCAGCGCCGCCACCGCATCGGGGTGGGGCCGATCGCTGTCGAAGCCGACCAGGTACAGCTCCACCGGCCCGTACCGGAACTCGACCATCGGGTGTCCTCTCTCGTGGGCCGGGGCGCGCGTCAGCGAGGGGTGCACGGCCTCCGGGGTACCGCCATCCTCTCGCGGAGCAGGCGACGGGCGCCATCCTCAAATCCCGAGTGATCCGTCTGCGCCGCCTGGGAGAACCCGCAGACGATCGCGGATCGCCGCGCCCGCAGCATCCGTCCGGGGGCAGGATGTATTCATGCGCATCGACACGCTGACCATCTCGAGTCCTGACATCACCGACCTCGGCGACATCCCCGAGAGCTTCTCGGCCGACGGCGGCAACGACGCACCCCGCCTGGAGGTCAGCGGGGTCCCCGAGGGCACCCGCGAGCTGGTCGTGATCGCGCATGATCCCGACGCTCCGCTGCCGGACGGGTTCACGCACTGGGTTCTCTACGGGCTCCCGCCGGTGGATCAGGTGGTCGACACCGCCGCCGCGACCTCCGGACCGAACGGTGCGGGCAAGACCGGATGGTACGGACCGCAGCCGCCCGCGGGGCACGGCCGCCACCACTACTACTTCTGGGTGTACGCGCTCGACCGCGAGGTGACCGGCACCCCCAGCCGCGAGGAGTTCCTGCGCGACTACGCCGACGCCGTCATCGAGCAGAACCGGTTCGTCGGGCACTTCCAGCGCTGACGCTGATCAGTCCCATGCCGGCTCATACGAGCGGCTCGTCGCGGATCGCCGAGCTGAGAGCCGTGCCGTTCAGGTCGAGATAGAGCTGCCGCTCGGTCACCGACAGCGTCACGGTGTTGCGCCGCGCCAGGGCAGCAACGGCGTCATCGATGAAGCCCGGGTCGAAGCTGTGGAGCACGATGTCCTCGCCGCGGTGAATCGTCTTGCCCGCTACGCCCGCGCGGACCTTCGCCGGATCGCGGTGGGTGTACACGGTGGTGCGGTCGGCGAGCTTGCTTCCGAAATGAAGGCGTCCGGCGTCAGGCGCGCCGACCTCGATCCACGCCGTGATGCGCCCGGTGGCGTCGCGGATGAGCACGGCGGGCTCCTCGGTCGAGGAGATGCCGCCGCTGAAGGCGATGCCCTCCTCGTACTCGAGCAGGTACGCCAGCACCCGGGTGACCATGTACGCATCGGTCTCGGACGGATGCCGCGCTGCGCGTACCGTCACCTCGTCGTAGACACCTCGGTCGACATCGGCCAACTGCACCTCGAAGGTGTGCATCACTGCGCCGGCGGCCATGGTCGTCAAGCCTACGGGGAGGATCGCTCCTGCCGACGGGAGCGCTGCCCCGAGGGTCAGATGACGCGGGCGTACGTGCGGGTCGGCACGCGACCGTAGCCGTCGGTCAGCGTGAGCGTGACGGCGCCGGCGATCGCGGCGACGGCCGTGGTGATGAGGAGCGCGAAGAAGACGACCATGATCGGGCCTTTCAGAGGGGTGGATGTCGATGCACCACGAGCCCCGTTGCTCTTCTCGACACCTCCATTCTGAGCCGCGCTACCTTTCAGCACAAGCGAAGCGTTCTGCAATGTCGATGTAAGTTTACTTCATGGACGTTCGCAGGCTCGATCTTCTTCGCGAGCTCGCGGAGCGCGGCAGCATCACGGCCGTCGCCGCCGCCACCCACCGCACGCCGTCGGCGGTCTCCCAGCAGCTGAAGGTGCTCGAGCGCGAGGCGGGCGTTCCGCTGACCGAGCGGGTCGGGCGCGGCATCCAGCTCACGAGCGCCGGCCACGCGCTCGCCCGGAGCGCAAGTGAGGTGGCGGTCGCGCTCGAGCGCGCCTCGGCCCTGTGGGACGAGTTCCGCAACCACCCCAGCGGCGAGGTGCGGCTGGCCACCTTCCCCTCGGCCGGCCAGGTGCTGCTCCCCGGCGTTCTCCAGCAGGTGTCGCGCACCCCCGGACTGATCCTGTCGTGCGCAGACGGCGATCATGAGCTTCTCGATTTCCCCTCTCTGACCGCCGACTACGACATCGTGCTCGCCCATTCGCTCCGCGGTGCGCGCGCGTGGGGCGGTCGGGGCCTTCGGGTGGTTCCCCTCATGACCGAGGCGCTCGATATCGCACTCCCCGCCGACCACCGCCTGGCGGGCCGGAGCTACCTCACCCCCGGCGACGTCGTCGATGAACCCTGGATCGGCGTGCCGATCGGCTTCCCCTTCGAGCGCATCCTGCACGACATCGAGGAGGCCGCGGGGCGTCGAGCCACCATCTTCCAGCGCATCAGCGATCTGCGGATGGTCGAGGCTTTCGTGGCGGCCGGCCTCGGCGTCTCGCTGATCCCCCGCTCCACCTCCGGCGGGATCGATCCGAGTCGCGTGGTGCTGAAGCCGCTGCGAGGCGTGGACGCCGAGCGCGACATCGTCGCGCTGCTTCGGCCCGACACCGCCGAACGCCTCGCCGTGCGCACGGTGCTCGAGATCCTTCGGGCGAACGCCGCCCAGATCGAGGCCGCTCACGCGACGTGAAGGCGTCACCCGCGGTGGTCGACGACGTCGGGGAGTTCCCGCACCGGCACCACCACGATGTCCTGCACCTTCCAGTCGAGGCCGATGCACGCCGTGCGCGCGTCCTCCAGCGTGTCGAGCGAAGGCATCCGCCCCTTTCGCGGAACGACGAAGGCCTCGATGTGGAACACATGACCCTCGTCGCGGACGCGGCTGGCCGCGTCATCCACCCAGCGAAGGGTTCGGAGGTAGTCATCGACCGCGATCGCCACCGGATGCGGCGCCGTGTCGTCGAAGGTCGTGGCGCGGGCATCCATCAGATCGGTGACCGCCGCGCCGGTGTTCCGCAGCCCGTCCCAAAGGATGCTGCCTGCGATGAACATGGCGGCCGCTCCGTCCAGCCACCAGACGCCGAGACCGATGCCGGTGACCCCTACGATCGAGCCGACCGCGGTCATCCAGTCGGCTTTGTTCATGTCGGCATCGGCATACAGCACCTTGTCGTGCAGTTCCTGGGCCAGCGTCATCTTCGCGCGGCCTATGAAGACCGGCGGAAGGGCGATGAGCGCCATCACCCCGATCATGAGCCAGCCGAGCCAGATCGTCGCCCCGAAGATCTCGACCGTCCCGATCGTCGGGTGCTCGAGGAGGATCAGGCCGATCGCCGAGTCGACGAGGAGGTAGGTGCCCATCGTCATGAGCGCCACCGCGGCCACGAGGTGCCCGATGCCCACCGAGCGATGCTGGCCGTAGGGATGCTTCGGGGTCGGGAGCGCCCGGCTCACCCGCACCGCGACGAGGAACGCGAGCGGAGGCAGGAACGACAGGAGGTCTTCGATCCACGCGGCCTTCATCGCCTGGGAGTTGCCGAGGACGAGCCCCACCAGCGTCACCGATACGGCGAGGAAAGCGATGGAGATCCACTCCAACCGGATCGCTCTGCGCAGCACCTCGCGCTGGTGCTCGGGCAGCTCGGTGTGCCCGAATCGCACCGTCTGACCGGTCATCGGTCGCCCCGTTCGACGTACGCGGAGAGGAAGCGCTCGAGCTCGGAGAGGAAGGCGTTCTCGCCGAGGGGCACGAGCATGGCGAGCATGTGCGTGCGCCCCTGGTCGTCGACCACCTCGCGATAGGCGCGTGTGACGCCGGCCTTGTCGGTCCACGGTGTCTTGTCGGTGATGCCCCCGGCCACCAGATCGAGGGTGCCGTCTTCGAGGCCGCGTACGAGCGTTTCCTCCGCTCCTACTGTCCAATCCACATCGGCGTCGAGCGACTGGGCGAAGGCACGAATCGCGTCGGCCTCGTCACCGCGCGGCGCGTCTCCCGACACATCCATCAGGTCGCCGTTGGGGGTGACCCCAGCGTGCAGCACGCCGCCTCGGACGTCGACGAGCGTGCCGTCGGGGTCGGCCGGCATCAACGGCTGGCCGCACCCCGCGAGCAGGAGGATGAGGCAGAGCGCCGCGATCGAGAACTGGCATCGCGTGTGCATGACGACTCCTCTCACCGGCCGAGGAGACGGCGCGGCGAGGACGCGTCCTCCCGCCGCATTCGAGCGCGGACCCCGCCGGTGACGGTCGCGTCCACGCCCGTCGACTCATGGATCGCCCCCGGCGTGTGCGGTGTCGGGGCTCCGAGGCGCGCCTCGATGCCCGCGATCCTCGCCGACAACCGATCGACCACATCCGGGGCGACGCGGGCGGCGGACAGGGCCAACCGCGCTTTGGCGCCCACCGGGCGCCACGGGCGGGGGTGGGTGCAGGAGCGGACGATCGCATCCACGACCGGTCGCGGGCTGCTCATCGCGGCCATGCGCAGCGAGTGACCGGTTCGGTTGCCGGCACGGTTCCAGAAGGGGGTGTCCAGTGCCCACGGGAGGATCGTGCTGATGCGGATGCGGCGGTCCTCCCCCGACAACCGCAGCTCCTGACGCAGCGTGCGCCCGAGGCCGGTGATCCCGGCCTTCGACGCCGCATACGAGGCCTGATACGCCAACGGCACGCTGCTCTCCACAGAGCCGACGTTGATCAGCACCCCGCCGTCCTCCTGCGTGCGGAACTGCCGGAGCGCGGCGTGCGCGCCGGCGATCACACCCGTGAGGTTGACCTCGATCACGCGTGCATGGTCGACGACCGGTACGTCCCAGAACGGCCCTATAGCGCCGATTCCGGCATTGTTGATCCACACATCGATGCGCCCGAACCGCGCGACAGCGTCGGACGCGAGGCGGTCGACGGCAGCGGCATCGCTCACATCGGTCGGCACGGCGATCGCGACGCCACCCCCCGCCGCGATGCGCGCCACCACGTCGTCCAGCTCCTTCCGTCGTCGAGCTGCGGCGACGACGTTGGCACCGGCCATCGCCGCCTCCCACGCGACTCCGCGTCCCACACCGGTCGTCGCCCCGGTCACGACGACGGTTTTGCCCCGGAGGCGCGTCAGTGTGCTCACCCTCTCATCGTGCGCACCCGAGGTGATCTCGGTCACGGGCCTTGCCAGCCGCCGTCGAGAGGGCTAGACGCCGGCATCGCGGCATCCGCCCTGCGATCGGAACGGACGCTTTAGTCCTCCGCTCGGGCGAAATCAAGTCCCGTCCGCGTTCCGGGCGCCTCTGCCCACAATGCTGCACTCACGACAGCCACGAGCCGGGGAGAATCTCATGACCAGCGACACCGCCCAACACGATCGAACGAACGCGGGCGCGCCGGACCCCGAAGCTCCGGGCAAACCCGACTCGCCCGATGACCTGACCAAGCGCTCGTGGAAGTACGTCTTCGGAAAGACCGCGCGGGAGTTCTCATCGGATCAGTGCACCGACATCGCCGCCGCCCTCACCTACTACGCGGTGCTGTCGATCTTCCCCGGCCTGGTGGCGATCTTCTCGCTCCTCGGTGTGATCGGGCAGGGGGATGCCGCGGCGAGCACGGTGCTCGAGATCGTCGACCAGGTCGCCCCCGGCGACACGGCCGACGCGCTCCGCGGGCCGATCGAGCAGCTCGCCGGATCACCGGCCGCGGGGTTCGCGCTGATCACGGGTCTTCTCCTGGCCATCTGGTCGGCCTCCGGCTACGTCGGGGCGTTCAGCCGGGCGATGAACCGCATCTACGAGATCGAGGAGGGGCGCCCGATCTGGAAGCTCAAGCCCAGCCAGCTCCTCATCACCGTGATCGGTATCGCGCTGATCCTGGTGTGCGTGGTCATCCTGGTCGTCTCGGGGCCGGTCACCGAGGCGGTGGGTGAGGCCCTCGGCCTCGGCGAGGTCGTCCAGACGGTGTGGTCGATCGCGAAGTGGCCGGTGCTGGCCGTCATCGTGGTGCTGATGGTGGCAATCCTCTACTACGCCACCCCCAACGCCAAGCAGCCGAAGTTCCGGTGGCTGAGCCTCGGTGCTCTGCTCGCGATCGTGGTGCTGGTGCTCGCCACGGCCGGCTTCGTCTTCTACGTCGCGAACTTCTCCAATTACGACCGCACCTATGGGTCGCTGGCCGGGGTCATCGTCTTCCTGCTGTGGCTGTGGATCGCGAACCTCGCCCTGCTGTTCGGCGCCGAATTCGACGCGGAACTCGAGCGCGGTCGTCAGCTGCAGGGCGGCATCGCCGCCGAGGAGGACATCCAGTTGCCGCCGCGCGACACCCGCAAGAGCGACAAGGCCGCCGAGAAGGAGCGCCAGGATGTCGAGGAGGGCAGGCGTCTGCGCACGGAGGCTGCGCGATCGGGCGGTTCAGGCGAGGAATGACCGGAGCGTTCGAGCATTGCGCACCGCGTGGCCGGCGCCGTCGTTGTTGAAGTAGGCGTACACGTCTCGGCCGTGCGCTTCCCACTCGCGGATCCGGTCAGCCCACCACGACAGGTCGGCGTCGGAGTACGACCCCGCGTACAGGGCGCCTGTGTCGGGGCCGTGCAGCCGCACGTACACCAGGGGCGCGGTGGCACGGAGGATGCACTCCAGCCGGGCCCCGCTCATGACGCAGTAGGCCGCACCTCGGCGCTCGAGCATGGCGAAGACCTCGTCATGATGCCACGACGGGTGGCGGAACTCCACCACCGGCCTCATCCACGTCGGAGTGCGAGCGAGAAACCAGTCGAGTCGCTCGTCATCCCGTTCGAGATCGGGCGGCAGCTGCACCAGAAGCGGACCACGCCGGTCGGCGAGGGCGTGGAGGCCGCGGGCCATCCGCTCGAGCCACACCTCGGGCTGAAACAGCTTCCGCGCGTGCGTGAGCCCCCGGGGAGCCTTCACCGCCATCTGGAATCCCTGCGGGGTCCGCTCGCGCCAGCCGGCGAAGGTCGTGTCGCGCGCCCAGTGGTAGAACGTGGCGTTGACCTCGACGGTGTCGAACGCAGCGACGTAGTGCGCCAGCCTGTGGCGCGAGGCGAGTCCCGGCGGGTAGAGCACGCCGTTCCAATGGTCGTAGCTCCACCCCGACGTCCCGATGTGCGCCATTCCGTGTGGCGGTGTCGGTCCGCCGCCTACGGCGCGGCGGACGTGCTCGCGGCGAGTCCGACGCGGTCGACCCGGCGATGGAAGCGCATCCCGGCCATCCCGCCGAGGACAGCGCCGATGAGCGCGACGAGCGCGGCGCCGATGGCGGTGAGGATGCCGGTGAGCGTGGCCGTCTCGGGTGTGACGGGGATGCGCGGGAAACTGTCGAGAGCCGCCAGGACGTCCCACTGGCTGCCGGCGATCGCGGTGATGATCGCCACCACGACGGCCACCACGATCGCCCAGATCCAGACGGCGATGCCCTGCTTCGCTCCACTGAACCGCGCCATCCGCCCCGCGACGTACCCGCCGGCGAAGTAGGCGATCAACAGCACCAGCCCGATGACCACGGCCCCGACCACCGTGGTGACGACGGGATTTGCCGCAGCGTCGTCCGCCGCGTCGTCGATGGTGCCGGTCTGCAGCCCGACCGCGCCGGCGATCGAGGCGACGAGCGCCGTCAACAGCACTGCGGTGCCGGTCGCGGTGAGCCAGCCGAAGAATGCCGATCCGAACTTCATCCCCCCGAAGCGCTCGCGTTCGCGAGCGAGCACGTCTTCGCGGAGGTGCGCGGGGTTCCCGGGCCGCGCTTCGGTGGGCCGTGGGTCGCGGCGGTCGTCGGCGCGATTCGGTCGGTCATCGGTCGGGGATGTCATGCCCGCGACGGTAATGAGCGGAGTCCACACCCGTCTCCGGGGTTGCGGGTTCGGCCGCGCCGTCGTATTCTCCGGCCCGCCTCGCACCTCTTCTCTCGCGCGTACGGCTAGCGATCGGCGTTCGATTTGGCAAGGGGGATCTGCGTTCCGATCCGCCCGCGTAGGAATGGCGGTCACCCCGTTCGGATCGAGCGGGTCGGAAAGGAAGAGCTATGTCGAACTACGACGACACGAGTGTGTCGGGACCGACCAGTGGCGGGTCGATGGGCTCAGCGGGCACCGTCGATACGGCCAAGCACGAGGCATCCGATCTGGCGCACACCGCAGGCGACCAGGCCAAGGGTGTCGTCGACACCGCCAGGAGCGAGGTCTCCTCCGTCGCCCACGAGGCGAAGTACCAGGCCAAGGATCTGCTCGCCCAGTCGCAGCAGGAGATGAAGGAGCAGGCCCGTACGCAGCAGCAGCGTATCGCCGGCGGCCTTCGCACGGTCGGCGGCGACCTCGAGAGCATGGCCGACGGCGCGGCGTCCGATTCTCTGGCCAGCGATCTGGTGCGCCAGGTGTCCAGCCGGGTCTCCAGCGCCGCCGCATGGCTCGATGGCCGCGAGCCGGCCGACGTGCTGAACGAGGTCAAGCGCTTCGCCCGGCGTCGCCCCGCGGTGTTCATCCTGAGCGCCGCGATCGCCGGGGTCGTCGTCGGTCGGCTCACCAGGGCCCTCGCGACGAACGCCGCCGACGCGAAGAAGGCGGATGCCTCGGGCGCGGCCGCGCCGACGGCGGCGCCGGTCTCCGACGCGACCTTCGAGACGTCGCCGATCGGTGGCGCGGAGGAAGACGTCCTGGTCGCGGAGCAGACACCGATCTACGCGCAGTCGACAGCCGGCGCCGCGGCGCCGATCAGGGAGGGCGGCGATGAGCGTCCCTACTCCGTCTGAACAGAAGGCCGCCACGACCTCGCTCGGCGACCTGCTGGGCGAGGTGACGAGAGACCTTTCGACGCTGATGCGCCAGGAGGTGGCTCTCGCCAAGGCCGAGCTGAAGGAATCTGCCGGCAAGACCGCCAAGGGCGCCGGTGAACTCGGCGGCGCCGCGTACGCCGCCATGATGGCGATCTTCTTCCTGTCCGTCGCACTGTGGTGGGCGCTGTCCCTCCTCATCGGCGGCGGCTGGGCTGCCGTCATCGTGGCTGTGATCTGGGCGGTCATCGCCCTGATCCTCTTCTCGGTCGGACGCACCGAGATGAAGAAAGTGCAGGGGGCTCCGCAGACCGTGGAGACCCTCAAGGAGATCCCCGAAACGTTGAAGAGGAATGAGGAGAACCGATGAGTGATTCACCGGAAGCGATCCGTGCCGACATCGAGCGCACCCGCCGGGAGCTCGGCGGCGACGTCGACGCGCTGGCCGACAAGGTGTCGCCGGCGAAGATCATGGAGCGGCGCACGACCGCGGTGAAGGATGCGGTCGGCTCGGTCCGTGATCGCATCATGGGAGCTGCGGATGACGCGGGCTCCACCTTGTCCGGCGCCGGCGACGCGGTCGGCTCCGCGACCCATCGGGTTGCGGCGAAGGCCGAGGGCAACCCGCTGGCCGTGGGTCTGATGGCCTTCGCCGCAGGGCTGCTCGTCGCCTCCCTCGTTCCCGCGTCGGCGAAGGAGAAGGAGCTCGCCGACACCGTGAAGGACAAGGCGCAGCCGCTCGTTGACGAGGTGACCGATGTGGCGAAGGAGGCCGGCGCGCACCTGAAGGAGCCTGCCAAGGAGGCTGCCGCCGCAGTGAAGGATTCGGCGGCCGAGTCGGTCGAGGCCGTCAAGGAGCAGACCGCCGCGGCCACGTCGGAAGTGAAGGATCAGGCCGCCGCATCCCGCGAGCATCTCGCGGGCTGACGTCAGCCGTGAACGGGTGGTGCCGGGGCTGCCCGGCGCCACCCGTCTCTGAGGAGAAGGCGACATGCGACGACTGCACTATGCGGGCACCTACGTTCTGACACCCGACGATGTGAGCACGGCATTGCTGCGCTACGCGCGCGCGCTGGCGGAGACCCATTCTTCGGATGTGGTGTCGATCCCCGTCCTGGAAGAGGGCGGGGCGCGCGGCTGGGCGCACTTCCTGATCGGTCCCGCGAGCCAGCTGTATTCGACGCCGGTCGCGGAAGCGGTGGAGGAGATCGAGGAGCCGGAGCTCGTCCAAGAACTCGAGCGACGTGCCAACCGTCTCCAACCTGGAGCCGCGGAGTGGCCGGATCTTCTGCACGAGGAGGACGGGGTCTTCGGGGAGGACGACTTTTGACCGCGCGCGCCCGCTATCACCGCGGGCACGGCGCGGTCAAGGCTGTTGCCTGCGCGCCGGTGCGCCGCGCACGGTGAGAGTGGACATCGCCCCTGCCCACGAACACCGAGAGAAGGAGGTGCCCGGTGGGAAAGTTCATCTACGACGGCCTCGTGAAGGTCGATTTCGAAGACCGTCTACTGCTTCACCTGCAGATGGTGATCGCCGCGAAACTGCGCCGTGGCGAGGCGTTCAACTTCACCTGGAAAGACGACAGCAGCATCGGCGACGGCCGGACGACCGTGTGGGTGCACCCGCGGTGCTCCATCGTCTACAAGTTCTACGGCAGCCGCCGTCCGGCCGTGAACCGGGCGTGGATCGAGGCTTTGGCCTACACGGCCAACTCGCCGACCGGGCTCTACATCGTCCCCGAACCGCAGAGCGACCAGCTTCGCCTCGACGAGGTGGGGGTGATCTGATGAAACGCATCGACATCATCTACGGCGGCCAGCTCTTCAGCGTCGGCGGCCGGACGCCGGAAGATCTCACCCGTGAGATCACCCAGGCGGTCGCCGACCACGGGGGGTGGCTGACGGTCAACGACGGGGAGGGTGAACGGCGAGAGGCGCTTCTCTTCATCGGGCCCGGGGTGCCTATCGCCGTGGTGCCGATCCCCGATCCGCCCGAGACGGCGGCCGGCCGGGCGTGACGGCAGTGTGACCTCCCCTTGCGGATCACCGCTCGCGTACACCGCCAATCAGCCGACCGGCCTTCACGCCGTCCCCGAACCACTGTCCGAGGGGGCGGGGCACCTCGATCGAGAGCTGGTCCCGGGCGGCGTCCGATAGCAGCCATCCGTGGGATCGGCGCTCAGCGGCACCGCCCGTCATCGGACGCGGGCTTCGCGGACGCAGACAGAAACCGGCGCTGGCGCCACGGCTCATGGCGCCAAAGGGCGCCGCCGGTACTGCGTGATCGGTTACCGTCGGTGCTGTGACCGATCCGCTCGCTCGACACACCGACTACGGCAACAAGAGCCTGGATGAATCGGATGTCGCGCACGACCCGATCGCACAGTTCTCATCGTGGCTCGCGGAGGCGGCGGACCGCGGCGTCTACGAACCCAACGCGATGGTGCTCGGCACTGTCGATGCGGACGGCGCACCCTCGAGTCGCACCGTGCTCCTGCGCGCCATCGACGCCGACGGGTTCGTTTTCTACACCGATCGGTCCTCACGGAAGGGGCGGGCCCTCGCCGCGCATCCCGTCGCGACCCTTCTCTTTCCCTGGTACACGCTGCACAGGCAGGTGAGCGTCACCGGCGAGGTTTCGCCGGTCGAGGATGCCGAGTCCGATGCGTACTGGGCCTCACGACCGCAAGGCTCTCGGGTGGCGGGGACGGCGAGCCATCAGTCGCAGCCCATCGGGTCGCGCGCCGAGCTCGAGGCACGGGTGGCGGAGGTCGAGGTGGAGTACCCCGAGGGGCGCGATGTGCCCCGACCGGGGCGGTGGGGCGGCTACCGCCTGCGTCCCCGCCGTATCGAGTTCTGGCAGGGCCGCACTTCGCGCCTGCATGACCGGCTCGTGTTCACGCGCGCGGGCGACGGGACCGAGTGGACCGTCGAACGCCTGCAACCGTGAGCGAGCCACTCGTCGTCCTCCTCCACGGCTGGCCGGGGCTTCCTTCCGATTACGACGACGTCGTCGCGCGGCTCACCGGTGTTCGCTGTGCGGTGCCCGCTCTCGCCGGGTTCGGAGACGCATACGCTGGGCGGATAGAGCCAAAAGCGGCCTCCGCGGACGCCCACGCGTCGCGCCTTCTCGCCGCGCTACCTGAGGGGGTTCCCCTCATCGCGGTCGGCTACGACATCGGAAGTCGGGTCGCACAGGCCATGCTCCGAGCGGAGCCCGGGGAGATTCGTCGGAGCGGTTCTCACGCCCGGCTATCCCGGTATCGGCGACAACGTCGGGTACATGGGCACGCACGTGATCGACACACCGACGACGATGCTGTGGCAGGAGAGCGACCCGTTGTTTCCGCTGGACTGGGCGGATGAGCTCGGGGCCTGGTTCACCGACGTCGAGCTGCGCCCGGTCGCTTCGGGCCACTTCGTTCCACTCGAGGCGCCGGGCGAGGTCTCCGACGCGATCCAGCGACACTTGCGTCGCTGGATCGATCCGTGATCGGGGCTATCGCTCCCCCTTGTCTGCTACTCGCGGATTCCACTGCGAGCACCGATGCGGAAAAGCGAAAGCCCGGCGATCCCAGTGTTCAAATGGGTTCGCGGGGCTTCGACGATGGCGGTGACGGTGGGATTTGAACTCATAGCCCACGGTCTTTCGCGGGTGTACAGGATCGTCCAGGCCCGTGTTTCTGCGGATCGCTAGGTTTCGCTGATGTGCCCGGTGGGTCAAATTGCAACGGATTCTTTCTCGGCGGTTCCAAAAGAAGTTGAAGGCCCGTGAGGGCCGAGGTCCTGAATCCGCTGTCGTGAATCTTGCACACTCGCGATCACTGCTTCATACAAGCCCCGAGCGCTCTCAAGGGGTGTGCGCTTAGAGACGGTGTATTTGTCGGCTATGCCCTGCTCAGTGACCGTGTCGAGCCATCGCGCGGGCAGGTCCTCGATTCCTCGAAGACCGGCCGACCATCCGCCTGCGATGTAGGCGCGGCAGTCCGTATCGCGCCCCATATTGACGCTGTTCACGATCGCGGGCTCCACGTTTCCTCCGCACAAGGAGAAGATGGCCATCGCCGACGAGAGGATCTCGACAGCGTTCGACATCCAGTGACCTCGGTACCGCGGTTGGTAGAGGGGGCGCAGCTCCTTCCAGTCTGATGCCTGGCCGGCCCAGGCCAGGCCCTCCTCGACCTCGGCTCGAGGCACGCGCCCGGGATGGCTCAGAGCGACCCCGATGACGTCATCGAGCGTGGCGTGTGGGCGCAGAGACTCGGAGGTGCCGGCGGCGATGGCGCGAGCCACGTCAGAGGAGAAGTTATCTCGCGGGGCCACGAACGTCCTTGATCCGCGCGAGATCGTGCGCGTCAAGCGCAGCCTGATCGGGATCGGTCGCGTTGATGACACCGACGGCAATCATCATTTTGGATGTGCCGATCATGCCGGGGAACGTCGCGTACCGGCCGACCTCCCAGGGGAAGACCCCAGCTTCCAGGCCGTGATAGATCACCTGGTCCTGCGGACCGAGAAGGTATCTGAAGTGGTCGGGGTTGACGTCGCGAATCCAAGCCAGACAGCGCGGTGCGATCGTCGAAACACCTTCGGCCCAAAGCCTCTCTGCCCGGCGCCTCCACCCGCGCACCCTGACACCAGTCCAGCACAGACGCGGGAGACGGGTGGGTCGTTATCCCCGTCACCGGTTCACCCCGCGAACGCCGCGGCGACACTCCCTCCGGCGGTCCTATGCGACTCGGGTGGCGTCGAGCTGAGCCTGGATGGCGTCGAGGATGAGGGTGAGGCCGTTGTCGAATTCGCTCGGATAGGTGTAGTCGCCGCTGTTCAGCAGTTCGGTCAGCGAACGTGAGAGGTTCGGGTAGGCGCCCGGGTCGGGTGAGACGGTTGCCGCGAAGTCAGCTTCTGCGCCCGGGTTGGGCTGGAACGGGAGATTGGTCTCACTGAGCGCAAAGCCGTAAACGAAGGCGTCCACGGTTGAAAAAGCGAGCGTCGCCAGTGGAGCGGTGAAGCCGGCGGCGAAGAGCCATCCGAGGACCCTGTCGTGATGAGTCAGCAGGGCCGCGCTCGGCGCAGGCCGTGATTCGATCATCGCGATCGACCACGGGTGTGCGACGAATACGGCGCGGGCGGATCGAGCGCGCGTTTCCATTGCCTCTCGCCATGGCGCATCTGGCGGAGGAAGATCGATCTTGGCGATGGCCCATTCGGCGAGCGCGTCGAGGAGAGCGTCTTTGCTCGATACGTGGTGATAGAGCGACATGCCCTCGACTCCGAGCTCGCCGCCCACGCTGCGCATCGAGACACCAGCGAGACCGGACCGGTCGGCGACGGCAGCCGCCGCGGCGATCACGCGTTCCCTTGTCAGGGTCCCTCGTCGGCTCACTGTGACATCTTTGCGTAACTTACGGTCGTAAGAGTAGGATCGGGCGGCAAGTCTTACATGTGTAAGTTTTATCGCTGGGAGCCCGCATGATCGTCGATCCTTCTTCCCCGTTCCGGCCGCTCGACCCGAGAGTCCGGCTCGCCGCGCTCTGGACGAGCGTCATGTTCCTCGTCGCGTTCGTCGACATCTTCGCGTTCTACCGCGCTGACCTCCGAGAGCAGATCGAGGCAGGACGCGCTTTCGTATTCACCATCAACGAAGCCTTCATGTTGGGCATCGTTCTGTACGTCGCAGTGCCCTCACTGATGATCGCCGCGTCGGTACTGATCCCGCGCACGGTCAATCGGTTGATGCAAATCGTGGTCGCGGCAGTGTTCGCCCTCACGATCATCGGCGCTGCGATCGGCGAGTGGAGCTACTACCTCGTTGCCAGCGGCATCGAGCTCGCACTCCTCGCAGGGGTCATCGCCGTCGCGGTCCGATGGAAGGACACTCCACTGGTCGCGGCGCGAGACCTCGCGGCAGCCCGAACCTCCCGGGACGCGCGAGGGTGAGCCCGCGAGTGACCCGCTCACGACAAGCGCGCACGTTCCTCACCATCACCTTCAGCGCTGTCCTGCTGCTGTGCCTCCCGGCGCTGCTCGGCGTCGATGCCGACTACCTGGGGGTTGCCACGCCTCTTGCGCAGTGGATTCCCGCACTTGCGGTCATTCTTGCGGTCAGACCCGTGCGCGGCAGCCGAGCCCTACGAAGCTTGTGGCGCGCCTCACCCTTCGGCGGGGCACGCACCTGGATTGTCATCGGGCTCACCACGGCCGCCATCCTCGTTGTCGCCGCGGCGCAGATCGTTGTGGGCGTCGCGGTGGGCGTCGTCTCGTGGTCACCCGATCCCGCCCTCGGCGAAACCGCTTTGCTTGTTCTCCCCGTGGCGCTGCTCGCCTTCCTCTCCGCAACAGGTGAGGAGTTCGGCTGGCGGGGATTCCTCTGGACCCGCGTCCGAGGGAATCGTGGGTTCTGGTGGACCGCCCTCGCTGTCGGTGCCGTCTGGGCGGCCTGGCATCTCCCACTGCTCGTCGCATACGGCGCTCAGGGGGACCTGTCTTGGCGAACCGTGCTCGGAACGACGGTCGACCTCTTGGTGGCCTCGCTCGTCCTCGGCGCCGGGCGCGAGCTTTCCGGGAGCGTGTGGCCGGCTGCATGGGGCCATGCACTGGTCAATTCCGTCCTCGTCTTCGCGTCGACCGCCTTCGTCACACCCGCGACGCAACTTCCCGATCCAGCGTTCTGGGCGTACAAGGCTCTCGGCTGGGCGGCGTGGGTGGGCGCGGCGGCGGGGATGCTCGCTCTCCGACGGCGCCTCCTCATCGCACCCGCGCGAGACGTCACCGGGCGCAGCCTCGACGAAACCGAGGATGCGCTGCTGGAAGCGATGCGCACGAGCGATGTCGACGCCCTCCGCGCTCTGCTTGCCGAGGATCTGCGCTTCCGCCTGCCCGACGGTTCAGTGGTCGATCGCGCAGCCGATCTGCACGCACACGCGTCCGGAGCACTGAGGTTCCTGCAGATCGAGGAAACGCATCGAACGACGGAGCAGCAGAAAGGGAAGGGAAGCACAGTGTCGCGGTCGCGCGTTCACGTTGTCGACCGCGGGCGCTTCGCGGAGGCGACGATGACCTACCGCCGTTCGTGGGCGATCGTCCGGGGCCGCTGGCAGGTCGTCGCCGGCAGCGCCGAGGTCGTGAACGACGAGGAAGCGACGACACCGTGACGACGCACGCTGAAACACCTCCTCCGCCCACTGCGAGCAACTCCGACTGCCAATACACGGTGCAGCAGGCGCTGGGGATCTGGGCCGCTGCCACTATCCCGATGGCAGCACTTGCGTGGATAGTGTGGCCATCTTTGAGGAACGGCACCGACCTGAACCCGGGGATGCTCTATTGGCTCCTCATGGTGACGGGAATGATGTGGCAGTTCGTTCTGGCAGTCGTCATCCTCCACCGCGAACTAGGAACTCTGCGCTGGTCCGTCGTCGCACCGCGGATCTGGGCCCAACAACCCAGGAATCCCCGAACCGGGCTGCGCTCTCCCCGCTCATGGTGGGCAATCCTGCCGATCACCGCCCTGTTTGCCGCGCTCACCCTGACCGGCGACCTGCTCACCCCCGTCTTCGACAGCCTGGGTTGGATCGCCCCAGCAGGCACCGAACTGCGACAGCTCGCAAGCCCGGAGTTCGAGGGACAGTGGTGGATTCTCGGCGTCGCGCTCGTGAGCTTCGCTTTCAACTACGTGCTCGGCGAGGAACTACTCTTCCGCGGAGTCCTGCTGCCCAAAATGCGAGGGGTATTCGGTAAGTGGGATTGGCTGGCGAACAATGCTCTCTTCACGGCCTATCACCTTCACAAGATCTGGGCTCTGCCGCTGATCTTTCTGACTAGCCTCCCCTTCAGCTGGGCCGCGCGGCGCTACCGCACGATCTGGTTCTCGATCATCCTCCACAGCATCGAAGGGGTAGTGGTGTTCGTCATGATCTACGCCGTCGTCAGTGGCATCCTCTTCGCGTGACGGTTCAGACGGCACCAGGACGCGTCGGGCATACCGCCGTGACTCAGCGCCGCGATCAGTTGTATCCGCGGCGAACGTCCGCTGGCAAAGCCTCCGTCCGCTGTGGCCGTTCACCCACCCTGGAGCTGGCCGCACTCGGCGTCTCTTTCAGATGGCTTCGTTCGATATCGGACAAAGCTGGCTTTGGGTCCGCGAGGCACGACTTCACCCGGTCGCGATCGGCCTGGGCTTCCCAGTCGAATCGGCCACCGTCGACGATCGCACCGCCGATGACCGAACCGTGGCCGGCGAGCCATTTGGACGTGGAATGAATGACCACATCCGCGCCCCACTCCAGGGGTCGGCACAGGTAGGGAGTGGCGACGGTGTTGTCCACGACGAGAGGCACACCGGCGCGGGCGGACACGTCGGCCAGCTTTTCGAGGTCGACAACGTCGCCGAGCGGATTGGGAATGGACTCGGTGTAGATCGCCTTCGTGTTCGGGCGGATCCGTTCGAGCCACTCCGACGTCGGTGCGAGAGCATCCACCGCTTCGAACTCGAGTCCCTGCCTGCGCAGTGCCCCCCGGAACATCTCCCGGGTCCCCTCGTAAAGGCTCCGCTTGGTGAGGATGTGGTCTCCGGCGGACGCGACCGCGAAGAGCGCGGCAGCGATGGCCGCCTGACCGCTGGCGACGAGGATGCCGTCGACGCCGCCTTCGAGGTCGGCGAGCCGCCGCGCAGCGACGAGGTTCGTGGGGTTGTCGTTGCGCGAGTAAGCCCGTCGGGCGCTTCGCCCTGCGAAGCGCTCCACCCCGTCGTCGAAATCCTCGAAGAGGTATCCCGCTGTCTGGTACACCGGGGTGATGCGAGCGAACGCCTCGGCGTCGATGATCTCCCCCGCGTGGATCTGACGGGTCTCAAAGCCCCACCGCTCGTCCGCCCCGGTCATCCCACCGCTCCTCTCCCGACTGCGCCGCCCATCGCGCGGATCGCGTCGGCGAGCACCGGCCGCGGCGTCGCGAAGACGATCCGGACGAAGTCTTCGAACCCCTTGCCGAGCAGAGCCCCCTCGGTCAGGACGACGCCCGCGTGCTCTCGGAAGAACGCGGCGGGCGGACCGGGAAGGCTCAGCGCCGACGTGTCGATCCAGCCTATGTAGGTCGCTTCGGGCATTCGATAGCGGGCACCGGGCAGGTGTTCCGCGAGCAGGTCATGGAGGTCCTGCCGCTCCTCGTCGAGGTAGCGCACCACCTCCTCCAGCCACGGTCGACCTTCGCGGTACGCGGCGATTGCGGCCACCACACCGAGCGTCGCCGCGCCATGCTGCACGGCGAAGCCGAATCGACGGTAGGCCGCCTGGTCGGCGTCGTTGGACGTGATCAGTTGGGCGGTCTTCAAACCGGCGAGGTTCCATGCCTTCGATGCGCTGGTGCCGGTGATCGTATGGGCTGCTGTCGCGTCGGATAGCGACGCGTAGGGGACGTGCGGCACCCCTTCGTACCTCAGCGGGGCATGGATCTCATCGGCGAACACGCGCCCACCGTGGCGATCGACGATCTCAGCCAGCGCGCCGAGCTCTGCGCGGGTGAGGACGGTGCCGGTCGGGTTGTGGGGATTGCACAGCACCAGGGTGCGCGCCCCCGCGGCGAAGGCCGCGTCGATCCGGTCGAGGTCGTGCTGCCATCGTCCGTCGACGACAGCGCCCGGCACCTCGACAACAGGATGACCGATGGTCGGCAGGTAGGTCAGGAACGGCATGTAGGCGGGCGTCGGTACGATCACGGCCGATCCTGCAGGCGCATATTCGGTGACCGCGACGCCCAGCGCTGCCATCACATCCGAGACGGGGTGGACCCGCTCGGGGTCGATGTCCCACGCGTATTCCGCTCGCATCCACTCCGCGGTCGCGTCGCCCAGTTCCGCGGCCAGCGGCGGTGACAGATACCCGAGTATGCCCTCATCGACGGCTCGGTGAAGGGCCTGCGAAACGGGCGGGGCGACGCCGAAATCCATCTCCGCGACCCACGCGCCGACCGCTCCCGGGTGCAGGCTCCACTTCCGGCTCTCGGGGCGGTCGAGGCGATCCCGCGCGACGCGGTCGAACGGATGTGCGCCGGTGTTCAGACGCGGTGTCATTTGTCGGAGCGCACGGCGCCGGATGACGCCAACGGTGTGCCCGCGGCATCCGTGATCTCGGACCGGACGATCTCCGCCCCCGCGCACAATGCAGCGAGCTTCCCCCGTGCGACCGTGGATGCCAACGGTGCCATGCCGCAGTTGGTGGAGGGATAGAGCTTGTCCGCGTCGACGAAGGGCAGCACCGCCCGGAGGGTCGCGGCAACCTCGTCGGGTGTTTCGATGGTGCTGGTCGCGACGTCGATCGCGCCGATCATGAGCTTTTTCCCGCGGGCCAGTTCCAGCAGATCGACCGGCACCCGGGAGTTATGCCGTTCCAACGACAGGATGTCGATACTCGACCGCTGCAGGATCGGCAGCGTCGCCTCGTACTGGCGCCACTCCGAGCCAAGGGTCTTCTTCCAGTTCGTGTTGGCCTCGATGCCGTATCCGTAACAGATGTGGACGGCTCGCTCGCACGAAAGACCCTCGGCGGCGCGCTCCAGTGCCGCTATCCCCCAGTCGTTGGCCTCCTCGTGGAAGACGGTGAATGCGGGCTCGTCGAATTGCACGATGTCGACCCCTGCGGCCGCGAGGTCCTTTGCCTCCTCGTTCAGGATTCCGGCGAATTCCCACGCAAGCTTCTCTCTGCTGCCGTAGTGCGCGTCGAAAAGGGTGTCGACCATCGTCATCGGGCCGGGCAGAGCCCATTTGATGGGACGGTTCGTGTGCTCGCGGAGGAACCGGGCATCATCGACGAACACCGGCGCGGCGCGCGACACGGTGCCGACGACCTGCGGGACCGCTGCGTCGTAGCGATCGCGAATACGCACCACAGCCCGGTTCTCGAAATCCACGCCGAGGAGATTCTCGATGAAGGTGGTGACGAAATGCTGCCGCGTCTGCTCGCCGTCACCCACGATGTCGAGGCCGGCCTCGAGCTGATCGACGAGCGACAGCCGGAGCGCATCGCGCTTGCCGTCGGCGAGCTCTTCGCCGGTCAGCTTCCACGGCGACCACAGCGTCTCGGACTGCGCGAGCCACGACGGCTTCGGAAGGCTGCCCGCGGTGGATGTGGGAAGAAGCCTCGTCTGGGATGGTCTCGTCATCGTCTTTCCTCTGGATCGCCCCGATGAGCGGACTGCCGTTCCGACCACCGCTGCAGCCTCTCCCCGTGCGGGGTGATGAGCACGTCGTCAATGAAGCGTCCCTGCTCGAGTGCGAGGCGCGCGCGCTCGTCCCTGTCGTAGGTGATCTGCGTCATCGAGTAGTCGGTGTGCTCGAGCCTGGGACGGTATCGCGAGCCCGCGGTGGCATTGGCGTTGTAGATCTCGGGACGGTAGATCTTCTGGAACGTCTCCATCGTGCTCACCGTCGCGATGAGAGGAAGGATGCCGTAGTCGCTCAGCAGGTCGCCGCGGAAATAGAACGCGAGCGGGGCCGCACCTCCGGGGGGCATGAAGTAGCGCACACCCAAGCCCATCTTGGCGAAGTAGCGATCGGTGAACGAGTACTCGTCCTGCCGGTACTCCACACCGAGGATGGGGTGGTGGTTATCGGTCCGGTGATAGGTCTTCGTGCTGGACACGCTCAGGCACACGACGGGAGCGGTGTCGAACGCGTGGGCGTAGGCGTCCGACGCCAGGAAAGCGCGGAAGAGGTTACCGTGCAACTGCCCGAAGTCCTCGGGCAGGGTCACTTCCGCGGTTCCCCCGCTCACGCGGGGAAGGAGGATGCTGAAGTCGTAGTCGCGGACGTACGACGAGAGGTTGTTCCCCACGACGCCCGGGATCCGCCGGCCGAGCGTGCGGTCGACGATCGTCGTCTGGAGCATTTCGATGAGCGGGAAGGCTGTGGTGTCCGAAGCGGCCTCCCGGGCCGCGTCACCGGCGGCCGCGAGCGAAACGCCCACCGAGATGATCTCCAGTTCGACGGTGTACCGATCGCGGTCGGGATTGTCCCAGTCGGCAAGGTCGTTGAAGCGCGCGTCGATCATCTCGAGGACATTGCGCAGATTCTCCTGACGACGCTCGCCGCGAGCCAGATTGGCGTAGTTGGTCGTCAATCGGGTGCCGCTCGGCGGCACGTAGGTCTCATCGAACCGGGTGCGGTCGATGCGGAATGACAGACCGACGGGACAGTCCTCATCGGACACGGCCGGCTCCGACACCGCAGCAGGTCGGGGAGTGACCGGGGAGACAACGCTCATCGAAGATCCATCGTGATCGGGTGGCAATCTGTTGTCCCGACGATGATTCCTTCCCCGCGGGCGCGCAAGTCCCGCGTAACACGAGTACGCACACCGCGGCCGCTCCGGCGAGAAGCGCCATCGATGGCACCATCCGCGAAGAGCGGCAGACGGTGTGGGCCCGACCGCGATCGGCCGGGTGGAGGAGAGGGTCCACTGACTCCCGCTCGACCGGGAGACCGGTGGCCACCCACGCGCGGATGCCCCCGTCGAGGACCCGCACATCCAGCCCTCGGTGGCGCAGGAGCCACCACGCCCGCGCCGCCGACACCGCGTCGTTGTCGTCGTATGCGACGACGAGGTCGCCGTCTCGGATGCCCCAGCGCCGAGCGGAGTTCTGGAGGTCGGCGTGACGCGGCAAGGGGTACCGCCCGATCTCCGGATGGCCGGGGTCGGCCAGTTCTCGCTCCAGGTCGACATAGACGGCGCCGGGGAGATGACCCGAGACGTAGCCGGGTCTTCCCTCCGGAAGGTTCAGACGCCACCGCACGTCCAGCAGCCGCACGCTGCGCCCCGCCTCGAGCTCGGAGACGAGCTCGTGCGGGGTGATCAGCAACGGCATACATCGAGTGTCCGAAGCGCCGCGCACCATGTCGTGGAGTGGTGAAACAGAGCGCAATCCGACGACCCGAGAGGACATAAACCGGTCGCTGATGCGACCGTTCATCCCTTTCGCGCTTCACTTCCCCTGGCTTCACACACTAGGAGGTAATGATGGTGTCGATTCTCGCCCTCGTCGGCAATCCGCAGGCGCACTCGCGCACGGGGCTTATCGCTGAGGACCTCGCTCGTTCGTTGGCTGACCAGCTCGGGGGTCATGTCGAGGACACGATCGACCTCGCCGACGTCGCGGATGAGCTGTTCCGGTTCCCGTCCGCACGCGTCGATCACCTGCTCGCCAGAGCTGCCGACGCAGATCTCGTGATCGTCGCCAGCCCGACCTACAAGGCGAGCTACACGGGCCTGCTCAAAGCCTTCCTGGATCGGTACCCGGCGAATGGGCTTGCAGATGTCGTCGCGATCCCGCTCATGACAGTAGCCAGCGATGCGCATGCCCTTGCCGTCGAGCACACGCTGCGCCCGCTCCTCGTCGAACTGGGGGCGTCTTTGCCCACGCGCGGAATCTCGTTCCCCGTGGCCGAGATCGACACCCGCGTCGCCGTGCACGCGAAATGGGTCGAGAACGAGCACCGACACCTTTCGCGCGCGATCGGCCGTCACTGATCCAGCGTCGACGTGAGCACGCGCGAGGCCTGACTCAGTGTGACGTCGTGTGACGAGCTGTTTCCTCGCGTGACGCCACGGCCAGGGCCGCAGCGGACGGTCGCACTAGTCTCCCGACATGGTTGCCCGTACGATCCCGCCGCTTCAGATCTGGCACGCGTTGCACCTCGCCGTCCTCAACTCCCAGGCCTCGGACAACTCGCCCGCCGACGAGGGAGCGAACGTCGATGCCGGTTGACGGGCTCGGGTTCGCAACCCGGCAGATTCACGCCGGCGCGGAGCCCGACACCTCCCACGGCGCGCGCGCGACACCGATCTACCTGACCGCCGGGTTCGTGTTCGACGACTTCGATCAGGCCAACGAACGGTTCGCCCAGGCGGATGACGGCTACAGCTATTCACGGGCGGGTAATCCCACGAGCGCGGCCGTCGAGCGGCGCATCGCCGACCTCGAGGGCGGCGCGGGTGCGCTTCTGGTCGGCAGCGGCCAGGCCGCGGTCTCGACGGCTCTGCTCGCCCTCGCCGGAGCAGGCGACCACATCGTGTCGTCGAACAGCATCTACGAAGGATCTCGCGAGCTCTTCCGCGACAACTTCGCCCGACTGGGCATCGCGACCTCTTTCGTCGGTGACGCGAACGACCCGGCCGCGTGGGAGGCGGCCATCCGCCCTGAGACACGAGTGCTGTTCGCGGAGTCGATCCCGAATCCGAAGAACGACATCCTCGACATCCGCGCCGTCGCCACCGTCGCCCGGCGCCACGGCATCCCGTTGATCGTCGACAACACCCTCGCCACCCCCTACCTCCTGCGGCCGATCGAGCATGGTGCGGACATGGTGGTGCACTCCGCGAGCAAGTTCCTGGCCGGCCACGGCACGGTACTCGGAGGTGTCATCGTCGACGCCGGCAGGATCGACTGGGCGCAGACCGACGGCCGCTACCCGCACCTTTCGGACGACCGCGGACCCGACGGGCGCACGTTCGCCGACCGCTTCGGTCGCGCAGCCTTCTCGGCGTACGCGAGGTCGGTCGTCGCGCTGCGGCAGGGGCCGTCGCCGTCCCCGGTCAACGCGTTCCTGCTCCTCCAGGGCATCGAGACGCTGTCGCTTCGCGTGCAGCGGCATTCCGAGTCCGCGAAGCGCATCGCCGAGTGGCTTGGGGCACATCCCGCTGTCGAGTCCGTCGACTACAGCGGACTCGCATCCAGCCCTTATCGAGCACTGGCCGAGCAGTACCTGCCGCGGGGGCAGGGCTCGGTGTTCGCCTTCACACTGCGCGGCGGGAGGGATGCCGCCAAGACATTCACGAATTCCGTGCGGCTGTTCACCCGGATGACCCACCTCGGCGACGTCCGCTCGCTCGTGCTGCACCCCGCCTCGACCACGCACGTCAACCGCACCGAAGACGAGCGCGTCGCCGCGGGCATCGGGCAGGGACTTCTGCGCGTCTCGATCGGCCTGGAGGACGTCGAGGATCTCATCGCGGATCTCGACCGCGCACTGGCCGCGGTGCAGGCTGCCGATCTCCTCGAGCGCGCAGGGATTGCATGACCAAGCAGCAGCACTTCGGCTGGTTCCTCTCCCGCGGCTTCGGCCCTCACGGATGGGCGCGCCCGTACTACGAGTGGAACTACGACTGGCGCAGACCGGGGCTCTACCAGGAGGGCGCCCGCACACTCGAGCAGGCCGGTTTCGACTTCGTGCTCATCGAAGACGCCCTCTCTGTCGGTATCAGCCCCGCCACGCTCGACCTCCGGGTGCGGAAGGCCTACGGGGGCCCGAAGCACGATCCGTGGACGCTCGCTCCCTACCTCTGCGCGGCCACCGAGCACCTCGGCGTCATCCCGACCGCCAACCCGGCCGCCTGGCATCCGTACACGGCTGCCCGCCAGTTCGCCTCCCTGCAACACCTATCCGGTGGGCGCCTCGGGCTGAATGTGGTGACGGATGTCGGGTCGGCACACCACTTCGGACAGGATCGCCTCTCGCACGATGCGGCTTACGATCGCGCGCAGGAGTGGCTCGATGCACTGCGACTGCTCTGGCGCAGCTGGGATGACGGGGCACTGATCGCCGATCCCGAGACGCAGATCTACGCCGACGGCACGAAGATCCGGGCCGTCGAGCACCGCGGCGCATACTGGTCGTTCGACGGACCGCTGAACGCGGAGCCCCTCTCCTCAGACCCGGTCATCGCCTCGCCGGGAGGCTCGCCACGCGGCATCCGATTCGCCGGGCAGAACTCGGACATCCAGCTCGCCCTGTCCAACCTCGACGTCGAGGCCGTTCGCGCCTACCGCGAACGCGTTCGTGCCAACGCCCTCGAACACGGCCGCGATCCGGGCGCGATCAAAACGATGTTCGTCTTCAAACCCATCGTCGCGTCCTCTGCGGAAGAAGCCGACCGCATCGTCGCAGCATCCGCGAACCCCGATGACGCGGCTCTCCTCGCGGTCGCCGAGGCATGGTCCAGCGACCTCGAAACCGATCTCACCACGCTCGATCTGGACCGACCGCTGGACCCGGCGATCTTCGGCGAACACGTCTCGCAGGGAACCATCAAGGGCCTGCGCGGTCGCTTCGACTCCTTCGCCGACGCGCCCTTCCGCGAGATCCTGGCCGGCAAGGCACGTCTCGGCCGCATCGGCGACGGCATCAGCGGCACCGTCGGGACCGCCGAAGAGCTCGCCGACCTCATCCAGGCCCTCGGCGACGACGCAGACAACGACGGACTCATCTTCTCCGGCGACCTGCACCCCGTCACCCTGCACCGCGCGCTGGATGAGATCGTGCCGATCCTGCGCCGCCGCGGGATCCTGCGCACGGAGTTCGCGCCCGGCGACCTGCACGCCAACCTCGCCTCATTCTGACGCCCGGTCTGGCGGGACCACCCGTGCCGTGGGGCAGAATCCCACCGCCGGTTCGCGTTTGGATTTCGCTCGACCGGGACTTTCGTCTCACCGGATGCAGGCCCTCGCGCCTCGCCGAGGAAGAATCGAGCAATCCGACCCTTCCCGAATCTTCCTCACGGAATGGCCGCAACGCGGGTATCAAAATCCCCGGTCAGGCGAGAAAAGCGCCGCACGGGACGCGCAACGCCTTTACTCACTCCCATTGAACGGAAACCGAAAAAACCTCTGATCTGGGATTTATGGCGGTGACGGTGGGGTGAACTCATATCCCCGGTCTTTCACGGGTGTGCGAGGGCAGGCTCGCCTGTGTTTGCGCGGGAGTCGAGCTTTCGCAGGTGTCCCCGAGGCTATCGATCGCGACACGTTCTTTCTCACGGGTTTACTCGCGGCGAGGCACTTATGGGCGGTGGCCAGTCAGGTGTTGGGCCGGTCTGAGGCGCGGTAGTCCCCGGTTCCGCGGTGGCGGAACGCGTACGGGCGTCTGCGGTCGATGATCCCCTCCGGTCGCCTCACAGCACCATCACGCAGACATATCGCTTGATTATCGGTGCGGCGGATGTGCCGTCTCAAGAATCCGATCTGTGAGCGTGTGACCCGATGGATCTGGGCGCGGGGGTCACCCTCGCGGGGACCCCCTTCCGTTCATCAGCCGCGACCCAGCGCGACGACCACGACCACCGCGAGGCTGAGGAGCCCCGCGCCGACGGCGCAGTGGGTCAAGGCGAGCAGAAGGCCGGCCCCCGGCATCCGACCCCGATCGCCTTCCCGAGCGAGGATGCTGTTGACGATGCCGTAGCGGCGCCGGGCCGACAGCCACAGCCAGCCCGAGGCAACGAGCCCCCCGCCACCGCGGAGAACCCACCAGGCGCTGCCGAAGACGGCGGGGATCAGCCGCATCGCGACGATCGAGCCGATGCCGAACGCCAGCGCGGTGCGCCGCCAGGCGAGCTCGGTGCGCTCGGGCTGCAGGCCTGGATCGAACAGGGCGCTCATGCGAAGAGGATTGACAGCAGCACGAGGGCTCCCGTGATCGTGACGGCGGCGGCGATCACCGGACCGAGCAGCGACGCGGGGAGCGGCTGGGCGTTGCGGAGCGCCCGCTCAGCGCGCATCCAGTTGACCCACGCCAGGGCCGGAACGGCCACCCCGACGACCACGAGCACCAGGCTCGCCGCGAGCCGCAGTGCCGGGTGCAGCTCAAGCCCGAGCAGCTCTAGGTGTACCGGGCCATGAGGTTGGTTCGGGTTTGGGCATTGTGAATGGGGAGAACCTCCGGGCTTAGTGGAGATATCTGACGTCTTCACGAACTCGGAGGTTCTCGTGTCCCACCGTAACGCT